>JANAVG010000002.1 GCA_024213275.1 Rossellomorea sp. BNER
AAAAAAAGTCTCTGACCATCTTTTTTGATGATCAGAGACTCTTATTTTTGTTTTCGGCTAGTTTTTGTCCCAGCCTCCTCCTTTATTATTCAGCGGTGATGTCAAAAGTAAATGGTTCAATTGTGATATCGTAATTCTCACTATAACCCTCTGCGTGGAACTTGATTGTTTTAGTATTTGGATCTATTGCCGGATAGGTTATGACACCCTCAGACTCTACGCCTGCTAAAATATCAGATTGTATTTCTGGTAAACCTGTTTCATATAAATACTCTTCTTCAAGTTGTTTATTACCAACTATTAATTTAGCGTCATGTGCATAAAAAGATATTGGAGTATCTGAATTATTAAGTACTTTTAAATAGACTCTTGTTTGGTTTTCAGCCAATTCAATTTTCTGAACCTGTACTACATATCCATGTTGTTCAAGTTCTTGATTTACTTCAATTGTTTTAATTGTAGGAGAAACAGCAGTAATATAATCAACGACTTCAATTGAGTCAGCTTCAATAACAGGAGCGTCTATGGTGCCTCCCATCAAGTTTTCTCCTTCAAAGGTATCTTTTACTATTCCATTCACTTTTACATAGTCGTCCATCTGAACTTTAAAGTCAGGGTCTTTTATTCCAACAATTATATTTTGTTCAGAATTCTCCGGTTTAGCAAAAACTTGAATGTATGTACCGTCAGAGTCTTTCTCTGGTTCAGCAAAAATTTTCCCAGTGAATTCAACTGAATGTCCTTTATATGCTGTAGGATCACTATACATCTTATCAAAGTCTTCTAGGGCTACAACTCCCTTTGATTTCTTTTCCTCTGTTTTTTTGTTGTCTGAAGAATTATCTCCAGATGAAGCATCTTCGGTTCCACATGCTGCTAATAGCAGTAATGTAGATAAACCAATCCCTAATAGTATTTTCTTCATAAGAAATTCCCCCGTCTTTTATGTTGTTAATGAACTACTATATTACCACATAGTTACAAATTAGTGGGTGTATAGAATTAAAAATTTATTTTAAATTTTTAATTGATTATTCATATAATAGGTTATTTAACTCTATTTCCATTTAAGTAAGGTTTCATTTCTTACAAATAAAAATTTAATCTATAAATAAGGCATAAAAAAACAGGAAAAAAGGAGGGGGTTTTGGTAAAATGTAGAATTGTATTAATAGATATTATAAAGGGAGGAAATAATTTGGCTATTCTTGCAAATGAAAAACATAGTATTGGGGACTTGTTTAACAATAGAAACCCGTTTATTATTCCGAAACACCAAAGAGCATATAGTTGGGAAAATGAAGAAATTGAAGCATTCTGTAGTGATATCTCTAACATTTCAAAAGAATATTTTTTTGGTGGAGTAGTTAGTGTACATCAACTCTCTGAAAATGGTCCTGGCCGTATATACAGAATCGTAGATGGACAACAAAGAATTGCAACATTTACTCTCTTAATTGCTCAATTGAGAAATGGGTTCAATCGACTTTCTGAAAAGGCTAGAGTGTTAGAGGAACATACTGTGATCAGGAAACAGCAAAGTCACTTGCTGACGACTTATTTGAAACATATCTTACATATAAAGATACTAAACAAAGACCACCTGTTAGGGAAAACAGACTAACGCTTTCAAAAATTGATCTACACTTTTTTAAGGAACTATTGAGTGACGATACTCCTGAGCCTCAAGCTGAATCCCATAAGAAATTATTACACGCATGGGAAACAATTTATAAAAAACTGATTAAACCTGTTTTAGACGATTCAACTCTTAGTGTAAATGAACAAATAGAAAAATTAACAGACCTTCGAGATAATGTATTAGAACAATCAGTGGTAATACATATAGTGTGTGACAATTTAGACGAAGCTTATCAATTATTTGAAGTTCTTAATGATCGTGGAAAAGAATTAGCAATTGGTGATTATTTGAGGTCTACTACTTTAGAGATACTTGATGCAAACCCAGGTTATCAGAATAGAGTCTCAGACTGTTGGGATAATATTCTTGCTAAAAAAAATGCTGATAAGTATATTAGGACATACTTAACATCCCATGTTGCAACTATTAAAAAAAGTAATTTACACAGGCAGTTTCAAAGGAAATTTTTTAGCTTTGATGGTGATGTAACAAGTGAAGTAGAAAGAAGAATCTTAAATACAATAACTAATCTAAGTGAACTGTATGATACATACGAATTATTAATGGAAGGAGTATGGCCATATAGTGATTCTTCTGCAACAACTTGGGAAAAGCAAAGATTGAGTTTATTAGTGAATCAGTTAGAGCATAAGCTTTGTATCCCTTTTTTAATCGCGATTTATGAAACTGGAACAGAAGTGGATTTTAAAAATGCAGTACTAGCAACCGAGAAATTTGTATTTAGATATATAACTGCTTCAAATTTAAGAGCTAACCGATTATCTCAGCTATATAAAAATTATATTGTAAGTATGAGACAAAACAGATCTTTTAATGTTAATAATTATACTAATGACTTAAAAAAACTTATCGATACCCATTGTAATAACCAAATTTTTGAAGAAAACCTAGTGAATAATCTCGTTTATAAAAATAATAGTAAAAGTATCAAAAAGGTTAGGTATTTCTTAACAACTCTAGAAGATTACTACTCTTGGTATAATAGGCAAAACAGAAGTGAAATACCTCAACCTGCGATGAACGTAACAAGTAATATTGATAGCATTGATATTGAACATATATACCCTCAAAACCCGACTCAAAGAAATACTTCTTTAGATGAATTGAAAAATAATATTGGAAACCTTTGCTTTTGGTCACCAAGTGATAACAAAAGTGCCGGAAATGCTACGTTTTCAGTGAAAAGAGATTTTTATGCTAGATCAAATGTTGCAATCACAAGGGAGCTAAGTATTCTAGCTACTTGGGATGAAACGAGTGTTGCCACTAGAAAGAACTTATACGTGGATCTTGCGAAACTTATTTTTAATGTTTATCCTGCAAGAGTTACAAACTAAGGAAAAGAATGGCGGGTCAATATGTTCCGTCATTCTTTTTTAGTTTTCCAATAACCTTTCAATGATTAAGTGTAAATCATTGAAAATGATAAAGAGACTAAGTTAAATGAAAGAACTTATGAATTGCATTGTCCTATTATTATTACTGGTCATCTCGTACTAACAACCATGCATACTAGAGATGCTAAAGGTGCGATATACCGTTTGCTGGAGTTTGGGATTCGATTTCAGGAGATTGAGCAAACCCTGATTGCCGTTTCTGCCCAACGCCTTGTGAAGGTAAAATGTCCAATCTGTAAAGATATGGATGTAAAACAATGTAAAGAAATCCATTTCCCAAAACGTACTTCTGTCTATGAAATTCTCAGTGGAAAGGCATTGTCCCAGGTTTTAAAAGAAGCAAAAGGAGAGAAAAGCATTAGTCAATATGCAAAGCTAAAGGATTTATTGAATAAAGGGGTAGCGTTAGGCTATCTAACTCATTCAGAGTATGAGAGGTGGGCTTTTGAAGAGGAAACTTAAGGAACAAGGTGAGATCTTAATAAGACTAGGAGAACTTTTAAAAAATGGTTATACCTTATTAGAATCAATAGATTTCCTATTTATCCATTTGCTAAAAGGAAAGGATGATTTAAGACTTGAAATTATTAAGAACTTGCAAAATGGTGCAGCCATTTCAGAAGTATTATTGAATTTAGGAATGTCCAATAATGTATGTGCCCAAATATATTTTGCAGAAAAACACGGCCTAGTGTTCGAAACCTTACTTGATTCTGGTGAATACTTATTGAAAAGACACGAAGATCAAGAGGCTTTAAAGAAAGTGTTACAATATCCAATCATCCTTATTAGTATATTGTTTCTACTACTAATTCTATTACGAAAGATGCTTTTCCCACGATTTTTCCTTTTATATGAATCACTTGGATATCAACCTTCTCCACTAATAGCGTGGATGATGAATTTGATTCACTACCTTCCACACACAATCATGGTTATCCTAATGTGCATCCTTCTCGGTTTTGGGTTTTATTATTTCAAATGGAGGAAACTCCCTCCTCTAAAAAGGTCAAACCTAACAATCTCTATTCCAGTTATTTCCCATTATGTACGACTGATTCAAATCCATTTTTTTTCACGGGAGTTCAGTTATCTGCTTAAAAGTGGTATGTCAATCAATGAGGCGTTATTGATATTTGAGAATCAGTCATTTCGACCACTATTTCAAGTTATTGCATCTAAGGTAAGGAAAGATCTATATAACGGTCAAACCCTTCCTGAATCACTTCAATCATTTTCTCTTTTTAATACGGAGTTTTTAACAGTTATTCGTCATGGAGAAAAAAATGGAAAGCTAGCTCATGAATTAATGTTTTACAGCGATTACTGTATGAGGGAATTTGAAAATCGTCTCAACAAGTGGTTGAAAATCATACAACCAAGTGTATTTGTTTTTGTTGGGTTATTTATTTTGTCTATTTATTTCTCTATCATGATTCCACTTTTTCAAGTTATGCAAAATTTTTAATGGAGGTATGATTATGATATCAAATCAAAAGGGATTTACTCTAATTGAAATGATGATTGTCCTACTCGTCATCTCGGTTCTTTTATTTATAACCATTCCTAATGTGACAAAGCAAAGTTCATCAATCAATGATAAGGGCTGTACAGCTTTTCGAAAAATGGTAGAGGGTCAAGTGCAGGCATTTAAAATTGATAAGAATCGCTATCCTGCTGATATAGATGAATTAGTTACAGAGAAATATTTAAAAGATGAATTCAAATCTTGCCCGGATGGAACAGAAATCAAGATTGGTGCGGATGGATCAGTTAGCTGATGAGCCTTTCTTCTGAAAAAGGGTTTTCCATCATTGAAACCCTCATCGTTTTGACAATGACAACGATTTTATTAAGCGTGACGATCTTCTCTTTCCAGCCGCTTCAACGTTCACTTCAAAAGAAAACCTTCATTTCACAACTGCAGGCCGACTTGTATTATTTACAAAGCTTTGCGATAAATCAACAACAAACTTCAATTCTAGAGTTTGGAAACGGTAATGGCTATTACCGGGGAATTAGCATAAGGGGAGAGCTTTTGTTTTATAGAAAATTACCTGAGTATGTGACACAAATTCAAAATGAACATTTATTCAGAGTGATTATCAATCCTAATGGTAATACGGATCGCTTTGGTGATATCTATTTCATTGTTCATGGAGATGTGATAAAACTAAGATTTCATATTGGACAGGGTAGATTTTATGTTTATGAGTGAAAAAGGTTTTACAGCAGTTGAAAGTTTAGTAGCTTTTTGGTGTGTAGTGATTATCGCAGTCACTTTATTTCCCATGCTTATTCAATTACAGAATGGGATACGTTCTAAGGAGCAGGAGGTTGCTTCCTATAAAGCACTTGTTGAAAAGTTGGAGTATTCCACTTTTCAAGGTCAATGGGGAGAAGGTGAATATATTGAAGATGAAGAATCATATACGGTTATGTGGTCAAGGAATTCACATGGTAGAAAAATATGTGTTATCTATTATTCAAACAAAGATCAAGTGGAAAAGAAATGTATTGAAGAAAAGCCAGTTTAATAATCATAATGGATTTACACTAATAGAAACCATATTTGTTTTATCTGTCTTTATGATGATTTCTTTTTGTGTACCAGTCTTAATAAAAGGATTAGAAACAATAGATGAACATTTGGTGCCGACAAAAAGCTATGAATGGAACCTCTTTACTTTTCAATTTAGAAATGAATTTAAAGGTTCTAAAGAAATTGAGTATGGGACGGAATCTATTTCCTTTATTAAAGAAAATAAAGAGGTCATGTATGAAAAATATGGACATAGTTTAAGAAGGCGTATCGATCGTAAAGGACATGAAATTGTGCTGCAGGATGTGAGGAATGTAAATATTTCGCCATTAGGAAACGGTGTACAAGTAACCGTTACGTTTACGGACAATCAAATTCTCTCTAGTACATTCTATACTTATTCATCAATGGGAGGAGAGGGTGGCAACGGGCAGTAGGGGATTTATGCTTCCGTATACAATACTATTATTTATAATCTTTTTATTTGTCTCCATTCATTCCACGGAAATTTTTATGGTGAAATACAGGTACCTGGAAGAAGTGAAAACTCGTTATGAGCGAGAAGCCATCGAATTATTAGCAGTGAAAAGAATTATAACAGAGGACTTTAAACCTAAAGGAACCATGGTGTTAAATGATACAAAAGTACAATATGAGCAAATGAATCTAGATAAAGAGAAAGTTGCCCTTTCAATCTCATTGAAAAAAGATAAAAAAAACTTCACCCCCATTGAGGTTGTGTATAATAGGACTAATCAAGAAATAGTATCGTGGAAGTAGGGATTCGATGACAAGGATTTTTCTAATTGGATTTATGGGTGTTGGAAAAACAACAGTTGGAAGTGAATTAGCAAAAAAGCTTCATTTTAAGGTTGTTGATACGGATCAATTAATTGAAGAGAAAATCGGGAAGGATATTAAGTCATATTTCGGAAAGTATGGAGAAAAGGCGTTTCGGGAAAGAGAAGCGGAAATTCTGAATGAATTACCATCAGAAAATGTTGTTATCACAACAGGTGGTGGAATGGTGACATATGAAGAAAGTCGGGAAAAAATAAAAAGAAATGGTATAGTCGTCTTTTTGCAATGTGAGTTCGAGGTAATGATGAAAAGACTACAAGATGATTCGACAAGGCCATTATTAGTAAATAAAACGACGCAGGAAATTCATGATTTATATTTATCAAGATTACCCACTTATAGAAGTACTGCTCATTATGTCATTAACACGACACACCATTCGATTCAGGAGACCGTTGATGAGATTGTTCAAAGTTTAAAAACCGAAGAAACCGACCACAATAAATAGTAAGTATTAATAGGGCGGTGACGTAACGTAATGTCGATTAATGAGTATGTTAAGTTCATGACTCAAACAGTCGTTCAACACTTTGAAAGATCTCCTCAAGAGAGAAAAACGATTCGGCAAGAAAAAAAAGATCAAAAGCCACCAATGTTATTTAGATGGTTTGGAATTGTACCGTATGCGCTAATGCTTTTATTTAAACGGAAAAAGAGCTGACCAATGTAGGTCGGCTCTTTTTTGTCTAGTTTTTTTACTTTTTCTATACCGTTTCATTTACCATCTACGTTATTGGGAATATTTGGATAGGTAAAAAAGACCTCCGTTTAGTATTTCAATCGTAATCTTTGGCTCGTATTGTTCTTTCAATGCCTCCTTCTCAATCTCATAGGCTTCTGGAGTTTCCTCACTATCACTATAGAAATGATCTAATAGTTTTAAATCTTCTCTCCATCTTTCTCTTGCTGATAATGCCCAATCATCACTTTCCTGTTGGAGTTCAGTTTCTAAATAAGTTCGTATTCGGGAAATCCCACTTTTGGGTTTGATAATAGGCGTTAGTGTGAAGCAGTAATCAGGGATTTTTGGTGTTAAATTTTTGTTAATAAGCACATCATGGAAGGACTCAATCATTCTTCCATTAATAAGATTTAAACCGATAGATCGTAATGTATCTTTCTTTAAATCACATTGATATGAAATTTTGATATTCAACCCTAACCATGGATGAAGCGGAATTTGTTGACCCGAAATTAAACTCTGTTCTTCATATAGCCTAATAAAGGAGGCGAGCTTCTTAGTTGATTGAAAGATTTGATGTAGCCTAGGAGAGCCGAAATGTATGACTTCCCCTTTAAATTCATCTGGAGCACTATCAGGATTCGTCACAAGGTTTAGCTTCATCGGATTTGGAACTCCACCAGTTTTCTCTAAATAGTGCCAGTAAAATGGACGGTTCATAAGTTCTTTATCAAGATCAATTGAAAGCTGAACCGTCATATATCCAGACCCACCGCCAACAACCTCACACTGATTGGCATAGAAATACCGTTCAAGAAATTGATGTATTTCGCTTTGCTGCATTGGCTTTTTCCTCCTTCATATCTTCCGCAAATTGAATCATAGCGGAGAGGTTCTCCATTTTTATCTTCATCTCTCCTTCAGATCGTGAATTCTCAAATACATCTTTCACATGATCTTCAAAACTTCCGAAATCTAATTTTGTTAAAATCTCATCTAGTTCTCCAATTACCCGTTCAAATAAATTTATCTTTTCATAGAGAAGTTTCAAGATATGTTCTTCTACTGTATTTTTCGTAGCAAAATTGTAAATATGAACATCCTCTGTTTGACCAAGTCGATGAACACGTCCGATTCGCTGTTCAAGCCGCATCGGATTCCATGGTAAATCAAAATTGATGATATGCTGGCAAAACTGAAGGTTGATTCCTTCACCACCAGCCTCTGTCGCAATAAGAACTTGAGCGTGGTTTTTAAACAATTCTTTCATCCAATCTTTCTTTCCTCTTTTAAAGCCTCCTCGAAAAGGAACAGATGTTATCCCATGTTGCTTTAAAAACCATTGAAGATATAACTGTGTCGCTCGATACTCAGTAAAAATAATTACCTTATTATTAATTTTTTGGATCAACTCTAATGCTTTTTGGGCTTTTGAATTCATCTGCACGGCTTCTACCTTTTTCATAAGTGTCCCAATCGTATTTTGTAACAGGATACTTGGTTGTTCATGCTTTTCAAGCATGTTCTTCAATGTGAAATAAACGGCTTCACGACTGCTACATGCTTCTCTTTGAAGGGTTAGCAGGGAGAATGAACTTGTAGCAAACTGTTCGTTCCCTTTGAAAAGTTGAATACTATCATATAACTCTCGTTCGGCTTGGGAGAATTCAATAAGGACTGTTTTTACATGTCTTTTTGTCCATTCAATTCCAGTATCACTTCTTCTGTTTCGAATCATCACTTTATTCACTAACTCTCGTAGATGTTGATCCTCCTGTACAGAGCGATTACCTTTTTTGTACTTTTCAGCAAAACCGGATTCACTCCCAAGATGACCTGGTTTTAATAATGAAACAAGGTGAAAGATTTCCTCAATACGATTTTGAATCGGTGTTGCTGTTAAAAGTAGACAGAATTTCTTTTTTAAATTTTGAACAAACTCATAATTTTTTGTTTTGTGGTTTTTAAGTTTATGAGCTTCATCTATGATTACTAGGTCGTAGTTTTGTTCATAAACCTTTTCACGATGTGGACTTCTTTTAGCGGTGTCGATAGATGACACCACTATATCGCATTGATCCCATACATAGCTTTTACGTTGTTGAACTGCCGGGATATAGAATTTTGAATTAAGTTCATATGCCCATTGAGAAACTAACGAGGCAGGAACAAGAATTAACACTTTTTTTACGAGACCTCTAATCATGTATTCTTTTAGAATTAGTCCAGCCTCTATAGTCTTTCCTAACCCTACTTCATCTGCCAGAATCGCTTTACCATTCATTGACTCAACAACTTGCCTAGCTACTTCTAACTGATGGGGTAATGGAGTGACATTTGCCAAATGTTTTGGTGCTTGTAGGCCTTCAAAGTTCGGAATAACCGTATTTCTCTCCACTTCAATGGCGAGCTTGTAAAGTTCCCACTCTCCCCATGGACCGTCTTTTTCAATAAGCGAGGAAAATTCCTCTCCCCACTCTTCATTAAAATGAATATCAACATTCATACCAAAAAACAACTCCTTTAAAATCCATAAAAATGATTGCCGAATATTAGTGATTAATGATAGGATGTAAGTAGATTTTTAAGTTTGTAAATTTTCGAAAATCCGAACATTCTAATGGTTAGAGCATTCTATTGAGTAATCCTTGTGTATATTTCTAGTATGACCAATTTTTACAATGAATATTGGCGAATGATAGCAAGGGGAGAGACTGTTTTTTACAGCGCCGAAGGAGCAAACAATGAATTTGTGAATCTCTCAGGCAAAAAGACTCTTGTTTGACGCAACTCTGGAGAGTGTTTCCTTCGTGAAACCACCAAAGAGGAAAGCCCATTGTGGTAAACTTTCAGGTGAAAGGACAGAGAAGTCTCATAAAATTTATGGGATTTCTCTGTCCTTTTTATGTAAAAAGGGAGAAGTCCTCTTGAATTTCAAAACTTCCTATGCTTTGAAATTACTTCATACAAGGACCTCATTAGATGTACTCAATAAGATGAAGGGGGAAATTCTGTGACAAAATTAAAACGTACTCCACTGTTCACCGTTTATAAAGAATATGGCGGTAAAACAATTGATTTTGGTGGTTGGGATCTACCAGTTCAATTCTCTAGTATTAAAGAAGAGCATGAGGCTGTTCGTACTAGAGCAGGTCTTTTCGATGTCTCTCATATGGGAGAAGTTGAGGTAAAGGGGAAAGATGCACTTTCTTACTTACAAAAAATGATGACCAATGATGTTTCTCGTCTAAAAGATGGAGGGGCACAATATACAGCGATGTGCTATGAAAATGGAGGCACAGTAGATGATCTCTTGATTTATAAAGTCGAAGATCATCATTATTTGCTTGTGATAAACGCTTCAAATATTGAAAAAGACTATGATTGGTTACAGAAGCATGTAGAAGGAGAGGTAGAACTCAAGAATCTTTCTGAACATATGGCACAATTAGCGATACAAGGGCCTCTTGCTGAGAAAACCTTGCAGAAATTAACTGAGACTCCTTTAAGTGATATCGGATTTTTTAAATTTCAATTTGAATTAGAGCTAAACGGAAAAAAAGCACTTGTTTCCCGTACAGGTTACACAGGAGAGGATGGCTTTGAAATCTATTGTCCAAGTGATGATGCTGTAACACATTGGCATGCGATTTTAGAGGCGGGTAAAGAGGATGGAGTTCTCCCTTGTGGATTAGGGGCTCGTGACACGCTACGTTTTGAAGCAAATCTTGCCTTATACGGACAAGAACTTACAGCAGATATCACTCCGATTGAAGCAGGTATCGGTTTTGCCGTTAAAGTTGATAAAGAAGCTGATTTCATTGGAAAAGAAGTGTTATTAAAGCATAAAAAAGAAGGGGCTCCGCGCAAACTTGTTGGCATCGAAATGCTTGAGCGCGGCATTCCTCGACACGGGTATAAAGTGTTTTCCGGTGAGAATCAAATTGGAGAAGTCACAACAGGAACACAATCTCCAACACTCAAAAAGAATATCGGTCTAGCTCTTGTAGATCAATCATTCAGTGCATTAGATACTGAACTTTTTGTGGAAATTCGTGGAAAAAAACTTCTTGCGAAAGTTGTTGCGACACCATTTTATAAGAGACCAAAAAACTAAGGGGGACATTGGCGATGAAGCATCGTTACTTACCGATGACCGAGAGCGATCAACAAGAGATGTTAAAAGTCATTGGTGTTCAAGACGTGGCAGAATTATTTGAGGACATTCCTGAGAAAGTTAGATTCAAAGGAGAATATAACATCAAAAAAGCTAAACCTGAAACTTCTTTAATGAGAGAGCTTTGGGCTATGGCAAGTAAGAATGCGGATCTAAAACAAAATGTATCCTTTCTAGGTGCGGGTGTATATGACCATTATATTCCGACCATCGTGGATCACGTTATTTCTCGTTCTGAATTCTATACAGCGTACACTCCTTATCAACCTGAAATTTCACAAGGTGAGCTGCAAGCCATTTTTGAATTTCAGACAATGATTTGTGAACTAACAGGAATGGATGTTGCCAACTCTTCCATGTATGATGGTGGAACAGCTTTAGCGGAAGCTGCCATGCTAAGTGCAGGGCATACCCGTCGTAAAAAAGTATTGGTTTCAAGTACTGTTCACCCAGAATCAAAAGCAGTATTAAAATCTTACGCGAAGGGTCAATACATTGAAGTGGAAGAAATTCCACATCGTAATGGTGTTACGGATCTAGATGCGTTACAATCAATGATTTCTGATGATATTGGTGCTGTTGTTGTTCAATATCCGAATTTCTTCGGGGGAATTGAGAACTTAAAAGAATTAGAAAGCATTATTCATGAACAGAAAGCAATGTTCGTAGTATCATCTAATCCTTTAAGCTTAGGTGCCTTAACACCACCAGGTCAATTCGGTGCAGACATTGTGATCGGGGATGCACAAACACTAGGTATTCCAACAGCTTATGGAGGACCGCACTGTGGTTACTTTGCTGTTACGAAAAAACTTATGAGAAAAGTACCTGGCCGCTTAGTTGGTCAAACAACAGATGAAAATGGAAAAAGAGGATTTGTACTGACATTACAGGCACGTGAACAACATATTCGTCGTGACAAAGCAACATCTAATATTTGCTCTAACCAAGCATTGAACGCACTTGCATCTTCTGTTGCCATGACAGCACTTGGAAAAAAAGGAATCAAAGAAATGGCACTTCAAAACCTACAAAAAGCACATTATGCGAAATCTGTTTTTAAAGATCATGGATTTACGATTGCATTTGAAGGTCCTTCATTTAATGAATTTGTCGTTAAATTATCATCGCCTGTAAAAGAAGTGAACCTCAATCTTCTTGAAAAGGGCATTATTGGTGGATATGACTTAGGACTTGTTGATTCTGAACTTGAACAGCATATGCTTGTAGCAGTAACTGAACTACGATCAAAAGAAGAAATCGATACTTTTGTAAAAGAATTGGGGGATCATCATGCTTAAACAAGATCAGCCTCTCATTTTTGAACTAACTAAAGAAGGCCGTGTAGGCTATAGCTTACCAGAGCTGGACATACCAGAAGTTGAGCTATCAGAATTAATTCCATCTGATTATATAAGAGATACTGAACCGGAATTACCGGAATTGTCTGAACTAGACATTATGAGACACTATACAGCACTTTCAAAGAAAAATCATGGTATTGATTCAGGCTTCTACCCACTTGGATCATGTACGATGAAATATAATCCTAAAATTAATGAGAATGTTGCACGTTATAACGGATTTGCTCATTTACATCCACTTCAAGAGGAAGAAGGAGCCCAAGGAGCACTTGAACTTTTGTTTGATCTGCAGGAACATCTGAAAGAAATTACGGGAATGGATGAAGTTACTCTTCAACCAGCTGCAGGTGCACATGGCGAGTGGACAGGTTTAATGATGATTCGTGCCTATCATGAAGCAAATGGAGATACAAAACGTACGAAGGTTATTGTACCTGATTCTGCCCATGGAACGAATCCTGCATCAGCAACAGTAGCTGGTTTTGAAACGATCACGGTTAAATCCGATGAAAATGGATTAGTTGATTTAGACGATTTAAAACGTGTTGTTGGTGATGATACAGCTGCATTAATGTTAACAAACCCTAACACACTTGGGCTTTTTGAAGAGAACATCCTTGAAATGGCTGAAATCATTCATAGTGCTGGCGGGAAGCTTTATTATGATGGAGCCAATTTAAATGCGGTTCTTTCAAAAGCACGTCCAGGAGATATGGGATTTGATGTTGTCCATTTAAATCTTCATAAAACATTTACTGGTCCTCACGGTGGTGGTGGTCCAGGAAGTGGTCCTGTAGGGGTTAAAGCCGATTTGATTCAGTATTTACCAAAACCGTTGCTAGTGAAAAAAGATGACAAATATACATTTGATTATGACCGTCCGCAATCAATTGGTCGCGTTAAACCTTATTACGGGAATTTCGGAATAAATGTACGTGCCTATACCTATATTCGCTCAATGGGTCCTGATGGCTTAAAAGCGGTAACGGAAAATGCGGTAATCAATGCAAATTACATGATGAGAAGACTGGCACCTCATTTCGATCTTCCATATGATCGCCATTGTAAACATGAATTTGTCATTAGTGGAAAGCGTCAAAAGAAGTTAGGTGTAAGAACGTTAGATATCGCGAAAAGACTGCTTGATTTCGGTTACCACCCACCAACAATCTACTTCCCGTTAAATGTGGAAGAATGTATGATGATTGAGCCAACCGAAACAGAATCTAAAGAAACCCTAGATGCATTTATCGATGCCATGATTCAAATTGCGAAAGAAGCTGAAGAAACGCCTGAAGTTGTTCAAGAAGCACCACATACTACAATTGTGAGTCGTATGGATGAAACAACTGCAGCAAGAAAGCCGATTTTGAGTTATAAAAAAGAAATTTAATGTTGAGAAGATGAGCTGGTCCTTGTGGATCAGCTCTTTTTCTTTTTATGCGGAAGTGGTATTAGATGTATGTTAAGAAAAGTTGAGATGAAAAAGAGAGATGTCTCTTATTTTGTAGAAAAATCGATAAAGGAGTTAAAGTTGGGACTATACGTGTAAATGTTGAGAAAGAACCTATCAAAGTTGAAAACAAACTTTTTTAAATGCTATAAACCAATCATTAACTAAAAGATTTTCATTGAATCCACATCGTTTTAGTTCATCAGCTTACAAAACAAGAAACACTCGAGCAGAAAGTATAGATTATGTTCACTAATTTCTGCTCTTAGAATGAATTTTCGATGTTTTTGCCATTTTATTTTGTTTTAAAAAAGCCCTCAATAATGAGAGCTTTATTTCTTTGCTTTAATTTTACCTGTCCACTTCTTGAAACCGCCTTTTAGGTGATATATATTGCGGTAACCTTTACGGTGGAGAGCTTGGGCAGCACGGCCGCTTCTCAGTCCACTCTGACAGTATAGGTAGACCTGTTGGTCTGGGCGAATCTCTTTCATTCTCATTTTCATTTGAGAAAGTGGGATGTTGCGAGCTCCTAAAATGTGTCCTGCGTCAAATTCATTTGGTTCACGGACATCTATTAGCTGTGCTTTTCGATAGCCTGCACGGAAATCATCCTCTGTTAAAGTTTTAACAATTCTCTTTTGGTAAATAAACGTAATGATAGAATAAGCGATGATTCCACCAAGAATAATTAATAAAATATACAAACTTTCCAACTTTCTTTCCCCTTTCTACTAATACCCTAACTACTATTATATTCATGATGTCCATATTAATCAAAAGAAAAATTCTTGACGATTTGGTAATTCCTTTTTCTTTGTTTTTGAAGTAGTATTTGATAGACTGTAAACGATTCTTATTTAAAGAGGGTATGCTGCATGACTAAGGAAAAATGGCGTTTTATTGATTCGGGAAATTGTTCACCATCTTATAATATGGCATTAGACGAGGCATTACTAGATTGGCATAGTGATGGGAGAATTCCTCCTACGATTCGATTTTATGGCTGGAATCCAGCGACATTATCGATCGGATATTTTCAAAAGGTTGAAAAAGAAATTGATTTAGCGAAGGTCGAGGAACATTGTTTAGGATTTGTGAGGAGACCTACAGGTGGAAGAGGAGTTCTCCATGAACACGAGCTTACATATAGTGTAATCGTTACAGAAGAACATCCAGAGATGCCAAAGACTGTGACAGAAGCTTACAGAGTTATTTCAGAAGGTATCTTAAAAGGGTTTCAAGGATTAGGGTTAGAAGCTTATTTTGCAGTACCTAGAACAGAAGAGGAACGTAATAGCTTGAAGAATCCTCGTTCAGCGGTTTGTTTTGATGCTCCAAGTTGGTATGAATTAGTGGTCGAAGGCAGGAAAGTAGCAGGGAGCGCACAAACTCGTCAAAAAGGCGTAATCTTGCAACATGGTTCGATTCTACTTGACCTCGATGAAGATAAATTATTTAGCTTATTCAAGTACCCAAATGAGCGAGTAAAAGAAAGAATGCAACGAGCATTTAAAAGTAAAGCCGTTGCCATTAATGAAATTAGTAAGAATAGGATTACACTTGAAATGGCAAAAGAGGCATTTAAAAAAGGTTTTGAGACAGGGTTAAATATTGAGTTAGAACCATATGTGTTGTCAGAGGAAGAAACACAATATGTAGAAAAGTTAGCAAAGGAACGTTACGAAAATAAGGAATGGAATTTTAAAAGATAAAAAATATTTTTTTATTAAAAAGCGATGGCTTATCGCTTTTTTCCTTTTTTACTAGGGTTTGAGAGATAGCCTATTTTAATCAAGCTTGAAAAAAAGTGTTCTAAGCAAATTTTTATATTAAAATCTTGTGAATCCTTGTCCATTCTACCATTTTTAAATGATTTAACGTTTGACAAATTTGTGTTTATCTGACTGAAACACAATATATGGTGTATTGTCGATAAATTTATACACTATATATAGTGTATATTTATTGCATTCCAAAGATCACTATGATAACGTTATGGATGATATAAACATCAAAGAGAGTAAAATCAATGTATGTTAATAGTTTGAAGGAGTTGTGTTTATGGCTGTTGCGTCGAAACCAAAATGGAATATTAACCACGAAAGATTAAACAAGGACATTGGACTATTTCCTCAAGTGCATCCTATATCCTCAAGTTTTAATATCACTCACAAAGGTGTATCACGCCTCGTTATGATTGATCGTTATTCGTTTAAAGATACGGAAAAGATGACCTTAACAGAAGGTGACTTTGTTGTATTGACGATCAAGGAGGATCCGAAATTTCCAGCAAGAGGTTTAGGATTCATTGAAAGCATTGATTGGGAAAACAAGAAAGCGAACGTTTGGATTGAAGATGAGTATCGTAGTGCTATCGATCGGCCAGAAGAAGTTGAAAGAGGAGTCGTTTCTAGACCACTTGATGTAATTGAAAAACCACTAGAGGTCTATTACGAGCAAATTGCAGCTAGAAATGCAACTGGTCTTTCCCAAGTAGAAGAAACAAAAGAGAAGCAAAAAGAATGGTTCGAAAAGTTCTATCATGAATTGGTGAATTTAAATTTTGTACCTGCCGGTCGCGTGCTTTACGGAGCGGGTGCTGGGACAGACGTTACGTATTTTAACTGTTACGTAATGCCCTTTGTTCAGGATTCACGTGAAGGGATTTCCGAACACCGCAAACAAGTCATGGAAATCATGAGTCGTGGTGGCGGTGTTGGTACTAATGGATCTACACTGAGACCTCGTAATACATTGGCAAAAGGCGTTAATGGTAAATCATCTGGCTCCGTTTCATGGTTAGATGATATTGCGAAGCTCACTCATCTGGTTGAGCAAGGAGGAAGTCGCAGAGGTGCACAAATGATTATGCTCTCAGATTGGCACCCTGATATTATTGAATTTATTATTTCTAAGATGCAAAACCCTCGTATTTTACGTTACTTACTAGAAAATACAGAAGATGAACAGATTAAAAAGGCAGCACAAGACAAGTTGAAATTCACTCCACTGACAGAGCAAGAAGAAGCAATGTATCAAGGGATTATTAATTACAAACAAATTCCAGGACTTGGCGGATTTGATGATAAGATTATCAAACACGCAGAAGAGAAGCTTTTAACTGGTGGAACATATACCGTTCATAATTCAGAGTTTTTAACAGGTGCCAATATTTCAGTCTGCTTAACAAGTGACTTTATGGAAGCTGTTGAAAACGATACTGACTATGAACTTCGATTCCCAGATGTAGAGAGCTATAACGAAGAGCAAATGAACGATTACAATGAAGAATGGCATAATGTTGGTGACGTTCGCGAATGGGAGAAAAAAGGCTACAAAGTTCGCACATACCGTAAAATGCGAGCAAAAGAGCTTTGGAACCTGATCAATATTTGTGCAACGTACTCAGCAGAACCAGGGATTTTCTTTATCGATAATGCGAATGATATGACGAATGCTAAAGCATACGGACAAAAGGTTGTAGCAACAAACCCATGTGGAGAACAACCACTAGCACCATATTCTGTTTGTAATTTGGCAGCTGTTAACTTAGCTCAATTTGCTGATAAAGAAACAAAAACGGTTGATTTTGAAAAGCTAAAGCGTACCGTTGAAGTCGGAGTCCGTATGCAGGATAACGTCATTGATGCTACACCGTATTTCTTAGAGGATAACAAAAAGCAAGCATTAGGGGAGAGACGCGTTGGACTAGGCGTTATGGGTCTTGCCGATTTACTCATCTATTGTGAAAAAGAATACGGAACAGCGGAAGGGAATAAGCTAGTCGATGAAGTGTTTGAAGTCATCGCAACGACTGCTTATCGTGCTTCGGTAGAACTTTCAAAAGAAAAAGGAAGCTTTCCATTCCTTACTGGTGAAACAGTTGAAGAAACGAATCGTTTACGAAAAGCATTTATCGAGACGGGATACATGAAAAAAATGCCGGAAGAGGTAAGAGAGTCAATCTTAGAGAATGGAATTCGTAATTCTCATCTATTAACGGTTGCTCCTACAGGATCTACCGGAACAATGGTCGGCGTTTCCACTGGGCTTGAGCCATATTTCTCATTCACCTATTACAGAAGTGGGCGTCTAGGGAAATTTATTGAAGTAAAAGCAGATATTGTACAAGAGTATTTAGATAAACATCCAGAAGCTGATTCTGATCAGTTACCAGAATGGTTTATTTCATCAATGAGCCTTGCTCCACAGGCACATGCAGACGTTCAATGTGTTATCCAGAACTGGATTGACAGTTCTATCTCTAAAACGGTTAATGCACCACGTGGCTATACAGTTGAACAAGTTGAGAAAGTGTATGAACGACTGTATAAAGGTGGAGCAAAAGGTGGGACGGTTTACGTTGATGGAAGTCGTGATTCACAAGTCTTGACATTAAAAGCGGAAGAAAACAGCTTTGATGAAGAGGAAGAGAGCACAGAAATCCAAGCAGACAAGAAACCAGTAGTATTATTAGATACGATTCAGGATGTCCGCTCTACAGACGTAACTATCGGGTCTGAAGTTGGAAATACCTGCCCTGTATGCCGAAAAGGTACTGTAAAAGATATGGGTGGCTGTAACACTTGTACTAATTGCGGTGCTCAACTGAAATGTGGTTTATAATCAAATGAAATCTATGGAAGAGACATTGTTCTCTTCCATTTTTTTATTCTATTTTGCTCTTGTGGAGATTAAAGATGTATAAGGGGGAATCCACAATAAAGGAGCTCATCCATGGACATCGATGGAGTTTTTTCAGGTGGGGGTATTAAAGGACTTGCGCTTTTAGGTGCGTATAAGGCATTAGAAGAAAAAGGATTTGTATTTAAGAGAGTGGCAGGAACAAGTGCAGGCGCAGTAGTAGCAGCATTTATTGCGTCAGGCTATAAAAGTGAAGAACTAATAAATGCTATGGGTAAAGTAGACCTTTCGGATTTATTAGATAAGAATTCATTTATTTTTAGTATTCCTTTCCTAAGATGGTTGAAAGTATATTGGAGTTTAGGGTTATACAAAGGTGCTGTTCTTGAAAAATGGGTTGAATCCAAATTAAAAGCAAAAGGGGTATATACATTCGCTGATTTGCCACCACATTCACTTAGGGTCATCGCTTCAGATTTATCAAATGGAAGATTATTAGTCTTGCCAGATGATCTCGAAAAATACGGAATTGCAAAAGAAACGTTCCCTGTAGCAAGAGCGATTCGAATGAGCGCTAGTATGCCATATTTTTTTGAACCAGTAAAACTAAGAAGTTTAGAAGGTGTAAGTAAAATCGTCGATGGTGGGGTGCTTAGTAATTTTCCGATGTGGCTTTTTGAGAATGATAATATAAAAAAATTACGACCAGTCGTTGGGATCAAGCTAAGTCCGAATATAGAAGAAAGACCAAAGAAGAAAATTGATAATGCCATTAACCTTTTCGAGGCGCTGTTTCATACTATGAAGGATGCCCATGATTCCCGTTATATTTCAAGAAAGCATGAAAAAAATGTGATTTTCATACCGACAGAAGGGGTCTTTTCAACAGAGTTTTCTATAACAGAAGAAAAGAAGGAAGCTCTAATCCAATATGGTCACAGTCTAGCGGATGAATTTATCAAAACGTGGTCCTACTAAAACTCGATAAAAAGCGGGTGGTGCCAGCACCACCCGCTTTTTTATAATGAAGCTCTTTTGTTTTTTTTGTTCTTTTTGCCTTCAATGACGGTTAATTGTGCTTTCGATTTTTTTCTTATCGATTTCTTTTTTGGTTTTTGCCCTGAAGCACTTACAGTAGGATTTTTTTTCTTAATCCGTTTTTTAGACATTTTTGCTGCTTTTACAAAAGCTCGTTGCTCTTTGTTTTTTGGTTTTGAACTAAACCATTTGCGATAGATGAAATAGATGATTCCAGCTACAGCTGCATAAATAAATATACTCCTTAAAAGAGCGAGTGGATCTTTTATTAAAAATGAGACTAAACCTATTGTGGCTAAAGATATTAGGATTACTGCCAGCAAATAGCGTGCCTTCAAGAAAGCCCCCTCCTTAAGAACCAATTTTCAGCTTATACCGTATAGGAATAGATATCCCACCTTCTCCGTTCAAGTGGGAAAATTCGCCTTACATATAATTTAGACAATTTCCTCTGTTTTTAATCGCGATTCTGTATCTTTTTCCATTTTTAATAGTTCATTAAAGGAAGCGATGGCCACTTCCACCTGATCATTTTTAGGTTCTTTAGTAGTCAAAAGCTGTAACCAAAGTCCTGGATAGCCTAATACTTTTAATACTGGGACATCCCGTAATTTATTGGTTAGCTGTAAAACTTCAAATGAAATTCCTAATACGACAGGAATTAATGCTATTCGATTTAAAACGCGAACATAAAGTGGTTCTGTCGGGACTAGCATATAAACGAAGACTCCTACAATAACTGTAAACAAGATAAAGCTGCTTCCGCAACGGTAATGCAATCTCGACTGCGCCTGAACATTTTCAACGGTTAATTCTAAATTATTCTCATACGTATTAATCACTTTATGTTCTGCACCGTGATATTGGAAAACCCTTTTAATTAATGGGGTAAGTGAAATGAAGTAGATATATACTAATAATAAGATAAGCTTAAAGAGGCCCTCGATCATGATTTGAGCAAAATCACCTGAAAAAACTGGGCGAGTCAATTCAGCTAGAAAAACAGGGACTAATGTGAAGATGAATTTTCCGAACAAAAAGGACAAGACCCCTATAGCAGCGACTCCAAGGATCATGGATAATTTAGAAACTTCCTGGTCTTTTATTTTTTCATCATCCTCAGGAGCTACTTCATACCTTTCAGATGAAAAGTTTAGATGCTTTGAACCATTTGCACTTGCTTCGACAATCGCGACAATTCCTCTTAAAAAAGGTATTTTCTTTAACTTTTGTAGTATTGGTTTAGATTTTCTTGGTAAATGAAAATATTCAATACTTTCATCGGTTCTTCTTATTGCTGTTATTGTATGATGTTTTCCACCAAACATTACACCTTCAACAACAGCTTGTCCCCCATATGCGGGTTTCTGATTTTTTTCCATGTGTACACCAACCTATAGTAAATTTATAATTACCTTCTATTTTACTAAAAGTTCGCGCTCTATACTAGAAAAGCCTCCAATATAATGGAGATTTCTGTTCTCTTTAATAAAACATGAAAGACTTTCAACCATTTGGACATACTACCAAATGGAGGTGTAGTATTATGTCTGATCAACCTGAAAAAGCACAAGACCCTAAATTAGAACAAAATAAATCTGAGAAACCGATGTCATTTATCACAATGGTCGTTATTACGGGATTCATAGGTGGTCTTCTTTGGAGTAGTATCGCTTATATTTGTTACATGTTCTCATTCACGCAGATTGAACCAAATATTATTCTTGAACCATGGGCAATTGGCCAATGGAAGGATACTTGGCTAGGAATTGTGATTTCGATTTTTGCCTATGGCATTGTATCAATAGGTGTTGCATTAGTGTATTATGGCATTTTAAAGAAAATAAAGTCAGTCTGGGCAGGAGCTGCTTATGGTATTGCCCTCTTTCTGGTAGTTTTCCTCGTTTTACACCCGTTATTTTCAAGTATGAAACCAGTTACTGAATTAGATTATAATACAATTATTACGACGATTTGTCTTTATATTTTGTATGGAGTTTTCATTGGTTATTCGATCTCTTATGAAGAAAATGAGCTTCGTCATCAATCAGAAAAGCAAGAAACTAGGTCATCCTAACCTAATTTTTAGACTATTAAGTAGTTTTTGTTAATTTATTTATGTTAGAATGTTCTTGGTGAACATTCTATTTTTTTTAGGGGAGCAACCATGAATAAATTATTACTTATGAACGGCCCTAATTTAAATCGATTAGGGAAAAGAGAGCCTGAAATATATGGGGATACGACACTAACTGACCTAGAAGATCGCTTAAAAATTCTTTCGAAAGAAGAAGGATATGTTCTTGAGTGTTTTCAATCTAATCATGAAGGAGAGATTATTGATCGCATTCATGAAGCAGAAGACAAAGATCTGAAAGGAATCATTCTAAATCCAGGAGCTTTCACTCATTATAGCTATGCGATTCGAGATGCCATTTCTTCGGTTAGCCTACCTGTCATTGAGATACATATTTCAAATGTTCATCAGCGTGAAGCCTTTAGACATCATTCTGTAACAGCGGGAGTAACCATCGGACAGATTGTAGGCTTAGGGTTGTACGGATATGAATTAGCTATACGAGCATTAGTTCATCATTTAAGGGGAGAGGATACGAAATGACAAAGTTAACAAATCTTAGAGAAACTTTTTCAAAAGAAGGTATTGATGCCATCCTTATTACAAGTGCTTATAATCGTCGATACATGACAAACTTCACGGGTTCATCAGGTGTTGTGCTAATCACAGAGGATAAAGCCCTTTTTATCACAGATTTTCGTTACATAGAACAGGCGACTGAGCAAGCAGCAGACTTTGAGATTATTCAGCATAAAGGACCTATTCCTGAAGAAGTAGCATCACAAGTCGCGAAACTTGGTATTAAAAAATTAGGATTTGAAAAAGATTATATAACGTATACTTCGTTTGAATCATATCGTAAACATGTGAAAGCAGAACTTATTCCGGTATCACAAGTAATTGAAAATTTACGCTTGATTAAGACATCAACTGAGATTAATATATTAAAGGATGCCGCAGATATTGCGGATGCTGCATTTAAGCACATCATAGATTTTATCAAGCCTGGAATTACAGAACTTGAGGTTTCAAATGAATTGGAATTCTTTATGAGAAAAAGTGGTGCAACATCATCATCCTTCGATATTATTGTTGCATCCGGTTATCGTTCTGCACTTCCACATGGTGTCGCAAGTGACAAAATGATTGAAAAAGGTGATTTTGTTACACTAGATTATGGTGCATACTACAAAGGATATGCTTCAGATATGACTCGTACAGTTGCAGTAGGGGAACCAAGTGAAAAGCTGAAGGAAATTTATGATGTTGTTTTGGAAGCTCAGTTACGGTCAATGGATGGAATTAAGCCTGGCATGACTGGTAAGGATGCAGATGCCATTGCTCGTGATTATATCACTGAAAAAGGATATGGTGAGAACTTTGGTCACTCACTAGGACATGGAATAGGTCTAGAAGTTCATGAAGGACCAGGATTATCTTTCCGATCTGAAATTGAATTGAAGCCTGGAATGGTAGTCACAGTAGAACCAGGTGTTTATGTCCAAGGAATCGGAGGAGTTCGTATTGAGGATGATACGATCATCACTGAAAATGGTAACGAAACACTTACCATCTCACCAAAGGATCTTATTATTCTTTAAGTAGGGTATCTGACTTAGAGAAGGAATGATGTCGTTGTCACTTTAAATCAGCGGCTTGAACTACAGGAGGAATAAAACATGATTTCAGTAAATGATTTTCGTACAGGATTAACAATTGAAGTAGACAATGGTATTTGGAGAGTTATTGATTTCCAACATGTTAAACCAGGAAAAGGTGCAGCGTTTGTTCGTTCTAAACTTCGTAATCTTCGCACAGGTGCAATTCAAGAAAAAACGTTCCGTGCCGGAGAAAAAGTAGGTAAAGCACAAATCGATAATCGAAAAATGCAATATTTATATGCAAATGGGGATATGCATGTTTTCATGGATAACGAATCCTATGAACAAATTGAATTAGCTGCGAGTGCTATCGAATATGAACTAAAGTTTCTTAAAGAAAACATGGAAGTTTCTATCATGATGTACCATGGTGAAACATTAGGGATTGAATTACCAAATTCGGTAGAATTAACGGTTACTGAAACCGAGCCAGGGATTAAAGGCGACACTGCGTCTGGTGGATCGAAACCAGCAACTGTTGAAACTGGATTAACGGTTAACGTTCCTTTCTTCGTAAATGAGGGAGACGTTTTAGTCATTAATACAACGGACGGATCATATGTATCCCGTGCTTAATCAAATATGAATATTTTCAGGAAGAGGTGCTCTATTTATAGAGCATCTTTTTTTGTATGTGAAATTTTCATTTGCTACTGAAACATTTGCAAAAATGTATACATGCAAAACTTTAGTTTTTTATTTCATATTTATAAATAGAAAGATGTTAAAAAGTAAATTTTATCATTACTTATATGGATATATATTCTTCTTAGTTAATAAAAATTTAAAAAAATACAAAATAACCATTGACTAACTCCGAATATTGCAGTAAGTTTTATAATAAATATAATATAAAATGAATATTTATTCAAATAGAGGAGGGCTTGTTATCAAACATATTTTAACTTTAAAAGAACTAAGCGAACATGAAATTGGTGACATTGTTACGGAAGGAATTAAAGTAAAGAAACATCCGCAAGATTATTATTCAGCACTTGAAAAAAAAGGATTGCTACTTATGTTTCAAAAAACATCCACGAGAACGACACTTTCCTACCAATCTGCGATACATCAATTAGGCGGATATGCTGTAGAGCTAGATTGGGATAAAAGCAATTTTACGATTTCTCCTATTAAGTATGAATCACGCTATGCTTCAAGAAACTGCGATATTATGATGGCGCGTTTAAAAAAGTTCAGCGATATAGTGGAACTTGCCAAGTATTCTTCAGTTCCAGTTATAAACGGGTGCTGCGATAAATATCATCCATCACAAGCATTGGCTGATATGATGACAATTTACGAGATAAAAAAACAATTTGAAGGGGTGACACTTACATTTGCAGGAATTCATAATAATGTAACCAACTCTTTAATCATTGCCGCATTAAAACTGGGTGTAAAACTACAATTAGTTACTCCAATGATTAATGAAGCTTCGTGGGATAAAGAGCTTATGGAAGAAGCGAAGAAGAGTGGGAATATCATACACTTATCTAGTTTAGAGGAGGCGATTGCTGCCACTGATTTTATTTATACAGATACATGGGTGGATATGGAGTACTTTAATGATCCAATGTATGAGAAAGAAAAACAGACAAGAATCAACCAAATGAGTCCGTACTCTATTACAAAGGATAATTTAAAAGGCTACACGCCATTCATCATGCATGATATGCCTGTTCATCCCGGATTTGAAATAGAGGAGGATTTAATAGAGTCTGAGAATTCTATTATTTATACACAAGCTGAAAACAGAATGCATGCTCAAAAAGCATTATTGATGCATCTTCTATCAAAATAACCCTAAAGATTATTAAAGACGTACATCGATACGTCTTTTTTTGTTGTATAGGAAATTATAAACTACAAAAATGTTGATAATCATGAAAATGATCCTCTAAATCCGACTTCAGCGCTAAAGCCCCGGAAGTCAAACCCAAGCAAGGAAGGAAGGGATAGGCAGCCCTTCTTTCCTTGCTCGTCTTTAACTTATCGGGGCTAAACGGAGCACTTGCGCTTTTTGTTCTTGTTTCTTTTTTTCTACGACTTCAATAGTTGTCATATTCTTCTTTACATAGAATACATTTTAGTATCGGGAGGCATGTACAAAGGAGGAGGAATTATGGAAGAAGTCTTATCTGTCATACCACTAAACATTGCAGAAAAAATTCAAGCCTTGCCAACAGATTTGAAAGACCACATAGAAGAAATTCGTATTCGTATTAATCGTCCTCTCGAAGTAACAATAAATGGAAATCCGCAATTTCTTTCATACACTGTCACTAATAATGATGCAGAACTTTTAATCAATAAACTTGCCCAACATTCATTTTATACTCTTGAAGAAGAGTTGAAACGGGGTTATATCACCATCGATGGTGGGCATCGAGTTGGACTTGCGGGGAAGGTCATTCTCGAAGCTGGAAGGGTAAAGGCCATTCGTCATCTATCTTCTTTCAACATAAGAATTGCCAGGGAGAAGCCGGGGATTTCGGAAAAACTCCTTCCTTACCTCTTTAAGAACCAATGGAAACACACCATGATTATTGGTTCTCCGCAAACAGGGAAAACGACCCTTCTTAGAGATATTGCCAGAATGATTT
This sequence comes from Rossellomorea sp. BNER, assembly GCA_024213275.1. Lineage (GTDB taxonomy): Bacteria > Bacillota > Bacilli > Bacillales > Bacillaceae_B > Rossellomorea. The sequence continues at coordinate 26,169 of JANAVG010000002.1, forward strand.
CTACGGGAATTCCTGATGAAAATATTCTGCCGCAAAAGGTGGGAATTGTAGATGAACGTTCAGAAATAGCGGGCTGTGTTAATGGCGTTCCGCAACTTCATTTTGGTCCCAGGGTAGACATTTTGGATGCTTGTCCGAAGGCAGAGGGAATGATGATGCTAATCAGATCCATGAGTCCAGATGTTATTGTGGTGGATGAAATTGGACGAGAAGAAGATGGTCAAGCCATTTTGGAGGCGGTGAATGCAGGAATCACTTTAATCATGACGACACATGGTTCCTCATTCGAAGAGATTAAACAAAGGCCATTTATTAAAGACATTGTTGAACTTCATACAATTGAAAGATATATAGAATTGAAGAGAGGTCAGGCACCCGGAGCGATCACTAATATAAAAGATCAATGGGGAAATTCTCTTGTTCATAAAGTGGGTGTAACCTAAATGATAAAAATAATTGGCGCCGTGTTTATTCTACTATCAACATCATGGGCTGGTTTTGAAGCAAGTAAATATTTGAGTGAACGAACCAAACAACTACGAATTTTTAAGGTAGCTTTACAGAGCTTAGAGGCAGAAATTATGTACGGACATACTCCGCTACATGAGGCTTCTAGGAAATTAGCCAAGCAGCTTCAAAAGCCTGTTGCATGGTTTTTTGAAAGCTTTTCAAACAAGCTTACTAGTAAAGAAACAACAGTAAAGGAAGCTTGGGAGGAAAGCCTAAATGAGGTTTGGAAGCTTACGGCATTAAAGTCTGGTGAGTATGAGGTATTAAAGCAGTTTGGTGAGAATTTAGGTAAACATGATCGAGTCACACAGCAAAAGCAAATTCTCCTCGCTTTGACGCATTTAGAACGGGAAGAACAAGAAGCTCAAGACCGACAAAAACGATATGAAAAAATGACGAAAAGTTTAGGGTTTTTATCAGGCCTACTTCTCATCATTTTATTGCTTTAATGATCAGGAGGGGAATAAATGGGCATTGAAGTCGATGTAATTTTTAAAATTGCTGGTGTTGGCATTGTCGTCGCGTTTCTCCATACCATATTAGATCAGGTGGGGAAGAAAGAATATGCACAGTGGGTCACATTATTCGGATTCATCTACATCCTCTTTATGGTGGCGTCAATCGTAGATGATTTGTTTCAAAAAATCAAATCAGTTTTCTTATTTCAGGGCTAGAGGGGGAATAAGCGATTGAAATCATCCAAATTGCGGGCATTGCACTTATCTCTACTTTCCTTGCGCTGATCATTAAGGAGCAGAAACCAAATTTTGCGTTTTTATTGATTGTCTTTGTTGGCTGTTCGATTTTCCTGTTTTTAGTAGACCAAATCAATCAGATTATTGTCATGATCGAAAAGCTTGCAGTAAATGCCCATGTAAACATGGTCTACTTAGAAACCATCTTAAAAATTATCGGCATTGCCTACATTGCGGAATTTACGTCGCATATTACGAAAGATGCAGGACAAGGGGCAATTGCCGCTAAGGTTGAGCTTGCAGGAAAAATATTAATTCTAGCAATGGCAGTCCCTATCTTAACTGTCATGATTGAAACTATCATAAATATGATTCCAGGCGGATAGTGGTCTTGTCAATCGAGGTGAAAAAGTTGCGGCAAATCATGCAGACCTTATTCACGGTACTGTTACTCTTTACATTCATTACAACTACTGTCCAAGCGGAAGGTGATTCGGAAAAGCAAGACAATCAAGTTGATCAAAATTCTATTCAGGAAGAGCTCATTGAGCAACAGATGGATCAGTTGAATATTACTGAGCTTAAAGACTTTTGGGAGAGTATAACGGATCAATATGGGGGCTATCTTCCTGAAAGCCAAAAAGGAAGCTTAGTTGATTTTATAAAAGGGGACAAGCAGTTTTCATTCAAAACATGGTTCACGGGTATATTCAAGTTTGCTTTTCATGAATTAATTGCAAATGGTAAATTACTCGGCACTCTGATATTACTTACGCTTTTTAGTATGTTTCTTCAATCTCTTCAAAACTCTTTTGAGAATGGCAATGTTAGTAAGGTTGCTTATGCCATTGTTTTTATGGTCTTAATTATCATTGCTCTAAATAGCTTTCATATCGCAATTGAATATACAAAAGAAGCCATCGACACCATGATCCATTTTATTTTGGCACTAATTCCTTTACTGTTGGCACTCATTGCCGCTTCGGGTGGTGCATTATCGGCAGCTTTCTTCCATCCAATGATCATCTTCCTTATGAATACAAGTGGTCTACTTATTCAAAATGTCGTTCTTCCTCTATTATTTTTATCGGCCTTGTTAAATATCGTCAGTACGTTATCAACTCATTATAAGGTCACTCAACTGGCAAATCTTCTTCGGACATGGAGCATAGGCTTATTAGGAGCTTTCATGACGATATTCTTAGGGGTCATTTCCGTACAGGGCGCAACCTCTGCTGCCACCGATGGTATTACGATTAGAACAGCAAAATTTGTGACTGGAAATTTCGTCCCTGTAATTGGAAGGATGTTCACTGATGCAGCAGATACAGTAATAAGTGCTTCAGTCCTTTTAAAAAATACGGTTGGGATTGCAGGTGTCATCATTTTATTATTAATAGCTGCTTTTCCAGCAATCAAAATATTATTAATCGCCTTTATTTATAAATTAGCGGCTGCATTACTCCAACCACTCGGTGGAGGTCCTGTCATCCAGTGTTTAGACACGATTAGCAAAAGTGTCATTTATGTTTTTGCTGCACTGGCAATCGTTTCGTTCATGTTTTTTCTCAGTATTACGATCATTATTGCCGCAGGAAATATTACCATGATGATTCGTTAGGAGGGGAATAAGGTGAATTATTTAACAGAATGGATAACGAATATTATTATCTTCGTTCTACTAGCAACCGTTATAGATATGCTTCTTCCAAGTTCAAGTATGCAAAAATATACTAAGATTGTCACCGGGTTAATATTAATCACTATTATTCTCACTCCACTATTTAAGTTATTGTCCACCGATTTTGAAAAAGCGATTGGTGCTATTCATTTTGAAGGTCAAGTAGAATCGGCTTCAGTAGAAAATTCAATAGAAATGAAGAAAAAAGAAATACAAGCATCACAACGTGCATATATTTTAGAACAGATGGCTGTCCAAATGAAACAAGATGTGGAAAAGGAGATGATTGAAAGGTTTGATAAAGAAATTGTGGATATAAAAATTAAAGCCACCGATTTTGAGAATTTACCTGAGAGTATTGAACAAGTCGCTGTAGTTTTATCAGAAAGCAACTCCCCATCTGCTGTTGCTACTATTCAACCTATTGAAGTTAACTCAGAAAAAAATACGCAAAAAGAACCGGACGTAAAAGACATTTCATCATTGCTATCGAAGCAATGGAATGTTCCAAACGACAAACTAGTAATCGAAGTTGAAGGGGGGAATTGAGAGTAAATGAAAAACGACCAAGGTCCGATTCATTGGCTGAAGAAATGGCTTTCAAAAGATAGTGAAGACTCTCATCCTAAAGAAAAAAAGGGGAAAAAGTTTCATTATTTCCTCATCGTCTTATTAGCAGGTGTAGCCTTTATGCTGATAAGTGATCTCTGGAAGGTTGACGAAGGGGACTCAACTGCGGTGTCATTACAAACGAAGGAAGCTGAGGAAAATGTTCCAACTTTAGGGAAAAATAGTACAAAGGGAATTCCGAAGATTTCCGATTTTGAAAATCAATACGAAAATCAGCTAAAGGACGCACTTGAACAGATAGCAGGGGTGCGGGATGTCACAGTCGTTGTGAATGTTGAAGCAACAGGGGAAAAAGTATATCAAAAAAATTCATCAACTAAGAACCAACTGACAAAAGAGACGGATCCTCAAGGTGGAGAAAGAACGATTGAAGATAAGTCCAGCGATGAACAAATTGTTATCGTTCAGGAAGGGGAAAAGGAAGTTCCCATTATTTTAGAAACGAAAAAACCAGAAGTCAGCGGTGTCCTAGTTGTTGCTAAGGGTGCTGATAACATACAAGTAAAAAAGTGGATTATTGAGGCAGTAACAAGAGCTCTTGATGTTCCAAGACATAAAGTAGCTGTTATGCCCAAATAATAATTAAGGGGGAAATAATAAATGTTATTGAAAAAACAAACGGTATGGTTGTTAACGATGCTAAGCTTGGTGATTGTGTTATCTGTTTACTACATTACTTCTCCGGCACAGCAAGGTACAGATACAGCGGCAGTTGAGGAAGAAAAGGATACTGGAAAACAGGAAGAGGCAGCTAAAGGGGAAGAAGGTAAAGAAACGATGTCAGAAAGTGAAATGGATATTGTTACTGGAGCCGCTGGAGATGAGGAATTTGAAGCAATGCGTCTAGAAGTGAAGGATGAGCGAAGCAAAGCACGTGAACAATTAGAGGTTAAGCTTAGTTCCACTGATTTGTCTCCAGAAGAAAGAAATAAGGCTTATGAAGAAATGGAAACATTACAGGAGTTAGCGACAACAGAAGTAGCATTAGAAACCATGATTAAAACATTAGGCTATGAAGATGCATTAGTAATGGCAGATGCTGATAAAGTGAAAGTGACTGTTAAGGCAGAAAAACATGATGCTGCATCAGCGAATAAAATTATTCAATTAGTGAAGTCAGAAATCGGTCAGCTTAAGCATGTAGCTGTAAATTTTCAAGCAGTTGAATAAATTTGATGGTGAATGAGAGCGGACAAAAGTGTCGGCTCTCTTTTTACTATTTTCTTTTTGCATTCTAATAAAACTCTTTTCTACTATTTTAAAATTCATGAAAAAAGACTACAATAAAAGAGACTATGAAATCGCTTTTTCACTAAAAGTATTCTGTCATTGAATATGACATGGTCTTATCGTATGATATTAATAGCTAGTCATAATTTTAATATAACTCAGAGAGGTGTCATTCATGTTAAAGATTCAAGAAATCCGCGAGATTATTAAACTCGTCGATCAATCAAGTGTTGATGAATTTTCTTATGAACATGATGGTTCTAAGATAAAATTAAAGAAAAAATCAGGTGTAGCATTCGTTGAAGAACAGCCGACTGCTTCCATACATACAGCGGCTAAGCCAGAACCACAAGCTGTTCAACAGGCACCGCAACCAGAACCAACTACGCGTTCAGTGGAAGTAACAGAAACATCAGAAGTTAGTACACCAGAGGAAAATGCTAATCTACATAAAATAGTATCCCCAATGGTTGGGACTTTCTATCAGTCTCCATCACCAGATGCAGGGGCTTATGTTAAAGTCGGATCTAAAGTGAACAACGAAAGTGTTGTCTGTATTGTAGAAGCGATGAAACTATTCAACGAAATTGAAGCAGAAGTTAACGGAGAGATCGTTGAGATTTTAGTAAAAGACGGTCAATTAGTTGAATATGGACAACCGTTATTTTTAGTTAAGCCTTAATAAGGAGCGATTTTCGAATGATAAAGAAGCTACTTGTTGCCAACAGAGGAGAAATCGCGGTACGAATAATTCGTGCATGTCGAGATATGGATATTGAGAGTGTTGCTGTTTATTCAGAAGCGGATAAAGAAGCATTACATGTCCAATTAGCAGATGAAGCCTACTGTATTGGACCTACAGCAAGCAAAGACAGTTATTTAAATTTTACGAATATCATTTCAGTTGCAAAACTGACAGATTGTGATGCGATTCATCCAGGCTACGGTTTTTTAGCGGAAAATGCAGATTTTGCTGAGCTATGCCGGGAGTGTAACATTACATTTGTTGGTCCAAGCCCGGAAGCTATTTCAAAAATGGGAACAAAAGATGTTGCCAGAGAAACAATGCGAGAAGCTAAGGTTCCAATTGTTCCTGGTTCACAAGGGATTGTGGAAGATTCCAATGATGCAGTGAAAATTGCTGAAGGCATTGGTTACCCTGTCATTATTAAAGCAACAGCTGGTGGTGGCGGGAAAGGGATTCGCGTAGCAAAAACTGAGGAAGAGTTGATTAAAGGGATTAATATCACTCAACAAGAAGCCGCTACAGCATTTGGGAATCCAGGTGTATATCTTGAAAAATTCATTGAAGATTTCCGTCACGTTGAAATCCAGGTGATGGCCGATAATTTTGGGAATGTCATTCACCTTGGTGAAAGAGATTGTACAATTCAGAGAAGACTTCAAAAGCTAATTGAAGAAACCCCTTCACCTGCCCTAGATCAAGAAGTTAGGGAGAGAATGGGAGATGCTGCAGTAAAAGCGGCAAAAGCAGTTGATTATACGGGCGCTGGAACGGTAGAATTTATATATGACTACAACAATCGTAAATTCTATTTCATGGAAATGAACACAAGGATTCAAGTAGAACATCCTGTAACAGAACAAGTAACAGGAGTCGATCTAATTAAAGAACAGATTCGCGTTGCTTCAGGTGAGAAACTTTCACTTTTACAAGAGGAAGTCCAGTTTAACGGCTGGTCAATTGAATGTAGAATCAATGCCGAGAATCCAGAAAAGAACTTTATGCCATCACCAGGTAGAATCGAACTATATTTACCCCCAGGGGGACTTGGAGTAAGAGTGGATTCTGCAGCATATCCAGGATATATGATTCCTCCTTTTTATGATTCCATGATTGCTAAAGTCATTACTTATGGTGCAACACGTGAAGAAGCAATTTCTAGAATGAAGAGAGCTTTAAGTGAATTTGTTGTAGAAGGGATTCATACAACAATCCCGTTCCATTTGAAATTGTTAGAACACGAAACGTTTGTCCAAGGTGATTTTAATACGAAATTCTTGGAAAAGTATGACGTACTGAATTCATAGACTTACGATGGAGGTGCAAGAAAATGGCAGAAACACAAAATCAAAGTTTATTACAAATGACTGAAGAAAACGAAGGGCTGGGTAAGGTTGAAATCGCTCCTGAAGTTATAGAAGTCATTGCTGGGATTGCTGCTTCGGAAGTTGAAGGCGTATCTCAAATGAGAGGTAACTTTGCTAGTGGTGTTGTAGAACGATTAGGAAAGAAAAACCATGGCAAAGGTGTGAAAGTCGAGCTTGCAGAGGAAGGAATTAAAATTGATGTCTACTGCATAATGCAATTTGGCGTTTCAATTCCTACTGTTGCTCAAAAAATTCAAGATAACATTCGTCAAGCACTTCTTAACATGACAGCATTAGAAGCTGATGAAGTGAATATCCATGTAGTTGGTATCCAATTCGAAAACCAAAAGCTGGAAAGCGAATTTGACGAAGAGTAAATAGAAAAGCGGAAGCGCTTCGAACAGGCCTGACAAGCATAAGCCGAGTCACATAGAAAGGGTGCCTTTTCCCTTTCTATGTGGCTTGGTTTATGTCTCGAGGGCCTAGGCGCTGTAGCTGGACAATAGAAAAGCGGAAGCGCCTCGAACAGCTCCGATTAGCATAAGTCAAGTCACCAAGGAAGGGGCTTTTTCCCTTCCTTGGTGACTTGACTTATGTCTCGAGGAGCTAGGCGCTGTAGCTGGACAAAGAAAAGCGGAAACGCCTTGTTTTAAAGCATGAAAGGCTAAGTTCGTCATGTCCTATGGGCTTAGGCTTGACAAAAATGAGCTTTGATCCGCTTTCTTATTTTTTGAAACAAACTGCCTAGAAGGATATCCTACAGCAAGTTCTTATTTCAGAAGTTGTCTCGTTGGGGTCTTTTTGGGCAGTTTTTTGCTTATTGCAGGCATGCTCGACTAAGTAGTTCTTTATTGATTTAGCATTTTAAGCAATGCTGTTTTCGCATAGATTGTTGCTTTTCGAACAAGAATAAAATCCCGTAATGATTATGGTTTCGGGGCATCTTTTCGTCAAACCAATAAGTGTTTCACTAAAGTTTATAATTAACCAAAAGCAACAAAGTTTACGAAAAGAGCCTTAAGTAATGAAAAGGCTGATTTTGTAAACTTTGTTGTTATTAGAAAAGAAGTTAGTTGGTTGCAGCGAAAGGATGCTCGCTTTCCGCGGGGCGGGCGGTGAGCCTCCTTAAAAAAACAACAATCTTTTAGAAAAATGAAAAAGCACAATTTTTAAATGTTCCATTGGTTTTAATAATGGCGAAATATTATGAAAAATCCTTTTTCTTCATAAGCGTGCGATTCGACCATCATTTATGCTATTATCAAGGATATGATTAAAATTCGATATATTTAAAGGAGTATTTTGTAATATGAAAAGACGTACTGCGAGAGAAAAAGCATTGCAGGCATTATTTCAAGTGGATATGGCAGGAATTGATCCTAAAGAAGCGTTGGTCAATGTAAGTGAGGGTCAAGATGTGGATGCTTATTTAGAAGAAATTGTGATGGGCTTCATAAGAGAACAAGAGTCTATCGATGAACTTATTAAGAAGCATTTAGAACGTTGGTCTTTTGATCGTTTAGCGAAGGTCGACAGAAATATATTAAGAACGGCCGTTTATGAATTGCTTTATGTCGAAGATACACCAAACAAAGTAGTCATAAATGAAGCCATTGAAGTAGCTAAAACCTTTGGAGATGATACGTCTAGAAAGTTTATCAACGGGATTCTCTCAAAAATTAGTCAAGATTTGATAGAGGAATAAATGGATCCTTTTTTAACCAGGAAAAATTACTCAGTAATGTATCTTATCTTAATAATCAGGAATCAGTGCCTGTAGGAACATGCCTATAGATATGACGATGTTATATTACAGCGCTTTTGGACAGTAAAAGTACATTTCTTTAGCAGAAAAACATCATTCATAGTAAAATAATAGTAATCATGTTTAATAAAAGCTGTCTTCCTTTACCAGATGGAAACAGCTTTTCTATATAGAGGAGTTCATACATATGGAAGAAAATTCACGTTATTTGACGATACAAGCGCTAACTAAATACATAAAGCGCAAATTTGATCGCGACCCTCATCTAACAGATATTTACCTTAAAGGAGAGATATCAAATTTTAAACGACACTCTAGCGGTCACATGTACTTTACCCTAAAAGATGAACGGGCAAGAATTCTCGCCGTTATGTTTTCTTCAGCTAACCAAAATATGAAATTCACCCCAGAAAATGGGATGAAAGTTATGGTCCGTGGAGATATTAGTGTTTATGAGCCAGGAGGTCAATATCAGGTCTATGTTAAGGAAATGAGCCCTGATGGAATCGGTGAGCTTTTTCTTGCTTTTGAACAATTAAAAGAAAAGCTTGAAAAGGAAGGTTTATTTAATATAGACCGAAAGCGGGCATTGCCCCAATACCCCAAAAAAATTGCTATTGTAACATCAGCTACTGGTGCAGCTATTCGAGATATTGTTACAACAATTAAACGAAGATACTCGATAGCAGAATTAATTCTTTTTCCAGCTTTAGTACAAGGAAAAAGTGCTGCCTCATCCATTGTAAAATCCATTGGGAAAGCGAATGCTTACGAAGGTATAGACGTCTTAATTGTGGGAAGAGGCGGAGGCTCGATTGAAGAGCTCTGGGCTTTTAATGAAGAGCCTGTCGCCAGAGCCATTTACCAATCAAAGGTGCCGGTTATATCAGCAGTAGGACACGAAACAGATTTTACTATTGCTGATTTTGTCTCCGATTTACGGGCTCCTACCCCAACGGCTGCAGGTGAGCTTGCCGTTCCACACATCGATGAATTGATAGAAAGAATCTTAAATAAGAAGATAAGACTTGTAAGGGCATTAAAAGGACAATTACAGGAACATAAAGCAGCACTTCATCGTTTAAAGAATTCTTATGTACTTAGAAATCCTCAAACTATTTATCAGCAAAAGGTTGAACAAATAGATCAATTGATCGATCGTTTTTATCGAAATGAGAAATATCGTTTACAAGGATTTAATACTTCTCTAAATTATATGGATTCAAGATTAGCTAGAAGTCATCCTTCAAAGACAGTAGATTTGAAAAAAACACAATTTCGTGCACTTCACAAAGAATTAGATAAACAAATGAGACGTTTACTTACACAAAAGAAGCAGCGATTTAGTGGGGCACTTACAACTCTTGAAGCATTGAGTCCATTAAAAATTATGGACAGGGGTTATAGTCTTGTGTATGACCATGAAAAAAAGCTTGTGAAACATACTCGAAATGTTAATAAGGACGAAAAGGTGGTCGTCCATCTACAAGATGGAAAACTCTATTGTAATATTGAACATATTGAGGAAGGTGAAGGAAATTGACAGAAAAGAAAAAGCAAACATTTGAGGAAGCAATGGAAGAATTAGAAACGATCGTGCACCATCTTGAAGAAGGAGAAGTGCCACTAGAGAAGGCCTTGCATTATTATCAAAAAGGGATTGAACTATCAAAACTTTGTCACGATACATTAAAAAATGCAGAGGATAAATTAACAAAGCTGATAACAGATAATGGTGAAGAAGAATTTTCTTTGAAAGAGGAGGACACCAAGTGAGTTCAACTTCTTCCTTAAAGGCTTTTATGAACGAATATAAGTTGTTAGTTGAGAAAGAACTCAGTCGTTATATCCAAAGACTTGAGGCGCCTTCAATTATAAGAGAGGCAATGACCTATTCTTTACAGGCAGGGGGAAAGCGGATCCGTCCTGTATTATTATTTGCAACTATTCAAGCATTTAATAAAAACCCTAAGAAAGGTCTGCCCGTTGCTTGTGCTTTAGAAATGATCCATACGTATTCTCTAATACATGATGATCTTCCAAGTATGGATGATGACGATTTAAGAAGAGGGAAGGCGACAAATCACAAAGTATTTGGGGAGGCTTTTGCGATATTAGCAGGTGATGCTCTGCTAACGAATAGTTTTCAAATAATTGCTGAGATGGAGGAACTCCCCCCAACCGTGTCATTAAAACTTCTTAGTGAACTATCAAAAGCGGCTGGACCTGAAGGAATGGTTGGAGGCCAAGTCGCTGATATAGAAGGGGAAAACAAGCAGTTAACTGTAGAAAATTTAGAATACATACATATTCATAAAACAGGAAAGCTCCTAGCATTTAGTGTCATTGCTGGGGCGATCATTGCTGAGGCAAGCCAAGAAGAAATCGAATATCTAAAGGGATTTGCTTATCATATCGGACTAGCTTTTCAAATTCAAGATGATATTTTAGATATCGAAGGCTCACAGGAAAAAATCGGAAAACCGATCGGGAGTGACGAGGCAAAATTTAAAAGCACGTATCCTGCTCTCTTAACCCTTGAAGGGGCAAAAGAAAAGCTTCACTATCATCTTTCAAAAGGAACTGAAGTATTAGAAAAGCTAAATCTTCATTCAGATTATCTTCAGCAAATTGCATATTTAATTGCCAATCGAGACCATTAATAGGTATAGATTTGAGGAGAATTGAGTAGATATGGTATAATAAAGATAAATAAATATGGATGGTGCAGTATTCTAGTCGATCTTCCCGTTCTGAAGGTGGGCCTAAAAATCCACTAAAGGGCACATCGATGAAGTTTCTGATTTCGGCTTGAGGAGCCCAGCCTTGGGTCGAAGTTGGGAGTAAGGCATAAGGGCGATCCACAACGGCATGTGGGCGTTGACCCTTTAGCCGCGGAGGCTCTGTTTCTTGATTTGACATAAAGTATGCAGAAAAAGAGCAGAGTATGAACCTGTGATGTGATAAAGGGTATCACTAGCAGCGTAGCCTGCCTTGCGTGAAGTTTGAGGGGATTATGGTAACAAAGTACACATCAGTTGGCCATTGATATGTTCTTTTTCGTCCATATGAAATCTACTTTGCAAAAGAGGCTAAGAACAGGGTTAAAGGTTGTTGAGGAAAACTCCTAGACTGTTCATCATTAGAAGACATATAAAGGGGATTATAGTGCGGACTAAGTGGTAATCCAGTCTAGCTGCTGGTGACACAGCTAAATCAATTTTAAAGGGAAACCGCCGGTATGGCGACATCCGGTATTTGATTGGGAAAACCTACTGGACCTAAGCTGCAATTTTTACTCTTTATATGACCATCCATTTTACATACTCTTATATGTCGGGATGTAAATTGTGATAGAAACGGTGTGTTTGATAATACAATGAATGAACTATTGAAAAAATCAATACAATTTAGCATAAGCATTGCCGTTATCACGTTTGTGTTAGCGGCTATTTTTGCAATTATCTCTAATATAGTATTAAATGAAGTGACATGGGGAATAGGGATATTTGTCGTACTTATTATCGTTCTGATTGGAATCTTTTTTGATATGCTCGGCATCGCCTCGACAGCCGCTGATGAAACTCCATTTCATGCAATGGCTGCAAAGAAGGTGCATGGGGCAAAATATTCAATCAGAATCGTTCGTAATGCTGACCGCTTTGCTAGTTTTTGTAATGATGTTATAGGGGACATATCTGGAATCATAAGTGGTACTGCCATGGCTGTTGTTCTTATTCAATTAACCGTTGACTTTGGTCTCGATAAATCATCAGTCATAGAATATAGTTTAAGTGTATTTATGACTTCTCTTATCGCCGCATTAACAGTTGGTGGAAAAGGATTCGGTAAATCTATTGCCATCCGCTATTCGAAAGATATTATTTTTCAAGTAGGGAAAGTGTTACAATTTGTTGAGGATAAATTTCGTATCGTTATAATAAAAGATACGAAAGTTAAAAAGAAAAAGAAAAATACGCGATTAACTGAAAATAATTAGAGATGAAAGTGAGTGGTCCTTATGGATCTTTTCTCGATTCAAGATCCAACGTTTCTTAAAAACCTCTCAAAAGAAGAGTTAGAAACGCTTAGTTCTGATATTAGAAAATTTTTAATTGAAAAGCTGTCAAGTACAGGAGGGCATATTGGTCCTAATCTTGGTGTTGTTGAATTAACTCTAGCGCTGCATAAATGTTTTGATAGCCCTAAAGATAAATTCATTTGGGATGTAGGACATCAATCCTATGTTCATAAAATGCTGACAGGCAGGATCGATCAATTCGATACACTGAGACAATATAAAGGACTATGTGGGTTCCCTAAACGGAATGAAAGTGAACATGACGTATGGGAGACAGGTCACAGCTCAACGTCTTTATCTGCTGCAATGGGAATGGCGATTGCAAGAGACGTAAAAAAAGAAGACTCCTATATCGTTCCCATTATTGGTGATGGCGCATTAACAGGAGGAATGGCCTTAGAAGCGTTAAATCATATCGGTGACGAACAAAAAGATATGATCGTGGTCCTGAATGATAATGAAATGTCAATAGCACCGAACGTAGGGGCCCTTCATAATGTACTCGGTCGCTTACGCACTGCCGGGAAATATCATTGGGTAAAGGATGAACTTGAATATATCCTTAAGAAAATTCCTGCTGTAGGCGGAAAATTGGCTACAACAGCGGAACGTGTTAAAGATAGTCTTAAATACCTTTTTGTCTCAGGGATGTTCTTTGAAGAAATGGGGTTTACCTATTTAGGTCCTGTAGATGGTCATGACTTTGATAATCTCTTTGAGAATCTTCAATATGCAAAGAAAACCAAGGGTCCCGTTTTGCTTCATGTCATAACGAAAAAAGGGAAAGGATATCAGCCAGCAGAATCCGATAAAGTTGGAACATGGCATGGTACCGGTCCTTATAAAATCGATACGGGTGACTTAATTAAACCGGTTAATCAACCACCGTCCTGGAGTGGACTTGTTAGTGAAACAGTTAGAAAACTTGCAAGAGATGATGAAAGAATCGTTGCCATAACACCTGCAATGCCTGTTGGATCTAAGTTAGAAGGGTTTGCCAAAGAATTCCCTGAGCGAATGTTTGATGTTGGGATTGCCGAGCAGCATGCCACAACTGTTGCAGCCGGTATTGCCACTCAAGGGATGAAACCTTTCTTGGCGATTTATTCGACTTTTCTGCAAAGAGCATACGATCAGGTAGTACATGATATATGTCGTCAAAATTTAAATGTCTTCATTGGGATAGACCGATCTGGTTTAGTTGGAGCGGATGGTGAGACGCATCAAGGAGTATTTGATATTGCCTTTTTAAGACATCTTCCTAATATGGTCATTATGATGCCAAAGGATGAAAATGAAGGGCAACATATGGTCAATACAGCGATTCATTATAATGATGGTCCCATCGCTTTAAGATATCCTAGAGGAAATGGACTTGGAGTTCCAATGGATGCAGACTTAAAGCAAATTCCAATCGGGAAATGGGAAGTATTAAAGGAAGGTCAAGATGCTGTAATCTTAACATTTGGAACAACCATTCCAATGGCTTTAGATGCTGCTAATCAACTTGAAAAGCAAGGATTGTCAGTTAAAGTAATTAATGCAAGATTTATTAAACCATTGGATGAAAAAATGCTTGTAGAAATCTTTGAACAAAATATTCCTATACTTACCATTGAAGAAGCAGTACTTCAAGGTGGCTTTGGAAGCGCTGTGTTAGAATTTGCGCAAGAAAAAGGGTATAAAAACCTTGTTATGGATCGAATGGGTATTCCTGATTGCTTCATTGAACATGGTAGTGTCAAGGAACTTCTTAAAGAAATCGGCTTAACAACTGAAAACGTGATCGATAAAATTCAAACAATGACTCCAAAAAAACAAAAAAGGGCTTGAAAATGAAAGTAAAAAAACAACGAATAGATGTGCTTCTTGTTGAAAGAGGTTTAGCGGAAACAAGAGAAAAAGCAAAGCGCGCTGTTATGGCGGGCCTTGTTTATTCGAATGAAATGCGTTTGGACAAACCAGGCGAGAAAGTACCAGAAGATATAGAGATTACCGTAAAAGGAAAGGTTCTTCCTTATGTGAGCAGAGGAGGATTAAAACTTGAAAAAGCGTTAAAATCCTTCGATATTAATGTTCATGGCAAAGTAATGCTTGATATTGGTTCATCAACAGGTGGCTTTACAGACTGCGCTCTTCAAAATGGGGCGAAAATGTCTTACGCCTTGGATGTAGGCTACAATCAGTTGGCTTGGAAATTACGACAAGATGAAAGAGTCGTTGTCATGGAAAGAACAAACTTTCGTTATGTTACTCCAGCTGATTTAGTTGGGGAAATGCCAAACTTTGCCACCATTGATGTTTCTTTTATCTCGTTATCTTTAATTTTACCAGTCCTAAAGACATTGTTAGTTCCTAATAGTGATACGATTGCCTTAATTAAACCCCAATTTGAAGCTGGTAAAGAACAAGTGGGTAAAAAAGGAATCGTGCGTGATCCGAAAATTCATCAAAATGTAGTAGAAAAAATTATCGGGTTGGCTATAAAAGAAGGCTACAATGTAGAAGACTTGTCTTATTCACCTATTACAGGTGGAGATGGAAATATTGAATTTCTGATTCACCTTAAATGGTTAGGACCTAGGGAGCAAGGTGAACTTAGATTAAAAGACGAAGTTGAAAATATTGTAATCGAAGCGCATGAAAGTCTAAAGGAATGTAAGAAAATTGACTCTTAGTTATAAAGGGTCAATTTTTTTTTGCAAGTGTAATAAACCCCAGGTCCTCATTGAAGCTTTTTGGCATTTTTAGGGTCGCATTCGCCTTCATTTGAGGTCCTTATTTTGGATTTACCGCATTTTCAGGGTCTCAATCGCCGCATTAAGGTCTCACAAGCCTCCTTTTTAACAACAATAATTGCTAGTCCAACTTTCGGGGGCAAATGCCAAGCAATGAAATGGAAATATATCTTTCTTCATGGATCGTCTTTTTTTAAAATGAGCTAAAAAAGGTAGCTTCTCCTTTTATTCTTGTACAAAATGGGTAAATAGGCTAACATATGCGTAGAGGTATAATTATACAGTCATAAGCGTAGAGGTGCTTTAAAATGATGAATAAAGGGCAAAGACATATAAGAATTAGAGAACTTATTACAAATCATGATATTGAAACACAAGATGAGCTTGTTGACCGTCTGAAAAATTCAGGTTTTAATGTAACACAAGCGACTGTTTCAAGGGACATTAAGGAATTGCATTTGGTGAAGGTTCCGCTAATGGATGGAAGGTATAAGTATAGTTTACCTGCGGATCAACGCTTTAACCCATTGCAAAAATTAAAAAGAACTTTAACAGATGCCTTTGTAAGAATTGATAGTGCCGGCCACATGCTTGTAATGAAGACGCTGCCGGGGAACGCAAATGCCATTGGAGCATTAATTGATAACCTAGACTGGGAAGAGATTCTTGGTACAATTTGTGGCGATGATACTTGTTTGATTATTTGCCGTACAATTGAAGATACAGACAAAATTACAAACCGCTTTTTAGATATGCTCTAAGTTTATATTTTTTGAGGTGAATGATTCTTGCTACAGGAACTTTCTATAAAAAACTTCGCTATCATTGATGAATTGTCAGTTTCCTTTGAAGAAGGTTTAACAGTTTTGACAGGAGAAACAGGTGCTGGGAAATCGATTATCATTGATGCGATTCATCTTCTAGTTGGTGGTAGAGGATCATCGGAATTTGTGCGTCATGGTGAAAAAAAAGCCAGTATTGAAGGTCTATTTATACTGGATGATGTTCAACATCCTTGTGTCATGAAAGCGAAAGAATTTGGAATTGAAATCGAAGAGAATATGGTGATTTTAAGAAGAGATATTTCACACCAAGGGAAAAGTATTTGTCGAATCAATGGAAAGCTAGTCACCATAGCCATCTTAAGAGAAATTGGATCTTCACTCATTGACATACATGGACAGCATGAGCATCAAGAATTGATGGATGAGACTCTTCACCTCTCACTCCTAGATCAATTTGGATCAGAAGAAATCGACCATGCATTAAAGAATTATCAAGATATATTTTCCCGATATGAATCCATGTTGAAACAAATGAAAAAACTAAACGATAATGAACAAGAAATGGCTCATCGACTTGATCTCATCACGTTTCAACAAAAAGAAATACAGGATAGTCATCTTCAATTGGGTGAAGACGAATCCTTGCTAGAGGAAAAGAAAAAATTATTGAATTATGAACGTCTCTTTGAAGCTCTCCAAACGTGCTATAACAGCATACAAGGTGAGCGTAAAGCTCTGGATTGGTTAGGACTGGCGATGAGCCATGTTGAGGCTGCAGGAGAACTTGATAGCAAATACCAATCACTTGCAGAATCCGTTTCAAATAGTTTTTATTTAATGGAAGATGTGGCAACTACGGTGAGGGCTGAATTAGATGGGTTGGAATTTGAACCCAATCGTTTAAACATCATTGAATCTCGACTGAACGAATTAAATGGGCTCAAGCGAAAATATGGTTCAACCATTGAGGAGATCTTGGAGTATGGTTCTACTATTGAAGAGGAAATTGAAAGAATCACGAATAGGGATATCCATATACAAGAACTTCAAAGGAAAGTCACATCTCTAGAGAAGGACATGTTTGTTGAAGCGAAACATTTAACACAGGTCAGGAAGAAGTGGGCAAAAGAGTTAACAAATCAAATTCATGAGCAATTGCAGGAATTGTATATGGACAAGACAACATTTGAAGTAAGGTTTAAGCATTCCGATCGTGAGTTAAGCTCTGAAGCATATAAATATAAAAGAGATGGTGGAGACGAAGTTGAATTCTATATTTCCACAAATCCAGGTGAACCGTTAAAACCTTTATCAAAAGTTGCCTCTGGTGGAGAATTATCAAGGATTATGCTTGCGTTAAAAACGATTTTTTCAAAACATAGAGGAATTACATCGATTATCTTTGATGAAGTCGATACCGGTGTAAGTGGGCGTGTGGCACAAGCTATCGCCGAAAAAATTCATCAAGTATCGGTTCATTCACAGGTAATGTGTATTTCACACCTCCCACAAGTAGCAGCAATGGCTGATTTTCATCTGTATATTTCTAAAAAAATATATAATGGACGGACGAGAACAGCCGTAAAAACGCTAGAAAATGAGGAGAAAATACGGGAAATTGGCAGAATGATTTCGGGTGTTGAAATTACCGAATTGACAAAAGAACATGCCAGAGAATTGCTTCAATTAGCAACTTCCATTAAAAATGCATGAAAAGCTATCCAATTTGGGTAGCTTTTTTTCTTAATTTACAGTTATAAATGTAAGGTTTCAAGGCAAAATTAAAAGTGTAGCCATCAGAGAGTGTGTGTGATTAGAAACGAGGAGAGTGAAAAAATTTGAATTCAGAGACGTTAAGAAAATGGATTGGTGGAATTCTCCTTGTTTCACTTTGCTTAATTGGTTTTTATAAACCATTTCAACAATATTTAGATTTACCAAATAAAATTGTCTTGATGCAGGGTGAGGAATATACTCTTTCAAAGGCTGCCGCTGTCACGGCCATGTCTACTTCTAGTAAGAGTCAATTAGCCATTGCAGACGAAGAAGATAGTGTTACCTTAAAAGGTGATGAAATCGGTAAAGAAGAAGTAATGCTGGAATTAGCAGGTGTTCCGATAAAAAAAGTGGATGTAGAAGTAGTAAATAATTTAAAAGTTATTCCTGGAGGACAATCGATAGGAGTAAAGCTTAATTCAGTTGGAGTGCTTGTTGTAGGTCATCACTTAATTGAAACAAGTGAAGGGAAAATATCTCCTGGAGAAAAAGCAGGGATACAAGTAGGAGATATGATTACAGAGATTAACGGTGAAAAAATTGAAAAATTAGCAGATCTCGGTCCATATGTACAAAAAGCAGGAGAAGAGAGATCATCATTAAATATTGTATTGAAAAGAGATAAAGAAGAAGTGGAAACAACCTTGACGCCATTACAAGATAATGGGGACGAGAATTATAAATTAGGGCTCTATATTAGAGATACAGCAGCGGGTATTGGCACAATGACATTCTTTGAACCTAAGTCAAAAAAATATGGGGCATTAGGCCATGTGATTTCAGATATGGATACAAAGAAGCCAATCGAAGTTGAAGATGGACAGATTTTAAATTCGACTGTCACCTCTATTGAAAAAGGAATGAATGGAAACCCAGGGGAAAAATTAGCGAGGTTTTCTTCTGAGAAGGATATCATTGGTGATATAACAAGAAATAGTCCTTTTGGGATTTTTGGAAAATTAAATCGTAATCTCGATAATGGACTTTTAGACCGTCCGATGCCTGTGGCTTTGTCTCATCAAGTAAAAGAGGGGCCAGCACAAATTTTAACAGTTGTAGACGGAGAGGAAGTTGAACTTTACGATATTGAAATCGTAAGTACTATTCCCCAAAAGTTCCCCGCCACAAAAGGGATGGTCATAAAAATTACAGATAAAGACCTTTTGGATAAAACAGGGGGAATTGTTCAAGGAATGAGTGGAAGTCCAATCATTCAAAATGATAAAATCATTGGGGCAGTTACTCATGTTTTTGTAAATGACCCTACTTCAGGGTACGGTGTTCATATTGAGTGGATGCTAAACGAAGCAGGTATTAATATTTATGAACGAAAACA
The DNA here is from genome assembly GCA_024213275.1 of Rossellomorea sp. BNER. Taxonomy (GTDB): domain Bacteria; phylum Bacillota; class Bacilli; order Bacillales; family Bacillaceae_B; genus Rossellomorea. The sequence continues at coordinate 45,508 of JANAVG010000002.1, forward strand.
AGAAAAAGCAAGCTGACAGGCGGATCCTTTCCGTCTGTTTTTTTTGCTTTTAAAGGATTTTTTGTTAATATAGATATGCGTAAAGATTTTTCGACAAACGGATTATGACACTATCGAAATCAGTCGAAAGTAAAAGAAAAATAAAGAAAACAAAAGATTTACTAATATTTTTCACATTTTTTAAAAAAATAAGAGGATTTACTGTTGCGTTGTCGAAAAAATAACTTAGAATGAAAAATAGACAGAGAAAAGTAAGAACCATTTCGATTGAGGAGGAAACCTGTAGTGAAATCAATTAAAGTCTGTGTAGTGGATGATAACCGAGAGTTAGTTTCTTTGTTGGAAGATTATATTTCGTCACAAAATGATATGGAAGTTGCTGGTGTTGCTCATAATGGACAAGAGTGTCTCGAATTATTAGAAGAAGTAGAACCGGATGTTCTTGTATTAGATATTATTATGCCGCATTTAGATGGGTTAGCCGTGTTAGAACGTTTAAGAGAGCGAAAAAGTATCCCTAATGTCATTATGCTTACGGCATTTGGACAAGAGGATGTAACGAAGAAAGCTGTTGATTTAGGGGCATCCTATTTTATTTTAAAACCATTTGACATGGAAAACTTAGTGAGTCACATTCGCCAAGTAAGTGGAAAGTCAAATCCGATCATCAAAAAATCCTCCAGACCAGCTACAGAACATAAACCAAAAAATTTAGATGCAAGTATTACAAGCATTATTCATGAAATTGGTGTTCCTGCACATATCAAAGGGTATTTATATTTACGTGAAGCTATTTCTATGGTGTATAATGATATTGAATTGCTTGGGTCGATTACAAAGGTGCTTTACCCGGATATTGCGAAGAAATACAATACTACTGCAAGTCGTGTAGAGCGTGCTATTCGTCATGCTATTGAAGTTGCGTGGAGTCGTGGAAATATTGATTCAATCTCTTCTTTATTTGGCTATACAGTTAGCATGACAAAAGCTAAACCAACTAACTCAGAGTTTATTGCCATGGTTGCGGATAAATTACGCCTAGAGCATAAAGCTTCTTGAGAGGATAAGCAATAACTTATTTAAATGAGAAGGAATATGTTGTTTGCCTCTAGGAGAATGTTTGAAGGGATATCGATCTTATATTAAACACCCTAACGTATTGAATGAATCCAATAGGTTAAGGTGTTTTTGTTTTTTAAAGGGAACTTTATAGGCCTAACTCTTCAAGTTGGGTTTGGAGTTCTTTAATTTCATTAATCGTGGTGAATATTTCAGAGTTATTTATTTGCTCTATTGCTATTTCACCATTCAGTTTTGCGTTGTTGATCTCATTTAACAGTTTTTCATTTTTTTCAACAATGGAATTATGAACGTCCTCTGCAACTGAAGGTGGTTCTAGCTCATTGAATTCCTTTGCGCTACTTTCTAGAGATGAAACTTGGTTTTCTAATTGCTTTAGCGAGTCAGGGTTTGTGGCTGCCTCTTGAACAAGTGAAGGTGCTTCTTCTGCAAACGTACTTAATTCGTTTATATAATCTGTAGTTTCATTTAAATAATCTAAAGAATTGTTAACTCCCTCTAATACGGAGCATCCACCTAACATTAAAAACATAACACTTAAAATAATGAAACGGATTTTTTTCATACATTTCTCCTTTCCTGTATAGAAATATCATATCATGAGACAAATGATTGGTTCATGTAATTAGCTTAAGTATGAAAATTATACCATTTTCCTCTATACTATTAATAAATTACTTATTTAGAGCTAGGAGATGAATGGAATGACCTTAATTTTTGCCCATCGAGGTTCAGCTGGAACTCACCCAGAAAATACGATGGAGGCCTTTATGGAAGCAGAAAGAGTAGGCGCGGATGGAATAGAATTAGATGTACAGCTTTCTAAGGATGGTGAAGTAGTCGTAATTCACGATGAAAGTATTGATCGTACAACGAATGATAGGGGTTTTGTTCAAGATTATACATTGAAGGAAATTCAATCCTTTAATGCTAGCTATAAATTTAAAAAGCTTTTCAAACAACCTAAAATCCCATCACTTCGGGAAGTGTTTGATTGGATGAGGGGGAATCAACTGATCTGTAATGTAGAATTGAAAAATGGTGTAATCCCATATCCACAGCTTGAAGAAAGGGTTATAGCTCTTGTAGAAGAATTTGAATATGAAGAGAGAGTCATTCTTTCATCTTTTAACCATTATTCTATTGTTCACTGTTATAGGATAAATCCTAAAATTGAGATTGCCCCGCTTTATTCAAATGGCTTATTCATGCCGTGGGTTTATGCTGGGTCGATTCATGCAAGAGCCATACACCCAAATATTAAAGTAATAACGGATCATATGATTGTTGATGCACAAAATGCTGGGGTTGCCGTGAGGCCTTATACCATTAATGCCAAACCTCTAATGGAGCGCCTTATAAAGATAGATTGTGCCGCTATTATAACTGATTATCCTGAAAAAGCGATCAAAGTGCGTAATGTTATTAGAAAAAGGGATTAACCCATTTATTTAGGTTAATCCCTTTTTCTTTCTTAACTATCTCATTTTTATTTTCGAAATCGTCCCTGAACTTTATTCTTTTTTCGATCGCGATGTAAAATAAATCCAGCTATAAAACCTAATCCCGCTAAAAAGAATAGTAATCCTACAATAAACTGAAGCCATAAATAAGGAAATGGTGACTGAAGAATACCAAATAACATGTCTCTCATCAACTTAATTCCTAATGCTGCAAGAGCTCCAGGAATGACCATAATAATTAAAGCAATTAATCGAATCATCTTTATTACTCCTTCATACTAGCTACAAAAAGCATATAACATTGAAGAAAATTGTCAAGAAAAAGCCTTTCCTATATAATAAGAGTGTGTGAATAAATTTGCACGGTCTAGATTCAAGAGGTGAAGAAAATTGCAAAAGGTACTAGTAGTGGGTGGCGGTAAGGGCGGTATCGCGATCTTGAAAATTTTGAAGGAAACCACAGTATTAAAAATTGCTGCTGTTTGTGATTTAAATCCGAATTCTCCTGGAATTCAATTTGCAACTGAACATGATATTCCAATCGGAAGGGATTGGCGAGACTTTTTAACTGAGGAGATCGATATTGTTGTGGAAGTTACAGGGGATGTTAAAGTTTTCGAAGAGTTAAGAGATGCACGTAGTAAAAATACCGTTCTTATTCCTGGAAGTGTTGCCTATTTAATTGCCAAGCTTCTTGAAGAAAAAGAAGATTTAATCGATCAATTGAAAAATGAATCGTTCAAGAGAGATTTGATTTTTAACTCCACTGATGATGCTATGATTGGGATTGATGATAAAGAGAAGGTTATTCTTTTTAATAAAAGCGCAGTACGAATGATTGGTATTACGGAAAAAGAGGCACTCGGAAAGAATATTTATAAAATTATTCCGAGAAGTAAATTGCCGCGTATTCTTGAAACAAAGAGGACGGAATCAAACCAAGAACTTGTCCTTGATAATGGCATGAAAATTATTACGAATCGAATACCGATGATCACGAACGATGATGAAGTAATTGGAGCATTTGCGGTCTTTAAAGATATAACAGAGGTCGTAAATCTTGCGGAAGAAATTACAAACCTTAAAGAAATTCACACAATGCTTGAAGCTATTATTCAATCGAGTGATGATGCAATATCGGTCGTGGATGAAGAGGGTAGAGGGTTATTGATTAACCCGGCTTACACCCGTATCACTGGATTGACTCAGGAAGAGGTTATTGGGAAACCTGCAACTGCTGACATATCTGAAGGTGAAAGCATGCATTTAAAAGTGTTGCAAACTCGTCGAGCCATTCGAGGGGTTAAAATGAGGGTTGGTCCAAATAAAAAAGAAGTTATTGTAAACGTAGCACCGATTATTGTACATGGAAAAATAAAAGGTAGTGTAGGAGTCATTCATGATATGTCGGAGATTCAATCACTTAATAAAGAACTCGACAGGGCAAGAAGGATTATCCGTACTCTTGAAGCAAAATATATGTTTGATGATATTATTGGTGATTCAGAAGAAATGATGTTGGCGGTGGAGCAAGCTAAGCTTGGAGCAAAAACCCCTGCAACGGTCTTGTTAAGAGGGGAATCTGGTACGGGAAAAGAGCTTTTTGCTCATGCTATACATAACGCTAGTAATCGAAAGTACAACAAATTTATTCGAGTCAATTGTGCTGCTTTGTCCGAAAGTCTATTAGAAAGTGAATTGTTCGGATATGAGGAGGGCGCTTTTTCAGGAGCAAAGAGAGGCGGTAAAAGAGGGCTATTTGAGGAATCCAATAACGGAAGTATCTTTCTTGATGAAATTGGTGAATTAAGTGTAAACACACAAGCGAAACTTCTTCGAGTACTTCAAGAAAATGAAATTGTTAGGGTAGGAGGTACAAAATCGATTCCTATTAATGTACGCGTCATTGCTGCGACAAATGTCAATCTAGAAAAAGGAATTTCTGACGGATCCTTCAGAGAAGATTTGTATTACCGATTAAATCGTATGCCTATTCAAATTCCTCCACTTAGAAAAAGGATTAATGATATTCCCCAGCTATGCGAAAGTTTAATCACAAAAATCAATCAAGATTATGGTCGTAATGTTGAAGGGATTTCACCTGGGGCTATGAAAAAATTAGCAAATTATCACTGGCCGGGTAACGTGAGAGAACTTGAGAACATTTTGGGAAGAGCGATTATATTTATGAACTACCATGAAACGGTCATCGAAGATAATCATTTACCACAGTTGATTATTGAAGAAGACCTGAAAGAATTAAGGTCAACTAGCCAAACTGCACATGAGGATTTAAATACTTTAATGGAACAATATGAAAAAGACATTATTCAGCAGGTTTTAGTGCAAAATAAGGGCAATAAAACGGCTACAGCTAAATCATTAAATATTTCATTAAGAAATCTTTATTATAAAATTGAAAAATACGACATTGAAATAAATAGCATGCAATAATTTGCGTAATATGAAATATGTTGCATAATCGAACGTGCGAAATTAAAGCGTTTTCAACAAATAGTAAATTGGCACGGTTCTTGCATATGTAATAGTGGGACGCAACGAAATGAAAAGGGGTTGAAAAAACACAGATGGATTTAGAGACACTTATTAATCAAGCAACCCAATGGGAAGAAGCAACTGTAGCTGTTGCGGCTGCTGAAGATGCAGAAGTATTAGAAGCTGTTTCAATGGCAGTAGAACGTAAAATGGCTAAATTTTTACTTTACGGTCATAAAGAAAAGATAGAAACCATTATCGAAACAAGTCATCCTAATCTTTTAAAGACCGAATCAGTGAAAATATTGCATACTGATTCTAATAAGGAATCAGCAGAAGAAGCTGTTAAAGCTGTTAAAAATAATAACGCCAATGCCTTGATGAAGGGAAATGTAGCAACAGCCATTATTTTAAAAGCTGTTTTAAATAAAGAATTTGGACTTCGTACTGGAAATGTCTTATCCCATGTAGCGGCTTTTGAGGTTCCTGGGTATGATCGCTTAATTCTTGTTACGGATGCTGCAATGAATATTGCTCCAGAGTTAGAACAAAAAGTTCAAATCATTAATAATGCGGTTGGAATCGCCAGGTCAATCGGAGTTGATTATCCAAAAGTAGCACCAATAGCAGCTGTTGAGGTTGTTAATCCGAATATGCAGGCGACATTAGATGCTGCTATACTTACCCAAATGAATAAACGAGGTCAAATCGCTCAATGTATAGTTGATGGACCACTTGCTTTGGATAATGCCGTATCAATAGAAGCGGCTGAACACAAAAAGATTTCAAGTGAAGTAGCAGGGAAAGCTGATATTTTACTCGTTCCTACAATCGAAGCGGGTAATGCATTATATAAATCACTCATGTATTTTGCAAAGGCAAAAGTTGGGGCTGTTATTGCTGGTGCAAAAGCGCCGATCGTTCTAACTTCAAGGGCAGACAGTGCAAAGAGTAAACTTTACTCTTTAGCTCTAGCCATTTGTTCTGCAAAAAAATAAAACAATCTTTAGGAGGATTTTACAATGAAAATTTTCACTTATATGGAAAAATACGATTATGAGCAACTTTTATTCTGTCAGGATGAACAATCTGGGTTAAAAGCTATTATCGGAATTCATGATACAACATTAGGGCCAGCACTTGGTGGGACTCGTATGTGGACATATGAAAATGAAGAAGCGGCAATTGAAGATGCTCTTCGTCTTGCAAAAGGAATGACGTATAAAAATGCGGCTGCTGGATTAAATCTGGGTGGAGGAAAAACGGTTATTATCGGAGATCCTAGAAAAGATAAGAATGAAGAAATGTTCCGTGCATTTGGTCGCTTTATTCAAGGATTGAACGGTCGTTATATTACTGCAGAAGATGTTGGAACAACGGTTGCAGACATGGACCTAATCCACGAGGAAACAGATTTTGTAACAGGTATTTCACCAGCGTTTGGTTCTTCTGGTAACCCATCACCTGTCACTGCATACGGGGTTTATCGTGGAATGAAAGCGGCAGCTAAAGAAGCATTTGGAACCGATTCTCTAGAAGGTAAAACGATCGCTGTTCAAGGTATCGGAAATGTAGCATTTAATATGTGCCGTCATTTACATGATGAAGGGGCAAATCTGATTGTCACTGACATTAATAAAGAAGCGGTTCAAAAAGCCGTTGACGAATTTGGTGCAAAAGCTGTTGATACAAATGAGATTTACGGTGTAGATTGCGACATCTTCGCACCATGTGCGCTTGGTGCCATCATTAATGACGAAACAATTCCTCAAATTAAAGCAAAAGTTATTGCTGGAGCGGCAAATAACCAGCTTAAGGAAACAACTCACGGAGATACCATTCACGAAATGGGAATTGTCTATGCTCCTGATTATGTTATCAATGCAGGGGGAGTAATCAACGTTGCAGATGAACTATACGGATATAACCGTGAACGTGCAATGAAAAAAGTTGAGCAAGTTTATAATAATGTTGAACGTGTAATTGAAATTGCAAAGCGTGACGGCATTCCAACATATGCAGCAGCAGATCGTATGGCAGAAGAAAGAATTGAAAAAATGCGTAATTCTCGCAGTCAATTTCTTCAAAATGGAAAAAATATTTTAAGTTATCGTCGATAAGGGAAAAATGGGAGTAGACGCTTTTTTCACTGATGCAGTTTGCGTTTTGGGAAAAGCGTTCTTTTTAGGAATTGAAAATTATGGTGACAGGGTCTCGGTATAACTTGACGTTCTTCCTTGCCCTTCACACTTTAATAACGTTTCTGTATTACTAATGGTCATGAAAACAAAGGGGTTTGATTTTTAGATCAAAAAAGACCATTAAAGAATTGTACCGATTAGGACAATTCTCACATTGGAGGTATACAACATTGCAAGAAAAAGAACACAGAATTTTAGTGATTAATCCTGGTTCTACATCAACGAAGATTGGCGTTTTTGATAATGAAATGGCCATTCTTGAGAAGACAATCCGCCATGATACTGACAAGATAAATGAATTCCCAAACATTATTGATCAATATGAATTCAGAAAAGATATGATCCTTCAAACTCTTGATGAAGAGGGCATCAATATTTCTAAACTAAGTGCGGTTTGTGGGCGCGGAGGATTATTAAAGCCTATTGAAGGTGGAACTTATAACGTTAATGAAGAAATGCTGAAAGATTTACGAGAAGGTTATTCTGGACAGCATGCTTCAAATTTAGGTGGAATTATTGCCTATGAAATTGCTACTGGATTAAATATACCATCATTTATCGTTGATCCGGTTGTAGTCGATGAGTTAGCACCGATTGCAAGGATTTCAGGACTTTCTCAAATTGAAAGAAAAAGTATTTTCCATGCCCTTAATCAAAAAGCTGTGGCAAGGCGAGTGGCAAAGGAATTAAACAAGAAATATGAAGACCTTAATCTCATTATTACTCATATGGGTGGTGGGATTACAGTGGGTGTGCATCAAAACGGAAAGGTTATTGACGTAAATAACGGTTTGCATGGTGATGGACCATTCAGTCCAGAGCGTGCTGGAACGGTTCCTGCTGGTGACCTGGTTGAACTATGCTTCTCTGGAGACTACTATCGTGATGAAATCATGAAGAAACTTGTAGGTCAAGGAGGACTTGTGGGATATCTTGGTACAAATGATGCCATTAAAGTGGAAGAAATGATTGAGAATGGTGATGAAACAGCAACATTAGTTTATGATGCCATGGCCTATCAAATTGCCAAAGAGATTGGTGGAGCTAGTGCCGTATTACATGGAAAGGTAGACGCCATTATTTTAACTGGCGGGCTTGCCTACGGGAAAGGTTTTGTAAAGGCAATCAGTGAAAGAATCAACTGGATTGCAGATGTCGTTGTTCAACCAGGTGAAAATGAACTTCAAGCACTTGCTGAAGGAGCTCTTCGCGTATTGAAGGGGGAAGAAAAAGAAAAGACCTATCCTGGTCAAGTAAAGAATAAAGCGACCGTTTAAATTAATATAGCTGAAAAATAGAAAGACAGTTAAGGAGGAATTCCCATGGCTCAAGAATATGATTTAGTCATACTGGGCGGAGGTACTGGTGGTTATGTAGCGGCTATCCGTGCATCGCAGCTTGGATTGAAAACAGCAATTGTGGAAAAAGGGAAACTAGGTGGGACATGCCTACATAGAGGTTGTATCCCAAGTAAAGCCCTATTAAGAAGTGCGGAAGTTTATTCAACAGCTAAAGAGGCAGAATCATTTGGCGTTATGATTAATGATGTACAACTTGATTTCACTCGTGTTCAAGAACGTAAAGATAAGATTGTTGAAGGTCTTCATAAAGGTGTTCAACATTTAATGAAGCAAGGTAAAATTGATGTTTACGAAGGTACGGGTAGAATCTTAGGACCTTCTATCTTTTCACCAATGCCAGGAACGATTTCTGTAGAATATAAAAACGGCGATGAAAATGATATGCTGATCCCGAAAAATGTTATTGTTGCAACAGGATCTCGTCCTCGTACACTTCCCGGATTAGACATCGATGGTGAATATGTACTTTCCTCAGATGAAGCACTTGAATTAGAATCTCTTCCAAAATCAATGATTATTGTAGGTGGAGGAGTCATTGGAATTGAGTGGGCATCGATGCTATCAGACTTCGGAGTAGAAGTAACGGTACTTGAATATGCGGATAAAATTGTACCTACAGAAGATCATGAAATATCAAAAGAAATGCAACGCCTAATGAAGAAAAAAGGTGTGAAGATCGTTACTAGTGCTAAAGTTCTTCCAGAGACACTCGAAAAAGGTGAAGGAGTATCGATTAAAGCTGAACGCAAGGATAAAGAAGAAGCTTATTCGGCTGATAAAATCCTTGTTTCGGTTGGACGCGAAGCCATTGTGAAAGATATTGGTCTCGAAAATACAGATATAGTGGTTGAAAAAGGATTCATAAAGGTAAATGACTTCCTTCAAACAAAAGAATCACATATTTATGCGATTGGTGATGTCATTGGTGGCCTTCAATTAGCTCACGTTGCTTCACATGAAGGAATTGTTGCAGTTGAGCATATTGCGAATGAAAAACCAGAACCTATCGATTATACCCTTGTTTCAAAATGTATCTACAGCAACCCTGAAATTGCAAGTGTAGGAATTACAGAACAAGAGGCGAAGGATAATGGTCATAATGTAAAAGTTGGGAAATTTTCATTTAGAGCGATTGGAAAAGCATTAGTATATGGTGAATCTGATGGCTTTGTGAAAATTGTAGCTGACAAGGACACAAATGATATTCTAGGTGTTCATATGATTGGGCCACATGTAACAGATATGATTTCAGAAGCTGGACTTGCTCGTGTGCTTGATGCTACGCCATGGGAAGTAGCCCATACCATCCACCCTCACCCTTCATTAAGTGAAGCAATTGGTGAAGCAGCACTTGCTGTAGACGGAAAGGCAATCCATTCGTAATAAAATACAACTTTATAAGGGAAACATATCCCTTATAAAGTTCCAAAATATATTAGTTTTTGGGAGGTAAAGATAATGGCAGAAAATCGTCATAAAGAATTAGGACTGTCAGATGAAAAGGTTTTAGAAATGTATGAAACGATGCTATTAGCTCGTAAAATTGATGAGCGTATGTGGCTATTAAACCGCTCAGGGAAAATTCCATTCGTTATTTCTTGTCAAGGTCAAGAGGCAGCACAAATTGGTGCCGCATTTGCTTTAGATAAAGAGAAGGATTATGTTCTTCCATATTATCGTGATATGGGTGTTGTTCTTACATTTGGGATGACAGCTCAAGAACTTATGCTTTCTGGTTTTGCAAAAGCAGAAGATCCAAACTCTGGTGGACGTCAAATGCCAGGCCACTTTGGACAAAAGAAGAACAATATTGTAACAGGTTCTTCACCGGTAACGACTCAAGTTCCACACGCAGTAGGAATTGCACTTGCAGGGAAAATGGAGAAAAAAGATTTAGTGACTTTTGTGACATTCGGTGAAGGTTCTTCAAACCAAGGAGACTTCCATGAAGGTGCGAATTTTGCAGGCGTACATAAGCTTCCAGTTATTTTTATGTGTGAAAACAATAAATACGCCATTTCTGTTCCAATCGAGAAACAATTAGCATGTGAAAAGGTCTCTGACCGTGCTATTGGTTACGGTATGCCAGGGGTGACTGTGGATGGAAACGATCCAATAGAGGTGTATAAAGCGGTAAAAGAAGCAGCCGATCGTGGTCGCCGTGGTGAAGGGCCAACACTTGTAGAGACTGTATCTTACCGTTTAACTCCACACTCCTCAGATGATGACGATCGTAGTTACCGTTCTCCAGACGAAGTGGCGAAAGCAAAAACAAATGATCCGATCATTACATTTGGCGCTTACTTAAAAGAAGTTGGCGTAATGAACGATGATTCTGAAAAAGAAATTAACGACCGTGTTATGAAGTTAGTTAATGAAGCAACAGATTATGCGGAAAACGCAGCGTACGCAGATCCAGAATCAGCATTAAAGTACGTATACGCAGAAGATAAGTAAGGGGGAACTAAAATGCCAGTGATTTCTTATATCGATGCCGTAACAATGGCGATCAGAGAAGAAATGGAACGTGATGAAAAAGTATTCGTTCTTGGAGAAGACGTAGGGAAAAAGGGTGGAGTATTTAAGGCCACTCACGGATTATATGACCAATTTGGTGAAGACCGTGTTATCGATACTCCACTAGCAGAGTCTGCGATTGCAGGTGTGGGAATTGGTGCGGCAATGTATGGAATGCGCCCGATTGCAGAGATGCAGTTTGCAGACTTTATTATGCCGGCAGTAAACCAAATCATCTCTGAAGCAGCACGTATTCGCTATCGTTCAAACAATGATTGGAATTGTCCGATGGTTATTCGTGCTCCATATGGTGGAGGTGTGCATGGTGCCCTTTATCATTCACAATCGGTTGAAGCGGTTTTTGCCAATCAACCTGGATTAAAAATTGTTATGCCTTCCACTCCATATGATGTGAAAGGACTGTTGAAAGCTGCTATCCGTGATGATGATCCAGTCATGTTCTTTGAGCATAAGCGTGCTTATCGTTTAATTAAAGGGGAAGTTCCTGAAGACGATTATACTTTACCGATCGGGAAAGCAGATGTAAAGCGTGAAGGTGAAGATATTACTGTTATTACCTATGGTTTATGTGTTCATTTTGCACAGCAAGCGGCAGAGCGCTTAGCTCAGGATGGAATTGAAACCCATATTCTGGATTTACGCACAATCTACCCATTAGATAAAGAAGCGATCATGGAAGCTGCTTCAAAAACTGGAAAAGTACTTCTGCTAACAGAAGACAATAAAGAGGGAAGCATTATGGGTGAAGTAGCAGCGATTATTTCAGAAAACTGCTTATTTGATCTTGATGCACCGATTCAGCGCCTGGCTGGACCAGATATACCAGCAATGCCATATGCACCAACTATGGAGAAATATTTTATGGTCAACCCGGATAAAGTTGAAAAAGCAATGAGAGAATTAGCTGAATTCTAAAACAAACGACAAAACAAAGAATTTAACTGAATAATAGGAAGACACAATACATGTTGTAAGGAGGGTTCCTCATTGGGTATCGAAAAAATGACAATGCCACAACTTGGGGAAAGTGTTACAGAAGGTACAATCAGTAAATGGTTAGTATCTCCTGGTGACAGTGTAAATAAATATGACCCAATTGCTGAAGTTCAAACAGACAAAGTAAACGCAGAAGTACCATCTTCTTTTACAGGTACAATTAAAGAATTAATCGCTGATGAAGGAGATACACTTGAAGTAGGTGAAGTCATCTGTTCTATTGAAGTAGAAGGTGGCGGAAGCACTGAAAGTAATGAAGACTCAGCTCCAAAGCAAGAGGAAGCAGCCCAACCAGATGGGAAATCAGAGGAAAGTGTTCCTCAAAGACAAGCACCTGCAAAGAAAAATGATTCTAGTGGTAAAGTTCGTTATTCTCCAGCTGTTCTAAGGCTTTCTCAGGAGCATGATATTGATTTAAATCAAGTTGAAGGTTCAGGTAAGGACGGACGAATTACACGTAAAGACCTTCAGAAGCTAATCGAATCAGGTAATATTCCGAAAGCAGGAGAAGAAAACGCAGCCCCTGTACAGGAAGCACCTAAACAAGCACCTGTTAAAGATAAACCTTCACAGCCACAAGCTGCTAAATCAGCTGCTCCAGCACCAAATGTACCTGTGGCACCAGGTGATATTGAAATCCCTGTTTCAGGTGTTCGTAAAGCCATTGCATCGAATATGGTACGAAGTAAGCACGAAGCACCACATGCTTGGACAATGATGGAAATGGATGTAACGAATCTTGTTGAATACCGAAATTCTATTAAAGGCGAATTTAAGAAGCGTGAAGGCTTTAACTTAACTTTCTTTGCTTTCTTCGTAAAAGCAGTCGCCCAAGCTCTTAAAGAATATCCACAAATCAACTCTATGTGGGCCGGAGATAAGATTGTTCAAAAGAAAGATATTAATCTTTCCATTGCAGTCGCAACAGATGATGCATTATATGTACCAGTCATCAAAAATGCAGACGAAAAAACAATCAAAGGAATTGCAAGAGAAATCACTGAGCTAGCAGGTAAAGTAAGAAATGGTAAATTAACTTCTGATGATATGAAGGGTGGAACATTTACGGTTAACAATACTGGGTCATTCGGTTCTGTTCAGTCAATGGGCATAATCAACTATCCACAAGCTGCCATTCTTCAAGTAGAGTCCATTGTCAAACGTCCAGTAGTTATGTCGAATGGAATGATTGCTGTTCGTGACATGGTAAATCTTTGTATGTCACTGGATCACCGTGTGTTAGATGGCCTTGTTTGCGGAAGATTCTTACAGCGCGTTAAAGAAATTCTAGAGAACACTTCAAAAGAAAATACATCTGTATATTAAGGTTTTTTTAGGACTAACTCTAGTGAGTTAGTCCTTTTCTTTTCTGACCGTAGTTCTTTACCCTCATCAAATAAACGCTAATATAGGTAAAATATTCTGTTTTATCACTAATCCCATATTAAGAAATAATTTTACTGAATATTCCATGGTAGTTATTTCCTTGTCATGCATTTCGTGATCAAGCTAAGTGACTAAACACTCATTTTCATTATTCCTTCAAGCATATATCGAGAAAGTCCTTCTTTATAACCTCATACAAAATCATACAAAAACCGTTTATATTCCTATAATTATGAAAAAATCACAACTTCAGGAGCAGATGAGAGAGGATGAAACACGACTTTTCTATTAATTTCCGAAAATTCAGATTTTATATGACGTTATGCTACAACATTCGACTCTTGTTATTGGTTATCTTTGGTTTAGCACCTATTAATTACCAGGTGCAGAGAAGGGGAAGGAGGTAGAAATACTATTCGGAAACAAACAATTGACTAGGAGGGAAATATGTGAGGGGAAAAAAGAATCGTATGAAATGGATGTCTATCGTACTAACCCTAGTAATGTTCATTCCACTATTGTTTCCAATGAATGCAGGAGCAGCAAATACACCAGCTCAATCCTTAGCAAAAGATAAGCCATCAACTTCTGTAAAAGATTCGGCTAAAATTAGCCCACAATCTAAGATCACTTCAAAATTACTAGAACAATTTAAGAAAGATAAGCACGTCACATACTTAGTGAAGTTCAAAGAGCAAGTGGATACAACAAAAGTAGCTAAAATGGCGGCAGAAAAAGCAGATAAGAAAAATCTTACTGCAAACAGTACAAAGTTATTGAAAAGAAATATGGTTGTTTCCGAACTACGAGCGAAAGCACTTGAAACGCAAGCTGAAGTGAAACAATACTTAAATAAAGAGAAGAAATCAGGAAATGTCAAAGAAATAAAAGACTTTTACATTGTAAACGGAATGGCGATTACAAGTACAAAAGAAGTAATGGAAAATATCGCGAATTTCCAGGAAGTTGAGAAGATTTTACCAAATGAAACACGTCATCTCATTAAACCTGTAAAGGCGGATAGTCCGACAAAGAGCCTTGAGCAACAAAAGGAAAAGAAAAATGCTCAAAATAACCCAGCTTCTATTGAATGGAACATTGACCGTGTAGGTGCTCCAGCGGTTTGGGAAATGGGCATTGACGGTGCCGGAACAGTAGTAGCCTCCATTGATACAGGTGTTCAGTGGGATCACCCAGCGCTTAAAGAGCAATATAGAGGTTATGATCCACAAAATCCGGATTCCCCAGATCATGAGTTCAGCTGGTTTGACGCTACTGCAGGTCAAAGTGCTCCATATGATGATTTAGGTCATGGAACACATGTTACTGGAACAATGGTTGGGGTCGAGCCAGATGGCAGTAACCAAATTGGTGTGGCTCCAGGTGCAAAATGGATTGCTGTAAAAGCATTCACAGCAAATGGTGGAACAGATGTTGATCTTCTAGAAGCCGGTGAATGGATCCTTGCTCCTAAAGATGCGGAAGGAAACCCACATCCAGAGATGGCTCCAGATGTTGTCAATAACTCTTGGGGCGGTGGACCAGGTCTAGACGAATGGTATCGCGAAATGGTTGAGGCATGGAGAGCAGCTGAAATTTTCCCTGAATTTTCAGCTGGAAATACAACGTTTTCAAACCCTGGTGGTCCTGGCTCTGTAGCAACTCCAGCAAACTATCCTGAATCATTTGCAACAGGTGCTACGGATATTAATAACGTACTAGCTGGATTTTCGCTACAAGGCCCTTCACCTTATGAAGAAGTGAAGCCGGAAATTTCAGCTCCAGGTGTAAACATCCGCTCATCTGTTCCTGGCAGTAACTATGAAGGTGGATGGAATGGTACATCAATGGCCGGACCGCATGTCTCGGCAGTTGCCGCGTTATTAAGGCAAGCTGATGCAAGTCTGACTGTAAATGAAATGGAAGAAATTTTAGTATCTACAGCGGTTCCATTGACGGACAGTACATTCCCTGAAGTCCCTAATAATGGATATGGTCATGGCTTAGTTAATGCTTTTGATGCTGTTTCTTCTGTCATGAGTGGGCTTGGAAAGGTAGAAGGTAACGTAACGAAAGAAGGGGATGACTCAGAAGCACCAGTTCTCAGTCATGATGGTCCTAGCGAAGCATTTAAAGGAATGAGTCTTACTCTTCAAGCTGAGGCTAGTGACAATATTAGCGTTACAAATGTATCACTCCAATATCAAAATGAAGATGGGGAATGGGTATCTGTCGACACAAGTAGAACGAGTGGAGACCATAAATCTGGGACCTATGAAGCAACCATTCCTGGTGATGCATTAACGGGTGATGAATTAGTCTATAAATGGAGTGCCCTAGATTTTGCTGGCAATGAAGTAGTTAGTGATGGCTATACAATTGCATTATTAGATGGTATTTCAGTTGGATACGAACAAGATTTTGAATCCTCACCAACTGGATGGACTTCCTATGGTGAAGCGAATAGCTGGGAGTGGGGAGTTCCAACGAATGGACCTGGTAATGCAGCTTCAGGTGAAAAAGTATATGCCACGAGTCTTGATGACAAATATGGAAACAATGCCAATATGTCATTACAATTACCTCCAATCGATTTACCTGAAGGAAACAGTTATTTACAATTTAAGCAATGGCATGAGCTTGAGAATAACTATGATTACGGTCATGTATTTGTTTCAACAGATCAAGAAAACTGGACACAAGCCCTTCGCGTAAATGGCACAACAGAAGGCTGGGTTGATGGAGAAGTTGATCTAAGTGAATATGCTGGTCAACGAATCTATGTAGCTTTTAATGTGACTACAGATGGAAGTGTTCCGAAGCAAGGATGGTATATAGATGATGTTAAATTAAGTGCTGAATCTATTTCACCATCTAAGAAAGCAGAGCTAGGATTGAAATCAAAAGATGAGAAATCGGCTTCTGTTTCTAAAAAGCCTAAAGTTAATCCGGACAAAATCAAAATCGAAAAACCTGTGAAGAAAGAAGCTGAGGTTCCTTCTGATGGTTCAGCACCAGTTCTTCTTCCACTACAAGCAGAAGTAAGTGTGTTAGAAACAGGTCGTTCTGTGTATACAAATCCTGCAGATGGATCTTTTGAAATGACCCATGCAGCAGGAGAATTTACACTACAAGCATCTACCTATGGTTACAGGTCTGAAACCCAATCTGTAACGGTTGAAGCAGATGGCACTTCAACTGCAAACTTCACATTGGAAGAAATTCCTCAAGGTAACGTAACAGGAACAGTTACAAATGAAATTACTGGGGAACCAATTGAAGGTGCAACCGTATTTCTTATCGAAGATGCAGCTGTAACACCGATTGAGACAGGTGCAAATGGTGAATATGATTTAGAAGCGTATGAAGGCGAATATACTTTAAAAGTAGTAGCTCCCTACTACTATAGTAAAGAAGTAAGTGTCACAATCGAAGGCGGAGAAGTGGCAAACGCTGATATCGCTTTAGAACCATTTATCGGATATCCTGGTGAAATTGGATATGATGACGGTACTGCCGAAAATGCTCGAGCCTTTTACGATGCAGGGAACGGATGGGCAGTAAAAATGACTCTTGAAGAAGGAAATGATACCGCATTAGTTACGGGTGGACTATTCCGATTCTGGGATACAGAATGGCCGGTTCCTGGTGGTACGGATTTCCAAGTGGCGGTCTATGATGCATCAGGCACTGACGGTGCACCAGGTAAAAAGATAGCAGGTCCATTTGATGCAACTGCTTTAAGAAATGGCGAATGGACACATGTTGATTTAAGTGAACATGGAATCATGGTAGAAGGAGATTTCTACATGGTTTATATGCAATCACATCCAAATCCAAACACACCTGGACTTGGAACAGATGAAAATGGTGAAAATGCAGGAAGAAGCTGGCAGTATGTTGGTGGTGCATGGTCTCCGTCACCAGCAGAAGAGGGGAACTACATGATTCGGGCAACAGTCAACTATGAAGTTACTGCCCCTGTTATCACTTCACCTGAGGATGGTTCTTTCACTAAACAAGATACAGTAACAGTCGAAGGTACTTCTGCACCAACAACAACTGTTCATATCTATAACGGTGAAGAGGAGGTAGCGACAGCAGAAACAACAGAAGATGGAACATTCTCTGCAGAGGTTGGCATAAATAATGGGTCTAATACCATTACAGCTAAGGCTGCTACTGAGCAAGGGATGACAGCTGCATCAGAGCCTGTGACCATTATACTAGATCAAGCGAAGCCAGAATTAGAAATTACTTCCCCTTCTGATGGAACCAAAACAAATCGTGAAGCGATTACGGTGGAAGGCACGATTGCTGATGAGAATCTTGATTGGATAAAGGTTAATGGACAAAAAGCTTCTGTTAGTGACGGGAAGTTTAGTAAAAGAATTTTATTGGATGAAGGCGAAAATATCATTCAAGTAGTAGCTAAGGACAAAGCCGGTAACAAGAAGAAACAAAGTGTAACAGTAGATGCAAAGTTTGGGGACATTGAGATCGAAAATCTTCTGCCAGCAGAGGATAAAGAACTGAAAAAAGGTGAGTCAGTTAAAATTGAATTCGATAGTGAGCCGGGATTAGAGGCAACCTTCGTAATTCAAATGCCGCTCACTAATACAAATGGATTGCAAGTATCTGATGCCAATGAACTGCCAATGATGGAAACATCTGATGGCCATTATGTTGGGTACTATACAGCCACTTCTAATGTAAAGGCACCAGGAGCACAAATAGAAGTGAAGGTTTCTGATGATTATGGAAATGTAACTACTCAAATTGCAGAAGGTAAATTGTATATTAACAGTAAAAAGTAATATGTATATAGGGAGAGGAGTCCGATTTACGACTCCTCTTTTTTTTGCTTTTTTCCCTTTCATGATTAATCGAAGAAAGGTAAATTCGTTTAAAGAAAAGAAGTGCCGTTGAAGAAATCCACTTTTTTTTATATACTAAAATAGTATTATTATAAAAATTTTGAATTTTGCTCTGCGTTAAGACAGAACTTTATCGAATATTTTGTAAACGATTTCATACTGGGGATACGAAAGAGGGGTATTATGAAGCTTAGTGAGATGAAAAATCAATCTTTTGACAATCAAACACTAACTGAATGGCAGGTAGCTGCTGAAAAAGCACTTAAAGGTAAATCTCTGAATACATTACAAACACACACATATGAGGGGATTGATCTCAAACCGTTATACACTAAAGACGATCTTCCAAAAGGTGACCGAATTCATTCGTATATTCCTGGAGTTGAAACGAAGATTAATGCTGAGAATAAATGGTTTCTCGCACAGAACACTAACGGTGTGACATGGGATGAGCTTACGACAAAGGTCAAGGAAAGCCTATTAAAAGGTCAAAACTGTTTATCTTTTACAATAGGGTTTTTACCTATTAATCATGAATTTGATCGATTTCTAAATAGTGTGCTAGATACTACGATTCCGATTTTTAAATTAGGGGAAAGCTCCTTTTCTTCTATGTTAAAAAGGATTACTAAGATGGCAAATGGAGAGACGGTTCTCCACAAGCTTGAAGGAGTATTAGGGCAAGATCCCTTATCTGAAAAGGTTTTTTTAAAGGAAGATGTTTCTTTAGATAGATGGTTCAATGAAGTAAAAATGATTACTAATTCATGCCCACAACTTAAAACTATTGTTATAAATACAGCCCCCTACCATAATCATGGGGCCAATGCTGTACAAGAGATTTCCTATGCTATCAGTGAAGGTGTTTCCTATATCGAACTTTTTAAAGAAAAAGGGTGGGAAATCGAAAACATTACAGAAAAGATGCATTTTCATTTCTCGGTAGGAAGCCATTTCTTTATGGAAGTAGCAAAGCTTAGGGCTTTTAAGAAGCTTTGGCAAGACGTATTGAGCGAATATGGATTAACAGAAGAACAAATGGTCCGTTCAATTTCTATAAGTGCTGAAACTTCCCGCTATAATAAATCAAAGTTAGATGCACATGTTAATATCCTACGTTCAGGTGGGGAAGCATTTTCTGCGATACTCGCTGGAGTTGATTATCTTCAAGTACAGCCATTCAATGAGGGAATAGCTGAAACCAATTCGCTTTCTGAGAGAATTGCTAGAAACACCCATCTCATTATCGGAGAAGAAGCTCACCTTAATAAAGTCGTTGATCCGGGAGGTGGCTCTTACTTTCTCGAGTGGTTAACTGAAGAAGTTGGGAAAAGAGCCTGGAAAGAGTTCCAAAGAATAGACAGGGAATGCGGATTCATTTCTTTATTAAGAAATGGTTCCATTCAACAAAGCGTTGAAAGCATTCGTGAAGGACGTATTCATGATCTATCAACACGAAAGCAATCCATGATTGGAACGAATATTTATGCTAACCTCGAAGACACCATAACTGGATATCAAACGGTAGAAAATGTGGATAGGTTATCTTTACCATTTGAAAGACTTAGAAAGAAGGCTGAAGAGCTTAGCAATTCAGGGGCAATACCGACAGCGGGAATCATTGGTTTGAGCAAACTGAAACATCATAAGAGTCGAGCAGATTTTGTTAACGGATTTTTAGCGGTCGGAGGAATTTCGGCAAAGATGAGCAATGATTGCTCTACAAAAGAGGAAATTCTAAAGTTTATTGAAGAAACACGCTATTCCTATTATGTCATTTGTGGAAGAGATGAAGATTACGAGGAGCATATTCCGCTTATTTTAGAGACGGTGAATAGAGTCGATGAGAAAATCGTCATCGATGTAGCTGGTAAGATAGAGACTGAGCAAATGAATGAATGGAAGCAAGCGGGTCTGAATGGCTCCATTTTCTTAAAGCAAAATATGCTCCAAAAACTAGAAGAGCTATTATACATTTGGGAGGGGGAAGCAGATCATGGTAAAGCCTAGTTGGCAGGAGATAAATCCCTATTCTATTAAAGAAAAAAATAGGGAAAAGATTACCTCTGGAAAGAAGTATAAAACAAATGAACAATTATTTATTAAATCTCTTTATACTGAAGACGATTCAAACGGGTTGCCACATACAGAAGATTTACCAGGAATTGCGCCATTTACGAGGGGACCCTATCCCACAATGTATGTGAACAGACCATGGACCGTTCGCCAATACGCGGGATTTTCAACAGCGGAAGAAAGTAATGCATTTTACCGAAGAAATTTAAGTATGGGGCAAAAAGGTTTGTCAGTTGCTTTTGATTTAGCAACTCATCGCGGGTATGATTCAGATCATCCCCGTGTAGTTGGGGATGTTGGTAAAGCAGGAGTAGCAATTGATTCTATTCTTGATATGAAAATTTTATTTGATGGAATTCCACTTGATCAAATGTCTGTATCGATGACTATGAATGGTGCAGTCTTGCCGATTCTTGCCTTTTACATTGTTACAGCAGAAGAACAAGGAGTCCCGCAGGAAAAACTATCAGGCACAATTCAAAATGATATTTTAAAAGAATACATGGTGAGAAACACATATATTTATCCACCTGAAACATCGATGAAAATTATTGCAGATATCTTCGAATATACTTCGAAGAAGATGCCAAAGTTTAATAGTATTAGTATTTCAGGCTATCATATGCAGGAAGCTGGTGCACCAGCGGATATTGAATTGGCCTATACGTTAGCGGATGGTCTTGAGTATGTAAGAACAGGGCTGCAAGCTGGCATCGATATTGATTCCTTTGCACCTAGATTATCGTTTTTCTGGGCAATTGGAATGAATTACTTTATGGAAGTAGCTAAAATGCGTGCTGCTAGAAGAATATGGGCGAGTATGATGAAAGGTTTTAACCCGAAAAATCCGAAATCGATGGCATTAAGAACTCATTCCCAAACATCTGGGTGGAGTTTAACGGAGCAAGATCCGTATAACAACGTAATCCGAACATTAATAGAGGCTCATGCAGCAGCAATGGGACATACTCAATCTCTTCACACGAACGCATTGGATGAAGCAATTGCTTTACCAACAGATTTCTCTGCTCGAATCGCTCGTAATACTCAAACCTATCTTCAAGAGGAAACGGGAATTACGAAGGTGATTGATCCATGGGCAGGTTCTCATTATGTAGAATCATTGACAAATCAGCTAATGGAAAAAGCCTGGGAGCATATTGACGAGATTGAAAATCTTGGAGGGATGACAAAAGCGATTGAAACCGGCTTGCCTAAAATGAAAATTGAAGAAGCAGCGGCGAGAAGACAAGCACTCATTGATTCAGGGAAAGAAACCATTATTGGTGTGAATCAGTACAGGCTTGAAAAGGAAGACCCGATAGACATTTTAGATATTGACAATACAGCTGTTCGTTTAAAACAGCTTGAAAGAATTAAGATCCTTAAAGAACAAAGAAACGACCAGCAGGTTTCAGAATCATTAGAAGCCTTAACGAAAGCCGCTGAAACGAGAGAAGGAAATTTATTGGAATTAGCTGTGAATGCAGCAAGGAATCGTGCCACACTAGGTGAGATCTCAGATGCGATTGAAAAAATTTCTGGGCGCCACAAAGCCGTCATTCGTTCTGTGAGCGGTGTGTACAGTTCTAATTTTTCAAATGAAGATGAGATTCTTGAAGTGAAGGATATGACAAATGAGTTTCTCGAAAATGAAGGACGACGCCCGCGTATTCTTATAGCAAAAATGGGACAGGACGGTCATGATCGGGGGGCAAAAGTTATTGCAACGGCGTTTGCCGACCTAGGTTTTGATGTCGATGTTGGACCATTATTTCAAACTCCAGAGGAAACAGCATTGCAAGCAGTAGAAAACGATGTACATGTCATTGGTGTAAGCTCATTAGCTGCAGGACATAAAACACTTTTACCTCAATTAATCTCAGAACTAAAAAAATTGGGCCGTGAAGATATATTAGTCGTTATTGGTGGCGTTATACCTTTCCAAGATTATGAATTCCTGTTAGAAAATGGTGCTTCGGCTGTTTTTGGACCTGGAACTGTGATTCCCGTAGCAGCTCAAAAAGTGATTGAAGAGATTTATTATCGCTTAGGGTATGAGGAAGTGGCAGAGTAATGATGGATGAGCACAAGAGCAGACGAAGGTTTGTGAAGAAAGGTCAGGAGATTTCCATTGATTCTGTTACTAAAGGGTTGCTTAAAGGGGACAGGAGAGACTTAGCCAAAGGGATTACCTTAATTGAAAGCAGTGCCGAAAAGCATTATCAGCTTGGTCAAGAATTATTAAAGCAGATATCTCCACACTCTGGGAATTCCATTCGAATCGGGATCACAGGGGTTCCCGGTGCTGGTAAAAGTACTTTTATTGAAGCCTTTGGTGAAATTCTTTGCAATAGGGGACATAAAGTGGCTGTTCTTGCCATTGACCCTACTTCCACCATCACAGGTGGTAGTATTCTAGGAGACAAAACGAGGATGGAGACACTTTCCAGAAACCCACTGGCATTTGTTCGTCCTTCGCCTACTGCAGGTACGCTTGGAGGGGTTCACCGTAAAACAAGAGAAACTATAGCTTTGTGTGAAGCTGCAGGGTACGATGTCATTCTAATCGAAACGGTTGGTGTTGGACAAAGTGAGGTCATCGTAAGAGGAATGGTGGACTTCTTTATGTTACTTGCGATTACAGGTGCAGGCGATGAGCTTCAAGGAATGAAAAAAGGAATTATCGAGCTTGCCGATGCGATTGTTGTAAATAAAGCAGATGGGAAAAATAAAACCATTGCAGAAAAAACCAAAAGAGAATTCAATCAAATTCTTCATTTTCTTCAACCAGCCACAAAAGGATGGCAAACTAGAGCCCATACTTGTTCATCTTTAAAAAACGAAGGCTTAGAAGAGCTATGGGAATTAATTTCTGTTTTCCAAAAAGAGACGAAGGAATCAGGAGTTTTTCAAGAGAGAAGGCAAACTCAATCAAAAGAGTGGCTTCATAGTTTAATAAAGGACCGCTTATTGACAAGCTTTTTTAACCAGGAAAATATTAAAATACAGCTTCCACTTTTTGAAAAAGATGTGATGAATGGGGAAATAACGGCCTCACAAGCAATGGAAAAGCTATTTTCCTTGTATTCATAAAAGAGAAGAAAAAAGAGGCTGTCCCAATAGGGATCCGGAACCACTATGATTTTTCATATATAGAAGATGTTCCTGAGTCTTTCTTCTATATACTGCAGTTGTGGTTTCCTGACACTCTAGTTTAGGGGCAGCCCAAGAATCTAGGGAGTTTGGGGTATGGTTCTAGATGTATTTTTATGATACCCTGCCAATCTTTAAGATAAACATATTTATAAAGGTTTTGTTTGATATTCCTTCTAGATAATTGGTATGATGTGAATAAGAGGTTATCCTCGGATAAGTAATGATGGATCCCAATAAGTTGAGCTTCCAACCCTAATTTGGGCAAATCCGTTTTAAAGGAGAGGTAAGAATATGGAAATGGATTTCAATCTATTTATGAATGATGTTGTGCGACAAGCTCGACAAGAAATAGAAACAGCAGGCTATAGTCAATTGCAAACCCCTGAAGAGGTAGAAGAAACATTTGCTAAAAAGGGAACGACACTGGTTATGATTAATTCTGTATGTGGATGTGCTGGTGGGATTGCACGTCCAGCAGCAGCACACGCTATTCACAATGATAAGCGTCCAGATCAATTAGTGACCGTTTTTGCTGGTCAAGATAAAGAAGCTACAGCGAAAGCAAGAAGTTTCTTCACTGGATATCCACCATCATCACCATCTTTCGCTTTACTTAAAGACGGAGAACTATTAACAATGGTCGAACGTCATGAAATCGAAGGACATGATCCAATGTCAGTAGTGAATAAACTACAATCCTACTTCGATGAGTATTGTGAAGAAGTATAAAGAGAATCTTAATCATAGGTAAAAAGAAAGGCTGATTCGCGATTGCTTAATGCAATGGTGAATCAGCCTTTCTGTTTTTTCTCTTTTATATATAAAAATTGACTTAAATATTGATCGCTTTGGGATGTATACCTTCAGCCATTCATAGACGTTTCTTAATTTCCTCTGCATGTATATTTTTCCTTGAAACGCCCGTTTTCATTGCAGCGTTGGCCACAGCAGCTGCTACATTTGCCACCACTCTGGGGTCAAACGGGTCTGGAATGACATAGTCGGGGGTAAGATCTTCTTCTAAAATTATTTCGGCAATCGCATAGACGGCTGCAAACTTCATTTCTTCGTTAATTTCCTTGGCCCGGACATCTAAAGCCCCACGGAAAATGCCAGGGAAAGCTAATACATTGTTAATTTGGTTTGGAAAATCAGATCGTCCTGTACCGACTACTAGTGCACCGGCTGCTTTTGCTAGCTCCGGCATAATTTCTGGTGATGGATTTGCCATTGCAAAAACAATAGGGTTTGGATTCATGGAACGAATCATCTCTTCATTAACAGCCCCTGCAACAGATACACCGATAAACACGTCAGCATTAACAAGAGCATCTGCCAAGGTTCCCTGTTTTCTATCTTTGTTTGTGATGTTAGCCATTTCCTGTTTGATTTTATTCATTCCGACAGGACGACCATTATAAATCATTCCTTTTGTATCACAAAGTATAACTTCTTTTACACCAAGCTGAAGTAAAAGCTTCGTAACCGCCACACCTGCAGCGCCTGCACCGTTAATAACAACTCGAATATTTTCCTTCTGTTTATTAGCTAGTTTTAAAGCATTGATTAAGCCAGCAGCCGTTACAATCGCTGTCCCATGTTGATCATCATGGAAAATCGGAATTTCGCAAGTTTGTCGTAATCGCTCTTCAATATCAAAGCATTGCGGTGAGGCAATATCTTCTAAGTTGATACCACCAAAAGTGGGCTCGAGTAATTTAATCATTTCTACAATCTTATCAGGATCTGAAGTACCTAAGCAAAGAGGAAATGCATCGACATCTGCAAATGATTTGAATAGCAACGCTTTCCCTTCCATGACAGGCATAGCTGCATGCGGTCCGATATTTCCAAGACCAAGTACGGCACTTCCGTCCGATATAACAGCAACGAGATTTCCTTTCATTGTGTAATCATATACTTTATCTCTATCTGCTTGTATTTCAATGCAGGGTTCAGCAACGCCTGGCGAATAAGCAAGACTTAGATCTTTCTTATTTCGTACTGGAACCTTAGGAGAGACTCTAAGCTTTCCTTGCATATCCTTATGCATTTGTAATGCTTCTTCACGTAAAGTTGACATACCCTACACTCCCTTTTATTTAATTTTTTTCATATTAAGGCTTTATTGAGATGTACCCAGCAAACTACTTTAGAAATAATAATTTTTCCCAGGGTGTGTGTACTATGTCAGATGTAAGGGATGTCTATTAACCGTGGAGTAAATCTTAATGGGAACTAGTTAAGTCAATAAGAAAAAAACAATAGTACGAAGCACTATAACATCATAATCATTCCAATTCAGGACAGTAGAAAGGGTTATATTTTGAAATGCTAACAGATTTACATGTAGATGGATTCTGTTTTAGGCCGTAACTTTTATGATTAGCAGCTTAATAGATAAGTAGATTCAATCTAACATTAATAATTTGAGGAATTCAGATCATTCTTCTTCATATTTTCCAATACAATGCTCACATTCGTACAAATAGGATTCATGTTGTTCAATAATTTCACATCCACATTCCCGGCATTCCTTCTTCGGTAAGTTACGGTAAAAATCTAAATTCAACATTAGTAATCCCTCCATTAATAGTGTGTTGAATTTATTGTATTATAACAGTTAATATTAATCAATAACTGTTATATAATTGTTTAAAAAATGGGCTATAGCCCAATAAGTTCCTAATTGGTTCTAGGCTTTGAAGACTAACTAATAAAAACCGTACGATAGATTAACGGGTTCATTTAAAAGGTGCAAACAATAAACTTACGTATGAGCCAATGGTTAGCCATGTTTTTTCTGTTTTGCAGCCCACAAGAAACGGTAATCGATAGATTGCCTTTTTCTTAAACCCATTGTGCATCATTCGTCTACATGATAGCGAATATGGTATGATACTTTTCGAAAACATTTTACTGAGGTGTCATAACATATGTTTCGGATTGGATATCGTACAGCCAAAACAGCGGTTGGAACAGCTGTTGCCATTATGGTTGCACAGTGGATAGGGATTGAAAATTATGTATCCGCAGGAATCATAACAATATTATGTATACAAAATACACAGAAGAAATCATTGAGGGCAGCTTGGAGTCGATTTCTCGCATGTATTATCGCGATGGGGTTTTCAACGTTGTTTTTTGAAGTACTTTTTTATCACCCTGTGATTATTGGTTTACTTCTTTTATTTTTTATTCCAACCACTGTAATGGCAAATGTCAAAGAAGGAATTGTCACAAGCATTGTTATTATTTTACATATTTATTCAGCTGGTAACGTTACGATTGATCTTCTTCGAAATGAGTTGGGAATCATCATCATTGGAATTGGAATTGCTCTTATTATGAACCTCTATATGCCAAGTGTTGAGAATAAACTGGTAGAGTATTTAGAGTCAATAGAAGCCAATTTTAACCGGATTTTTTGTGAAGTTATTAACTACCTGAGAACAAATGATGGAGATTGGGATGGAAGGGAAATAACAGAAACAGAACAACTGATTCAAGAGGCGAAGACGCTTGCATTTAAAGATGTCGAAAATCATTTTATCCGCCATGAAAATCTCTACTATCATTATTTCAAAATGAGGGAAAAACAATTCGAAATCATTCAGAGATTATTACCGATTGTTACTTCGATTTCATTGAATATTGAACAAGGTAGGATGATCGCAGATTTTATAGAAGACTTGAAAGAAAATATACATCGAGGTAATACTGCACTCCTTTATTTAAAAAAATTATATGATATGAAGATAGAATTTGAACAAATGGAACTCCCTCAATCACGAGAAGAATTCGAAGCACGTGCAGCTCTTTTTCAATTCGTCAATGAAATGGAACAATATCTCCTCATTAAAAGTTCATTTAAAGGGATTCGAAAAAAGAAGAAGAATGGAAAAAAACATTTAGAAGCAAACTAATGTCAACCATTATCTAAAGAGGGTGTCGACATGCGCTTGTTTCTTGCTATATTACTTGTCGTTTCGCCGATTTGGCCACTTGGAAGGAATCCTCTCCCAGGTGATCCGTTCCTTATCATTAATAAACAAAGTAATGAACTCGCCTTTATTCGAGATGGGGTCGTTAAAAAAACATATAAAGTAGCAACGGGAAAAACCAATGATTTAACTCCAGAGGGATTATTTACCGTTACCGTTAAGGCAAAAAACCCTTACTACCGGAAGAAGAATATACCCGGTGGTGACCCAAGAAATCCACTAGGAACAAGATGGATAGGCTTTGATGCCAAAAATACAGACGGTCGAATATATGGTGTTCACGGTACAAATCAACCTGAAAGTATCGGGAAGTATATTTCGAATGGATGCATCAGAATGTCAAGCCCAATCGTTGAAGAATTATATGAAGTTATTCCTATCGGAACGAAGGTTTTAGTGGTAAAGAGCAATAAATCATTCGTGCAGCTTGGAAAAGA
Organism: Rossellomorea sp. BNER; assembly: GCA_024213275.1. Taxonomy (GTDB): domain Bacteria; phylum Bacillota; class Bacilli; order Bacillales; family Bacillaceae_B; genus Rossellomorea. The sequence goes on from JANAVG010000002.1 coordinate 73,582, forward strand.
GCACGGTGCGATTAAGTAAAAGGAGGGTGATCTGGTTGGATCATCCTCCTTTTCATTCCTATTCTATAAAAACATAGTCAATCCCATTAGAATCGTCGAAGCAATCATAGCGAAAAGCATTAAGAAAACGACTATTCTTTGAATTTTTTTATTTTGCAAAAGAAATCATCTCCTTGCGAATACAATTCATACCGTTATTTTAACCCGTTCTGTCTAGGATGACAAGTCGTCCAAATTTGAAAACGTTTACTAAATTTCGTCAGCAAGCAGGAATTTTCGACATTAATATCGAAATAGTAAAGTGTTTTTGGTTTTCTGTATAAAGGGGATGTTAGGAATGAAGAAGGTAGATCATATTGGAATTGCGGTTCATTCAATTAAGGAATCGCTATCTTTTTATAATGAAACATTAGAGCTTCCACTGATTCAAATCGAAGAGGTTTTATCAGAAGGAGTGAAAGTTGCCTTTATTGATGGAGGAAACATTAAGCTGGAACTTTTGGAACCGTTACATAATGAAAGTGCCATTGCCAAATTCCTTCAAAAAAAAGGTGAGGGAATTCACCATATCGCCTTTGGAGTTGAAAATATTCAAGACCGCATTAACGAGCTCCAACAAAATGGGGTTCGAATGATCCATGACAAGCCGAAACTAGGTGCTGGTGGAGCTGAAGTTGCGTTTATGCATCCAAAGTCAGCTTTTGGAGTTCTTTATGAGCTTTGCGACAAGACAAACATCAAGGGGGAGTAAAAATGACAGACATTTATGAAAAAATTAATGAATTGTATGATAAAAGAAGAAAAGTCGAGCTTGGGGGTGGAGATGAGAGAATTGACAAACAGCATGAAAAAGGGAAGCTAACAGCAAGAGAACGTATCGATATTTTGGTTGACCCTGGCTCATTCGTGGAATTAAATCCATTTATCGAACATCGTTCCCGAGATTTCGGCTTAGGTGATATGGAAGGACCCGGGGATGGTGTTGTAACAGGTTATGGAAAAGTAGATGGGAAACCGATATATTTGTTTTCTCAGGATTTCACTGTTTTTGGAGGAGCTCTCGGAGAAATGCATGCAAAGAAAATTGCTCATGTCATGGATTTAGCGGTGAAAAACGGAGCGCCTTTTATAGGACTAAACGATTCTGGGGGAGCAAGAATTCAAGAAGGGGTCGTGTCACTTGATGGTTACGGTCATATTTTTTATCGTAACTCGATTTATTCTGGAGTCATTCCGCAAATTTCCGTCATTATGGGGCCATGTGCAGGTGGGGCTGTCTATTCACCTGCTATTACGGACTTCGTTTTCATGGTAGACAATACAAGTCAAATGTTTATTACGGGTCCTAAAGTGATTGAAACGGTTACAGGTGAAAAGATTAGTTCTGAAGACCTTGGTGGTTCGAAAGTCCATAACAGTATAAGTGGGAATGCACACTTTAGAGGTGAAACAGAAGAGGAAGTTCTTCAAATGGTTCGATCACTATTATCTTATTTACCTCAAAATAATGAAGAAAAGCCACCAATGAAGAAAGAAACTGACCATGACGATTTTCGACCTGAGCTGACGGACCTCATTCCTTTTGATGCTGTCCGCCCATATGATGTTAGAACCGTGATTAATCAGGTGGTTGATGAAGATTCTTTCATGGAAGTGCAACGTGAATTCGCTAAAAATATTGTGATTGGGTTAGCTCGTATTAAGGGGGAAGTTGTAGGGTTAGTATGTAATCAGCCAAAGTTTATGGCAGGTGGATTAGATATTGATTCGTCTGATAAAGCATCCAGGTTTATCCGTTTCTGTGACTCTTTTAATATTCCAATCATTACGTTTGAGGATGTAACTGGATTTTTCCCTGGAATTAAACAAGAGCACGGCGGGATTATTAGGCATGGTGCTAAAATTTTATATGCTTACTCAGAAGCAACTGTTCCAAAGATGACAGTTATCCTTCGGAAAGCATATGGAGGAGCTTATGTAGCATTAAACAGTAAATCTATCGGTGCGGATCTTGTATTTGCTTGGCCAAATGCGGAAATTGCCGTGATGGGTCCACAAGGGGCTGCCAATGTTATTTTTGCACGGGATATTGCCAAAAGTGACAACCCAGAGGAAACAAGAGAAACGAAAATTGAAGAATACCGTGAAAAGTTTGCTAACCCGTATGTGGCAGCAGCTAATGGAATGGTTGATGATGTCATTGATCCACGAGAAACAAGAATTAAGTTAATCCAAGGTCTCGAAATGATGAGAAATAAGAAAGAATCAAGACCACATAAAAAACATGGAAATATCCCTTTGTAAAAATTATGAATGATTTGTAGCCTTATCCCATTAGCGATATACTAAAAAGGTGACTACATATTTGGAGGAATACAGATGATTAATGAAGAACGTTTATTAAATGAATTTTTAGAGTTAGTTCAAATTGATTCAGAAACTCGTGATGAAGCAGAAATCGCGAAAGTCTTAACGAAGAAGTTTGAAGATTTAGGTGTTGAAGTATTTGAAGACGACACAATGGAACAAACCGGACATGGCGCAGGTAACCTTATTTGTACTTTAAAAGGAACAAAAGAAGGTGTCGATACGATTTACTTCACATCCCATATGGACACAGTCGTTCCTGCAAAAGGGGTTAAACCGACAGTTAAAGAGGATGGTTATGTCTATTCTGATGGCACAACGATCTTAGGGGCCGATGATAAAGCTGGGCTTGCGACAATGTTTGAAGCACTCAGAGTGTTGAAAGAAGAAAATATTGAGCATGGAACCATTCAATTTATTATCACAGTTGGAGAAGAATCTGGATTAGTCGGTGCAAAAGCACTTGACCCAGCACTTGTTAAAGCAAAATATGGTTTTGCCCTAGATAGTGACGGCGAAGTCGGAAATATTATCGTAGCCGCCCCAACACAGGCGAAAATTAAAGCTGTGCTAAACGGAAAAACCGCTCATGCAGGTGTTGCGCCTGAGAAAGGGATTTCAGCAATTACAATGGCTGCAAAAGCGATATCAAGGATGCCGCTTGGTAGAATTGATGAAGAAACGACAGCGAATATTGGCCGCTTTGAAGGTGGAAGAGCAACAAATATCGTATGTGATCGTGTAGACATTCTTGCAGAAGCCCGTTCACTAATTCCTGAAAAAATGGAAGCACAAGTAGCGAAAATGAAAGAAGCATTCGAATCTACAGCTGCAGAATTTGGCGGTTCCGCTGAGGTTGATGTACAGGTAATGTACCCAGGATTCAAATTTGGCGAAGGTGATGAGGTTGTTGAAATCGCTAAAAAAGCAGCAGCTAAAATTGGTCGTCCAAGTGAATTATTAACAAGCGGTGGCGGTAGTGACGCCAATGTCATTGCAGGTTTCGGTGTTCCAACTGTAAACCTTGCCGTAGGGTATGAAGAAATTCATACAACGAATGAGAGAATGCCTGTTAAAGAGCTTGTCAAACTTTCTGAGATGGTTGTTGCCATCATTAAAGAGGTAGCTGGAGAATAATGATGTAAAATTTAAACTCATATAAGGGAGGTTATCCTTCCTTATATGAGTTTTTTTAGTTCTTTTTATCTAGAAAAATTAATACAAAACAGAACGAATATGGTACATTTATATTAGTGTTTATAGAAAAGGGAGGGCAATTAAGTTGAAAGAAAACCGTAAAGTAATCGTTTTTCAAACGGGTAACGGGGAATATGGAATATTCATAGAAAATATTCTATCTATAGAAAAAGTAGATAAAATAACGCCTATTCCACATTTACCGTCATATGTTAGCGGAATGGTTAAAGTGAGAGATGAATTGATTCCAGTATTAGATTTTAATATGTTCATGTATCATGTAGAAACGAGCGACCTACATAAATCCCGATTAATTGTTCTGAAAACAGAATCCATTACAATAGGAATAATCGTCGATGAAGCGAAAGAAATAGTAGATATTCCAAATGAATCCTTTAAACAAGTAAGTTTACTAGCGTACTCTAACACAAAATATTTTTCAGGAGTTGTCAATCTCGAAGACCGTCTTATAACCATGATCGACCCAGAAAGCTTAGTAGAAAGTCTTGATCGTATGAAGGAAATAAAAGATTATATGGATGAGAAGAAGGAAGAAATGCATGCATAAAGAGTATGCGTTTTTTTGTTATAATAAAGAGAAAAGATCGAACAAAAGGTCGTGTAGAAATGAACTCTTACTATCCAAAAAAAGGTAGAGTCATCTTTCATGTTGATATGAATAGTTTTTATGCTTCCGTTGAAATGGCATATGATCCGACATTGAAAGGAAAACCTTTAGCGATTGCCGGGAACCCAGAGGAACGGAAAGGAATTATTGTCACATGCAGCTATGAAGCAAGAAAATTTGGGGTGAAGACCACTATGCCTTTATGGGAAGCAAAGAAATTATGTTCACATCTCATAATCATGCGTCCAAATTTTGATCGTTATCGTGCTGCTTCTAAGGGGATGTTTGATATATTAAGACAATATGCAGATTTGGTTGAGCCCGTCTCTATTGATGAAGGGTATATGGATATTTCCGGTGCGGCTGATTTGGGAACTCCAGTTGAAATCGCCCAATCGATTCAAAATCAAATCGAAAGAGAGCTTGACCTTCCTTGCAGCATTGGAATTGCCCCGAACAAATTTTTAGCTAAAACGGCTTCAGATATGAAAAAACCTATGGGTATCACGATTTTAAGAATAAGGGACATTCCACAAATTTTATGGCCACGAGATGTAGTTGAAATGCATGGAATCGGTGAAAAAACCGCTCAGAAGCTTTATGCTATCGGTGTTAAAACCATAAATGATTTAGCACATGGGGAAGACCTTCTACTGAAATCGACCCTAGGTATTAATGGAATACGTTTAAAAAAAAGAGCGAATGGTGAAGATCCTAGACCTGTAGATCCAGACTCCATTTATGATTTTAAAAGTATCGGTAATTCTACAACTCTGCCTAAGGATTCTACCAATCAAAAGGAATTGCTCAACGTCATTCATACACTTTCGTCAAAGGTCGCTAGCAGATTAAAGAATAAGGGAATGATGGCAACCACCATCCAGGTGATGATTCGTTTTAAAAATAGAAAAACGATTACACGCAGTAAAAAGGTTAGAAATCCAGTGCAGCTTGATCAAACAATATTTGAAGAGGCGAAGCAATTGTTCCTTAAACATTGGAATGGAGATTCTGTTCGGCTCCTGGGTGTGACGGGACAGGACTTAATCGAAAAGGACGAGGCTGTAGAACAATTAGATTTGTTCAGCTATGAGAAAGCAGCAGAAAAAGAGCCCCTCTATGATGCAATTAGCCGTCTTCAAAAAAAGTATGGGAAAAAGATGATTAAAAAGGGAATAGAACATAATGAACATAAACAACGAGATAACCAGCATGACACCAGTTTTAATAAAGACTTTTTAAGAGAAGACTAATTTAGATATAAATGAAATATAAGAATGAGCCAGATAAGATCATGTATACTAAGAAGGTTAGACACTAGGTATGTGAGTGTAATAGTTGCACTTGATAACGAATCTTGTTAAATTTAGAAGGATGCAAACACACATAAATTTATAGAATGAAGGGACGTTGTAACATGTCGAATCAACAAATCGGTGTCATCGGCTTAGCAGTTATGGGGAAGAATCTTGCTTGGAATATAGAAAGCAGAGGGTATTCTGTATCTGTTTATAACCGTTCTCGTGAAAAAACAGACGAGATGCTGAATGAATCAAAAGGAAAAAATGTTGTAGGTACATATACTATTGAAGAATTTGTTCAATCATTAGAAAAACCACGTAAGATTTTATTGATGGTAAAGGCTGGAAACCCTACGGATGCAACAATTGAACAGCTTAAACCATACTTGGATAAAGGCGATATTCTCATTGATGGCGGAAATACGTTCTTTGAGGATACAAGACGTCGTAATCAAGAGTTAAGTGAATTGGGTATTCATTTCATCGGTACAGGTGTATCTGGTGGTGAAGAGGGTGCATTAACAGGCCCTTCGATTATGCCAGGTGGCCAAAAAGAAGCCTATGAGCTAGTTGCTCCAATCCTCAAAGACATTGCCGCAAAGGTGGAAGGTGAGCCATGTACAACATATATTGGTCCTGATGGAGCAGGTCATTATGTGAAAATGGTCCATAATGGAATTGAATATGGAGACATGCAGCTGATTGCAGAATCCTATTTCCTTATGAAGAATGTCTTAGGATTAAGCGCAGAAGATCTTCATGAAGTATTTGCTGATTGGAATAAGGGAGAATTGGATAGTTATCTCATTGAAATTACCGCAGATATTTTCACGAAAAAAGATGATGAAACAGGAAAACCAATGGTTGATGTGATTCTTGATAAAGCAGGTCAAAAGGGTACAGGTAAATGGACGAGCCAAAGTGCACTAGACCTGGGAGTTTCATTACCTATCATTACTGAATCTGTGTTTGCTCGTTTTATTTCAGCTATCAAGGACGAGCGTGTGAAAGCGAGCAAAATCCTTAATGGACCAGAAACAAAACGATTTGAAGGTGACAAAGAAGCATTTGTTGAATCGATCCGAAAAGCCCTTTATATGAGTAAAATTTGTTCCTATGCACAAGGCTTTGCTCAAATGCGTTCAGCTTCTGAAGAATACGGTTGGGATTTAAGCTATGGGGAAATTGCGATGATTTTCCGTGGCGGCTGTATCATCCGTGCTCAATTCTTACAAAAAATTAAAGAAGCCTATGATCGTGAACCAGAACTTAGAAATTTATTGTTAGATGAATACTTCAAAGAAATCGTTGAGAGCTACCAATATGCACTAAGGGATGTCATTAGTGCGGCTGTTCAAAACGGAATTCCTGTACCAGGATTCTCTGCTGCCCTTTCTTATTATGACAGCTATCGTACAGAAACCCTTCCAGCGAACTTAATTCAAGCTCAACGTGATTATTTTGGTGCCCATACGTACCAACGTACAGATAAAGAAGGAACATTCCATACGGAGTGGTTATCATAATCGAATATGAAAAAAGCCATGCGATGAATTTAGATCGCATGGCTTTTTATATAAGATTTTGTTGAATACCAGCATTTCCGCATTAGCTTCCAAAGTCATAAATCAAGCCACCTAGAAAGGGAAAAGGAACCCTTTCTAGGTGGCTCGTCTTATGCTTGTCAGGCCTGTTCAGGCGCTTCCGCTTTTCTAGTGTCCAGCTCCAGCGCCTAGCTCCTCGAGACATAAGTCAAGCCACCAATGAAGGGAAAAGGCGCCCTTCATTGGTGGCTCGCCTTATGCTTGTCGGAGCTGTTCAAGGCGCTTCCGCTTTTCTTATTATACTAATTTTTGATCAAACAACAATACTCTCGCAGGGGAAGCGTCAGTGTTCTGAATTTTCAAAGGAGCTGCAACCATGAAGTATTCTCCTTCTTCGATATCTTTCAACTGAAGACCTTCCATAATAATCACGCCATTTCCCATAAGGGTACGGTGTGTAGGGTGACCTTCTTGAGCTCTTTCAATTCCAAGAGCATCAATTCCTACCCCTTTGATCCCTTTGTCCGCTAAATAGCCTGCCGCATCTTCAGCAACATAAATGAATTCAAAATTAAATTCTGTATCCCAAGAGTTTTTCGTCTTTAAAAGAAGGAAATCATCTTTTTGGATATCATATCCCTCGATATCAGCCTTTGAAATTTTTCCCTCAACAGTGGATAGGTCTAAAACTTTCACGGGACGAACAAGTTCATCAATCGCTATCGTTTCAATCGTTTCTCCATCATTGATCATATGTAGAGGTGCGTCTACATGTGTTCCTGTATGAACATCAAGGGATATTCTTGATTCGGTAACATGGCCATTCGTATTTGTGTCAATGGATGGTTGTTTTTCCGGCTTATTTTTGTAAACAGGCATTCCGTTAAAAATCGGAGCGGTAATATCGTACATTTTCATGAAATTCACAGCCTTTCTAGTATTCAAGGTTAGCAATTGTCAACATCTAAATTATCAATTGGCCACCAATAAAATCCGTCTTTTTCTAATAATTCATCTGCCGCTATAGGTCCTGTTGTACCAGCATTATAGTTAGGGAATTCTGTTTCTTTAGTCGTTTCCCAAACCTCAGATATTTTATCAACATATGCCCATGAAAGCTTAACATCATCCCAATGGGTAAAATTGGTTGCATCACCGCGCATACAATCATGCAATAACTTTTCATACGCTTCTGGTGTGTTCATGCCATCCACACTATTATTCGAGAAATTCAGCTTTACAGGAGTCGTTTCTACATTCTGCCCGGATTTCTTTGCATTAAGGTGAAGGGTAATTCCCTCATCAGGCTGAATATGAATGACTAATAAGTTTGGAGCCAATGGCTTGTCACGATTGTAATAAAGGTTCATCGGGATATCTTTAAATTGAATCACAATCTTAGTGGATTTCGTCTCCATCCGTTTCCCAGTTCGAATGTAGATCGGAACACCAGCCCAACGGAAATTATCAATCATCAATTTACCGGCTACATATGTTTCAGTATTTGAATTTGGATCAACATTTGGTTCTTGTCGGTAACCTCGACCACCTGTTTCATTAGGTCCATATTGCCCTCTGACAAAATAATCTTTTACTTCTTCATCTTTCAAAGGACGTAATGCCCGAAGCACCTTTACCTTCTCACCGCGAATTTCTTCCGTTGTTAATTTGATTGGTGGCTCCATCGCAAGTAAAGCGACCATTTGAAGCATATGGTTTTGTACCATATCTCTTAAGGCACCGCTCTTCTCATAATAACGACCACGCTCTTCAACACCTAGTTCTTCACTCGATGTCACTTGGATATTTGAAATGTAACGGCTGTTCCATAATGGTTCAAAAAGAGCATTGGCAAAACGAATCACTTCAATATTTTGTACCATTTCTTTACCTAGATAATGATCGATACGGTAGATCTGATCTTCTGTAAACGATTCACGGATTTGGTTATTTAATATTTCGGCAGAAGGAAGATCATGACCGAAAGGTTTTTCAATAACAAGACGGTGGAAACCTTTTGTATCGGTTAACCCATCTGATTTCAAATGGTCAGTAATCGTCCCGAAAAACTCAGGAGCCATGGCTAGATAAAAAACCCGGTTTCCATGAAGATTGTATTTATTATCAAGAGAATCAGCTAAGTTCTTTAAGGCTATGTAAGATTCTGTGTCAGAGACATCATGTGATTGATAATAAAAATGTGAAATAAATTCATCAATGTTTTCCTCTGTACCAATGGACGTCAGTACCGAATCTTCGACGTGTTTTTTAAATTGTTCTTCTGTCCATTCTCTTCTGGCAACACCTACTACGGCGAAGTCTTTTGAAATTTTTCCTTTATTAAATAAATGATAAAGCGATGGATAAAGTTTTCTTTTCGCTAAATCACCTGTTGCACCAAAAATCATCAATAGGGTTGATGGTGTATCCGTATGTCTCACAAGTAGAACCTCACTTTTTAGAATAAACAATAGTTCATTAATATAGATTAAATAACCTAAGCAGTTAATAAAACATAATTCTTCCCTTACTATAGGCATAAAAAATGCCCTATACAAGTATTTAATTTTATAGTTTCTAGCCGCAATAATCAAATGTTTTGCAAATAAAAACGTCAATAGTATGTACTAATTACAAAATGTGACTCAAAATGGCGATTATGTATTTTATAAAGTTGATTATAAAAATGTTTTATAAAATCAAAGCAAGCGAGACAAATTTGGCGTTATCAATCCCTATTAGTCCAATAATGGTAATAGTCGGTTTTGTTATCATCTTCGGAGCTTACTATCTATCTGTTCTGTTATCAAAGAGAACACTTAAGAAAATCAGCCTTCAGGGAGTATAGAAGAAGCAGGAGGGATGATGTTTGTGCTAATATGTAGTTGAATATCATGAGGAGTTGAATCCATTGCAAGTTTTATTCTTAGGAACAGGTGCAGGGGTACCTGCAAAATTAAGAAATGTAACTTCCATCGCATTAAAGCTGTTAGAAGAAAGAGGAGCTGTGTGGCTTTTTGATTGCGGAGAAGCCACACAGCACCAAATTTTACATACATCATTAAAGCCTAGAAGGATTGAAAAAATATTTATTACCCATTTACATGGTGATCATCTTTATGGACTTCCCGGGTTACTCGGGAGCCGCTCTTTTCAGGGGGGACAGGATGAATTAACGGTTTATGGTCCTAAAGGAATCCAAGAATTTATTGAAGTCTCGTTAAGGGTGAGTGAAACACATCTTCTCTACCCATTGAAAATTGTTGAAATCGAATCAGAAGGAAAGATCTTTGAAGATGATTCATTTATTGTAGAGGCTGGCATGTTAGACCACGCACTAACTTCATTTGGGTATCGGGTTATCGAGAAAGATAAGCAAGGAGAGCTTTTATCTGATAAGTTAAAAGCGGATGGAATTCCACCTGGTCCTGTTTATAAAGAATTAAAAGCGGGGAAAATTGTCCATTTAGGGGATGGACGAGTCGTGGATGGTGAACGCTATTTAGGTCCTAAACAGCGCGGAAGAGTAGTAACCATCTTAGGCGATACTCGACCATGTCAAAAAGCCATTGATCTATCTAAAAAGGCTAATTTACTCATTCATGAAGCAACGTTTAATAGTGGACAAGAAGAAATGGCTTATCAGTATTTTCACTCGACCACCAATCAAGCAGCCAATACGGCACTTTTAGCAGATGCCAAAAAGCTATGTCTTACACATATTAGCTCCCGATTTTCTAAGGATGAATGGGCAGTATTAGAAAGAGAAGCGAGAGAGATTTTCCCTAATAGTATGATCGCTAAAGATTTCCTTGAGTTAGAAATAGATGAATAAATGGGGGAGAGATAATGAAAACGATTTACCTTATTAGACATGCAAAGGCAACAGGTCAAGAATTTTCCGCTCCATTAACAAAAGAGGGGGAAGAGCAAGCGAAAAAGCTTATTGAATTCTTTAAAGAAGTAAAAATTGATGTGATATACTCAAGTCCTTTCACTCGTGCTATCGATACGGTCAAACCACTTTCGGAACAAAAAGGAATTTCGATTATTGAAGATGAACGCCTTGGAGAGAGGATGCTAAGCAGTGAAAGCTATGCCGATTGGAAGGATAAGTTAAAAGATAGCTTTGATGATTGGGACCTGGAGTTTCCTGGTGGGGAATCGAATCGTCAAGGGTACAATCGAGCAGCTGCATTGGTGGAAAAGGTATTGAGAGATCCCCATGAAAGAATTATTTTAGTTAGTCACGGGAATTTATCTACCTTATTATTACATTATTTTGATAAAAGTTCTGGTTTCGAGGAGTTATTTGCGCTTTCAAATCCAGATGTCTATAGGATTGAAATTAGCGAAAAGGGAGCCGTGATTGAAAGAAAATGGAGTTGAATTAAAGGTCAAGCCGATGGATTCACCAAAACTTTAATATATAAATAAAGCAGTGTGATTTCGTAACTGGAATCACACTGCTTTTAGAGTTGTGAGTATTTCATATGATACGACTTTTCTAGGTGAATATTATTAATTCCAGGCCCTGGAATACTGCTCAGGGGACTCAAGCTCAGTCTGAAGCTCTATGGCTGCCGTTCTTGGCCAGTATGGATCTCTGAGCAATTCTCTGGCCAATAATATTAAGTCTGCACGTTCATTCTGTAAAATTTCTTCCGCTTGAATGCCAGTAGTAATAAGTCCGACAGCTCCTGTTGGGATATCTGCACCATGTTTGATTCCTTCTGCCAATTTTACTTGATAGCCAGGATAAACCGGGATTTGAGCAGGTACCACGGCTCCAGAGCTTACATCAATGAGGTCTACACCTTGTGCTTTCATCCATTTACTTATTTCAATGTAATCCTCTAAATCCAGTCCATCGTTTTGGTAATCCTTTGCTGAAACCCGAACGAGTAGTGGACCATCCCAAACGGTTTTAGTTTCACCAATAATTTCCTTTAAGAAACGATAGCGATTTTCGGCTGAACCACCATATTCATCACTTCTCTTGTTTGATAAAGGTGATAAAAATTCGTTTATGAGATAGCCATGTGCTGCGTGAATTTCAATCACATCGAAGCCAGCCTTTTTTGCTCTGATTGCACCATCTTTAAATGCTTGAACGGTTTCTTTTATATCACCTAAAGACATTTCCTTCGGAGTTTTCATTTTATCATTAAAAGGAATGGCAGATGGAGCAAGGATTTCACCTTCAAGCACTGCTTTTCTCCCAGCGTGTGCTAATTGGATTCCAGTCATAGCCCCTTGTTCTTTAATAAGGCTAACTAGCTCCGTTAACCCTTCAATATGATCGTCACTCCAGATACCGAGATCCTGGGGAGAAATTCGTCCTTGAGGGGTAACCGATGTTGCTTCTTGAATAATTAATCCCACGCCGCCAACAGCTCTGCTTGTATAGTGAGTTTTATGCCAATTTTCAACTTTTCCATCTTCATTATGACTTGAATACATACACATTGGAGCCATGACAATTCGATTTTTAAGCGTTATATTTTTTAATTTGTATGGTTCAAAAAGCTTTTTTGTCAATGATCCTCTCTCCTTATATTTCGATTCCCTAAATAACAACCATATTATAGCAAGAAGTGAGATAAGTAGAAAATAATTTGCTTTTACTCTTCATTCATTTTTCTTAGATCTTGAAGGGAGTATTTGGTCCCTCTCCAGATGACACCGCCTCTGATGAAGGTTAACAAGGTTGCCCTAATGATTGAATAAATAAATAATAAGGCGGTGAATGGAAGGATAAACAAGAAATAGGGAGAGAAGGCCGTCATTTTTCTTGTAACCGCCACAAAATTAAAAGCAATTAATAGAACATTCAATACGCTTAGTATAAAAATCAGCATGTCTTCACTAAAAAGGGTCAGGAAGGGATAAACCTGTGAAAGAAAAACGCCGGTCACAGAGACAAACACCATTGTCAACCTATAGTGGAGACCTGCGAAAGTATTTTTCTCGAGACCGATCAACGCAGATTTTAAACTTTGATACCACTCAACAGATAAATAAGAGAGACCAGTAATGATTCGTTGTTCTAGACGGTGTTTTTTTATCAGCGTACCAATCTGCAAATCATCATCAGGGCGATTTTTGATCCTTTTATGTGTGCCGATTTGTTCATAAGCATCTCGTGTAATTAAATTGAAAGCACCAATCCCGATTCCAATAGAAGAGCGCGAATCGTTTGCTTTCCAAGGACGCTTGTAATAAGAAAATCCAAATAGGAAAAATCCAACAAACGCTTTTAACCAAAAAGCTTCAGCTTTCAACGTTGGAGTGACCGTCACATGGGAGACCTTTTCTGTTTTTAGGGCTGTAACAGCTCTAGCGATGACTTCTTCATGAAAGTGAATATCACCATCTGTGAATAAAAGCAATTGACCATTCGCTTCTTTTGCTCCTAGATAGAGGGCGTGATTTTTCCCTAACCAGCCTGATGGAAGGGAGTCAATATGCAGAACCTTGATACGTGAATCTGTTTCTTGTATAGCATCCATGATTTTCCCCGTCCGATCAGTTGAGCGATCATTGACAAGAATCCATTCTATATTTTGATAGCTTTGTGAAACTTGAGATTGGATACTTTCTTGGATGCTGTTCTCTTCGTTTTTTGCTGGGACAATAATCGAAACGAGTTCACCTTCTGAATAAGGGGGAAATGATTTTAGATCAGGAATTCTTCTAAGTCCTAAAAAAATATCGACGGAGATTCCGATCCAAACGACTAGAGTTGCGATTAAAATGATGGAAGTAATGATGGGACCCCCTCAAAATAGCTATTTAGATTTAGCTTGGCTTTGATACAGTTCTCTTAAACATTGGGACTGCTTTGCCGCTTCGTGTAAACATTCATTAAATGCCTCATTAACTTGGTTTTTTTGTAAGGCAAATAGACCCGCTTCCGTTGTTCCTCCAGGGCTTGTGACATTTTCTCGCAATGTTTTGGCTTCTTGTCCTGAAGTTGCGAGCATTTCACCTGCTCCTAGAAGGGTTTGAATAATTAAAGGCTTGGCAAGGCTTTGATCTAATCCCATTTCTTCTGACGTTTTTAATAACGCTTCGACAATATAATAAAAATATGCTGGACCACTACCTGATAGCGCCGTAACAATATCTAATTTTTCTTCTTCGATTACAGTTGTGATACCGATCGAATTAAAAAGGGAAAGGGCGAGATCTTGTTTCGTAAGGGTAACTCCCTTGTTAAAGGCTATTCCTGTAGCAGATTTTCCAATAGTAGCGGATGTGTTAGGCATAGCTCTTACAATGCCACCTTTAAATTCTAAAGTGTCTTCAATGTAGTTGATGCTGATTCCAGCCAAAACAGAAATAATTAATGTATTTACTGAAATGAGTCCTTTTAAATCTTCAAGTGCAGGGGCTGCATCTTTTGGCTTCATCGCTAATATTACGATATCAGCCCCATTAAGGAGTTCTTCACCATCATAGGAAAAGTTGATATCATATTTTTGTTGTAACTCAACTAATCTAGTTTTATTCGTACGATTAGTCATATAAATATTTTCCTTAGAAAGGGCACCATTTTTTAGTGCTCCCGCTAATATGGATTCTGCCATAGATCCAGCACCGAGAAATACCGTTTTCATTTTTTACCCCTCCTAGTTTATTAAAAGGCTGTTTTCGTAAAGATTGTCGTTTACCGTAAATAATCTACCTACGTATTGTTCAAGGTTTCGGGGCTCTTTTCTATCGTCTTGAATTTTTCCAAATAACTCATTAAGGCATCGCTCCTTAGGGTCAAAAGCAACAAAGTTTTAGAAAAGAGCCTTAAAAACAAAAAACCCTTTCGTCCGAATAATAAGGACGAAAGGGTTGCTTCCGTGGTACCACCTTGATTTGTTCCCTAAGGGAAACACGCTCAGGTTCCGTTAACGCCGGAAATACGTACAGGTTTTCCTGCCTGCTATAAAGGTAGGTTCAATGTTTGCTGGGATGATGAAGTCTTCCAGCCGATGGACTTCACTCTCTTGCATCTTCAAGCATCTACTATTCTTTATCATCGCATTCTGATTATTATATGTGATTATGCTGAATTTATAGCTTGTCTGTCAAGGGGGTATTTCATTATTTTATGAAAAATATATAAAGTGAGTGATCAACCATGACAGTTTTAATAAAAAAAGGTAAACTAAAATGAAGCATCATTCATTTTTATAAAGAAAAAGTGGTGGAATAGAAATGGTACCTCAATGGTTACACAATAATATTGCAAAAATCACGTTGCCAACCCCGTTTGCCGTTGGTGATGTTAATATTTATCTTATTAAGGGTGACGCTCTTACTCTTGTAGATGTTGGGCCTAAGACAGAAGAAGCCCTGAAGAGTTTAATTGAACAGCTTTCACAATTAGGTTATCAGTTAGAAGATATTGAGCACGTGGTGTTAACTCATCATCATCCAGATCACGCTGGTCTACTAGATTGGATACCCGCTCATGTTAAAGTTTGGGCTCATCCTAACGCGGAAAAATGGTTATATCGAACAGAAAGCTTTTATGAACAGTACGATGCATTTTTTGGAGAGATGTTTCTGCAAGCAGGGGTGCCTAAAGAATTTTTACCTTTTCTAAAAAAACTTAGGTCCTCATTGAAATTTATGTGTCAGCGTCACCTTGATAACGAATTGAATGACACAGATACTTTTACAGGATGGAGGGTCATCGAAACACTCGGACATGCACAGAGCCATATTTCTCTATTCAGAGAGAGTGATGGAGTTCTTATTGCTGGGGATCATCTTCTTAAACATATTTCTCCTAATCCTTTACTTGAGCCACCATTTGGGTTAATAGAAAGGACGAAACCACAACTTCAGTTGAATCATTCCTTACATAAATTAAAGGAACTTTCACCTTCATATGCTTTTACTGGACATGGTGAAGATATTGTAGATGTGAAGGAGCTCATTGATTTACGATTGAAAAAACAACATGAGAGAGCTTTATTTGTTCTGAAATTGATTGGTGAACAACAAGAGACCATCTTCACCCTTTGTCAAAAACTATTTCCAAAAGTGTATAAAACAGAATTAGGTCTTACATTGTCTGAGACCGTGGCACAGCTTGATTATCTTGGTTCATTGGGACTAGTATCCGTGTCAAATGAAAACGGTGTATGGAAGTATTCTTGTAGTTAAGAAAGTAGGGGAAAGATGAATAATCGAATTCAAGGAAAGAACATTGTAATAACAGGAGCTTCAGGCGGAATTGGCGAACGGATGGCTCTGAAATGTGCAGAAGCTGGAGCAAATGTTGTTCTTCTTGCAAGGAATCTTGATAAACTTCTTACTTTAAAAGAAAACATTGAGATAAATGATTATGGTCGAGCATGGGCTTATCAATTGGACGTGTCACAATATGATGCGATTCCCCCGTTATTCTCAATTATTAAGAAAGAAATAGGACCTATCGATATTCTGATTAATAATGCAGGCTACGGAATTTTTGATGAAGCCCATGAAGCAAGCTTTGAAGATATTAAAGGCATGTTTGATGTAAATGTTCTGGGTTTAATTCGCTGCACACAGCAAGTGATACCGGATTTACAAATGAAAAAAAGTGGACACATCGTCAATATTGCCTCTCAGGCTGGTAAGCTCGCAACACCAAAGTCAAGTGCATATTCAGCTTCAAAGCATGCTGTATTGGGATACACCAACAGCCTGAGGATGGAGCTTTCTCGTTCAGGCGTTTTTGTAACGGCTGTAAATCCGGGTCCGATCGCGACTGATTTTTTTACTGTAGCGGACAGCACCGGTTCCTATGTGAAAAACGTAGAGAAATATATGCTTGATCCTGATTATGTAGCAGAAAAGGTTGTCTCATCTTTAATGATAAACACCCGGGAAATCAACTTGCCCGGTTGGATGAACATAGGTAGCGTAGCTTATCAACTCTTTCCGAAGCTTGTTGAGCGGTTGGGGAAGAACGCTTTTTTTAAGAAGTAGTGAGGAAGACTTACTTGTTTATTTGCCTATAAATGCAAAATAGAAATAGGGCTGTCCCATAAGCTGTCAGGAACCACTATTTTAGGTTCCCGACATCTTATGGGACAGCCCCAATTGATTTAATTTACTTGGAGAACTTTGCTCCTAGTAACGGTAAGAAGTGTTTTCCAATATATTATGGATTGGTTTTAATCTATTCAATTTGATTCTCGTAAATCTTTAAATTTGCATAAATCTTTTCGAGTGTCGGAGCAGAAATCTCCTTTTCCTTTGCAATCCTCAATAAATATCCATAAAAGTGATCGCCTTCTACGGATAATCCTTTTTCCATATCTCGTTGCAACGAAGACTTCATCTTATAGTCAATTGAATGAAGCTTATTCCAATTCACATCTACAATATCGTCTGCTAGTGGAGCTTGGACACTTCTCATGATTGAAGATGCTTCATTCAGTGTACTTTGAATAGTGGAAGCCCCCAACTCGTCATCTCGAATAGGGCCGATTGGCGAACGGAATAAGGAAGTAACCCCTGAAAAAGTAGAGATAAATAGGTATTTATGCCACATATCTCTATTGATATTTTCTGAAAGTACATAGTTACCTTTTGCACTTTTGAAGGCTTGTTGAAGTCTCGTTATTCTTTCCGTTTTTTCTCCTGTTCTTTCCCCGAACACCAAATCATGTAGACCGCTAGTTTGAATAATATGGCCATTCTTATCCAAGGTTGATTCTACATAACATAATCCGCCTAAAACATTAGGTTCACTGAAAGCAGCTGTTAACTTATTAATATGAGAAATTCCATTGAGAAGGGGGATAATCACCGTTTTTGGTCCTACATACGGACGGAAATCATTAATCGCTTTTTCCAAATGATAAGCTTTCATCGACAGTAATATTACATCGAAAGCCTCAACATTTTCACCGGACTCAATCAAGGAAGGCTCTAGAGCTACATCACCGTTAATACTTTTTATAACAAGCCCTGTTTCTTTCAACTGCTGTTTTCTTCCCTTGCGAACAAGAAAGGTCACATCTTCTCCTTTTTCCAACAATCGTCCTCCGAAGTAACCTCCAACTGCGCCAGCACCAACTACTAGTATTTTCATATCACATACCTCCAAATTCATCATGCTTAAATTTTAACAGGTTTTAAATATTACTAGGTAGTTAAAGGTTTATTTCTGTTTTTTTGATCAATGCCCCTTCTCATAAGTAAGTGAGAAAATGGCAAATGAACCACAGGAATTGTGAGATAAAACATTTCGAAATATCAAATCGATACGATAGAAAAAGGTTGAAAATATCACTATTTATTTTCCAGAATAGTTGAAAAGGATTCAATAGTCACTGGTTGAAATCTTCTGAGTATTGTGTATAATTCGAATAATAGATTTTGTTATTTTTATTATTATCATCATTTTAATTAACTGAAGGAGAGATACATATGAACATTTTAGACAACAGTCTTTTCGATGAATTAAAAGGTTTTTTAAAAGATCATCAAGTAACGATGAATCAAACAATCCTCGATCAGCATAGCAAAGATGAATCTTATCATTTATCCAGCTCTCCTGATATGGTCGTTTTTCCTGAGAGTGCCGATGAAGTGAGTGCTATTGTTAAAGTGGCGGATAAGCACAATACGCCAATCATCCCATTTGGCTTAGGGACCAGTTTGGAAGGTCATATTATTCCTTATGACCATGGCATAACCATTGATTTCTCGCTTATGAATAAAGTTCTTGAGATTAGGGAAAAGGATTTTTTAGTCAAAGTCCAACCAGGAGTTACTCGTTCACAGTTAAATAAAGAACTTAAAAAATATGGTCTTTTCTTCTCAGTAGACCCAGGAGCAGACGCTACACTCGGTGGGATGGCCGCTACCAATGCCAGCGGTACCACTTCGGTTAAGTACGGGGTAATGCGAGATCAAGTACGTGATTTAGAAGTGGTTCTAGCTGATGGAGAGATTATTCATACAGGTAACTTAGCGCAGAAATCGTCGTCAGGTTACAATCTAAATAGCCTTTTGGTAGGTTCAGAAGGAACATTGGGTTGTATTACAGAATTAACGCTAAAAGTGTATGGGATTCCTGAGCATATTGTTGCTGCTAGAGCTTCTTTTCAAACGATTGATGATGCGGTAGAAGCGGTTGTTTCGATATTACAAGCAGGTATACCTATTGCAAGAGTCGAGCTTGTGGATGAACCTTCAATGACACAAGTAAACCTTTTTAATGATACGAATTATAAAGAAAAACCTACTTTATTTTTAGAGTTTCATGGGAATGAAGCTGGTCTCAAATCCGATGTTGAATTCACAAAAGAAATCGTTTCGGATCACCAGTGTGAAGAAGTTTATTTTGAAGAAGATAATGCAGCACGAAATAAGTTATGGGAAGCGCGACATAATCTTGCTTATGCCTACGTTCATGGAAACCCTGGTAAAAAACTTATGGTCACAGATGTTTGTGTACCCATTTCTGAATTGGCGGGTGCAATTCAGCATGCAAGAAGTAAGGTAGAGGAACTAGAACTTAACGGAGGAATACTCGGACACGTTGGAGACGGAAATTATCACGTATTATTAATGATTGATGTGAATGATACGGATGAGGTGAAGAAAGCAGACCAATTTAATGAGCAAATTGTTGAATATGCATTACAGCGTAACGGTACATGTACTGGTGAACATGGTGTTGGCGTTGGTAAAATGAAATATCAACAACAAGAGCATGGACGAGCTTTACAGGTAATGGAAAAAATCAAACTTGCGCTTGATCCAAAAGAAATCCTTAATCCCCATAAACTTGTACACACGAAAAGGAGAAATCTATGAAATTACTAGAAGCAATCAGTAGTCTAGCAGGGAAGTATTTCGCTTTTTGGGTGATTTGTGTAGCGGTAGTAGCTTATTTCGTACCGGATCCTTTTCTATGGTTGAATGGCTATATCACGATTTTATTAGGGGTTGTTATGTTTGGCATGGGCCTTACATTAAAACCAGTTGATTTTAAAATGGTGCTTCGTAAACCTATACCCGTCATAATTGGAGTCTCAGCACAATTCCTCATCATGCCATTAGGTGCACTATTCATTGCATATGTATTTAATTTACCAAACGAATTGGCGGCTGGGTTAGTATTGCTTGGTTCGGTGCCGGGTGGTACCGCCTCAAATGTGATGGTTTACTTAGCAAAAGGGAATCTGGCTCTCTCGGTAGCAATGACATCACTTTCTACGTTGCTTGCGCCTGTATTAACGCCTCTTATATTATTGTTGTTAGCTGGTCAATGGTTACCTGTGGATCCAATCTCCTTATTTATTTCAATTGTTCAAGTAATTATTGTACCGATTACACTTGGTGTAGTGATTAGAAAGTTAATGCCATCAGCTGTAGAAAAAAGTACGAAGGCTATTCCTTTGATATCCGTATTAGCTATCATTATCATTGTATCTGCTGTTGTCTCGGCTAATGTCGAGAGTATCTCTACCTCTGGATTGTTAATATTTTCAGCGGTCATGATTCATAATCTGTTCGGACTTTCACTTGGATATTTAACAGCGTTACTAATGAAGTTAGATGAAGGAAATCGTCGTGCCATTTCAATTGAGGTTGGGATGCAAAACTCTGGTCTTGGAGTGGCATTGGCCACAGCTCACTTTGGTCCATTAGCTGCTTTACCCAGCGTAATTGCAGCGGTTTGGCATAATATATCTGGACCCATTCTTGCAACATTCTGGTCCAAAAAACCAGTCGATGGTGAAAGGCAAAATAACGAAGCAGTTTCTCCTATCGATACCCATTTTCAAAAAACAGGAAATTAATCATGCCAATTCATTTATTAAAGCCCCATCGTTTTAAAGTAAAGGGTTCCGTTTTCGGGTGCTTTCTTATTAAATGACTTAAGAAATGACGTGTGAAATGGCACACGTCATTTTCCTTATTTATCAAAGCTTTTAAAGTTTTTAAAATGCGTTTTGAAATAACAAATGACATCAGCTTTTATAATGGACAGGAAACGATGTTTTCATTAATGAACTAACGGTAGCAGGTTAGTTCATTAAAATTGGTAACTTTCAGAAAAAAAGACCTTCGATTTGGAGAAATCGAGGGTCTTACCTTTTAAATAAAAATAACTTAATGACTCTTTTCCAGGGCTAGTTTTACACCAAAACCTATTAGTATAGTACCTGTAATTCCTTCAATAATATTTTGTGTTTTAGGTCTTTTCATAAAGACACTAATCTGATTAATTAAATAAACATAAAGTAAAAACCATACGGCAGTCAATACTGTATAAGTAATACCCATTATAAGTAACTGGGTAAAGGTATTGCCTCCAGAATCTACAAATTGAGGCAAAAAGGTTAAGAAAAAGACCGCAACTTTGGGATTTAGGAGATTTGTAAGGAAACCTTGTTTAAAACAAGAGGTGTTTTGAAACTTGCTATTTGTGTTCACTTTAATTGTGGGTGCTTCTTTTTTCTTCAATGACCATAATGTTTTAAGACCAAGAAAAATTAAATAAACAGCACCAACGTACTTGAAGACAGAAAATAATAACGCTGATTTCACAATGATTGCTGAAAGCCCTAATACAGCAGCAGAAGTATGGATAAGAAGGGCACAACAAGTACCTAAAGCTGTATTAAGCCCCCCCATTTTCCCAGCGGTAAGAGTGTTTTTTGTAGCAATGGCAGTATCGGGACCGGGTAAAATAATTAGAAAAATACACATTAGGATAAACAGAAAAATGTTTTCCATTTTTATCTCCTTTCTTATTACGATATGGTCTGTATATGTAACTCTTAAACTGTATTATATATAAACCTTGTTATGAATTGAATATAAATCTTTTCGATTGATTACCGTGTTGAACTTTAGTTTTATGAGGATCCGGTAAACTATAATAAATAAACTCGCCCATAATAAGGCGAGTTTTGCTTTATTTATGGCTATGTCGAAAGGGATATCAAATTTGGTTTGAAATTTCGGAAAAGCACCTCGAAACAGAACCCTTTAGTTTTAAAGTGAGGGGGTTTCTTATAGTAGTCTTATTCAAGATAGTTCAACTTAGGCTATGGCTCAAAACCTATTCACGTTCCGCATACCTTCTTTTATTACCATTAACTAGCTGCTACCGTTTAAATAATGACAGCTATAAATTCCTCCTCTAATTTCCTTAAAAAGTTTTTTTGTTTTTTTAATATCCCATCAGGGTTTTTATTCTTTGAATAGACGAAGTCATTAATAAGAAAAGTGTTTAGTAATAACACTCTCCTTAACTGATACAAAGGGAGGATATTCTCTAGACATTGTCGAATAAAGGGCTAAAAGAATAAATGCTAATGAAAATTTTTCAGTAAGGAAGGAATTTTACATATGATAAATCCAGAGCTAGAGCAATTGAAAAATGAATGGCTCATAGAAGCTACTATTGAAAAAATACAACAGAAATTAAATAAAAGTGAAATCACTTCTAAAGAGCTCGTTTTAATGTATTTAGGTAGAATTGCTGAATTGGACCAATCAGGTCCTAAGATTAATTCAATTATTGAAATAAATCCTGAAGCTGTTCAATTGGCAGATGCACTAGACTTTGAAAGACATTTAAAAGGAAGTCGTGGTCCAATGCATGGAATTCCCGTTTTCATTAAGGACAATATTGATACGGGGGATAAAATGCATACTAGTGCTGGATCACTTGCATTAGCAGGTTCCTATGCTAGAGAAGATGCATTTCTAGTAAAAAAACTACGTGAAGCTGGAGCAATCATTTTAGGGAAAACAAATTTAACGGAGTGGGCTAATTTTATGGCGGAAAACATGCCAACTGGATACAGTTCACGTGGGGGTCAAGTTTTAAACCCCTATGGAGCCAAATTCATTGTCGGTGGCTCAAGCTCTGGATCGGCAGCAGCGATTGCCTCTAACTTCGCGGTCGTCTCGATTGGGACGGAAACATCCGGTTCGATTTTAAGCCCGGCTAGCCAACATTCACTTGTTGGCATAAAACCTACCGTTGGATTGATTAGCCGAACAGGCATTATTCCACTCTCCCATACTCAGGATACTGCTGGACCAATGGCTAGAACGGTTAAAGATGCAGCCATCTTACTGAATGTGGTACAAGGAGTCGATTTAAAAGATCCTATAACGAGTTGCAATAAGCTTGTAGACATTGATTTTACAAAGTATTTAAAGGATAAGGGTTTAAAGGGTAAAAGAATAGGAATCGCTCGCAATATTTATTTTGACTACTTAGAGGAACCCCAGCTTCAAGTGATGAATGCAGCAATTAAACAGTTACCGGAATTGGGGGCTGAGGTAATTGACTCAGTGGACATCCCTTCTGCACAAGAAGAATGGGATATGAATGTATTACTTTATGAGTTTAAATCAGACTTAAATGCATACTTGAAAAATGTCGACTCCAGGATCGGAATTCGAACCTTATCAGATATTATTCAATTTAATGAGCAGGTCGGGGAAAAGGCATTAAAATACGGTCAGAAGATCTTAATCGACTCAGATAAAACAAGCGGTTGTTTAACAGAACCGACCTATCTAAATAGTTTAACAAAGGACTTTTACCTTTCAAGGGAAAATGGAATCGATGCAGTAATGAAACAGCATGATCTTGATGCGATTGTTTTTCCTAATAGTTTTGGTTCAATGATTCCTGCGAAAGCTGGGTACCCTTCGATTACAGTACCAGCAGGATATACCAATGAAGGAGAACCAGTAGGAATGACATTTACAGCAAAAGCCTACAGTGAACCTACACTAATTGAAATGGCTTATTCTTTTGAACAGGGAACTCAACATCGTAAACCACCTGTTTTATAAAGATTTTGAAAATTACTTATTTACTTTTGTAAAGGATCAGATGGATAAAAACTTTAAGTTGCCTTATCAGGCCATTATCCCATCGATAGTCTTTTTTTAACCGATCATGTGCTCAAAATGAACTGTCCAATAGGTCATAATGGACTACGGAAAAGTCCAATTTGACCAAAGCAATACCAGAGATTACTACAAAGAATACTTTCAAAGAGAATATTTACTCTATGCAGGTGTTAAGAATGAATTGAAAATAAACCCGTTCGAGTTTGATGGAAAAGACAAAGTTTTGATTTTTATTATCCTAGGGTGTCCGATTCTTGACGTTTCTCCCTATTTAAGCAATGAAGGCGGAATTCTTTACTATATTAATTCATTTTCCATTATAAATGGGTTGCTACATTGGCATACTTTAAGTAGTATAGAACAGTAGCAAAAGGTATAGTTTTGAAAAGAGGGTTACAAAATGGAAAAAAAGTCCATATACGGATTAACACTAGATCAACTCACATCCTGGCTAATAGAGCATGGGCAGAAAAAGTTTCGTGCTGCACAAGTTTGGGATTGGTTATATAAAAAACGAGTAACAGATTTCTCTCAAATGAAAAATCTTAACTCTGACTGTATCGAATTATTAGAAGAACACTTTTTTATACAGACACTTAAACAAGAAATTAAGCAAGAGTCAGAGGATGGAACCATCAAATTCTTGTTCAAGTTACAGGATGGAAATTTAATTGAAACGGTATTAATGAGATTTAATTACGGTTTGTCTGTTTGTGTGACAACACAGGTAGGCTGTAACATTGGTTGTACATTTTGTGCCAGTGGTTTATTGAAAAAGAACCGTGATTTAACGAGTGGAGAAATTGTTGAGCAGATAATGAATGTTCAACATCATCTTGATGAAGCTGGAAAAGATGAGAGAGTCAGTCATATTGTTGTGATGGGAATTGGAGAACCATTTGATAATTATGATAATATGATGGACTTCTTCCGAGTAGTCAATGATCAGAAAGGTCTTTCCATTGGAGCAAGACATATCACGGTATCGACGAGTGGTTTAGCCAATAAAATCTATGATTTTGCCGATGAAAATATCCAAATCAATTTAGCTGTGTCTTTGCATGCGCCAAATAACGAACTCCGTACTCGAATTATGAAAATTAATAAAGCCTATCCTTTAGAAAAATTAATGCCTGCCATTGATTATTATTTAGAAAAAACAAATCGGAGAATTACGTTTGAGTATATCCTCCTAAAGGATGTTAACGATCATAAGGAAGAGGCAATCCAACTAGCTAAATTACTTAAAAACAAACGACATTTATCATATGTTAACCTCATTCCTTATAATCCTGTTGATGAGCATAATCAATATCAAAGAAGTACAAAAGAATCGATCCTTAAGTTTTATGAAACCTTGATGAATCATGGGATCAATTGTGGTGTTCGTGTGGAGCAAGGAACAGATATTGATGCGGCATGCGGTCAGCTGCGCAGTAAGCAGATTAAAAAGGATAAAGTTCGTTCATAGGTAGAAATGATGAGCGGTTCACTTTGAAAAGTATTAATCTTATAAAAAGGGGCTGTCCAAAAAAGGGGTCCGGAACCACTATGATGGTCAATATAATAGAAGATGTCTTGAGATTTATTCTATATATTGAAGTTGTGGTTCCTGACACCTGGGTTTTTGGACAGCCCTTTTTGAGTTTTTTTCCACAGCTCACTATCAACATATTCACTCCCCTTGTTGGCTTTAAGTCTTTTTCCTTATCTCTATTAAGCGAAACAACTGTTAATAATATTTGTAAAATTCGACCTATTCAAATTATTGGTAAACTGAGGTATAGTATGAAATCGTAAGCAAAGGTTTTTAGCATCATAGATTTAATTTAAATCATGCAGGAATGAAAATAACTGCATCGGAGTGGTGCAATATGATGAGTCAGGTTGAAAACGTTAGATTGAGTTTAAGGAAAACGCTCGAGTCCATCTATCAATTTTGGAATGAATGGATTCAGAAACATCCATTCATTTTACGGATCTTTACGATTTTCTCGTGGATATCGCTATGTTCGTTCATATTAAGCTTAGTTTTTATGGAAAATTCCCGAAAGATGTTCGTCCAGTTTTTATGGTCCCTTTACGTCATTTTGCAATTTTGGTTATTATGTCGTAGTAAAACGTTAACATGGAAGAAGTACACCTATTTCTTCTTGGCAGGGGCATGGTTGATCGTACCGTTGAATTCTTTTATCGTCCGTTTCATTACGGCTTTTTTCGGGGGGATGGAATTAGATGTATGGAGCCAAGCATTTTTAACACCGATTGCTGAAGAAGTGTTAAAACTGATCCCACTCGGTGTTTATCTTTTTTTGTCAAGACGTGCTTCTACATTAAGTTTAAATGATTATGCTCTTATTGGTGCGGCAACGGGAGCAGGCTTTCAATTTTTGGAGGAAACTACTCGTCGATTGGTTTCTGGAGGTATTTTTGATTATGGTGTGACCTTATTTGGAGGGAAAGTGCTTCATTGGGATTTATTTACACTATTCCCAGGCTATTTTGAAGAGGGTTTTTTACCTGATAAAATGACTGCTGGACATCCATTGTTAACCGCTATCGTCACCTTAGGAATCGGGCTGGCCATTAGGTTTAAAAGTGAATTTAAGCAATCGACTTATATTTTCCCTATTTTTCTATTGGTTTGGGTCATTTTTGATCATGCAATATGGAACGCTAGTTATCGTGCACCGAGTTTATTAACCGGAATCCATGATTTATTAGGTAGCGGTTATGCCTCCAAACCGGTATTTTTGATAATGCTCGGAGCTGCCTTATTCATTGATTATCGTGAATTGAATAAAGTAAAGGAAAGGCTCCCTATGTTAAAAGGGGAAGCTATTATCAATCCCGTATCCGAATTATGGAATCTATTCAGAAATGTATTTGAGGAAAGACAGCGTTTTGGTCACTTGCTACTGTTTTATCGAGAACGGAGAGAACTAGGATTTACACTGGTACATGGTAAATCAGAAGCTCGCGAACTTTTGCCAAGATTAGAAGCGAATATACAGAAGTACTACAACGCTTTGGCAGTTATCTTTATAGGAGTAGTCAGTTTTATGTTGCTATCTGACTGGGTCATTACAACCAATGGATCTGGAGCTTGTTTTGCCTGTTTATTTGATAATCTACAAAACTGGTGGAATGGTTTGTCTGGTTGGGAAAAAGGATTGATTGTACTTGGAGCATTTGCTTTAACGTTCCCGCTACTAGGATTCTGGTCTGCCGTAGGAGTCGTATCGACTGGTATTGGAATGGCAGCAGGAGGCAGCCAAATTGCCGACATCATCCGCAATCCAAAAAAATTACTTACACCTGAAACGGCTCTTGCACTGGGAATAGGTACACTGCTGAGTCGGATTCCTTTTGGGAAAGCTCTAGTAAAACTAGGTGACTCGGTTTCATCAAAAATGAAACCTTATATTAATAAAATCCTGGAGTCGTTAACTGGTAAGAAAAGAAATAGTGACAAACAGGATCAGAATCATAATGATCACCATGAAGAAGATTCCCAGAATCAAAATGATCAGAATAAAGAAGATTCTAATGATGATAAGGAAGCGGAAAAAAATATTACTTTTAAACCAGGATATGATACACATTTAATTGAAGTAGTAGATATTGTTAGGAAAAAAGGTAAGGGTGTAGTTGGAGGGCATAATCTCGAAAATTTCGAAAAGACATTTAAAGAAAAAGGTTGGGATTTAGAGGAATGTATCATTTCTAAAAGAAAACACCCGACAATCGAAGGGGTGTATGAAATAGAATATGGCCTACCTAAATTAGATATGGAAGGAAAGCTGATTCCTGGGGAGCTTAAAAATGTTTCCCATCCCAAAACGGTCTATGATCCTAACATAGTATCAAATGAACAGATCCTCAAATGGGGAGAAGAAGCAATGAAAAATGGTAAAATCGTTGGGAGAGAGATAACAGGAGTTTCTTCTAACGGACTTCAGTTTAGAGGCTTTATTGATGAATCTGGAGAAATAACAAATTTCTTCCCTACACTGGATTAATGATTAAGGAGTGGAAGCACCGTGGAAGATAAAGAGAGAAAGTTGATAAGTTATTTCTATCACCATATGGGCGACGGGAAATTTTTAAGAATTCTACGAAGTTATGCAAGTGGTGAAGGATACGGCACTGAATATGCGAGGTTTGTGTTTGCTGATTATTATGAAAAGTGGGAAGAAGATTATTTTGGTGAAGAAGGAATTGCCTATTACATTGATCGCCCGGCCGTAGAGGAAGATGAAGAAATAATTTTAGATTACCCGACATTTTATAAATATTTAAAAGAAGATTGCACTAGCTATCTAGAAGATTACCCCCAAGATAAATCAGAAGTTGAAGCACAATTAGAAAAGATTAGAAAACGCTTTAACATAGAAAAACCTTGATTGGTATTTATGCCTTTCAAGGTTTTTTCTAATTTGTTTTGATTAATACGAAAAGCGTCGGTCTAAAGACTTTTTTGAAAGTGGTAGAGAGATTAGTAGGTAAATAATCCAGCTTTTATGTAACTTTAGGACATATAAGCTGGATTAAGTACCTTTCATTAATTATTTGGTTTTTATAACGTGGTCTTTTGGAAAAAAGCTTCATGTGCTTTACTTGGGTTAGCAAACCATTCCGCCACTTCATCTGCTACTGTTTGATCCTTCGCACCTTTTAACAATAATTGCACAACATGCTGTGGAAGCGGTTGAGTCATAGCATTTGTCCATTCGGTTACTTCCTTCACAAAAGGTTTTATTCGATTCCAATATGCTTCTCCCAGATGGTGATCCCATGTAGAATGCTTGTATTCAATCAACATTTCATACAATTGCTCTACACAATAGGAAGAAAGATTACAGCCTTGTCCAGAAATAGGATCATTAAGAAAAACACTATCGCCGCAACCAACTACAAGTTTATTTTTAAACGTTACATATGGTTTTCTAATAACTGGTTTAATTGCATTTTGAAGGAAGGCGCGCTCATCAGATAATGTGAAGTTTTCTTTATTTATTCGTTCGTGAATGTCAGGGAAATACTTTTGTACGACATTTTCCATTTGATTCGTAAACTCATTTGCATACTTGATCCCTTTAAATACATCTAAGTCATGATCCGGAATGGCCATAATAAAGAGTATTGTTACAGGACCATGTTCAGTGATAGCAGGTATCTCAAACATTTCACCGACTTCAGGAAGAACGGTTACACTTACACCTACAGGATGATTTGGCTTTATCCCATGAAAATATCCAACAATACATTTTCGTTGCGGTACTTTGAAAGGAGAAAGCTTCTCTTCAATTGGAAAAGGAACGAGTGGACCCGACTTACCAGTACAATCAATCATTAAATCAAACTCGTCTATCAATCTCTCAAGTTGCTCATTTTCTATCCTTTGATGACGGAAAGAGACTCCTTTGTTTTTAAGATCTTTCATGCAATTTGAAAAATAGAGGCGCTGATCAACAGAGGATGCAGGTTCTTTCAGGATTCCAGCAAATAGCTTTTGATTCCCAATCGTAATATGAATACTGTTAATAAGCTGGTCTACATCCCATTTTGGCATATTAAAGCGGTTTTCTCGTTTCCTTGTTGAGCCAAAATGTACTTGCGTAGACATAATCCGTCCGTCTCGGATCTCATCAGCTGAGATCGAGTGAATAACCGTTACATCAAACTCTTTTCGAAGGGCATAAGCTAGTTGTAAGCCTGCTTCGCCACTGCCGACGATACCTATTTGCTTTTTCAAGATACTCGCTCCTTTACTAAATTAATGTCCAGACAAAAAATTTATAATGTTCTAACTTTTCAAGTTTAATAATAGAGAAAGGCCTTGTAAATGCGACGATTTGTTTAATTTTTTTAACAGTATTATAACGAATCCGATTATTAATAAGTATTATGGTCTGTTTAAAATATTGTTATAAAAGTGAATTATTTAGATCTAAAGTGGTATAGACAAGTAGACATCTAGTTGTTAATCTTGGTGCAAGCGCTCTATTGATATAATATTCTGAACATTTGAAGGGGAAAGGTGATATTTTTGGAAAATGAATTAAGACAAAAGTGGAGTTTTTATCGACACAAAAACCTTTTGGTACTCGGCTTAGTTTTCATGTTAATACTACCTTTGGTGATTGGAAACAGGAATGTAAATGCAAAAGGAAGCTCAGAAGATGCAAGTCTCAACATAAATCCTTTACCTCAGGAGCTTGAAAAAGATGGGAACGGATTTCCGTTACCCCCAATTGTCGCACTGGTTATTGGCGCAAATACCGATAAAGCAGCCGTTAAGGAAGTTATTGAGACTTTAAAAGCAGCAGATGTAAAGAAAATTGTCCGTAAGAGCGCCAGGGAACCAGCACCTAATACACCTGTTACGATTTGGATAGGCGGTCCCTCTGAAAATCAGGATTCCATGAAAGTATTACAAAACCTTGGAGTGGACGGTCCTATGCATCTGAAAGAAGAAGGGTATGTTTTGGCAACAGGCCAAAAGGATAGAAAACAAATCGTTCTTGCGGGTAAAGACAAATCTGGTACTTTTTACGCAGCTCAAACGTTTAAACAGTTAATTCAAGAAAAACCCGGGCGTGATTGGGTTCCAACGGTAGAAATTCGTGATTGGCCAGAAATGCCGATTCGAGGGTCGATTGAAGGGTTTTACGGTCCTCCGTGGTCTCATGAAGATCGGATGAGTCAACTCGAATTTTACGGTGACAATAAAATGAATGCCTATATTTATGCCCCCAAAGATGACCTTTTTCATCGTGAAAAGTGGCGTGAACCGTATCCAGAAGACAAACTGAACGAATTGAAAGAACTGATCGATAAGGCAAAGGAAAATCATGTTGAATTTACATTTTCATTATCCCCAGGTAATACGGTTTGTTACGCAAGCGATAAGGACTTTGAATTGCTAATGAATAAGATGCAAGCAGTATGGGACTTGGGCGTACGTTCTTATGCAATTTTTCTGGATGATATTAGCTACGAGCTACATTGTGAGGAGGACAAGAAAAAATTTGGCAATGACGAAAACCCTATAGCGGCCGCTCAAGCTTACTTACTAAATCGTTTTAATGATGAATTTATCCAAAAACATGAAGGGGCAGAACGACTGATTACGGTTCCAACGGATTATGCCGGAAATCACTCAAACACTTATCGAGAGCGATTTGCCGATTTGGTAAATGCCGATACGGTCGTTATGTGGACAGGTCCAGCAGTTGTCCCTGAAAAAATAACCTCAGACGGGGCGAAAAAGGTTTCTGAAATCTTTAAACATGATCTATTGATCTGGGACAATTACCCTGTCAACGATTTTGATAGAAATCGTTTGTTTCTCGGTCCGCTCGTAAAAAGAGATGCCGATTTAACGGAAAATGGAGTGATTGGCTTAACTGCAAACCCAATGAATGAAGCGGAAGCATCTAAAATCCCGTTGTTTACGATTGCTGATTATACATGGAATCCATATAACTATAATCCTAAGGAGTCATGGGAACGCAGCATTGAATCATTTGGGGGTGACGCGGCAGAATCCCTAAAAACCTTTGCAGAAAACTCCTATTCCTCAAGACTCAGTGATAAGGAATCTTTAACGTTAACACCATTGATTGACGAATTTTGGGATTCATATGAGTCGAACAATTTCGAACAAGCAGCAGAAAAATTGATTGCTGAATTTAGGAAGTTACAAACAGTGCCAGAAAGACTACGGCAAAATATGAATAATGAAAACTTTCTTAACGAAATCGATCCATATTTAGAGAAGCTTGCATTATCTGGGGAAGCAGGTGAGATAGCTGTTGATCTTTTAATGGCACAGAAAATGGAAGATTCAAATGCTGAAAGTCAGTATAGAGAACAATTAACTTCCTTGATCAGTCAGCTTGATGCAATTCCTCAAGAGGTCGGTAAATTTGTGATTAAACCATTTCTGATACAAGCTATTTATGGTGAATACATTCTTTCTAGACCATTGGATGGTGTAAACAAAGTTCGTGGAGCGGGAGAGCTTATCCAGTACACTCCTGAGCATGGAGAATCCACTAGAACCAATATTTATGGTTATGAAGTGACAGTGGAGAATGGAACGATTGTCAAAAGAGGCGGTAACAATTCACAGATTCCCGATAATGGGTATGTTCTAAGTATTCATGGGAGCGATTGGTTAATGGAAAATGGATTAATAGGTGCTAAAGTTCAAATAAAGGATGGTCAAGTGCTCATTACTATTCCTAAATGATCCATTGGTCCTGATTTAAGGGAGTTTTATTGTTTATTTCATTTAACACACGATTCAAAAAGTAACTAAATAATGCAATATTAGTCACAGCAGAGGCTGTCTCAATATCATGATGTCGGGAACGACAACCAAATAAAAGGATCTTTCCAAATACCTTGGTTCCGACACTTATTGGGGCAACCTCTTTTCTACTAAAACTTCTTTTGAACCGCCAGCTATAGGAAAGGTATATTCATTTTTTATTAGTGTTTTTGGACTTTTTATATGATTGACTATCACAGTATTTATATTTGAACATTTTGAATACAGTTTACTAGTTTATCATATCTTTTCTATTACACCGCAGTTTCTCATACTTAATTGGGTAAAGGAGGAATCATTAATGACTCAAAAAAAAGATTGGGAAACCCTTTCAGTCCTACATAGGGGACGGTTACCTGACCGTGCTTACTTTCTATCATTTACTAATGAGAAGAATGCCCTAACTTATGAAAGAGGGAGATCGAGGGGCTTTAAGCTTTTAAATGGAATGTGGAAATTCAATTATTCGGAGAACCCCGAATTTGCCCCAGATTTTTTTTATGCTGATGATTATGATGTTAGTGATTGGGATGATCTACAGGTTCCATCCCATTGGCAGTTGAATGGTTATGGTACACCGCATTATACAAATGTTCAATATCCTTTTCCGGTAGATCCACCATATGTTCCAACGGACAATCCAACAGGCTCATACAAGCGTAATTTTTATTTAACACCAGAATGGTTGGATCAAAAGATTATATTAAGATTCGAGGGTGTTGATAGTGCCTTTCATGTTTGGGTGAATGGGAAAGAAATCGGCTATAGTCAAGGGAGCCGAATGTCGTCTGAATTTAATATAACACCATATATTAGGGAAGGTTTGAATACTCTATCCGTTAGAGTATATCAATGGTCTGATGGCAGCTATTTAGAAGGTCAGGATATGTGGTGGCTAAGTGGGATTTTTCGGGATGTGTATTTGTTGGCCAAGCCGATCATCCATATTAATGATTTGTTTATCAGAACTGAGTTGGATAAAAATTATGAGGATGCAGTTCTGAAAATTGACACAATCCTTGAAAATGGAGTCAATCAAAATATGGATTACTACCAGCTTGAATACCGCATTCTCAATCACGAAAAAAGGTTGATTGCTCAAACGATAGAATCAAAAAGTGTTTTCCTCCCTAAAAATCTATCAGTCAAGGTTAGAATGGATATCCCGGTCAAAAGTCCAACTAAATGGTCCGTTGAAAATCCATATTTATACGATTTACTGATTATCCTAAAGGATTCTAAAGGGAAAGTTATTGAAGTTGTTCCAAATAAAATAGGTTTTCGTTCGATAGAATTGAAGGATGGTGTCTTCCTTATCAATGGTGTTGCTATAAAGCTCAAGGGTGTAAATCGACATGATCATCACCCGGATTCAGGGCGAGCTGTACCCCTTGATTCAATGGAAAAAGATATTGTGTTAATGAAACAACATAATATTAATGCTGTTCGAACAGCACATTATCCAAATGATCCAAGATTTTATGAATTGTGTGATACTTATGGTCTTTATGTCATTGACGAAGCCGATTTAGAATGTCATGGCTTTGAATATGTTGGTAACATCAATCAAATCAGCGATGATCCCGATTGGGAGATAGCTTATGTCGATAGAATTAAACGGATGGTAGAACGTGACAAGAATCACCCTTCTATTATTATGTGGTCATTAGGAAATGAATCTGGATATGGAAGAAATCATAATGCCATGTATAAATGGGTGAAAGAGAATGATCCGACCCGTTTAGTTCACTATGAAGGTCAATGCCGATACATTATGGATGAAAGTAAGAATGAACCGAAGAGAGATCCGACAGTTTCAGATATTCATACGACTATGTATACACCGATTGACATTTTGGAAAAGTTGGGAAAAAGGACTGACTTGAACAAACCGCACATAGTTTGTGAGTGTTTGCATGCAATGGGAAATGGACCTGGTGGTTTTAGAGAGTATTGGGAAATCTTTTATAAATATAGACGGTTACAGGGTGGCTTTGTTTGGGAATGGAAGGATCACGGAATCCGTCAGTATACAGATGATGGGAAGGAATACTTTGCTTACGGTGGGGATTTTGGCGATACTCCTAATGATTATAATTTTGTTATTGATGGGCTTGTTATGTCGGATTGGACACCATCACCTGGTTTAATTGAATATAAAAAGGTAATAGAGCCTATATGTGTAGAGGGTGTTCATTTAGAAGTTGGTAAAGTGAGAATCACTAACAGATATGATTTTATTTCCTTAAACCATTTGAATTTAACCTGGTCAATGCAAGAAGGTGGAATGTTTGTAGATCAAGGGACTTTACCCATTCCGGAAGTTGCACCAGGTGAAAACACTATTCTTACTATCCCATTTAAACTTCCTTCAGAAATTCAACCTAATACGGATTATTTTTTAAACATTCATTTCACACTTGCAATGAATACACGTTGGGCCAATACAGGATTTGAGATTGCTTGGGCTCAGCTAGAATTGCCAGTAAAAAAAGCTCTTCCAATCGAACCGATTCTATTTCCAAAGATTCCATTGAATTGTACGGAAATAAATAACTATTTGTTGGTTAAGGGCGAAGACTTCGAATTTGTATTTAATCTGGTTTATGGAAAAATGGATTCCTGGAGCTATCAAGGTGTTGATCTAATGAAAGAAGGTCCGAAACTAAACTTATGGCGCGCGCTAATTGATAATGATCACCACTCTGCCATTGATTGGAAAAATGATTGTTTGAATATGCTGCAGCATCGTGTTGATTCAGTATATTGGAACACTTCAGAAGGAAATGAAAAAGTATTCATCACGGTGAAAGCTAGAGTTGCACCCCCCATTTTTTCGTGGGGAATTATAACAAAATACACGTACACGATAGAAAAAAATGGAGAAATTTCCCTGGATGTTCAAGGAGAGCCAGAAGGATATGGACCGAAAACACTCCCGCGAATCGGAATTCAAATGAAACTACCTACTAATTTGGATTATGTTTCATGGTATGGTCGTGGACCAGGGGAAGCCTATAACGATAGTAAATTAGCAAACCGCTTTGGGGTTTTTTCTAGTAGGATTGAGGAACTCTATACTCCTTATGCTTATCCACAAGAAAATGGCAATAGGCATGATGTGCGCTGGGTTTCATTAACTAGTGCGCGAGGAATAGGCTTTATTGTGGTAGGGGTGCCTAAGATTGATTTCAGTGCACATTATTATACAACTGAAAATATAGATAAAGCCCAACATCCTTATGAATTAGTAAAACAAGATTTTATTACTCTCAATTTGGATCATAAACAGCATGGACTTGGTTCTGCAAGTTGCGGGCCAGATGTATTGAGCCCATATCAATTAAAAAATAACCCTTTCCATTTCCAAATTCATTTAAAACCTTTCTCTGTAGACGAGATCTCCGAGGTAGAAATCAGCAGGACAATCGGCTTCAAGCATAGCACGCTTAAAATAGAAAAAATAAAACTTAAATAGAAGAAGTTAACGATTTTTCAAAAAGCTGCTGTTCCTAACCAAGTTGTGATTCTGATCCACTACGGGACAGCGGCTATTTAAATGAAGGAAAAATAAATTGCTTTGAAAATTGGTCTTCTGTTGCTATACAACTATATGGTGTCTATTACACAGTCTAATTTTACGGGAGCACCTTCTTGAAGGTCTTCTTGCAATCTATGTCGAAAGTATTGTTGAGGCGAAGTTATTTGATTGAAAGTATCATGGATATTATACAGGAAGGGGATCATTCATGAGTTGGTTTTGGGAACAGTTTAATAATAAAGGATCGTGGCTATTTAAAATAATGATGTTGAATCTAATTTGGATTGGATTTACTTTACTTGGAGGGATTATCCTTGGACTATTTCCATCTACGATTTCGCTATTTTCAGTTATTCGAAAATGGTTAAGAGGAGAAACAGATATTAATATATTCAAATATTTTACAGCAACATACAAAGATTGCTTTGTCCGATCGAATATGGTTGGTTTTGTTTTATTAGCGATAGGAATTTTTTTATCATTAGATTTATATGTTTCGCAAAAATATATAAGTAATTTTTTTGTACACCTCGTTTTACTGTTTTTCTCCTTTTTATACCTATTGACGCTATTATTCTTTTTTCCTACATTTGTTCATTACGATTTGAAACCTTTATCTTACTTAAAGCAATCCTTTCTAATTGGATTTATAAGACCAATACAAGGATTATTCGTGGTAGCAGCTTTCTTGACCACAGCCACAATATTGTTTATTGCTCCTGTACTAATTCTTTTTTTCGCAGGTCCTATGTTAGCATTTCCTGTAATGTGGGTTGGAAATAAGGTGTTCAGGTCTTTTGAGAATACGGAACAAATAATGTGAATAATCAGTATTTAGTGGTCGATTGATAATAGAAATGACTATGATTTATTTCCAACTTTATAACAAACGTAATAAACCACATAATATTACAAAAAAGACATATCAACCTAAATGACTTTAATGAAAGGTTTTTTTATTGAGTTAATTTGAACTAGACAAAGATAACAAATTTAACATATTTACATGAAATTTA
This sequence comes from Rossellomorea sp. BNER, assembly GCA_024213275.1. GTDB lineage: Bacteria > Bacillota > Bacilli > Bacillales > Bacillaceae_B > Rossellomorea. Next base: position 110,416 of record JANAVG010000002.1, read on the forward strand.
ATAAAGGAGTAAACTTTAATAAATTCAGATAAATCAGAATTTAAAGGAGGAGCTTTATGAATAAAGTAAGGGTTGGATTCGTTGGAGCAGGTGGGATTGCAAAAAATCACTTACATAATATTTCTAAAAATGATAGGGCTGAGGTGATTGCAATATGTGACGTTAAGGCGGAAGCTGCGATTCATAGCGGAAAGGAATTTAGTGCTATACCTTACACGAACGTTGATGAAATGCTTGAAAAGGAAAAATTGGATGCATTATTCATTTGTGTTCCACCATTTGCCCATGGAGATATAGAAGAAAAAGCTGCAAGGAAAGGAATTCATTTAATGGTTGAAAAGCCATTGGGCTTAGAGTTGAAAACAGTCAGTAGAAAGTCAGAGTTCATTAAACAATCGGGTGTTATTTGTAGTGTCGGATATTGCTTCCGTTATTTGGACACAGTGGCAAAAGCAAAAGAGTATTTAAGAGATAAATCGATAGCTATGGTTCGGGGGCACTATTTATCAGCATTTGTTTCTACACCGTGGTATAGAGAATGGGATAAATCGGGTGGCCAATTAGTTGAACAATCGACACATATTGTTGACTTAGTAAGGTTCTTAGCTGGTGAAATTGATGAAGTATACGCAAATATGAGTCTTCAGGTCCATAAGGATATTCCGAATATTACAATTCCCGATGTAACCTCTGTCAATTTCGTTCTTCATTCTGGTGCAGTCGGTCATATCGATAGTACATTTACGCAGTTTGATCATCGGACAGGAATTGAATTGATGGGGAATGATTTCCGAGTTGTCATTGATGGTACAAGTTTATCGATTGTAGAAAAAGATTATACGATTAGCTATAATTCTAAAATTAATTGTTACGAGGAACAAGATCGGGCTTTTATCGAAGCGATAGTTACAGGCAACCGAAAGCTGATATTATCTTCTTTTGAAGATGGATTAAAGACTCTTGCAGTGACACTTGCGGCAAACCATTCTAAAGACACTGGGCTTCCGATGCAACTTTCTTCTTTTTCAAACTCAAAATTTTCGATTAGTTAACAAATGAATAGGAACTTTACTTTTTAGGTAGGAGGAGGATTATATGAAACTTGGAATAAGTTCATACAGTTTGCTTGGGGCAATGAACGCAAAAAAGTTAACGATCTTAGAGGCCATTCAATGGGTAGCAGATCAAGGTGGTGAACATATTGAGATTGTACCTATGGGATTTAGTATCGTTAATGATTTTCCATTGGCTGATGCAATTCGGCAAAAAGCTGGGGAAGTAGGAATAGAGATCTCAAACTATGCAGTTGGTGCTGACTTTTTAAAATCAAGTGTAGAAGAATTTGAAAAGGAAATAGCCAGAGTAAAAAAAGAGGTGGAAATAGCCCATCGACTTGGAGTAAAGCTCATGAGGCATGATGTAGCTCAGAAGGCACCTAACGAAATAGCGATTCAAGAGTTTGAAAAAGATTTACCAATATTGGCAGAGGCTTGCCAGAGGATAGCCGATTATGCAGCACAATTTAATATTGTAACAAGTGTTGAGAACCATGGGTATTATGTTCAAGCAAGTGACCGAGTTCAACAATTACTTCATTATGTAAATAAAGAGAACTTCAAGACAACGCTTGATACCGGGAATTTTCTTTGTGTTGATGAGGATCCGGTTTCTGCTGTGAAGAAAAACATCCAATATGCGTCGATGATACATGTAAAAGACTTTTATATTAGATCTTCTGCTAGAAAAATGGGGAAAGGTTGGTTTCAAACGAGTTCTGGTAATTATTTAAGAGGGGCCATCACTGGTCATGGTGATATCAATCTTGTGGAGGTTATCAAAGTAATTAAACAATCAGGGTACGATGGCTATATTTCAATTGAGTTTGAAGGAATGGAAGAGTGTTTGCAAGCAACAAAAATAGGTTTGGATACTGTACGTAGAATATGGAAAGAAGTTTAAATTCAAGGGAGGGTGTTAGAGATGAGAAAATTAAAAATAGGTGTAATCGGAGCGGGGTCTATTTCTGAGTTGCACTTTCAATCCTACTTACAAAATAATGACGTTGAAATCTATGCTGTTTGTGATCTTAATGAACAAAGAGCGCAGGATAAAATGAAAAAATATAACGCAGAAACTTATTATACAAACTATCATGATTTACTAAATGATCCTCAAGTTGATGCAGTTAGTATTTGTACATGGAATAATTCACATGCAGAAATTTCAATTGCAGCTTTAGACGCCGGAAAACATGTTTTAGTAGAGAAACCATTATGTAAAACAGTTGATGAGGCACTAAGAGTGGAAGAAGCCGTTAAAAATAACGGAAAAGTATTTCAAATAGGCTTCGTTCGCAGATATGCGTCAAATACAAAAGTTTTGAAGTCATTTATTAATTCTGGCGATCTAGGAGAAATTTACTATGCGAAAGCTTCTAACTTAAGGCGCTTAGGGAATCCTGGTGGTTGGTTTGCTGATAATGAGAGATCAGGTGGCGGGCCTTTAATCGATTTAGGTGTCCATATCATTGACTTGTGCTGGTACCTCATGGGGAAACCGAAAGTGAAATCAGTTACAGGAAATACCTATTCTAAACTTGGGAACCGATCCAACATTAAAAATTTAACATTTTATCAAGCAGCTGACTATGATCCTGATATTAATAAGGTTGAGGATTTATCAAATGCTCTTATTCGTTTTGAGAATGGAGCCTCATTAGTGGTAGATGTAAGCTATACCCTTCATATCAAAAAGGATGAAACCTCTATTCAGTTATTTGGGGAGAAAGGGGGGGCTGAGATCGAACCAGAACTTCTAATTGTAACAGAAAAAAATGATACGATTATAAATTCACAACCACAAGTTGATTCCTTAGCTTTTGACTTTAATCAAGCATTTCAAAATGAAATTGATGATTTTATTAAATGTTGTAAAGGTGAGGCGCTGACACTAAGTCCAGTTGAAGATGGTATTGAACTGATGAAAATATTATGTGGAATATATGAATCAAGTGAAAAAGGAAAGGAGATTTCATTTGAAAATTTAAAACATAGAATTCAAAAGGCATAGTACTATATTAATATTTTTAGATTAAGAGCAGAATAAAGGTTAATCTAGTAGTATAATTACTTTAGATTAACCTTTTTATTTTCTATTAAAATGTTTGCCTCAAAACTTGACTGTGTTTAAAAGATTGAATATTTCTAATATTAAAAACCATTTTTATATTATAAAATATAAGTCTGCTATTAAAAAACTCATTCTAAAAGCGTTATCTCATCCTCAACAAGATTTATCAGTTATATTCTTGAAAATTGTTATCTTCATTATTTTGAAGGTGGTCATGAATATGTTTAGAATACATAAGATGCATTCGAGGTTATTATATAAATATTTACTGTCGTATTTGCTTATGTTTTTCATCCCATTGGTCATTATGAGTATTATTATTTATCAAAATTCAGTTGTTAGTTTAAGAGAGGGTATTGAACAATCTAATATTGACAAGTTAAATCAAGTGAAAAATATAACTGATGATCGAATGGAGGAATTAGAAAGGCTTGCTGTAAGAATTTCATATGATCATCGGTTATCACCTTATATGGTTAACGATGGTTTTTATGGTAAAGAAGCAATTGAGGAGCTTAATAAATATAAAGCAAATAGTTCGATTATTAAGGAGTTGTTTCTTTATTACCATGGTGATAGTAAAATATATTCCTCAAAAGGATCGTATTCTTTCAAAACCTTTGAACAAACCTATCGTTTTGATCAATCGAAGAAAGAGAAGATAAGCAAAGCATTAGATAGCAATCTTCCAATCGTTTTTCCTGCTGAATCTGTTACAGTGAAAAATAATGAAAAAGAACGATTGATTACCTATTTGCATCCAATTACTCGTAATACGTCAACTCCATATGGGGCGGTTATTTACTTAATTGAGGAATCTGCGATAACAGGTTCGATTAAGGATATTTTAGGTGATTTTCAAGGGAACGCTTATATATTTGATGAAAATAAAAATGTTCTTACTTCGAATTTAAATAGTATTAGGGAAACCGATAGTAAGAAGCTGGCAAAAATCGATAAACCAGGTGTATCCAGTGTAAGTTACAAAGGTAGCGAATACTCCGTGGTTTCAGTAAAGTCCAAAGTGAGTGGGTGGACCTTTGTTACTGTCATGCCCACAGATCAATTTTTTAGTAAGGTAGTCAATCTACAAAAGTTTTTAAGTATGCTTCTTATTTCAATTGTCCTGACAGGCATTGGGGCTGCGATTTTATTAGCGAGGAATCAGTATCGACCGATTCATAATCTTTTAGACTTTATTAAAAAGAATCATAATCGTGTTTCAGATATCAATAATAGTAATGAACTCGAGACTATACAAGTAACGGTGGCAAAGGTATTAAAAGATCACGAGAGTTTAAGTGAAAAGATGGATATCCAAGCTCCTTTTGTAAGAGATCAATATCTTATGAGGATGTTAAATGGACATTTAATTGACGACAATGAAATCAATAGCCTATTAGACTCATTGGAAATCGTAATGAAAAGCGATCAATATTTTGTTGTACTTGTTTCCTTAAAAAAGGAATTTTTACAAAAAAGAGAAGAAATAATTCGCTTCCTTTCAATTTTAACTTTCAAAGAAGCAATTTCTTATGGGGTAGAAGTTGGCTATAAAGATGCCATTGCATTGATTGTTAGTATAGATCAATCGGTCGAAAATCCGGTAGCCCCCCGGAAGATTGTCCCTGAAATAAAGAGTTTATTAGAGGAGAACATTAAAGTTGAGCCTATTATTTCCGTAGGGAATTTGTATAATGAAAAAAATAAAATAAATCGGTCATTTATAGAAGCATTGGCGGCATTGGAGAATAGATTTATGAATGATCGAGAAAGTATCACTTATTTTGAAGATATCAGCTCCCAACCTGAACGGACAATTGGTTATCCAAAAGAAGAACAAATTAAATTTGTTCAAAGTTTAAAGCAAGGAGACCAAATTGTTGCAATTGAAACAATAAGATACATGTTTGAAAGTATCGCTAATAAAGAACTTTCCGTACAGATGATTAAGTGCCTATGTTTCGATATTATTAATACCGTTTTAAAAGTGGCAGTAGAGATAGGACTGGAGGATCAAACTCATGATATTAATGGGATTGTTGAATTCAATTCAATTGGGGACCTAGAAAAAAATCTTTATCCAATAATCATTGATATTTGTAATGAAGTAGAAAGAAAAAATGAAAATCATAATAGTAAACTTTGTAATGAAATTATTTCTCATATAAATGCTCATTTTACTAATTACGATCTTAGCCTTGAAAATATTGCACAAAAGTTCAAGCTATCTACATCCTATTTGAGTAGATTTCTTAAAGAACAAACAGGAGTTACCTTTACTCAATATGTATGGCATTTAAGAATCGAGGAAGTCAAAAGACTGTTGGCAGAAACAGATGAGACGATTAAAACGATCGTTTTAAAAGCTGGTTATATAGATGTGGCAAATTTTACGAGAAAGTTTAAAAAAACAGAGGGGATAACACCAGGTCAATATCGAAACCTTTATGCATCAAGTAACAATCAGATACAAGCTAATTTGGAAAAGGAAGAACATTTTAGAGGATAGCGATATAAGCTATCCTCTATTTTCTTGTAGTTTTCTCATTGAGTACCTCGGTAAAAATACACATAGAACAACAAAATTGACATATTTGCACCTGGAACTACCCATAAAAGCGTTGCTAAACCTTGTTTTTCCATGTGTTCACAACGTAAAACAAAAATAACATATTTATTAAAATCATTATTTTCGTGTAAATTTAAAATATTCAGAAAAATATAACAGGAGGGGGTTTGCAAGGTGAATGATAGCCAAGTTACTACGAATCAAAATAAAACCCAGTTAAATGTTGAAACACGCAAAGATCATTATATGCTAGATTCAAAGATTAAGGTAAAGAAGAAGAAAACGAAGAAAATCATACGTAATTGGGAGTTGTATTTATTTCTGCTTCCGACATTAGCTTATTTTATTATCTTCCATTATATTCCGATGTATGGGGTTCAAATTGCATTTAAAGATTTTCTTCCCTCCACAGGAATATGGGGCAGTGAATGGGTAGGTTTTTCTCATTTTACTCGTTTTTTTGAATCCTATTACTTTTGGGATCTTATCAAGAATACACTTGGAATCAGCATCTATGAACTGATTGTCGGATTTCCACTGCCGATTATAGTAGCCCTTTCCATAAATGAAGTGAAAGATGGATTGTTTAAACGTAGTGTTCAAACGGTTACTTATGCTCCCCATTTTATTTCAGTAGTGGTTATGGCGGGTATGATTATAGCATTTTTATCCCCTGCCACAGGTGTTATAAATCATTTTATAAGTGCACTAGGGTTTGAACCGATTCCGTTTATGAGTGATCCAGGCTGGTTCAAGTCAGTTTATGTGTTTTCAGGTGTCTGGCAAAGTACTGGCTGGGGAACGATTATTTATCTTGCCGCATTAGCAGGAGTCGATCAACAACTACATGAGGCGGCCATTGTAGATGGGGCAACGCGATTGCAGCGCATTTGGCACATTAATATTCCTGCCCTTGTTCCCACTATGATTATCTTATTAATCTTAAATGTAGGAAGTATTCTATCAGTCGGTTTTGAAAAAATCTTATTGTTACAAAACCCGCTCAATATTGATTCTTCAAATGTCATTGCAACGTTTGTTTATAAAGCAGGTTTACTTGATGCACAATACAGCTTTGCAGCAGCCGTTGGATTATTTAATGCTGTAATCAGTGCCATTTTATTAATAATAGTCAACCAAATTGCTAGAAAAAGAAGTGAAACAAGTCTTTGGTAAGGGGGAGAGTCTATGAGTTCAGTTGTAAAAGAGACTAATACAGATAAAATCTTTAAAGCAATTAACTATGCATTTTTATTACTAGCACTATTACTTGTCCTATATCCTTTAATTTATATTATTAGCGCGTCCGTAAGTAATCCATCTGATGTTAACTCAGGGGAAATGTGGCTATTTCCAAAGGGATTTACTTTAGATGGGTATAAGCTTATTTTTGAAAATGACCAAATTTGGAGGGGGTATTTAAATACGATTATTTATACGGTATTAGGAACAGCGGTTAACTTATTATTTACCCTTCCCGCAGCCTATGCACTATCGCGGAAAGACTTAGTAGGTAGAAATATATTTATGGGAATATTCGTATTTACGATGTTTTTCAGTGGGGGGTTAATCCCTTCTTATCTATTAGTTAAAAATCTTGGAATGCTCGATACGATTTGGGCTATGATTCTGCCAAATGCTGTAGCTGTTTGGAATTTAATTGTTGCGCGTGTTTTTTTTCAAGTAACTATACCAAAAGAACTCGAAGAAGCTGCTGTTATTGATGGTTGTACTAATTTAAAAATGTTTGTGAAGATTGTTTTACCTTTATCTACTCCTATCATTGCTGTCATGGCTTTATTTTACGGGGTTGGTCATTGGAATGGTTATTTCAATGCCTTAATTTACCTATCAGACAAAGATTTATTTCCACTTCAGTTAGTTTTACGAGAAATTTTAGTACTCCAGGCAATGTCATCAGATATGGCAGGTGGCGCCATTTCAAGTTCAATGGCAGAAGCTCAGCATTCGAAGGCAGAGCTTGCACAAATCATAAAATATGGTGTGATGATCGTTTCAACACTGCCAATTATCATTGTATATCCATTTTTACAACGCTATTTTGTAAAAGGGGTTATGATTGGGTCCGTTAAGGGCTGAAATTTATGTTGTTTAACAAGCAGTTTATTTACTAGACTTTGAGGGGGTGATTTGAGAAATTGATTTTTATCATTTTTATCAAGATGAAAATATAAATGAATGAAAGGGGTCATGGAAATTGAAAAAAGTTCTTATTATGATACTATCACTTGTTTTAGTCACGTCCATGTTGGCAGCTTGCACTGAAAAATCTAGTACTAATCAAAATGCAAAAAACAAAGTAGAGATCAACAAAGAAGGTTTTCCAATTGTTGATGAAAAACTCAAAATGTCCATGATGGGTCCAGATGTCGGGCAGGCGAACTGGAAGGATATGGCCTTTTTTAAAGAAATGGAAAAAATGACAAATGTGCAGTTCGAATTTACAACACCTCCACTAAGTGATTTTGAAACAAAATTAAATCTAGCTTTTGCAAGTGGTGAGATCCCTGACGTTCTTTTTGGCTCTTCTTTAACAGCAGAACAAGAAGTAAAGTATGGTAAACAAGGCGTATTGATACCTTTAGAAGATTTAATTAAAAAATATGCTCCAAATATTCAAAAAATGTTTGAAGAAAATCCTGATGTGAAAAAGTCGATTACCACTGTAGATGGCCATATATATTCATTACCGATGGTAGATAAAAATGCCGTATGGTATATGGGACCATTATGGTATAACGGTAAATGGCTTGATGCATTAGGAGTTAAGGAATTACCTAAAACCACTGATGAGCTATATACATTATTAAAACGTTTCAAAACAGAGGATCCGAATGGGAACGGAAAAGCGGATGAAATTCCTTTTACATCTGTTGCATTAGATGATGCTCGTCTATGGCTTCTTGGAGCTTTTGGACACACAGAGTGGGGGATCGAAGAAGTAAATGGCAAGGTTAGATACACACCAATTGAAGATGGTTACCAAGAATATCTGAAATTTATGAATAAGCTTTATGATGAAAAGTTATTGGACCCTGAGGTATTCTCACAATCAAATGAACAGAAAAAAGCGAAAGGTCAATCCAATAGAGTTGGTCTATTCCAGGATTGGTATTCTTACTTTACAACAGGAGATAAAGAAGAAGAAGCTCTTGATGACCCGATGTTTCATCCACTCTCAAGTTCTGTAACAGATGAACCTATTGCGCCACTAAGCCCGGGAATCTACCGTGGGCAATTTTCTATTACCAACAAAAATGCAAATCCTGCAGCAGCGATTCGCTGGGTTGATTACCTCTACTCTCAAGAAGGAAATGAACTTCTGAATATTGGAAAAGCCGGGGATGTATGGGATTGGGAAAATAAAGATAAAGGAACTAGGAAATTACTAGAGTCGCCAATAGAGGGGAAAACCATTGAAGATTATCGTGGAACGACTACACCTGATTTCGGTATTAATGTTCCAGCATTACGATCACCTATTGAAGGCTTCCCTGTACCGGAATTTAAGAAATTCATTGATTCGGAAACCGATAACAAAATAAAGCCATATGCAAAGATCCCATATCCGCTAGTTTATTTAACGTCTGAGGAACAAGAAGAAGTAAGTAGAATTAATGCAGATTTGGATACCTATGTTGAACAGATGGAAGCAAAATTTATTACTGGTGTAGAACCAATGTCAAATTGGGAAAAGTACGTAAAAACAATTGAAGATATGGGTGTTGATAAGTTGATTGAAATTTATCAAGATGCATATGATCGCTGGAATAAAAGCGAATAGCTAAAAGATTAATATAACTTAAGCAAAAAGTAGTTAGACAGCAGTTTAGAATAAAGGCTCGTATTATTCGTGGTCAAGAGATTACGGAAATGATACGAGCCTGTAATTTTAGTTATTTCTAGGCTGTATCCGCATACTTTTCGAACAAGAATAGAACTCCTTAATTTTTATAGTTTCGAGGCATCATTTCGTCAAAGCAAAAAATGGTTCACTAGTATTGAATGATTTAAGATGTCTATGTTGACAAAAAGCCACAAAGTTTACGAAAAGAGCCTTTCCTAAATTTAAATTGGAGGATGAAATACTTATGAGAAATGAACCAGTAAGAGCGTTTCATTTACGATTTGGGTCACATGAGCTAATAGAATCATTCAAACAGTTTATTGAAAAAGTCTTGGTACCAAAGGGCATAAATCACTTAATAATAGAATGCAATACATCATTTGTATTTGAAACACACCCAGAAATTACGGCGGGGACATTGACAAAGCAGGATGCACGTGAAATTACTGCTGTCTGTAAACAGAACGGGATTCGTGTGATTCCTCTTTTTCAGTGCCTTGGTCATCAAGGATGGGGAGGTGCTCCTAATTCAATATTAAAAGCGTATCCGGAGTTTGATGAAACCCCCCATATATCAGTAGAAGCTAAGTGGCCTGATTTTTTCTGTAGAAGCTGGTGTCCATTGCATCCAGAGGTGAATGATCTTGTATTTGAACTAATGGACGAATTAATTGAAGCATTTGAAACCGATGCTTTTCATGTAGGAATGGATGAGGTGTACGAAATAGCTGATGATCACTGTCCACGCTGTAAAGGAAAAGAGCGTTCTGAACTATTTGCTAAGGCTGTAAACGATATGTATGGATATATAGTTGAGAAGCGTGGCTTACAAATGTTTATGTGGGCTGATCGATTAAATGACAGTGAGAAAACAGGATACAACCCTTGGGAAGGAGATACTTTTGGTACTCATAAAGCTATCTCTGCTATTCCCAAAGACATTGTGCTCATGGATTGGCATTACGATAAACTAGATTCGTACCCTTCTGTTACCATTTTTCTGGAAAATGGGTTTTCAGTTATCCCTTCATGCTGGTATAAAACAGAAGCTGCCTTAGATTTACTTAAAGAAAGCGAGCGTCAAGCGAATGAAACCGCTGTTAGTGAAAAACTGCAAGGGATGGCCATAACATCATGGAATCAATGGGATAAAGAAGCGTTTGAAAAGTTTATGAGTATGACCGCAGACCCTGTTAGTGAGGATAATGAAATAGGAGAGTTAGATGAACTTTATCGTACTCTGGGCATCATTACCGGAAAACTTTCTGAATGAAGAAAAGTAAATAGGTTCGGAAATAAATAAGGAGGACGAATCTTGGCGTCTAAAGTGGTGATTTTTTATGATGAAGCATTTCCTTTTGAGGGTCACAAACCACCTATAGAGATAATAAAGAAATTTGAAAAACAAGCATCGATAGTAAAAGCCGCAAATTTAGAGAGTTTCCTACTAAATAATGGCGAACTAGATTGTTTTATTAATTTGCATGGTTCATATTTCCCGAAAAATGCCTGGGGTTCGATCATGGCTAATCTTAAAAAAGGAAAAGGGTATATTGGAATAGGTGGTGCACCTTTTAGAAAACCTTGCAACCTATTCAATGGTGAATGGATTCCAGAACGGGAACAAACCGCCTACCATGCCGAATTAAATATACACGAGGTATTAACCGTCAATAAAAAACCGATTGTAAAATTTGTTCATAATCGTGATTTTCCAGTTTTTAAAGATTATGAGAAACTTTTTTCCGTTCAAAATACAGCTAATTTTATACTACATCCAACTAAATCCTCTTCTATTGAGCATGAAATGGGGTCGAGCGGTCCAATCGATGCGAGAATATATCCGTTACTGAAGGGGATCTCTGTGAATAAGCGGGAGGTTGCCGCCCCTTCTGTCTTAATTGAAAACTATAAAGGTCAGTTCACTGGGGGAAGATGGGTTTTTATTAATCAACTGTTAACAAGTGAATTTTGGAATGATAAAGGATGCCGTTTATTAATGGAATTGGCTGACTTTTCTGCTAGAGGGGTAACCGAGTTATGGGTAAAAACAAATTATGCAACTTATTATCACAATGAGACCCCGGTGATTACATTTCAGGCCCAGTCATTACTAAATGAACCAACCAATTGGAGCTTAGAGCTTTCCATCACTAAAAATAGAATAACAGTTGAAAAACATAGATTAGAAGTTTCGATCACTAAAGAACTGATTATTCGAAATATATATTTAAGAACAAAAGAATTTGATCCTGGATTGTATGAACTAACATGCAGGTTAGTAAGCAGCACAGGAGAAGTTAGAAATATTCAACAGGGCTTCTGGTTTATGGATAAAGATTTGCTGGAAAGTGGACAGCCATTAACATGTGGAAGAGATTATTTTCTTAAGGGTAACCAACCTTTGCCAATCGTGGGGATGACTTATATGACCTCGGATGTAGCCAGGTATTTTTTGTTTTTGCCTAATCCGGGTACATGGAATAAAGACTTTTCGACGATGAAAGCAGCAGGCATTAATTATGTAAGAACAGGAATATGGACAGCATGGCGGAATATGATGTTTATTGATGGGCATATGGACGAAAGCATAGTAAGAGCAATCGACGCGTTTATTCTTACTGCTAAACAACATGATATCAATTTAACCTTTACCTTCTTCTCCTTTACACCTGAGGTATGGGAGGGAAGGAACCCTTACCTTGATCCAAGAAGTATCGAAGCCCAAAAACGATTCATCACATCCATCGTTCAAAGACATCGTACAACCACAAATGTGAATTGGGATCTTATTAATGAACCATCACTATTTGATCCTAATCAAACCTTTTCTGGTCCAAGGACATTACAAGATGATTATGACAACAGTGAGTATAAAGAGTGGGTAAAAGAGAGGCATGGTACGATTTCAAAACTACAAGAGCGATGGAATATGACACCGGTTGAGCTACCGTCCTTTCATCATGTAAAGCCGCCACAATTTAAAGAGATTAACTCGCATATTCAGGACATGGCAACTGGGAAGAAAGGCTTGAAATGGTTGGATTACACATTATATACGATGGATAAGCACAATGAATGGATCACAAAGCTTACAAAATCCATAAGAAGGCTATCGACGAATCAGTTAGTAACGGTAGGTCAAGATGAAGCATTAGTTTCCGGGCGTCCGTCACCATTTTTTTATGGTGAAACAGTAGACTACACCTCCAATCATTCTTGGTGGTGCATGGATCAATTACTTTGGGACGGGATCTTTGCTAAGACCTTTAATAAACCGAATTTGATTCAGGAAACTGGTATTATGTATGTGGAAAAGCCGAATAACCAAGCGAAACGAACAGAAGAAGAACTTCGAAATATTTTGGAGAGAAAGTACGCATATGCTTTCGCAGCAGGAAATGCTGGTGCTGTTCAATGGCTCTGGAATACAAATTACTTGATGAATAATATTAATGAATCGAATATCGGAGCGCTTCGAGCAGACGGGACTGAAAAACCAGAAGCAAATGTTTCTTATGATTTTGGAAAATTCATCAGAAACATTGGGTATCTATTTGATAACCGAAAGCTTGAAGATATTGTGGTTATTTTTCCGTTTTCGAATGATTTTTCAAACAGAAGATTCGCTTTTGATGCAACAACCAAATTAACCCGAGTATTAGCATATGAACTAAATCAACCTTTTAGGGCACTAAGTGAGTATGATTTAACAAGCTTATATGAGAAACATCCGAAAGTGATTATGATTCCCAGTCCCCATAATTTTAGTTCAAAAGCTTTGAAAGAAATATTCACCTACGTAAAGACTCATCATGTAACCCTATTGTTTTCAGGCCCAATGAGTATTGATGAATATTGGAATGAAACAGATCGGGCTAATGAGGTAGTAGGATCAACTAAACTTGTAAACGTTCTCCGAGAAGAAGTATTAAGGATAAATAATGATACTCTTTCAGTTTCATTTGGAGATAAAAGGATTGCTGAATTAATAAAAGAAATAGATGTAAATGGAAACGGATTATTAGAGATTAAAGAAATAGATTATGGAAACGGGAAAATCATTTGGGCACCACTTCCTATTGAGTTGAATGAACGGAATGAATCAATAAAATCTTTGTATCAATATACATTCAATCTGGCAGGATTATCAGAACATTTAAATTGGCATAAGGGGAACCATCTAGGTATTTATGGACGGAAATTAGATTTTGAGAATGGGAAATTATTTATCTTTATTTCAGAATTTGGTGAAAATACTACTATTAAGATTACCGATCCTGGTACCAATCAAACATATGAATTTTTACTTGAGTCTGAGAGAAGTGTTTTATTTGCAACAGACAAAACGGGAGAAATACTGGACACATATCGTGGGGATGAAGTGAATATCGTTTTAGACGGGGCTGTCCAAAAAACCAGGTGTCAGGAACCACAACTTTAATAGGAAGAAGAACCCCTCCAGACATCTTCTATATATGGACAATCATAGTGATTACGGACCCCTTTAATAAATAAGGAGGATAGAAATGAGTTCAAGAGAAGAGCGTGTAAAGTGGTTCACGGACGATCGATTTGGTTTGTTTATCCATTGGGGGCTTTATTCGATTCCAGCAAAAGGAGAATGGATTCGCAGCAATGAACGTCTGAGTATCCAAGAATATCAACCCTATTTTGAGGAGTTTAATCCAATCTATTATAATCCACGAGAATGGGCGAAGGCAGCGAAAGAGGCTGGGCAAAAATATGTGGTTTTAACAGCAAAGCACCATGATGGTTTTTGTTTATTTGATAGTCAGTTGACAGACTACAAGGCAACGAATACACCTGCGAATCGTGACCTCATTAAGGAATATGTGGAGGCATTTCGGGAAGAAGGGTTAAAAGTAGGGCTATATTACTCAATCATTGATTGGTCCCATACGGACTTCCCTAAATTTGGTGACCGAATACATCCGATGCGGGATCATAAGGCTTTTAAAGATGAAAAAACGAATTTTTCACGATATATTTCCTATTTTCATGGACAGGTAAAAGAGCTACTAACAAACTATGGGAAAATTGATGTTTTGTGGTTTGATTTTTCATACGATGATATGACAGGGGAAAAGTGGGAAGCGACAAAACTTGTTGAAATGATTCGATCGATTCAGCCCGATATTCTTATCGACAATCGCCTTGGTGGAAATATTATGTTGTCTGAACCTGAAGTCTATGCAGGTGACTTCTATTCACCAGAACAAATTATTCCTGTTGGTGGAATTGTCAATCAAGACAATAATCCGATCCCATGGGAAGCTTGTATTACCTTAAATGACCACTGGGGTTATCATTCTAAAGATTTAAATTATAAATCTCCAAAGCAAGTGATAAGGACATTAGTAGAGTGTGTTAGTAAGAGTGGAAACTTATTATTAAATGTTGGTCCAAATGCAAAGGGGGAAATTCCTGAACAGTCATTAGATATTTTAAAAGAAGTTGGGAAATGGATGAAACAAAATGGTGCGAGCATATATGGATGTAAAGCCTCTAATTTACCAAAACCTGAATGGGGAAGATATACACAAAAAGGTAAGTACCTATACGCTCATGTGTTTGATCGCGGAATAGGACCGATCTATCTCCAAGGATTAAAAGGTAAAATTAAGAAAGCACGTCTCTTAGCCGATGGGAGTGAATTGAAAGTGGAAGTACCTTGGATGGCTGAGCAGTATTCGGATATCCAAAATGGTGCATTTATTACCCTACAAGGTGCTAGGTTACCAGATGAATTTGATACAGTTATAGAATTGGAGCTATCCAAACATTAGCCCAAGCGATAGCCCAATATATTCTCATCCTATCCCCACAAAAGATTATTCTCGGGGGTGGGGTCATGAAGCAAGAACAGCTTTTTCCTTTGATTAGGAAGAAAGTCAGCTCCCTATTGAACGGATACGTATCTTTCCCAGAATTAGAGGCGGAGATTGATTCATTTATTGTTGCACCAGGACTTGGTGAAGAAGCTGGGATAAAAGGAGCATTAGTGCTTGCGTCCCCAAGAAATAGAGTCTTCCGAGTCTACTTGTTCCACAAAATCGAAAAATTAATAGGAAGCGAGCCTGAAGACAGAGCAGCAGGTTATGATTTGCTGCCTATCTTCAAGCTCTTTTTTTATTCAATCTTATCATTAGATCATAGTTGCCGAGAGTACACCTTCTTCAAGTGACGCTAGTCGGTAAGGAGGGGAATTGATTTAAATAGGATGTAATTCAATAGACATACAAATGAAAACTTTCATTGTTAAAATGTAAATAGCTATTAATCTAGATACATACTATACATAAAAGGAGCTTGGTTATGGAGGAGCATGTAAAAAAGTCTTTAGAAGAATGGAAGCAAGAAATTTGTGATTTATTAGTTGAAATAGATAAAGAATACGAGCAAATTAAATTAGAACTACAGGTGTATTCCCATAAATTCAGTATTACGAAACAGGTGATCCAATCAACGGTTAATGAAGAAATGATTCGGAATATCCGTGAACTTTATCACACACCTTTTGAACAGAAATTCACTAAATTAAAAGAGGATATAAAAGACCTAGAAGAGAAGAAAAAAGTTTTTCAGATGTTTGTAGATAAAATTGATAAAGTGAAAGGAAAAGAAGAGGATAGGGTGTATGCACCTGTTCAATCGTCTTAAACTGTATTTTATTCGTTCACCCTATGAGAAAAATTTCAAATGTAAAATTAAACGATTAAAAAAGAAAAGAGCTACTTTGTGTGGCTCTTTTTATATGTATCTTGTCTATTATAGCGACAAAATTTTTAAGCTATTGACAGAAATCAATAAGGTTTACCATAACAATTTGATTAATTACTTTTGAACACGTTCTAATATCGTTTCAAGAGCTTTGTCTAACGTTTTTAATTCATCCTGATCCATAGATAAATTTTCTAATAATTGAGATGGAACACAATTTGCTTTTTCTTTTAAGGATTCCCCTTTTTTAGTAAGGGAGATGATAACACTTCTTTCATCTTCTAAAGAGCGTTCACGCTTAACAAGATCATTCGTTTCCATCCTTTTTAACATCGGAGTTAGGGTGCCAGAATCTAATAATAACTTCTTTCCCAGTTCCTTAACGCTTATAGAATCTACCTCCCATAAAACCAATAATACAAGATATTGAGGATATGTAACCCCTAGTTCTGCAAGTAACCCTCTATATAATCTTGTGATTTCCCTTTCGGCAGTATAGATCTTAAAACAAATTTGATTTTCCAGCTTTAAAATATCATTCATATCAATATTCCTTTCAGTGGTTTTATAGTCATTATAGTACATAAAATTATCATCGGACAAACAAATCAATTTTAAACAATTTAATTGTTGACATTATAAATTCGGAACGTTATTATGGTTGTGTAATAATAAATTGTGCACAATTAAATTTGAATTAACAAGAGGAGTGAATAAAAAATGGATCCATTATATACCGCTAAAGTAACAGCAGAGGGTGGAAGAGCAGGAAAAGTAAGAAGCAGTGATGGCACATTAGATCTACCACTATCAATGCCTAAATCGCTTGGTGGTCAAGGAATTGAAGGAGCAACAAATCCTGAGCAGTTGTTTGCTGCAGGGTATGCAGCTTGCTTCGACAGTGCTTTAAATTTAGTTGCAAGACAATCGAGAATGAAAATCACATCTAGAGTTGCATCAGAAGTCTCTATCGGTAAAGATACGGATGGGGGATTTAAACTTGATGTAGTTCTATATATTGGTATTAACGGTGTTACTTTAGAAGACGCTGAAAAATTAGTTGTGCAAGCACATGGGGTATGTCCTTATTCGAAAGCAACTAAAGGAAACATTGATGTGGAGCTGAAAACTGAGTTAATTTAATCGGAGTTAAAAGTCAGGGGATTGGGCTCGTTGCCTACCCCTGATCTATCTATTGATTAACTCGTTGGGGATTCAATGCTAATGTTTCGGGATTAAATACGGAATATAACAGGGAATAACTTTTAAAATCATTGTTTTCTAAAGTAAATGACTTTGAAAGTTATTAAGAATAATAGGTAAATTGATAGAGATATCATTAAAGAAATGATGAGCAGTAGTATTCGACTTTGTATTTCTCCATTAAAATAGTTAAAAGCCAATAGACCACAGCAACCCATCACAACTCCAGACAAAATAACTTTTATAAACTCAATTAGATTAGGACTAAAGCCAATTAATTTTGATATGGTGAAGAAATTGAGGGATGTACCTAAAACAATGCCTGCACATATTGCTAAGGCAACCCCATGAATACCAAAGTCAGGACTAGAAGCTAACACAAAGATTAAAACCAGTTTAAAAATAGTGGCTATTAGATCATTTATCATGACAATCTTTGCTTTCCCCAGCCCGATAATGATGGATTGTAAAGGTATGCGAAAATATTGTAAAAGATAAAAAGGAGCCATTATTTTTAAAAGTGTAGCTGCTTCTAGTGACTTATAAATGACGGTCGTTAACATTTCTGCAAATAGATATAATATAATCGTGCTTGGAACTCCTACAATTAAAGCAATTCTAATAGCTTGCCGAGTCCTT
Organism: Rossellomorea sp. BNER; assembly: GCA_024213275.1. Taxonomy (GTDB): domain Bacteria; phylum Bacillota; class Bacilli; order Bacillales; family Bacillaceae_B; genus Rossellomorea. The sequence goes on from JANAVG010000002.1 coordinate 128,571, forward strand.
TTATGAATAAGAGATAAATCACTTTTTTCATTTGCTTCACTAATGGCGGGGATTAAAGGAACAGACATAGAGTTTGTAATAAAACCTGGAAGCATTAATAGAGGTAATGTAAATCCCATTATGATCCCGTACTGTTTTGTTGCCAGTGCTGTTCCTATACCAGCCAGAGCCAAACTTTGAGTAATAATTATAGGTTGAAAAACTCCAATTATGGAATGTATTAGTCCATTACCTGTTGTTGGGAGACCTGTTTGTAGTAGATCATAGAAAATTCCTTTACCTTTGCTTATTTGTTTGATGAATGAGTTGCGTAATTTAAACTGTTTTCGTTTTGACCATTTAAATATCGATAAAAGATAAAGTAGAGAGAAACCTTCTCCAATGATGCCACTCAGTACCGCTCCAGCAGCAGCGTATTCAATTCCATATGGAAGCAGCCAATGAACTAAAATTAAGATAAACCCAATTCTCACAACTTGCTCAATAATTTGAGATAGTGCAATTGGGGTCATATTTTGTTTACCCCGGAAGTACCCTTTAATGACAGATGATATCGCAATAATAGGTACTATCGGGATAACAGCGATAAGAGAATAGTATGCTCTTTGGTCTGCTAGGAAAATAGAAGATAAAACCCTCGCCCCCATAAAGGCTCCTACCATTAAAATGAAACCTATAATACTTGTAGTTGTCAAAGAAACAATGAGGATTTTTTTAACTCGTTGATGATCTTTCTTTACTTCTGCCTCTGCTACAAGTTTTGAAATAGCAACAGGTAAACCTATCGTAGTAAATGTAATTAATAAGCCTGTTACTGGCATAGCCATCATAATCAAACCAACACCCTCTGGTCCAATTACATTAGCCATCACTATGCCATTGGTGAATCCCAGTATCTTTGTAATCAGAGCTGCAATTGTTAGTATGATGGTTCCTTGAATAAGACTTTGTTTTGCCAATTTAAATGATCACCCTTTATCTTGTCCATATTCATGTATATGAAGATTAAAGGATGCTAATGTGCTACTTTCTTGGATTTTATATATAACCTTAATGATTTATAAAAAGTAAATGATTGAACATAAAGGCGATCCTTTAATTAATCATGAATGTTGATTAAAAACGGAACCTACATAATGGTCCTTAAAAGGGAAATTAGTATATAATTGGTATTAGATGGTAGGCGAGCATAATTGAATGGTGATACCATTTTATTATTAGGCTCTTTTCTATAACATCATTTGAATTAAGAGGCACATTTTATTTTAATGAAGCTGATTGAAGAGGTGTTGATTTGAAAAAGTTTGACTATGGTTTAGAAACAGAAAGGTTAGTAATAAGACCTTTAAGAGAAGATGATTTTAAAAATTGGTTTAACCAATTTGAAAATCGACTTCCTTCCCAGCATAGGTATGATAAAGGTAAAATGGATATGAGTGAATGTACAGATAAATGGTTTAACAACTTGGTGGCAAAGCATCAAGAATTGGGATTGAATGATACAGCCTATGTTTTTGGTGTTTTTCGTAAAAACGGAGGAACACATTTAGGAATGGTAGATTTTTCGACTTTAGCAAGAAATGAGTTTCAGTGGGGGAGAATTGGTTATACGATACATAATCAGTTCTTTAGAAAAGGTTATGGTAAAGAGGCGGTAAAGGGAGCGCTTAGTATCGCCTTTAATGACTTGAAATATCACCGAATTGAAGCACATATAAACATGGATAACACGGCATCTATTAGTCTGGCAGAGTGTGTAGGAATGAAGTTTGAATGTGTAAGGGAAGGATTTATCTACGAATTTGGAGATTGGACGGATCATAAGGTTTTTTACATAAATTCGAAAAACTCTTAGTTAATATGTAGTTTTAACCATGTTAACGTTAAAAAAAGGCAGTTCTATAATAAAAGATACTAACAAAATGATATCAATCTGTTAGTATCTTTCCATTTATTCATTATCCAATAAATCCTTATTTTTCATATAAGAGCGTTTTAGTGAAATATAGCTGGATAAAAACATAATTAAAGCAGCGCATGTCAGCAACCCTAAAATATCGATCCACTGTTCTTGTGAGTTTGGTGCTCCAATAAATATCGAATAAACTACGAAAAATACAGCAATGAAAGTCAACGTTTTAAAAGCAATGATTTTCCTTTCTTTTACAAATGCTTTTTCGGTTGCAATCTCTGTATATTCAATTCCTGAAAACATATACCTTATCGCAACGTAAAATACCAAAATGGCTATGCTAATTCCAAGTACAAGATCAACTCCAAAACTCCAATATGGAAGTATTTGTTTTGTACTGAACAAAATTAACAGAAATAACAAAAGAATGATGGACGCTTCTGCTAAAAAGTAAAGTACTTTCCGTTCCTTATATTCATCAGTTGGCAACAGAAATGATAACCAGGATTTCACCATTATTCCACCTCCCAAAATAATTCATCCAGCGTCTTTTCCAAAGTTTTTGCAATTGATATGCATAGTTGCAAACTAGGATTATATTTTCCATTTTCTATTAATCCAATAGTCTGTCGTGTAACTTTGACTCGTTCTGCTAATTGTGCTTGTGTAATAGATTTTTCCATACGGGCAAATTTGACTTTATTATGCATGTCATCACCTTTTATAGAAAACAATTTTTTCGCAATATATAAATTGCGCATGCAATATATATATTACATTCATCCTCTAATTAAGTCAATTTTAAAAAATTGATCAGGATTAAATACTTTGCATTTGCAACTAAGTGGCCTTAATATGAAAGTTATTATGTATTGTGAGGCAGGATTTTTTATCACGATCTTCAAGAATAGGAACATTTCTCTAAAAAGAAAATAAGAACGCAGGAGCTTGGAGCCTATTTTTTTAATATACATATGTTTAATAAAATTTATTTTGTTTGAGGTAATGGTTAAATAATTTTCACAACATTGTCGCTTTATCAATAATACTGTAGAATTTATATAGATATGTAATGAGGTGAGGACTTTTGAATTATAAGCGAATTAAACCACGAAAAATATATGAAGAAGTAGCTGAAGCTTTAATGGATATGATTAAATCTGGACAGTTAAAATCAGGGGACAAGCTTGATTCTGTTCAGCAACTTGCGGAAAATTTTCAGGTTGGCCGTTCGGCGGTTCGTGAGGCGCTAAGTGCGCTCAGGGCGATGGGGTTAGTGGAAATGCATCAGGGAGAAGGAACGTATATTCGTGAGTTTGACTCTAAAATGCTTTCATTACCTGTCTATATTGCCGTATTAATGAAAAAAGATGATGTGAAAAACTTGTTAGAGGTTCGTCGCATTCTAGAAGTTGGTGCTGTTGAGGCTGCAGCTTTAAGAAGGACAGATGAACAATTAATGGAGATTCAAGTGGCCTTAGAACAAATGGAAAAGGCAAGTGATGAGGAATTAGGAGAAGAAGCCGATTTTCGTTTCCATATGGCAATTGCGAAGGCGTCGCAAAATGAATTGTTAATTGGACTTATGAACAATGTTTCAGAAATGATGGTTACAACAATGAGGGAAACCCGTCGACTTTGGCTTTATTCTAAACAATCAACGCTAGAGCGTTTGTATCAAGAGCATCTAAGTATTTATGAGGCAATTAAGCAAAAGGATCGTAAGAAAGCACAGCAATTAATGCTAGGACATCTTGAAAGTGTCGAAGATGTTCTAATGAAATATTTTAAAGATATAGAATTATAGGCAGGCACCTCTAGGATCACTGGAGGTGTCGATTTTTTTGTAATCGCCTATTAATTATCTTTTGTAAGATAGACCGACAAATTCCTCGGTACAAACTTTCAAACAAACACTTCTTCAATCGGGAGTAAGGAATTAGCAGGGTCCTTACTAAGAGAGTTAAAGGAAATCGTAGTACGGTCGAAATCGTTGATAAAGAAAAAGAGTGAAGGTGCAGTTTCAAATGCATGGAAACAACACTTTATTCTGCGAATTGGACATTTACCTTTGACGCTCACACTAGGTATATGTATAATTTAAATCGTAATCATTACTATTTGAGAAGGGGTGTTATTATGAAAATTTCATTTGCAAAAGGGTTAAGTATAGTTGTTATCAGTTCACTACTAGTAGCGTGTCAGACTTCAGATTCATCCGAAGGCGAGTCTGCTGACGAAACAACATCATCCTCATCAGTTGTTGAAGACTCTTCTGGAACGAAAGAGCAAACATCTGAAAGTCACACACATGAAAAAGAACACAATCACGACCATAGTCATGTAAATGATGAAGAAACAGAACAAATTTATGATGGATATTTTGAAGACAGCCAAGTGAAGGATCGTTCACTTTTGGATTGGGAAGGAGACTGGCAATCTGTATATCCATATCTACAAGATGGTACACTCGACGAGGTATTTGCCAATAAAGCAGAACATGAAGGTAACATGACAGCTGAAGAATATAAGGAGTATTATAATGAAGGGTATCAAACAGATGTTGATCGTATTGTGATTCAAGAAGATACTGTATCGTTCTTTAAAAATGGAGGACAATATTCGGGTAAGTATATCTACGATGGGTACGAAATTTTAACATATGATGCGGGAAATAGAGGAGTAAGATACATATTTAAACTAGAAGAAGAAGCTGAAGGACTTCCTCAATATATTCAATTCAGTGATCATAGTATCTATCCAAATGAAGCTGGTCACTATCACCTGTATTGGGGTGACGACCGCGATGCTTTGTTGGATGAAGTCATCAACTGGCCTACCTACTACCCATCGGAAATGGATGGACATGATATTGCCCATGAGATGATGGCGCATTAAAATAGGAGGAGCGATGGGTTTTTGATTAGTATTCTTGGCTTTATATTTTGTCTCGGGGACTTTAGCAGTTTGAAAATATTATTCCCCTTAAAGAGCTTATTTTTAAGAACATAGCATATTCAAGAAAAGCGCGAAAATGGAATAACAATTAGATCTAAACTACTTTAATGTTATATTTTAATTTACAGTGAAGTATCTTCATCAAAAATTATACACCTGTATTTTAAGGGGCTGTCCAAAAAGGGGTCCGGATCCACTATGATTATCCATATATAGGAGATTTCTTGATGGTTTCTTCTACATATTGAAGTTGTGGCTCCTGACACTTGGGTTTTTGGACAGCCCCTTATGCTTGTTTGAGGTTTTAAAATTAAATAACCTTATTGTCACTTTACAGTATCAATAGCTAGTTGTGTCTTTCAGCCGATATGAGGTTCTCACTCTTCTTTTATTAAATTTTTGAAAATTCCATTGTTTTATGAAAACGTTTTATTTATACTTTTATTATGGAGTCAGTCATCTGATGACCTGTTAATATGACTAATTGGTGATTGAAATAGACTTTCTAAGGAGGAAGTATAAGTATGAGTGTTGGTGTATTAGCTTTATTAGCTGTCATGCCTATTGTATCCGTTTTCTTTTTTCTTGTTGTTTTAAGATGGCCAGCAAAAACGGCTATGCCTGTATCGTTGGTCGTAACGGTTCTTATGGCAATGTTTATATGGAAGGTGCCCGGAAACCAGGTTGCCGCGGCCAGTGTGAAGGGTGTTGTGACGGCATTGGAAGTAGCCGTCATTGTTTTTGGAGCGATTCTATTATTAAATACCTTAAAAGAAAGTGGTGCTATTTTTACAATTCGTAAAGGGTTTACAAGCATCTCTGCCGATCGACGTATTCAGACGATTATTGTTTGTTGGCTATTTGGTTCATTTCTTGAAGGGGCTGCAGGCTGGGGAGCACCTGCAACGATTGTTGGTCCGCTTTTAGTTGCGATTGGATTTCCTGCTATGGGAGCTGTTATGGTGGCACTTATATTACAGTCCACCCCAGTTTCTTATGGAGCAGTCGGAACACCGATCTTAATTGGAGTAAATTCAGGATTAAAGGATTCTCCCTTAGTACAAAAATATGTGGCTGAGCAGGGAACTACTTTTGAAACGTATATAAATGGAATTGGTGGACAGGTTGGGATTATTCACGGAATTATTGGTATTTTTATTCCTTTATTCATGGTAACGATGCTGACGTTCTTTTTTGGGAAAAATAAATCTATTAAGGAAGGATTAGCGGTTTGGAAGTTTGCTATTTTTGCTGGGTTATCATTTACCGTGCCTTATGCACTCGTTGCCAATCTTCTAGGACCTGAATTTCCATCTTTAATCGGTGGTTTAGTTGGTTTAGCCATTGTTGTCCCTGCAGCCAAAAAGGGTTGGTTTGTACCGAAGCGGATATGGGATTTTGATCAAACCTCTAATTGGGATCCTTCATGGACAGGAACCCTTACCATCGACAAATCAGATAAATCGAAGAAAAAGATTTCTTTCCTATCAGCATGGATGCCCTATTTGTTAGTAGCTGTGTTATTAGTGGTGACCCGTATAGACTATTTACCGTTCTCATCATGGTTGCAATCATGGGTGATTTCTTTTGAAAACGTTTTCGGTACGTCTATTACAGTTGAAAGTAAACCATTAAATATACCAGGGACCATTTTCATTCTTGTTTCGATCCTATCCATTTTCATATACAAAATGAATTTTAAAGAATATGGACGTGCTGTTAAAGACTCCTTTAAGACTATTGTTAGTGCAATGGCAGCTCTTATTTTTGCCGTCCCAATGGTTCAAGTGTTTATTAATTCTGGTATTAATACAGCAGATTATGCGAGTATGCCACTTGTGTTGGCGGAAGGGATCTCCAATGTGTTTGGGAGCTATTGGCCGCTCATCGCACCCACAATTGGAGCAATCGGAGCATTTGCTGCCGGTAGTAATACCATTAGCAACATGATGTTTTCGCTATTTCAATTTGGAGTAGCCGATAATATTCTTGCTGCTCCAGCAACAATTGTTGCATTGCAAGCAGTCGGCGGTGCTGCTGGTAACATGATTTGCGTCCATAATGTTGTGGCGGCTTCTGCTTCTGCAGGATTAATGGGAAAAGAGGGGAACTTAATAAGAAAGACTCTTATACCGATGACTTTTTATGTTATTTTTGCCGGTGGAATTGGTTATGTAGCCATCAACGGGTTCGGGTTCAATATCGGGACCATCATCCTCGCTGCAGTAGTACTATTTATTATTACGTTCATTGTAAAAGGACAAAAGCAATATCGAATAGATATCAAACAAATGAAGGAAACAGCATAATTTAGCTAGATGTTCGTTAGGGGCTGTCCCATAAAGGGTCCGGAACCACTATGATCGTAAATATATAGAAGATGTTTCGAGGATTTCTTCTATATATTGAAGTTGTGGTTCCTGACTCCTTGATTTTGGACAGCCCCTCGCTCTATTTATTATTATGTGCTGGTGAAATGATAGAAAATAGTCCATTTAATTTTGGATTAGGCATATAATCTTTATAGAAAATGAAGGTAGTCATCTGATGACCTGTTGACTTGTGAAAAGTATAGATTTACACTTGAATTACAATAAAATATATAGGAATTTCTCCAGAAAAGGTGAGGGGTCTATGAAAGTATCATTATTTATTACATGTTTAATAGACATTTTTCAAACTGATGTTGGAAAAGATACGGTTGAATTGCTTGAAAGACTTGGTTGCGAGGTTGATTTTCCAAACAAGCAAACCTGTTGTGGGCAGCCGGCCTATAACAGCGGATATGTAGAAAAAGCGAAAGAATCAATGAAACATATGATTTCCGTGTTTGAGGAATCGGACTATGTCATCACACCGTCTGGTTCTTGTGGAACAATGTTTAAAGAATATCAACATATTTTTAAAGATGATCCAAAATGGGAGGGTCGCGCTAAAGGGTTAGCGGATAAAACATATGAACTTACTCAATTTATTGTTGATGTATTAGGAGTAGAAGATGTGGGCGCGAAACTAAACGGAAAAGCAACGTTTCATACCTCTTGTCATATGACTAGACTACTAGGTGTCAAGGAAGCTCCAATGAAGCTATTAAGTCATGTTGAAGGGTTAGAAATGAATCCACTTCCACATAACCATGATTGCTGTGGGTTTGGGGGAACCTTCTCTGTTAAGATGACACCTATTTCCGAACAAATGGTAGATGAAAAGGTTCGGCATGTAGAAGAGACGGAAGCTGAGATTTTAATTGGTGCAGATTGTGGATGTTTAATGAATATTGGAGGGCGAATAGAACGGAAAGAAAAACCGATTAAAGTGATGCATATCGCCTCTGTATTAAATAGCAGATCATAACAATCTTAGAGAGAGGGGAAAAACGATATGGCTATGAAAATAGGGAATAAACCCTTTAAGGAACGGGTTTCAACAGGACTTGGTGATTCGTTCATGCGAGGAGCCGTATCTTCTGCACAGGAACGTTTACGAAATGGTCGTTTAAATGCGGCAGAAGATTTAGGGGATTGGGAAGACTGGCGAAAGCTTGGAGAAGAAATACGCTCACATACGATTGAAAACTTAGATTACTATTTAGAACTTTTAAGTGAAAATGTAGCCAAACGTGGTGGACATGTCTTTTTTGCAGAAACCCCGGAAGAGGCAAATGACTATATTACAAAAGTAATTAAAAAGAAAAAAGGGAAAAAAGTTGTGAAATCTAAATCGATGGTGACAGAAGAAATCAATATGAATGAAGCACTTGAAAAGGCTGGGTGCGAGGTTGTAGAAAGTGACCTAGGGGAATGGATTTTGCAAGTAGATGATCATGATCCACCATCACATATTGTGGCACCGGCCCTACACAAAAATAAAGAACAAATTCGCGATGTTTTCAAAAATAAACTAGGTTATGATAAGACTGAAAAGCCTGAGGAACTCGCATTGTTTGCAAGAGAAAAACTTAGAGAAGAATTCTTGCAAGCTGATATCGGAATAACAGGCTGTAATTTTGCGATTGCTGAATCTGGGACGATTTCACTTGTAACAAATGAAGGAAATGCACGAATGGTCACTACTGTACCGAAAACGCAAATCACGGTTATGGGAATGGAGCGGATTGTCCCTACTTGGGAGGAGATGGAAGTACTCGTTAGTCTATTGACTCGTGCAGCAGTGGGTCAAAAACTAACAAGCTATATTACGGCATTAACAGGTCCGAAACAAGAAGGAGAAGTGGATGGACCAGAGGAATTTCATCTTGTTATTGTTGACAATGGTCGATCCAAAATTTTAGGAACCGCTTTTCAATCCATTCTCCATTGTATTCGTTGTGCAGCATGTATCAATGTTTGTCCAGTTTATCGACATGTTGGCGGACATTCTTACGGATCGATTTACCCAGGACCAGTTGGCGCTGTCCTATCTCCACTTCTTGGCGGATATGAGGAGTATAAAGAGCTTCCATACGCATCGACTTTATGTGCAGCTTGTACAGAAGCATGTCCAGTGAAGATTCCTCTACATGAACATTTGCTTCGCCATCGCCAAGAAATCGTTGAAAAAGAGGGGAAAGCACCTATATTTGAAAATATATCTATGAAAGCATTTAGTATGGGAACCGCATCACCTGTCATGTATAATATTGGTTCAAAATTAGCACCTACTACATTAGCGGCTTTTACAAAGGATGACAAAATATCGAATGGACCTGGACCATTGAAAAACTGGACAGATATTCGTGATTTCCCGGCACCGAAAAAGGATCGATTTAGAGATTGGTATAAAAAACGAAAGAAAGAAGGGAATTCTGATGACAATAGGTAAAATTCATCATCGCGATCGTTTTTTAAATAATCTTGCCAATCATCTTGGGAGAGAGCGTCGGTACAGTGTTGACAAGCCTGAATGGAATCAACATCCACAATGGGAAGTGTTTAAAGGCTACTCTAAAGACCAACTTGTAGATGTGTTAAAACAGCAATGCAAACACATTCACACAGATGTACATGAAACGGTCACTGCCGAACTTTCATCGCTCATTACTCATTTAATCAAGGATTATGGTGGTAAAACGGTTGTTACATGGGATGACCCTAGATTTAAAAAATATGGGTTAGATAAACTTAGTAATGAATTTAATAAAGATGATATTGACATTCATGTGTGGAATCGTGACGGCGGTGAAGAGAATCTAGCAATATCCGCGACTGCGGATATTGGTATTACATTTAGTGATGCTACACTTGCAGAATCTGGGACAGTCGTTTTGTATAGTGATCAAGGAAAGGGACGTGCGGTTAGCTTGCTCCCAGCTGTGTATATTGCCATCATTCCTAAAAGTACGATTGTTCCAAGAATGACACAAGTGGCTAAAGATATTCACGATAAAATCGAAAATGGTGAGCTTGTTGCTTCTTGTGTGAATTTTATTTCTGGACCAAGTAATAGTGCTGATATTGAGATGAATTTAATTGTGGGTGTCCATGGACCAGTAAAAGCAACTTATATTATTGTTGATGATCAATAAGAAGAAGGGCTTTTCTCATTTATGACAAATGTGGAAAGTCTTTTTTAGATAATTTTGAATTTTTTATGAATAGGGGAGCTTAATCATCATATGATTTTAGTCTCATTTTTTGCCTCTTCAAGCTTCATCTGTTCAAGTTCAAGCCGCATTTTCTGTGTTTCTATCACAAAGTTGTCGTGTTTCAGTTTTTCAAGTTCTAGTTCATCTTTAATCATGGTGTGTTTGATTTTAGCTTGTGTCTTAAAGTGGTCTGTGACGATGGCGATAATGGGAATTGAGAAAATCATAATGACGGCAACGAGTCCGGTCATAATCCTCCTCCTAACAATTTTTTTCGATTGTTTAAAATTGAGTGATTTGAGTTTTTTTACTTTCTACTAAATAATAACAAATTTTGTAATGGAAGAAAATTGAAAGATTAAAAATGTTTTGAATCCTATTTTTCATTTGGTCTGTAAGCAGGAATATAATCTATAAGGAATTAAGTGTTTTTTAATAGAAATATAAACAAATAAATACATATATCCCTTAGGAGAAACGGTATGAACAATTAGAGCTTAGGTCACGTACTACCAGTAAATAGCTGAAATAAGTTAATGATGATTAATATCGAAGCATTATAGGACTTTCTCGAGGAAAAACAATTTGAGAAAAAGTCCTTTTACTTAAAAAAATGAATTTTTAGTTATTTTTTCTTGAAAATTATGTTGTCTGAAGTATAATATTGAACAATTAAAGTAAAGAGGGGTAATGATGAAAGACTTTATTCAAGAACAAATTCATGCGTATAGGAAAAGTAACCAAAATAAAGGACGATTATTAATAAGTTGTCCTGACCAACCTGGAATAGTTTCTACTGTTTCAGACTTTTTGTTTAAACACGGGGCAAATATTATTGAGTCAAGCCAATATTCTACAAATCCAGAAGGTGGAATGTTTTTTATGCGAATTGAATTTGACTGCCCTGAAATGAGATCAAAAGAACCTGAACTAAAAAGCCATTTCCGAACGATTGCCAATGAATTCGCGATGGATTTTCGGTTTGCATTTGGGTATGAAGTGAAAAGGACCGCTATCTTTGTATCTAAAGAACTTTATTGCTTAAGGGAATTATTATGGGAATGGCAGAACAGTGACTTAATGACAGATGTCGCTTTGGTTATTAGTAATCATGAAGATGCTAGAGATATAGTGGAGTCATTAGGGATTCCCTTCTATTTCATTCCTGCCAGCAAAGAAAATCGGGCAGAAGTAGAAGAAAGGCAATTAAAATTGTTGAAGGAATATGGCATAGATGTCATTGTGTTGGCTCGATATATGCAAATATTAACCCCAACATTTGTCGAAGCCCACCCATTCAAAATCATTAACATCCATCATTCATTCCTACCAGCTTTTGTAGGTGCCAGACCATATGAACGTGCTTATGCTCGTGGTGTGAAACTGATTGGTGCCACATCTCATTATGTAACAAATGACCTTGATGAAGGGCCGATCATTGAACAAGACATAATGCGTGTAGACCACCGAGATAATGTATTGGAGTTGAAAAAAATCGGACGTTTAGTTGAACGAAGTGTCCTAGCACGCTCTGTCAAATGGCATTTAGAAGATCGGATTATTGTACATGAAAATAAAACAATTGTTTTTTAATTTTTGATTTTCTTTTATTTCTTATTTATGGCCATAGCAAGCTTTTTTGCCATGAATTTTGATGGAAGCGATATAACAGCCGAGTATGATTTCTTTCAGGGTGACCTTGCCAAAATTCTACTTGCATGGCTTCAAGCCGGTATAATGTCCAATAGGGGGAGACTTGATCAGGTTCAAGATTAAGTCTTTTTATTTGTTTTTTTAATGCTAAATTAAAATCATCCGAATCTTTTAATGGTTTGCTTTGATTTCCAATTAGGGAGGCTGCTCTAGCCCCTATGGAACGATGTAGGAAGTCTTGTCTACTTTCTGTTTTACCTAACCCCATAACATTTCCTTTAATTCGAATTTGTCTTCCTATTTGAGACCAATAGAAAGTTAATGCAGCCTTGGAGTTCTGTTCTAATTGCCATCCTTTTTGGCTGTTCGAGCTTGATGCAAAATACCATCCATGATCGTCTACGTTTTTTAAAATTAAGACCCTGGCATCTGGTTGTCCTTCTGAATCAACAGTTGATAATGTCATGGCATGAGGCTCCTTGATCTCATTTTCAAGAGCAAATGTTAGCCAATCAACAAAAAGGTCAATGGGATTATTGGGTGTTTTTTCAATATTAAATTCTGGTAATGGTCCTTCTAGCGAGGGTAAGCTTCGTAATGTTTTCTGGATACTATTCATGGGTCCTCCTTTTTCTTCGAGAATCATTTTTTTAGAAAATAATAAGCCTTCTACTAAATTATATCAAAATCTCGTTTTCCTTTTCGATATTTCATGGTAAATTTAGGGAAAGAACATAGGAAGCTAACAAGAGGAAACGAAAGGGAAAGGAAAAGCTATATTCGCAGTTATTTGTTTCGTATGGACCTCCTAAGGAACCAAACTAGATTAATTGAATTAAAGAAAAAGGAAGCGATACTATGTGGTTTGAAAATAAGGTAACGGAAGAATTAAAAATCAACTATCCAATTATTCAAGCGGGTATGGCTGGAGGAATTACAACGCCTGAATTAGTGGCCGCAGTTTCTAACGCCGGTGGTCTGGGCACATTGGGTGCGGGTTATTTGAGCCCAAGTGCGATGAGCGAAAGCATTCAGAAGATCAAGAAACTAACTACGAATCCTTTTGGTGTGAACATTTTTATTCCTGAATTTCCGGATGTTTCAGATGAACAACTAGAAAAGTCTAATAGATTATTAGAACCATTTCGAAAAGAACTGAACCTATCGTCAAAGTCGTTTTCAAAACCATCAACCTCTCTCTTTAATGAACAGATTCAAGTAGTTCTAGAGAATAAAGTTCCCGTTTGTAGTTTTACATTCGGTATTCCTCCAAAAGAAACGATTCAACAATTAAAGAAAGAACAAATTATTGTGATTGGTACGGCAACCACAGTTAAAGAAGCGATCCTTAATGAGGAAAACGGGATGGACATGGTGGTGGTTCAAGGAAGTGAATCAGGGGGGCATCGTGGTACATTTTCAGGCTCCTTTGAAAACGCGATGATCGGGACAATGGCGCTGGTTCCTCAGGTAGTTGACCAGGTTTCAATACCAGTGATTGCTGCAGGTGGGATCATGGATGGTAGAGGTGTATTAGCTTCCCTTGTATTAGGGGCAAACGCGGTTCAGATGGGAACAGCTTTTGTTACAAGCTTAGAAAGTGGTGCGACTGAACATCATAAAGGAGCTATTCTGAATGCGACTGAGGAGCAATTAGTGGTAACTTCTTCATTTAGCGGAAAACCTGCAAGAGGGATTCAGAATCAATTTATAACAGAGATGAGAAAGCACGAAAGTTCTCTGCCAGGCTATCCTGTTCAAAACACATTAACTAAAGATATTAGGAGTGAAGCTGCCAAACAGAATCGACCAGAATGGCTGTCTATGTGGTCAGGGCAAAGTCCGCGGTTGAGTCAAAAACGTTCTGTAAAAGACATCATGGACGAAATTGTCGTGAAGGTTAGCGGTCAGGTTGAGAATATTTCAAAAAAATATTAAAAAAATATTCTTCGATCCAGGGATGCTTTTTAACTTTAAGGAGAGGTCTTATGCATTGGTTAGCGATCATCATTTGTGCTCTTTTAATAGTAAGCTCATTTCTTGTTGAACCTGTCGTTAAAAAAGTATTCAACCTTCCGAAAAAACGTTGTTATAGGGGAGGTTTTAATAAAAAGCAACATTTTGTGGAGTTCATTATTATTTTCATTGGATCAATCGGGAGTCTTATGGGGATGATCACGGTCAATGGATCTTCATTGCTTCCTATTCCCTTAATTTATTGGGTTTCTTTTTATTTATTTGTTTTTTATTGTTACCGTGGATTTATGGTTAGAAAGTATGCTATGGAATCAAAGAATATTATATTGAGTTTGCATCGGCACTTTGGGCTCCAGTTATGATGATTGGCATAAGCATAACAATCGCTTTATTCCCTTATTAGTGATTCAATTCTTCAGCAAAAAAACCGGAAAAATTTCAAATCAAAAAAGATAATGAAAAAACGTGAAGATACCAAGCGTTTTTTCATTATCTCAACTTTATTTGATTGGCTGATTTTTCTGCGTTACCATCATCTTAAACTCTTTAAAAAATACTGCCAAAAAAATCGCCGATCGCCTTTGCACTTCGAACAAACCAGTTTTCTTTTTCCACTGAAGCGGCCGCATATACATCGATTGTATGTTCTTTATCTGTTGGTTTTATGAGATAGTCGTATTTTTTAGGGTTCTCAACCGTTAATTCACCGATCTTTTCACCCTTTTCAATTGGAGCTTGAAGCTCACCTTCTTCATTGAGTTTGTTTTCATCAATGGTTAGCTCTAGTTTTGCGTTGTTTTTGTTTTCTTTTTTCATCATCAAACTTAAATGTTCTTTTGTTTTAATTTCAACATTCTCTTCTTTTCCATCCGCAACAGGGATCGTGTGTTTGGCTTTCTTCTCAACATCATCTAAAGTGAATTCTACATTGGAAAAGTTGTTGAAGCCATAATCGAATAATTCTGCTGTTTGAATAAACCTCTCAGCACTACTTGGGTTGTCCCAAGCGTCTTTGGAATCCATGATGACCGAAATGTATCGGACGCCGTTTCTCTCTGCAGTCCCCGTAAACGTCGATCCGGCGAATGGAGTGGTTCCTGTTTTTAATCCATCAGCACCTTTGTATTCAAATGTACGTCCTGGAAGCATTGCGTTCGTGTTTTTCATTATGAGTTCTTCGCTTGTCCCTTTTCTAAAACCTTTTTTTGATAGGCTTGCCGTTTCTAAAAGCTCAGGGAAATCTTTGATTAAGTGATAGGCTAATGTTGCTGTATCTTTTGCAGACATCAGATTTTCATCATTAACATCTGTTCCTTCAGGATGCATCCCCAGCATGTCGTAATTGCTTAGGCCAGTAGAGTTTACAAATTGATAGTGTTCAAGACCGAGCTCTTTTGCTTTTTGATTCATCATTTTGACAAACTCGCCTTCTGAGCCTGCCACTACTTCCGCTAGTGCAATCGAAGCTCCATTGGCAGACTCGATCACCATCGCGTCATATAATTCTTTGACCGTATATTGTTCATTAGCGAGTAATGGGACGTTACTCAAACCAGGTGCATTGGCGAGAGCGTATACTTTTTCACTAACCGTATAGGTTTGATCCCACTTTACTTTGCCAGATTCTATTGCTTCTAATACCAGGTATTCCGTCATCATTTTCGTCATACTTGCTATTCCAAGCGCTTTATTTGCGTTATGTTTAAATATAATTTTTCCGGAATCTACTTCAACGAGGATGGCTGCATCTGCATTTATATTTAGCTTTTCTTCCGCTTGAATCTGTTGTGGAAGATGAACCATCGTGATGAAGCAAATCAGAATAATGGCTATGTACTTTTTTAAAATGTTCGTGTTCAAAACTTTACCTCCGACTTGATTATTGACAACTAAGTTATTCTAACATATTACATACGTGAACGTGCATGGACAATTGATAATTTTGTGTAGATTGACTAGTTTAAGGTTACCCTTTTGTAAAACCTTACTATGAAAAGTCTTTCATACGGGTGATGAAGGACAAATTTTGTAAAAGAGTTAGAGAAATGTCCTCCATATAGGTGATGAAGGATAAAAATCCTGTAATGAGTTAGAGAAAAGTCCTTCATACGGGTGATGAAGGACAAAATTTTGTAAATGAGTTAAAGAAAAGTCCTTCATGCGGGTAATGAAGGACAAAAACCTATAATGAGTCAGAGAAAAGTCTTTCATCCTGTTATGAAGGACTAAATCCAGTAAGTGAGGGATTAAAGTATCCTCCTTATATTTTTAAGGGTCAGAAATTAGCAACATGACACTCTTATGAAGCGTTATTGATTTGTTTCTTCTTCATAGAAGGACCATTGATGAACTCCTACTATTTTAAAATTCTTTTTTAGGATCGTTCTTATTCTTTTTTTGGATTTCACCTCCTTACACCACTCATGAATTACATTTGTAGTAATTTTTCGATTAGGAAATAAAAGCTTAAATTCTTTCACATTTCGCATTACGGCAGTTGCAACGATTTCTTCGTGTCCACATTCTTTACAAACACATTTCTTTCCTTCTATAGAAATTGTAAAGGAGGTGCATTTGACACAAGGGAGTCCTTTTTGAAGTTGGTCATAATCATAAGGTGGTAATAACTTAAAAGGAGAATCCTTAATATGCAGTGAAATTAATTTATCAGCTAGCCTTTTGTGTTTTCTATTTAACTTTGAAGGTATTGTATTTAGTTTTTCTAAATATCTATTAACCTGAGTTGGAAAAATAAATGGTTTGTTGAGGGGTGTTTGGTATAAGGTGAATTCGGGGTTGATAAAAACGACCGAGGAATAAATAGGTATAGTAAATCCAAGGTTTTGGAGTAACTGGCGTAATAAAGATTCGTTTCTAATCAATTGGTTTAGTGGGTTATTAATTTCAGTTTTGGGCTTCTTATATAATCGATCTGATTCGTAATAATAATCCCCTTCAAAGTTTTTTACTTCGAACAAGTAAATGGCTTCAGAATTAATAATTAGTGAGTCGATTTGGAATATGGTGTTATTTAGTTTGAGTAGTAAATCATTTAATATAAAGCATTCACTCTGAAGCTTTTCCGTCAATAAATCAAATATTACCTCCCCTTCATAGCCCTTTTTAAGGTTGAAATAGTGCTGTTTGTCTTTGTTAGACAAACTCATTCGTGTATTTAAGGTTTTAAGTATTTGTAATTCAGTAGATTTACTCCGTGATTTATAAGGCATAGTCCACATCCTTTCTTATTTTCGAAACTCCAAGTCTATTATATTAAGTACGTTTATTTAAATAAAGAATATTTTATTGAAAATTTGCTCTACACTAGATTAATAATTTTATTGATGATTTTATTATAGTTATTGTAAAACTCAATTAGATACAATTTTAAGGAGTTTCACCTAAATGATAGTACAATAGAAGTTACTGAATCTACTTAAATGGCCATTGAAGTTATTTTTTAAAAATACTACAATTTTATAGAAGGAGAGATATAAATGGATCGAACCATTCAATCCTATTTTGAAAATTTACAATCAGTGGATAAAGACGAACAATACAAAGCCTTTCATCAATTTCTTACGGCTACTGAAAAAAAGGTAGATAGATAAAAAATTCGTCACAGCAAGACATAGCTTACAATCTATTTGGAAAGTAGGCTTAGCAGGTAAGGAACAAAAAGAGATGGTTCTAAAAAGTCTGGTTGATAGGTTTGTAAATGGTGTTCAAGAAAAAAACTATACTTCGATTCGTTTTGACATCATTCAAAGTTTAAGAAATTGGTATGATGAAATGAAAGGTGAGCAAATAAAGGAGACAGCATTAGATTTAATTGACAAAGAAGAAGATCTAAAATATAAAAAGAAGTATGCAGCTAAATGGAGATAGGTGTAAAGAAAGGGGAAATAAAATGGGATATAAAAAAGCGTTAGAACAATATATAGCCGCTACCAATACCCATAATTTCAATAATGTTAAGTATGTACTTCATGAAAAAGCACTTTACTGGTTTACCGATAAAACCTGTACCACTATGAATGAAATACAGAGTTATTTTGAAAATGCATGGGACAGAATCAAAGAAGAAATTTATACGGCTAATGATGTTCAATGGCTTACGATTGATGAAAATTCCGCAACCTGTACATATACCTATCAATATGAAGGGTACTACAATGGGGAATTTGTATCAGGCAGTGGTAGGGCTACTAATATTTTTACCAAGAATGATGCGAATGAATGGAAGTTAATTCACGAACATTTAAGTAATGGTTGATAATAGATCATTTTGAACAAGGGTAGCATCAGTTCAATACATAAATGATGCTTAAGGGAGGTTCTAGGGTGTATTTGCTTTTATCAATTGTGTTAGCTGCCATATTAGGATTTCTGCTTTTGATGATGGGGCCGTTAGTTGGAGGGATCTTAGCATTTGGCATCATTTTAGGATGTATTTTTAGAGGGCTTTATCTTTTGAGTAATATTCAAAGAAAGCTTTCTATACTTGTCCCAGATAAAGAAAGGCATAAAGAAGTAAAAGAACGTTATCGTAACGAAAAGAATGAGTTTACTAGTTAAACAGATTCACTCTTCAATAAATGATTAAAACGGTTTCCACTAGACAGGATAAAGAATGTGAAAAATATTTTGTGTTAATTTATGTAAAATACATATTGACCTTAATCAAATATTATTCTAAAATTGAAGAAATATTATGAATAATGACTGCGATGAAGAAGAAGAGTAGACTGAAGGAACGCTATAGAGAGCTGATGGTTGCTGGAAATCAGTGCGGGATAATGGTTGAATGGGCTTCTGAGCTTCTTGACTAAAATGATCAGTAGGTCAAGCGGATCGTCTTACCGTTAATTTGGAGACAACATATCGAAACATGAATACAGTTTCTGTATGATTAAAGAGCGTTTACATCTGTAAACGAATGAAGGTGGCACCACGGGTTACTCGTCCTTTTTTAGGATGGGTAACCCTTTTTGTTTTTTAAAATATATAGGAGGTTCATTCATGAAGAGTACTATATTAACTGGGATCAAATCCACAGGGCATGTTCATTTAGGAAATTACATTGGAGCAATCAAGCCTGCATTAGAATTAGCTAAAATACAGAATCATCAACATGCTTATTTTGTAGCGGATTACCATAGTCTAACAAAAATTCACCATGCTGAAGAATTTCGGCATTTATCCTATGGAATAGCAGCCACATGGTTAGCATTAGGACTTGACCCTGAGAAGGTTATTTTTTATAGACAATCCGATGTTCCTGAGGTATTCGAACTAAACTGGATATTAGCTTGCTTTGCTTCAAAAGGGTTAATGAACCGGGCCCATGCGTATAAAGCAATAGTTGATCAGAATAGACAATTGGATAAGGATATCGATTTTGGTGTAAATATGGGGGTATTCACCTATCCTATTCTTATGGCAGCAGATATCCTACTGTTTCAAACAGATATTGTTCCTGTTGGCAAAGACCAAGTACAGCATGTCGAAATTGCTAGGGATATTGCTGAGAACTTTAATCGGACCTATGGGGATACCTTCAAGCTTCCCGAATATAAAATTCAAGAGGAAACAGCAGTATTACCTGGATTAGATGGAAGGAAAATGAGCAAAAGCTACAATAATACGATTCCTCTTTTTGAAGAGCCAAAGAAATTACGAAAGCTAATTAATAAAATCAAAACCGATTCAACACCACCAGAAGAGCCAAAGGATCCAAATCAATCAACCCTGTTCTCCATTTATAAAGAATTTGCTACACCTCTTGAGATAGAAAAAATGCGAGAGCAATATGTAGGTGGAATTAGCTGGGGAGAGGCAAAGCAGGAATTATTTCAAGTGATGAATAGATTTCTAGAAGAGCCCCGTGAGAAATACAATGAACTAATGGCATCCCCTGAAAAACTCGATGAAATATTAAAAAGCGGAGCAGAAAAAGCAAGAGCAGTCAGTAGACCATTTTTAAAAGAAATTAAATGTAAATTGGGGATGAGTGTATAGTTTGTTGCCTCATCAAAAAGTTAAAGTTGAATTTCCAGCTGTCCTATAAGGTGGCTGACATCACATACAAAGAAAGATGTCTTCAAAGAAGCCGAATGAGGTCGTGAAAGTCCAAAAAAGCTAAAATGATACCCTCAAAGAAGTCGAAGGAGATAGATACAATACTAGTTAGTATAAAAAGGAGCTGTTCCAATGGATCTGCGTTATCTGGATCGGGGATGATGTATGGAAGGGGATATGGAGAAGCGGAAGTCGCTGTCCCGGAGGCCCATTCCGATTTTATTTTTTCCGTCATTACAGAGGAGTTTGGCTTTGTAGGGGCTTGCTTTGTCCTTTGTCTGTATTTCCTCTTAATCTATAAAATTATTGTAGTAGCATTAAAGAATAAGGGAGAATACGAAAACGTAATGGCGGCTGGTATTATCCTCCATGCTTCTTTTCCATGTCTTCGAAAATATCGGAATGGTCATTGGTGCTGTTCCCATCACAGGAATCCCACTCCCTCTCATTAGTTACGGAGGAAGTTCTGTACTTGGAAATTTGTTGGCACTGAGTTTAGTCAATAATATCTCAGCGACTACCAATCAGTATATGTTTGGAAATAGTGATTAGAAATGAACGTTTTAGAGTATAGAATGGGAATTACATTTAATAAATCTACTAAAAACCCGTGGATTTAATTAAGAATTAGTTGGAAAAATGTGCTAGTAATTGTAGTAGAGGAGAGAATTCTATGAATATATCTGAAAAGTGGAATAATGTAGATCTTTATTTTTACCAGTAAACTACACGGTTCTGACTCCATAATGGATTCCGTTTTGAATGCAAATGTTGAGGCAGGATTACCGGCTATTGATGTTTCCCCAAACCAGGGTAAGTGTTTGATTCCTTAGAAGTCAGCAATATTTAAATAGGGAGGAAATCAATGTGTCATTATCACTAATCTTTGATATGGATGGAACACTATTTCAAACAAATAAAATTTTAGAACTATCACTAGAGGATACTTTTCATCGTTTGAGGTCACTAAATCAATGGGATACAGCAACCCCTATTGATCAATACCGTGAGATTATGGGGGTACCTTTACCTAAGGTATGGGAAACACTATTACCTAGTCATTCAAACGAGGTTCGAGAACAAGTAAATGATTATTTTCACGAGAAACTGATTGAAAATATTAAAAAAGGAAAAGGTGGACTGTACCCAAATGTTGAGGAAGTATTCAATTATTTAAGGGATCATAATTGCACAATATACATAGCAAGTAATGGTTTGACCGAATACTTAAAAGCTATTGTGAGTTATTATCATTTGGATCATTGGGTTACCGAAACCTTTAGCATTCAACAAATCCAATCGTTGGATAAAGCAGATTTAGTCAAGATGATTATAAAAAAGTATTCTATTAAAAATGCAGCCGTAATCGGAGATCGCCTATCTGATATTAAAGCAGCAAAAGAAAATGGTTTAGTTGCAATAGGGTGTAATTTTGATTTTGCTCAAGAAGATGAACTTACACAGGCTGACATAGTTGTTGATGATTTACTTGAATTAAAAACAATTTTATTTAAATTGAAACAAGAAAATAACGATCTAGTCTAATTTACCTAGTTAAATATTGTAATATCCTATAGGCAATTAACTAGAATCAGGTACTGGGAATATTGGATCGTTTTATAGCGAATTAAGCAAAACGCTCGTTATGAAGAGTACTGAAGCCTCATAACGAGCAAAGTTTCAGAAACTAATAAAACAAACAAGAAGATGATATGAGGCTCAAATGCAACCGTAAGAAGCAACGCAACAAAAATAGTACACAGTATATTTGCTATATGGCAAACTACAAAAACTTTTGTTTGCCTTTGTCTGATGTTAATAAGAACATAATTTAAAAAAGCAAGGAAAATGAGTGTAAAACCGGCACTCGCAAACCAAAGAGCATCGATTGTATACGACTTGAAAGTGATTGGAGTCACCGCAAGATGAATGATTCCAATGATAAAAATAGCGGTAGTGACTGTTAGAATAGATTTTCTCATCTAGAAAACCTCCCTTGGATAATACTTACAGAATACATATACGTTGGTTAGCTCGAAATATTCCTTAAGATATGTTTCGTCATAAAAGTTGATGATTCGACATATTGTATTCTTATCCATGGTTCCTCTTGATCTTACTTTCCAAAATCTCCTCACACATTCCTACTATTTCCTGCGCAACAAGATCAGGATTCTTATGTGAATGCTGTGTCCTCACTCAGTAGAGCAAGCTTTTCTTGATGATTAACCCAGTAATTGTTCGCTCCTAAATTTTTCTCCTTACATTTTTCAAACAAAACAGAAAAAACTTCCTGCTTGAAAAACAGGAAGTTAGCCCACCAAAAATTCATAAACGACATCTTCTACAAGCTCATAGATTTCAGCACTTTCATTTCGTTGATATCGTTCCATAATTTCGCTATATAATCTTTCGTAATCTCTATTATTCAAAGGAAGTGATTCTACACTATGCTCATATTGCAGGAAGCATTTTTGAATCATTCTCTTCATCATTTGTTGTTCCATTTTGCCACCTCAAGATGATTATACATCATGATTTTCGGTGACAATACCTACTCTTTAAAATAATCCTCGAATTGATCCTTGTTTTTATTATGATAATAAGGATTTTCTTCTGTCGCATCCTTTGGATCTAGGTTGGTCTTAATGACAAGGGATGGATGTTGAGGCATTTCCGCGATTACGCGGTCATTTAGTTCATCAAAGTCTGGTGTCTGTTTTTCGCGAGCCATGTGATACACCTCCTTTATGACTAGACTACCCAATTTTATTGGAAATAATTTTTATTGAAAAAGAACGTATATTCGTATACAATTTGAATAACAATAGGAACAAATGTTCGTTTTATTATTTGGGAGAGTGAAAAAAGTATGATGGTCGATTACAGTACGCTTCCACAACAAAAGATTTTGTGCATCGATATGAAGAGCTTTTATGCAAGCTGTTCGGCTGTGATGAATGGTTTAGATCCATTGAACTGTTACCTAGCAGTTGTCGGGGATAAGGAGAGACAAGGAAGTATTGTCCTGGCAGCGTCCCCAAAATTGAAAAAGGAGTTTGGAATTAAGACGGGCTCAAGAATGTTTGAGATACCGAAAGATCCACGAATTGAATTGGCTGAACCAAAGATGGGGACATATATTCGAATCTCGACAGAAATAACGAGACTCTTTCATCGCTATGTCCCAAAGGAGGCCATCCATACGTATAGCGTGGATGAAAGCTTTTTGAAAATTGATGGAGCGACACATTTATGGGGGGATGCCCATACCATCGCACGGAAAATTAAAGATGACATCGAGCGTGAAATCCAACTCCCCTGTGCTATTGGAATTGGTCCTAATCTCCTGATGGCGAAGCTGTGTTTAGATTTAGAAGCAAAGAAAGAGGGGATTGCGGAATGGACCTATGAGGATGTGCCGAACAAGCTATGGAAGCTTTCTCCCTTGAGTGAAATGTGGGGAATCGGGAGGCAGCTGGAAAAAACATTAAATCGCATGGGGATATTTAAGGTAGGTCAACTGGCCAAATATGATTTGAAAAAATTAGAATCAAAATTTGGAGTCATGGGAAATCAGCTTTATTACCATGCGTGGGGAGTGGACTTATCAGAGATTGGGGCGCCTATTATGGAAGGGCAAATTAGCTTTGGAAAAAGCCAGATTCTTCTTCGCGATTATAAAGAGGAAAAGGAAATTAAAAGCGTGATATTGGAAATGTGTGAAGAAGTGGCGCGGCGCACAAGGGCCCATCGCAAAGCAGGAAGGACGATTAGCTTAGGGATCGGTTACAGTCAAGAAGAGTTCGGCGGAGGGTTTCACCGTTCCCGGACGATGGAGGAGCCGACAAATATCACAATGGATTTGTACCGAGTATGCTTGGAGCTTTTTTATGAAAACTATAGTGGAAAAACTGTACGAAAAATTTCCATTGCTCTCTCTAATATTCTGGAAGATGAAAGCATACAGATCAATTTATTTGAACCGGATCGTTGGCAAAAGAGAGAGCTCGGCTATGTAGTAGACCGAATCCGCCATAAATATGGATCGGGCTCATTGCTTCGAGCAGTTTCTTATACGAAGGCCGGTACCGCTAAGCATCGTGCGCGTTTAGTTGGAGGTCACAAAGCGTAGAGTTAGGAGGATTCACAAATGATTCGTGATCGAGGAAGAATAAAATGGACATCTATGATGCTGCCCGAACATGTCAAAGTATTAAGAGATTGGGCAAAAGAAGACACGTATGAAAAACGAATGGAATTGGATGAACAGCAGTTAGACGAATTCAATGAAATCCTGTCAGAGGCAATGGAGTACAGCAAAACGCTCACGATTACTCACTATGCTGATCACCGCCACCAGCTTCTTATCGGAAATATTCACTATTTTGATGAACTTCAGCAAAAGCTGCACATTGTTGACCGGTTTGACCAGCCCCATCAACTTTGTCTAAAAGATATAGCGGATGTTCGGTTTAGCTAAAAAACCGTTAGAGGAAGAAAGGCTAAGGTTACCACGGTCTGTGGTAACCTTAGCCTATTTCTTAATAAGAAATATTTCTTCATCAAAGAAGCATTATTCTTCGTCAAGGACCTTTTCCGCTCTTACGCAAGACTCAAATTTCCCCTTATGAGAGGCGTCACAGAAAGGCATTTTTTTAGATAATCCACAGCGGCAAAGAGAGAAAACCTGCTTTGTAGGAAAAACATTTCCATCGGCATCAATAAGCTCTACATCTCCCGTTACACGCAGTGAACCGTTGTCATTTACTTTAATTTGAACTTTAGACATGAAAAACCACCCTTTCAAACATTTGGATAAACTGAAAAAAGATTCCCCAATTTGATAGTAAGGGCAAGAAGGGGAAAATGCAATACTCTCTTATTTGAGACTAATATGATAAAATTGGGCTTTAAGAAAGGATGAAACAGTAATGAACATTGTCATTACGGAAAAAGCCTCAAAGATACTAACTGAAAAAATAAACGATCATCAAGGCCATCTTAAATTGAAATATGATACAGAAGGATGCGGCTGTGTCGTCAGTGGGGTTCCCATACTTTGGTATGTCGAGAAGCCGGATGAAGTAGATGATATTGAGATTGAAACCAATTTTCGTCCCATTTTAGTAGAAAAATCAAAAATGGTGTTTTTAGATGAAGAATTGAAAATAGATTACTCTTTAGACTCTAATACATTTAGACTGGTAAGTCCTGCCCAGATTATAAATGGTCGTATGGGGTTTAAATTGTATCCGGAAGAATAGGATTAGACTTCCTGATGATGAATAGGCTACACATGATTCATGAACAGGTGTAGCCTTATCAGCTAATCCATCAGCCTTTCAAAATTCCTCGCACACACGAAAGAATTCTCCCAACAATCTAGATTATCTTCAAGACACCAAAGACCAGACAGAATGGAATGACAGTATCCCCACATCAGAATTCTTTCATAGTTCAGTTGAAGCTGCTCGGCAAAACTCTTTGCACGGAATTCCAATTGTTTAATGGGATCTTCTGATGATATTTCATTGAGAAGGAAGGGAATTAAGTCATATTCCCGTTCACCAACGACACCTTTAGGATCAATCCCTGTCCATCCATTTTCTTCAGAGTATAAAATATTTCCATGATGAAGATCACCGTGGAGGACATAATCATTCGAAACCGAAGCAAGCAATTCAGAAAACCATGTTTCAGCTTTATCAATTGCTCTTGACGGCAGATGATCGGCTTTACCGGCAATTTCTTCTCTTAATTTATGTAAACTATCTGCTCGTTTTTTAACCGTTAGGAATCCATGATTGACGGGTGCCTCTTTCCAAAGGGAAGATAGAATTTTCCCAGTAACTCGAACCGTTACTGCATCGTCCTGGACCGATTTAAGGGGTGTTCCTGGTTGAAGATGCTGAAGTAAAATCCATCCTTCTTCTGTGTTTTCTTCTAAAACTCTAACGAACCGATCTCCTTGAAAGTAGCGAAGGGCTTCTAGTTCACTAGTGAGATCACTAGCTGAATAGCCAACCTTTAAAACAGCAGACTTCCCATTATGATAATACAGTGGAGCAACAAAATTATAGCTAAGTATATAAGGGGAACCGAAATCACATTCATGTTTTTGACCAAATTCATGCAAAAAACGAGGCAGTGATCGAATCCATTTGTCTCCATCACTTCCATACATCTGTCCCATCTGTTTTTTAAACTGTCCTGGAATCATTGAATCGGCTCCTTTCGGAAAACAAAACGTTCCAAAAAGCCATCAATAACTTCCTCATATTTTTCAGGGTTTTCATTATAGGATTGTGCATGTGCACCGTTAATAGCCATAAACAATTCTTTTTCTCCCTGTTTTTTTTCATAAAGCTCTTTTGTCATGGAAGGGAGAATGAAATCATCTTTTTCACTGTGAATAAAGAGAACGGGTTTTTTGATGTTTTTAATCACGGAAATCGGAGAAATATCCTTTAGTGTGAACCCTTGGCGAATTTTTAAAGAGGCATTGGCCAGGGGCAGGAGCCATTTAGCCGGCATTTTTATTCCGGCTTTCATACGATAGGCAAGCTGCTCTCCAAAGTCTGAGAACGGGCAGTCAGCTATGTAAAAGTCTGCTCGATCCTCAAGTGAACCAGCATATAAAAGGAGTGTGGCTGCTCCCATCGATTCACCATGAATCCCGAAGAATACATCCTCACCTTCCCGGGTGATTAAGGTATCAACAACGGCTTTTAAATCATGCTTTTCAAAATGGCCATAGCTTGTGGTTTTTCCCCCTGATTCCCCGTGCCTGCGATGATCATAAAGGACAGCATTGAAACCTTTTTTTATAAATAAATTCATATACTTGATCGAATTGTTTTTATTCTCTGTCACACCGTGGCTGAAGATCACAAATTTATTATGTTGGTACGGTTTAACAAACACTGATTTTATGTTGTATCCGAAGGGAGAAGGTACCCAGACTTCTTCTTTAGGAAGTGCTGAATAATCATCGATGTTGAAACGATTGGCTTCTATTTCACGTTTCAAAATCATTTCTTCATCTTTTTTGGGCATGTAAATCACTCTGTGTGAAATATAGACACCTAGACCTGCTAAAAGGGCAGCAGTCCCTGAGGCAATAGCGATTCTTTTCTTCATTCTCATCACTCCAAAAACAGTCTCCTATTTATTTTAGCATTATTAGAAAAAATCGGTGAAATGTTGTTATGAATTTTTAAGGAGGAAGTGCAGAATTATATCGGGGGAGAAAATAGAAGGGGGAGAGATGAAAATGAAGCCTCAAAGAAAAAATCCAACCCACTAGTAAGGAATTACATTTGCTAATGCAATCCCTCCGATAGTAAGCTGGACTATTTAAACATGTAAAGTTATTGTTCAGAATTTTGACGTTTCGTCGGATGCACTGCTTTTTCCAGCTCTTCTGAAGCTATTGTATTTTTCACAGTATCAGCAGTGGGCTTCCCTTTCTGACTGTTGCCTCTTTCTCTTTTTTGAC
The DNA here is from genome assembly GCA_024213275.1 of Rossellomorea sp. BNER. Lineage (GTDB taxonomy): Bacteria > Bacillota > Bacilli > Bacillales > Bacillaceae_B > Rossellomorea. Next base: position 156,237 of record JANAVG010000002.1, read on the forward strand.
TCATAACCATTCTCCTTCCATCCTGGATTTATATCAATAGGATGGTTCATCGAGGAAAAGGTTATGCGTCTTTTCAAAGATGAGAATAAAACTTTGGAGTGTTTTGGTATAAAGGTTATCAGTGGCAAGCGTAAGCGCCTAGCTCCTCAAGACATAAGTCAAGCCCCAAAGGAAGGGAAAAGGCACCCTTCCTTGGGGACTCGTCTTATGCAAGGCGTGAGCTGTTCAAGGCGCTTCCGCTTTTCTTATGAATGTAAACGGTAATACCCTGTTTCAATGGAACGGGAGATGTGAGGGGTGACTTTGTCAATGGCTTTGACAAGGGTGTCTAAATCAATTCCCGTTTCAACACCCATTTCCTCTAACATATAAACAACATCCTCTGTGGCAACATTGCCGGAAGCGCCTGGTGCAAAAGGACAGCCTCCCAGTCCACCCGCAGACGTATCGAAACGATCAATTCCCGCTTGTAATGAAGCGAATACATTAGCTATGGCCATTTTTCTCGTATCATGAAAATGGGCGGTTAACATCACGTGTGGCAAATGTTCTTTTAATAAGGAAAATAGATGATAGGATTCTTTTGGAGTTGCCATTCCAATTGTATCCGCAACACTAAGCTCATTAACGCCCATATCAACGAAATTTTTGCATAGCGCTAATGTATCTTCTAGGGAAACTTTCCCTTCATATGGACAATAAAAAGCGGTTGAGATACATGCTCTAACAAAAACACCCTTTTCCCTTAGCTCTGAAATAATCGGTTGTAATTCCGCTAAGCTTTCGTCCGTTGTTTTATTTATATTTTTTTTATTAAAAGAATGGCTGACTCCGACAAATACGGCGATGGAGTTACAGCCAGCCTCTAGTGCGCGATCAACCCCTTTACGATTTGGGGCTAAAACGATGTCCCGTTCCCCGCCAAGACAGCTTTCTACAATTTCTGATGCATCCTTCATTTGCGGAACCCATTTCGGTGATACAAATGAAGTTAATTCCATTTCTTTCATTCCAGCTCTTCTTAATGTGTGAATAAATTCTTTTTTAGCTTCTGTAGGTACAAAGTTCTTCTCATTTTGGAGCCCATCTCTTGGACCTACTTCAATAATTGTAGCTTTTTTAGGTAAATTCATTGATTTCCCTCCCCTAATTACTATTGTAGAAAAATTGTGAATCGAAAATCAACTTAAAGTTTTTTTGACAAAATTAGAGGAATTTAACCGCTTTCATAGAAACAGTAATATGGACGATTGTTTTAAGGAGGAATAGGAATGACTAGAGAAGTAGTGATTGTAAGTGCCGTTCGAACGGCCATTGGAACGTTTAATGGAAGCTTAAAAGATATTTCAGCTCCAGAGCTAGGAGCAATTGTCATTAAAAATGCACTCGAAAAAGCGGGGATTGGGACAGATCAAGTCGATGAAGTCATTATGGGGAATGTTCTTCAAGCAGGCCTAGGGCAAAACCCTGCACGGCAAGCATCGATTAAAGCGGGATTACCTGAGAACGTCCCTTCCATGACGATTAATAAAGTATGTGGATCAGGTCTGAAAACGGTTCATTTAGCTACGCAAGCGATTTTAGCTGGAGATGCAGATATAGTAGTGGCAGGTGGTATGGAAAACATGAGTCAGTCCCCATACCTGCTTAAAGGTGCACGTAATGGTTTTAAAATGGGGGATCAGAAAGTAGTAGACAGTATGATTTCCGATGGTTTATGGTGTGCCTTTAATGATTATCACATGGGTGTGACGGCAGAAAATCTTTGTGACCGCTACTCTATTTCTCGAGAAGAACAAGACCAATTTTCAGCTTGGAGTCAACAAAAAGCAGTGGCGGCCATTGAAGCTGGTCGGTTCCAAGATGAAATTGTTTCTGTGGAAATTCCACAGCGTAAAGGGGAGCCTGCTGTATTTAACACAGATGAGTTCCCGCGTAAAGGATCAACTGCTGATAAGCTCGCAGGATTACGACCTGCATTTAAAAAGGATGGCAGTGTAACGGCTGGAAATGCTTCAGGAATCAATGATGGGGCAGCAGCAGTAGTGGTGATGTCTAAAGAAAAAGCAGAAGAGTTGGGTGTTACACCGCTTGTAACGATTAAAGCGAATGCAAATGCTGGCGTTGATCCAAGTGTGATGGGAATAGGACCAGTTTCAGCAGTGAAGAAGGCACTAGAAAAATCAAACATGTCCCTTGAAGATATTCATCTAGTTGAAGCAAATGAAGCATTTGCTGCTCAATCACTAGCAGTGGACCGTGAACTACAATTCAATAAGGACTTATTGAATGTAAATGGTGGCGCTATTGCACTGGGGCACCCAATTGGAGCAAGTGGTACACGGATTTTAGTATCTCTCATCCATGAAATGAAGCGTAGAGATGTTCAACATGGATTAGCGACATTATGTATTGGCGGCGGCCAAGGCGTCGCAACTATAGTAGAGCTAGCAAAATAATTCATTTGGGAGGCGAAATTATGAAACAACAATATACATCCTTTCATGAGGCAGTAAAAGATATTCATGACGGAGCGACACTAATGGTCGGCGGATTTGGCCTTTGTGGAATTCCAGAAGGATTGATTTTAGCCTTAGTAGATAAAGGAGTCAAAGATTTAACCGTAATATCAAACAACTGTGGAGTAGATGATTGGGGGCTTGGCCTGCTTTTAAAGAATAAACAAATCAAGAAGATGGTCGGTTCCTATGTGGGTGAAAACAAAGAATTTGAACGTCAAGTACTCTCGGGGGAAATTGAAGTAGAATTAGTTCCACAAGGGACACTAGCGGAGAAAATCAGAGCAGGTGGGGCAGGAATCCCAGCATTCTATACACCAGCTGGCGTTGGAACTCCGATTGCAGAAGGAAAAGAAACCCGCGAGTTCAATGGAAAAGAGTATTTATTGGAGAAAGCCTACACAGCTGATTTCAGTTTAGTAAGAGCATGGAAAGGCGACAAAATGGGAAATCTGGTTTACAACAAAACGGCAAGAAATTTCAGCCCAATGATTGCTGCTGCAGGGAAAGTGACGATTGCAGAAGTAGAAGAGCTTGTTGAAATCGGTGATATTGACCCAAATGATGTCCACACACCAAGCATTTATGTACAAGGAATTATTCAAGGTGAACAAGAAAAACGAATTGAGCGCAGAACCGTTAAAAAAGCATAATTAGGGAAAGGAGAGTTTATATGGATCGTGCAGCCTTAAGAGAAAAAATTGCTAGAAGAGCAGAAAAAGAAATATTGGATGGATTCTATGTGAATTTAGGGATCGGAATGCCGACACTTGTTGCAAACTATATTTCGGATAATAAGGAAGTTGTTTTACAATCTGAGAATGGTTTATTAGGAATTGGACCGTATCCTACGGAAGAAGAAGTAGATCCAGATCTGATTAATGCTGGGAAAGAAACGGTTACGGCCATTCCGGGCTCCTCTTATTTTGATAGCTCTGAATCGTTTGCCATGATTAGAGGAGGTCATGTCAATGTTGCGATTCTTGGTGGAATGGAAGTGTCTGAGACAGGGGATCTAGCTAACTGGATGATTCCTGGAAAAATGATTAAAGGAATGGGCGGAGCCATGGATCTCGTTCATGGAGCTCAAAGAATTGTCGTCATCATGGAACATGTAAATAAAAGTGGTGAATCCAAAATACTTAAAGAGTGTACCCTTCCGTTAACAGGAAAAGGTGTCGTTGACCGTATCATTACGGACCGAGCAGTAATCGATGTGACGGATGAAGGGTTAGTTTTAAGAGAAGTTGCAAAAGGCTTTACGGTGGAGGATATTGTATCAAGTACAAATCCAGATCTGAAAATTGCTGATGATTTGGTGGAAGAAGCATTTTAAATAGGAGAGTTTGACTGAAGGGTCGCCACTAAAATGAGGCGGCCCTTTTATTTTGTCATGCGTAGTGACCATAAAAAGTCACTTTTTAACGAAAATTGTCGAAAAATCGATAAACACATAAAAGCTGAAAATTAAATCTTTAAAGTTGAGAATAAAACGGCAAAAGTCGAGAATAAACTCATTATGTACTCTTCCTTACTGATAATAATAAATAGTCCATAAAGTGTTCATTGGGTAAATCATCGATTTTATAAAAGATTGTACAATTACATACTGAGTATAGCAATATGTATAACATGAAAACAATCCAAAAAGAGTTTATAATAAGGGGACAAGGAGGGAGCACATGAAAAAGAAAAGAAAGCAGAATCAAAACCAACGAAGCTCTAAAAAACAAGATGAGCTAACGATAAAGGATTCGTTAAACAGTGACATCTTCAAGCAGCTTCATGACAAAAAGAAAGAACTAGAAAAAGCAGAAGTAGAGCGGAATGAAAAAGAGAAGCAAAAAAAGCTTGAAGAAAAGAGAATTCGTGAAAAAAATAAATCGTTTGAAGAGCTTTTAAATAAAAGCAATATGAATTGGGAGAAATTCAAGTAAATGAGAAAGGTTGAAGTTCTGCCTTATCAATCGGAGTGGAAGGTTCGCTATCAAAAAGAGAAGAATAGGATTCTTAACCTATTAAAGAATGTATCCATCACTATCCACCATGTTGGATCAACCTCCGTCGAAGGCCTAGCGGCAAAACCCATTATTGATATTCTAGTAGAACTACCTACTTTGGAGAGCTTAAATCCACATATTGATGAATTTGTAAAATCAGGCTATGTTTTGAAAGGTGAAAATGGTATTCCAAATAGAAGGTATTTTCAGTTTGAGAAGGATGGGACTCGTTTAGTCCATCTTCATATGTATCAAAAGGGAAATCACGAAATTCATAGACATATAGCATTCCGGGATTATTTACGGGAATTTCCTAAAGAAGCAAAACAGTACGGTAATATCAAGCAAGAATTAGCAAAGAGGTTTCCATTGGATATTGCCTCCTACATAATGGGGAAAGATGAATTTGTAAAAGCGATGGAGAAAAAAGCGCTAGCATGGAACCAAACTAAAGAAAAAGGATGACCCGAATCTGCCATGCCGGCAAATAGGTCATCCTTTTATAAAGGCAGTTATCACAAACTTTACTTCTATAAGTATAATTGATGTTAGTAGGGGGGTGTAAAGTAAAGATATAACTTCTGACAAATAGGTTTATAAATTATCGATGCTGTTCATATTTTGAAGCTTTAGTTAGTTCCTTTAAAAGGGCATATTCTTCCTGTGAAAGTGACGGCTCGTTTATGGCGCGAACATTCTCTCTTAATTGTTCAACAGAGCTTGCTCCAGGAATAACGGCTCCGACTGCTTCATTCATTAAGCAGAATTGCAGAGAGATTTCATTCATGGAACGCTTATCACCAAGTTTAGCATGGATCTCAAAGATTGCTTCTTCTAGTTCATTAAAAGAATAGTCCAAGTATCCGTCGATTTTCATTTTATCAGAAGCTTTTTGAAGCATCTTTTCACTAAGGAGACCTTTTGCCAGTGGCCCTCTCGTTACAATGCTTGCATCATGGTCCTTAATAAGACCTGAAAACTCCTCAGGACGACGGTCCAATAAGCTATACTGCATCATGATACTTACTATGGTTGAAGATTCTAAAAATCTTTTAATGACATTCGGACGAATAGAAGAGATTCCGTATTCTTTAATGTATCCTTCTTTTTTTAATTCTTGAAACGCTGCAATCGTTTCATCAATAGGATCATCGATTGTGCCTCCATGAAGCTGATAAAGATCAATATAGTCTGTTTGAAGACGCTTGAGGCTATCCTTCACCGCTTCTTTTATGTAAGCTTTTGATGGGTCCCATCTCCATCCATCGCTTACGTCATTAAAACGGTTCCCTACTTTAGTGGCAATAACCACATCTTCTCTTACGCTCTTTAATGTTTCTCCAACAATGCTCTCATTAACTCCAAAATCATAAAGATCAGCAGTATCAAAGTAATTAATTCCTTCTTCAAGGGCAGTTTCGATAATCTTTTGAGCATGGTATTTTTCTGTCCCGAGAGACATACAACCGAGCCCGATTTTACTAATTAGTAAATCTGATTGACCTAAACGACGCTTCTCCATTATTCAATCTTCCTCTCTCGTTTAGCTTTATAGATTCATTTTAACGAAAAAGGAGTCTGTAAACCACGTTAACGATTTTCGTCAGAGTGAATCCAATCGGCAACATATTCATACTGCTGACTATATTGTTTAAGCTTTTCTCGAATTTCCCAAGCCTTTCCTACAAGAATAATCCCTTTCTCATGTAAGATAATCTTCATGTTAGCTCCTCCTCATTTCCATGATTGTAAATCGCCTGAAAGAGTATGCTAAAATGTATGTGAGTAATGGGTGATAATAGAACGGAGAGTGTAACAATGAAAAAATTCGAGGAAAAAACGATTAAATCAGAGACTTTATATGAAGGGAAAATCATTCAATTACAACTAGATGATGTAAAGCTTCCAAATGGAAAAACTTCTAAACGGGAATTGATCAAACATCCAGGAGCTGTGGCCGTCATTGCACTGAAAGACGATGGGAAAATCATCATGGTTGAACAGTATCGGAAAGCGCTTGAACGTTCCATCATTGAAATACCTGCTGGAAAGCTTGAGCCAGGAGAAGAGCCAGAGAAAACAGCCCTGAGGGAATTAGAAGAAGAAACCGGGTATGGTGCAAAATCAATTGAGCCATTAATTTCTTTTTATACGTCACCAGGATTTGCCGATGAGCTTGTGCATGTTTTTCTAGTGAAAGATCTTTATGTACTAGAGAATGCAAGTGAGCCAGATGAAGATGAATTTGTAGAGTTATTAGAAGTTACATTGGAAGAAGCACAACAGCTCTTAGATGACCAAAGAGTTTATGATGCAAAAACGGCTTATGCCATTCAATATCTTCAATTGAAAAAGGCATTGAATAAGTAAATGGAGACTTATTTTGCAGATCTACATATTCATATCGGAAGAACGAAAAGCGGGAAACCTGTGAAGATAACAGGTTCAAGAAATCTAACACTATCCGCGATTTTATCCTATGCGACACAGCAAAAAGGGTTGGACATTATTGGCATTATTGATTGTCATTCTCCAGAGGTCCTCGAAGAAATGATCGAGTTACTGGACACAGGATACTTAAGAGAGCTTCCAGGTGGTGGTTTTCGTTATAAGAATAAGCTCACACTACTTCCAGGAAGTGAGCTTGAAATATATGATTCTTCCTGCAAGGGGCCAATCCATGTTTTAGTGTATCTGCCTTCATTAGATTCAATGACCACTTTTTCTGAGTGGTTAAAGGGTTATGTAAAAAATATCCAATTAAGTTCTCAAAGGGTTTATATAGATGGTAAAGGCTTGCAAAGAAAAGTGAAGGAGCTAGGCGGTTTATTTGTACCTGCACATGTTTTCACCCCATTTAAAAGTCTATTTGGTAAGGGGGTCGAAAAAACCTTACAAGAAGTGTTCAATCCTCATTTAATTGATGCCATTGAACTTGGGTTAAGTGCGAATACTCCGATGGCGGACTCAATAACAGAACTACATCAATATCCTTTTTTAACGAATTCCGATGCTCATTCTCTTCAGAAAATGGCGAGAGAGTATCAACAATTGCTTCTTCATGAAGCGAGCTTCGAAGAACTGAGAAAAGCATTAAAAGAAGAGGATGGAAGAAAGATTATCGAGAACTATGGTTTAAATCCTTACTTGGGAAAATATTATGAAACAACATGCTCTTCGTGCTATAAAGTCATAGATGATGAAACAAGATATTGCTCAGCTTGTGATCATACTAAATCCACTCGTGGTGTAAAGCATCGAATTAATGAACTAGCAGGAAGTGAAGAGCCTCCATCAAGACCTCCGTATATTCCTCAGGTACCATTAGATTATTTACCTGGGCTTGGACCGAAAACAATGGAGAAATTAGTTACTCAATTTGGAACAGAAATGAATATTTTGCATGGTGTTTCTCAAAGTGAATTAGAAAAAGTGGTCCCTAAACCCCTAGCAGAGCTTATAGTAAAGGCCAGAACAGGCGGGCTCACATTGCAGGCAGGAGGCGGAGGGAAATACGGCAAGGTAGTTAAGGAATAAAAAATGGAAGGCGCCGCAACGTTTCAAGTTGCGATTCCTTCCCACTATTTTTAATCAAGGCTGTTTTCGTATAGATGGTTGCTTTTCGAACAAAAATAGAAACCCGTCATGATTATGGTTTCGGGGCATCTTTTCGTCAAAGCAATAATTGGTTCACTAGTATTGAATGATTTAAGATGTCTATCATTGACCAAAAGAAAGAAAGTTTACGAAAAGAGCCTTAATCAATAAAAGAGGATGTCCAATCAGAAGGTAATACAGAGTAAACACAAGTATTTCGTAGTTCTTTTCGTCCTTCACCACGATCATCATTGCGCAAAATGCCTTCTAGTACAAACCCAAGTTTTTCTGGGATTTTACGGGAAGCGAGGTTTAACTCATCACAGCGGATTTCTACTCTATTAACTTTTAACTCTTCAATGGCAAAGGTTGTTAGCCCCTTAACAGCTTCAGTCATATAGCCATTTCCACTGTGATCCCTATGAATCCAGTATCCAATTTCAACTTTAGGAACATCCCAAACGATCCGATGAAGCCCGGTTGAACCAATAAATTCATGATCCTCTTTACGATAGATGTGCAGGCGGAAATCTTCTCTTTTAATAAATTTTGCATAGGACTCACGAACCCCTGCTTCTACTTTCTCGACGGTTTGATCGTTTTCGGCAAAAGGTAACCATCTTCTCATATTTGCTTGTGATTTTACAATCGCACGATGAACCACTTCTCCGTCTCCAGGTAGGCATGGTCGAATGTATAAGCGTTCTGTTTCGATTTTATCTGGAAAACTCATTAATATTGGTTTGCTCATCTTTTCATCCTCCTCACAATATTTTTATAGATTATACCGGTAGGGGAAAGGAAGTTCAATGAAAAATGAGAAAAAAATGGTATTTTTATAGAATGAAAAGATTTGCCAATGGCGAGCATAAACTCTATCGAAACTGCATATAGTCTAGTAATTGAAGCTTAGGAGGACTCATATATGCGGAAGCGAATCTCTACAAACCATACCTTTATTCAACATGTACAAGCCCATTCCTCAATCTATTTATTCATTTTAACGCTTTTTTTTATGGGAGTGATTTTTGGGGCAGTTGTTGTAAATAGTTTATCCTTTACACAGAAGGAAGATTTATATTTTTATTTAGGACAATTTTTTGGCGAAATATCCGATGGGAAAGTAGCGGCATCTGAGGATTTATTTCGTCAAAGTTTTCTTCATAATGTAAAATATTTAGGTCTGATGTGGATTTTAGGAATATCGATCATTGGTTTACCCCTCATATTTGTATTGCTTTTTATGAAGGGGGTTGTGGTTGGATTTTCAGTTGGGTTCCTAGTGAATCAAATGGGGTGGGAAGGATTTTTATTATCCTTTGTATCGGTACTGCCTCAAAACATTGTGATTATCCCCGCCTTCATTTTTGTTGGGGTAATTAGTGCAAGCTTTTCGCTCACCCTTATTCGGAAAATCTTTATGAAAAACTCGCCAACCTTCCAAATTCAAATGGTACCGCTTTTTTCTAAATATGCAATTGGCTTTATCATTGCGATTGGTGTGGTAACAATAGCAGCAAGTATTGAAGCATATATTTCTCCTACTTTAATGAAAACAGTTATATCAAATATTAATAAATAATGATTATTAGTTAATATAAATTGTGATCTCTTCATTATAATAATTTTATTTTGCTTATTCCTCCCTTTTTGTTATAATAATAAAGAAAATTGACGAGGGAGGGAGACGGAATGGAAAGCCGTATTGAACGAATAAAGAAGCAGCTTCATTCTGCAAGTTACAAATTAACACCCCAACGTGAAGCAACCGTACGGGTGTTGTTAGAGAATGAAGAAGATCATCTAAGTGCCGAAGATGTATACCTCCTCGTTAAGGAAAAATCTCCTGAAATAGGTTTAGCTACCGTATATAGAACTCTAGAGCTTTTAACAGAACTGAAAGTTGTTGATAAGATTAATTTTGGTGATGGAGTGTCGCGTTATGATTTGCGACAAGAGGGAGCAGCCCATTTTCATCATCACCTCGTTTGTATTGAATGTGGAGCCGTTGATGAAATTCAAGATGATTTATTAGAAGACGTGGAGACAATTGTTGAAAGAGATTGGAAATTTAAAATTAAAGATCATCGATTGACATTTCATGGAATCTGTTATAGATGTCAGGAAAAAACAGATGAGAATGACTCATAATAAACCCAAAACCTTTTCATGTGAAAAGGTTTTTCATGTTTTATAGGTATAAATTCTAATGAAAACGTCATAGCTTGTAGTAATTACTCTTTTTGGGGGACAGGCATGATGAAACAAAGTTTATCGGTATTCTGGCAAACAATAAAAGTATTTATTCTCTTCACAGGGTCCACGATTCTTTTTTATTATGGTATTATGTGCATAAGTGAAGAATATGAAAATTATCATCGTTATGATGAACCTGAGGGAGCAGCGGTGAAAGTTTCTCAACAGTCAGGAGAGGAACAGAAATGGACAGACCGCTTACTACTTTTTTATATGATTGGGGAGTAAAGCAAGGTGAAAGACCAGCTTAAGGATTTTACTCATTACTTATTGGTAGAAAAAGGGTTAGCTAAAAACACGCTAGTCTCCTATCAACGCGATTTGAAGCATTACATTCAATTTTTAGAGAATGTGGAAGAGCTTAAAAGCTTAAATGAAGTGAAACGAATCAACATCGTTCAATTTTTAGGATATTTAAAAGATCAAAATAAATCTTCAAAAACAATTGCTCGGCATGTTGCTTCAATTCGCTCCTTTCATCAATTTTTATTAAGGGATAAGGTTACAGACCAAGACCCATCTGTTCATTTAGACTCACCACAAATGGAACGAACTTTACCCAAAGTGTTAAGTCTTGAGGAAGTTGAAGCTTTACTTGAAGCACCCGATGATTCAATACCCCTTGGCTTGAGAGATAAAGCAATGCTTGAAATTCTCTATGCAACTGGAATACGTGTGAGCGAATTAATTAGTCTGCAAATTGATGATGTCCATTTGACAATGGGATTTGTTCGTTGTATCGGAAAAGGGAATAAAGAGCGAATAATACCGATTGGAAAAGCGGCTATTAACGTTCTTGAGAATTATTTAGAGAATGGGAGACCAAAGCTTCGCTCGAAGAAGCATCATGATGATTCATTATTCTTAAATCATCATGGAAAAGGACTTTCAAGACAAGGTTTTTGGAAAATCCTTAAGGGTTTGTCATTAAAAGCAAGGATCGAAAAGAAACTGACCCCACATACGTTAAGGCATTCCTTTGCTACTCATTTACTCGAAAATGGGGCAGATTTAAGAGCTGTACAAGAAATGCTTGGACATGCAGATATCTCAACAACACAGATTTATACACATGTAACAAAAACAAGACTAAAAGACGTCTATTCTCAATTTCATCCGAGAGCGTAATCATTTATTTAACTGAAGAATATAGTAGACTAATAGAACAGGGCACAGGCAAAGTTTTTGCTTGTGTTTTTTATTGTTCAACCTTACAATTAGGTTGTCAGACTTCTGACGAGTAATGAATAAGATTAGCCTGAGTGATAAAGGGTAAAATAGGATAGCATTGTTAATACTTGAAAACGCTTTAATGATCAAGGAGGAATGGTCGTGAGTAACTATACATATAAAAGAATTCATCTAATTGTTATGGATTCAGTTGGAATTGGTGAAGCACCAGATGCAGAAATGTTCAATGATAAAGGTTCTGATACATTAGGGCATATTGCTCGGCATATGGGCGGTTTGAAGATGCCTAATATAGCAAAGCTGGGCTTATCAAATATAAGAGAAATAAAAGGAATTGAAAAACAGCAAAAGCCATTAGCTCATTATACGAAAATGCAAGAATCATCAGTAGGGAAAGATACAATGACAGGTCACTGGGAGCTTATGGGGCTTCATATTGATACACCTTTTAAAGTATATCCAGAAGGATTCCCTGAAGATTTATTAACAAAGCTCGAGGCAGAAACCGGCAGACCGATCATTGGGAATAAACCTGCAAGTGGTACAGAGATCATTGAAGAATTAGGGAAAGAACATATGGAGACAGGGGCTATAATTGTCTATACATCTGCAGACCCTGTTCTTCAAATTGCTGCACATGAAGAAATTATTCCAATTGAAGAGCAATACAAAATTTGTGAAATTGCTAGGGAATTAACAAAGGACGATAAATACTTAGTAGGAAGAGTTATTGCCCGCCCATTTGTAGGTGAGCCAGGGAATTTTAAACGTACATCGAACCGTCATGACTATGCTTTAAAACCTTTTGATCGCACGGTAATGAATGAATTAAAGGATTCAGGATACGATGTCGTTGCGATTGGGAAAATCTCTGATATCTACAACGGTGAAGGAGTGACAGAAGCCCTTCGTACGAAGTCAAACGAGGATGGTATGGATCAATTTATCCAAGCCTTCGATAAAACGTTTACTGGATTAAGCTTTTTAAATTTAGTCGACTTTGATGCCTTATATGGACATCGTCGTGACCCAGAAGGCTACGGAAAAGCATTGGAGGAATTTGATGCAAGACTTCCAGAAGTATTTGAAAAAATGACTGAAGATGACTTGTTAATCATTACGGCAGATCACGGAAATGACCCGATTCATCATGGAACAGATCATACAAGAGAGTATGTTCCATTACTTGTGTACTCAAAGGATATTAAAGAAGGAAAAGAGTTGTCAATTAGAAAAACATTTGCGGACGTAGGGGCAACAGTAGCTGATAATTTTAATGTGAAAATGCCAAAGCATGGAGAAAGCTTTTTAAAGGAGATTAAGTAAGGAGAATGAATATTATGGATTACGACAAAATTGGAAATGCAGCGAAGCTGTTAAAAAATAAATATACAGGAATACCAAGAATCGGACTTATCTTAGGGTCGGGACTAGGAGTATTAGCAGATGAAATTGAAAATCCAGTAAGAGTTCCTTATAAAGAAATCCCGAATTTCCCTGTTTCTACTGTTGCCGGTCATGCTGGACAACTTGTGTTCGGACAATTAAGCGGTGTAGAAGTTGTAGCCATGCAAGGACGCTTTCATTACTATGAAGGTTACGGATTTGATCAAGTAACCTTTCCAGTTCGAGTAATGAAGGAACTGGGTGTAGAAACCTTAATCGTAACGAATGCTGCAGGCGGTGTGAATGAAAACTTCAAGGCAGGTGACTTGATGATCATTTCTGATCATATTAATAATATGGGAGGAAATCCGCTAATTGGACCAAACGATTCAAGATTAGGGGTTCGTTTCCCTGATATGTCCACTGCCTACAATAAGGAATTACGAAAGCTCGCCAAAGAAATTGCTGAAAAAATTTCCCTTTCTGTACAGGAGGGGGTATATGTTGGAAACACCGGACCTACGTACGAAACTCCAGCAGAAGTTCGATTAGCTAGAACATTAGGTGGAGATGCAGTAGGAATGTCCACTGTACCAGAAGTTATTGTAGCAAGACATGCTGGAATAGAGGTTCTAGGAATTTCTTGTATCTCTAATATGGCTGCTGGAATTTTAGATCAACCTCTTACACATGATGAGGTCATGGAAACAACTGAAAAAGTAAAAGCGGACTTTTTAGCATATGTGAAAGAAATAGTTAAATCAATAAATAACTAGAAAAACAAAAGTGGTGAACGTAATGAGAATGGTAGACCTAATTGAAAAAAAAAGAGACGGCAAGGAACTGAATACTGAAGAAATTCAATATATTATTAATGGTTATACAGATGGTTCAATTCCAGATTATCAAATCAGTGCATTAACAATGGCTATTTACTTCAAAGGAATGACTGAAAAAGAAAGAGCTGATTTAACGATGGCGATGGTGGAGTCAGGTGATCAAATTGATCTCACTGCCATTAAGGGTGTAAAGGTTGATAAACACTCAACAGGTGGAGTCGGTGATACGACTACACTCGTCTTAGGTCCACTAGTAGCTGCAGTGGGTGTTCCAGTGGCGAAAATGAGTGGACGTGGATTAGGCCATACAGGTGGAACAATTGATAAATTAGAGGCAGTTCCTGGCTTCCATGTTGAGATTGAGAATGAAGAATTCATCCGTCTTGTAAATGAAAATAACCTTGCTGTTATTGGCCAAAGCGGTAATCTAACACCAGCTGATAAGAAATTATATTCTTTACGTGATGTAACAGCGACAGTAAACAGTATCCCACTAATCGCAAGCTCAATTATGAGTAAAAAGATCGCAGCTGGTGCTGATGCCATTGTTCTTGATGTAAAAACCGGTGCTGGGGCCTTCATGAAGAGTTTGGATGATTCAAAGGAACTAGCTCAAGCAATGGTCAACATTGGGAATAATGTTGGTCGAAAAACGATGGCGGTCATCTCAGATATGAGTCAGCCTTTAGGATTTGCAATCGGAAATGCACTTGAGGTAAAAGAAGCCATTGACACGCTTCGAGGAGAAGGACCGAAAGACTTAACAGAGCTTTGCTTGGCACTTGGGAGCCATATGGTTTATCTAGCTAACAAAGCATCTTCCCTAGAAGAAGCAAGACAAAAGCTGGAAGAAGTCGTCAATAATGGTTCTGCACTTGAATCGTTTAAAACTTTCTTACAATCACAAGGTGGGGATGCATCGGTCGTTGATGATCCGGATACACTGCCAAAAGCTAAATACGTAGTAGAACTACCTGCGAAAAAAGAAGGATACGTATCTGAGATTGTCGCGGATGCTGTAGGAACAGCCGCAATGTGGCTAGGAGCTGGACGCGCAACAAAAGAATCACAAATCGATTTAGCTGTCGGCCTTGAGCTTCGTAAGAAAATGGGTGATTTCGTACAACAAGGTGAATCACTAGTCACCATCCACAGTAATCAAGAAGATATTGAGAAAGTAAAGGAAAAGCTTTATGAAAGCATTAGTATATCAGAAGAAAAAGTAGAAGCCCCTACACTTATCCATGGTGAAATAACAAACTAGAGAAAACAATGCTGGCCCCGTCAACTATTAGGGGGCCAGCTTTTTTTAGTTTGAATTTTTCTCTATGATAGCTTATAAAAGCATTTTTCCTTAACGTTGTTGTTTTTATAGGAAAACGACATAGTGGTTAGTCTTAATAAAGAAAATACAGATTTTGCAGTTTTAAAATTATGGATTTGCGCCTTAAAAATACAACATTCCCCATTCAATTTTTTCTAATAAAACGATCAATTTTTCGATTCCTTCCTTAAGAAACAAATTCAATTTTGTTTTGAAAAAGAAAATCTCCATCCCCCGCAAGTCAACTACCGATAAAAAATAAAGCAAAATCAACACATAGGAAATAACTGTATAAAAACTATGAAAATGGAAAAAATGGTGCTATGTAGATTGATTTTATTTAGATTGAATGGAGGTCTATCAATGAAAAGAGTGTTATCAATCCTTTTATTTATGGCTTTAATATCATCTCTATTAACCCCATTAGCTTCTGCAGAGGGAAATAAGTCAGAGCTTGCGAATGGAGCGAAATCCGCAATTTTGATTGAACGGGACACTGGGGCAGTATTATACGATAAAAATAGTCATGAAAAACTAGCTCCTGCTTCTATGACTAAAATTATGACCATGATTTTAATAATGGAAGCTCTCGATAAGGGGCAAATTAATTGGAACGATAAAGTAAGAACAAGTGAATATGCTGCTTCAATGGGAGGATCACAGATTTTTCTAGAAGCAGGAGAAGAAATGACTGTTAAGGAGATGCTTAAGGGAATATCTATTGGTTCGGCCAATGACGCATCTGTTGCAATGGCAGAACATATCTCAGGCAGTGAACAAGCTTTTGTAGATAAAATGAATCAAAAGGTGAAAGAATTAGGTTTGAAAGATACGAAATTTCAAAACCCAACAGGACTTCCAGCTCAAGACCATTATAGCTCAGCTTATGATATGGGAATGATGGCAAAAGAGCTATTAAAGTATGAAAAAATCACAAAATTTACAGGCACGTATGAATCTTATTTACGAGAAGACTCAGATAAAAAGTTTTGGCTTGTCAATACAAATAAACTAGTTCGTTTTTACCCTGGGGTAGATGGGTTAAAAACGGGCTTCACAAGTGAAGCAAAATACTGTTTAACCGCTACTGCTAAAAAGAATGATATGAGGGTTGTTGCTGTAGTATTCGGTCTAAAGTCATCAAAAGATCGTAATGCTGAAGTAAGCAAAATGCTAGATTATGCATTTAGTCAATATCAAACCAAGCCACTTTATGATAAAGGACAAATTTTAGGGAAAACAAAGGTATCAAAAGGAAAGACAGAAAAAGTGGAAGCAATGACGGATGAACCCATTTCATTACTTACAAAAAAAGGTGAAAAACTTAATGACATCGAGAAAAAAATAACACTAGACCGTGATTTAAAAGCTCCTATTAAAAAAGGAGAAGAAATTGGGGAAGTGGTTATTGAAAAAGGTGGAAAAGTTTTATCTGAAACTCCCCTTGTAGCAAAAGAAACTGTACCAGAA
Organism: Rossellomorea sp. BNER; assembly: GCA_024213275.1. GTDB lineage: Bacteria > Bacillota > Bacilli > Bacillales > Bacillaceae_B > Rossellomorea. The sequence goes on from JANAVG010000002.1 coordinate 172,819, forward strand.
GCAGGTTGGTGGGAATTGTATAAAAGATCGTTCGGTATGTTTACAAAAGTGGATTCTCCTTAAAAACTTTCACTAATTATGCCGAATTTCTTCTAGTTTTGTCACCATGAAGGAATCTTTCCTAAACTTATAGAATGACTCACTATACGATAAAAAAGGAGGCTTATCTGTAGTGAGTCTTTCAATTAATTTAGAAGTGAAGAAGGATGTTCTATGTGTTCGCTTAAGTGGAGAGTTGGATCATCATACGGCAGAACAATTAAGGGAACAAGTGTCCAAAGTTATTGAAGAGAATGGGATTAAACACATTGTATTAAATCTTGAAGAGTTAGGGTTTATGGATAGCTCTGGATTAGGTGTCATCCTAGGTCGGTATAAGCAAATTAAACAAAAGCACGGTGAAATGGTTGTGTGTGCAATATCCCCAGCAGTAAAGCGATTATTTGAAATGTCAGGATTGTTCAAAATTCTTCGATTAGAGACGTCAGAAGAATATGCATTACAAAGTTTGGGGGTAGCATAAAATGAGAAATGAAATGAATATCCAATTCAGTGCTCTCAGCCAAAATGAATCATTTGCACGTGTAACAGTAGCAGCTTTTATTGCACAATTAGACCCTACCATGGATGAACTAACAGAAATTAAAACAGTTGTTTCTGAAGCTGTAACGAATGCGATTATCCATGGGTACGATAATAACCCTTCAGGAATTGTTTATATCTCCGTCCTCATGGAAGAAGGATTAATTGATTTAACCATTAAAGATGATGGAATGGGAATCAACGATGTAGAGGAAGCACGTCAGCCATTATTTACGACAAAACCGGAGTTAGAACGATCAGGTATGGGCTTTACAATTATGGAGAATTTTATGGACGATGTAGAAATTCAATCACAACCAGGTACAGGCACCATAATACGTCTAAAGAAGCATTTGGCCAAAAGTAAAGCGCTATGCAATTAAGGAGTCGTGCCGATGGATGTGGAACTGAAAAATAATAAAGAGCAGCAAAGCTTCTTAAAAGACCATGAAGTGAAGGAGCTTATCCAAAAGAGCCAGAATGGAGATCAAAGTGCACGAGATTTAATTGTGCAAAAAAACATGAGACTTGTCTGGTCTGTTGTTCAACGTTTTTTAAATCGTGGCTATGAGCCAGATGATCTCTTTCAAATTGGCAGCATAGGATTATTAAAATCTGTCGATAAATTTGATTTATCCTATGATGTGAAATTTTCTACCTATGCTGTCCCGATGATCATCGGTGAGATACAAAGGTTTATTCGCGATGATGGGACCGTCAAAGTCAGCCGTTCCTTAAAGGAAATGGGGAATCGAATTCGTAAAACTAAAGATGAATTATCGAAAAAGTTGGGAAGAGTACCAACGATCAATGAACTTGCTGAACATCTTGAGCTGACACCTGAAGAAATTATTATGGCTCAGGAGGCCAGTAGGGCACCTTCCTCTATTCATGAAACAGTGTACGAAAACGATGGAGACCCCATTACACTCCTAGATCAAATCGCGGATCAAACGGATAACAAATGGTTTGATAAAATTGCCCTTAAAGAAGCCATCCGTGAATTGGATGACCGTGAACGACTAATCGTATATTTAAGATACTATAAGGATAAAACCCAATCAGAAGTAGCCGACCGGCTGGGTATATCGCAAGTTCAAGTATCAAGGCTAGAAAAGAAAATATTAAAGAATATGAAAGAAAGAATGGACCTTACATAGGGATCCATTCTTTTTTTCTTTTTAATGAATGATGAATCTGCCTCAGGATGTGTGCACAATACAAAAGATCCGCGGTATTTCAAAATTGAATACCTTTATTTTAGCTTATATGGATTTTCGCGGTAAGCAAGGCCCTTTTAGATGCCGTCATTTTTGCTTTTCCGGTTTTTCACGGTAAGCAAGAAGTCCTTGGATGCCGTCATTTTGGCTTTTCGGGTTTTTCGCGGTAAGCAAGGCCCTTTTAGATGCCGCCTTTTTAGCTTTTCCGGTTTTTCACGGTAAGCAAGAAGCCCTTGGATGCCGTCATTTTGGCTTATATGGATTTTCACGGTAAGCAAGGCCCTTTTAGATGCCGTCATTTTAGCTTTTCGGGTTTTTCACGGTAAGCAAGAAGTCCTTGGATGCCGTCATTTTGGCTTATATGGATTTTCACGGTAAGCAAGGCCATTTTTAGATGTCATCATTTTAGCTTTTCCGGTTTTTCACGGAAAGAAATCAATAAATCTTGTCATTTCATCTTACATGGCTTTTCCCGTCTGCAAACAACTCTTTAGAAACCCGTTTTTCAGGGATCATATCATGCATAAAAAAAGCTGAAATGTACCTGCAAAAAAGCACCAAAAAGCATCTAAAACCTTTATTAACATTAATTGCCTTTATGAAAATATTGTCTTAAATCCATACTACATATACGAGGAGGAAAATCCATAATGTTCAGGAAGTGAGTGAATGTGACGGAAAGTTCAATGTATATCAGGTTAAGACACCGTGTTCAAGCTCGATTAGATAGTGTCATTGTACTTGAAGACATTGCCCAGATAATTGCTCCAGAACAGTATTTAAAAATTATTAATCGTCTCCCACTTTATACTGTTACGAGGCAGGATAAAAACATCATCATTATCGATGTGATGAAAGTAATAGAAAAAATTACTGAAGTCGTTAAGGGGATTGATGTTCAAACGATCGGGCCACCTCAAACCATTGTAGAAGTCATCTATGAAAGTAAAAAAGTCTCTCTGCCACTTTTTATTGGGGTTTGGGTTTTATTATTTGTTGGTGCTTCCCTTGCCATTATGAACTTTCATGAAGATGTGAGTATGAGGGAAGTTCATCAGAGGCTATATACAGTTGTGACGGGAAATGTTGATGAACATCCTTTATTGTTTCAGATCCCTTATTCATTTGGGTTAGGTCTTGGGATGATTTTATTTTTTAATCACGTATTTAAGAAGAGAATTAATGAAGAACCGAGTCCATTAGAGGTTGAAATGTTTAATTACCAGCAGGATCTTGATCACTACGTCATTATGCATGAGAACAAGGAAAGCCTGAAGAATTTAGATGATCATTAGTATTATCCTGACCATGTTAGTAGGGCTTGCTGGAGGACTGGCCGTTGGATCCGGGTTTGTCGCGTTTCTTACAGTGCTTGGAGTTATACCAAGGCTGACTCAATTAACGAAAACAATGAAGATGATCTACCATTATGAATGGGCTGTTGTTCTTGGAGCTTTATCAGGGAGTTTAATGAGTTTAAATAATTTCGCTTTTCACTGGAGTCCCTATATCCTTGTCCCAATTGGTTTGTTGACAGGTGTGTTTTTTGGAATGCTTGCAGCAGCATTAACGGAAGTCCTAAATGTCTTACCTATCTTAACTAAAAGGATTGGTGTAAACGAACAAATTATCACGTTATTAATGGCAATTGTCCTAGGGAAAATAGTTGGATCACTTTTCCATTGGTTGTATTTTGTCCACTTAAATTGAAATAGAAAGGGATTCTCATATGGATAAGAAGCGGAACGTTATTTTGATAACGGATGGAGATGAATATGCTAGAAAAGCTGTGGAGAGTGTGGCTAAGGAATATGGTGGCCGCTGTATTTCCAATTCACATGGGAACCCTTCTGTTCTAACAGGTTTGCAAATTGTAAAGCTCATTAAAAAAGCTAAAAGTGATCCCGTTTTTGTCATGTTTGATGATAGTGGTTATTTAGGAGAAGGTGCTGGTGAGACAGCGTTGAAGATTGTTGCCAGACATGAGGATATAAATGTACTAGGAATCATCGCAGTAGCTTCGAGAACGAGGCAAGCGGAGTGGACGAGGGTGGATGTTTGTATCGATAAGTTTGGTGAATTAACACCGTATGGAGTAGATAAGTTTGGAGTCCCTGAAATGGAAATCGGCAGAATTAATGGTGATACCGTTTATTGCTTGGATCAATTAGATGTACCGATCATTGTTGGAATTGGAGACATTGGAAAGATGGCAAGAAGAGATGATTTTTCCAAAGGAGCTCCCATTACCAAACAAGCAGTAGAGTTGATCTTAGAAAGGAGTGGTTATTTTGACGACCAAGGATGACAAAGACACCCCAATTCCCAAAGACCTAAAGAAGCTTGAAGAGATTATGGTCACAAGGATTGGATTAGATGAGAGTTTTGATCTCGGAGTTAGGAAGTTAAAGATTCTCAAGAAAGATGTTCATTTTTACTATGTTAATGGATTATGTGATACTCAATTTATATTAGAAATTGTTGAAGAATTAGTTGAAATCAACGATAATGAACGGCTTTCGACACATCTCTATGATATCATCCGGAATCGTATTGTTCATCAATCTGTTGAGCCTGTTGAAACGGTGGAAGATGTAATCGACGAAGTGTTATCAGGGTTAATTGCTTTTGTTGTTGAAGGCGAAGATAAAGCTCTTATTGTCGATGTCCGGAGCTATCCTGGAAGACAGCCTTCAGAACCTGACACTGAAAAGGTTGTTCGTGGATCCCGCGATGGATATGTAGAAAATATTATCGTTAATACGGCATTAACCCGTAGAAGGATAAGAGACGGAAGACTTCGCTTTGAAATCTTTCGAATAGGGGAACGCTCAAAAACAGACATATCGATTGCTTACATGAAAGATGTCGCAAACCCGAGCCTTATCAAAACAATCAAAAAAGAACTTAAGACGATAAAAATTGATGGCTTGACAATGGCGGATAAATCGGTTGAAGAGTTTCTTGTAAAGCAAGGGTATAATCCTTATCCATTAGTTCGGTATACAGAGAGGGCAGATGTTGCTGCAACCCATATATTAGAGGGACACGTCCTGATTTTTGTGGATACATCACCGAGTGTCATTATAACCCCTACAACTTATTTTCATCATTTGCAGCATGCAGAAGAATATCGCCAATCTCCTACAGTAGGAACCTTCGTCAGATGGGCAAGATTTATTGGGGTGATTGCATCTTTATTCTTGTTACCACTATGGTATTTATTTGTTGTAGATCCCTCTTTATTACCTGAAAAGATTGCATTTGTGGGTCCGAATGAACAAACGAATGTCCCTGTTATCATTCAAATTTTCTTAGCAGATTTGGGAATAGAATTTTTAAGGATCGCCGCCATACACACTCCTACTCCTTTATCTACTGCAATGGGTTTAATCGCAGCTGTGTTAATTGGGCAAATAGCGATTGATGTGGGATTATTTGTTCCAGAAGTTATTTTATATGTAGCAGTTGCTGCCATAGGAACCTTTTCTACTCCGAGTTATGAGTTAAGTGTAGCGAATAAAATTGTTCGGTTGCTTCTCCTTGGAATTGTTGCTATTTTCCACATTCCAGGATTTGTGATTGGGTCAACTTTATATGTGCTGGCCATGGTATGTATTCGATCTCTTAACACACCGTATTTATGGCCGTTCATTCCATTTAATCCGAGGGCATTCATAGAGATTCTTGTCAGAAGATCTGTCCCGTCATCAAATATACGTCCAAGTATTGTTAAACCGAGAAATCGATATAAACAACCTGTAAAATCACGATGATATTGCATGCCCCCTCATTCTATGATAAATTTACTTTTAATTGATAAAGGAGTAAAGTTTTTTCAGGAATGAGGGATTTTTTATGCACTTTTATGGAACGGCTAAAATCAATGCAAATGAACATCTAGAAATTGGTGGAGTCGATACAGTTGAATTAGCGAGAGAATATGGGACACCACTTTATGTCTATGATGTGGCTTTAATGAAAGAACGAGCTAGAGGATTTAAACAAACCTTTGAAAAACTTGGAGTTCAAGCACAGGTAGCTTATGCAAGTAAAGCGTTCTCTTCAGTAGCAATTTTTGAGTTAATGAAAATGGAAGGATTATCTCTCGATGTCGTATCTGGTGGAGAACTTTATACAGCGCTAAAAGCAGGATTCCCGAAAGATCGTATCCACTTCCATGGGAATAACAAAAGTGAATCAGAGCTACGGATGGCACTCGATCATGAAATTGGCTGTATTGTCGTAGATAATTTTCTTGAACTACATACATTAAAGAAGCTAACCGAAGAGTACAAACAAAATACAGATGTGTTAATACGCGTCACACCAGGAATTGAAGCCCACACCCATGATTATATTTTAACAGGTCAAGAGGACTCTAAATTTGGATTTGACCTAGCAGGTGGACAGGCAGAAGAAGCCTTATTAATGGCAAAAGACTCTAGCTATTTGAATGTATTAGGTTTACACTGTCATATTGGTTCGCAAATATTTGAGACGACGGGATTTGTACTAGCGGCCAAAAAAGTAATTGAAAAGCTTTCGGGCTGGAAAGAGCAGTTTGGTTACATTTCATCTGTATTAAACCTTGGAGGCGGGTTTGGAATCCGTTATACAGAAGATGATGATCCTATCGAACCTTCAGAGTATGTAGAAGAAATCATTAAAGAAGTAAAAAAACAAGTAGAGCTCTCAAATCTCTCGATGCCAGAAATTTGGATTGAACCTGGAAGATCACTAGTTGGTGATGCGGGAACAACTCTATATACAATCGGATCGAGTAAAGAAGTTCCAAATATAAGGAAGTATTTAGCGATTGATGGGGGAATGAGTGATAATATTCGTCCTGCCCTTTATGATGCTAAATATGAAGCGGTTATTGCGAATCGTATTAATCAACCCATCCATGAAAAAGTGTCAATAGCCGGGAAGTGTTGTGAGTCAGGGGATATGTTAATTTGGGATTTACCGATTGCTGAAGCTTCTGAAGGAGATATTTTGGCCGTTTTCTGTACAGGTGCATATGGATATTCAATGGCGAATAATTATAATCGTTTACCTAGACCTGCTGTGATCTTTGTGGAGAATGGAGAAGCGAAAATGGTTATTAGAAAAGAAACATATGAGGACCTTGTGAAATTAGACCTTCCGTATAATAATTAGAATGAATTTTAGTGAGTTTGACCTAGATCGAAAGGTTGGGTTGAACTCTTTATTTGATTTAAAGGTTTCAACTTCCATGAATATCGCTTAAAATGTAGGAAGTATTTGAGTCAGCTAAGGAGATAAGAGTATGGAGAAAAATAATAAGCTTTTGTTCGTTATTTTAGGAGTAATAGCAATAGGGTGGGGTTTGATTTACTGGTTCTTTATCGCCTAAGTCCGCTTGTTGATTGTTTTTGATAGATTTAGTATGATAATAAACGGTTATAACTGAATGTTTATATTTTAATAATTTTGCCTACAATGTTGAATAATACGTGCTTTATGCACGAATACTAACGAGGGGTTTCTTATGCTTATACGTTATAAAAAAGCCTTTGAGAAAATTGCAATGGGCTTATTGTCTTTTATGCCAAATGAAAAGGATTTAAAAAAGCTTCAACAGACGATTAAACAATACGAGACTGAGGATAATTGGCAACTGTTTTTGTGGAAAGAGGAAGATATAATCGGTCTGGTTGGTGTAGTGGTTGACAATGAAGACATTGAAATTCAACATATTTCTGTAAATCCTTCACATCGTCATGAAGGAATTGGAAAGTCAATGATTCGTTCTTTAAAAGAGATTCATTCAGATAAATCATTAAAACCTAATGAGTATACAGCATCATTTTTTGAGAAATGTGAGAATGAATTAGAATAAGGGCAATAATCTGGTGTCAGTAACCACCAACCAATAAGGAGTTTCTCAAAACCAAGTTGTAGTTCCTGACACTTTTTGGGACATCCTTTTTAAATTGGAGTTGTGGTTTCTGACACTTTGTTTTGGATCATCACCCTTGGTTTTTTTTCATTTCTAAAGCTTTGTTTCTAGCAGTTATGACATCTGTTCGATCTCTTAATGTATGACGGTTGATCAAATCCATGTTCATTAGATCACTCTTATCACACCAGGTATAGCCATTCTCTATACATTTATTTTTACAGAGAATAATTAAGTTTTGATCGGCAATGGCAAGGTTAATGCTTTCGTAGGGAAGTTCTTTTTCAAAGGTCAGCCTGAGTCCTTTTACTTGGTTTATGACCTTTATTTCATCCAAACCTAATTGAATGAGAACCTTTGGTTTAGACGAAAGGATGGCTATACTTTTATTAAGGGTCCGATAGGCACCTTTTGTATTTCCTCGTCTGTAATGATAGAGAGCAACGGCTAATTGAATAAGTCCAACCCATATCGACTCTCTGTTTCCACTATCAACTCTTTTCCAATACTCCTCCAAAACTTCATGACACTCAAAATAATCCCGATCTCCGTGAAAATGAAATAAATATTGGATATACTCATCAGGGTAATTCATTGAAGAACTCCCCTCCTTTTTGTTCAAAATATATCTATGTCCAACTTTAGCTCCTCGAGACATGAGGCGTGAACTGATTGATGAGCTTTTCTTGAGTTTATCACAATCGCTTTAAACGAATCAAAATAAAGATTCCTTTATATCGGTTTAACAGAAGAGTTAATAGATTACTATTGGAGAATACTGCTGAATCCACTATACTAGTAGATAGTCTATATAGGACTGATTTTAAGAATTGGTGATAAAAAATGGAATATAATGTGAAAATTGATGCCTTTGAAGGCCCTTTAGATTTACTTCTTCATTTAATTAATTCTTTGGAGATTGATATATATGATATCCCAGTATCTGAAATCACTGAGCAATATCTATTGTATATCCACACAATGAAAGTGTTGGAGCTTGATGTAGCTAGTGAATATTTAGTTATGGCTGCTACATTACTTGCCATCAAAAGTAAAATGCTCCTTCCAAAGCATGAAGAAGAGTTTGATAACCAAGAAATTGAATTTGAAGAGGAAGACCCCCGCGATGAGTTGGTAGAACGCCTTATTGAATACCGTAAATATAAGGAGGCAGCTCAAGAATTAAAACAGCGTGAGGAAGACCGTGGGAAAATGTATACAAAGCCTCCTAGTGATTTGTCTCAGTATTCTGATGAGCAAGCGAATGAACGACTCGATCCAAATGTTACTGTATATGATATGCTTGGAGCTTTTCACAAGCTTCTAAGAAGAAAAAAACTTCAAAAGCCAGTGTCAACAAAAATTTCACGTCAAGAAATACCGATTGAACAGAGAATGGATGAAATTGTAAATTTGTTAAAAAAGACAAAACAAAGAAAAGCTTTTTCTGCGCTTTTTCCATATGAAGATCGTGAACATATTGTTGTAAGTTTTTTGGCTGTATTAGAGCTCATGAAGAGAAATAAGATCATCGTAGATCAAGAACATAATTTTCAAGAAATTTATGTTCAGTCAGCAGAGGAGGTAGGACTTGTTGGAAGCTACTAATTGGATTGGTGTACTAGAAAGTCTGTTATTTGCAGCTGGAGATGAAGGTCTATCTATGAAACAAGTCTGTGCTGTATTAGAACTTGATGAACACAAGGCGCTTGAAGTAATTATGGAATTAAGAAATGAGTTTGAGCAAAATGTGAGTCGTGGAGTTACGATCATTGAGCTTGCTGGAACCTATCAACTTGTTACAAAAAAAGAGCATGCTCCATATTTAAAAAGGCTAGTCGAATCACCTAATGTTAATTCTTTATCACAAGCGGCCCTTGAAACGTTGGCCATTGTTGCCTACAAACAGCCGATAACCCGTGTTGAAATGGAAGAGATCAGAGGCGTAAAAACGGAAAGACCCCTTCAAACATTGGTTTCTAAAGGCCTAATTAAAGAAGTAGGAAGAGCAGAAGGGACAGGACGAGCTATTTTGTACGGAACTACGAAAGAATTTCTCGATTACTTTGGCTTGAAAAATGTAGATGAATTACCACCATTACCAGAAAACATTGATGAAGAATCTATAGGTGAAGATGCCGATTTGTTTTTTGAGAAATTTCAAGAAACAATAGATACGAATACATGATAATATGGTAAAATTATCATAGAAATGGATTTTGCTAAAGTGAGAAGTATAGGAATAATTTATTATTACAGGACGTATTGTAGTCATGAGAATATTCCTTTTATTCTTATAAAGCTTCTTATGAAAGCAATCTTCTTTTCTAGGATCTATTTTCTGAATATTCAATAATGTAAAGGGTTTTACATGTTTGCAAGAGGGTATATATAACCTAGAATCCTACATACAAAAAGATGATATGGAGGGGTTACATGAGTAACTTAATCGTTAAATCTCAGGTGGAAGAAGTTCTTGCTTTTTTAGAAAGTTCGGTCCATAGAATTGAGTCCTATTTGAATCAAACAACTATTGACAAGCTTGTAAAAGAGAAAAAAGGAGATCAAGCGTATTATGAAGGTTTACTCTCTAATATTAGAAGACTATTAGTGTATTGTGAAGAAGGGTTGGATGCCTGCTTAGTCGTTGTTCAAAACGAACCATTTTTAAAAGGGGCAGCAGAAAAAACCTTGTATAAAGTATATCACCAATGTATAGAGGAATTTTTTTCTCCGAGATATGATCTCTGGTATGAAGATAGTCGATCTGCATACACAGGTAAGAATGCCATAAAGTTTAGACAAGAACCACCTGCAAGTATTATGAAGCTTATGCAAGAAGTTGAGGGAGAATTTCACACGATTCGTGAAGAGTTAGAATACTATGAAACTGATTTTCGTACGAAAATGATCCAATCTAAAAATTAATCCGTAAAGAGATTGAACAGGGCGGCTCTCCTTCCTTTTCAATCTTTTTTTATAGATATGAAGGTTAGTATTTACAGTTGAAAAAATTTATCTATGTCTACCTCAATAATGCCTGTTCGAGAGGCCTCCGCTTTTCTAAATTTCATTCATATCTACTCTTGTCCAGCATAAACTTGTACAAACACTTGCTTTATTAAAGGAGTAGATCGATTTGAAAACAAGGGGGAGAAAAATCTACATATATATCGTTCTAGTAACCGTCTTTTTCTCACTTTTCACTGAGGAAGTTAAGGCTAGCCCGTCTGTTAGTGCACAGAGAGCGATTCTTATGGATGGAGATACTGGGAGAATTTTATATGAAAAAGATGCTCACACCAAAAGCAGAATTGCAAGTATTACAAAAATTATGACAGCAGTATTAGCGATTGAATCAGGAAAGCTTAATGAAATGGTGAAAATAAGTGATTTAGCATCTGGAACAGAAGGATCTTCACTGTATTTAAAACCAGGAGAAAAAGTAAAGTTAGAGGATTTAGTCTATGGTCTAATGCTTCGGTCAGGAAATGATGCAGCCGTTGCCATTGCTGAACATGTTGGTGGTAGTTTAGATGGATTTGTGTACCTTATGAATAAAAAAGCCGAAGAAATAGGTATGGTGAATTCTCATTTTGAAAATCCACATGGTTTGGATGATCATGAAAACCACTATTCTACTGCATACGATATGGCTGTGTTAACGAAGTATGCTATGGAGCTTGATAAATATCGGGAAATCGCAGGAACAGAAGTGCACACGGCTCCTAACCCAGAAAGCGAATGGGATCGAAAATGGAAGAACAAAAATCGTCTTTTAACCGAATTATATAAATATAGTACAGGTGGAAAAACAGGGTATACGAAAAGAGCAAAGCGTACGCTTGTGTCAACAGCTTCCAAAGGGGGGGATGATTTAATCTCGGTCACCCTGAATGGACCGGATGATTGGAATGATCATATCCAAATGTTTGAATATGGATTTAAACATTTCGATTCGACTATTGTTTTGCCGAAGGGGAAGTTGGATTCAATAGAAAACGAAGTGTATAAAGATCGTTTAACCGTTAAAAGAGATGTACTTTTATCATTGAAAGACGACGAAGGGAAGGATGTACGTATTGAATACAAATTAATGAAGCCGAAGAAAGAATGGTTGGAGGAAAATAATGCACCAAATATTGTTGGAAATGCGATCATTTATTTAGAAGAACGGGAAGTGGACAGGGTTCCCTTATATTTTTTGAAAAATCAAGAAAAAAAAGAGAGTAGCTGGTGGAATAGTTGGAAACGTTTATTCGCTACCACTTTAGGCGTGAAAGATCATGGTTAATATCATTTGGGTAGGAATGACAATAATTGGATTGATCTTTGCTGTGATAAACGGAAAAATGAAAGAAGTGAATGAAGCGATTTTTCAGTCAGCTAATGATGCGGTCACCCTTTGTATCGGGTTAATCAGTATATTAGTTTTTTGGCTAGGAATGATGAAGATTGCTGAAGAGTCGGGACTTTTAGATAAACTCTCATCTTTATTTCGTCCATTTGTTAAGAAATTGTTTCCCGATATCCCTGATCATCACCCAGCTATGGGATATATTCTATCAAATATGATGGCCAATATGTTTGGTTTAGGGAATGCAGCAACCCCCCTTGGAATAAAAGCAATGGAACAGTTAAAAGAATTAAATGGCGGTAAAACGGAAGCCAGCCGTTCGATGATTACGTTTCTTGCTATCAATACATCTAGTATTACGATCATTCCAACGACAGTGATTGCCATAAGAATGAATTATGACTCTGCCTCTCCTACTGAAATAGTGGGTCCAGCAATCCTTGCAACCCTAATATCTGCGATAGCAGCCATTTTCATTGATCGTTATTTTCACTACAGACGCACACGTAATGGAGTGAGATAAGATGCAATTCATTTCAATGATATCATTATGGATCATCCCAATGATGATTGGAGTCATTCTTTTATATGGAACTTATAAAAGAGTACCTACCTATGAAAGCTTTGTTGAAGGTGGGAAAGAAGGAATCAAAATTGCTGTTTCGATTATCCCGTTTTTAATCGGAATGCTAGTGGCCATTACCATTTTTAGAGCATCAGGGGCACTAGACTTTTTTGTTGATTTACTAAGGCCAGCTCTAAATGCCATAGGTGTTCCTGTCGAGGTAGTTCCATTGGCGATTATTCGACCAATCTCAGGAACAGCTGCATTAGGTATGGTCAGTGACCTTATTGCCGTTTATGGTCCGGATTCCTTTATTGGGAGATTGGCATCAGTCATTCAAGGTAGTACAGATACCACACTTTATGTATTGACTGTTTACTTTGGTGCAGTTGGGATCAAGAAAATGGGCGATGCCCTTAAGGTGGGATTATTGGCAGATTTAGTAGGAATCATCGCGGCCGTTGTCGTTGTTACCGTTATGTTTTCTTAAATTGTAGGTGAATTATTATTTCGTCTCGTTTACTAGTGTATAATGAATGACTACGAAGAGCCTGAGCATTTTGTTCGGCTTTTTTTGTTTGGTATGATAAATAGAAGTAAGATTATGGACTTAAGAGTCAATAATGAATAGATGTATTCTTGTCTATGCATTTACTTTAATCTATGTAATAATTCAATTTGGCTAAATAATGAATACCGAAGAGGTGGAATAGATGGAACGATTACAAAAAGTCATTGCCCATGCAGGTGTGGCTTCAAGACGAAAAGCGGAAGAATTAATCCTTGAGGGAAAAGTACAAGTAAATGGTCAAACGATAAAGGAATTAGGGACAAAGGTTGGAGGTTCCGACCGAATTGAAGTTAACGGTGTTCAAATAGAGAGAGAAAATAAGGTTTATTATTTATTATATAAACCAAGGGGCGTCATTTCTGCTGCTTCTGATGATAAAAATCGAAAGGTAGTCACTGATTTTTTCCATGAGATCGACGAACGAATCTATCCAGTTGGTAGACTTGACTATGAGACTTCAGGAATATTATTACTAACAAACGATGGCGATTTTGCGAATATGCTCATGCATCCTCGTTATGAAATTGATAAAACTTATGTGGCAAGATTAAAGGGGATTCCACCGAAAGCTAAGCTTAGGGAGCTTGAAAGAGGAATTATGTTAGAAGATGGTAAAACAGCTCCGGCAAAAATTAAGACATTAAGTATCGATAAAAAGCAAAACAAATCGATTATTGAAATTACGATTCATGAAGGCCGAAATCGCCAAGTTAGAAGAATGTTTGAAGCAATTGGTTTCCCTGTACAAAAACTTAAACGGGAACGATTTGCCTCCTTAACTCTTCAAGGCTTAAATGCAGGAGAGGCAAGGGAGTTGACTCCACATGAGGTAAAGCAGTTAAGGGCCCTTGCAGAAACAGGGAAAACAAACTAAGCTCCGTCATAAAAAGGCTCGTTATGGTAATTATTATGAGTGAAAATAACGGAAGCGGTAAAATGCTCATTTCATTGGCTACGACCCCACTAATAAGGGATACAGGATTATATTTTTGGATATACGTATTTAAGTTTAAAATACAGCCCTCTAAACTGTCACACATCCTTCAATAATCATTACGGTGAATAATGTGATAAATGTTATAATAAAGTTGGTTTAATAGCCAAGGTGTAAAGGGACAACCTTGTTGTCCCTTTATCATTTCTACATACAGGTTTTGTTTACGATTTTAAGCAAGGAGGCAGAAGAGATAATGAATAAAAAGAAACGTCGTCTGCTGATACGAACAATTATACTAATCGTTTTAGCTTCAGCTGTAATTTATACGTTATATGCCAACTTTACTAAGGGGGAACGTGGAACCTTGGATAAAGGGGACACGGCACCCGATTTTGTATTAACTGATATGAAAGGTGAAACTCATCGACTATCTGATTATAAAGGTGAGGGCGTATTTCTTAATTTCTGGGGAACATGGTGCAAACCTTGTGAAAAAGAAATGCCTTACATGGAAAATCAGTTTCAAAAATTTAAGGATCAAGGCGTAAATGTTATTGCTGTAAATGTTGGAGAATCTGATTTTCAAATTAATAAGTTTATAGACGAACATCAATTAACATTTCCTGTTGTAGTTGATAAGGAAAAGGATGTTCAAAATGCTTATGGTATAAAGCCATTACCGACTACCTTTTTGATTAATCCAGAAGGGAAAATCACAAAGATTATCACGGGTTCTATGTCAGAAAAAGACATTGAGCAGTATATGGAGAGTATTAAACCTTAATTGAGGAGTTTTTTTTATGAAAGAGATTAAATGTGAATGTGGGCATGTAAACCCAATTGGAACAATCCTTTGTGAATCTTGTGGTAGAGCTTTGACAGAGGAAGCGGGTAGCAAGAAGCTCCACGACATGAGGTATGAAGGTAGTGCCCGTCGATCACAAACATACAATAAATCAATCATCGATAAAATTTGGAATTTTTTCTCTTCTGTAAAAGTGGGTGTCTGGTTAATTATCGTTACGCTCATTGCTTCGGCAGTTGGTACAATTCTGCCACAGGAAATGTATATTCCAAACACAGTTCCACCAGAACAATATTATGCTGATGCATATGGCTGGTTCGGTGAGGTTTATTATCGACTAGGGTTCCATGATCTTTATGGATCTTGGTGGTACTTACTATTAATAGCATCCATCGGTATTTCGCTGGTGATTTGTAGTCTTGATAGGGTTATTCCACTCTATCGTGCCCTTAAAAAGCAAAAGGTTTCTAGACATGATGGTTTTTTAAGAAGACAAAGATTATTTAGTGAAACGACTGTAGAAGATAGTAATAATACCTTTGAATTAGTAAAGAAAAAGATGAAAGACAAAAGGTATCGTGTCCGTGAAGAAGATGGTAACCTTTTAGCCGAAAAGGCGCGGTTTTCCCGTTGGGGTCCTTACGTGAATCATATTGGACTTATTCTTTTCCTATTTGGAGGCATGCTGCGCTTTGTACCGGGTATGTATGTAGATGAGGTCCTTTGGATTCGTGAAGGAGAAACGAAAGCTATTCCTGGAACGAAACAAGAGTATTATCTTGAAAATAAAAACTTTACTTTAGAGACGTATGACAAATCTAAAGATAATAAAGTGTTCAATGAGGCACTTGAAGAAAACGGAACGATTGCAAAAAACTATCAATCAGATGTTGTTCTATATAAAAGTAAAGATGAAAAAGTAGCAGGTCAAGATAACGAGTTCAAGGAAATGAAAGAGGAAGAGATAAAAGTAAATCATCCTCTTAAATTCGATGACTTTGCAGTCTATCAAACAAGCTACAAATTGGATGAATTTAAATCGATGTCATTTAACTTGACAAATAAGGAATCCGGTAAGGACTTTGGTAAAATTACAGTAGATTTATTTAACCCAAAAGAAACCTATAAACTAGATAATCAATACAAAATTGAGTTAATGGGTTATTATCCAGATTTTTCTGGCTTTGATGATAAAGGTGAGCCTCAGACAAAATCACCCGTTCCCAATAACCCAGCATTCCTATTTAAAATGTTTTCTCCTGAAAAACCTGAAGGTGAAATAAGTTTTGTCGGAATTCGAAAGAATCTAGAGCCTTTAGGAGAGAATGAATATAAAATGTCATTTGCGGGTATTGAAACAAGAGATGTTTCGGCATTGACAGTTCGTAAAGATTTAACTCTTTGGATATTAGGAATTGGTGGAGCTATCTTTATGATAGGTGTTATCCAAGGGTCTTATTGGAATCATCGTCGTATATGGATTCGTCGCGTCAACGAGCAGGTACTTGTTGCTGGTCATACAAATAAAAATTGGCACGGGTTAAAAAAAGAAATTGAATACGTATTAGATGGAACTGACATTACAATACCAATTGATCAACAACAAAAAGAAGGGTAAGGAGGAATCCATATGACGGACATGGCTCAATGGAGTAGTAACTTTTTATATATAGCTTTTGTACTTTATTTAATTGCAACTCTATTCTTCGGGGGATCAATTAAGGCGAATAAAAAAGAGGATGCTCCCACAAATAGATGGGAAAAAATCGCTATGACTCTTACCATCGTCGGATTCGTAGCACAATTAGGATATTTTATAACAAGGTGGATTGCTGCTGGACATGCACCAGTTAGTAATCTATTCGAATTTACAACCTTTTTCGGAATGATGCTTGTGGGAGCATTCATTATTATCTACTTTTTATATCGTTCAACCGTATTAGGGGTATTCGCTCTCCCAGTAGCTATTATTATTATTGCTTATGCAAGTATGTTTCCGACAGAAATCAGCCCGCTTATTCCAGCACTTCAAAGTGACTGGCTCAAAATACATGTAACAACTGCGGCTGCTGGACAGGCGATATTATCTATTTCCTTTGTGGCTGGGATTATCTATCTTTTAAAAAGTGTGAATCACGATAAATCATCAAAACAATCCTTTTGGTTAGAAGCGATTATGTATGGAATGGTAGTGGTTCTTGGATTCGTCTTTATAACTACATCTTTTTCACTTGCAGGATATGAAACGAAATTCCAATATATTAATAAAGATGGTCAGGAAGCGGTCTCTGAATATGCATTGCCTGCCATTGTAGGACCAAATGAAGGTGTGATTCAGACGGAAGGAGCATTTGAACCTCTAGCAGACATGCCTGCTATTATAAATGCTAAGAAGCTCAATACCGTGATTTGGTCATTTGCAGTCGGTTCTATTATATATCTCCTATTTAGACTCATTGCAAGAAAGCGGATTTCACAATTACTACAGCCGCTTGTGAAAAATGTAAATCTCGATCTTATAGATGAAGTTGGATATCGTTCTGTATTAATTGGCTTCCCTGTATTTACACTTGGAGCATTAATCTTCGCTATGATTTGGGCACAAATTGCTTGGACTCGTTTCTGGGGCTGGGACCCTAAAGAAGTTTGGGCATTAATTACATTTTTATTCTATGCTGCCTTCCTGCACTTAAGATTATCTAAGGGTTGGCATGGAGAAAAATCTGCATGGTTAGCTGTTATTGGATTCATCATTATCATGTTTAATTTAATATTTGTTAATCTTGTTATTGCAGGACTTCATTCTTATGCTTAATAAGTAAGAACAGAGAAATTTTAAGGGCGATGAACATTTGTTCCGCCCCATTTTTCTAATAGAATGATATGTGTAAAAGAAGAATTAGGAAGGTGGGCATTTCCATGGATCAAGAAGTGAAAATTCTTATTGTGGATGATGAAGAAAGAATTCGACGATTATTAAGAATGTATTTAGAAAGAGAAAACTATATCATTGATGAAGCAGAAGATGGTGAACAAGCGCTTGAACTAGCCCTTGACAATGATTATGAGTGTATACTATTAGATCTAATGATGCCAGGAAAAGATGGAATCGAGGTATGTAAGGAGCTTCGAGAAAAGAAAGCGACCCCTGTGATAATGCTAACGGCAAAAGGGGAAGAAGCGAATCGAGTTCAGGGGTTTGAAGTAGGGACAGACGACTATATTGTGAAACCGTTTTCGCCTAGAGAAGTGGTTCTAAGAGTTAAAGCTTTACTACGACGATCATCTACGACAAGCTTCCTTCATACAGACTCAAAGGCAAAAGATTTAATCGTATTTCCGCATTTGACAATTGATAATGATGCACACAGGGTTACGGCAGATGGGAAAGATGTGAATTTAACTCCAAAGGAATATGAATTACTGTACTTTCTAGCAAAGGCCCCCGATAAAGTGTTTGATCGTGAGCATTTATTAAAGGAAGTATGGCATTATGAATTCTTTGGAGACCTGCGAACAGTAGATACTCATGTGAAAAGACTACGTGAGAAGTTAAATAAGGTGTCCGAGAATGCGGCAAAAATGATAGTTACGGTATGGGGAGTCGGGTACAAATTCGAGGTTACTTCTAAATGAGGCTTTGGAGAAGTGTTGTTGGGAAGCTTTGGATGACAATACTTCTTCTTGTTTCTTTTGTATTGTTCATTCTAACGATTTTACTGTTGGAATTTTTCCAGAATTATCATGTAGATGAAGTGAAAAATGAGTTAAATATGACAGCTGCAAAAATTGCAACAATCATGGAAGGACATGAAGATATAAATCTAGGGCTGGAAATTGCCCAAGAAATTGCCGATGAACCGGTTGGTCTGACAATTGTGGCGAATAATGGAAAGCAATATTATTCTGAAGATTCTTCTGCAGAGATGATTAAAGAGCAGATCGAGAATGACGAAGAACTGAAGAATGTTAGAGAGAAACAAGATCCTATTTCAAAGGAACTGACATTAGAAGAGAATACCACCACCTCCAATCGATATGAAAACATAA
Organism: Rossellomorea sp. BNER; assembly: GCA_024213275.1. Taxonomy (GTDB): domain Bacteria; phylum Bacillota; class Bacilli; order Bacillales; family Bacillaceae_B; genus Rossellomorea. Next base: position 191,835 of record JANAVG010000002.1, read on the forward strand.
TGGTAATTGGAAAACCAATCACATTTTCAGATGGTGAAAAAGGCGCAGTTTATATATATCAATCGTTAGCGGCCATCAAAGATACAACACACCAAACGACGAAATTAATTTTACTCGCTGCAGGAATCGCGATTATTTTAACGACTATTTTTGCATTCTTTCTCTCGACTCGAATTACCGCTCCCTTAAGAAAAATGAGAGAAGCAGCATTTGAGGTAGCTAGAGGGAAATTTGATACAAAGGTACCGATTCTCACCAATGATGAAATTGGGGAGCTTGCAACGGCGTTTAATCAAATGGGTAAACAGCTTATGTTTAATATTAATGCATTAAGCCAAGAAAAAGAGCAGTTATCTAGTATTCTAAGTAGTATGGCTGATGGAGTAATGACATTTAATCGAGACGGAACGATTTTAATTACGAACCCTCCCGCCGAAAGGTTTTTACAACATTGGTATTACGAACAAGGTGCAAATAGTAAAGAACCTGTCCCAACAGCCGTAAAGGAACTATTAGAAGGTGTTATTAATAGCGAATACGACCAAATAGGTGAGATCACTCTCCAAGGTAGATCTTATGTTCTAATTGTAAGTCCATTATATAATGATAAAAATGTTCGCGGAGCTGTTGTTGTAGTTCGTGATATGACAGAGGAAAGACGACTGGATAAACTTAGGAAAGATTTTATTGCTAATGTATCACATGAACTCAGAACACCTATCAGCATGCTTCAAGGATATAGTGAAGCAATTGTCGACGACATCGCAGCAACGGATGAAGAGAAAAAAGAAATTGCAAAAATTATTTATGATGAGTCTTTAAGAATGGGACGTCTTGTCAATGACCTGCTTGATTTAGCAAGAATGGAAGCGGGACATATTTCATTAAACAAAGAAAGTGTCGCCCTTCAAAGCTTTGTAGAAAGGGTTACGAATAAATTTCACGGCATTGCTAGGGAAAAAAATATTGAATTAAGTTTCAATCATGAAAGTAATATTTCAGACAAGGAAATTGGGATAGATCCAGATCGAATGGAGCAAGTGTTAACAAACCTAATAGATAATGCGTTAAGACATACACCTGAAAATGGCTTTGTACATGTAAATATTACTCCATTTTCACATTCCTATAATATTAATATAAGTGATTCAGGATCGGGAATACCTGAAGAAGATCTCCCATTTGTATTTGAACGTTTTTACAAGGCAGACAAAGCAAGAACTAGAGGTAAATCAGGGACAGGACTAGGATTAGCAATAGCGAAAAATATTATAGAAGCGCATAAGGGGACGATTTCTGTCCAGAGTAAAATAGACCAAGGGACGACATTTTCTATTAAGCTTCCTAATGAAACGACATGACGAATTGGTAGAATATCAAAATTCTTGATGATAACTGGCGACTAATCTTGTTCCATGAGAAACAGAATGACATTAAAAATGAAGTTCTATGTGAAAAGGATATTGTTTTAGATCGCCTCATCCTAACCGTTAAAGCCTTATTTCTACTTGGAAATAAGGTTTTTTTGACTTTTTCGATAGATTATAAAATCGTATCTTCCTTTCATACGATATAAATACTATAGTAGATAGTGTAACTTTTAAATAAATAAACCGACAAATATAATGAACGGGGAGGGGTAAAATTTGGACTCCGTTTTTGAGGAATTATACGAAAAGTATCATCATGATGTATTTCAATTTCTACTTTATATGGTTCGAGACCGGGAGCAGGCAGAGGATCTTGTCCAAGAAGTCTATATTCGAGTCATGAAATCATATCAAAATTTTCAAGGGAAAAGCTCTGAGAAAACATGGTTATTTTCGATTGCAAAGAATGTAGCGATTGATTATTTTCGTAAACAAAAAGGTTGGAAGAACAAAATTCTAGAGAAATTTGATTGGAACCGCCAACAAATAAAAGATGAAGCAGTTCTTCCTGAAGAAGTGGCAGAACAAAAAGAGGAAGTCCGAGTGCTATATGAATGTCTAGAACATTGTACAACTGATCAAAGATTAGTCATTGTGATGAGGTATATTCAAGACCTCTCGATTTCAGAGGCCTCAAGTATACTTGGGTGGACGGAAAGTAAAGTAAAAACGACACAACATCGTGCTGTCAAAGCGTTAAGAGATATGATGAATGAAAAAATTAGAAAGGAGGAGAGTGAACATGAGTCAATTAAAATGGGAAGATCATGAGATTGAAGAACTATTAAAAAAACTACCGGAAATAAAAGATGATCGTTCACCTAATGAAGTCTATCACAATATGCAAAAGAAAATGAACAAACGTTTCACCGTTAAACCTTGGCTTCCTGTCATTGCTACTATTACAGCAATCTTGATTCTTGCATTAATCACTCCTTCTTTTTTGGATCAATCATATGAGAATTCCTCTTCAGGTGATTCGGCAATGGATAACTCCAATGAAGGCCAAGAAATATATAGTTTAGATCAATCGTCTGAAGAGAAATTGGAACGTGAAGATCATTCCTCCACTCAAAATGAATCATCAAATGATGCTACCATTACAAAAGAAGAACCAAATCAAAAAATGCAAATGCTACCAGTAACTGTAAACAAATCTTCTGTATATGGGGAAGATCTTTCTCAATACGATTCATTTTCTTATCGATTAATCACTTCTGATGCAACTACGGTTCCAGTAAGTGTTCTTGTAAATAAGGAAAAAAATGGCCAAGGTTGGTTAGCGCGATTCGAGAGCATATCTGAAGAGATACCAGAAAAAGAATGGGGGTTTGAAGAAACCTATCCTTTGGAAGGTGAATTTTCAATTAATAATGAGACATTAGAATATACGGTTCCTAAACAACATCAAATTGACAGAAGTAGTACGACTGAAAATAATTTCATTAAAATTCTCCAATATTCTTTAATTGGTTCAGGTTTTGAAGAAGTTGTTCTGAAAACACATGATGGTGAAACACCTAAATTTTCACATAGTGGTTCGATCCCTGAAGTTGGGGTTGAAGAAACAATGACCAGGAATGCCTATTATCGATATGAATTATCCAACAATGAATCTTACTATGTTAAAGGGAATCAGAGCTATGACACGGTTGAAGCAGCATTAAATGCTATGAAGGATGTCCCAAATAGTATTTATAAATCGATTTTACCTAGTAAAATAGCCTTTGAAGTAAACAGAAAGGGTACAACTGTAAATATAGCATTCAAACCACAGATAAATCTGAATGAACTTGAGTTAAAAGAAAGCATGTCATTGGTAGAAGGGATTCTTTTAACAGCTAGTGAATTTGGAATTAAGGAAGTTACTTTTGAAAACATCCAACCACCTAAATGGGAAAACTTTAATTTTACTGAACCTGTGGATGTACCTGTTAGTCCAAATAAAAAAATATTACCTTAAATGAGGCTGTCCCATAAGGGGTCCGGAACCACAATGTTTGTTTCCTGACAACTTGGCTATGGGGCAGCCTTTTATGTGGCGAAAATTATTCAAGGGGTCGTTTTCGACTTATTCCTAGACTCAAAAATGTTTAATGAGCCTTTATTTTAGGCTGTCTTCTAAAATATTGTTGCTTTATAAGAACATATATTTTTGTAAAAAGATTGGTTGGAGTGGATATGGGAGACTCCTGCAGGAATAGCAGGACAGGTGAGACCTAAGCAGGAGCAAGACGACGAGAAGGCTCACCGCCCGCCCCGCAGAAATCGAGCATCCTTTCGCGGAAACCAACTAACTCCTTTTTAAATAACAACAAAGTTTAAGAAAAGAGCCTTTTATAAAAGCCATACATATTATTCTTAAATAAACAGAGACTACTGAAAGGAAAAAATTGCGAACAGCATACCTTTCCTTTACTTATAAAGTTCTATGGAGGGACAAGCATACATATTGTGTACCGTCAAACCTATTTAAGTAAGTGTTTATGTAAGCAATGCTACTGCTAGTCCAAAAGTATAATTCTATCTGTTTGAGTGAATGATGTCAGAAGAGATGGAATGGGTGATTCGCCTTTTCCCTATTTTATGTGATCTGCAATCATGAGGAAAATTTATGAGGAGAAGCTAAAAAATCAAATCTAGTATCATATGGTTAAAACTTGACAGGGTTAAACTAAATAATTCATTGGAAAAAAAGTTCACCAATGAAGCTTCACTTAATAGGAGGAACATAATGACAGATTTTCTTAAAAGGATTTTAATCGCAGGAGCTTTAGGATTTTGTATTAGTTTAATTATTTTGGGTGGAGTAGCCAGAGCAGAAGAATCACCCCGAATAGATCATACCCTATATTGGGTTTTTCCAGCTGATGGAACAATAACAGATTCCTTTGGTACACGTGGGGGACATCATAAAGGAATCGATATTGCAGGTGAAGAGGGTTCCCCTATATATAGTGTTGATCATGGGACTGTTCTTAAGTCTTACTATTCTTCTACATATGGACATGTAGTTTTTGTCAAACATGAAAACGGTTTTGAGACAGTTTATGCCCATCTAGGGAAGCGTTTAGTAAATGAAGGGGAAAGCATTGATAAGGCACAGGTTGTGGGTGTGATGGGGAATACAGGCCGTTCTACGGGCACCCATCTTCATTTTGAAATTCATCAAGGGAAATGGAATCTAACAAAGGAATTGGCCATCGATCCTTATCTTGTTTTTGGAAATGGAGAAGTAGGACAAAGTGTATTCGCAAAGGTACATGATCCCTATCAAGTTGTAGAAGTATCGAAGGATATTATTAACGAACCGGGAGTAGTACAACATGTAATTAAAAATGGTGAAACGCTTTGGTCGATTTCTCAAGCATATAAAGTAACAGTGAATGAAATAAAACATTTAAATGGTTTACATTCTACAACAATTGTAACGGGAAATTCGTTAAAAATACCAGCAAATCAACAACGTTAATGTAATGTAATTACATAAAAAAAAAATTCATCTTGAATTCGAAATATTTTTCTTCACATAAGTTTCTTTTTTTTGTATAATAAACATGTAAAAAAGAATAAAGATTTGTCTTCGGGGCAGGGTGTAATTCCCGACCGGCGGTAATGAATGAAAATGTTCTAAGCCCGCGAGCCTGATTCTTGGGCAGGATTTGGTGAGATTCCAAAGCCGACAGTAAAGTCTGGATGGGAGAAGATGAAGGTTGAGCCAACGTTCAAAAACAATGAACATTTGAACGTTTATTCGAGTATGCCTTTAAGTTCTCCTGAGTTTAATCTTAGGGGATTTTTTGGTTGATAAGAAAGTCAAGGTTTTGGAATGTTTTCGGATAAGAAGGTTTATCTGCTTCCAACTCCGGCGCCTAGCCCCTCTAGGGACTAGGCAAGCCATGAATATAGGGAAAACCACCATTCCTCCATGACTCGTCTTATGCAATCTTTTGGCTGAGCAAGGCGCTTGCGCTTTTCTTTATTCGATGGCAAGACCTTTCTTCTTACGTGAGATGAATCACTAAAAGGAGAGAGGAATATGAAGAAATTGAATACACGTATGTTTGTCACCATTGGGATGTTAAGTGCATTAGCGTATGTACTAATGCTATTAAATTTCCCATTGCCACCGTTTCCAAGCTTTTTAATGGTGGACTTCAGTGATATACCTGCATTAATTGCAGCGATTGCATTTGGACCTGTAGCAGGGATTTTAGTGGAGTTGTTTAAAAATGTACTAGATTATTTTATGACAGGAAGCGATACTGGAGTTCCTGTAGGCCATACAGCCAATTTTCTGGCTGGCATATTATTCGTCCTGCCAACCTACTATATCTATAGACATTTTGAGTCCAAAAAAGGTCTACTCATAGGCTTAGTAGGAGGTACTTTCATTATGTCCATCATAATGAGTGTGCTAAATTATTTTGTTTTCTTGCCTGCTTATAAATATTTCATGAATTTTGAACTACCAAGCGAGATTATTGTTACGGGAATTCTCCCATTCAATATTCTGAAAGGTATCCTGATCACGATCGTATTTACGTTGTTATTCTCGAAAATGAATACATGGTTTACAAAACAACTAACTTATAAAAGAGCAGCTTAATATAAAAACGTCAGACCCAATGGGGTGCCGGAACAACTATAACCTATATAAAAGATGTTTTGAAGGTTTCTTCTATATACTGGAGTTGTTGTTCCCCCCACTTTGGTTTTGGGACAGCCGCTTATTTAGATATCCAACTTTAACGCATAGAGCTCCTCGAAACATAATTTAAGCCACTTGGGAAGGTGAATATCACCGTTCCCTAGTGGCTTAAGTTATGCTTGGCATGCCTACAGGATGTGGCGAACTTAGCCTTTCATCCTATGCACAAGGCGCTTCCGCTTTTCTATCTATAAACTATTCAAACTTAAGGGCATCGCCATCGAATGGCTCATCTGCTACTTTAATGGAATCAGTTGGACAGCCTTCAAATGCATCCACCATATCATCTTCAAGAACATCGGGGACTTCTACAGTCCCGGAATTATCATCTAAGGTTACAAATGCAATTCCTTCGTCATCATAGTCATAAATATCTGGAGCAGCTGCACCACAAGCTCCACATGCAATACATGTGTCTTTATCTACAATCGTATATTTTGGCAATGAAAAAACCTCCCGGAGAATTATCTATATAATTTAACATTATACATATTTTAAAAGAAATGCTACAAAAAATAATTCATAGTTTTTATTCTAATAGGGAACCCTAAACTTTTCAACAACAAGAAAGCATTTTCAGATAAATTTTACAAAATTATCTATAAATAATGGAATGAAAGCGCATTCATCACTTATAAAAAAGTCTGTTTTTGTAAACTTTGTTGCTATTGCTTGTCAGGCCTGTTCAAGGCGCTTCCGCTTTTCTCGTGTCCAGCTCCAGAGCCTAGGCCTTCGAGTCATAAGCCAAGCCCCATAGAAAGGGAAAAGGCACCCTTTCTATAGGACTCGTCTTATGCTTGTCAGGCCTGTTCAAGGCGCTTCCGCTTTTTTCATGTCCAGCTCCAGCGCCTAGGCCCTCGAGTCATAAGCCAAGCCCCATAGAAAGGGAAAAGGCACCCTTTCTATAGGACTCGACTTATGCTTGTCAGGCCTGTTCAAGGCGCTTCCGCTTTTTTCATGTCCAGCTCCAGCGCCTAGGCCCTCGAGTCATAAGCCAAGCCCCATAGAAAGGGAAAAGGCACCCTTTCTATAGGACTCGTCTTATGCTTGTCAGGCCTGTTCAAGGCGCTTCCGCTTTTCTTTTAATAACTCTTCTATTTAACTATACCCTTTCAATTATGAAAGAAACCGCCTCAATTTCTCAATTTCATGGTACAATATTTGACAATAGAAGTTTATTGTCGATTAAAAGGAGAATGTATCGAATGTCCTACCTTCAGGCGATTATTTTATACTGCTTGAAAAAAATGAAAGGTGAAAGAACGGAGTATGCCGTTTACCATCTTTTAAAAGGGAAAAAATCTTCACAAACCATTCAAGATGGACATTTGTATCTAGTATCAGAGTTCTTTAATAGTTACCCTAAGCTAGATAGAAAACAGTTTGATCATCACATCCAAAAACTAGAAGTTAAGGGCTTCCTCGTACTTTGGAAGAATCAGTACAGTATTAGCGATGAAGGAAAGGTTCAACTAGCGAATTTTTTCAACATCCATCCATTTCCGAATTCACTTAACGGGTGGAGAGTAGGGGATTCAAGTATTGTTTGGTGGAAGAGATTGTCGCTTCTAGTCCAGGTTCTCTCACATTATATCCGCAAGGAGCAAAAGTATTATCCAGTACAAAGAGAACAAGAAATTCAAGAATGGATGAAGAGGTTTATACGAGAAAACAAAGAAGATATCGATAATTTAAATGAGATCCTCCTAGATGAACTTGTTAAATTGCTTTCTAATGAAGATTTTCCTGATGATCCCGTTCTCTTTACCAATATGTTAACAGGCGGGGAGCAGATAGGTCTTACCACATTGCAAGCGGCAGAGAAATTAAATATAGAACCTGATGAATTTAGATTTAGGTATTTGAATGTATTGCATTATTTGGTAAATGAGATATTGGAAAACTATGATCGTTATCCCTTGCTTTATTCTTTACTAAAACAACAGAAACAAACGCAAATATTAACCCAATCAACAAAAGAAACCTACAGGCTATTGACTAGGGGTATGGAAGTGGATGTAATCGCTAAGGTACGAAAACTCAAAAAAAGCACAATTGAAGATCACCTTGTTGAAATAGCATTGGTAGATCCACAGTTTTCTATTGATGACTATGTTCATCCAGACGCCCAAAAAAGTGTCATTGAGGCTATACAAATAATTAAACAAAAGAAATTAAAGCTCATAAAAGAGAAAATTCCGCTTTTGTCTTATTTTCAAATTCGGTTAGTTCTAGCGAAATTTGGTGATAAAGTATGAATTTGTTAATTGATTTAAAAGAACGCTTTGGCTTTTCGACATTTAGAATAGGTCAACGAGATGTAATTGAATCTGTATTAAATGGGAACGATACCATAGCCATGCTGCCAACTGGAACAGGTAAATCTTTGTGCTATCAATTAGCGGGTTATCGAATGGATGGACATGTTTTAATAGTATCTCCCTTGCTATCTTTAATGCAAGATCAGGTTGAACAAATGAAGGTAATGGGGGAAAAGCGAGTCATTGCACTTAATTCCTTCCTGCCATTTAAAGAGCGAAAAAAAATTTTGAGGAATTTATCTCTGTATAAATTCATTTTCGTTTCACCTGAAATGGTCATGAACCCTAATATTTTGGAAAAATTAACATCATTAAAATTCTGTCTTTTTGTCATTGATGAAGCTCATTGTATTTCACAATGGGGGCCAGACTTTAGACCAGATTATATGAAGCTTGGAATCTTAAGAAATAAACTAAATCATCCCATCGTTCTAGCCTTAACCGCGACAGCAACAGAAGATGTGAGAAGTGATATAAAAAAGACTTTAAACATTCACTCTGCTAAGGAATATGTTTATTCCATCGATCGTCCAAACATTGGATTAATGGTAAAACCCGTTCAAAACCATGAAGATAAACTGCAGAAGTTATTAGAAATGGTTAAAATGCTTAAGAAGCCTGGGATTGTCTACTTTTCCAGCAAGCGATTAGCAGAAGAAGTATCGGAGTGGCTAAAAGAACAGGGGCTTTTAAAAACAGCCTATTATCATGGTGGGATGGATCAAGAACAAAGAATATTAATCCAACAGCAATTTCTGTATGATAAATTAAACGTTATTTGTGCAACAAGTGCTTTTGGAATGGGAATCAATAAGGAAAATGTACGATTTGTCATTCACTTTCATATGCCAACAAGTATTGAGTCCTATCTACAAGAGATTGGTAGAGCAGGAAGGGATGGTTTAATGAGCCTAGCAGTCCTCTTATACTGTAATAGTGATGAGCAGCTACCACTTCAAATCGTAGAAAATGAACTTCCTACAGACATTCAGATTGGGGAATATTTAAAGATTAAAATGAATGTTAAGGGTCAAATGAATGATCAACTGGAATTAACAGATATTCAAGAAAGATTTATTAACTATTACTGGAACTTCTTCAAAAACAGGAGAACAGAAGATTCATCATCTCTTACACAAAAGCTAATCAACATTCGTGATGGAAGAACACAGTATAAAAAAGACAAAATAGCTGAATTTTTAATGTGGATAACAGGGCAAGGCTGTAAGCGCAATAGGCTTGTTTCCATTTTTGAAGAAAATGAATTAGAAACTAGACCAAATTGTTGTGATTGGTGCGGGTTAACATTTGAACAATATGAATCAAAGGAAGATACTAATTTATATGAGGAAGATACATCTTGGCAGGAACAATTAAAAAAGATTTTATTACCAGTGTGAAAATAAATGAAAAATAATCAGGCTGAAATAATAAAAAAAATATCGGATCGTGAATTGAGCTTTCATTTGTATGCTACTCAAATAGTACTATTAACGATTTCATTATTTTTAGGTATATTTTTATTTGAAGACATTATCTCATTCATAAATCAATTCAATGTAAATTTCCGTACTGCTTTAATTGGTCTGAGTTTTGGCCTTGCCGTCGTGATTCTCGATATTATTTTAATGAAGAAGCTTCCAGCAAGTTTTTATGATGATGGGGGTATTAACGAACGAATCTTTTCAAAACGAAAGTTAGGTGAGATTGCATTTCTTTCTCTTCTAATCGCGCTAAGTGAAGAGATTTTGTTTCGGGGTATTATCCAATTTCAGTTTGGGTTCATAATTGCAAGCGTTACCTTTGCTGTCGTCCATATTCGATACTGGAAGAATGGGTTTCTAATCATAAATATTATTGCATTAAGTTTATTGATCGGGTTTGTATATGAATGGACAAGCAGTCTATTTGCAACGATAATCATGCATTTTACCATTGATTTTCTATTAGGGTGCCATATTCGAATTCAATCTGTAAAAAAAAGTAGGGATGGTTCATGAAAAGAGATCCATATCGTGATCAAGCGGAAAAATTAAGACAAAGAATTGAAAGAGTTCCAAGTGAAGAACCAAAGGTGGAAAAACAATCATTACCACCTCGTGGCGAACTTCATAGAGAAAAAAGGCAAAAACCGAAATATAAAGTGAAATACCCATTAATACGACTATTATTAGTCTTTTTTATCTTACTGCCTCTTACTTTCTTTACTATTTACACGTATATTAATAAATCGGGATTGCCACTTATAGAGAAAAAATCTAAAAATGAGGAAGTTATCCTTCAGAAAAGAGAAGATTCATCAGGTGCAAACAATGATGATGCGATTCCTGATGATAAAGAAGAAACAGAAGCGAAAAGTTCAATTTTAACTTCGGAAGCAAAACAAGATGATAGCAGTGAAGTTAAAAAGGTCAGTCATTCAAATGAAACAAAGAGCACGACGGTTCAAACGGTGTCTAAGAAAGAACCAGAGCCAAAGCCAGACCCAGACCCAAAACCAAAACAAGAGCCACAACCGGAACCAAAAAAAGAAACTGAAAGTAGTGCTGCTCAAGAAGAAGCAGACGATACAATTGTCTATCATACGGTTAAATCCAATGAGACTCTATTCAGTATAGCCATGAGATACTACCATTCACAAAATGGAATCAATATCATAAAACAATCTAACGGAATAAATGGAAATGAAATTCAATCAGGTCAAGTGTTGAAGATTCCATTATAGAACTAAGTTTTAATACGAGGGTGACCCAAAAAGGTCGGAAACCGCATTATATTCAAGATATAGAATAAATCCATGGGATTTAATTGTATATCTTGAAGTGGTCGTTTCCTGACACTTTGATATGGGTCACCCTTCTTCATTCTTTTGTAATATTTTTTTATAAAATATTTACATTGTCTTACAAATACACTTACATTTGTTCCATAAAATAGTAGTATATAGGGAATTTGAAAGGAGTATATATATGGAACGAATGAGGAATCAGTTCGCAAAATATGACCAAAATCTTTTTTATAAGTTTAACGGTTTACAAGAACTAATGATTACTTTTTTTCGAGGGGTTACCCATCTTGGAGGAGCGACATTTACGATTTCAGCATTACTATTCGTATTCTTCATTAGTCAACCTTCTTCACCATTAAGAATAACCGCAATCCTTTCGATCTTTTCCCTAACCGTTAGTCATCTTCTTGTGCAAGGTGTTAAACGGTTCGTACGTAGAATTAGGCCTTACTTGGCATTACCGGATGTAATAGTTTACGGACATCCATTCAAAGATCATTCATTCCCATCTGGACATTCAACCGCAGCTTTTGCAATAGCGACACCCTTTATGATTCAGTATCCATTTTTAATCATGCTATTATTGCCGCTTTCATCATTAATTGCCATTTCAAGAGTGGTTCTAGGAGTGCATTATCCTTCTGATGCTATAGTAGGGTCATTTTTAGGAATAGTTACATCGGTTATTTTTTATCTTTTTGCATATTAATTAGTAAGTAGTCTAATTCATAAAGATGGCAATTAATAAGAGGGGGGCAAGTCTTTATGCGAATAGCGATCTTTAGTGATACGTATTTTCCACAGGTTAATGGTGTTGCACGTACGTTAAAAAAGCTTAGTGATTATTTGAATAAGAGAGGCATAGAGCATGAACTATTTGTTCCTGAAATAGAAAATAGCCCCAATTATCCGAATGTTCATCAATTCAGTAGCTTTCCTTTTATCTTTTATCCTGAATGTAGAACAGCTATAGCCAATCCAAAAACCGTTGAAAAGAGACTAAGGGATTTTGCCCCAGATCTAATTCATATTGCGACTCCCCTAACAATGGGTCTATACGGTCTACATGTATCCAAGAAATTAGGAATACCGGCTGTTGCGTCCTATCACACTCATTTTGACCGTTATTTAGATTACTATAAATTATCGTTCATCTCTCCAGTCCTATGGCGGTATATGAAGTGGTTTCATGCTCCAGTTCATAAAATTTTTGTCCCATCTTTAGAGACGAAAGATCATTTAATCGAACAAGGATTTGAAAATGTTACAGTATGGAGTCGAGGGGTGGATTGCCAATTCTTTAATCCTCTTAAAAGAACGAGCTCACTCAAAGAAAAATACCGAATTAAGGAAAAATATGTATTTCTTTACGCTGGAAGAATTGCACCAGAAAAAGACTTACAAACACTTGTAAATACGATTAAACAACTCCCTCATAAAACAAAAAAACAGATTCATTGGCTTATTGTCGGAAGTGGTCCAGGTTTACATGAATTAAAACAAAAGCTGCAAAATGAAAATATTACTTTTACCGGGTATTTAAAAGGAAATGATTTAGCTGAAGCCTATGCTTCGTCAGATGTGTTCTTTTTTCCATCTCCAACTGAAACGTTCGGGAATGTAGTGTTAGAAGCGTTCGCTTCTGGTATTCCAGCCATTGTTTCTAACAAAGGAGGCGTCACAAGTATTGTTGAAAACAATAGATCCGGAGTAATTTGCGAAACTCAAAATACAGATCAATTTGTGGCTGCTGTTGAGAAAATCATTGGTGATCATACCTTTTATTTAAACCTTAAGAGTAATGCCAGAAAATATGCGGAAAAACAATCATGGGAAGAAATTATGGACCGACTACTGACTGATTACATGGAGGTTATTATTTCGAATGCAGAATTTCCAAAAGCATTGTAGTAGATGGAGCAAAAGGCTGACATCAGGAGTCAGTCTTTTTAATATTAAGTAAAAAATAGATTGTCCTCTAATCTGTTTTTAGCATAGCCCTTGAGAACAAAATCCAGGACATGAATAGTAGTGAGGTAGTCGTCATTCTTGGTTTGTCCTTTGCTTTCAATTTTCGAGGACTTTTGTTTTTCATTCTATTCAGAGGGACAAGCTCATACAATAATTAGGGGAGGGAGTCACAATGAATTCAAAAATTATCATGTTAGAGAACTGGACAGATCAAGCCACTAAGCAGATGCTACATAATTTAATTGAGAGAAAGCAAAAATTTGATAATTTCAAAAAGAAACATTTGATTTTAATGTGGACTTCAGTTTTTATTTCCTTTCTATTTATGTACTATCTATCAAGGGTATTGTTCAATCCATACTCTTTTTCCTTTGAAGCGCTGGTATCTGCTTTTGTTTCCTCCTCATTGTTTATTAATCTTTCTCTTCTATGTATAGGGCTATTTGGAGCAACAAAGGTTCTTTATACAAAAAAAGAAAAAGCAGAAAAAGAATATCATGAGCTAAGATGTGAAATTATCGATCGAAGTAAGGATCTTTGGAAGGACGAGGCATGGAAAAAAAGACATAAAATATACGAGTTGATGAAAAGTGAATGGGATATTAATCTATACCATGAGAGCAAATAAAAAAGGGGGAGAAGAAAATCACAATCTTCATCAGTCCCCCTTATTTTGCAGAATGTATAGGAAAAGTGATATAAACAATCCTTTCTAAAAGAATTTTTGTTTGTCTCTTTCCTCCTTTAATATTTCAACAGCTTCCCGGAAACGTTGAGAATGAATGATTTCTCTTTGACGTAAATATCGAAGACCGTCATTTAGGTCGGGATCATCACTCATATTGATAATCCATTGATATGTTGCTCTCGCTTTTTCTTCTGCTGCAATGTCTTCATATAAGTCAGCAATAGGATCCCCTTTAGCCTGAATATAGGTCGCTGTCCAAGGAGCTCCTGCCGCATTTTCGTAATACAGGGCATTGTCATGATTTGCATAATGGGCACCGAGGCCAGCTGCTTTCATTTGCTCAGGGGTTGCATCTTTAGTAAGCTTGTAAATCATCGTAGCAATCATCTCTAAATGAGCAAATTCTTCTGTTCCTATATCTGTCAGTAAACCGATCACCTTATCAGGAATTGTATACCTTTGATTTAAGTATCTGAGAGCTGCTGCTAATTCTCCATCAGCACCGCCATACTGCTCAATCAAAAATTTTGCTAATGTTGGGTTACATGTGCTGACTCTTACTGGATATTGAAGCTTTTTTTCATATACCCACATGTAGTATGACCTCCTACTTTACTAAACTTGCCACGGCCAAGGAGCATCTTTCCAATCCCAAGGATAATTTGAATAACTGTAACCGAAATTTGTTAATGGACCAAATTGCTTTTCAAACTGCTTTTTTAACGATTTTCTCTTTTTAATAAATTGGTTATATTGTTCAACGGCATCATAATCATCTGGATGGGTATCCAAATAAAGCGTTAAATCACAAATAACAAAATCAACTTCTTGAAGTTCTTCAAGAAGTTCATAATACTCTTTTGGCATCTGGGTCATTCGTCATCCCCTCCCTTATTCGATTCATAAGGGCTAAAGTAAGGATCATAGAACACCTTCCAAAGTGTCCCAGCTCTTAAAGCCTCTTTTGGACTAAATTGTGGAAGTCCCGGTGGCTGAAATCCTAAATACAAGTTTGGTGGAGTAGAGTATGTTTTAATTCTAATTGGTTTACACGGATCAAAAGGACTGATGTAGGGTTGATAGCTTTTGTAATGGCTATTCATTGATTACCCTCCTAAAAGATGTATTCTTATAATCATATGGGCCATGATGTAATAAAATTCACATTATTAGACAATGAAAAAGAGGATTTATAGATTCTTTATTGAAATATTTAAATATAATGATAATTTAAAAAATTCAGTGAGGTGAATGGGTATGTTTGTTAAAAGTGCAATGATTCCTAAGCATAAATGTTATATTGTGCAGGAAGGAGATAATATTGAGAAAGCGTTGAATGTACTAGAAGAACACAGTATTGATGGTGTACCCGTATTATCTGAAGATAGATACTTAGGAGTCATTACAAGACATCATATTTATAAAAAATATTTTCAGTCTAATCTCGACAGAGATTCATTTGTAAAAGAAACAAAGGTTGAGGATATTGCCCTTTATAATGAAAAGCTCTTAGTAGGAGACGAGATTTTTGAGAAAACATTATTAGAATTAAAAGACTTCCCTATTCTTTCAGTCGTGAATGAAGAAAATATTTTTATGGGAATCGTGACAAGGTATGATATTGTTGCACAATTTCAAAGTGCGTTTGGCATGAATCAGGAGGGGGTTCGCATTTCCTTCACATCCGTTGAGACAGAAGGACGTATTGCTCGTTTAGGTGATATTATTCAACAATATCATGAATCGGTTATTTCTCTTGTTACATTTGATGAATCAGATAAACTTCTTCGTAGAATTGTGATGAAGATTGAGAAAAAAGATAATATTGATAAATTCATTAAAAAGCTGGAAAAATCCGGGTTTAGAGTCCTTCATATTCAAGAAGATTAAAAGTTCAGTATGAATTCAAATCCTTCTCATAAAATTTATGGGAGGGATTTTTTTGATTAAAGAACTAATGAAAGTAATCACCATGTTTTTTTCTGGCTATTTATTTATTGCATGGACTCCTAGTGTTTTGACAAATCCAACAGACCTGATTGCCCAATTGATCATAGAACCAATTCAATTTTTTGCTGCATCAATCGCATTTATAAGCGGACTTCTGCTAAATGCAAGTTTGATTCAGAAAAGTTTTTTTATAGTTTTAGGGTTTTTTAGAGGGAGAATTACTAAGGAAATAATATTTGTTCCAATACATATTTTGAGCTTATTTCTTCTTAGTTTAGTTGGATTTTGGGAAACGATTATATTTTTCGGAATCGGAACTATATATGGTATGATTTCAATAGATTTTAAGAAGTCCAAGAGGAGGGCAACATGATTGGAATTTTAGTTTCATTATTAATTTTTAGTGTTTTACTCCTTTTATACATGCTGAAACAAGCATTTAATAATGTATTGAGTGAAAAAACCATTAAATTTAATGATTTTCCAAAAGAAGTTAGTGAATTAATAATCTTTTTTATTTCGGATGTCCATAGACGGAATATATCAACTGAAATTGTAGATAAAGCAATGAATAGAGCAGATCTTGTCATTATCGGTGGGGATCTGATGGAAAAGGGAGTTCCGTTTGAAAGAGTAGAAAAAAATATTCAGAAGTTAAAAAGGATTGCTCCTATTTATTTTGTGTGGGGCAATAATGATCATGAGGTTGATCGTCAAAAATTAGTATCGTTATTAGAAAAATATGATGTAAGGATTCTTGAAAATGAGTCCATTACCCTGACAAAAGGAATTACATTAGCAGGAATTGATGATGTAAGTTTAGAAAGGGATTCATTAAAAGATGCGTTGTCAAATGTAGAAGAAAATAATTTTACCATCCTCTTAAGCCACAATCCTAGTATCGTCCAAAAAATGAATGACACCTATAATATCCCAATAGTCTTAAGTGGTCATACACATGGAGGGCAAATTAGAATTTTAGGGTGGGGCTTATATGAAAAAGGAAGAATTGAAGAATTACCGCAAACTACTTTATTTGTAAGTAATGGATACGGAACAACAGGTTTGCCACTAAGATTAGGTGCAAAGGCGGAAACGCATTTATTAATATTAACAGGCATGTAACCATTTTGTTGGCTAAGTCGCATCGAAATTAAAAATTGGGTAATGAATAATCTTTAAACCGAATGATGAACCAACATTATCCTCTCACATAGTATGATCATAACCAGTCATACTCGAGGGGGCTTAGTCCATGAAGGTTGAGCGACTTTCTGCGAATAAAGTAAAGTTTTCTATTACGATAGATGAGCTTGAGGATAAAGGATTATTGGATAACGATCAATGGAGAGAATCACTTATTTGGCACGATTTATTCGAAGAAATGCTTGAGGAAATTCAAGTCCTATATGGCTTGGATTCGACATCGGCTGTAACGGTGGAAATTCACTCATTGAACTCTAATGAAATGACACTCATCGTTACATTAGATATTGAGGATCTATATGAGGATGAAAATGAACCATTTATTGAAGAAGAATCACCTATTCATCAGTATTTATTTGTATTTGATTCAATAGAGGAAATTATCTCTATTTCCCATCGAATGAAACACATAGAAGACCAAGGGATTACTTCCCTTTATTATAAAGAAGGACAATATTATTTGATGTTTCATAATTGGGACCCTAAGCTCCATCCAATTGTAGGGGCTCTTGGGTGTGAATACGGTCGTATTTCTTGTGAAACCGTTTATGTATTAGAGGAATATGGTAAGGTCATTCTTAAAAATGATGCCCTAAAAAAAATAACTTCGTTTTTCTCAATCCTTTAATAAATGCGAAGGGATTAACCGAAAGGAATTATATGTCCATATATACTGTACAGATAAGGGTCTGACCGAGTTTTGGGTCATTCTCTTTTTTATTAGTTTTTTCAGAATTTACTTTCAGCAGAAGAAGCGTAAATAAGGTGATGATAACGTTTACAACAATAGCCGGATTAATTTAAGTTTTAATCTTTGCAAGCATGTTCCAAAGGTGTATACTATGTCTGAAAGGCGGACAAAATCTGCCGTCCATTAGCAAAAATACTGGGAGGTTTACTTAAAATGGTAGCCGAGAAAGGTACAGTCAGTACAACAAATGAAGATAAACATGATGTGTTGCAATCTACACAAACAGTTATACATCATGCACTTGAGAAACTAGGATATCCCGATGAAGTTTTCGAGTTATTAAAAGAACCTGTTAGATTACTAACAGTAAAAATACCGGTTCGAATGGATGATGGAACAGTTAAAGTCTTCACTGGCTACCGAGCCCAACATAATGATGCAGTTGGTCCAACAAAAGGGGGAATTCGCTTCCATCCAAATGTAACAGAAAAAGAAGTGAAAGCCCTTTCGATTTGGATGAGCTTAAAATGTGGTATTGTTGATTTACCTTATGGTGGAGGAAAAGGCGGTATTATATGTGACCCTAGAGATATGTCCTTTAGAGAACTTGAACGATTAAGTCGCGGCTATGTACGCGCGATTAGTCAAATCGTTGGGCCAACAAAGGATATTCCAGCACCTGATGTATTTACTAATTCTCAAATAATGGCCTGGATGATGGATGAATACAGCCGTATTGATGAGTTTAATTCACCTGGATTTATAACTGGAAAGCCTATTGTTTTAGGTGGATCTCACGGGAGAGAAACCGCAACAGCAAAAGGGGTAACCATTTGCATTAGAGAAGCAGCAAAGAAAAAAGGAATTAATATTGATGGTGCACGTGTCGTAGTTCAAGGATTTGGGAATGCAGGAAGCTTTTTAGCTAAGTTCATGCATGATGCTGGTGCAAAAGTGATTGGTATTTCTGATGCATACGGCGGACTACACGATCCTGCTGGATTAGATATTGATTACTTATTGGATCGTCGTGATAGTTTTGGAACAGTGACGAAATTATTTAAAAATACGATTTCTAATAAAGAATTATTAGAGCTTGATTGTGATATATTAGTGCCTGCGGCTATTGAAAATCAAATTACTGAAGAGAATGCACATAATATTCGTGCAAGTATTGTAGTGGAAGCAGCAAATGGACCGACTACTCTTGAAGCAACTAAGATCTTAACTGAAAGGGATATCTTATTAGTCCCTGATGTTCTTGCGTCTTCGGGTGGTGTGACTGTGTCCTATTTTGAATGGGTACAAAATAATCAAGGCTATTATTGGTCAGAAGAAGAAGTAGCAGAGAAATTAGAAAAAATCCTTGTGAGTTCTTTTGAAAATGTCTATACAACTGCTCAATCAAGACGTGTAGATATGAGATTAGCAGCTTATATGGTTGGTGTAAGAAAGATGGCAGAAGCTTGTCGCTTTAGAGGCTGGATTTAATGCCCTTTTAACTAAGTACCTAATTTTATTTTTCACTTTTGAATACTAAATTTTTGCATGTAAATATAAAATCTCCTATCATTAATTGATGGGAGTTTTTTATTTAGGATAAAAACAGTAAATCTTTAAATCATATTAATATAAGCATTTTCGGAAACAGATTTAAAGATATGATGGTTTGATTTAGAGGAGTGACGCACATGCAAAAGGAACAATGTATTATTGTGGGCGGAGGTCCATGTGGTTTATCGGCAGCTATTGCATTAAAGGAAATAGGAATAGAGCCGCTTATCATTGAAAAGGGCAATATTGTGAATGCGATATATAACTATCCCACTCACCAAACATTTTTCAGTTCAAGTGAAAAATTAGCAATTGGAAATGTTCCATTTATCATTGAAGGACATAAACCAAAACGAAATCAGGCTTTGACCTATTATCGGGAGGTAGCAAAGCTAAAAAATATAAGAATGAATCGCTTTGAAAATGTGCTAAAAGTTACGAAAGAAGATAATGAATCCTTTCATGTGGTTACTTCGAAAATGGAATACATTGCTAATTATATGATCATTGCTACCGGTTATTATGATAATCCCAATTACATGGACATACCTGGTGAAAAACTGGATAAAGTATTTCATTATTTTAAAGAAGCACATCCATTCTTTGACACTGATGTTGTAGTCATTGGTGGAAAGAATTCCTCGGTAGACGCCGCAATTGAATTAAATAAAGCAGGTGCAAGAGTAACAGTTCTTTATAGAAAAAATGAGTACTCTAAAAGTGTAAAGCCCTGGATTCTACCAGAATTTGATGCACTTGTTCGTAGTGGCAGTATCCAAATGGAATTTAATGCAACGGTAAAAGAATTCACTAAAGATCTTGTAAGATATGAGGTCGATGGAATACCCAAAGAAATAAAAAATGATTTTGTGTTTGCCATGACAGGTTACCACCCCGATCATCACTTTCTTAAAAAAATGGGAATCGAGATCGATGGTGAGTCGGGAAGACCACAATTTAATGAAGAAACGATGGAAACAAATGTGAATGGGATATTTATTGCTGGTGTAATTGCAGCTGGGAATAATGCAAATGAAATTTTTATTGAAAACGGTAGATTTCACGGTGGAAAAATTGCTAGTGCCATAGAAGATAGAAAATAAGGGGCTGTCCCATAAGATGTCAGGAACCACTTTGATTGTCCATATATAGAAGATGCTTTGAGTGTTTCTTCTGTACATGGAAGTTGCGGTTCCTGACACCTTAGTTTTGGGACAGCCCTTTTTCTATTCCTAGTTAAATACTTGATAAATTGGTTACAACGAATTATTGAAATCGGTTGAAATGAATTAACGACTAATTCTTGAAAATATCGGCTAATTCCTTTACATCGCATGTTTCTGATAATGCAACTAACAATTTAATTCTTGCCTTTTGTCCGTTTAATCCATTTGAGAAAATAACTCCAATGTCCTTTAAGTGTTTTCCACCACCACTATACCCATAGACATCTTGAGCTATTCCGTTAAAGCATCTTGATACAAGCACAACGGGTATATTTGCACTTACTAAGGCTTCAATTCCTTCCACCGCTTGAGGAGGGAGATTCCCTTGACCAAGGGCTTCGATCACAATTCCATCGTATTGAAGATTTTTAATCGCAAAAAGTAATCCTGAGTCCATTCCTGCATATGCTTTAATTAATGTCACTCTTTTAGTTAGATCTTTTACAACATAATTTTCTTTACTTATGGGGTGGTGATGAAATGAGATACCTCTTTTTGTCACTATTCCAATAGGGCCATATTGTGGACTTTGAAAAGTCGAAACATTGCTAGTATGGGTTTTTGTCACATTTTTAGCTGAATGAATTTCATCATTTAGTACTACGAGCACCCCTTTGTTTTTGGAGACCTCATCACTTGCTACTCTTACTGAAGAGATCAGATTATAGAGTCCGTCCGAACCAATTTCATTGCTTGAGCGCATTGCACCAGTGACAACAATTGAAATTGGTAGGGTTACGGTTAAGTCTAAAAAGTAAGCTGTTTCTTCTAGCGTATCGGTTCCATGTGTAATCACTACCCCATCATATTTTGATTTATTATATGCTTCTTCGATAGTATTTTTAAGTTGAAGCATATGACTAGGTGTAATATGTGGTGAAGGTAGATGAAATACCTCTTGTACAGTTATATCTGCTAGTTCACTAATAGCGGCTGTTTCTTTTGATAATGGGTTTAATTCCCCTGGACTTACTGATCCAGTGCTTTTATCTTCCGTCATGGAAATCGTTCCACCCGTGTGTATTAGTAAAATTTTTGTCTTCATGATTATTCCCCCATTCATTTATTGTAAGAAAGAAAACTTATATTTCCATTATCTCATATACATGATACGATTAAGAAAACAGAAAGAAAAGAGGACTTTGTATGCTGGTGATTTTATCAGCTGGAATAGCTCCTGGTTTAGCGCTATTAAGTTACTTTTATTTACGGGACCAATATGATGCTGAACCAGTTACATTAGTATTTAAAACATTTATATATGGTGCACTTTTAACATTTCCAATCATGTTTATTCAATATGTCCTAGCAGCAGAAGGGCTTACAAACAGCAATTGGATGGACGCTTATTTTTCCTCGGGACTTTTAGAAGAGTTCTTCAAGTGGTTTATTCTTTACTTTGCTATCTTTCAACATATAGACTTTAATGAACCATATGATGGCATTATATATGGTGCTAGTGTCTCCCTTGGTTTTGCTACAGTGGAAAATATTCTATATCTCATTGGAAATGGTGTAGAAATTGCCTTTGTTCGGGCATTATTACCGGTTTCTAGTCATGCATTATTCGGAGTTATTATGGGATATTATTTGGGAAAAGGAAAATTTTCACTGCATAATCATCATCTCCGTTGGCTGTGTCTGTCGTTAATTACACCGATTTTCCTGCATGGAACATACAATTACATTCTGCTTTCAGAGAGAAATTGGATTTATTATATGGTGCCATTCATGCTATTTCTATGGTGGTTAGGATTAAGAAAAGTAAAGCATGCACATAGACTAACGGAAAAGCATTATAAAAATCAAACAATTAAAAAGGAATTTATTTAAGAGACTGTCCCTAAACTAGGTGTCAGGAACCAGAACTTCCATATATAGGAGAAAATATCAAAATAACTTCTATTTATGGATGATCATAGTGGTTCCGCCCCCTTTGGGAAAGCCTCTTTTTTTTATGCGGTTTTTTAAAATCCTTAAATCTAATTGAATGCATAAAATGGATTCTTCTACAAAAACTACACTTAATGTTAATACAAGATTTGGAGGTAAAGGCATTATGAAAAATCGCATCAAGTTGATAACAACCTTAGTAATCATGGTGCTGATATTGTCACTTGTATCCCTTTCTGGAAGTCAACATCCTGCAGATGCATTTTCAAATCAGGTCATTCAAAAAGGAGCTACAGGAGACGATGTCATAGAGTTACAATCACGCCTGCAGTACATCGGTTATTACAATGGAGAAATCGATGGAGTTTTTGGTTGGGGAACTTACTGGGCCGTCCGAAATTTTCAATATGAATATGGTCTCAAAATTGATGGTCTTGTTGGTGAAAAGACAAAACAAAAGCTCACGAATGCATCAAAATATAACAAGCAATTTGTTAAAGAACAGATTAGAAAAGGAAAAGAATTTTCCCACTACGGTGGAACCGATCTTCAAAAACAAACTGAAGGTGGAGGAAAGAAGGGGGCAACTGACGAAGGCGGAGGTGGTACAGCCAAACCAGCGCCACAGCCGGAGAAATCAACTGCTGTCAATACACCTGAAGGATATTCACAAAATGATATTCAATTAATGGCCAATGCAGTATATGGAGAGGCTCGAGGTGAGCCATATGAAGGCCAAGTTGCGGTTGCAGCTGTTATTATAAACCGAATCGATAGTCCATCGTTCCCGAATACAGCAGCAGGGGTTATCTTTGAACCGGGGGCATTTACTGCAGTAGCAGATGGGCAAATTTGGTTAACTCCAAACGAACAAGCCAAAAAAGCTGTGTTGGATGCAATAAATGGATGGGATCCGACTGGAAATGCAATATACTATTTTAATCCGATTACGGCTACAAGTGATTGGATTTGGTCAAGACCTCAAATAAAACAAATTGGCAAGCACATATTCTGTAAATAAAGAGGTGATTTAAATGATTCGAGGAATACTTATAACGGTTTTAGTCATTGGTATTGCTGGAACAGCTTTTTGGGGCTATCAAGAACATCAGGAAAAAAACGCCATTTTAATTAGTGCTGAAAACAACTATCAACGTGCATTTCATGAACTAACCTATCAAATTGATTTGTTACACGATAAAATTGGAACCACCTTAGCAATGAATTCTAGGAAATCTTTATCTCCAGCTCTGGCAGATGTATGGAGACTAACCTCTCAAGCACATAGTGATGTAGGTCAGCTTCCTTTAACATTACTTCCATTTAATAAAACAGAAGAGTTCCTCTCTCAAATTGGGGATTTTAGTTATCGTGTAGCTGTTAGGGATTTAGATAAGAAGCCGTTAACAGAAGAGGAATATAAATCTTTAGAAAAGTTATATAAAGAAAGCGCTGATATTCAGGGTGAACTTCGAAAAGTCCAACATCTTGTTATGGAGAACAACCTAAGATGGATGGATGTCGAGATGGCTTTGGCAACTGGTAAAGAAAATGCAGATAATACCATTATTGATGGATTTAAAACAGTTGAAAAAACGATTGAAGGATATGGTGAAGCGAATTTCGGAGGACCTGCGTTTGTGGATTCTCAGAAAAAAGATGAGAATTTCCAAAACATTCAAGGTGAAAAAATATCTAAAAAAGATGCCGTGAACATCTTAAAAAAATTCACTGGAATTAAAGAAGTAAAAGACGTCGAAGTGGCTGAGAACGGGAAAGGTTCAAATTTTGGTTTTTACAGTGTCTCTATTAATAACCGAAATATTGAGGCGAGTATGGATGTCACGAAAAAAGGCGGATATCCAATATGGTATATCCTAAACCGTGATGTAAAAGAAAAAAATATTAGTTTAAATGAAGCAGCGGATAAAGCGTCGCAGTTTTTGAAAAATAATCAATTTCAGGATTTAGAAATGTTTGAAAGTACACAATATGATCATATAGGAGTATTTACTTATGTGACGTTAGTCGATGGAGTAAGGGTTTACCCTGATTCAATAAAAATTAAAGTAGCACTGGATAATGGACAAATCATCGGATTTGCAGCAGAAGAATATCTTCTTCACAATCAAAAACGGGATATTCCTAAACCTTCTATTAGTAAGGAAGAAGCAAAGGAAGCGATTAATCCAAATTTAAAGGTAATGGAAGACAGATTGGCCGTCATCGTCAACGATTTAAATGAAGAGGTACTAGTATTTGAGTTCATGGGAATGCTCGGTGATGACACATATAGGATCTTTATTAATGCAAAGACTGGCGAAGAAGAAAAAGTAGAGAAATTACAAAATGCGGAACCTATATATGATGAAGTGGTTTAAAAAGGAGGGCTAAAGGCCCTCTTTTTATTTGTTAAAATCCTCATTAATTTTTGATTATTGATTTCAAACGAAAACTGGGCAGGCTTCTTGAGCTCAGTTATTTTAAGAATTGGGTTACAGGGTAGAAACGACGAAAAATGATGGAAAAAATATCCGGAAGTATGGTCTGAATGGCATGTTCGTGACATAATAGAATATAGTGTTTTATTACTAAGGGATAAAAAATGGGAAGTGGAAAATATGATAAAAATAGGATCAGTACTGACCCTTGAATCAATTGTTAAATCAAATAAAGATAAATATAAATGCAAGCTTGTGGAATTAGAAGGGGAAAGATTTTTTATCGATTACCCTATACATATGAAAACAGAAAAAACAGTTTTTTTGTTAAATAAAACACGATTAAAAGTAAGCTTTGTCTACAATGACAAAACGGCTTATTTCTTTGAAACAGAAGTAGTGGGACGCGTTAAGAAAAAAATCCCTATGATAGAACTGCATTTTCCAGGCGAACAAGAATTAGTAAAGATTCAAAGAAGACAGTTTGTTCGTGTTGAAACGGCTATTGATGCTTGTGTGATCGCTGAAAAAGGAAAAATCCCCACTATCACAGACGATATCAGTGCAGGTGGTTGTACAGTAATTCTTCGTGAAAATGAGACCTTTGATATGGAAGAGGATGTACGGGTTTTATTAGTTGTACCACTGAATATCACTATTTAGAGGTAAGTGGGAAGGTCGTTAGGATTTGGGAGAAAGAGTCTAAAAGGTTGGCGTCGATTGAATTTTTGGATTTGTCTGAAACCTATCGCCGAATCATTTTACGATTATGTTTTGATAGACAAAGAATGTTAAAGAAAAAAGGGTTGATTGAATAAGATTGTTTATTATGGCACATACTTTTTCTGAAAAAGTATAAATTTTTGAGGTCAATACTGGATAGGGAATTTATCGGAATAGTCTGGTCAGTTAGCCGCTCCCATTGTTTTGCAATGTAGTTGAAGTCCTCTTGGTTCATGACTAGCTTATGCCAGAAGATAGGGGCGAGATAAGTCAGCCACCAATGAAGGGAAAAGGCAAGGCACCTCTTTCTTTGTGACTTGCCTTATGAAAAGGCGCCCTTTCTAGGTGACTCGTCTTATGCTTGTCAGGCCTGTTCAAGGCGCTTCCGCTTTTCTATTAGAAAGGATTGAGAAGGAATGAGGAAAATTGAACGTTGGATCATTAAATTGATTATTATTCAAACTTTATTACTAATTTTTGCGCAAACTTTTTTTCACCAGCTTGATTATTTACCCCAATGGCAAAAAGTTGTATTTTACGAAGGTGTTAATGAAATGTCCCATAGCGAAATTGTTGAAACATTAAATGGTCGTTAATCTAAGGCCCATCGAATGATTAGAAAATATCCAAATCCAAATAAAAGCAATTGGCTTGATTCGGATTTGGAAATCTAATGTTCTGATGGGTCTTTTCTGTTGTTTATATTCTATTGAGATCTTCTTTCATTCCTAGAAACTTCTAATAAAAAACCGTTAGTAGGTAATGTTAGTAACGAATCACTATTACATAATCAAATAAGAATTTTAAACCGTATGATTCCTGTTTTTGTGTTAAAATAAACGAGAATCTTAAGCAACTATAGTCTATAAGTAGGTGGAAAGAATTAATGAAAACTCAAATTAGAATTGCGATTGATGGACCTGCAGCAGCCGGGAAAAGTACGGTAGCAAAAATTGTAGCAGAAAAATTGTCATACGTTTATATTGATACTGGAGCAATGTATCGCTCAATCACATATAAAGCATTACAGCATAATGTTCCATTGCATAATGAAAATGAAATGGCAAAGTTATTATTGCAAACAGATATTCAGTTGAAGCCTGGTGAAGAAGGTCAACTTGTTTATATGGACGGAAACAATGTGTCAAAAGAAATTCGCTTAAATGATGTAACAAATTCGGTATCGATTGTCGCAAAGCATGGTCTTGTACGAGAAGAAATGGTTAAAAGACAAAAGCAGTTGGCTAGTCTTGGAGGAGTGGTCATGGATGGGAGAGACATTGGGACCCATGTTATTCCAGATGCAGAAGTTAAAGTATTTTTGTTAGCAAGTGTAGAAGAGAGGGCTATTCGTCGATATGATGAAAATATTGCAAAAGGAATCCCATCAAATATGGATCAATTAAAAAAAGAGATCGCTCAGCGTGACAAGCTAGACTCTGAACGAGAAGTAGCCCCTTTGAGAAAAGCAGATGATGCGATAGAGATTGATACGACCTCAATTTCCATTCATGGTGTCGTCGATCAAATAATGAAGTTGGCATTGGAAAGGGTTGGCTAGTCATGACGTTTTATACATTTGCTAGAGGTGTTGTTAAAATTGTATTAAGTCCTTTATATCGAATTGAAGTATCAGGGCTAGAACATTTTCCAAAAGATGGGGGAGTACTGCTGTGTACTAATCACATTGACAATCTTGACCCGCCAGTTGTTGGGATTACTGCCCCAAGACCTGTGTCCTTTATGGCTAAAGCAGAATTGTTTAATGTTCCTATTTTGGGGAATATAGTTAAAAACGTAAGAGCTTTTCCTGTTAAAAGAGGATTGAGTGACCGTGAGGCATTACGCAATGGATTAAAGCTTTTAAAGGAAGGGAATGTTCTCGGACTGTTTCCAGAAGGGACCAGAAGTAAGACTGGTGAACTTACTAAGGGCCTTTCGGGTGCAGGATTCTTTGCGCTTAGATCAAATGCTTACGTCGTCCCTTGTGCGATTATTGGCCCCTATAAACCTTTCAAAAAACTGAAGGTAGTTTATGGAAAACCAGTGCCGATGGAAGAATTACGTTTAAAAAAGGTAAGTGCAGAAGAAGCAACTGCGGTTATCATGTCCCATATTCAAAGTCTAATTGATAAACATAAATAAGTGTTTCTTGCTTGACAAATAGCAGTATTTATTAGAAGTTAGTAGAAAGAATATTTTTAGAAAAGTGTGATTATATTCACATGGTGTTTGAATATTCAAGAGCAGTCATGGATTAAGGAGGAGTACATATGGTAGAAGACATGAATCAAGTAGAAGTGAAAAACCTTGAAGTAGGAGAAAAGGTTAAGGGAACTGTTACAAAAGTAGAAGAAAAGCAAGTCCTAGTAAATGTGGAAGGCAGTAAAGTGGATGGAATTATTCCAATCAGCGAATTATCAAGCCTGCACATTGAGAAAGCTTCTGATGTAGTCAATGAAAACGATGTACTTGAATTAATCGTAACTAAAGTAGAAGATGAACTTCTTGTACTTTCAAAACGTAAAGTAGATGCAGAAAAAGCTTGGGATGAAATGAAGAATCGTTTCGAATCAGGTGAAGTTTTTGAAGCTGAAGTAAAAGATGTAGTAAAAGGCGGATTAGTGGTTGATTTAGGGGTTCGCGGATTTGTTCCTGCATCTCTTGTTGAAGAACACTATGTAGAAGACTTTAGTGATTATAAAGGGAAAATGATTACCTTTAAAATCGTAGAATTAGATCAAGAAAAAAATCGTTTAATCTTATCCCACCGTGCTGTTGTCGAGGCTGAGAAAGAAGAGAAAAAGAAACAAGTCCTCGATCAAGTTGAATCAGGTGCTGTTTTAGATGGTACGGTTCAACGTATTACGGATTTCGGTGCTTTTGTTGATATTGGAGGTGTAGACGGATTAGTTCATATCTCACAATTATCACATGAACATGTTGAAAAACCTACAGATGTAGTTTCAGAAGGTCAAGAAGTTAAGGTTAAAGTATTATCCGTAGACCGTGATAATGAGAGAATCTCACTTTCAATTAAAGAAACATTGCCTGGACCATGGACGGACATTTCTGGAAAAGCACCTAAAGGAACCACTCTTGAAGGGGTGGTAAAACGACTAGTATCCTATGGTGCATTTGTAGAAGTATTCCCAGGCGTTGAAGGGTTAGTTCATATTTCTCAAATTTCACACAAGCATATTGGCACTCCTCATGAAGTTCTACAAGAAGGTCAAACAGTGAAAGTAAAAGTGTTAGATGTAAATGAAAAAGATCAACGCCTTTCTTTAAGTATTAAAGATTTGGAAGAGAAACACTCTTACTCAGTTGAAGACTATGAAATGCCAGAAGAGAATACTGGATTTCAGTTAGGTGATATGATTGGTGATAAATTAAAAAACTTTAAAAAATAATGGTGATAAACGTGACAAGAGCACAACGGAAAAAAGAACACATCAAATTAGCACTCTCAACAGGTCAAAATCGCTCAACTGGATTTGATGATATTTCTTTTGTTCACCAAAGTCTACCTAACATTGCTTTAGAAGAAATCAATCTTCGAACAAAAATTGGCGAACTTTCATTAAGTTCGCCAATTTTTATCAATGCAATGACTGGAGGCGGCGGGTCAGCAACAGAATCAATCAATCGAGATTTGGCTATTGTAGCAAAAGAAACAGGATTAGCAATCGCGGTAGGTTCACAAATGTCTGCTATAAAGGACCCTACTGAGAAGGAAACCTATCAAATCGTCCGCAGGGAAAATCCTAATGGAGTAGTCTTTGGTAATATAGGCAGTGAGGCAACGGTAGAGCAGGCAGAAGAAGCAATTTCAATGATTGAAGCGAATGCACTACAAATTCATTTAAATGTCATTCAAGAATTGACAATGCCTGAGGGGGATCGCGACTTTAGGGATGCTTTAGAAAGAATTCAATTGATAACAGAAAGCGTTAATGTTCCTGTTATTGTGAAAGAAACTGGTTTTGGAATGAGCGCTGAGTCGGTCAGATTGCTTTCACAAGCAAAGCTGGGAGCAATTGATATCGGTGGGTTTGGCGGTACAAACTTCGCGAAAATAGAGAATAAACGTAGAAGTAGGATGCTTAGCTACTTTGATAAATGGGGAATTCCAACGGCTGCTTCGATCGTTGAAGCAAAATCTGTTGCGCCACATATTCCGATTTTAGCTTCTGGTGGGATTCAAAACAGTTTAGATATTATAAAATCGTTGGCGCTAGGGGCTTCAGGAGCAGGTATGGCTGGGTATGTATTGAAGCGTTTACAAAATGATGGTTTGGAAAAGACTATCCATGAAGTAAGGGAAATACATGAAGATATGAAATATCTATTATGTGCTTTAGGAAAAAAATCACTTCAAGATATGGGAAGCGTTCCAATGGTGTTAACAGGTGAGTTATATCATTGGTTACAGGTAAGAGGGCTTAATCCTGAACGTTTTAGCGAAATAAAAAAATCAAAATAAATAGGCTGTTTTCGAATAGATTGTTGCTTTTCGAAACAAGATTAGAAGCCTGTAAGTATTAAGGTTTCGGGGCATCTTTTCGTTAAAGCAATAAATGTTTCGACTAATATTGAATATTTAAGATGTTTATAATTGACCAAAAGCAACAAAGTTTACGAAAAGAGCCATAAAAAAAGAGGTTGTCACGATACAGTGACAGCCTCTTTTTGATTGTTGTAAAGAAGTGAAAATAATTGTGCCGTTATGGAAAGTATCCAATTTTAACCTATGCTCAAGAAAATTTTTTAGTACTGGCCAAATTCTATTAAGGGCGTTGTTGTGCTCTTGCGTTTTCTGGACCTTGAAGCTTTGTAGCTCCACCGTGATGAAGTGCTTGATCTCTATCAGATTCGACTCTCTCACTTTTACGTAATTTTTTCTCCTGACGGTCTTTTCCCATCAAAACCACCTCCTTATTATACTTTTTCACTATTAATTCACCTTATACATGAATGGAATGCATCAACTTTTTCCATAATGTAGATATGGGAGGTCTAGAAATGGCTGGGATTATTTATTTGTGGTTTTTGTGGGGAGTGTGGATTTATTCTACGTTCATTTTAAATAAGAATCATTTATATCGAACAAAAATATCGTTGATTGCATTGCTTCTTATTATCATATTTCCATTTGGAATAAGCTTTGATGCATACTCCACTCATTTGTCCTTAATACTTCATATCATAATTTGCTTTTATATAATTCATCAATTTGGTTTAGCGGAAAAACTTTATTTAATTGTGTGCTCATTTATAGTAGGGACTTCTTATGCTGGCTTTCATATGTTTGCCTTTTACGATCCAGTTTGGGTAGTGATTGAAAAGAATTGGTTATGTGTGACTTGTATGTTATTACTCAGCTTTTTACTCTATACCAACTCGATCTCATCTTCAAAAAGAATGATATTGGTTGTTATGGGAACTACTATGGGAGAGGTATTTTTAGCCATTATATATAATAATAATGGCTTGCCGTATACGATCGGGTCAAGAAATTATTTAGATTTCCTTTCCTTATCTATGCTTGCATTTATATCTATAGGGCTAATACAATTCGTTTCGTCCATTGCTTCACAAAAATTACCGAACAAAAAAGGAGCAGTCAATCATCTATGAATGAATATGTATACCCAGTAATCTTTGGGGTTATCTTGGGGACGATTACAAGACTTTATATGTTGAGGACTGATTATCGTCAATACCCAACGTATTTACATGGAAAAATCATTCATCTGGCTTTAGGTTTTATAGCAGCTGGACTTGGAACCATTGCAGTCCCAGCGTTGTTGGAGCAAAATTTTACAGCTATTACTTTTTTAACGGTTGCAGCCTCTCAATTCCGGGATGTTAGAAATATGGAAAGAGAAACTCTTACACAGGTAGATGGGTTTGAGCTTGTACCTCGAGGAGCGACTTATATTGAGGGAATAGCAGTTGCATTTGAGAGCCGAAACTACCTAGTTATTTTTACTTCGTTATTAACTACTCTTAGCTATATAGTTGTAAATTTTTATGCCGCTCTGATTATCGGAGGCATTGCCATGGTCATCTCTCATTTTTTAATGGCCGGCGGGAAATTAAAAGATATTGTACATATCGAGTATGTCGAGCCGCATTTTGAAGGACCAGGCTTGTATGTAGGGAATATTTATATTATGAATATTGGTTTAAAGATCAGGCAAGAGGAGATTTTAAAATATGGAATGGGTTTTATTTTAGAACCAAAGTCTTTTGATTCACGTTCTACTCTCTCAAATCTTGGACAGAGACAAGCCATTTTACATGATGTCTCTACTTCACTAGGTATTTATAAAGATTCGGGAACTCCTGCCCTTACACCATTAGCGAAAAGAGATTTGGATGATGGTAGGATTGGCGTTTTTGTTTTACCTCAAGAAAGAGATATTAAAAAAGCAATTGCTGCAATCGGACAAGTTCCAACACTAGAAAATGCAATTAGAATGCCAACAGAAGCTACAGCGAATAAGAAGGGAAGAATGCAGAAATGAGTGTGAAATTAGAGAAATATATTTTAGCGGCTCTCACCACTCATCCTGAAAAGGTCCCTAGTGGCACAACAGTATTTCATTGTAAGACCCAAGAAGAGTTAGAAAAAATCGCAGCAAATTTAGAGGCAATATTAGATGGGATTGCCCATGAACTTGATGAAGGGCTATTTGTAATCGTAAAACACTAATTGCTAGAATGTCTATTAACTGATAAAATAACAAAGTTAGGGGGACTGACCCATTAGGTGATATACCTTAAAGGGTCAGTCCTTATTATTGATTTGTTAACTTTATTGGTATAATTTCTATATGGATGTATAAAAAGGCAAATATAAAAATAATGAAAGTATGATATTTGTTTGGGATCATTGAAAGGGTGTAAATAATGACAAAACCAGTTGTTGCAATTGTCGGGAGGCCGAATGTAGGGAAATCGACCATTTTTAATCGAATTGTTGGAGAAAGAATTTCCATCGTTGAAGATGTTCCAGGAGTAACAAGAGACCGAATATACAGCTCTGCTGAATGGTTAACACATGATTTTAATATCATTGATACTGGAGGAATTGAGATTGGTGACGAACCATTTTTAGAGCAGATTCGTCAACAAGCAGAAATTGCGATTGACGAAGCAGATGTCATTGTATTTCTGACAAATGGTCGCGAAGGTGTGACGGCAGCAGATGAAATGGTAGCCAAAATCCTATATCGCTCCAAAAAACCTGTTGTACTTGCTGTCAACAAAATCGATAATCCAGAAATGAGAGAACAAGTCTATGAATTTTATTCCTTAGGCTTCGGTGATCCTTACCCTATTTCAGGTTCACATGGATTGGGATTAGGGGACATGTTAGACGCGGTTGCAAAGAGCTTTAAACAGGACACAGAGGAGCAATATGCAGAAGATGTTATCAAATTCTCCCTTATCGGTCGTCCAAATGTTGGTAAATCATCCCTTGTAAACGCGTTACTAGGAGAAGATCGTGTCATTGTCAGTGATGTCGCAGGAACAACGAGAGATGCCATTGATTCTTCTTATACTTATCAAGATCAGGAATACGTGATTATTGACACAGCGGGCATGAGAAAAAAAGGTAAAGTTTATGAAACAACAGAAAAATATAGTGTTTTAAGAGCTCTAAGGGCGATTGAAAGATCAGATGTAGTTCTTGTAGTATTAAATGCTGAAGAAGGAATACGAGAACAGGATAAAAAAATCGCTGGATATGCCCATGAGGCAGGAAGAGCGGTTGTTATCGTTATAAATAAATGGGATGCCGTTGATAAAGATGAGAAAACGATGAAGAACTTCGAAGAAAAGGTAAGGGATCATTTTCAATTTCTTGATTATGCCCCAATTGTCTTTCTTTCGGCGAAAACGAAGAAAAGAGTCCATACGTTAATCCCTGTCATTAATACTGCAAGTGAAAATCATTCCTTGCGCGTTCAATCAAGTATATTAAATGAAGTTATAATGGATGCAGTAGCTATGAATCCGACTCCAACCGATAACGGTAAACGTTTAAGGATCTATTATGCAACTCAAGTTGCGGTAAAACCACCAACATTTGTTGTTTTCGTTAATGAACCTGAATTAATGCATTTTTCTTACGAAAGATTTCTTGAAAATCGAATTAGAGAAGCATTTGGGTTTGTAGGAACACCAATTCGAATTTTAGCACGTGCAAGAAAATAAAATTCATAAAGTAGGTGAATGATTTGGACAAACGTATGAATGAAGTGGCAGTTATTGGTGCAGGAAGCTGGGGAACTGCACTTGCAATGGTTTTGGCGGACAATGAAAAAAGGGTTAGACTATGGGGACATAAAAACGAGCAAATTAAAGAAATAAATGAAAATCATACAAATGAAAAATACTTGAAAAATGTAACGCTTCCTCACAATATTGTTGGTTATAATCATTTAAAAAGTGCTCTGGCTGGGATAGATGTTATGATTTTAGCCGTTCCTACTAAAGCTATCAGAGAAGTTCTAAGGCAAATTATTCAAATGGAATGTATCCCTTCTACTATTGTTCATGTAAGTAAGGGAATTGAGCCAGATACGCATTTAAGAATTACTGAAATGATTGAAGAAGAGCTTGGAAATGAAAGAAAAAGAGACATTGTTGTACTCTCAGGACCGAGTCATGCAGAAGAAGTTAGCTTAAGGCATCCAACTACCGTTACAGTAAGCTCAAAGAATATGAAAGCAGCAGAATTAGTCCAAGATCTGTTTATGAATCAACATTTTCGGGTGTATACAAACCCAGATACGATAGGAGTAGAAATTGGAGGAGCTCTGAAAAACATTATTGCCTTAGCAGCAGGTATCACTGATGGCCTCGGATATGGTGATAATGCAAAAGCTGCATTGATTACTAGAGGGCTAGCTGAAATTGCACGCTTAGGAACTACAATGGGGGCGAATCCATTAACTTTTTCAGGTTTAACGGGAATAGGTGATTTAATTGTTACTTGTACGAGCGTTCACTCACGTAACTGGCGTGCAGGAAACATGCTTGGAAAGGGTCATAAGCTTGATGAAGTATTAGAGAGTATGGGAATGGTTGTAGAAGGTGTCAGAACGACGAAAGCAGCCTATCAACTTGCTAAAAAATACGAAGTGAAAATGCCGATTACAGAAGCCTTATACGCCGTACTATTTAGTAATGTTGAGGCTAAAGAAGCGGTTGATTTATTAATGGCTCGTGTGAAAACTCAAGAAATGGAAGACTTGTTTAATATTTTAGAAAAGAAAGTATAAATACTTTAGAGTGTTTACAATGTTTATCTGTGTCTCTCTAGTCCAGTGCCAAGCCTTCGATGCATAAGCCAAGTTCACATAGAAAGGAAATGTGACTCGTCTTATGCTTGTCTGGCCTGTTCAAGGCGCTTCCGCTTTTCTTTTCGACAAAAGTAAGGTAGATAAATTTCCTTTTTTAGGCATTTCGAGGATACAGAGTGATCAGCTCTCGCATAAAATGTCTTGAGATAAACAGCTTAAAACTTGGGTTGGGTAGGTCACTGTACTGTTTATTAAGAAGCTGACTAAAGAGGGGCAGAAGTTGTTCAAAGAAACGATTTGTTTCTAGAATGAAACCAAAACCTTCTTATTGTGTCAGCTTCTTTTTATGTTTTTTCCCCTAATTTGTGGCTAGGATGAACAAATTGTGGACAATCTATTAGAATTTCCCTAAACTTGAAAACGTTATGATATAATACATTCGACAAATATTGAGGAGGAAAGAATAAATGACATCTATGATGAAAATGTGGATATCATTTGCTTCCATGGGCTTTATGTTTCTAGCCATTATAACGATATATTTAAGCAGATATAAATTGAAAAAAGGGGTTCTCCGCTTCATTACGGCCATAATTGCTTATATTATGATGATTGCCGGAGGGTTAACAATGGTTTATATTGTATTGAGTGGACCGACAAATTAGCGTAGAAGAGAAGGGAGTATTACTGTGAAAAAAAAGCTTATAAACGCTCTACTTCTATGTCTAATCGCATCCTTATTGTCAGGATGTTTATATCCAGAGGAGAATCAGGCTCAGAACCAGGTTCCTTATAAGGATCAATTACTGACTGTTCAGAAGGCTGTAGAGCAATTTCAAAAAGCAGAAGGCGGTATTTTACCTATTAAAACAAGAGATGAAAATACCCCCATATACCGAAAATACCCAATTGATTTCAAAAAAATCGTACCTCAATATACGGCTGAAATTCCAGGGAATGCATTTGAGAACGGTGGAATTTTTCAGTATGTATTAATTGACGTCGAAGAAAACCCAACTGTAAAGCTATTTGATTTAAGAATGGCAGAAAAAATAAGAGAAATTAAAATTAGAATTAAAGCACAAGGCTACCCACCATTTAAAGACGTCATATCCAATAATGTATATACGTTAGATTATAAAGAACTTGGATATAAAGAAGAGCCTTATGTAACTAGTCCATACACAAATAATAATTTGCCCCTTTTGGTTTCAGGTGATGGGAATATTTATGTGGATTACCGTCCAGACCTTTATCAAAAAATAAAAGAAGAAAAATTGGAGCTCAAGCAAGGAGAAGACATTCGAAATATCTTAGTAAAAGATACCGAATTTGTTCCCGCTTACTCGCTCCCTTATACAGTTGATGAAAATAATGAACCTATCTTTCTAATGAAGTAGGCATAACCCTTCCCTTACAAAATATATTGTAGGGGAAGGGTTTTTTATCCTTTCAAAAACTCTAGGGAGCAGATTTTCCTTTTTATAAGGGTCTCAAATATCATTATTTCTTGTTTATTAATTTATTTTAGAATGAGGCTAAATCAAAAGGAAGATGTATTCATAAAGGCAATATTAATCCATCATGTCCTAAAGATCATAATAACTTTTTACTATTTCTAGTCATAAGGAGGCAAAAAAATCATATTAATAGTCATAAGTCATTAGGACAACGTCATAAACATATAATGTCCAAACATAATATCCGGATGAAACATCCCTGGAAGATAAAGATGGGAGGGAATCTCTTGGAAAGAGTAGATCTATTTAAAGATATTGCAGAAAGAACTGGCGGAGATATTTATTTAGGTGTAGTAGGAGCCGTTCGTACAGGAAAATCCACTTTCATAAAAAAATTTATGGAATTGGTCGTCCTTCCTAACATTGCAAGTGAAACAGAGCGTGCGCGTGCACAGGATGAACTACCTCAGAGCGCAGCTGGGAGAACCATCATGACAACGGAACCGAAGTTTGTTCCAAACACAGCTGTATCTGTTCATGTAGATGAGGGGTTGGAAGTAAATGTTAGATTAGTAGATTGTGTCGGCTACACGGTCCCTGGTGCCAAAGGGTACGAAGATGAAAATGGCCCTAGAATGATTAATACTCCGTGGTATGAAGAACCTATACCGTTTCATGAAGCGGCGGAGATTGGAACACGTAAGGTCATACAGGAGCATTCTACAATTGGGGTAGTAGTAACAACAGATGGTTCAATAGGTGAAATTCCTCGAAGTGACTATTTAGAAGCTGAAGAAAGGGTCATCGAAGAACTTAAAGAAGTTGGAAAACCATTTATTATGGTCATCAACTCTGCAAGACCTTATGCACCTGAAACAGAGGACCTTAGGTTAAAACTGCAAGATAAATACGATATTCCAGTATTGGCTATGAGTGTAGAAAGTATGAGGGAGTCAGATGTTCTTAGTGTATTAAGAGAAGCACTATTTGAATTCCCAGTACTTGAAGTCAATGTGAATCTTCCAAGCTGGGTAATGGTTTTGAAAGAGGAGCATTGGTTACGTGAAAGTTATCAAGAAGCTGTAAAAGAAACGGTAAAAGATATTAAGCGTCTCCGAGATGTTGACCGAGTGGTTCATACGTTTAGTGACTTTGAGTATATTGAACGTGCCGGTTTGGCTGGTATCGATATGGGGCAAGGTGTAGCTGAAATTGATTTATATGCACCAGATGAACTTTACGATGAAGTGTTAAAAGAAATCGTTGGTGTCGAAATCCGTGGAAAAGATCATTTGTTAGAACTGATGCAGGACTTTGCTCATGCCAAGGCAGAGTATGACCAAATTGCTGACGCTTTAAGGATGGTTAAACAAACAGGGTATGGAATTGCTGCACCATCATTAGCGGACATGAGTTTGGATGAACCAGAAATCATTCGACAGGGGTCACGATTTGGAGTCAGTTTAAAAGCTGTTGCCCCATCTATCCACATGATCAAGGTGGATGTTCAATCTAAATTTGAACCAATCATAGGTACTGAAAAACAAAGTGAAGAGCTCGTAAGATATTTAATGCAGGACTTTGAAGATGATCCATTATCTATTTGGAATTCTGATATCTTCGGTAGAAGTTTAAGTTCTATTGTAAGAGAAGGAATTCAAGCGAAGCTCTCACTAATGCCTGAAAATGCACGCTATAAATTAAAGGACACTTTAGAAAGAATTATCAATGAAGGCTCTGGTGGGCTCATAGCGATTATTTTGTAACGACTCTCGAAAGGGGGTCTTTTTTTTATTAAAGGAAGTGAAAAGGTTATTAACGAAACATTAAATACCTTAATTAATAAAGATTTATTACATTTTCGATTTCAATCGATTTTATTAAAGTGTATCAAAAGGCAGCCCCAAAATCATAAAATGCTGAGCTCAGAATGTAAAAAAATTGATGAGGCCTTAAAAAAAAGCAAAAAAGCCGAAATGAGGACTCAATAGTGCGGAATGTATAATTTATTTCGTTTCTTAAAATGTGAAATTCTCGATTTTTAAACAAAACATGTTTATTCTTTGTTGAATAGGAAAAGTAAAAGAGTAAGCAATAATCACGATAAATTCGGGAAAAACAGGAGATTTTATTACATTTATGTATCAAATAAGAAAAGATTCCCATTATTTCTTGATTTATTCTTGCTAACCGTATTTTAATGTGATAATCTTTTAAAAGAATTGTTGTTGAACATTGATTCAACAACGTTTCTGACGGTTTTTTTCGCGACTGATGTATAGAAACCGTCAAAGTTGTTTACTAATGTAACAAACAGTTAATGAATCATGACTGAAACATTTCCTTTGGGAGGAGGTGAATGGCATGAACAAGACAGAACTAATTAATGCTGTTGCAGAAGCTGCTGAGCTTTCTAAAAAGGATGCGACTAAGGCAGTTGATGCCGTTTTTGATACTATTCAAAACGCACTAGCAAATGGTGATAAAGTACAGTTAATCGGTTTTGGTAACTTTGAAGTTCGTGAACGTGCAGCTCGTAAGGGTCGTAACCCACAAACTGGTGAAGAAATCGAAATCGCAGCTAGCAAAGTACCTGCATTCAAACCAGGTAAAGCGCTTAAAGAAGCTGTTAAGTA
Organism: Rossellomorea sp. BNER; assembly: GCA_024213275.1. Classification (GTDB taxonomy): domain Bacteria; phylum Bacillota; class Bacilli; order Bacillales; family Bacillaceae_B; genus Rossellomorea. Next base: position 230,844 of record JANAVG010000002.1, read on the forward strand.
ATTACATAGCTTTTTAGCGTAAAGAAAAGGTCCGCATTTAGTTTGCGGACCTTTTTGATTTTTATGCAAAATAATTAGAATGGATTAATAAAAATTTAACCTATTATCAGAGCATCAGGTTTTGCCGGTCTTATATGCTTATGCTAATATAAGTACAGTTAATATTTTAGTTATAGTTGTAGGAGGAAAGCATTATGGCTGAAGTCAACCGTTCTCAAATTGAAGAGGCAGTTCGTCTCATTTTAGAAGCAATCGGTGAAGATCCTAACCGTGAAGGTTTATTAGATACACCAAAAAGAGTCGCAAAAATGTATGAAGAAGTTTTTGCTGGCCTAAATCATGATCCTAAAGAATATTTTGAAACCATTTTTTCGGAGGATCATGAAGAAGTCGTTTTAGTAAAAGATATACCTTTTTATTCAATGTGCGAACATCATTTAGTTCCTTTCTTCGGGAAAGCACATGTAGCATATATTCCTCGTAATGGAAAAGTGACAGGGTTAAGTAAACTTGCCAGAGCGGTAGAATCTGTTGCAAGAAGACCGCAGCTTCAAGAACGAATTACCTCTACTGTTGCGGATACAATTATGGAGAAGTTAAAACCATATGGTGTGATGGTGGTTGTCGAAGCTGAGCATATGTGTATGACGATGCGGGGAGTAAAGAAACCTGGATCTCAAACTGTAACAACAGCAGTAAGAGGGACTTTCAAAGAAGATGGTCAAGCTCGCTCTGAAATTCTTTCTTATATCAAGAACTGAAGTTCGGTTAATTTACAGTGCCAAATGTAACCTTAATTGGAGCTTGCATTAAAAAGAGGTGTCAATTATGAGTCAAAGTCAATCAGATGTTGTCATGATTAAAGCGATAGAAGATGGAGTGAATGTGATCGGATTGACAAGAGGTTCCGATACAAGATTTCATCATTCAGAGAAACTTGATAAGGGAGAAGTGATGATTGCTCAATTTACAGAGCATACTTCTGCCATTAAAGTAAGAGGTAAAGCTAAAATCATTACCTCCTTTGGAGAGACAGAAAGTGATTATAAGAAATAATCTTTCAAGGTCAGTACTTTTTCGAAGTGATTCCCTCACTTTGAAAAGGTGGCTGACCTTATCTATTATATTCGAAAGTATAGAAAAAACGGGCTCATGTTTTTCTATTTAATTAGAGTTATTCGCTCAACATACAACTGTTGTGTTATAATATTTGTTGCCGAAAGTAAACTGATATACATATATAGAAATGAGGATAAAAGGGTTATGAATTTAGTCAATTGGTTCCAACAAACATCATCTATTAAACAATATCTAGAACATAAACTTACCCATTCCTATTTAAAAAAATATATTGAAAATCCTCACATTGATGAAGATAGACTTTCATTTTTACTTTTACCCTTTTATGAGGATAAGCACAATGAACGAGATATTGTCAAAGTAATTTCAACTGTGATGCTTATACAAATTGCTTTGGATACCCATGAGAAAGTGACAAATTCAAATACTGACCCTCTTAAAGAAAGACAGCTGACCGTTTTAGCTGGAGATTACTTTAGTGGTTTATATTATAAAATTCTAGCTGATATTGACAATGTAAAACTTATACGGTCATTAGCAGAAGGTACAAAACTTATAAATGAGCATAAAATAGCTATTTATAAATCTGAAACGAACACACTTGAAGGAATTATGACAAGCCTTAAAAAAGTAGAATCCAGTATTATTTCAAAGTTTTATTCTTTTTACCAACAAGAATATTGGAAGGAACTGATGGAAGAGTTTCTTTTATTAAGAAGGCTGTTAGCGGAGAAGAAGTTGTTTGAAAATGGTTCACCTTCGTCATTGTTTGAAGCCATTAAGAAGGTTACTTTTCCAAATCTTTCTGGAGAACAATATTTAACTAAGGATCAGAGCAAATATTTAATTTCTATTTGCGAGGACTATATTTCTAATGTTAAAAAAATATTGTTGAGTATTCTTGATGATATCGTCATTCCTGTGGAATTAATAGAATCTGAAATACGATTGCTCATTCAATCGCCACATCATCTTAGAACGAAAATATATGCGGAAGAGGGTTAACCATGCAACAGTCTAAAGAAGAAAGAGTTCATAATGTATTCGAAAAAATCTATTCTAATTATGACAAAATGAACTCCGTGATCAGCTTTCAACAACATAAACGGTGGAGAAAAGATACCATGAAGAAAATGAATGTCAAGAATGGATCGAGTGCTCTAGATGTGTGTTGTGGTACAGCTGATTGGACTCTTTCATTGGCGGATGCTGTTGGGGAGAGCGGCAAAGTATACGGGCTGGATTTTAGTCAAAATATGTTGAAAATCGGAGAAGAAAAAGTTAAGCATTCTTCTTTTCATAACCTGGAATTAATCCATGGAAATGCGATGGATCTCCCTTTTAAAGATCATACATTTGATTATGTTACAATCGGATTCGGCTTACGCAACGTTCCTGATTATTTACACGTTTTAAAGGAAATGAATCGTGTATTAAAGCCCGGAGGAATGGCAGTTTGTTTAGAAACCTCTCAACCGACTATGTTTGGTTATCGTCAATTGTATTATTTGTATTTTCGTTTCTTTATGCCGGCGTTTGGAAAAGTATTTGCAAAAAGCTTTAATGAATATTCATGGCTTCAGGAATCCGCTCGTGACTTCCCTGGAATGAAAGATTTAGCCAAAATGTTTGAAGAGGCTGGCTTTGAAAAAGTACACTTTAAACCATATAACGGTGGAGTGGCAGCAATGCATATGGGATTCAAATCGAACAAATAAGGGCATGAACTAATCCCCATTAAACTGCAGGGGGTTAATTTTAGGGTCTGCCCCTAACGCTAGAAACTATTTAAGCTAGGTGGAAATGACATGAAGTTAAAAATGATGTATTCGTTTCTTAAAACGGATATCGACCTAATTGAAAAAGAATTAGAGGCGGCTATTGAATCCCAATCCCCTCTTCTTCAAGAAGCCTCTCTACAATTGTTACATGCAGGCGGAAAGAGAATACGGCCTGTGTTTGTTTTGTTAGCGGCAAAATTTGGAGATTATGATATTCATAAGATAAAAAATGTTGCGGTAGCACTCGAATTAATTCATATGGCATCACTGGTGCATGATGATGTTATTGATGATGCAGAAATGCGAAGAGGAAAACCAACAGTCAAGTCACAGTGGGATAATCGGATAGCTATGTATACAGGAGATTATATGTTTGCCCGTGCATTGGAGTACATGACCGTTGTTGAAAATCCTAATGCACATAAGATTTTATCTGATACAATGGTTGAGGTTTGCGTTGGTGAAATTCAACAAATTAAAGATAAATATCGTTACGATCAGAATTTAAGGGATTACCTAAGAAAAATTAAAAGGAAAACAGCCATATTGATAGCAGCAAGTTGCCAATTAGGTGCAATGGCTTCAGGTGCAAAAGAAAATATACATAAAGCATTATATCGATTTGGTTATAACGTTGGTATGTCTTTTCAAATAACAGATGACATTTTAGATTTCACGGCCACAGCTGAAGTATTAGGAAAACCCGCAGGAAGTGATTTACTACAAGGAAATGTTACTCTCCCCGTACTTTATGGGATGAAAGATAAAGAGGTACATGATAGAGTTATAAAAGTGCATGAAGAAACGAAAGAAGAGGCAATGAATGGAGTTATTCAAGCAATAAAAAGTTCTAATGCCATTGAACAATCCCATGAGCTTAGTAAGCGTTATTTACAGAAGGCATTATCCGACTTAGATGAATTACCGAATAGCCGCGCAAAGAAAACATTGAGAGATATCGCACTTTACATTGGAAGAAGGAAATTTTAGAAAATTTCAAATGGAAACGTTGCCAAATGCATAAATCAATGTTACTATTTTCGTGGGTTGTCCAAAAAAATGACAACGATACATACATACTGAATGTAGGAGTGGGAAAGATGGAAAAAACATTTCTAATGGTAAAACCAGACGGAGTACAAAGAGGGTTAATCGGTGAGATCGTTTCACGTTTTGAAAAAAAAGGCTTTCAACTTGCTGGAGCTAAATTAATGAGCATTTCTCAAGAGCTTGCTGAAGAGCATTATGGAGAACATAAAGAGCGTCCTTTCTTTGGGGAACTTGTTGACTTTATTACATCAGGACCTGTATTTGCTATGGTATGGCAAGGAGAAGATGTAATTTCAACGGCTCGCCATATGATGGGTGCAACAAACCCTAAGGATGCCGTACCTGCTACAATTCGTGGAGATTTTGGTTTAACAGTAGGAAAGAATGTCATTCACGGATCTGATTCACCTGAAAGTGCTAAAAGAGAAATCGGCTTATTTTTTAAAGAAGAAGAGCTTGTAGAGTATTCAAAATTAATTAACGAATGGATTTATTAATCTGTTACGGAGAGAAGGGCCAATAGTGGTCCTTTTTTTTATTGGAAAAGACCATGTATATGAGCTTATCTATTGTAAGAAAGCGCAATAGTCATCAAGAAGATGTTTGAGTTGTGACTCCCCGGGATTAATCGGCGAACCTGTCATTTTATCTACCCTTTTTTCCTATTTCAGGATGTTTCTACATTTTATGCATCAAAAATAATTGTGAAAGTTTTAAACAAACTACTCTACTATCCAAAATTTTCGTTATACTAAAAATGGTGTATATTTACTGTATTGGAGAGAATTACATATGATTAATGATTATCCGATATTTGTTGAATCGATAAAAGATAAAACGGGTATCGATCTTTCACTTTATAAAGAGGCGCAAATGAAAAGAAGATTAACTTCTCTGTTTCAAAAGAAAGGCTTAAAAAATTTTAATGAGTTTTATAATGAGCTGGATCGTAACTCGCATGCACTTAATGAGTTTCTAGATCGAATGACGATTAATGTTACCGAGTTTTATAGAAACTATAAAAGGTGGGAAGTTCTGCAAGGCAAGATATTACCGAAACTTATTTGTGAAAACAATAAACCAAAAATTTGGAGCGCTGCTTGTTCCACTGGTGAAGAACCTTACACAATCGCAATGGTTATGAATCAATTTATGCCATGTTCACAAATAGCTATTACTGCTTCAGATATCGATGAAAATGCTATCATGAAAGCGAAAAGAGGGATTTATCCAGAAAGGTCATTAAACGAAGTGCCAAATGAGATTAGAAAGAAATATTTTACTCGTAATGGTGATTACTATAATATTTCGGATGAAATTAAACGGGCAGTTTCTTTTAAGAAGCATAACTTATTAGCGGACAAATATGATCAAATGTTCGATTTGATTGTTTGCCGCAATGTTTTAATTTATTTTACAGAGGAAGCCAAAAATATAATTTATAAGAAGTTCAGTGAATCACTTCGTCCTGGAGGAGTTCTCTTTGTAGGAAGCACTGAACAAATTTTTCATCCACTAACCTTCGGACTTGAAACTGAAGATACGTTTTTTTATCGAAAAAAATAATTAATGCTTTCATAAAGAATACAGATAGATTATGATGTTATGAAAGTAGATGGAGAAGTAGCTAAGGATTCGACATTTATTCAAAATGCGTAAACAGTCTACCATAAAAGTCGGGGTGATCCATTTAAATAAGGATCAGCCCTTGTTTTATAGGAGAAATGATAAAAATACATATGAAAAAAATTTATAAAATTTGAAAAAATATACTAGGAACGTTAAACATGAATATGTTATATTGGAACATAATCACGATTTAACGCGTTGAAGGGAGAAAGTTTTTTATGAGGTATTTAACATCTGGAGAATCACATGGTCCACAATTAACAACAATCATTGAAGGTCTGCCAGCAGGAATGACGATTGCAGCTTCTGATATTAACAATGATTTGGCCAGAAGACAAAAAGGATATGGTCGAGGAAGACGAATGCAAATTGAGACGGACCGCGTTCAAATTGTAGGAGGAATTCGGCATGGCTATACACTTGGTTCACCGGTCTCTCTTGTTGTTGAAAACAAAGACTGGACCCATTGGACAAAAATTATGGGGATAGAACCTTTAGATGAAGGGGAAGAAGATTCTGTTAAGCGAAAAGTGTCTCGCCCCCGTCCAGGTCATGCTGATTTGAATGGTGGAATGAAATATGGTCACAGAGATATGAGAAACGTTCTTGAGCGTTCCTCTGCTAGGGAGACAACTGTAAGAGTGGCTGCAGGATCAGTTGCCAAAAAATTATTGAGTTTGCTCGGAATAAAGGTTGTTGGCCATGTTGTAGAAATAGGTGGAGTCAAAGCCGAGAATCTTGAGTATGAATCTATAGAAGATCTTGTTAAACGAACGGAAGATTCTCCTGTAAGATGTCTTGATGAGGTAGCAGGAGTAAAGATGATGGAAGCGATAGATGATGCCAAAAATAAGGGAGATACCATCGGTGGTGTTGTTGAAGTACTCGTCGAAGGGATGCCTGCTGGTGTTGGGAGTTATGTTCACTATGATCGTAAACTTGATGCCAATATAGCTCGAGCGATTATGAGCATAAATGCCTTTAAAGGGGTTGAGTTTGGATTAGGTTTTGAAATGGCTCGAAAACCTGGGAGTGAAGTTCATGATGAGATTGCTTGGAGTCAAGAAGCTGGTTATTACCGCAGTACTAATCGGCTTGGGGGCTTCGAAGGTGGAATGACAACAGGTATGCCTATAGTGGTTAAAGGAGTTATGAAACCAATTCCAACCCTTTATAAACCTTTAAAGAGTGTTGATATTGAAACGAAGGAAGAATTCCAAGCTAGCATTGAACGTTCTGACAGCTGTGCCGTTCCATCTGCTAGCGTTGTCGCTGAATCCGTTGTTGCTTGGGAACTTGCTGCTGCTCTTACGGAACAATTTTCGAGTGACCGTTTCGAGGTTCTTCAAAGATCAATAGAAGAACACCGCCAATACACAAAGGAGTTTTAATCATGGAATCGTTGATGATTGAAACACAATCCAAATCCTACCCAGTATTTATTGGGAAAGGGGCTATTGGCAGATTAGAAGAATGGTTTACGAAACACTTGCCACAGGCATCTCAACTATTAATGATTGCTGACGAAGAAGTTTTTAGCCTTCATGGCGAAAGATTGGTTAACTCATTACCAGAGAAATTTCCCTGGTCAGTTATTAAAGTGCCCGCAGGTGAAAAAGCTAAAACCTTTCAAACGTATGAGAATTGTCTAAGTGATGCATTAGAGAAGGAATTAGATCGAGAATCTGTTGTTATTGCTTTTGGTGGTGGGGCAATAGGGGATTTAGCAGGATTTGTGGCCTCCACGTATATGAGAGGGGTAGCTTTCATTCAAATTCCAACCACGATTCTGGCTCATGATAGTGCAGTCGGAGGAAAGGTAGCGATTAACCATGAAAAAGGGAAAAACATGGTGGGGCAATTTTATCAACCAGAAGCGGTCTTTTATGATCTAAACTTTTTATCAACTCTACCTATGAAAGAGATTCGGTCAGGGATGGCTGAAGTGATCAAACATGCTTTGATCGCGGATCCTGAACTCTTAGATGAATTAATACATGATTTAAAAAGCTTAGAAAAAATAGAAGCTAATTCTTTAGAAAGTTATTTGAAGGCCGGAATAAAAATCAAAGCGAAAATTGTTTCTCAAGATGAAAGAGAAACTGGGGTTAGAGCCTATTTAAATTTCGGTCACACATATGGTCATGCTATTGAAAATGTTAGTGGTTATGGTAGTGTCACACATGGAGAAGCCGTTATGGTAGGTATCATTTTTGCTTTATATATAAGCAAAGAGACCTCAACGCTTCCACTAGATCTAGAGAGATTTACGAGATGGGTTATTTCATTAGGATATAATTTATCAATTATTGATAATCTTCCATTTGAAGATTTGTATAATGCGATGAAAAGAGATAAAAAATCATCCAAAAGTAAACCTCGCTTTGTAGTATTAGAAGAAGTAGGGCAACCAAAATTAAAAGAAGTTGATATCGAATATCTTCATAGAGCTGATCAGTTTATAAGAAATCGATAAGGGGGAGAGTGAAATGATCAGAGGAATCAGGGGAGCGACAACGATTCATGTGGATAATGAATCACAAATTATTGATTCTACAGAAAAACTCATTCAAACCATGATAGCTAAAAATGATATAGAAGCAGCCAATGTTGCTTCTGTTTTCATATCCGCTACTTCTGACATTCAAACTGGATTTCCAGCAAAGGCTTTAAGGAGATTCCCAGGTTGGACATATGTTCCGGTTATGTGTATGCAAGAGATGGATGTCGAAGAAAGCTTAGCAAAATGTGTGAGAGTGATGATTCATTATAATACGAACAAATCCCAAGAAAAAATTCATCATGTTTATTTAGAAGATGCAATTAAATTAAGACCAGATCTTGTTAAACATTCTTCATAATAATTATGTCTTTAGTTTATTAGTGAACTAAATAGAACATCAAAATCAAGGAGGATTGGCAGTGGATTGGAAAAAGCAAATTAAAGGCCTAAAAGCCTATCAACCAGGAAGAACAATTGATGAGGTAAAAGAAATATATGGATTAGATAAAGTAGTGAAGCTTGCTTCAAACGAGAATCCTTTTGGTTACTCTCCACTCGTTGATGTATTTTTAAGAGATTCTTATTTAAATCACGCCATCTATCCTGATGGTTATGCGAAAAATTTACGGACGAAAATCTCTTCTAAGTTAGGTGTAGATCTAAATCAAATTCTATTGGGAAACGGTTCAGATGAGATCATTCAGATGATTTCAAGAGCTCTCTTACAACCAGGGAAGAATACGGTTATGGCAACACCGACATTTCCACAATATAAACATAATGCAACTGTGGAAGGGGCAGAAGTTCGGGAGGTCGCTCTGAATAATAATGGTGAGCATCGTTTAGACGAAATGTTAAAACAAATAGATGAATCTACAACAATTGTTTGGTTGTGCAGCCCGAATAATCCAACTGGCAGCTATATTACAAAAAAAGACATTATCTCCTTTTTAGAAAATGTCCCTGAACATGTATTGGTAGTTTTAGATGAAGCCTATTACGAGTATGTTGTTGCGGATCACTACTATGATGCACTAGAACTCTTAAAAGCCTTTCCTAATTTATTGGTTACAAGAACATTTTCTAAAGCCTATGGGTTGGCTGGATTTAGAGTTGGATATGCCTTATCCAGTGAAGAGGTCATTAGTCAATTAGAGCCTTTAAGAGAGCCATTTAATAATAACTCCTTAGGTCAAGGTGCAGCTGCTGTCGCACTTCAAGATCAAGAGTTTATTGACCAATGCAGACAAGATAATAAACGAGGTTTAGAACGCTTTTATCAATTTTGTGATGAAGAAGGATTACTCTATTACCCTTCACAAGGAAATTTTATCTTAATTGACTTTGGTGTTGATGGTGACGAAGTGTTTCAATTTCTTTTAAGCAAGGGTTATATTGTTCGTTCAGGGCAAGCTCTTGGGTTTCCAACGAGTGTAAGGGTTACAATTGGTTCGGATGATGAAAATGCGGGTGTCATTGAAGAAATGAAAAATTTTATAAAAAGAACCAAGCAGGAAGCGAGTGTATGAAAGGCAAAGTATTTATTGTCGGTTTAGGTTTGATTGGCGGCTCCCTCGGGCTCTGTATAAAAGACAAACATCCCGAGGCAACAATAATAGGGTATGATTTAAATGTAAATGAACAACGCTTAGCTCAAACAAGGGGTATTATAGATGAAATGACCGACTCATTTCAATTGGCTGCTGAATCTGCGGATTTGATCATTCTTTCCACCCCTGTATTTCAAACAGAAAAGTTATTGAAGGAACTGAGTACTTATCAGCTTAAAAGGAATGTCATCATAACCGACACAGGAAGTACGAAAGAACAAATCATGAATACGGCTAGTATTCTCAATAATAAGGGGATATCATTTATTGGTGGACACCCAATGGCAGGTTCTCATAAAAGTGGTGTATCAGCAGCAAAGAAGATCTTATTTGAAAATGCTTTCTATCTTCTTACCCCATTTGAAGGAACTACAACTGCTGTAAAGGAAGAACTTTGTAATTGGCTACAAGGAACGTCTGCGAAATTTGTCGTAGTGAACCCGAGAGAACACGATGAGTTAACAGGTGTTGTTAGTCATTTTCCTCATGTCATTGCTGCATCATTAGTGCATCAGGCGAAGTTTTCAAATGAAAAGAATCCGGTTTTAAGCCGTTTAGCAGCAGGTGGATTTAGGGATATTACTAGAATTGCTTCTTCTAATCCCGTGATGTGGAAAGACATAACGATTCACAACCGTGAGGTACTTTTGAATTTAATGGAACAGTGGAAAGAAGAAATGAATGTAATACAGCAAATGATTTATTCTGGTAATGAAGAAGAAATTCAACATTATTTTCAAGAAGCAAAGTCATTTAGAGATGATCTTCCTGCGAAAGATAAAGGAGCCATTCCATCCTTTTATGACTTATATATAGATGTACCAGATTACCCGGGTGTCATTTCAGAGGTAACAGGTTATCTTGCTGAAGAACGGATAAGTCTTACAAATATTCGAATTTTAGAAACAAGAGAAGACGTGTATGGTGTCATGGTACTAAGCTTTCAAACCGATGGGGATCGTGAAAGAGCGAGAACCTGCTTAGATCACAACACGGGTTACGAAATGTTTTTAGCTTAAGGAGGTTTGTAATATGAAAAATGATTTGAAGTTAAGTCGGCAGGTTCAGGGATTAAATGGGTCCATAACTGTTCCTGGTGATAAATCGATTTCCCATAGAGCAGTAATGTTCGGTGCCGTGGCCAATGGGGAAACGGTTATACATAACTTTTTAAAGGGTGAAGACTGCCTAAGCACTATCCAGTGTTTTAAAGAAATGGGAGTCGAAATCGAAGAAAAGCATGGGAAGATTCATGTTTACGGGAAGGGCTGGGATCGCTTAAGGGAGCCAGTGAACATTTTAAATGTTGGTAATTCTGGTACGACTACTAGACTGATGCTTGGAATTCTTGCTGGCCTACCTTTTCATAGCGTTATAATTGGAGATGATTCCATCGCAAAACGTCCAATGAAGCGGGTAACAGAGCCATTAAAGAAATTTGGGGCAGTAATAGATGGACGAGATGATGGTCAATATACACCAATATCAATAAGAGGAACATCCATTGAGGCAATTGAATATGATTTACCTGTTGCTAGTGCACAAGTAAAATCAGCATTAATATTAGCTGCTCTGCAAGCAAAAGGGACATCTGTTTTAGTAGAGCCTGCACCAACAAGAAATCATACGGAATTAATGATTGAACAATTTGGTGGTGAAGTACACTCGAAAAACAATACAATCCGAATTCCTGGAAATCAACAATTAAAAGGGACCAATGTATTTGTACCTGGTGATATTTCTTCTGCTGCCTTCTTCTTAGTAGCAGGGGCTATTGTTCCTAATAGTAAATTAGAACTTCCTTTAGTAGGGCTTAACCCAACAAGGACGGGGATCATAAATGTTTTAGAAAGAATGGGAGCAAATATTAATGTTCAAGAACAGAATGAAGGACAATCAGAGAAAACAGGAACGATTACCATTGAGTCTTCTTCATTGAAAGGGATCGAAATTAGTGGGAACATGATTCCGACATTGATTGATGAACTACCTGTAATCGCACTACTTGCAACACAAGCGACTGGATCAACTATTATTAAAAATGCAGAAGAACTGAAAGTAAAAGAAACGAATCGAATAGATGCTATCGTAAATGAATTAAAAGAGTTAGGGGCTGAAATCGAAGCAACTGATGATGGAATGATTATACATGGAAAGACACAGCTGCACGGTGGTAAAGTGAAATCGTGGCATGATCACCGCATTGGAATGACTTTAGCAATTGCTGCTTTAATTGCAGATGGGGATGTCTATTTAAAAGACCATGAGTGTGTAAAAATCTCCTATCCAGAGTTTTTTGCAGATTTAAAGTCCTTACTTCAATAAAATAGGTTAATGTAAAAAGGAAGATGACCAATGTGTTATCTTCCTTTTTAGGAAGGAAAGAAAGTCGTATAAAATTTTGGAGTTTATACAGGTAAAAAGGTTTATTCAGCGCAAGCAGCCAGCCCCTTTAAGCCATGAAGGAAGGGAAGTGACCCCTTCCCTCTCATGACCCGACGGCTTATGCAAAGCAGTCCACTGCAGGATTAAGGGTCAGAAAGAGGTTGCCATAGGATGTGGCGAACTTAGACTTTCTTCCTTTGTCTAAGGTGCTTGCGCATTTTTAATACCAATAAATAGTTGTTTAATGTTCTTTCTCCACTTATTTTTTCATAGCTTGTCTTATAAGTACTAATTAAGATAAGTAATAGGGGGAGATATGATCATGTCCTATATTATTGACCAAGCTAAATGGGTTGTTGATGATGAAATCGTCCAGAATTCAATCCTCGTGAAAGACAATCGTATCCAATCTCTCAGGAAGGACTTTCGGTATTACAACCATATACGAATGAATGTGTCACCTTTCCTCATGTCACCTGTGCACGTAATGGCTGATCTTCATTTTCCATTAATTCAAAATCACTTAGAACAAAAGGAATACTATAAGAATACTTTCCTTTCTAAAGGCTGTACTACGTTTTTAACAACCTTCTCAATTACTTTCATATCACAATTTGAACTTCAATTAAAAAAACTTAGAACCTCTCTCATCAATAGTCCAATCGATTATGTTATTGGGTTAGAATGTCCCGCACATCTACTGACATCAGAATTAATCCGTAAATGTAAAAAAAATAAAATCCCAGTCATCTTTCTGATTTGGGATACTGAAGGGGATTTGAGAAATATTCCTTGGGGCTGGGTTAAAGAGGCGTCATTTGGATACCCTATTACTTTTGCACCTAAATTTGTGACAAATATCGACACAAAGAAGAGGGAGAAAAGAATCAAATTTTGGGAAAATATGTTAGTGGAAGAAAGACTCCCTCATTTAATCGATGAAATCCCACAAAAAACGCCACTTTCCCTCATGATCCTGAAAAAACTTGGAATCTACCCGAAAAGAGGAAATTTTTTAGTTGGTGGAGAAGTTAGTTATAACCTTTATGAAATCGGGTCAAATCAAAATCTTGATGAAGAACCTACATTTCATTATGATATGAATAGGCTAATGCTGACCGTTAATAAAGGAAAAGTGTTAAAGTTATACAATCAAATGTTTTTCCACCCTGGTGAAGGAGAAGAACTAATGATAAAAATACCAGGATTCTTTAAATAAGGCTCTTTTCAAAGATTGTTGTTTTATAAATAGATTTTGTGAAAGCAAACGATCTATAAAGAAGTTGTTGGAGTTGGGGCGGAAGGTGCGAGACTCCTGCGGGAGAAGCGGTACAGGTGAGACTAGGCGCAGAGCGCTAAAGGAGGCTCACCGCCCGCCCCGCGGAAATTGAGCAACCTTTCGCTGCAATCAACCACTACTCTTTTTTGAAAATAGCAGCAAAGTTTACGAAAACAGCCTTAAATAAAAATGATGCATCAAAGAAAGGGATTTGTAATGAATTATGTAGAAAAAATGATTTCAACTTTAGAAGAGGGAAATTTAAAAGAAGCGGAGAAATATTATAAAAGAGTTAAAAGTCTAGGGACTGATGAAGATAAATTTTATTTAGCGGAAGAGCTTTATCATTTAGGTTTTTTAGAGGAAGCCAAAGAATTGTTCGAAGTCTTGTTAAAAAAATTCCCTCAAGAAGGGGAATTAGTTGTTCTACTAGCAGAAACCCTCGTTGAAATGAATAACGAAGAAGAGGCAATGACACTGTTGTCAGGTCTTGATGAGGAAGATCCTGAATATCCGAGAGCGTTGCTATTATTAGCAGATCTCTACCAAATGCAAGGGCTTTTCGAAGTCAGTGAACAAAAGCTCTTGAAAGCGAAATCAATTTTACCTCATGAACCTATCATTGATTTTGCATTAGGTGAGCTTTATTCTGAAACAGGCAGGTTTTTAGAAGCCTTACGTCACTATCAAGAGCTAATAAAAGCAGATATGAAAGAAGTGGCAGGTGTTCAAATTAACCAACGAATTGCAGAGGCTTTAAGTGCAGGAGGGGCATTTGAAGAGGCGCTTATTCAATACGAAGAGGCTTTGGAAGATCATTTAGAAATTAATACCCTCTTCGGATACGCTTTTACCGCATTTCAAGCAGGCTTTTATAATAAGGCAATTGAAAAATTTATTGCAGTGAAGGAACTAGATCCAGATTATCATTCGGTCTATCTTCTTTTAGCTAAAGCGTACGAGAGAGAAGAGAATTTGGAAAACAGTCTTCAAACGATTAAAGAAGGTATAAAGCATGATGAGTATAATAAGGAAATGTACTTCTTCGGAGGAAAGATTGCCTTAAAGATAGGGGATGAGAAAGAAGCGGAGAAATTATTAAGAGAATCATTAGCAATTGATCAGGGTTACTTAGATGCTGCTCTTACTTTAAATAAATTATTCCATAAACAAGAGCGTTTTGAAGATATGCTCGAAATTATTCATATAGTTCAAACTGAGGGGGAAGAGGACCCCCAATTATATTGGGATTCAGCTGTTGCAAATCAAGGAGTAGAAAATTATAAGGATGCATTAAAACAGTACCAGCGTGCATATACTTTCTTTAAAGAACACCTAGAATTTCTTAAAGAATATGGAGACTTCTTGGTTGAGGAAGGTCGTCATCAGGAGGCAATAGAAGTGTACCAGCAGCTTTTGAATAAACAACCGTCAAATGATGAAGTATTATCCATATTAGAGAGACTTCAAGAATAAACAAACTAATAAATGAACGCCAATAAATACAGAGGAGGGAAAGAAATGGCTACCCCTGTATCTGTCAACGAGAAGAAAGATTTTATTCGATGGTTTTTAAACCGTTACCAATTAAAAAGAAGAGAATGTGTTTGGATTCTTAACTATTTAATGAGTCACGATCAATTGATGAAGAAGCTACATTTCGTTGAAGAGGCACAGTATTGCCCGCGTGGATTAGTGATGTCGACTCACTGTGTTGAAGATGTACCGTTCCGATTTTATAAAGAAAATATCATGACAACAGATGCAGAAAAATCATTTCATGATATTCGATTAAACCGTGATGAGGATATTTATATTCAGTTAAACTTTAATAAAGCGAATGCTTCCTATCAATACGCCGCAGTGTTAGAAGATAACCCTTTTATGCCAAAGTACCTTCAAATCAATGAAAAAGACCGCATTGTTGCAGAGCAGTTTTTAGAACATAGCATCGAATCATTTTATAAAGAAAAACTCCTAAAAGCCATTGATGAATCATTAGATCGCCAAGATAAAGATGAGTTTGAACGATTGGCAAAAAAATTAAGTGAGTTGCAAACAAAATAATTATAAAAAGGGCTGTCCATTAAGGGGTCCGGAACCACAATGATTGTCGATATATAGAAGATATCCCTGAGGGTTTCTTCTACATATTGAAGTTGTGGTACCTGACTCCCTGTTTTTTGGACAGCCCCTTTTTTAGTGTTAAAAGAATCTTTATAATTTAGTCAATGGACCAAAGGCTAGTTTGCGTTCTCTTTCATCCGTTTTTGTTTCATTACCTACGTACCCTTATTTTTCTTTTTTGTGTTGGAATGAAATGGTATGATAGACAATGAAATAGAATGAAAGGGTTGAACCATATGAATTGGAATGCTAAAGATATTGAAATGTATTTAAAAGAGAAACAATATATAGACACGGCTGTTGTACCATTATTACCAGTTGATTTTGATGATGGGATGAAGCGTGCAGCTGCACAAGGAGAATTTATCACCTTATTAACTTCTCACTTAGAACATCAGTTCAAAGGAAGGATTCTATTGTATCCACCGTTTACATATTTGAAGGAAAATAGTGGTAGTTCTGATGCTGAAAGGCTATTAAATTGGACAAACCGTATTAAGGAGAATGAGACAAAATATGTTTTTTATTTAACTTCTGATAGTGATTGGAAGAAACAAGGAGATACTATAGAGGATTCTCTTATTTGGATTCCATCAATTCCGTTAGAAAATTTGGATGAGCAGTACAAACATTCCATTATGGAAGACCAAGTTAAACAATTATTGAATGTTATAGTACAAAAATGGCAAATGTAATAGTAAAGGTAAAAAACGTCACATAGTTGCCATGTTTTAAATTGTTGGTATATTGACCTTGGATAAAGATTAATATATCATAGTTATGTCCTAGTTTTATATTTGTGCGAAAAATGTCCGTTGGACTTACCTTACGATAGAGGGGGGAAAAGGATGAGCAAACAACGTGTATCAAGACGTCAATTCCTTAACTATACGCTTACTGGTGTAGGCGGTTTCATGGCTGCTGGAATGCTGATGCCGATGGTTCGATTTGCAGTAGATCCAATGTTGAAAGCGGAAGCTAGCGGAAAATTTAGAGCAACTAAACAAAAAGTAGCTGAATTAACAAACACACCTGTTCGTGTTGACTTTGAATACGAACAAAAAGATGCCTGGTACACATCAACGGTTACACATACTGCTTGGGTGTTCAAGAACAAAGAAGGGGAAATAGTTGCCCTTTCTCCTGTATGTAAGCACTTAGGTTGTACTGTAAACTGGAATGGAGACAAGAACAATGAAAATATGTTCTATTGTCCATGCCATGGTGGTTTATATCACAAGAATGGTAAAAATGTACCTGGAACACCACCACTTGGTCCATTGGATTCATATCCAACAAAAGAAAAAGATGGAATTCTTTACTTGGGCCAACCAGAACCAAATAAATACGTTAAGTAAGGGGGCGTAATCAGTGCTAAACAAAATCTATGATTGGGTTGACGAGCGTTTGGACATTACGCCTATGTGGCGCGACATTGCGGACCATGAAGTTCCTGAACACGTAAACCCTGCGCATCATTTCTCTGCGTTCGTTTACTGTTTTGGAGGTCTTACATTCTTCATAACCGTAATTCAAATATTATCTGGTATGTTCTTAACAATGTACTATGTTCCAGATATTAAAAACGCTTGGGAATCTGTCTATTACTTGCAAAATGAAGTCGCATTTGGACAAATTGTCCGTGGTATGCACCATTGGGGAGCAAGCTTGGTAATTGTAATGATGTTCTTACATACATTGCGTGTATTCTTCCAAGGAGCATACAAAAAACCTCGTGAATTAAACTGGGTTGTTGGAGTATTAATCTTCTTCGTTATGCTTGGTCTAGGTTTCACAGGTTATTTACTACCTTGGGATATGAAAGCGCTATTCGCTACTAAAGTAGGTTTAGAGATCGCTGGAGCAACACCATTTATTGGTGAACAGGTGAAAATCCTCCTTGCAGGAGATGCTGACATTGTTGGTGCACAAACACTGACTCGTTTCTTTGCGATTCATGTGTTCTTCTTGCCTGCAGCACTTCTTGGCCTAATGGGAGCTCACTTTATTATGATTCGTAAACAAGGTATTTCAGGTCCACTATAGGATCTAGACGTTGAATATTCATGTTAGTTTTAGACCTTTACTACAAAGGAGGGGGACGCAATGCATCGAGGAAAAGGGATGAAGTTCGTTGGTGATTCAAGAATACCAGCAGAACGTAAGCCGAATATTCCGAAAGACTATTCGGAATACCCTGGAAAAACAGAAGCTTTCTGGCCAAACTTCTTATTAAAAGAATGGTTGGTTGGAGCGGTATTCTTAATCGGTTACCTATGTTTAACGGTTGCTCATCCATCGCCGTTAGAACGTATTGCCGATCCAACGGATACGGGATATATTCCATTACCTGACTGGTATTTCTTATTTCTTTATCAATTACTGAAGTATACCTACGCATCTGGACCTTATAATGTTATAGGTGCATTTATTATTCCTGGTTTAGCATTTGGAGGATTGTTACTAGCTCCGTTTATTGACAGAGGGCCGCATCGTCGCCCGACAAAACGTCCATTTGCAACTGGTTTCATGTTATTAGCTCTTGCGGGAACCATTTTCTTAACTTGGGAATCTGTTGCAACTCATGATTGGGAAGCAGCTGAACAACAAGGTAAAATTGTTGCAGAAGTTGAAATTGATAAGGCATCTGAAGGTTACAAACTCTATCAAGAAAACGGATGTATTAACTGTCATGGTGATACACTCCAAGGTGGAGGAGCTGCTCCACCACTAGTTGATTCAGGATTAAGTAAGGAAGAAATAGCAGAAATTGCCGTAAACGGTAAACCACCTGCTATGCCTGCTGGTTTATTTAAAGGTTCTGATGAAGAACTTGATAAGCTTGCAGATTTCGTTGCAAACTTAAAGAGTGAATAATTCACATCTAAAGAGCCAACAATCTTGTTGGCTCTTTTTTTTCTTATACCACATACATCTTCTATTCTAATTAGAGGTGAATCTATGAATTTTATTTATCCTTTTTTAACAAATAAATCTTTTTTGTGGCTATTGCTGCTTGTAAACCTATTTGGTACAATTTATGGGTATATTTGGTATATGCCTCAACTTGAAATTACAAAAATTTATTTTCTTCCATTTGTTCCAGACAGTCCAACAGCTAGTTTGTTTTTTTGCTTTGTCTTAATCGCTTTTCTACTTGGGAAGAATTGGCCGATCTTTGAAGTATTAGCTATAATTACGCTATTTAAATATGGAATCTGGGCTGTTGTCATGAATATCTTGACACTTATTGTGACGGGCTATCTGCCTTGGGAGGGTTACATGCTAATTGCTTCTCATTTAGCAATGGCCATACAAGGGATTCTATATGCTCCATTTTACAGGGTGAAATGGTGGCATATTATCATTGCTGCGATATGGACTTTACATAATGATATTATTGATTACGTCTTTATGCAGTATCCGATATATTCTCAACTTAGTCTTTACATTAGTGAAATTGGGTATTTTACATATTGGCTAAGTATTCTTTCGATCTTTCTTGCTTTTGTGTGTTCAATCAAAGTAAAAAGACGCACTTTATTTTCATCATTCCAATAGGTATTTTTATTGGAAGTAGGTAGACCCAAAATAATTTAATAGGTCTACTCTTGTCCACCTCTTCATAGAATCTATTAGTAGTTTTAGGGGGGACAAGTATGAAAATGAAAGGGACATCAATAATCATTGTCTTATTACTAATATTCTTTTGCCTGCCAGTATATACATTTGCACAAGAGTCTCCATTGTCTCGGTTAGATTCAATCGCTGATGAGGCACTTCAAATGACTAAAGTAGGAAGATTTGAAGAGGCGAAAATGCTTCTTGAATATTTTTCCGAAGAGTTTGAAAACGTTACAGTAGAGGAAAAAATGTTTTCTATGGATGAATTAAGAATCCTGACGGTTGCTCATGATGACGCCTTACAATCAGTTACCAATACCTCTATCACAAATGAACAGCGTGTAAATTCAGTTACCACCTTTCGTTTAGTGTTGGACGCCCTTTCTTCACAACATCAGCCTTTATGGACAGAAATGGAAGATCCTATTATGAGTGCCTTTCAGCAAGTGAAAGAGGCTGCACATAATAAGAATTCTGAAGCTTACCATGATACTTTGAATGCATTTTTAAATAAATATAATATTATCCAGCCGAGTATTAAACTTGATATCCCTGTTGAGAAAGTTCAACAATTAGATGCAAGAATCACATTCATTGATCGCTATCGACAAGATATGATGGAAAGCACCGATGCGATGAATGAATTATCTCAGCTTGAAACAGAATTAGAAAAACTATTTGATGGTGTGACAGAAGATGAGGCAGATCCATCATTATGGTGGGTGATCATTTCAACAGGAAGTATTATCATACTTACTTTATCTTATGTCGGTTGGAAAAAATATAGAGGCGAAGAAGAGAACAAGACGGAAAGACTTAAAGATTGACATTTATTCATTGGACAGCTAAAATTTTTAATAACAACAAAGATAATGGGGGTTTAAAATGGCTGGATTTTTGATTTACTTCCTTATTATTGCCCTGATTCCGATAATTGCACAACTCAACGTAAAGAAGACATTTAAAAAGTATTCTAGAGTTGCCACGACATCAGGGATGACGGGTAGTGAAATGGCAAGAAGGATTCTTGATGATAATGGGTTACAACATGTCAAAGTTGTTGAAGGTAGAGGGTTCCTAAGTGATCATTATAATCCTTTAACAAAAACAGTTGCGCTGTCACCTAATAATTATCACGGAACGTCTGTTGCTGGAGCAGCAGTTGCAGCACATGAAGTAGGACATGCTATTCAGGATCAAGAAGATTACAGTTTCCTTCGCTTCCGTCATGCATTAGTACCAGTAGCTAATATTGGTTCTAATCTGTCTTGGGTTTTTATTTTAATTGGGATATTCACTTCACTGTCTCAAATGTTCCTACTTGGAATTGTTTTGATGGCAGCCGGTGTTCTGTTTCAATTAATAACTCTTCCTGTTGAGTTTAATGCATCTTCTAGAGCGATGGATCAAATTGTATCCATTGGTCTAATACGCAATGAAGAGGAAAGACATGCGAAGAAGGTTTTAAACGCAGCTGCTTTAACATATGTAGCAGCAGCAGCGGTAGCGATTATTGAATTATTACGCCTTGTACTTATCTATGTAGGAATGCAAGGGGACGATTAATAAAGTGGAAAGAGGTCGACTCCATATAAGAGTCAACCTCTTTTTTTATAAGATTAACCTAATCAATAATCGGATTCTTTTCAGCATCAAGTGTAAATCCTTCTCCAAGTACATCATGGACAACTGTCACAGATACAAATGCATGGGGATCAATAGATGTAATGATATTCTTTAATCTTACAATTTCATTCTTTCCCACAACGCAATATAGTACTTCTCTATCTTGCTTTGTGAAGGAACCATGTCCACGGAGTACCGTAACTCCTCTATCCATCTGCTCTAAGATCTTATCAGCAATTTCTTCATGTTTTTCTGATATAACCATCGCCCCGCGTGCTGCATATGCTCCCTCTTGCATGAAATCAATCACTCTTGCACCAATAAATACAGCTACTAATGTATACATAGCTTGTTTATAGTCTAAGTAGGTAAGAAGTGAAGCAGCAATAACAACTGCATCAAACATAAACATTGTCTTCCCCATACTCCAGCCGATATATTTATGTGCTAGACGTGCAATGATGTCAACCCCACCTGTTGTTCCACCGTATCGAAAGATGATACCAAGACCAATCCCAATAAAAACTCCAGCAAATAAAGCAGCAAGGAATAAGTCTTCTTTTAAAGGAATGTGCATCTGATAACGTTGGAATATCCACAAATAAATTGAAAGACTAATGGTACCAATAAGAGTATAAAAGAAGGCTTTTCTACCTAATAGCTTCCAACCTATAATGAAAATAGGGATATTTAAAGCTAAATTGGAATAAGAGGGATCAATACCGGCTATGAAATAAAGTAGCAAGGTAATTCCAGTAAAGCCCCCTTCAGCTAACTGATTCTGCATATTAAAGTGTACGAGTCCAAAAGCAAATATCGCTGAACCTAGTAGAATATAAAAGATATTTTTAAGTTTTAATCCAAGTACCACAAAGATGACCTCCATTTCTACAAGTAGACAGAGTTATTATATAGGAATAGAAAGAAAGTAGCAATATAGGAATTTTGTCCCAGCAAAAACTTTAACTACTTGTAATAAATGAGTATTTAATCTAATGGGTGTAGTCTAAATTGTTTGTAAAAATGGCTTCATTTAGCTAACATTGAATAAGAAAATAGCGAGGTGTGTAGGATGAAAGAATCGAAAACGTTATCTGAAATGCAAGAAGAAGTTGATCAATACATAGGCCAGTTTAAAGAGGGATACTTTAGTCCGTTAGCTATGATGGCAAGATTAACGGAAGAATTAGGTGAATTAGCAAGAGAAGTGAATCATTATTATGGTGAAAAGCCTAAAAAATCAACAGAAGAAGAAAAAACGATAGAAGAAGAACTGGGAGATATGCTGTTTGTGATTACATGTTTAGCTAATTCATTAAATATTAGTTTGGAAGACGCTCATAATCGGGTCATGCATAAATTTAACACAAGAGATAAGAATCGTTGGACTAGAAAGGATGCAGAAGAAAATGGAAATAATTAAGGTTACGATAGCAGGACCTAGAGGGAGAATGGGGAAAGAGGCTGTAAAATTGGTAACAGAAACAGACAGCTTTGAGCTCATTAGTGTCATTGATCATAAGAATAACGGATTATTATTAAGTGAATTTGATGGCTTTACTGGAGTAGATGTGCCTGTTTTCACCGACATGGATGAATGCTTCCAATATCAAACCCCCCATGTTTTAATAGACTTAACGACTCCTGAAGTAGGTTATAAACATACGAAAACTTCACTGGAATGGGGAGTAAGGCCGGTAGTCGGAACCACTGGGTTCACTAAAGAACAGCTTGATGAACTAAAATCCCTGGCAGAAGAAAAAGGAATTGGATGTATCATTTCCCCTAATTTTGCCATTGGTGCAGTATTAATGATGAAATTTTCTCAAATGGCAGCAAAGTATTTTGATGATGTGGAAATCATTGAACTACATCATGATCAAAAATTAGACGCTCCATCTGGAACAGCTGTAAAAACAGCTGAAATGATTTCAGAAAATCGAGATATGAAAAAACAAGGCCACCCAAGTGAAACTGAAACAATAAGAGGTGCAAGAGGGGCAGACTATAACGGTATGCATATACACAGTATTAGGTTGCCGGGTTTAATTGCTCATCAACAGGTCATGTTTGGAGCTGACGGACAAACGTTAACGGTTCGACATGATTCTTATCATCGTGCCTCATTTATGTCTGGTGTTAAAGTATGTGTGGACACAATTATGAATTTAGACACACTCGTTTATGGTTTGGAAAATATTCTAGACTAAAGAAGGAGGGCTTAAGATGAATATTGCCCTAATCGCCCATGATAAGAAAAAGGATAATCTTATTCGATTCGTTCAGAATTATAAAACGATTTTTTCAAAATATCAATTATTTGCAACAGGGACAACAGGTCAGAGAATAATAGACGAAACGGGTCTAGAGGTCCATCGTTTTCAGTCAGGACCCCTTGGTGGTGATCAAGAAATTGGTGCATTTATTGCAAATCATAAAATGGACTTAATATTATTTTTCCGAGATCCACTTACAGCACAGCCTCATGAACCAGATGTTTCAGCACTAATACGCCTTTGTGATGTTTATTCTGTCCCACTGGCTACTAATAATGGGACGGCAGAAATACTTGTGAAAGCACTTGAGAGAGGCGAAATTGAGAACCGTTCCTCAGCAATAAAGAATGAAAGGAAAGAAGAACATTGACTGAATACGGTATAGATATCCTAGCATTTGGTGCCCATGCGGATGATGTTGAAATTGGAATGGGCGGAAGTATTGCAAAATATAGCTCAACTGGAAAGAAGATTGTCATCTGTGATCTGACACATGCAGAACTTTCTTCAAACGGGACCGTTGAATTAAGAATGAAGGAAGCCAAAAATGCTTCCAAACAATTAGGGGTACATGAAAGAATAACATTGGATATCCCAGATCGCGGGCTTTTTCTGACTGAAGTGAATATCCAAAAGGTTGTAAAGGTTATTCGCAAGTACCGTCCGAGAGTGATGTTTGCGCCATATGAAAAAGATCGTCATCCTGACCACGGAAATGCATCCCGGCTTATTCGAGAAGCCTTCTTTTCCGCTGGAATTCGAAAGTATCAGCCAGTAAACCAGTCACACAAACCTAATAATTTATATTTCTATATGATTAATGGTTTTCATCACCCTGACTTTTTAATCGACATTTCAGAGCAGTCAAGTGTGAAATTAAATGCTTTAAAAGCTTATGAAAGCCAATTTGAAATGGGAATGACAGGAGTTGTCACACCGCTAACAGAGGGATATATTGAATCAGTAGAAGCAAGGGATCGGTTGATGGGGAAGGATGCCGGAATTAAGTATGCAGAAGGCTTCTTTACACATAAAACACTTATACTTAAAGAAGACCTGTTAGGAGATTGATAATGAAATTAAAAATAGGCATTACATGTTACCCTACTGTTGGCGGATCTGGGGTGGTAGCAACAGAACTCGGTAAACTATTGGCAGAACGTGGTCATGAGATCCATTTCATTACCTCAAGCATCCCCTTTAGATTAAATAAAATGTATCATAATATCTATTTCCATCAGGTTGAAGTAAATCAATATTCTGTTTTTCAATATCCGCCATATGATATTGCCCTTGCAAATAAAATGGCGGAAGTTGTCAAGAGAGAAGAACTTGACCTATTACATGTTCATTATGCGATTCCCCATGCAGTTTGCGCTATTCTCGGAAAGCAAATTGCTGGTACTGATGTGAAGATTGTTACTACCCTTCACGGTACAGATATAACGGTGTTAGGATACGATCCATCCTTAACAGGGGCCATTCGTTTTGGAATTGAGAAGTCTGATTATGTAACGGCTGTATCCGATGCTCTTATTAAGCAAACCTATGATTTAATCAAACCCGATAAGGATATACATACGGTTTATAATTTCATTGATGAGAGAGAATATCATTATGTGGATTCTTCCCACTTACGAAAAGAGTATCTCATACTTGAAGATGAAAAAGTCATTATTCATGTATCAAACTTTAGAGGTGTCAAAAGGGTACAGGATGTAGTTAAAACATTCAAAAATATACAAGATCATCTACCCGCTAAGTTATTATTAGTTGGCGATGGTCCAGAGAAAACACTCATATGTCAACTTGTTAAAGAACTTGGAATTGAAGATCGAGTTCTATTACTAGGGAAGCAAGATAACCTGGAAGAACTCTACTCAATTAGTGATCTAAAATTATTATTATCCGAAAAGGAAAGCTTTGGACTCGTGGCATTAGAAGCAATGGCTTGTGGCGTTCCATGTATAGGAACAAATGTAGGGGGAATTCCTGAGGTTATTTTTGATGGTATGAACGGGTATATATGTCCATTTGGAGATATAGAAGAAATTTCAAAAAAAGCTATAGCAATTTTATCTGATGAGAAATTATATAAAAAGCTATCAGATGGAGCTATTGAGACTGCAAGAGAGAGATTCCATTCGAAAAAAATAGTCGAACAATATGAGGCAATCTATTATGATCTTATTAATGAAAGTTAGGTGATTTTTTTGCTCCCTAAACAATTTCAAAAAGCCCTTCCAATCCTAAAAGAGATTGAAAGGGCTCATTTTGAAGCCTATTTTGTAGGTGGATCTGTTCGAGATTACTTATTGGATAGACCAATTAACGATGTCGATATTGCTACGTCCGCTCTTCCACAAGAGATTAAATCGATTTTCTCCAAAACCGTGGACGTTGGGATCGAACATGGTACTATTCTAGTCATCCATAACGGGGAAGGGTATGAAATTACCACTTTTCGAACAGAAGCTGAATATAAGGATTTTAGGAGACCAGATGTAGTTACCTTCATTCGATCATTAGATGAAGATTTAGAGCGTCGCGATTTTACGATGAACGCTATTGCAATGAACAAAGAAGGTAGTTTAATTGATCCTTATCATGGAAAAAGGGATATAGCTAATAAGATTATTACTACAGTCGGTTCTGCACATAAACGTTTTAATGAAGATGCGTTAAGAATGATGAGAGCTATTCGGTTTGTTAGTCAGTTGGGTTTTGATGTGTCAGCAGCAACGATCCATTCATTGGCTGAGAATGCCCATTTATTAGAACATATAAGTGTAGAACGAATCACAGCAGAATTTGAGAATCTCCTAGAAGGGAACTTTAAGCCTAAAGCGTTCAAACTATTAATTTCTACAGGGGTGTATCATTATTTACCAGGGTGTACGGCATCGAAAGAAGCGATTATAAAATGTGCTGACTATTCAATTTCTTCTTTATCAAATCAACAAATGTGGGCTTTAATTCTCATTCATTTAAAAAAAGAATCGCTACAAGACTTTTTAAAAGCTTGGAAACTTCCAAGGAAGAAAATTAACTATTTAATGAAGGTCTACAATACGTTACAAAATCGAGGGAATTTCCAGTGGGATCATTTTGAATTATATAAGGCTGGTATAGAAGTAGCGTGTGATGTTGAAATTCTTTTTCTAACAATAGATGGGAAACGTATCTCACAGCAAGAATGCGAAATTCTGACTCTAAAAGAAATGTTTGAACAGCTGCCAATTAAAAGCCTTAAGGATATCGATGTAACGGGACATGATCTTATGAGATGGAAGTCCCAAAAAGGTGGTACTTGGGTGAAAGAACTATTACAGGAGATCGAGAAAGCAGTAGTGGAACAAACCGTAGAAAATAATAAGAATTCAATAAGGGAGTGGCTAATAAGTTGCAATCACCTATAAGAAAAAAATTATTAGAAGCCTTTAGGCAAGCGAATGGAGATTTTCTATCTGGACAAGCATTAGCTGATATTGTGGGTTGCTCGAGAACGGCCGTTTGGAAACATATCGAAGATCTTAGAAAAGAAGGATTTAAATTAGACGCAGTCCGGAAAAAAGGATACCGTATACTGCATACGCCTGATCGAGTGTCGCAAAATGAAATTCATTTGGGACTGAATACTAAAACGTTGGGTCAGACGATTTATTACGAAGAATCGGTTCCTTCTACTCAAAAGTTAGCACATCAATATGCTCAGAATGGAGCACCTGAAGGCACTTTAGTCATTGCTGATGAACAAACAGAGGGAAGAGGGCGATTGATGAGAAACTGGCATTCATCCAAGCGTACAGGAATCTGGATGAGTTTGATTTTAAAGCCCCAACTACCTCCCCAGCGTGCGCCACAATTTACCCTCATTGCAGCAGTTGCTGTCGTTCAAGCCATTGAAGAGGTTTGGGATCTTCATCCTGAAATAAAATGGCCAAACGATATTTTATTAAATGGTAAGAAAGTAACGGGAATATTAACAGAGCTACAGGCAGAATCAGATAAAATCAATTCCATTATTATTGGGATGGGAACAAATGTTAATCAAACGATGGAGGATTTCCCAGAAGAACTACATTCTATTGCCACATCACTAGCCATTGAGAAGGGGCAAATGATTCCCCGCTCGAAACTAGTTCAGAAAATCCTTGAAAAACTTGAACTTTATTATGAAATATATATGAAAGAAGGCTTCTCACCCATCAAGTTATTATGGGAAGGATATGCCATCAGTATTGGTAAAGAAATTACTGCCAGAACCATTACAGGTGAAATCAAAGGAAAAGCGCTAGGGATAAATGATGATGGGGTTTTAAGGATTCAGGATCATTCTGGGCAAATTCATGAAGTGTATTCAGCTGATATAGAGGTGAATGAACCCATTCAGTAAATTTGTATTATCCAACATTCTTTTTATTTGGTATAATTTTATTGGGCAGTATCTGTGGAACTGCACCCAAACAGTACTATATATGATTTTTTATTACTATTCTGCCTTGATCCATTTATGGACTGGGACAGAGGGTCGAAACGATAAATTAAAGTTATGGGATCCTTCTGTCATATTTTAAGAGGGATCCCTTTTTGATTTATTATGAAATGTCTACTTTTTTCGTTGTTTCGTCGCCTCTGATCATTCGAGAGGAGGAAAGAAAGTGAAAAGTACAAGTGATTTAATAAAGATGAAAGCTGATGGATCAAAAATTAGCATGATTACAGCATATGATTACCCTTCAGCAAAGCTAGCAGAAGAAGCGGGCATCGATGTCATTCTTGTAGGTGACTCATTAGGGATGGTAGTTCTTGGCTACGATTCTACAGTACCAGTAACAATCGAAGATATGATTCATCATACAAAAGCAGTAAAAAGAGGAACTGCTAAAACTTTCATCATTACTGATATGCCATTTATGACCTATCATCTTTCAGTAGATGAAACCTTGAAATCTGCTGCAAGATTAGTTCAAGAAGGCGGGGCACATGCTGTCAAAGTTGAAGGCGGAGGCAAAGTCATTGATAAAATTACAGCTTTGACGGAGGCGGGGATCCCTGTAATGGCTCATTTGGGCCTCACTCCACAAACAGTTAATGTATTAGGTGGCTACAAAGTTCAAGGGAAAACGGCAGAAGCCGCTCAAATGTTAATGGAAGACGCAAAAAGATGCGAAAAAGCCGGTGCCTTTGCTCTTGTTCTTGAATGTATCCCAAGACAAATTGCAAAAGAAGTTTCCAAAAATTTAACGATTCCAACGATAGGTATAGGGGCTGGAAGTGACACTGATGGTCAGGTCCTTGTTTACCATGATTTAATTTCCTATGGTGTCGAACGGGTACCGAAGTTTGTGAAAAAATATAGTGATGTAAATGAAATCACTCTTAATTCAATAGAAGCTTATATTCAAGAAGTAAAAGACGGGCAATTCCCTCAACAAGAACATACATTCACGATGAAGGAAGATGAATTATCATCATTGTACGGAGGAAAAGTTAAGTGATCGTTTTTAAAAATGTATTTGAAATAAAAGAATTTCTTAAAAACAAAAATTCTGAAGGGAAAAAAATCGGATTTGTTCCGACAATGGGATTTTTACATGAAGGTCATTTATCCTTAGTAGATAGAGCAAAAACGGAAAATGATCTGGTTGTTATGAGTATCTTTGTGAACCCTTTACAATTTGGACCAAATGAAGATTTTGAACGATACCCAAGAGATCAGGTTCGTGATCGTGAACTAGCACAAAATAACGGTGTAGATGTTTTATTTATTCCTGAGATAGATGATATTTATCCTAGGTCACTTTCTGTCCACTTAACAGTAAAAGAACGAGTCAACGTTTTATGTGGAAAAAAAAGAGAAGGTCATTTTGATGGAGTCGTGACAGTATTGGCAAAGTTATTTCATATCATTGAGCCTGATGCTGTTTATTTTGGATTAAAAGATGCACAGCAAGTGGCTGTAGTTGAAGGGCTTGTTGAGGATTTCTTCTTCCCTGTCGAAATTGTTCGAGTTCCTACTGTAAGGGAGCGGGATGGCCTTGCAAAGAGTTCAAGAAACGTTTATTTAAGTGATCAAGAAAGAATCGAGGCACCTGAAATATATCATTCACTCTCTAAAGCAGCAAGAAAATTATCCGATAGAGAGGGGGATCTTAGGAGTATACTACAAGAACTAAAACAAAGTATTAATGATCATACTTCTGGAATAGTTGAATATGTAGAGGCTTATACTTTCCCCGAGCTTACCCAACTCGAACAGTTAACAGGTGAAATACTAATTGCTGTAGCGGTACAATTTGAGAAGGCGAGACTTATTGACAATATTATTGTGGATTTAGGTTAATACAGGAGGACAAATCGAATGTTTAGAACAATGATGACTGGAAAAATTCATAGGGCAAAGGTGACAGAAGCAAACTTGAATTATGTAGGTAGTATTACCATCGATGAGGATATATTAGACGCAGTTGATATGGTACCGAATGAAAAGGTCCAAATCGTTAATAATAATAACGGTGCTCGACTTGAGACGTATATCATCCCAGGGGAACGTGGAAGTGGAGTCATTTGTTTGAATGGTGCAGCTGCAAGGCTCGTTCAAGAGGGGGATGTAGTCATTATCATCTCTTATAAAATGATGTCTGAAGAAGATGCTCGAATTCACATTCCGAAAGTTGCGATTATGGATGAAAATAATAGAGTTTCAGAAATGCTTGGAATAGAACCAGCAGCTACAATTTATTAATAAGGCTCTTTTCGTAAACTTTGTTTCTAATGGTCAATTATAAACATGTTAAAACATTCAATACTAGTGAACCATTTATTGCTTTGACGAAAAGATGCCCTGAAACCTTAATCATTACGGGTTTCAATTCTTGTTCGAAAAGCAACAATCTATGCGAAAACAGCCGATATTAATAAAGAGTAACCAACATTCGGACCTGCCACCATTAGAATGATTGATAAAATGGCAGGTCTATTTCTCTTTTTTGGACCTTTAACCCTCCCTACCATATCCTTCTCAAAATATGATAAACTTGCAAGAGAAGAAAATGTTCTTTTTTATTGAATTTATCGGGTACGGAAACGCATGAGGCTATCCTTTAGGGGTAATTTAGCCTTTCATCATTCGATCGAGGCGCCTCCGCTTTTCTGGTGTCTAGCTCCGGCGCCTAGCTCCTCGAGACATAAGTCAAGCCACCAAGGAAGGGAAAAGGCACCCTTCCTTGGTGACTCGCCTTATGCTTGTCGGAGCTGTTCGAGGCGCCTCCGCTTTTCTTATCCACATTCATGTTTTATGTAAAAGGCAGAGTGATAATATGATTTCTCAAAAGATGGTCGTGGTGGACCTTGAAACAACTGGTAACTCTCCTAAAAGAGGAGATCGAATTATACAATTATCAGCGGTTACGATAGAAAAGGGGAAGATTGTTGGCCAATACACAACCTTTATTAACCCTGAAATAACTATTCCTACCTTTATCGAAGAACTAACAGGTATTAATGATGAAATGGTAGAAGGAGCCCCTTCATTTGAAGAAATCGCTCCAACGGTATTGGAAATATTAGATGGTGCAGTATTTGTTGCCCATAATGTCGATTTTGATTTAGGCTTTTTACAGTCTGAACTTGAAGAAGCAGGATACAATGGATTTTACGGTCCGAAAGTTGATACGGTTGAACTAGCGAAGATTAGTTATCCCACTGCAGAAAGTTATAAACTAACGGAATTAGCTGATCGATTTACACTTAGTCATGATCGTCCACATCAAGCGGACAGTGATGCATATGTAACCGCACTTCTACTCATACACTTTATTGAAGTTTTGTCAAAGCTTCCCTTAGTTACACTTGAAACGTTAGAACCTTTGGCCAAGTATTTGAAAAGTGATTTAGAATTACTTCTACGATGGATTGTGGAAAAGAATAGAATAAATATTGAAGAATTACCTGAAACGATTGAAATCTATAGAGGAATCGCATTAAAGAAGAAAGTAGAACTATTGGACTCCGGTGTTTTTACAAAAGAAGTGGTTTACCCTTCTGATGATACTAATAAAGAAGAATTGTTACATCGTGCATTTTCAAACTACGAGAGGCGACAAAGTCAATTTCAAATGATGGATGAGGTTTATGATGCATTTTCTAGGAAAAAGCATCTTATTGTTGAAGCAGGAACCGGAGTTGGAAAATCCTTAGGGTACTTAATTCCTGCACTTTATTATAGTAAAGCTATGAATATGCCCGTTGTTATAAGTACATATACTGTTCAACTACAAGAACAACTTCTTCAAAAAGAAGTGAAACAATTACAGGAAATGACCGACTTTCCTTTTCATGTCGTCCTATTAAAAGGAAGAAATCATTATTTGAATTTATTTAAATTTGAACAATCTTTGAGGGAAGAGGAATCACAATTTGATGTAGTTTTAACTAAGATGCAAATTCTTGTATGGCTTACGGTGACGAATACGGGTGATATCGATGAACTAAATCTTACAAGTGGAGGAATGCTCTTTTGGAATCGAATCAAGCATGATGGATGGCATCTGCAAAAAGAAAAGGATCCTTGGATTAGCCGGGATTTTTATTTGTATGCTCGGAAGCAATCGAATCAAGCAGATTTAATCATCACCAATCATTCGATGTTATTAACCGACTTGGTATCTGATACTAATCTTTTACCTTCCTACCAACAAGTGATAATAGATGAAGGACATCATTTGGAGAAGGCGGCAAGAAAACATTTTGGAAAGATGCTTGACTATATTTCAGTTAAATTTACGACAAGTCAGCTGGGAAATTTAGATCA
This sequence comes from Rossellomorea sp. BNER, assembly GCA_024213275.1. Lineage (GTDB taxonomy): Bacteria > Bacillota > Bacilli > Bacillales > Bacillaceae_B > Rossellomorea. The sequence continues at coordinate 262,629 of JANAVG010000002.1, forward strand.
TAAACAACTTTACTATAAACTTGAAACATTACTTGAAAAGTATGATGTTCAGCAAGACCTTCATTCGTTTGAGCTTGATATGATGATTGGCGAATTTTATCGTGAATTAGACGAGTGTTTAAATATCCTTGCTTCTACTTTTCTGAAACACGCAAAGAAGAGAAAAGATGTACAGAAAATACAATTAAGGCTCACAGATGAAATAATGTCAGGGAGAGCATGGCAACCTGCATTAATTGCAACAGAACGAGTTTGCTCACATATGAAGAAGATTGAAAATGCCATTTTTGAACGCTTAGAACATATTAAGAAAAAGGATATAAAGTTAGAAGACCAAGAAAAGACTCTGGTTGAAGAAGTTTATAGCTTTTTAAAGGATTGGTCCCAATTAATGGAGCAATTTCAACTTGTTTTTAAAAAAAATCAAGATGAACAAGTGATTTGGATGGAAGGTGATTTACGCTCCCTACCTACCAGTCTCATCATTCAGGCCCAGCCGATATCTGTTGGGGAATCGCTACAGGAGAGATTGTTTTCAAAGGTGGAGAGTGCTGTTATTACTTCAGCTACATTAACCGTTCAATCATCATTCAACTATTTATTAGAAGAAATCGGTCTCTCAACGGATAATATTAAACAATTGCAACTTCCTTCTCCCTTTCAATATGAGAAAAACTCAACACTATATATCACAAACGATCTTCCTGAGATCCAAAGTGTTTCTGTAGATGAGTATGTAGAGGCGATTGCTGCTCATTTAATTGCGATTGCTCAAGCTACAAAAGGAAGAATGCTCGTTTTATTCACTGCCTATGATATGTTGAGAAAAACTCATGAGCTTATGAAAGACAGTGGTTTACTAGAAGATTATGTATTGATGGCACAAGGGATATCGAGTGGGAGCCGTACCAAACTCACGAAAAATTTTCAACGATTCGATAAAGCTATCCTTTTTGGAACGAATAGTTTTTGGGAAGGTGTCGATATACCTGGAGAGGATTTGTCTTGTTTAATTATGGTTAGACTGCCATTTTCGCCACCAAACGAGCCAATTAATCAATCTAAGTGTGATCGTCTTAAAAAAGAAGGTAAGAACGCTTTTTCTTCGTACTCACTTCCAGAGGCAGTAATCCGCTTTAAGCAGGGAGTGGGACGTTTAATTCGAAGAAGTAGTGATAGGGGGATAGTGATCGTTTTTGACCAAAGAATTATCTCAACAAGATATGGGAGAGCATTCTTGAAATCCATTCCATCCATGCCTGTAAGGAAGGGGAATCTTGAGGAACTTCTTCAAAGGATTGAGGAATGGCTGTGAAGCGATTTTTATGATAATATTTAGTGTTTAACGCACTCTATATGTAGAAGTATTTTCGGAGGCGTTATAATGAAAAAACTGATTATAATTATCCTATTTTTTCTGCTGTCAATTAGCAGTGCCACAGCCATCGGAGAAACGGATCCTCAGATTGACTTAAATTTACAAGAAAATGAATATGGGTTATCATTTTTACCTTTAGAAAAAGGTGAAATAGCCATCCTTCATTTACCGGAAGGTATTAATTATTTAATTAATACAGGACCTTCTGAAAATAAAAAGGACCTATATTCAATCCTAAAACAATTTGGTGCTAATAATATACAAGGTATTATTGTGACGGAAAAAAGGGAATATTTCCCTGAATTCATTACAGAAATCATAAAAGACTTTAAGGTATCCAAGGTCTATATGGGGAAATCATTTTTAGAAACCCAGGGTCAAAATAATATAAATGCAATTCCTTTAAGTGAACAAGACAAAGTTAAATTGAGTAATCAATTACAATTAGAGGTTATATATGATGGGGGCAATACAGGAGAAGGTTTAGACTTTAAAATATCTTTCAATAAACATTTATTCCTGTGGCTAACCTCGTACACAAAACCTGTTCAATCTCATTTACTTAATCAGAAATTAAGCGATGTAAATATCGTTAAAGTCCCGATATATAATAAATCAAATTTTATTTCTGAAGAACTTCTAAAACATATTGATCCTCAGACAGCAATTCTATACCGGTCTAAGCAGCGAATGCTTAATTCAGAGTTTTTAGAACTTCTGCAAGAAACATGGATTGATGTTTACTTAACAGGTCAACATGGTCTGATAACGATAAAATTTAATCCATTGAACTACGAGGTCATCACATTTCCAAATGATGATGCAATTGAAGAAGAACCGAATCAATATAAGGAAGCGTATCTCCTTTTGCAACCCAATTTGCTGAAAAATAAATAAAAAAAGGATGACCTTAATCAAAAAAATGGAAAAAGGTCATCCCAAAAAGAATGTGTGCAAATTAGAAAATTTTTATTCGGACTAAGTCGAAATTACTGTTATAATGATGTTTAGGTGTTTCCTGTAGTAGTATTCTGGCCACTTTATCACCCGAATATTTATAGCAATATTTGTGTAAAAGGAGGAGAATAAATGGAAAGCAAGATTGAAGTACTTTCAACTGTTCGTGTTCAATATACTTCTGACTTGTATAAATTAGTTGATTCATTAAATCGTACATTAAAGGAAAAGGATTTAATGTTTGGACTTGCCTTAGATTCTGATGATAAAGAACAAGCAGTATTTACAATATATCGTACATAAATGAGTGATAAATGATGAAAAAAATAATCTTTATTATCGTTTTTATTTTATTGGTTGGTATGGGAGTATCTATAAAAGTTTATGTTGATGCTCGATCACCATTCAATGAAAAAACAGAAGAAGCAATAGCGTTAGCGAAATCGCAAGGGGAAATTTCGAAAGTAGACAATGCATCATTATACAATGGTGCAAAATCCTATGTTGTATTAATAGGGGAAAATAATAAAAAAGAAAAAGTCATTGTTTGGGTGCCAAACAAAAAGAAGGGTGATATTATTACCCAAAAATGGGCAGATGGCATTTCAAAAGAAGAAGCAGTTAATAAACTAAAAAATGAAGAAAGTCCTAAAGAAATTCTATCGGTTAAATTAGGGATGGAAGAGGTTGGACCTGTTTGGGAAATTACCTACCTTAATAAAAAAGATCAATTAAATTATTATTATCTTCTTTTTGAATCAGGAGAATGGTGGAAAAAAATCGAAAACCTTTAATGAGTGGGGGACATGACATGAAATGGACATTAGCAGAGAGAGTTAAAGCACTTACACCATCAACTACTTTAGCAATTACAGCAAAAGCGAAAGAAATGAAATCACAAGGCATAGATGTAATTGGTCTTGGAGCAGGAGAGCCAGACTTCAATACACCTGAGCATATTATCTCAAGCGCGTACAATTCAATGCAAGAGGGGCATACAAAGTATACTCCATCAGGAGGACTACAAGAATTAAAAGAAGCTATTGCTGATAAATTCAAGTCTGACCAAGGGATTGACTATAAAAACAGTGAAATTATCGTTACAAGTGGAGCTAAACATGCACTTTATACATTATTTCAAGTATTGTTAAATGAAGGTGATCAAGTGATCATTCCTTCACCTTATTGGGTAAGTTACCCAGAACAAGTCAAGCTTGCTGGTGGTGTTCCTCTATTCGTTGAAGGAAAAGAAGATAATTCATACAAAATTACACCTGAACAATTAAAAGAAGTGATTACGCCAACGACAAAAGCAGTCATCATTAATTCTCCAAGTAATCCAACGGGTATGCTTTATTCTGAAACAGAACTTAAAGAACTTGGTCAAGTTTGTATTGAACATAATATTCTTATCGTTTCAGATGAAATATATGAGAAGCTAGTTTATGGGGATCATCAACATATCTCGATTGCACAGATTTCAGAAGAACTAAAAGCTCAAACCATCATTATAAATGGTGTATCAAAATCCCATAGTATGACTGGATGGAGAATTGGCTATGCTGCAGGGGATGAATCGATCATTAAAGCTATGACCAATTTAGCTAGCCATTCAACATCTAATCCGACAACAACCTCTCAACACGGTGCTGTAGCAGCATATAGGGGCACACAAGAACCTGTTGAGACAATGAGAAAGGCCTTTGAGGAGCGATTGAATATTGTATTTGAAAAATTGAATGCAATACCAGGTTTTAACTGTCTAAAACCTCAAGGTGCATTCTATCTTTTTCCAAATGTAAAAGAAGCTAGTAAACTCTGCGGATACGACAGTGTAGACAGCTTTGCAAAAGCGTTACTTGAAGAAGCAAAAGTGGCAGTAATTCCTGGATCAGGGTTTGGCACACCACATAATATTCGCTTATCATATGCGACATCACTTCATCTATTAGAGTCAGCAATTGAAAGAATTCATTCATTTGTTCAAAGTAAAATTGACAATCATTCATAAAAAAATTATGCATAGGGGTTGACCTTCACTACAAAAGTATTGGTCAGCCCGATGCTTTTACCCTGCTCTATTGCGGCACTGTTAATGGATATGTATAATAAAAGCAATACATAAGTAAGACTTGTTTCGATTTTTGGAGGGAAATAATAGTGAAAACAACGATAACAGAAGTAAGCAAGTTTGTTGGAGAAGAAGTAACCATCGGTGCATGGTTAGCAAATAAACGATCAAGCGGAAAAATTGCATTTTTACAGCTTCGTGACGGTACTGGATTTATTCAAGGTGTTGTAGTAAAGAGTGAAGTTGAGGAAGAGATTTTTCAGAAAGCTAAAGGTCTAACTCAAGAAACATCTGTTTATGTTACAGGTGTCGTACAGGAAGACACTCGCTCTCCATTTGGCTTTGAACTACAGATTAAAAATCTTGAAGTCATTCATGAGGCGGTAGATTATCCGATTACACCGAAAGAACACGGGACAGAGTTCCTAATGGATCACCGCCATTTATGGTTACGATCTCGCAGACAGCATGCTGTCATGAAAGTAAGAAATGAAATTATACGTGCAACCTATGAGTTTTTTAATAAGGAAGGATTTGTAAAAGTTGATCCGCCTATTTTAACAGGAAGTGCACCAGAGGGTACGACAGAGTTGTTTGCTACTAAGTACTTTGATGAAGATGCTTACCTTTCTCAAAGTGGACAGCTTTATATGGAAGCAGCTGCAATGGCATTGGGGAAAGTATTCTCATTTGGGCCAACTTTCCGGGCAGAAAAGTCTAAAACTCGTCGCCATCTGATTGAATTCTGGATGATTGAGCCAGAAATGGCTTTTTATGAGTTTGAAGATAATTTAAAAGTACAAGAGGAGTATGTATCTTATATCGTTCAATCCGTTCTATCTAACTGTAAGCTTGAATTAGAGCGTTTAGGAAGAGATACGTCTAAGCTTGAGAAAATTAAAGCGCCATTCCCACGCATTAGCTATGATGATGCGATTAAATTCTTACATGAAAAAGGATTTAATGATGTTGAATGGGGAGACGACTTCGGAGCTCCACATGAAACAGCAATTGCAGAAAGCTATGAAATGCCAGTTTTCATTACTCACTATCCAACATCATTAAAGCCTTTCTACATGCAGCCGGATCCAAACCGTGATGATGTAGTACTATGTGCGGACTTAATTGCTCCAGAAGGATATGGTGAAATTATTGGTGGCTCTGAGCGTCTTCATGACCATGACATTTTAAAGCAGAGAATTGAAGAACACGACTTATCTCCAGAAGCATATAAATGGTATCTGGAATTACGTCAATACGGATCTGTACCACACTCAGGCTTTGGTCTTGGCTTAGAAAGAACAGTAGCGTGGATAAGCGGAGTAGAGCATGTCCGTGAAACGATTCCGTTCCCTAGACTACTAAATCGTTTATATCCATAATGACCAATAAGGGACTTTTCGTCAAACAGACGGAACGGTCCCTTTTCATATGTAACATTCTAAAATCTTAGAATGAAATATACTCCCATTAGGGAATGTTTTACTTTATTTAAATTAACGCTATCCATGTCTTTTTCGAAGGACAACATGATATACTTACTAATGAGGTGTAGGCGTCATGGATGAAAAAAATTTATTAATATCATGGATGGAAGAAGGAACAATCAGCATTCCACAACTTCTTTTATCAAACTATCATAAGCTTGGAGTATCAGAAACAGAATTTGTATTACTATTACAGGTTTACAGTTTTTTAGAAAAAGGAAACCAATTCCCTACTCCAGAAGAACTTTCGGAACGGATGAATCTTACAGGAACAGAATGTGCAGTACTACTTAGAAAGCTGGTTCAACACCAGTTAATCTCAATTGAAGAAGGACATTCAAGCAGCGGTATACTGTTTGAAAAATACACTCTTGCCCCATTATGGAATAAACTCACAGAGATATTAATGAGTGAATTGAAGACGAATAAAATAGAAGAGTCCCTTAAGAATGAGACAGATTTATATACCTGTTTTGAGCAAGAGTTCGGCCGTCCACTTTCTCCCCTTGAATGTGAAACATTGGCAATGTGGCATGATCAAGATGACCACGATCCTGTCATTATAAAATCTGCTTTAAGAGAAGCCGTCATTTCCGGAAAATTAAATTTCCGCTATATTGATCGCATTTTATTTGAATGGAAGAAAAATGGAATTAAAACGATGGAACAAGCTAAAAGTTATGGTGAAAGATTCCGACCATATCAAAAAGGGTATCAAAAAAATGCAACAAATGAACCGAAGAAAAAGACAGTTCCTTTTTACAATTGGCTTGAACAATAAAAAATAATGGGACTGATTTACAATCTTTTTTGTAGTCAGTCTTTTTTCATTCCTTTGAAAAGGTGGAGAGGCAAGATTGTTAAATAGAAATCAAATAAATTATTGTCTAGAAGAAATAGACAAAATGTTTCCAGATGCTTTTTGTGAATTGAGACATAATAACCCATTTGAATTAGTCATTGCAGTCTTAATGTCTGCACAATGTACAGATGCTCTTGTAAATAAAGTCACCAAAAATTTGTTTGAGAAATATAAGACCCCTGAAGACTATTTAGCTGTATCATTAGAGGAATTACAGGAGGATATCCGCTCGATTGGTTTATACCGAAATAAAGCAAAAAATATTCGTAAGCTATGTGAGCTGCTTTTAACCGAATATGGTGGAGAAGTCCCGAGGGAAAGAGATGAGTTAGTAAAATTACCCGGGGTGGGAAGGAAAACAGCCAATGTTGTCGTGTCTGTAGCATTTGGAGAGCCTGCATTAGCTGTTGATACTCATGTAGAAAGAGTAAGTAAGCGACTGGCTATATGCCGTTGGAAGGATAACGTATTAGAGGTAGAAAGGACGTTAATGAGAAAAATTCCGAAAGAAAAATGGTCTAAAACCCATCATCAACTCATTTTTTTCGGAAGGTATCATTGTAAGGCGCAGTCCCCACAATGTGAAATTTGCCCATTACTCGATCTTTGTCGTGAAGGAAAAAAACGAATGAAAAGAAAAAAGGGAGCATGATTACTACATGAATTCGATTCAAATCCCGAATCAGCTAAGGAATCAATTGTTTTTCTCTAAGTGCCGAATATTTTTGGATGAGGCAATTGACTTCTTCCATCCTTATTTCTATTATGAAATCCTCTTTTACAATGGTAAAAATGGAGAAAGACCATGGGAGAATCCAGAAACATTCATAATGAAATTGATGGAAGAGTGGAAACTTGTTAGACATACTCTTACAGAATTATATACGATAAGATCAAAAGATGTAGAGCTTCACATGAAAAAAGGAATCGCATTATTTTTTATGCTACTATTTTGGAGTAATAAGAAACCTGTACTGTTGAAGGATTGGGAGGAAGAGATAAAAGGTTTACAGGCCAAAGCTGTAAATCTTGAAGAACGGTTATCTTTTGTTTTGTCTAATCCCAAAATGTATCATTCGTTTATTCAATTGTCCGAGTTAATAGGGGAGCAGTATAAACAATATGCTAAAGCATTAGCAATAACCAAAATGAAGGCGTAACCTCATTGCGAGGTTACGCCTTTCTTATAACTTCTTTTAAGTGTTATTGGAATGGGTTGATTAATGGATTCTCTTCATCACCAGTACCTCCTTCAGGAGGGGGAGTAGTACCTCCATCGCCTGTGCCGCCATCTTGGCCACCGTCAGTGCCGCCATCTGGTTCTTCACCGGTTCCAGTTCCAGTTCCAGTGTCTCCGCCTTGGCCATCACCTTCTTGACCACCGCCAGGTCCGCCATTACCTTGACCATTTCCATTATTGCCTTGTCCATTGCCGTTACCAGGTCCATCACCTTGGCCATTTCCAGGAGGACCTTCACCTGGTTCACCTTCTTCATTGCCCTCATTTTCGTCTTCTTTTTCTTTATCTTTATCTTTGTCTTTCACTTCAATAGATGTTGTTGCTGGTTCACTTCGTTGATCCCCTGAGATAGCAACTACTTCAAAACTATATTGACTTCCTGGTTGAATATTCTCGATGTTAAGACCTTTTTCTTTTGTAGTCGTTAACACTTGAGACGCGCCGCCATTAATGGATGCAGATACCTCAAATTGGACATCTTTATCCTTTTTATAATCCCATTTCAATGTGATTATATTTGCCTTTTTATCATATTTTGCATTTAATCCTGTAGGCGCTTCAACTCGATCGAATTCCTTAGAAACCTTTTGAGGAGCTGTACCTTTTAAGAATAGTTCATAAGTAATTCTATCTTCTGGTGTATAGTCACTTGGAAGCTTAGCAGGAGAACTTCCAACTTCTACTGGTGACTCTACAACATTACCAGGTTTTTCGAAATCAGCTGTTTCGATTCCGTCATGAACGTAACTCATAATGTCTGCAGTAATATATTGAGCGATTCTTCTTTCAGTAGGGTTTAAGGAATATTTCGGTTGTTCATATCCAGTCCATACGGAAGCTGTGTAGTTGGTTGTATAACCGACAAACCATGAATCAGGTGCTTCCCTTGTACTAGAGATACCGTAATCTTCCCTCTGTTGGTCTGTATAGTTTGTAGTTCCTGATTTTCCTGCCATAGGAAGACCAGGGACAGCAGCATAAGTACCAGTTGCTCCAGATTTGTAAATAACATCTTTTAGCATATCTGTAATCATATATGCTGTAGAACTCTTCATTGCAGTTTGCGGTTCTTCAGTGTTTTTCACTTCTGTTTCACCGTCACGAAGAACGATTTTCTTGACGGTATGCGGTTTATTGTATACACCCTTGTTACCAAAAGCAGCATAAGCCCCAGCCATTTGCACTGTGTTGACACCAGGATTTATACCTCCGAGTGCAGAAGACTCATAAACATTCTCAAAATTCAATCCAAGATTTGCTACAAATCCTTTAGCTTTTTCTAAACCGACCTCTTGCAGAGTTTTGACAGCTGGAACGTTTCTTGAGTCCCATAGTGCCTCGCGTATAGAAATATTTCCTTTATACTGCCCATCCCAGTTCCCAATCTCCTGACCAGTAGAGTACTTATATGGCTCATCATTAATCTGATGATAAGTAGACCAATCAAGATATTCAATAGCAGGAGCGTAATCAATAAGTGGCTTTATAGTCGAACCAGGCTGACGCTTACTATCGATAGCAAAGTTGAAGCCACGTTTCACTTCACCTCGTTCACGACCACCACCAATCGCTCTAATTTCTCCTGATTTTGTATCCATGAGCGTAATTCCTGCCTGCATTGGGGCTTCATGACGAGTAGGATATTCAAAGTCAATGGCTTCCCCATTTAAGATTTGTTCTACGCGTTTTTGAGCATTGGGATCAAGTGTGGTGTATACTTTTAATCCATCAGAAAACAGATTATAGTCACCCATTTTATCGACTTCATCAATGACTGCGTCAATAAATGCACTAAATTTATCTCCTGTTGCTTTTTCACGTTCTTCTTTTGGGATTAGGCTATCTTTAACAGGCATATCTTGTGCCTTTTTCATTTCTTCCTTTGTAATTTTTTCATGTTGGTGCATAAGGGAAAGAACAATATCTCTTCGTTTCTTTGCTCTTTCAGGTTCTTCAAATGGATTATAGTTATTAGGACTCTGAGGCATTCCCGCAAGCAATGCTGCTTCATGTAACTCAAGATCCTTTAAATCTTTACCAAAGTAATGTTTAGCAGCGGTACCAAAGCCATGAATTCCATCAGACAAATAGACTTTATTAAAGTACATTTCAAAAATTTCTTCTTTCGTGTACTCTTGTTCAAGTTTAATTGCAAGCCATGCTTCCTGAGCTTTTCTCTCTAAAGTTTTCTCGGGACTTAAGAAAGAACGTTTAATGACCTGCTGTGTTAAGGTACTAGCCCCTTCAGAACCAAAACCTTGGGTGATATTGGCAATGACCGCACCACCCAGACGGATTAAATCAATTCCATTGTGCTTATAAAAACGGTTATCTTCCGTTGCGAGTATAGCGTCTTCCATTAGAGAAGGGATATCATCGTAATTTACATAGTCTCGTTTTTCTTTACCGACAGTTGTTATGAGATCACCATTCATATCATAAATATCAGATGCAATCGGGTCTTTTAATAATTCTTCATTTAATTTTGGTGCGTTACTAGCATAATAAGCAAATAATCCAGCACCAGCTAGCATTCCTACTATACCTATAAGGAACAAACTAATAATGATCTTCTTGAATAAGGAACGGTTTTTTCCTTTACCTTTTGGCTTATTTTTTTTACTAGTTTGCTGGGCCTTACGTTTTTCTTCACGTGATTTAAATTCACCAGCCATATTATTTCCTCACTTTCAACATCATCATCTATTTTGAGATTCAAAAAATACGTGATGAACAATATTTAAATAATCAATTCTTGGGTTTAACCCGATAGGGATTTTATACCCGTTTTGTTCTACTTCGCTTTTCGTAATTGATTTACGACCACCTTTAATCATTCGTTCCCAAAAATCAAGAAGCGATGAAAAGGGCAGATAATAAAACTCTTCAGTAGTTGAGAAACGTAGTATAACAAAAACAATTCCTTTTTGCTCATAAACTTGCTTCATATGGTGAATTTGGTGTTCATGGAAATTTTGAAGAGGGAAGGATGTCTTATTCCTTGTCTCTTTTGCCTCAAAGTCAATGTATTTTCCTTGATAAACACCATTGTAATCCGTAGTAGAAGGCTGTTTAAAGTAAGCTTCTTTAATGACGGCAGCACTTCGCTGCGGATAATGTACATCCACAATTTGTACAGGTGTCGGTTTTTTATGAATAACAGCGATACCATGTGTTAAATAATATTGATTGGTTTCGTTGAGATCCTCCTCAAGTGTCATCCCCCGATTGCTATATGAAACCTGTTTCGTGTTGTTCGTTTTTTTTATGGGGGGAGTACTAGCATTAAATTTTTTTCCATTTGGATAATGGAAATTCATTCTATCCACCTCGCAAACTAATCTATATCATATCAGAAACGTCAAGGGGATGGGTGAATAAAAAGTATCATTTCTCGCAAACATATGCCTATAGATTAAATGGGAGAGTGTTTTATGAATAAAAAAGGCATTTTTCAACGTTTTTTACCCGATTTCTCTCATATTAACACCATATCGGAACTAATTGACAAGATTAATTCCATTACATTCGAAAAGAATCAGGATAATATCTCAAGAACAATTGCTTATCAAAAGTATTTCCTACTTCATCCAGAAATAAAATGGAGTTTTTTAGCTTCAATGGTTTCAAGAAACGCAGGGTGGAACATGTGCGACTTGAAAGGGAATTGGTTTACTGAGATTCTAGATGAAAAGATGACAAAACAACTTTTTCTCACTTATGAACGAGCCAATTGGCTCATCTTTCAAGATGTATTTCCACAGTTGTTAATCTACCATTATTCGACGTATAGGAAGAAAGAAATGTTTCATTTATTAAGTGAATTTTTTGTGTCTAAATTTATGAGAATAGAATGGGAAAATTTTTGGAGAGATAGAAATGAGAAAAGATTGGTTCATTCATTAATTATAAATGAACAAAATGTCATTCAAAGGCCGGTGATCGAGCACCCAATTTATAAGAAGAGAGTTTTTTCTTCAAAATTTTTTATATTTCAAGACCTTCTCCATTTTAGCTCATGTATTTTCCCAACTGTCAATGGGCATCTCTATGGGGCTAGTGTGCATAATTTTAGAAAATTAGATCAAAGAATCATTCTCGGGAAGAACTTGTATCGAATTCTCTTTCGGAGAGAATTATTTCCATACTTTTTACAGTTTGCTTTGAAGACAGAACCAACTGGTTCAAGAAAGGATTATGAAAGGTATATGAGCCATCATACAAATTCACAAACCCCCATCTTAAGAGCGGTTTTCCCTATTATTGAACACCATAGACATTGGCAAAATGATTGGTCAAGTAGTATAAGGTCGAGTTGGCTGGAAGACCCCCCACAATTAAATAAAATCGAACTTACCGAGTGGTACACCCATAAACAATATCAGCTTCATTCTTTAATTTGTCTGAATAAATGGTTATTTAACAGGTGAAAAAGGGGCTGACCGTAAGTGGTCAACCCCATTCGCATTTATTAGGTCGAAGGTCGATTTGGACCCTCTAATTTAGGATTTCCTTTTGAAGCTTTTGTTTGTGAAGTATTTGATTCATTTCTTTTCTGTTGCTTACTATTGTGTTTTGTCATCTTCTGCACCTCCAATATTATTGTTTAACTAGTCTAACACTTTCATACCCTTATTTTTTTGTGTCGAAAAGACTACGACTTTTTGTATAATAAGCACTTTGTTTGACGAATAGATTCTAGTTTTGTCTAAGAGGAAGGGAGTTACAAATAGAGGGAGAATATTAGATAACAAAGAAGAATAAAAGGAGGAAGGGTTTATGATGCAGAAAGACCAGCTTTTAAATATATTATCGGAAATAGAGAAGGAACTAGAACAACTAGAAATCAAAATTACAGAAAAAGCTAATGAGGAAGCTTCTAAAGGACTTCAATCACAAAATATAAGCATAAAGCTAGCAGAACAAAAGCTGATTCAATTAGAAAATCAAATGGAACGAGCCCCTTTAAAAAAGGAACATTTATTATTAAAGCCTCACCCTCCATTCACACATCTTGAATTAAGATATAAAACCTCTTAAAATAAAAATAAATAAGAAATTAATTTTAGTAGCTGAAAGGCTGCTTTTTTGTTTTTTAAACCTTGGGGCTATCCAAAATCCAAGGTGTCAGGAGCCACAACTTCAATATGTAGAAGAGATCTTTTGATATCTTCTATATATGAACAATCATAGTGGTTACGGAACCTTTTTTGGACAGCCCCTATTCTTTATGAACTTTTACTCAATAAGGGGGAATCTTTTTGGAAGAACTAAAAGCCTTAACGGAAGAATTACTTCTATTAAATAAACAATTATCCGAACGCTATCAATTGGCGAGAGAAACTGGAGAAAAAGGAGACTTTTACAAAGAAGTAAAACCTTTTGCTGATAAGGTAAAAAAAGTATCAGAATTATGGGAGGTAGCAGTTAAAGAGTGGATTATTGAAAAAAAGCCGAAATATATCCACTTTCCACAAGTCATTCACACGATCGAGAATTTGGAGCTTGTCTCTGTACAAGCTTTTTTCCCTGAAACAAGCTATAAACGATTTGTAAGTTACATACAGTCAATAGACTATGTTTTACATGCAGTATTAGAGGAAATATAAAAATAGAGACTGACAGTTTGGTCAGTCTCTTAATGTTTAATTCTAAAGATTCAAATAGTTGTTGGTCTGATAATCTGGAAAGTCCATTATAAGGTTGGAGTTATCTTATCAAATGAAGAGGTCTCTAGCTCTTTGACAAGGCTTCGGTAATCTCCGATGGATATTTCGTTACGGATGTAACTCTTTTTAACAAATAATAATAATTCATGCAAGTCTTCGGCGTGGTAGCGGTTCTTTACATAGAAGTTTTCTTTAAGAGTTTTCAAGTTCATCCTATTGCCTCCCCTTTATAAATGGTTCGTACAAATTTATACTAACACAGATTTTTATCTGTTTGAGAAGTTAGAATATTGTAACTTCCGACAAATTCTATGGAAGGTGTTTTGTCAACAATTAGGACATTTCACCATTTCTAATATTGTTCATAGAATAAAGTAGCAATTCTCTTGTCAGGAGGAAGATTCATGAGAAATAGACAATATATAACGAGAAATCCTCATTATCACAATAATCCACACATGATGTGGAGGCCGCCTCAAGAAGCAAACTATTTTCACCAAGGATTACCACCAGGATATCAACCCTTCCCGCAGGGGGCACTACCACCAGCAAACCAATCCTATTCTAACCAGATGCCCTTTCAACAACAACACGAGGCACATTACCAGCAGCCGCAATATTTTCAGAATCCTCTTCAATCAGAAGAAATAGATCCATATAGTAATGGTGGATTTCAACAGAATCAGAACAACCAACACTTTGCAAACCCATATCCAAAAGCCAATTTTATGAAAAAACAGACATCCTCTGGGATTGGTTCCGTTATGAATTCCTTTAAGTCTCAGGATGGTTCAGTTGACTTTAATAAGATGATGAATACTGCAGGACAAATGATGAGTGCGGTTAACCAAGTTTCAAGTATGGTAAAAGGTCTTGGGGGAATATTTAAATTGTAGAAAGGGCTGTTCCATAATGGGGTCGGAACCACATGTGCTTCTAAATATAGAAGATGCTTTAAGAATTTCTTCTATTTGGAGGTTGTGGTTCCACAAACCTTGTTTTTGGACAGCCCTCTTGGTGATTACAAGTGTTTAAATAAAAGCTCTTTTCTAAAAGATTGTCATTTTAATTTATAGATTTTGTGAAAGTAAACCATTGATAAAAAACAGCCTAAATAAAAAAACACCACTGTGACAAATGAAAAATCTTTCGCAGTGGTGCAATACCCGCTATTCTAAATTTAATTTTTTTCCTTGAATTTTGGGCAATTTCAATACAAGGAGCCCGTCTTCGTATGAAGCACTTGCATTTTGATCATCAATTAGACTAGGCAATGGAATGGTTCTTGTCGTTCTCTGCATGGACTGCTTTCGTTGAATGATTTTATTATCTTCATTTTCTTGGGTGAAAAGCTTAGTGTTTTTTACAGATATGGTTACATATTGTTGAAATACATCGATATTGATCTGATCTCTTTTAACTCCCGGAAGCTGTACTTTAACAATATGCTCAGAGCTACTTTCTTCTAATTCAACAGGAAATCCACCCATACCACCAGGAAAAGGAGATTGAAAAAACTCATCAATACTTTGAAGAATGCCCTTTACTGGTCGTTCATGAAAAAAATCATTCATCGAGTTCATGAGATCTCCAAATGGAGAAGGGTTTTTTTTAGTAGGTTTCTTTGGGGTGTTGTCACTCATCATGCTCTCTCCTTTCAGGCAGACAATTTCGTAATAGTATATGAATGTGGTGATAAATTGTGTGAGTGTCCTTAGTTTAAATAGGAACAAAATAGGAAATTGTAGAGTGTAACCTATTTTTAAAAAGGGTGTGAGAATATGAAAACACAACGTGTCGGAGATCATGAACTTGCATATGAAGATAGAGGAGAGGGCAAAACCATTATTCTCCTTCATGGATTCTGTGGAAGCTCTAAATATTGGGATAAAATCGTTCCCCTCTTAGATACACACAGAGTGATAACGATTGATTTGAGAGGTCATGGAAAATCAACTGTTATCGAAACAGGTTTTTCAATCGAAGGTATGGCAAATGATATTAATTATTTTTTAGATCAAAAGCAATTAGATAATGTGTATCTTTTAGGGCATTCACTTGGGGGATATGTAACACTAGCCTTTGCAGAACTTTTTCCTGAGAAGTTAAAAGGGTTTGGGTTGATACACTCTACTCCTTACTCTGATACATTTGAGGCAAAGGAAAATAGAACAAAAGCGATTGATGCCATTAATAGTCAAGGGTTACACACGTTTATAGATGATCTTGTACACAAACTATTTAATCCACATCGGACAGAAGATTTAAAAGATGAAATCCAATTGGCAAAAGAAATTGGATATGACACAAATCCAGTAGGTGCGAAAGAGTCATTAAAAGCAATGAGAAATCGTGCCGAACGATTACAAGTAGTATCAAACAGTGATATCCCGGTTTTATTAGTAGCTGGAAAACATGATGAAATGATCCCTAACAACAAAACGTTTACAAATAATGGCCCTATGATTACAGAAGTTCTATTGGAGAATTCAGGACATATGGGAATGGTAGAGGAGCCAGAAATATTAGCATTAGAGATTAAGAATTTTGCCAAATAAATAGTTATCGACTCTGAGTGGCTAGCTTAAATCGAGTGGATGGAATCACACATTTCTATATAGAATAATTTCCCAAAGAAATCTTACTGTATATAGACAAGCAGTGTATGCCTACCACTTTTTACATTAGCCACTTTTCTCTTTTTATTCGAACGTTTATTCGGTAGAATAAAGGGGAGGTGAAAAAGAGATGTTTCAAAAACGAACCTTGCAAGAAACAATCAACCTTTTACAAACTGATCCAAATTTCAAAAAACAAATTGTTCATTGGCACACAATTGGCGAAAAGAAAGCCATCAATGTGGACATGCCAGAAACAATTCATCCCAAATTAAAAGAAGCCCTTAACAAAAAAGGGATTCAACAACTATATAGCCATCAGAGAGAGGCATTTGATAGTGCGATGCATGGTAAGAATTTTACAGCGGTTACCCCGACAGCTTCTGGAAAAACTTTATGCTACAACTTACCTGTTTTACAAAGTATCACAGAAGATCCAGCGACACGAGCATTGTACATTTTTCCAACAAAAGCGTTAGCACAAGATCAAAAGAGTGAATTAAATGAGATCATTCAGGAGGCAGGCGTAGGGATTAATAGTTACACATATGATGGTGACACATCTTCCAATATTCGACAAAAGGTTAGGAAGGCAGGACAAATTGTTATTACGAACCCGGATATGCTCCATTCTGCCATTCTTCCTCACCATACAAAGTGGGTTTCGTTATTTGAAAATTTAAAATATGTAGTCATTGATGAGTTACATATATACAGGGGAGTATTCGGAAGTCATGTTAGTAATGTGATCCGTAGATTGAAAAGGATTTGCAGTTTTTATGGAAGTGATCCCATTTTTATTTGTACATCAGCAACAATTGCCAATCCAAAAGAGCTAGCAGAATCATTAACGAATTCCTCCATGCGTCTAATCGACCGTAATGGTGCACCAAGTGGTAAGAAACATTTTGTTTTTTATAATCCTCCTATTGTCAATAAACCTTTAAATATTAGAAGAAGTGCCACACTTGAAGTACGAAATATTGCTGGGGAGCTTTTGAAAAATAAGATTCAAACCATTGTCTTTGCTAGAAGTCGCGTGAGAGTAGAGATCATATTAACGTATCTTCAGGAACTGGTCCAAAAACAATTAGGACCAAAATCGATAAGAGGTTATCGTGGAGGCTACCTCCCAACTCAAAGACGTGAGATTGAAAAGGGACTACGCAATGGAGAAATTTATGGAGTCGTTAGTACAAATGCGTTGGAACTTGGCGTAGATATCGGACAGCTGCAAGTTTGTATTATGACAGGTTATCCCGGAACAATTGCAAGTGCATGGCAGCAGGCTGGTAGAGCTGGCAGGCGACACGGAGAATCTCTCGTTATTATGGTGGCAAGTTCAAATCCTCTCGATCAATATATAGTGGACCATCCGCAATACTTTTTTGAACAGACTCCAGAAACAGCGCGGATTAATCCAGATAATCTTATCATTTTAATTGATCATCTCAAATGTGCTGCCTATGAATTGCCTTTCAAAGAGGGGGATCAATTTGGTTCTCTAGCAATAGAAGATATTCTAGAGTTTCTTGTTGAAGAAAGTGTTCTTCATAAGAATGGAAACAAGTGGTATTGGATGAATGATTCTTTTCCAGCTCACAATATTAGCTTGCGCTCAGCATCTCAAGAAAATGTCATCATTATCGACCAAAGTGATATAGCAAATGTGAAGGTGATTGGAGAAATGGATCGTTTCTCTGCCATGACCCTACTACATGATGAAGCTATATATCTTCATCAAGGAGTTCAGTTTCAGGTTGAAAAGCTCGATTGGGAAGAAAAGAAAGCGTTCGTTCGCGAAGTGGATGTTGATTATTTTACCGATGCGAACCTTGCTGTTAAGCTAAATGTTTTAGAAGTGGATAAAGAGAGAACTTTCCATATGGTGGATATTGGATATGGAGACGTTTCCGTTATTGCCATGGCAACTATTTTTAAGAAAATTAAATTTGATACACATGAAAATATCGGTTCAGGTCCTATTCACCTACCTGAAGAAGAACTCCATACAAATTCTTCCTGGGTCTCATTAAAGAACGATGATTTTATATCACAAGATCGATTGGAACAAGCATTAATCGGCCTTTCCCATGGTTTAAAAGGAATTATTCCATTATTTGTCATGTGTGATCCAAGTGATATTTTTGTTGTTCCGCAGGTTAAGGCAGCACATAATGATAAACCAACGATTTTTATTTACGACCGTTACCCTGGAGGGGTTGGATTAAGTGAAAAAGTTTACGAGCAAATAGTAGAGATCCTTATTGAATCAAAGTCAATGGTGATCAATTGTCTGTGTGAGAATGGTTGTCCATCTTGCATTGGAACGGATAATACTTCAGCGAACTCAAAAAGAGATACATTAAAATTATTTGATTTATTTCTTGCTCAGTTGGAAAGAAGGGGAGAAACATGTCAATAAAGAGCAAGCTAAATCGCATGAAAAAGCATATTGTCAGGGAAGATGCTGCTGCCCCAGATATAATTAATAGCAAGAACATAGACATCCCAAATGAAAAGGTATGGGCGGAAGCAAATGTCCGTCCCTATTTTTTAGAGGATGATTATTGTTTAATAAGAGAAGTTCGTTATCCGATTGAGGAGTGCCATGGGAGATATTCCTTTAATGATTTTTTAAATGTCGTAGAAAAATGGCAGACATTTGAAGGGACACATCCACTATCAGCAAAAGGACTTAATCCTTCTCAAGTTTTTTTCTTTGATACAGAAACTACGGGACTAGGAGGAGGGGCTGGTAACACGATTTTCTTGTTAGGGTATGCTCAATTTAAAGACAATGAAGTAATACTTAAACAACATTTATTACCGAGCCCTGGAAATGAAATCCCTCTTTATTATAGTTTTTTAGAAAATATCGATTATACAACTCTGGTTACATACAATGGTAAAGCATTTGATTGGCCACAGGTGAAAACCAGACATACCCTTATACGTGAGCATGTCCCAAAGCTCCCGTCATTTGGACATTTTGACTTGTACCATGCTGCGAGAAGAATGTGGAAGGACGAATTAGAGTCAGTTAAATTAACAAATGTTGAGAAGGAAATTCTTCATTTTCATCGTAAAGATGATGTCCCGGGCTATTTAGCCCCCATGATTTATTTTGACTTCGTCGAGAGAAAGGATCCGGAAGGCTTGTTAAAGGTTATGTCTCATAACGAACTTGATATTCTATCTCTAATTACCCTATATACACATCTTTCTCTTCAAATTCTCGGGCTTGATCGTAATCAAACGAACAAGGAAAAATGGCTCGTAGGAAAATGGTTTGATTATGTTGGGGAAGGCAAATTTGCCATTCAGCACTATAAGAAAGTAATGGATTCTGAAGGGGAAGAAAAAAACTTTGCAAGTTATGCCTTAGCTTTACACTATAAAAAGGAACAGGCTTTTGATGAGGCGATTGCTTTATGGGATAAAATATATCAAGAAACGAAGGACCTTTCTATAAAAATGAACACCCTTATAGAGTTAGCAAAAGTGTATGAACATTATTATAATGATTATGAGAAAGCAATCATTTTTACTAATGAGGCATACAACACTTTAACTGAAAATGACCATATTTCAAGAGAAAAGATCGTATATCGGCTCAATAGGTTAAATCGAAAATTATCGAAGTAAAGATACATTTCCCGGGGAAGCGCATTTTTCGACGGGTTCCGTAATGTAATCGTAATATCAGAATAAATATTGACAAATTACTTCATAAAATTAGGAGAAATCTATTGAGTGTTAGGGTTAAAGGTTGTAAAATGTAGAATTGTGTTGAAATTAATTCTAGATTGAAAGTTAGGGCGGATATAAGCATGAATAGAGCGATTTTAATCCTTTTTTTTGTTGTTATAGGTTTAACGGCATTTGTTTTTTCTAATATGAGAGGCACATTCCTTACATTACAATAAATTTGACCAAGGCCAAAATAGAAAAAATAGGTATTTGCATTAGTACATGTTATGGACTTCCATCATAGGCTGATATTGAAGTAAAAATATAGATAGATGGAAGGAGAAAATAATATGAAATGCAGACCTAACAATGTTTTACCAGCGGTAGTTCATCCGAAAAAATGCTGTGTACAACATGTGAACAGCGTCTTTGAAGTACCACATATTCATCCAGTGCATACAACTATTGTGAATAACCAGATGTTTCAGCATAAACACTATTTCCCACAAACACAATCAATGGTAGATTCAGCTTCACATCAACAGTTTAATTGCGGTGGAGGTCAAGGAGGCCCTGGTTTTGGCCCAGGCCCGGGAGGACCAGGATTTGGTCCAGGACCAGGTGGACCAGGATTTGGACCAGGAGGCCCTGGATTCGGCCCATATGGCAGATAATAGACAATATAGGATGTAGGTTTATATTGAGTAAATAAAATACAACAAGAGGTTGACAGAAGGTAAATGCTTTGGCTGCAAATTCAATATATTAGTAGATTCTTTTATATTGATAAAGTCTTGTGGTGAAGCTTTCTTTAGCGTCACCTCTTGTTTTATTTGATTAGATTCATTAATATAAAGATAATATAGCTTAGGAAGGAGGTTTGAAAATGACCTCGGTAGTTACAGTTTCCGGCTATAAGCAACATGAACTTGGACTTTTTAAACAAGACGATCCTGCAATAGGATTTATAAAAAAAGCTTTAGAAAAAGAATTAACTTCTTTTGCTGAAGAAGGGCTAGAGTGGGTCGTGATTAGCGGGCAATTAGGGGTTGAGCTTTGGGCAGCAGAAGTGGTTTTCGCTTTACAAACAGATTACCCTAACATAAAACTGGCTGTACTTACCCCGTTTTTAAATCAAGAAGAAAATTGGAATGAAAATAATAAAGAATTGTATGAAATGATTCTGTCTCAAGCTGAATTTGTGGATAGTATTTCTAAGGAACCTTATAACAACCCCCAGCAATTTCGTAATAAAAATCAACTATTGTTACATAAAAGTGATGCACTTCTTATCCTTTATGACGAAGAAAATGAAGGATCACCTAAATATTTATATGAAGGGGCTAAAGCCTATCAAGAAAACCACTCCTTAGAAATACGCCAAATTACATTTATGGATTTGCAATTTATTGCAGAAGAAGAACAACAACGTTTATTGGAAGAATATTACTTGAATGATAATTGACAAACATCATGTTTTTTGAAAAAATAATAATTGATGTAAGGTGAAACTCTGAGGTGAAAATATGATATCAGATAAAGTAAAATTAACGGCTAAAGATATTTTAGAAAAAGAATTTAAATCAGGCATGCGTGGGTATAAACCAGAAGATGTAGATAAGTTCTTAGATTTGATTATAAAAGATTATGAAACATTTCATCAAGCAATTGAAGATCTTCAGCAAGAAAATCTAAGGTTGAAAAAGCAGGTTGAGGAAGCAGGAAGAAGAACTCCATCTCAACAGACTGGTACGACGAACTTTGATATCTTGAAAAGACTATCTAATCTTGAAAAGCACGTATTTGGTAGTAAATTATACGAATGATGCCAAAACTGGTGAAAAGTACTACTTGAAAATTTAATTCCGTTCATCTATAATTGTATTTTGGATACAATGTTAATAGCGTTTAGGTAATCGCTGCAACGTTTGTTGTAGAGGAAAGTCCATGCTCGCACGGTGCTGAGATGCCCGTAGTGTTCGTGCCTAGCCAATTCATAAGCTAGGGCACTCGAGGTTGAATCTTGAGTGACGGCAGGGAACGCACCTAAGTCCTATGGATATGGTGTTACTACCTTGAAAGTGCCACAGTGACGGAGCCTTGAAAGAAATGACAAGGGTGGAACGAGGTAAACCCCACGAGCGAGAAACCCAAATTAGGTAGGGGCACCTTCTTGGAGGAATTGAACGAAAAGAAGGACAAGGATTTCGATTCTTGTAGATAGATGATTACCACCGGAGTACGAGATATCCCTATCGCTTGTAGTACGAAGGTACAAAACATGGCTTACAGAACGCTTTTAACGGGAATTAAATAGAAATGTACGCTCTCCTGTATATTTAGGAGAGCTTTTATTATTTTACATATTCTAATTTACGGCAATACTTTTAGGTATGAAGAAAGTAAAGGTGAAAATATGGCAGAGTATACATTAATTGCGACAGCTGCTATGGGGTTAGAGTCCCTTGTGGCAAAAGAAGTTAGAGATTTAGGATATGAATGTACCGTAGATAACGGTAAGGTGATTTTTCAAGGTGATGAGAAAGCCATTGCAAGAGCAAATCTTTGGCTCCGAACTGCTGACCGTGTGAAAATTCTGGTTGGAGAGTTTAAAGCCTTAACATTTGATCAATTATTTGAAGGAACAAAAGCCATTCAATGGGAAAAATATCTTCCGGTTGACGCCCAATTTCCAGTTCAAGGAAAATCGGTGAAGTCTAAGTTATTTAGTGTGTCAGACTGTCAGTCCATTGTAAAAAAAGCCATTGTTGAAAAATTAAAAACATCCTACAGAGTATCTAATTGGTTGGATGAAACGGGTGCAATCTTTAAAATTGAAGTTGCTTTACATAAAGATATTGCTAGTATTACTCTGGATACAAGCGGTGCTGGGCTTCATAAAAGAGGGTATCGAGCGGAACAAGGGGAAGCTCCATTAAAAGAAACATTAGCAGCAGCACTAGTACAATTAACCGTTTGGAATCCAGATCGACCATTTGTTGATCCATTTTGTGGTTCGGGTACGATTCCAATTGAGGCAGCACTAATTGGTCAAAATATAGCTCCTGGTTTCAACAGGGAGTTTCTTTCAGAAGAATGGCCGTGGATCAGTGAAAATGTTTGGGAAGAAGCACGAATGGAAGCGGAAGATTTAGCTAATTATGATCAGCCTCTCGAAATAGTTGGTACTGATATTGACCATCGTATGATTGAAATATCTAAAACAAATGCATTTGAAGCTGGATTGGGTGATTTAATCCAATTCAAACAAATGCAAGTGAAGGACTTTCATTCTGATAAAAATTATGGCGTTATTATCGGAAACCCGCCTTATGGGGAACGTCTTGGAGATCAGAAGCAAGTGGAAAAAATGTATCAGGATATGGGACATGCTCTAGGAAAGCTCGATACTTGGTCCATCTACATTATGACCTCACATGAAGGCTTTGAAAATTTTTACGGAAAGAAAGCGACGAAAAAGCGAAAACTATTTAATGGTTTCATTAGAACAGACTTGTATCAATATTGGGGACCGAGACCACCTAGAAAAGGTTGATGTATCAAGGGTTTTAGAGGATTTTAATATTATGGTCTCTAGAAAACTAGAGTATTATTTTTAGACCACATTCTTTTTCATGGGTTAAATAACTCATTGGAAGGGTGTGGTCTTTTTTGTTGCTCAAATTTTGCGTAGCAGAATTCCTACAAGAAAAACAATTTAAAAATTTATCCAATTACACAATAAAAATGTACAAAACAAATCTAACAGAGTTTAATGAATACTGTTTGAGCAATCAAGTATTAAATGTAAATGATGTTAAAAGAACTATTGTGAAATCTTACCTACACTACATACGGGAAGACAAAAAAAACAAGATTAGCACAACCAATAATAAAATCAGATCATTAAAGACATTCTTCAACTATCTCATTGAGGAAGAAATAATATCTGAATCGGAAAATCCAATGAAGAAAGTAAAACAAATCAAGGATGATATTAACATCCCAATTCCCACAGACGAGCAAATCATGAAAGTTATCAGGTATTACGAAAGATATACGAGGAAAAATCAATTTGTTGGCATTAGAAATAGACATTTGGTTATCACATTAATTTCAACAGGTATTCGTAGATCAGAAATTGCTACTTTAAAGTGGTCGAATATTAATTTTGTACATCAAACAATCAGTGTTTTTGGGAAAAAGAGAAAACAGGTAGCTGTTCCTATGAGTAATAAACTCAAAAAAGAAATGGCATCTTATAAAGTTTTTTGTGAACAGAAATTTGGTCATCTACCAGAATACGTTTTCTGTACGCAATATGGTGAAGGAATGAGTATCGAAGGGGTTACGACAATCTTTAAGAGGTTAGCTAAAATTATGGACTTTAAAAATTGCAGATTGTCTGCTCATTCATTTAGACATGTGTTTGTAGCTAGGTCTCTTCAATCAGGAATGGACGCAATGACCTTAAAATCCATTCTCCACCATGAGACACTACAAATGACATCTAGGTATGCGAACATCTTCGGAGTGGCTTTAAAGGAGCAAAATGAGAAGCACAATCCACTTAACTACTTTGATATTGATTAATCTTGAATTTAATTAAAGAAAAATAGCCCATAAAAAACCAAATAAACGAAAAAAGAGACCACTTGGCGGCAACCAAAATGATCTCTGGCGTGTCAAAGACACTAACGTTATCTCACATGATACTTATATTATACAGAATACTGTGTGATATTTCAATCAAAAAACCTAGATATCGTTAGATTTATTTGTCATGCCTTCAAATTCAAACTGAAAATGAAGGAGCCTTACTATGCAGCAATCCACTATAACAACATTCCAATCCTATTCAAACTTCAAATCCATCAAACACTTTAATGATAATGTACAGGCATTTTTATTCGAACATAAGAAGGCTTTTCCATCTGCGCAACTACATTGCCTTAAAGCACTCTCTCGTTTCGCCTGTAAGGTTGTGGGTGTTTCTAACATCTCTATATCCAAACTCCTTAAATCACTCTCAGACAAAGGAATAAAGGTGTCAGAATCTACATTCCATCGAATGAAAAGAACAGCCATTAAATTAGGTATATTAAAATCAATTCCTCTTCAACGTACCAATGGTTCATCTTCATCAAATCTATGGGTGTTTCAATTATGGTTGAATAATGACACCCTACCCAAAAACAAAAAACAAGAGCAAATTACTGATAAATCAACAATCAGTGAAAAGGGGACTGACACCCCAATTAAACTTTCAAGATCTAAAACTAGTGATCTATTAAATAAACGTATAGAACAACGTAATCATGAATCAAATATCCTTCCAGATTGGATTAAAAATAAATTTCCTGAACTAGTTAAGACCGCCTCTTATTACTTCAAATCATGCGAAATTAGCGAGTTTGCTAAATGTGCAACCATTTTATCTAAGAGGTTTAAACTATGCTCAGATAAGGTTAAATCGCTTTCTGTAGAGGCATTGGAGCAAATGGTACTGAGAATGAAGGGGAAGAAGATACATAATATTTTCGGTTACTATTGGGGAATTTTAGCAAAGAAAATGAAAGCAAGTCATCTAAATAGTTTATTTGAGACTGTATTTGACACAGGGTGTGGCGATAATCAACATACCTACAAAATGTCGGTATGTACAAAAGAGTACGTAAAATTACGGAATGCGATTGGTTAAACTTTTTTGTGTGACCAACATGTACGTGACATTGTGTTATGTGCAAAATACACATTCAACAAAGTGACGACCTGTCATTGTAGTAACTGAGGCAGTGACGACATTTGACTAAGACAATTTATGTCCTAATCAAAATAAAATCCACCAACAAAATTATTTGTCAGTGGATTTCTTATCATCTGATTCAACTAGTACAAGTAGATCACTTATATCTATATCCAGTGCCTCACAGACTTTTCCTAGAGTGTTTCTTTCGTATCTAACAGTTGTGTCATTGTAAAGCCTTCTAACTGTCTCGAAAGGTATTTCAGTCTGTTCAGCTAATGATCTAATGGATATTTTCCTTTCATCCAGTATATCTTTAAGTTGTGATTTTGCTCGTTTGCTCAAATTAATACACCTCGAATATTTGATACTTTTATATTAACATAAAATTGACTAAAAAAGTTAGTCAAAAAGTGTTGACTTTGTTATTTAGTCTCTATATAATAAAATCATACCAACTAAATAACGTAGTCAAATTGAGGTGAAACAAATGCTATCAGTATTGATTGTAGTAGGCTACATCGGATTCTTTTGCGCAGGATTATATTTGGGCTTAGATAAAGCGAAAGCACTATGAAATATTTACCACAACAACCTATATTGTCGCATGTTTCCAAAGGTTGTAAAATGAATTCAGGGTCAATTGTTACAAAAATATTATAAAAATATTACATACAAAGGGAGAGATTTAAAATGAAAGAAACTACTATTATTGGTCAATACATTATCACTACAGAGACAGTTACGAATTTAAGTCTACTCGAATATATGGTCAAAAATGATCCACAATTAGCCCAAGGGGAGTTAATCATAAGATATCCTGACCGAGAGGAAAAGGTAAACATTATCGCTTTTGAGCAAGCAGAGTATTGTGCAGTCGATAAGAATGGATTTGAAGTTGATCAGGATCAAGAAGTAACACCAGAAGAATTGGAACGTCTAGGATTAATACGAGCATAAATTAAAAACGGTTCAGTTTCTGGAATCAGGGCTACCAACCATGAGATTCGAGAAATTGAACCGTACATTCATTATATGGGATTTCGCAATAAAGAACAAATATTTTAAAAAAGTTCGTTAAAAGGGTTGTAATACATAAAATAATCTGATATTCTCAATGAAGAACTATTTTTCCAACCAAATACAAATAGGACTACAATCGTAGTCTAGTTTATTTATACCTATTTCATACTATTTTTAATATTCTTCACTATGTACCTTGAAAATTGAATATCTGATTAACTACTAATATTCCAGTAACTTACAGGATAACCTTGATAGAAATATAGTTATCACAAGGTTATGAACAACTTAAGTACATTCTAGCATGGTTTATTTGGGGTGTAAAGCCTTTTAAATAAAATAATTTAATACTGCTTTGAAGGAGGTGGAAATCAATGCAACTTTCGGGGAAAGAGGTCAAAGGAATATTGAAAAACAGGGGTATCAAGGCTATGTGGCTAGGAAAGGAGGTTGGCTTAAAACAGGCAAACCTATCCCACTGGCTTAATGGCAGGATAGGGGAAATCCCCAAGAGTAAATACTATCGCATCCTTGAAGTTTTAGGGCTAGAGGATTAAGTAAGGCATTTACATAAATTAAACTAATAAAAACAATTGGAGGAAAATGAATGTACAAGACATTAAAGATTGACCAAGTAGCACCTAATCCATCGCAACCTAGAAAACATTTTAATGAGGAATCATTGCAAGAACTAGCAGCATCAATCAAGTCAGATGGATTGCAGGAGCCTATTCTAGTAAGACCAGTAGGAGAGAAATTTGAAATTATCGCAGGGGAAAGAAGATACAGAGCACATGTTATTGCTGGATTAAAAGAAATCAAAGTTAATATTCGTGAATTAAACGATGAGGACGCTTTCCATCTATCTGTAATAGAGAACATCCAACGAGAACAAATGACACACATAGAGGAAGCACAAGCATTTATGAAGTATGTGGAAATGGGATATACACATGAAAAAATTGCTAAAAAGGTTAGTAAGAGTCGTACCTATGTCACAAGTAGATTACGGTTGTTGAAGTTAATTCCTGAAGTCCAAGATTGGATTGCAGAAGGAAGAATCTCTGATGGTCATGCGAAAAAGATACTCACAGCAAAAAATGATTTGTGTAGATTGATGGAAACTTGCTTATTTGTACATAAAACAGAAGATCCATTTGAGTTTATCCAAATGCGTTTTATGAAAGAATTCGTAAATGAGAAAAAAATAAGTGTTGATGATATTACCGATTGGCTAGAAGGAATGAAAGCACTTCTTATAACTGGTGAATTAGGTTGGATGCGTTTCTTAGCGCAAAGAGAGAAAAATGGTGAGTTAACAGATGAATTAAAAGAAGCACGTAAAAGGTTAGGGTTGTTTTATGCTGAAGTCTGCATTGTTTATGGTGGAGTACATACAAAAATAACAAATGAAGACATTGAGTTTTTATTTGAACATAGAAAAAAAGAACGTGCGAATGATGGAATGAAAGCATGGCAATTCTATAAATCTATGGAAGAATGGTTGGAGTTTATGAAGGAAAATCCATTCGATAAGTTAGACATAGATGATATCGTTAATAAATTAAAGTTTAAAGATTTAGAAAACGAGTTAGTTCTATACTAATGTGTCGCGTGACACTTCTACCAAACTAAAAATCTAGGAGGAATTTTATTATGACAAATAACACTATTAGCTTAAAAGGTGATATATATTGCCCCAATTGCCAAACTGCACACTCAAAAGAAGCATGGGATCATCGAACAAGATTAGAATACAACATCACCAATATTGATATAGAGGATATCTCATTAATGAAGGAATCTTTGGATGATCATGAGTACACATGTCCAACATGTTCATCTACATTCTACCTATTTGACATCAAGAGATTTCAACCTGTTGTTGAAAATGCTAAACCTATCATCAAAAAAATGTTGATTGAGATTGAAGGTGATACTGAACATGCACAAGCTTTTCGATTAATTAATGGGGAAGATGTAGAAGTAACTTATGAAAATGGTCAATTTATTATTGAAGCAATTGTTGATGAAGAAAAATTCGTTACAAAGCATGGCAGCATAGATGGAACTTATAGCTATCTATTAACATACGACATTGATTTCACTAAATACCAAGATTAATAGAGGGGGGGGGAATAATTATGAAAGTATTAGAATTTCATAGAACTAAAGAAGAAAAAGGAATCAACAATGAAGAATCAATAACGATTGAGGATATAAAAACTTGGAGTAAGGACGATGTATTGGATCATCTTCAATGTTGTATCGATTGGTTAACCGAAGAAAAACTGTATTCAGATAACTGGCATTTCTTTAGGAATCACATAGATGATATTGTAGCAATTTTAGATGACAGAATGAAGCATTAATACATAATAACCAAGGTGACTCCCATTGACAGAGGGAGTCCTTTATCACGATAAAACAAGTGTTTTATTAGGACGTGAAAGGGTGAAAACATGGATAAAAACTACAAATTAACCGAAGAACAAGTGCAACAAATATTAGATACACCAGTAACAAAAATTGAAATATCAGATGTATTTAATACTATCCACTTGAGTAGAGAAGAGAGGAATAGACACGCTAGGAGAATTCTGGATAGCAGAAAAATGAAACGTGAAAGAGGTGAGGAATAGATGAATCAACCAAGTTTCTTCTATTGTTATAATAAACGACTTTCGGACTTCATAAGTACCAAAGGTGTCCAATACATACACGTTGCACAAGAGCCTAAGAGTGGAAAACTTTATTCACTTTATTTAATTAATGAAGAATTACAATCAGCCATTGACGAATATAAACAATTTAATTAAAAATCAATTGAAATAATCGGAGGAATATAAATGGGAAGAACAAAAAGAATCGAAAGAAGTGCTAAGGAAATTCGTAATGTTATTGAAAATCAAGGTTTAAAATACATACTGGTTAACAATGATTTATTTAAGTTATATAAACAAGGTAAATACAACACAGGGGAAACAATAAAGGATAAGAAGACAGGAGAAGAGAAAGATTTGATTCTAAATTTTGATGCAAGATTTTTCTCAATTTATATCGGACTCAAGTTCTTAGATCAAATTGACTTTTTCGGTTACAAAAAAGAGGTTGCTTCATTTATTAAAGAGAAATTGTCGGAGCGAAGGCTAAGAGAACGATTAGACAACCTAAAAAAAATAAAAATGCCAGTAAATAATCGATTCTCGAAAGCTGACGGTAAACATGTTCTATTGGAGAATCCTAAATCAGTAGACCTTGTTAGAAAAAGAGGGGAAATTGGATTTGAACGCAATCGAAAAGTTAAAACAGATAGATGGTTCTGCCCTTGGGATTGTAATAGAAAGCTAGTTAAAACTGAAAATGGAAAAGAATTAAAGCCTTATGACTTCTTTGCGGTTACTATCTATGATTTTGACCTGTACAGAAATGGAATATTAAATGATGAGGAATTTGTTCTCTATTTGTATCTTGTAAAATCCTATAACTCTAATGATAAGGATAAGAAGGGAATTGCTCAAACAGTTTCTAAAATTGCTGAAAACTTGAATGTAAAGAATCCTGATATTGTCCAAAAGAGGTTAGATAAGTTAGTCAATCTTAGAGTTAGAGATGCCTATTGTAATGAGGGGGAAGATTTCCCTCTATTGCAAACAACAAAGCCTAAAAATCATAATCAGAAATTGCTCACAAGGAATGAGCCGTCACTTCATTATTATCCTATTTATAATGATACAACTATTGAAAAAATCAATAACAAGGTTGAAGCTAATGAAAAAGAGGCTGATGGAGAGTTTTGGGGTGAAGATTTAAACTCGGACAGTGACTTGAATAACTCGGACACTGAATTAATTGAGGACACTCACCTTTATAAAACGGACACCAAGATAAATAAAACGGACACTGACCATCCATTTTAGGACACCAACTTAATTAACTCGGACACTCACTTCTTTAAAACGGACAGTTAATTATTTATTTCGGACACTCACTTGAATTAATCGGACATTGAATTAAATAAAACGGACATCAATTAGTCACTGTCCTACTTTGAGCCTTAGAGCAGTAAGGGTTTGAAGGGTCGCGGAATCGCTATAAGAGTTTCCACAAGACAATTTACAAGATTGATTAACAGATAGTATAGAAGACTAGTTAGAAGATTGATGAGAAGAGTTGTATTAAGATTCGCTAGAATCTTAATGACGTGTGATAAATGCACACGCCCTGATCCAACTAGCGTTGTTCCAGAAATCAACAATTTTGTACGTAGTGTTAGGATTCAATTTTTACATAATCAATTAGATATTAATAATCACATAGTTGTAAGTGAGTATTCGGTTATACATAGGTTTTACATAGTCAAGTAATCTAACAATTAATCATAAGGGAGAATGCATAAATGGGAAAAGGTTTAGATAAACAAATATCAATTTATAGTTTGGACACTGCTAGTTTTTATAATGAGAAGGAATATAAATTACACACTGAAATTGAAGCGTTGAAACTTGAACTGTATCTGATAAAGGAATTGCTTAAATTATCTGGCAAAGATAAAACTAAAAAAATTACTGAAATTACAAAGAAAAATAAGAACAATCCAAAGTTAATAAATAAAGTAATTACTTCTGTTGAGGAAATTATTACACATGAACAAAGTGTTAATCTGATTAAAGGTGAACTAGCTTCTGTAAAAGAACAAAAGAAAGCATTGAGAGCTAAAAATACAGAATTAAGAAAATCTAAAAAGGGTAAAAGTAAAGATGAGAAAGTTAAGATTGACGAAATTATCAACCATAACAAACATGAAATTGAATTTTGTAAGGTTTTCGCCACACTGTTCCAAGCAGAATTAAAGGGTATGAAAAGCCCAAAGAAAATCCTCAATGATTTAATCGAATTAAAGAAAGACAAACTTAAGAAATTATTTGATAAAAATTCTAAGATTAGAACACTTAGAGAAGATACATTAATTATTAATAACGCAGTATCGGTATTTGATTCAGTTTTGACTAGAACAATTGGTTGTAGTAATGATGAGGGGATTTGCACAGATATTATCATTGTACAATCCTACTATTATAAAGTACTTGAGAGTCTAATCACAAAAGGATTTATTAATGCTGATGGTGATCAGTGGATTTATTATTCAAGTAGTGCTGGTCAGATTAGAAAGAAGCGTGGAGTATGGATTAAAAAGGCTTTATGGGATAAATACGAAAATAGTTTGATGTGTGGATTAACTGAGAAGAAAATCAATGAAAAGGATGGTATTAATTTAACGAAATTCCAGGCATATAAAGCACTCACAAACTCAGCTTCAGTTAAATGGGAAGATGGCTTTGACATTAGAAGATGTGTTGTTGTAGATGACTTAACAGTAACGATTAATACTAATGTTGATTACATTAATCGTGATACATACGAAATTAAGCCTAATGAGCCAATGGATATTGAAATTGAAGTAACAGATGGTTGTGGGATTATGCGCCCTTCTGTATCAGATAAGAGTTTTATGTGTAGACTTCCATTCGTGAAAGGTCTTTTAGTCCCGTTTCCGATAGATAAATTCTTGGAAGAACATCCTGATGCAAATGCTACAATTACTGATATTTATAATAAAGAGCATGACATTAAAGACGTAGATATAATATTCACTAGATCACAATTCAAGCTCTATAGTTACTATAATGATTGGGAAGAGTATCAAGACTTGTTTGAGGAACATGAATGTGAGGCAGCTAAACTTAATGAAGAAGACACTTCAGGTGAAGCAACTCTCACGTATCAAATGTTGCAAACTTTAGTTATGGAAGATGAGGAACTTGAGGAAATTGCTTCAGCAACAACGAAAGATATAGAAGGGTTAGGGAGAGATTTAGAAACAACTTTACGTATTATGGGAGTATCTGAGGATAAGGATAATAAAAGAATGAACTACTTCCAACAAGCATTGAAATTATATCCTAATCTACTCAATGACAAGCATACAAAGGAAGCTATTAGGAAAAAGAAGAGATCTTTAATATCATCAGCTAAATCGGGGAAGTTGAGAATAGATTCAGCAAAGTATACATTTATTGTTCCTGATTTATACGCATTTGCACAGAAAATTTTTGGATTAGAGGTTACTGGTTTATTAGAAGATGGTCAAGTGCATTGTAGATTATATAATGAAGGGGAAATTTGCACTTTAAGGTCACCTCACTTACATAGAGAATGGGGAGTGCGTGATAACACTAAAACTGAGCAAATGAAGGATTGGTATATTACGGATGGTATTTATGTATCAATTCATGACGCTTTATGTAAAATGCTCCAGTTCGATCAGGATGGGGATAAATCGCTTGTATTACAAATGGATAAGGTCGTTGAAGTTAGTGAACGTAACATGAGGAACGATAATATTTTACCTCTCTACTATAAAATGGCGAAAGCTGATCCAGATAAAATTAATCCTAAGAATCTATACAGTAGCTTAATTGAGGCATATAAAGCTACTGTAGGAGTTGTGAGTAACCAGATAAGTAAATGCTGGAACTATTCAGAAGGTGTTGATGAAGAAGTGTTGGATGTTATTCGGTGGTTGTGTATGGAATCAAATTTCCAGATAGATCGTAGTAAGACGAATTTCATGACGACTAGACCTAACCATGTAGATGAAATAATTAAAAAATACACGAATTTGAAGACTCCATTTTTCTTTCAATTCGCTAAAAATAAGGAAGAAAGTAAAGTTGAACCAAAGAATAACTCAACAATGAATCGTTTAATTAGCATCATAGATAAGCATAACAAAAGAATGTATTTTGCTAAAATTGCTGATAAGTTTGATTACAAGCAATTATTGAAGAATAAACGTATTAAAACAGATGATGAAGTTGCTCAAGAGATCATAGATAAGTATGAAGAGTTTAGCGAAAATATTAAACTTATGATGAATGAAAAAGCCAAGGATGATCTTGAAAGTGGGGATGTTCTACCAGTACACAAGTTTATCAGAAAGGAACTTTTAAAGATTAAAAATAATGCACATTACGTTGCAGATGTATTGGTTAAATACTTGTATGCGGAAAAGAATTCTCCATTTAAGACCATTTTGTGGAGTTCATTTGGAAAAGAGATTGTAAGAAATATCAAAAAGAATGTACATGGTATTGTGGAATGCAAGAGTTGTAGATGTTCTATTGATAATCCTAAGAAGAATCAAGTGAGATGTGAAGGTTGTCAGAAGAAGAGAGAAAATGAGAAGTCTAAATTAGGGATGCAGAAGTTAAGGTTAATGACATCAGCTTAAATGCACATAATGGCTTAAACTCCTTTATTTTCAAGGGGTTTAGGCTGTTTTTATAGTTTAGTAGATAAGAGTCTTTAAAGGAAGGGTAAACGTTAAGAGATCATGAAGAGAGTGTTTACTTTTTCCTCTCCTTTATTCTTATTAAAATTGAACATTTTTATCTATCTACATCATACATGTCAATAGATGAAAAATCAACACAATTTTAATAAAAAATATCATTCTCCTGTATTAGTTTAATTTAATAATTGATTATGAGTTTAGCTACATCATGTAGTTAAGCTACTTTTTTAAATTGCAATCAGCGTCTAATGAATGAGGGGATCATTGGTTGTTGATTAGAGTTTAAAAACTCATTACCCTTTTTACCATTGAGTAAATTGGCTAGTGGCTAAAAGTTATGCCTTCAAAAACAGTGAATTAGTTAAAGGTGAGATGCTTTAACACAGCGAGGAGTTGGAGGGGTGAAACGCCCTCCTAATTCACATTTGAAGGAGTAGATTGGAAATGAGTAATTTAGTATTTATCAAGAACGGACAGGTAGTAACAGATAGTTTGAAGTTGGCAAAGAAATTTGATAAGAGACACGGAGATGTAATTAGAGCTATTGAAAACCTAGAATGTAGCGAAGATTTTAACGAACGCAATTTTGCGTTGGTTAATTATGTTGATAAAAAGGGTGAAACCAGACCTAAGTACAACATGACTTATGATGGATTCGCATTTATTGCTATGGGCTTTACAGGAAAGAAAGCAGCGAAGTTTAAAGAGGAATATATAACTGAATTTAATGAAATGAAGAAACAACTTAAAGAGATCGATATGATGATGAATGTAAAAGGCGAATTGTCTGAAGAGGAGTATGCAAAGGTTAAATTTTCGACTTCTCAAAGAGTTAAGAGGACGTTTCTAGAAAGTCAGGATATTTTTAAGGATTACAATAGGTTTGTTATGTATAGTCAAAAGACTATGGATACAAAGAAGCGAGTGAGGCGTTTAAATCAGATTATTGAGACCCTTAAAGCAAGAGAGGATGAACTGTACCTCAGTAAAAGAAAAGGGTATCGTGCTGAAAGGGAAAATATTATTGAACTTACTGAAGAAATTTTAAGGGATATCAATGAGATAAATAATCGCTCATATGGTCAAAAGTTAGGTTGGGTAAATAGGAAGATAGGTTAATATTTTTTATTTAATTTAAGTGCATAGTTATCCTATAATTACATTATATATTAAGAAATTCAATCGGTCAAGGGAATTATTTTCTCTTGGCTATTTTATTTTTAAATTAAAGCAAAGGGCGAATATAAATGGAGAAAGAAGTTTTATTAACACCAATACCAGGATTTCCAGATTACATTGCAGACTGTATCAATGGTCGAGTATATAGCAAACTATCAAATAAATATCTACTTCAAAACGCACGAGGAACGGGTGATAATAACAAATATCTAATGACCTCTTTACGTGATTCTGAGGGTAAATATCATCACATGTATTTACACGAAATTATTATGTCAAGTCATTTAGGAATCATGAAGAAGGATTGGAGAGAAGCGTTTGGACAGCCTCTTGAAGTGAACCATCGTTCTAAAGATACAAAAGATTGCAGTATTCAAAATTTAGAATTAACATCTTCTAAGGGTAACAAAGCAACTAAGGATATGGTCATAAATAAGGTTAGATTATCTATGGAAATTGCAGAACAAATTAGAGAAGAGTTTAAGACTATTACCAAAAATAAAATTGATTGGTACAAATCCAAAGGATCTGAATTAGGTGTTACATTTAGGAGTATTCAGAATATCTGTTTAGGAAATACATACAAGGTAGTAACCAATGACTGAAATTGAAAGAGCAGAAGAATACGCAAATACATACATAAAAAATTATCAAAATCAAATGAATAAACTTGGATTTGCGTTTCCGATTGTAAATTATGATGCAATTGAAGAAGATGAAGATTTTATGGAAATGTTAATCCAACACATACGATTAAAAGGATATAGAGTTATGCGTGTAGATGATCCAGATGGATTAGCATTAAAATTAAGTAGGGATTGATCACAATTGAATCAACGTACAAGCAAATTAGGCTCATTAAATATTACTAACTCATGGGATTACGCAGATACTGAGACTAAACAAGCGAAGAAACTTGAAAAGGATAATATTAAAAAGAAACGTAGGGTGTTAGAAAAGCGTGAAGTTAGGAAGATATTAAATGAAGTTGAGTGATAACATGAAAACTCAATCAGAGGCGTTTAGAAATGTTAGAAATCAGTTTGAGGTAGCCATGAAAGAAAAAGGTATCATCTATGAGGATATTCTAAAAATAGTAGAACCAGAAAAGATGAAAAGTAAAAAAGAAAGACAAGAACATTTAAATAAAGCAATAAAAACTTACAATAAAATCAGGTTCACTACCCTATAAGCTGACAACTCGGCTATCAACTTGAATGTGATTATCACACAAAAACTTTTCAACAAATTTTAGTTATAATACAAGATTATCCTCACTAATTGTCGGGTAAATAAAAATAAATGATATTATATGACAAAAGTCTTGAAATTATATCAGTTAAGATTGAAAATTTGTATTAATTTGGTATACTATTTATAACCAATACGCATACTAAAACTGTTAACATTAGGTTAAAGGAGTGATGGTATGTGTAACGAGGAGGAAAAAGATATGGCTACAGAAGTTCGTGAAGAAGAAAAAGTATTAGAGTTTATGGATGAAATTCAAAAAATCATCAGTCATACCATTCAAGAAAATAATCTCTCTAAAGAAGAAATTGAGAAAACATTAGATTATAAAAGAAGATGAGTAAGAGGTATAAAGTTGTAATTGATACAAACGTATTTATAAGAGGTTGGTTTTATAATGATCTTAATTGTAGATTAATTTTAGACATGATTAAAAAACGAAAACTTTATTTAGCATTCTCTCAGGACAGTATTGGAGAACTATTGTATGTTACTAAAAACTTCTCGAGAAGACACATAAGTAATGATAGTGATAGGTTAACTCTCCTTAACGGTATTTCTAAACTATTTTATTACGGTAGTTCAGCTAACACTGTAGGTATGGTAGATGTAGATAAAGTTATAGACAAGACCGATTTAATGTTTGTTCATTGTGCTATTAAGTATGGTGCAGACTATATTATTTCAAACGACTTTAAAAGTGGGATGTTTAACCTAGATAGCAAGTACTCTTTTAATGTTGTAGATACTAATGAATTTATTAGATTAATAAATGAATAGGATGTAACTTAAACCTCCCGTTAATTTGGTGAGGTTTTTATTTGTACTTTTAATCTTACCAATTAATTTCTAAATCTTGTGACATACAATTGATTAGAACAAACGTTTGTATTATAATAGTCTCATAGATTGGAGTGAGACTATTGAAATATAAGGTAAGATTTAGGTTTGACAATGAAAATTCAAAGGCAATTTTTCTAGAAGCTGATAATGAAGATTTACTTAACAGAAGTATATTAAGTCAACAAGGTTGGTTTTCACATAAGGATGAGAATGGTGCAACATACCATATTAACATGAAGTTAGTTACATCAATAACTGTAATTGATGCTAAAAAGAGTAAGAGTGTTAGAATGTTGCGATAATATATAAGGGAAGGACATCCGTTAAATTGGGTGTCTTTTTTATTTGTCCAAATTTAGGAGGAATTGAAATGAAAAAAGAACGATTACGAATTTTAGAGCAACTATATAAAGAAGCAAAAGAATTTAACTCAATGGATAGTGGAATTGTCGTAGAACATGATGAAATGGTAGAAGCTAACTTTGATCTTCAATATCTGGAGAAAACTGGATATATTGAGGTTGAGGATTTAAGTAAGGGTATATACATTAATATTACTCCAAAAGGTGTTGATCTTGTTGAGAGTATGGAAGACATAATGGGAACTGTAGATCATGATGAGATTGCTAAGAGTTGTGCTGAGATAAGTGAGACGTTAAAGAGACTACATGCTGAGATTGAATTAGATGGGAAGAAGATAGCTGAGGTAATTCATTCTGTAGATGTTCCTGTGCGTGAGTTTAGTATAGAAGATGAAATCATTAGATTGTGTAGAGAACTTGGGAATGAAGAAAGATTGAAGGGGTGTTAAGATGTACGAATTAACGAATAAGGCAATAGGATTAATAATGGTTGAGACTGGATTAATGTATGAGGAAATTAGAGAGTTATCAAATGAAAGCTTCAACTCCTTAGCTCAATATATCAAAAGAAATAGTAAAGATGATGAAGACCAAGAGAAAAATAAAGTTAACTTAGGTGAATACTCAGTTACGGTTGATATTAATACAGATAAACTGGTCAGGAAGTTAAATGTTATTAGACATGCAATAGAATTTGTTGTTGATGAGCTTGAAGAGATTGATGATGAACATGAGTGTATTGATGATGTGCTGTGAGTGTAGGGTGATTAGTAATGGCTTTATTAAAGCTATGCCAGTGTGGGAAAAAGATATCTATTGAGTTATCTAGATGTGATAAATGTGAGGATAGCTATAAGCAAAGTAAGAATGACAGTGATAAACAATATAATACTTTGCGTGATGAGAAGTATACACAGTTTTATAAGAGTGGAGGGTGGAGAGCATTACGTGCGGAAGTATATCGTGAACAGTTAGGGTTATGTCAACCATGCAAACGTGATAATAAGTTAGTTAAAGGTAATGTAGTAGACCATTTGATACCTATTCGAGAAGATTATTCTTTGAGATTATGTAAAGAGAATTGTGAAGTTAAGTGCCATAGCTGCCACAACAAGAAAACACAGGATGATAAGAGGAAATATAGGTAGGGGCTATGTAAAAATTTTCTAAAAGTTTATTTATGGAACGCTATGGGGGCTATTTCTCGCAAAAACTCCCCACGTAAAATTTCAGGAAGGAGGAAGATCATGGCAGGACAGCGACAACCTATTGATTTATTAGTACATAAAGGTAATAAACACTTAACTAAGAAAGAGATTGAAGATAGAAAAGCGAAGGAAATCAATGCTCCTAATGATAAAGTAGAGCCTCCTTCCTATTTAACAACTAAGAAGTTAAAAGATGAGTTTAATAAAATTGCTAACGAGTTAATGGGCATTGGGATTATGTCAAATCTTGATGTAGACGCATTAGCTCGTTTTATTTTGGCTCAAAAAATGTATCAAGATTTAACGAAACAATTGTCCAAATTAAAACCAGTAATTACAGATGAAGATGGTAATGTATCTGAAAATGAAGTTTACTCCAAATTACTAGTCAATCAAGATAAACTATTTAAACAATGTAGGCAATCAGCAAGTGATTTAGGTTTAACTATATCATCTAGGTGTAAATTAGTCGTTCCACAATCAAAAGAAAATGATCAACCACCAAGTAAATGGGATAAGTTCCGATGATTGTTGATAGAGCAACAGAATACGCAAAAGATGTTGTGGGAGGGAATAAGGTTGCAGGAGAATTAGAAATATTAGCCTGTAAACGACATCTAAATGACTTAGAACGTCAGGGAACAGATGATTTTTCATACGTTTGGAGTATAGAAGATGCTAACCATATCATCGAATTTGCTGAATCACTTACACTTGCTGAAGGTGAAGAACCTGCACCAATGAAATTATATCCTTTTCAGTGTTTTATTTTTGGTTCATGGAATGGCTGGTTGACACTCAAAGGGCATCGTAGATTTCGTACTAGTTATGTACAGGTAGCGAGGCAAAATGGAAAATCAGTTGGTAATGCTGTACCATCAATGTATTATGGAAACTTTGCTGGTTATCAGTATCCTCAAATTTTTGCAACAGCTACGAAGGAACAACAGGCAAAAATAGTTGTGAAAGAATGTTATAAATTTATCAATGCAGATTTTGAGTTAAGTGGAACTAAAACAAGGAAAGGCTTATTTACGATTAAAGATTATAAGTCTGAAATTGAATGTAACTTAACGAGGGGAACAATCAAAGCACTTGGAAGGGATACAGACTCAATTGATGGGTTTAGACCATTTTTTGCATCGGTCGATGAGTACCACAAACACAAGACGAATCAGATGTTTAAATTGCTTTCTGACGGAACAAAGAAATTGAAATCTAGTTTAGTTAGTGTCATTACAACAGCAGGTTTTGATTTAAATAGTCCATGTAAAGAACTCTATGATTACTGTGTTCAAGTGCTTAACGGTGTTGCCCCTGATGAAACACAATTTGTCTTTATTGCACAACTTGATAAAGACGATGACCCTTTTGATGAGAGTGTTTGGGAAAAGTCAAATCCATTATGGACACCTGAAACACTTGAGAATCTTAGAGCAGATGCTCTAAAGGCGCAAAGAATGGGTGGAGAAGAATTACGTAACTTCCTAACAAAGTCTTTAAATATATGGGTACAATTTTCTGATGATCAATACATGAATATGGAACATTGGAAAAAGTGTGAGTCAGATAAAACATTAGAGGATATGATTGGAATGAAGTGTATAGCAGGATTGGACTTATCAAGTGGAGGAGATTTAACTAGTCTTAGCTTAGTTTTTCCTTACTACATTGAGGACAAAAAGAAATATTTTGTCCATTCTCATTCCTTCATACCAAAGAATAGGGTAGCCGAACATATTAAAACAGATAATGCTCCATATGATATTTGGATACGCAACAAATTATTAACAACAACAGAAACTTTAGGTGGTATCAAAACTGATTACAAATACATAATTTCCTACCTTAAAAAGATTATTGAAGAGTATGACCTCGATTTACAGGTAATCTGTTATGACCCACATAATGCCTCAGCATTCTTACATGACTTAGAAGATATGGGGATTGATTCAGTTTCGATTACGCAAACTGCAAGACATTTAAATGATCCTACTGTGGATTTTAGATTAGAAGTTGAAGCTGGAAACGTGGAATACGATATAAATAATAAGTTGCTTACTTGGTCTATAGTAAATGCAAAGGTAGTTTCTAATTCATTTGGTGAAATAAAAATTGATAAAAATTTAATGCAAAAAAGAATTGACCCTGTAGATTCTGTTATTGATGCTTGGAAAGTTGCAATGACAGAGGAAAGAGATACTGATTTCTCAGAACTGTATGATGATGAATTTCTCGATAGTATAGGATGGTGATAACTTGAAACAAATTAAAAATTACATAGAAGATGTTCTTATTTTTGTAGGAATCATTCTTATCACATCAGCAACCTATCTAATTAGCTTTGTTGCTTCTATTTATGTGTTAGGAGGATTCCTTATTTTATTAGGAATTTTCTTTTCGTTAAATCCTCCTTCAAATAAAGAGAGGAAAAGGAGGTGAGTAAATGTTATTTAGACGACAGGAAGAGAAAAGAAATACAACGTATACATTAAAAGATCAAGAGTTTGCTAACTTACTTGGTATATCATTGGATGGTTTATCTGCCGATAAGGCGAAGGAGGCAACATTTTATACCTGTCTTAGAATTATGACTGATACTGTTAGTAAACTTCCTTTAAAACTTTATCAAGAAACTGAAGATGGTACAAAAAAAGCAACCAAACATTATTTGTACAATCTATTAAAATTAAGACCAAATCCTTACATGTCATCTTCAACTTTTTGGAAAGTTATCGAAT
Organism: Rossellomorea sp. BNER; assembly: GCA_024213275.1. Taxonomy (GTDB): domain Bacteria; phylum Bacillota; class Bacilli; order Bacillales; family Bacillaceae_B; genus Rossellomorea. Next base: position 304,314 of record JANAVG010000002.1, read on the forward strand.
TCAACAGACTTTATCATGGTCATGCAATAGCCTATATTGACACTGTAGGTAGTGGTAAAAATGCAGGGAAAGTAAAAGGGATTTATCCTTTACCTTCTGAATCTGTGGAAATATGGGTTGATGATAAAGGGATTATAGGTAGGAAAAATGCTATATGGTATGTTCATAGGTCAGTAAATGGTGAAGTTAAAATTCCCCATGAAAAAGCACTTCATTTTATGGGTATGACCAAAGATGGAGTACAGGGTATGCCGATTAAGGATTATTTACAAATCTTAGTAGAGAATGGACAAAGCGGACAATCTTATGTGAATGAGTATTTTAAAAATGGGTTATTTGCAAAAGGGATTTTAACGTATACTTCCCAAATTGATCCAGCACAGGAACAGAACATGAAAGACAGATTTAAACGTATGGCATCAGGTATTAAAAATGCCGGTTCTATTTTACCTGTTCCTTTAGGGTTTGATTTTAAAACTATTAATTCAACTATGGCTGATAGTCAATTCTTAGAATTAAACCAATTAACGATGCAGCAAATTGCAGCAGCATTTGGAATAAAGATGCACCAAATTAACTCATTGGATCGTGCTACACATTCAAATATCGCAGAGCAACAAAAAGAATTCTATGTTGATACTCTTCAAAGCGTTCTTACAATGTATGAGCAAGAGTTATCGTACAAACTTCTAACGACTAAAGAGAAAGAGCAAAACTTTTTCCTAGAGTTTAATGTAGACTCAATACTTAGGAGTTCGTTTGAAACAAGAATTGAAGCTCTTGGTAAAGCTGTTGATAGAGGTATTTACACAATTAATGAGGCTAGACAGATTGAAAATAAGTCAAGAATTGACCACAAATATGCAGACTCATTAATCTTTAATGGTAATGCTATTCCAATTGATATGCTAGGTCAACAATACATAAAAAACTCTTCACCGAAGGGAGGTGAGGGTGATGAATAAAGAGAAAGAAATTCGCCAAATAACAACTGATATTGAATTACGTGCTATCGGTGAAGAAGGTTCAAAAGAAGAATACATAGAAGGTTATGCTTTAAAATTTGAACGTTGGTCTGAAGTGTTGGGATGGGGATTCAAAGAAATTATTAGTCGTGAAGCTTTAGATAATGCAGATATGTCTGATGTAATAGCATTATTTAATCATTCTAAAATGCATCCATTAGCAAGAAATAATGTCGAATCTGATAAAGGTAATCTTTCTTTAGAGGTAGACAATATTGGACTTAAATTTCGATTTAATCCTACTGATACATCTTATGCAAAAGATTTAAAGGAGAATATGCGTTCAGGTATTATAAATAAATGCTCATTTGCATTTTACCTTGATTACCGTGATTCTGAAGCTCAAGAATGGGATTGGGATGACGGTGAAAAAGGATATGATCAACGTAGAATTAATAAGATTGCAGGTCTAACAGACATTTCTATTGTAACTACACCTGCCTATAAAGATACGGAAAGTGTAGTTAGTGCAAGATGTCTAGAATCAAAAGAATCAAGGGATGAACATTTAAAACAAGAGAAACAAAAACAAAATACAAAACGGAAATTAGAACTTGAACTAGAACTTAGCTAGTTCTTTTTTTATGAAAATTTTAGGAGGATATTAATTATGAGAAAAATTGATGAATTGAAACAGGAATTAACTACTTTGGAAGGTGAAGTACGTTCCCTTCTTAATGAAGATAAAGTAAAGGAAGCAGAGGTAAAAATGGAAGAACAACGTTCTTTAAAATCTAAAATCAAGATTCAAGAAGAATTAGATGCTCAAGAAGAGAGAGAGGTAAATGAAAAAATGGAAAAACGTGAAGAAAAACAAGAAGAGCGTCAGGATAATAAACAAGTAGAATATCGTGATGCTTTCTATAAAATGGTACGTGGAGTTGACTTGAATTCAGATGAAAGACGTAGCTTGACAGCTGGTTCTGCAACTGCTGGTGGTCATACTGTGCCAAAGTCATTCCAAAAGAAATTAATTGACAAATTAGAAGAACTTAATATCATGCGTAAACTTGCTACCGTCATTCAAACGGACAGTGACATGGATATTCCTGTAATTGTTTCTCATGGTACTGCAGCATGGACAGCAGAAGAAGGAGCTTATAACGAGTCAGATGATGTATTCGGTCAGATTACACTGAAAGCATTCAAACTTACTCGAATCATTAAAGTATCTGAAGAATTGCTTCAAGATAGTGCATTTGATTTAGAAAATTATCTTGTAAATGAATTTGCTCGTTCTATTGCTAAAGCAGAGGAAAATGCTTTTGTGGCTGGTGATGGAGTAGACAAGCCAGAAGGTGTATTTGTAGGTGCTGAAGTTGGTTTGACTGCAGCTAGTGGATCAGCACTAAAAGCAGATGAAATTGTTGATCTATATTACTCTCTCCCTCGTCCTTACCGTGAGAAAGCAGTATTTATTGCTAACGATTCTACTGTTAAAGTAATTCGCAAACTAAAAGATTCTGAGGGTAATTACCTATGGGAGAAAGGTCTAGGTGGAGAACCATCAACAATTCTTGGTCGTCCTGTACATACTTCTGAATTTTCACCAGAGATTGGCGTTAATGCAAATGTTATTGCCTTTGGCGATATGTCTTACTACCAAATCGCAGACCGTAAAACTCGTGTATTCCAACGTCTAAATGAAAAATACGCTGATTTTGGACAAGTTGGTTTCCGTGGATATGAGCGTGTAGACGGTAAGTTAACTCTTGCAGAAGCAGTAAAAGTATTGAAAATGGCAGCAGTTTAATAGGAGGGGAGAAATCCCCTTTTATTAGTATAGAGGTGGTGTAGTTTTGAAGGTTAAAATTAAAGAGAATATTGTTGGGTTAGACTTTTCTTACACAATTGGAGAAGAAGTTAATGTGAAAAAAGAGTTAGGTAATGACTTAATTAATGCAGGTTATGCGGATGAGATTAAATTAATCAAAAAGAACACCAAAAAAAGTGGTGATAAATAATGCTGACAGATGTTAAACAGTATTTGAGGCTTGAAGATAGTTATATAGAGGAAGATACTCAACTCAATTCCTTAATTATTGCAGCAAAATCTTACATAAAAAACGCTACTGGTGTTACGGTTGATGAGTTGAATGATCTACATAAGTTAGCTGTTTGTTTACTCGTAGTACACTGGTATGAAAATCGTGAGCCAGTGGGAAAAACTGATTCACTTGCTTTTAGTTTAGAGAGTATTCTATTTCAATTGAGTGTTATTGGAAGTGGTACTCCATGAATCCTGCTAAATACCGTCATCATGTATCTGTTCAGAAGTTTACCACTAAACGTGTAGACGGTAGATTTATAGAAGATTGGTTTGAGTATAAAAAAGTAAGAGCCTGTAAAAAAGGTAAAGGTGGAAAAGAATACTTTGAAGCCAAAGCTGCTAACGCTGTCCGTACTACTGTATGGGAAATTCGCTATGATAAGGAATTAGAACAAAAAGGTGAGGGCAGAAGATTTGTATATAATGGTCAAGATCACGAGATTAAGAGTGTTGTGGATGTCACAGGATTACGAAAAGAGCTGGAAATCATCACAGAGGCGGTGGTAACTAGTGCCGGCTGATATGAAAGTTAATTTTCGCAGCAAAGTAAACGAATTAGGCTTAAAAGGAAAACGAGCTGAAGGTCAGGTATTAAAGAGTGCTGGAGAAGTATTAGCGAGCAAAATTGCAGACTTAATCAATTACTCTAACAATAATAGTGCTACCTACAAACACTTGGCAGACAATATCGTTGTGAGTAATACAAAAACAAATCAATTTGGCGAACGGTACGTACAGATCAGTGCGATTAAAGAGCTAGGCTATCGGTTAAAGTTTCTAGAGTTTGGTACAAGTAAAATGAGTGCACAAGCACCAATGACAATAGGTTCTGATATGGCAAAGGATGAAGTCGCTAAAACATTAAGCGAAGGAATAGAAAGGATCATGAGGTTATGAACAATGTAAAAGATGATGTATTACATGAACTCGAATTAAATACTTCATTAACAGCACAATTAGATGCTTATTCGGGTTATCCTGCTATATTCCATTTGAAAGCACCATCTAATCAAGACTTTGATACCTATGTAGTCTATCAATTAATTAATAACACTGATACCTTTTACGCTGATAATAAATCTTTAAAAGAATACATCCACATTCAAATATCTGTTTTTACAAAACAGGGCTCAACGACTAGCTTAGCGGAAGAAGTAAACAAAGCAATGAGGTCGTTGGGTTTTTATCGTGTGGTTGTTGGAGAATCACATGAGAGTGACACAGGGTACGATCACATTTATACGAGATGGAAAATCAAAATTAATAAGGAGGGCGTATAGAATATGCCATATGCAACAGGATTAAAAAGTTTTAATATAGCTACTTTAACAACAGACGATACAACAGGGACAGTTTATGCAACACCAAAAAAGTTACCAGAAGGAATTAGTGTGCAAGTTGAACCTAACGTTGCAACAGGTCGTCTATTCGGTGATAACCGAACAGTGGCAACGGCCAGTAAATTTAATTATGCAACAGTAACGATTAATACTACTGAGTTGCCTGCAGAAGATGAAGCGTTATTGTTAGGTAAAACACTTGATACAGATGGTGTTTTAAAGGATATGGGAGGTACAGCACCATATGTCGCATTTGGATTTGAGGTAACAATGGATGATGGGTCAAGTGAATACTGGTGGCTATTGAAAGGTAAATTCAGTGAACCATCACGTACAAATAACACTGCTACAGACTCCATTGAATTCGGAACACCTACTATTGCAGGTGAATTCATCCAACGTGAATCAGATGGAGAATGGAAGTTTGTTGGTGCTGAAGGTAATACTGGATTTACAGCAGGTGCTACATGGTTTGATAAGGTTTACGAAAAACCAACGGTTTAAGAGTAGAGAGTGGCTTTTTTAGTCACTCTTTTTTTATTAACTAAATAAGAGGTGGAAGTATGGATAAAGGACTAAAGAGAGATTTACAACACAAACCAAAGGAAATTCCTATCACACTAGATAAAGAACGTACTTTTATATTAGATTTAAACGCTTATTCTGAATTAGATATGCTTTATGATGATAAAACATTTAATGAGATATTAGGGGACTTTTTTAAACAACGTCCATATGCAGTACGAGCATTTATGTGGGCTTGCTTAGTGCATGAGGATGAGGAATTGACTGTTAAACAAGTCGGTAAAATGTTAGATGGTAATGGTTTTAATTACGCAGCAGAAATTATTTATGAAGGGTTACGATCTGATATTCCTAGTGACGATGGTAAAAAGGTAGATGGTAAAAAAAAGTAACTAACAAAAAGTACCCGTGGGATGATTGGTACTTTTTTATTACTGAAACAGTTGGTAAAAATGAAAGCGAGTTTTGGTGTATGAGCATGAGACGCTTATATGCTTATTTGCGTTTGTGGAACGAAAGACATGAACGTGAAGAATCCAAAAGGAAATTGGATAAACAAAATAAAGCTCTCGAACAGATGAGATCAGTATAAAGTGAGGTGAACACATGGCAAATCGTGATGTTATAGCAGATTTAGTCGCTCAGGTATCATTAGATGGTACGCAATTCCAACAAGGGATAGGGAAAGTAAATCGTAGTTTAAATCAAGTAAAAGAAGAATTTAAGACTGCACAACAACGTACTAAATTGTACGGTGAATCAATAGACAACTTGGAAAATAAGTCTAGCATTTTATCCAATAAATTAAAATTGCAAAAGTCTAGTGTGGAATTGTTAGATAAAGCGTACAAAGAAGCAGTTGCAAGTGGTGGAGCATTTACCAAGAACGCACAGAACTTAGCGATTCGATTAGAACGTGCAAAACGTGAAATGATGGGAACTGAAAAGCAAATATCAGATGTAAACCGTGAATTAGTGGAACAAAACGGATTGCTTGTTACGAATCGCAGCTTATGGGGTAGAACTTTCGATAATTTAAGTGAACACATTAAAGATAGCAAAAAAGAATTAGATGGTTTGCAGAACGTCATGGCTGGTGGATTGATTGCAGCTGGTGTGGGATTTGGTGCTGCAGTTTATTCGGCTGCATCCTTTGAACAAGCTCTTGCTGATGTAAAAGCTATTTCGGGTGCAACTGGTGATGAGATGACTCAATTATCCAAACTAGCCAAGGATTTAGGAGAAACCACACGTTATAGCGGTAAACAAGTATTAGAAGGTGCACAGGAGTTAATAAAAGCTGGTGTATCACTTGAAGATATTATGGGCGGTGCATTGAAAGGTGCTCTTGATTTAGCTACTGCAGGCGAATTAGAACTTGCTGAAGCAGCGGAAATTGCTTCTACTGCCCTAAATGCATTTGAGAAAGATAATCTAAGTGTATCAAATGCAGCAGATATTTTAGCAGGGGCGGCTAATGTATCGGCAACTGATGTTAGAGAAATGCAATACGGATTAGCACAAGCAGCATCGACTGCAAGTGCAACAGGCTTGACCTTTGAAGAAACAGCCACAGCATTAGCGGTTCTTGCCCAAAATGGGTTAAAAGGATCTGATGCAGGTACATCCCTAAAAACTATGCTTATGCGCTTAATTCCAGAGACAAATGAAGCTAAAGAAGCGTTCAAAAAATTAGGATTAATAACAGATGATGGTGCAAATAAATTCTTTGATGCGGAAGGTAACATTAAAGATTTTAGCGATGTTGTAGGGATACTTCACGATTCACTTGATGACCTTAATCCAAAAGAACGTTCTGCTGCATTAAAGGAATTGTTTGGCACAGATGCCTATCGTGCAGGTGCAATATTCTTTAAAGAAGCAGCGTCTGGTGTGGAAGAAATGAATCAAGCTATGAAAGAAACAACTGCAGCAGAAGTCGCAGCTGTAAGAATGGATACGTTTTTAGGGAAGTTAGAGGAATTAAAATCTACACTCTCTACTTTAGGTATTGAGATAGCAGATGAGGCTATGGGAGATTTAACTGATACCGTCAAAGAATTGACTGGATGGGTAAAAGACCTAGATCCTGAAATGGTGGCTATTGGATTAAAAGCAATAGGTGCAGCGGCTGGATTTGGATTAATGGCTACTACACTCGTAAGAGTCAGTCGAGGATTGATGTTGTTAAGTGCTAATCCTATTGGGCTTGCTATTACAGGTATATCTTTATTGGTCGGTGCCTTTGTTGGTTTAAATGAAGTTGCAGAAGAAAATGAAAAAATATCATTTGATGCTATAAAAGCCAAACAAAAAGAAATCGAAACCACTGATCAGATGATTAATCGATTTAACGAGTTGGAAAATAAGAACAGATTATCAAATGATGAAATGTTGCGATTCTTGGATATTCAAGCTGAATTAGAAAAGACTAGTTCACCTGCAAAAATTAAAGAATTGAAGGATGAACAAAATAGATTGCTTGAAAAATCCACACTCACAAATGAAGAAATGAACGAGTTTGTGGGATTGAATGACAGCATAATAGAAAAGGCTCCTGATACCGTAAAAGCCATTTCTAAAGAAGGTGAAGCGTATGCATTAAATACGCAAGCTATCCGTGAAATGAACCAAGAGAAACGTGAATCGATGTTGATTGAAGCCGAGAATGAACTGATGGACGGTTTATTTAAACAAGCTGAAATTCAACGTGAAATCAACGGAATCGTCAAGGAACGAAATACAATCAACGAAGAAATGAAAGTTAAAAAAGATGAATTAATTTCTAAAAACGCAGAAATAAAAGAGCAAGAAGCTAAAATTGAAGAAATCTCCAAAAGCAATCGAGACACCAAAGAAGGTGAATTAGCATTAGCGAATAATGCATTACAAGTCTTAATGACTGAAAAAGAGCAAATACAGGGGAAATTAGGTCAGTTAGGCGAAGAGTTTAACACGAAAACAAAGTCATTAGAGAAATCACGAGGAGAAATTCAAGCGATTGAAAAGGCGAAGTTTGAGTATGAACAAATCATCCTTGCTATTGCTGGTGTGAATGCTAAAAAAGGTGAAGGACTTTCTACCGTAAACGCTGAAATTGAAGCTATTCAACGACAAAAAGCAGAATTAGATAGAAAACTATCAAAGCAAGAAATTGGAACTGCCGAATATCGTGAACAAAAAGCTCAACTAGATGAACAATTGGATAGATTAAGAACAGCGCAAGGTGAGCTTGAAGAGATTAACGAATTAGCTGGCGAGACGATTTATGATAAAGAAATCAATCTAAAAATGAATCCTAGTATAGATAGTTTAAATAGCTCACTAACTTCTCCCCTTTACAGGAATTTATATATTCGTGGACATTCAACTGGACTTTTACAGTTATCAAACCCGTCTTATGCAGATGGTACTGATTTTCATCCGGGTGGTGTTGCTTTAGCCGGAGAAGAAGGGTATGAGCTTGCTAAAATGGGCAATCGTTGGTCTATGTTAGATTTTGGACTCCACAACTTACCACGAGGCACACAAGTATTTACCCATGATGAATCCAAACGTATTTTAGGTGCATTAAATAACGTTCCTGCCTATGCAGCTGGTATTAGTCGAAGTGGTGAAGTGGATAGGATGATAAACAGTCTTGGTAAAACATCACAAGGCTCAAATGGCACGGCTGATAATAGTCGTGTAATCAATGTTTATCCACAAAAAGCCATCCTAGACGAAAGAGAATTAATGCGGACTCTCAAAAGAATGGAGGTGCTGTATGGCTGATAAGATTTCATGGTTTGATGCAAATGGTACAGAACACGTATTCAATACAGACATTAAAGTTTTAGATGGTATGAATGGACATTTTATGCCTCCTATCTCATTTGTGGAAGAACAAGTGCCCTTTCACGAAGGTAGTAAGTTGCGCCAAGTGAGAGTAGAACCTAGAGACGTTGATATCCCTGTATATATCGAATATAAAAATGAAATCGAGTTAAGGCAAAAAATGCGGAAAACGTTACGTATTTTTAACCCTTTAAAAGCAGACGGGAAATTAAAGGTATTTGCTCCTGATGGTAGTCAAAGGGAGCTTTTTTGTCGTTATTCCACAGGGTTAGAAGGAAGAGAAGACGTTGATGAAAAAGGTTTCTATTGGCAAAAAATAATTCTAGTATTTCATGCCTTTGATCCGTTTTGGTACGACACGGTTACGAAAGTAGAAACATTTACAACAGGTCAACCAGCAACATTCTTCCCTTTCTTCCCACTTCGTCTATCTGCCTCGTCTGTTTTTGCCGATGCAACTATTGATAATACAGGCGATGTAGAATCCTATCCAGAGTGGATCATTAAAGGTGCGGGAGAAAATATCGTTCTAAGAAACCTTACCACAGGTCAACTATTACAATTAAATACCTCATTACAAGTAGGTGAATCAATAACTATTGATACTAGACCAAATAAACAAACCATTAGAAAAAGTGATGGAACTAACTTGTTTTACACTATTTCAGATGAGTCATCTTTATGGTCACTTGAAGCTGGACTAAATAACATTCGAATAGAAATGGGTAATTCTACGGCTGATTCTTCTGTCCAATTATCCTATAAAAATAGGTATTGGAGTGTGTAGAATGAATTATAAATTGTATGTAAGAGATCAGTATTTTAGAAAAGTTGTTCCTATTACTGATTATAAATCTTTGAAAATGTTACTAAAATTCAATGCATCTAGTACTTGGGAGATTATTTTACCAACCGACTGTGAAGCAACAAAAGAACTTTATAATACAAAAGCAGGAATAATCGTTAAACGTAATAATGTAACAATACTCTCTGGAACAGTAAATAAAAGTAGTAGAAGCTTTAGTAGAGATGAAGATACAATTACTTTCAGTGGATTTGATGATACTCATTTGTTAGAAAATATTGCTAGCCCTGTACCTAATGGTGCTTCATTCTCAACACAAGAGTATGATGTTCGTACAGGTGTTGCCGAAACGATTATGAAACAATATGCTGATGTTAATATTGGTCAAAATGCTCAATCAGTAAGAAAGATACATAATTTAATAAATTCAGTCGATAAAGGACTAGGTAAAACTGTAACAGGTAGAGCAAGGTTTCATAAATTAATGGAATTATTTCAAAGCTTAGCTTTATCAGGTGGAGACTTAGGTTTTAAAATTGCACAAAGTGGAGACAATCTTGAATTTCAAGTCTATCAGCCTACAGATAAAACTAAAATTGCAGTATTTAGTCCCTTACTTGGAAATCTTTTAGACTTTGAATATAACATTGAAAAACCAAAGGCGAATTATATTATTGTCGGTGGTGGTGGCGAAGGTACAGAAAGGTTATTTGTAGAAGGTGGAGACAATGAGAGTATTGCTAAATATAGTCGAATGGAATTGTTTGTTGATCAAAGAAATACAACAGATATTGCAGAACTAAAACAAACTCTCGAAGAAGAATTAGCGAATAACATTGAACAAACCAGTTTATCAATCACACCAAATGATACTGAAAACTTAGCTTTTGGTCGTGATTATAATTTAGGTGATAAAGTGTCTGTCATCATTACCCAACCAAATGAGGTAATTGATGTTGAGACACTTTATTATTTTATCTCAGCTTATCAATCAGCACCTTTCGAAGTGGAGAGAGTGCGAAAAATACAGGAAAAGATAAGTGTAGTTGAAGATGTTGTACGAGAGGTAAATTTAACAATCACACCAACAGGTGAGAGTATTTCTCCTGTTGTCGGTACACCTGATTCACTATCGAGTGTAGTACCTAAAATTTATAAAAATGTAGATAAACTTACTAAAAGAATTAACAAATTAGAAAGGAGATAAAAAATGACGATTACGTATTTCCCATTTGATTCTGGACAAGGTGCAAATGTTAGTGAAATCCAATGGCAAAAAATGTCCGACTATTGGATGGGAACAGGAGCAATTCAAACGGAGTTAAATGAGTTAAAAGTTTTTGCGGATTCGACAGGGATGCAAGTTAAGGTTATGAGCGGGAGAGCATGGTTAAAAGGACACTTTTTCGAATCGGATGCAGAGGAAGTTCTTTCTATTGGTGCATCAGATGCTACTAATCCAAGAAAAGACCTTGTTATTCTTCGTGTTGATTGGAACACGAATAGAATTGAACAGGCAGTTCTACAAGGTGTTCCGTCTGCTTCTCCTACTGCGCCTGCGCTTACACAAAATACAAGCCGTTGGGAAATCGATTTGGCGGAAATTACCGTCAATGCAGGAGTTAATACGATTACGGCGGGGGATGTAAAAGATAAAAGGGAATATTCTCAACATGCGACAAACAGACAAATTACGGTTATCCCAGAGATAAAAGATGCAAACACAAGTGGAGACGCATACCCGATTGGAGTTACAACCTTTGCAACTACTGAGGGTTCAACAGGTTATCCAGTATCGAGTTTAGGAACCGTTTTAAATATAAAAATGGGTAGTTTCCGATTTACACAAGTTTTCTACTATCATGGGTTTGATGCAAAAAACGCAGGTCAATGGTTTAGACACTGGTACAACGGTTCATGGTCTAATTGGATGAAATCCATACATTTACAATCTCCAGCATGGATTACCGCAACTTTACAAAATGGATTTGCCCATCAATACAGCGGATTTCGTTACTATAAAGATGAACTTGGAAATGTACGTGTAGACGCAATTATAAATGGCGGATTGGTGAACAGAGATACTGTTATTACTGTATTTCCTGCCGGTTATAGACCTAGTAGTGACTATACACTATTGTCAGGCTCTGAATATATCGATAGTTCGGGTTACAAGTCTTTCCCGATTAATGTAGCGAAAAATGGTTACGTTCAACAAGATGCGGTTAGATATTCGACAGGATTCTTAAAAATTAGCGGTTCATTTAGAGCTGAGTTATAGGAGGGATTACTTTGTGGGTTTGGAGAATAGATAGTGATGGTTTTTATATTGAACCTGTTGAAATTTCAGAAGGTGAAGAAATTCCAAAAGATTGTGTGGAAGTTGAGCCACCTCCATATTTTAAAGCATACTGGAACGGTGCTTCATGGAAGGAAGGATTAACACAAGCTGAAATTGATGCGATTAAAAATACACCTTTACCACCTACTCCAATTGAAAAACTCGCAAAAGACCAAGCAGATTTAATGTTTCAATTGGTCATGAAAGGAGTTTTATAAATGAATTGGTACGATCTCGTAGGACGTTATTATAGAGCTGGTTTTTATACTAACGATCAAGTGAAGGTTTTTGTAGTAAACCAAAAGATTACAGAAGAACAATATGAGGAAATCACAGGAGAACCATATTTATGAGAGGTTCTTTTTTTACGCCCAAAAGAGGTGAAAGTAAATGTCAAATATCTTAACAAATTCAGAAGGGATGCCGTATCCCCAGCATGAGAAGACAGACGGTACATTTGCAAAAACTGGTGAAAATAATCCACTACCATCTAAAGATGCAGATGTGAAGGTTGAATTAGAGCTTGTAAAAGCTGAATTACAAGAAATAAAAACATTACTAAATTCTTATTTAGGTTAAGGAGGAGATTAAATGGCAGATATTAATTCAATGGCAGCACGAAGTGGTAAGGTAATTAAAAGTGATAATACGGTAGTAAATGAAGCGGATGGGATTAATGCAGACGGCAGTCGTAATGTATCACTAACGGGGAGTAATCTTATAGATACTCAAACGGAAGCAGATGCAGTTACAGGAGTTTTAACTTTTGCTCAAGACATTCATTACATTGAGATTCTCAACAGAGACACTGTAAATGAGGGAACTTTTCTTGTGAATGGTTTTAATATTATTGTTCCTGCGAATAGCCCTTTTCAAATAACAAACGTATCGAAAGGTACTGTAGGCAAAACCGTTACAGTCACTGGTTCAACGTCTTATGCAGTGAATCAGTATGTGTAGGGGGTGTCTGAATGGGATACGGAAGTAAAGGACACCAAATTATACAAATAACGGGTGGAGGATCATCTGCTTATGAACGACAAGTTGATTATGTTGAAGAGGTTAAGAAAAATGCGAACTTCGATAAATCAACTGTATGGATTGAATACGGTAATCCCCAAAGACATTTCCATGTCATACAACCTATCTCAAAAGATAAAGGGGTTAAGTATACCTTTACAAAAAACGCGAATGACGACTATATTATTGCGCTTGATGGTAGTGTCGGGACAATCGCAAAGCAAGAAAAAACAGCAGAAACAAAGAACTATGAGAGCGAAACGGGTACAATTAATAAACTTTACCCTCCTAGTTTTTACGCTGAAACCGTTGGAAGCACAATCTATTTTGAATTCGTGGGAACAGGTTTCACTTTTAACCACTACGCAGATAATAGAGGCGGTATGTGGCAATTTGATATAAAAACCATTACTGATGTTGCGGTAGGGACTGTTGATATTAGTACATTTTCAACCACTGTTGTATCGCCTAAAAGCACCCCTGTTATAAACGGATTGGTAGAAGGAAAATACAAAGTTACTGCCACTTTTACAGGCGATGATCCGGCTAACCTACCGAGTGGTGGCGCAGGAACTTCAAGGGGTTGGGTATGGCACGAAACAAGAGAAGGATATGCCACTAAAACACTTAGCATACTTAACAAGTTTGATGTACTAACTGAAACTGAAGATGTCTTATACAGTTATTCCAATAAAGAATTCGCTATTAATTGCAGACCGTTTAATAGTGGTTATGCTTTTAATTGGGTTCCAGAACATAATGCTGTAGGGACGGCTTTTAAGGTTGTTGACCAACAACTAATTATAAATGGTGAATTAACTAGTTGGTTCGCTGTTAATAACTACATCAAAAACGTGGACAGTATGCAGTTAATCCAAAAAGTTCAAGGAAAATCGCCGGAAGATGGTGCAGCACTTGTTGAAATAATCACAATCCATTCGCTTAAAGACGGTGTTTTGAGTGTCACAGGGAAAATGAACTTTTTGAAACAAACAGAAATTGATGTTGGTTATAGTATGATGTGCCCTGTTTATCCGAGTTTTTCAAAGAAGATGAAAACTAGTCTTGGTAATGTGTATGGCACAGTTCTAAGTGATGGGTCGCATACTAACTTATCTGAGGGCGATGAAGCACTTTCATTCGTGTTTTTAAACGATATTGACAAAAAGGATTATGCTTTAGCAGTTACTATCGATAAGCCTAAAGAAACCTTAAGATACCAAGAGGAAGGTAGAGGAACTCCTTTTAGTTGGATTGAACACAGAAACACCTCTTTAAATAAGTTATATTTGCAACCATTCAATAATGTTGTTGTGGATGCAGGGTATACGTACAGCTTTTCTCAAAAGTATGTTATAGGAATTGTCAATGGAGTTAGCGATCTTCTTCTGTAACAAACGGAGGTCTATAGCACGATAAGGAAAGTAAAAAAACATAGTAAAGTTTACTGAGAGTCACATTTATTTGTGGCTCTTTTTTTAAGGAAAGGTGGTAGGGAAATTGGAAGATATTCCACTAGGAATTGAACAGCGTGTAGATAATCATGAAAGACGTATAACTGAACTTGAAAAGAATCAATATGAGATGAAGAACGGAATGTTACGCATTGAAAATACTGTTCTACAACAAGGTAAAGAGCAGAAAGATATGTTGAGTAAATTTATTGACCACTTTTTTCAAGATAGGAAAGATGTACGTCAAAACAAGACTAAGTTATCTGAAATTCGTTGGCAGACTATTGCTACATTACTTGGTGGTGGTGGAGTATTAGTGTTAATTATTCAATGGCTATTAACAAAAATTTAGGGGGATTTAACTATGAATTCACGTTTCAAAAATTATACTTTATGGGTTGCTCTTGCTTCCCTTGTTGGTTTATTTATCAATGATATGGGGTTATTAGCACCTGAGAAATTCCAAGAGTATGTAAATGCTATTTTTGCAGTGTTAATTGCAGCAGGAGTAATCGTCAATCCGTCACTTGGTAAAGGTGTTAAAGACAAATTTTAAAGCTCTCCGAATGGAGGGCTTTTTATTATGAAAAAGGAGAGGATTATTCTTGACTAAGGATATAGGAAATGATTTTGGTCATGCTGGAGACACATGGGAAAGAACAGGTGGTAAAGGTGTTGTAGTAAATGGTAAAGTTTATGAGGAGCATTCTTTTAATGTACGTGTAGGATTAGCTTTAAGTAAACACCTTAAAAGATGCGGAATTGGTGAAAAACGTATTCAGGAGCCATTCAAAAAAGAAGTATCTTTAAGAGATAGAACAAACTTTTACAATCATGAAAATGTTGATGTAGTACTATCCAATCACGCGAACTGGAATCGCAATAAAAACGTTAAAGGGATCTGTGTATTCGCTTGGCATAACCATGAAGATTCGCAAAGATTGCAAAAATTATTGGTTGAAGAGTATGAGAAACTTGGATTTGAGACACATGGAGTTGGAGAGCATGAAAGTGAAATCGGATCTTGGACTGATTTGCACATTGTAAGAGAAACAAAAATGACAGCATGTTTAATTGAAAATGGATTTATGAGTAATCCTGATGACTTCAAGAATATATTTTTAAACCCTGAATATGCAGAGAAATGCGCTGAAGCACAAGCAAGGGCTTTATGTCGTTTCTTTGGAATTCCGTTTAAAGGAGTGGAAAATGTGGCACAAAAATCTGTTCAAATCCAAACAGGAGGACTATCTCCTGAAATGGTCGCAGAAATCGGTAGATACTTTGACAACAAGCAATGGTGGGCACAAATACAGTACACAAGCGACGGTGAAAACCCTACAGCATTAACGGGTGGATTATCCCCAGAGAATCGAAAAGAGTTTGAAGGTTGGTTAAAACATCGTGACTGGTGGTATAAAATTGTATAAACTAAGAAGTAAAAAGATATACTAAAATTACACCTAGGTTAGACCCCAAGGCTTCTTTGAAATAAGTCAGGAAACGAGTTTCAAGGATGCAAAAAGCCTCTCCATTGTGGAGGGGCTAATTTTCATTTTTTAAATACTTCTTCAACAATTCTTCACACTTGTTCCTCAATCGTGGATTAAAGTAACTGTGAAACTCTTCATACCCTTTGTAATAAAAACTGTATTTAGTAAATTCATTATCCCTTTCCACTTCAGCAATGCTTATATTTTCTTTCCTAAGATGTACTTTAGCTAATTTTAAATCTTTCTGCACAGCCTTCATAGCTTCTTCAATGAGTTCCAAATATGGTCTTCTTAATTTAAAATCTCCCTTATCAAATATCTCCATATCTCTTTCCAATATCTTCAGTACCATTGGTAAATACATTGTAGTTTCAATCATATCTCGATCACGTTCAGGAATTCGTGTCATATCCTAATCACCTTTACTTTCATCATCTTTCCATTCAAACAGATCTTCAACAGTAACTCCAAGTAATCTAGATAGCTTAAATGACTTTTCAACTGATGGTATTGACTTACCACTTCTCCATAAACTCAATGCATTTTTTGAGACTCCCATATATTGTCTAACGTATTCATTTTTAAATGGAGACTTATCAATGAATTCACCTATTCTACTTTTAATCAAATTTATCACCCATTTAAAGTTTCGACACTTTCTATTATGTTCCTTTAATTAAAGTATTTTTTTATTTTTTAGTAAAGTAATTTTGTGATAGAGAAGGAGCGAAGCGAGAGAACGGTGGAAGGGGAGTGTGAGGGGAAACAAAAACAATTCAGAATTTTCTTCAAGGGGGAGATTTCAATGAAGATTGAAAAATTTACCATAAAAGAGTTTTTAGCATTGCCTCAAAATAAACCCTATCAAAAGAAAAACTACTCATCGTTAAATGGAATTATGGGCTTCAATATATCACATCACACATTCTTCAATCCAATATTCAATGAACCTTATTTCATGGTTTTTATGGTATTTGGAGTAATCATTCTATCTGCCTTAATCGAATATCTATTACGTGCTCATGGTAAGGAAAGAAAGGCTGATACAGTGGATACATTGACCAAGACATTTATACCCTTATCGTTCTTTATCTTTCTGTATTTTGGTATTGTAAAGACATTTTAAGGAGGGATTAGATGAAGGATTTTATCCATAAGATGAGTTTGAAAAGTAGGCTGAAAGATTGCTTTCGTTCTGCTGGTCTATGTTTTACCTCTAAAATGGGGGATAGAATTATATATGCTTATCCTAAAATTCATTCCATTAATAGGATTACCAATGAAAATAGGACTGAAATAGTATTCAGTTTACTTAATGGACTTGATCCCAAAGAAGTGCACAAGAAACATTTTGCATTTAAACAGGTATTTGGTCAATCCATAGAACTAAAGGGAGACACCAAAATATATACACTCAACATCTACCACACTCCACTTACATCCAACCTAAACTATTCCTATAAACAAATCTCTCCATATTTAGATGGGATGAATTTACCAATTGTTACAGGACAGAAGAAAAATGGAAGATACCTCGTTATTGATTCAATGGATGTACCACATATCATTATTCAAGGGGTTACAGGTAGTGGGAAAAGTTCAGCTATTCGAGTTATTTTAACTACTCTAATCAAATATAAACGTCCAGAAGAATTAGATATCTACTGTATCGATGGTAAGAAAGCAGAGTTTGGATTATTCAAGAAGGTGGAACATGTTCAAGCAGTTGTTCATTCAAATGCACATGCTAGGAAAATTCTAACTCATACCTGTAAAATGTTAGCCTCAAGAGAAGACTTACTTGATACATTTGATGTACCACACATTAATGACTTGCCAATAGAGCATAAACCGAAAATGATTCTAGTAGCAATTGATGAAATGATTGAGTATTTGGACGATAAGAAGATACAGGAATCACTTATTAAAATATCAAGCAAGGGTAGAGCATGTGGAATCATCCTATTAGCCTCAGCACAGCGATTCGATGCAGATATTATTGATACTAAGGCAAGAGCAAATTTTAGTATTCGTATGAGCTTCAGATGTGTTGATACCACCAATGCTAGGTTATTAGGTACTAAGGGAGCAGAAAATATTAAAGCAGAAGAAAAGGGTAGATTAATATTAAATTTTGGAGAAATGGTTGAGTTACAGAATCCTCATTTGACCTATGATAAAGCAAAGGAATTACTCAATCCATATTGCGTAAATAAAAGCGAAATTAAGCCGATATTTGATGATATAGAAGACTTGAATACTATTCCATTAGCAATAGAGAAACAGCCTAATATCGAAAGGGAAACGCATGATAATGATGATATAAACTTATTCCTCTAAGGAGTGATTCATTATGAGAAAACGAGATTTAGAAATACTGAAATCACTTGAAAAGTTCAAGGTATTAACTCGTGATCAAATAGCAGCGTTACATTTTAATCACAATGCCAATCCTCATATCAATGCAAATAGAGTACTAAAAAGGTTAAGAGATACAGGATATATCCAAGCAAATACAGACCGTTCATTCCACCAATATATTTACTTCAATAATCCATCACTAATTAAAACAGACTCCCAAAAAATAGAACATTATCTCATGATTGCTCAGACGTATGTTGATATGTTGAAGTATTCTCAAGTAAGACAGTTTCACATTGAAACCCTCATACCAGACTTTAAACTTATTCCTGATGTATTTGCACAATGGTTAAATAAAAATTGGTTTATTGAATGTCAAAACTCACTCTATACCAGTAAACAATTGTATAAAAAACTTGATAAATATGTTCAGTATTATGAATCAGAGGAATGGAAAAACAAGTCTATTTCAGAGACCTGTTTCCCTAATGTGCTTATAATAGGAAAGGTTAATTTAAAATTCAAATCAGATGATTATCCATTTAAGGTTAAACAGGTTAGGGAAATTGAAGATCTGAGCAAAGCAATTGAAGAAGCTAAAAGGGTCAAGTATAAGCAGTTTAAGGTGGAGAATGGAATACAGAGTAATGGGTTGTTGAAGATGAAGGGTTAGTTCAAAATGATCTAGTGTGAGGACTCCGAGTTTAAATACGAGTCCTTTTTTTTGGTCGTATATATAATAGAAGATAATTATTTCTTTACAGGCTTATCCAACCATAGTATTATGGTTACATAACCTCGAAAAAGAATATGGTCAGTACTACTCTAAAAACCTTCAAAACCCTTACATATCAACCCTAAGCGACGAAAAAGCGAAAACTATTTAATGGTTTCATTAGAACAGACTTGTATCAATATTGGGGACCGAGACCACCTAGAAACAATTAAGTAGAATATCACTTTTCTTTCAAGCGTATAATAATTTTATCTATGGAAGAGGAGTGGTTTGACTTGTATCAAACTCATATTGATTACTCTAAAATCTCAAAAGCATTAGAAACGACGCTAACAACATTGAATAACCAGGAACCCTCTTTTCAAAGGGCGGTTATGGACTTGAATTCGGCAAAAGAAGAATTGGCGAATGCGTTAGCCTTTGAATTACTTTGTAGGAATGAACGAACCTATTAAATCATCGGAGAAAACAAATAATAAACGCAAGCGGCTAAACCGCTTGCGTTTTCTAATGTTATTATTTATACCATAAATTCATTAAGAATTTTAGTCTTTTCATAAAGCGTGTTTACATGTAAAGTAGTCTTATTGCCATTAGAAGTTAGATAGGGAGGGTTCCCATGAGGGGGAAATTACCGTTTATATTATCAAGAGAGCAAACCTTTTATGAGGCATTAAATGATTGGATCGGAGATGTATTTTATGACATTTTGCCAGATAAAGGTTTTGATTTAAGAGACGAACAAATTTTTATGGCTTTTCAGTTAACGAATGCATATAAAAATAAAAAAGTAATGTTTGCTGAGGCTGGCGTCGGTACTGGGAAGACTATTGTATACTTACTATATGCTCTTGCCTATGCGAGATATACTGGAAAGCCTGCTATTATTGCCTGCGCGGATGAAACCTTGATAGAGCAGCTCGTCAAAAAAGGTGGAGACATTGAAAAGCTCGAACATGCATTAGATTTAGCCATTGATGTTCGTTTGGCAAAATCAAGAGATCAATATTTATGTCTACAAAAATTAGATGCTGAAATAACTTCGGATGAGAAGTATTTTGATGTTCACCAATCTCTTCCTGGATTTGTTGAGTCCCCCCAATCATTAAAAAAATATTATTCATATGGGGACCGTAAAGAATATAGTCATCTCACCGATAATGAATGGATGAAAATTGGCTGGGACAGTCTTCAGGATTGCTTCTCGTGCTCGAAGCGACATCGCTGTGGACAGACTTTATCCAGGGATCACTATAGGCATTCAGAGGACCTTATTGTATGTTCCCATGATTTTTATATGGAACATATTTGGACGAAGGAATCACGAACAAGAGAGGGACAGCTTCCGTTACTTCCTGAAGCGAGCTCTGTGATCTTTGATGAAGGACATTTGCTTGAATTTGCTGCACAAAAAGCGCTTACTTATCGAATTCAAAAGAATTCACTCGAGATACTTCTTGAAAGATTAAGTCATTCAGATATGAGAGAGAAGACGCTTACTCTTATGGAAGAAATCCTTCAAAAAAATGATATTTGGTTCCAGGAGCTTGGGAATTCGGCAGAATCAAACCATGAATCCTATAGAAAAAACGTTCATAAATCTGAACGCTCTACAGTACTTGGGAAACAATTAGTGTCATTAATAGAAAAACTAACAGAAGAATTAGTGTTTGAAGCAGAGTTATACGTTGTCGATGAATATCAATTGAAAATAGTAGAGGAGTATTTAGAACAAATGCTTTTCTCTTTAAAACTATTTAATGAGGATCAAAAGGGGATTCAATGGTTAGAGACAACAGGAGATGGTACTTTAGTAATCATGCCCCGTTTAGTTGAGGATATCTTAGAAGCACAGGTATTTAATCAGAAGGTTCCTTTTATTTTTTCTTCAGCAACTCTTTCTACAAAAGGTGAATTTAATTATCTTTCAAATAGTCTAGGAATTGAATCATTTGATTCATTTTCAGTAGAATCACCGTTTGATTATGAACAAAAAATGAAAATCTCTATCCCTACATTGGCTGATCAAGAAAAGCATGAACATGCCTATCAACAATTATTAACTATGAATGGAAAGAGTCTTATTTTATTCTCAAGTAAAAAATCGATGGAATCATTTCGAAATCAAATGATAGACAAAAGACTGCCATTTGATCTGTATTTCGAGGGAGACGAAGAGATCAGTGTTACGGTTGAAAAGTTCCAAAACGATGTCCAGTCGGTTCTATGCTCATATCATTTATGGGAAGGTCTCGATATTCCAGGAGAGTCTTTGTCCCAAGTGATAATTTTTGATTTACCTTTTCCACCTTCAGATCCTGTGTTTGATGCAAAACGACGCCATAGCGTTGATCCTTTTCATGAGGTGGATTTACCTTACATGCTATTAAGACTTAGACAGGGAATCGGTCGTTTAATTCGTACCCATGAGGATCAAGGAACAGTACATTTATTAGTAAATGATGATGAAAATCAACATCTTTCTTCGATTGAAGAAATTCTGCCAATAACTGCTCGGTAAGTTTTGATTAGTTAACCTTCAAAAACAGACCATCTAGTCATCTAGATAGGTCCGTTTTTGTTTGGAAGGATATAAAAATTTTCATTAACTCGTGCTATATCCATTAGAAGCCAGAAGCAAATAGGACAAAATCTTAGGTTGTTTTTGTACTATGTATTGAGAACATAAATGCTTGTCAAAAGGTTGATTAGAGCGGAAGGTGCGAGACTCCTGCGGGAGCAGCGGGACAGGTGAGACCTAGGCAGAAGCCATGCGGCGAGGAGGCTTACCGCCCGTCCCGCGGAAAGCGAGCATCCTTTCGCTGCAATCAACCAACTCTTTTCAAATAGCAACAAAGTTTACGAAAACAGCCTAATCTTAAGATAATTAAGTTATTTTAATACTAAAATTCTGAAAAATATGATAAAATCAAGTGGTTATTACCAGATTAAGGGGGAATTCGATGACTGATAACATAAAAGAACTAGAAGATGATTTTTTAGAATATGTAAAGAAAATGTCTGCTTATAACGAGGCTCTTGGACTGATATTTTGGGATTTGAGAACAGGGGCTCCTAAAAATGGAGTTGAGCAGCGTTCCGAAGTAATTGGCATGCTTTCATCTGAAGTTTTCCAAATGTCTACATCTAGTGAAATGGCAGCATACATAGCGAAGTTATCCTCACACAAAGATCAATTATCTCATACTGTGGTGAAAATTTTAGAAGAATGTCAAAAAAACTATGACCGAAATAAAAAAATCCCTGCTGAGGAATATAAGGAATATGTTGTTCTCCAATCAAAGGCTGAAAGTGTGTGGGAGGAAGCGAAGGAAGCTTCAAATTTTGAACTATTCCAACCATACCTAGAGAAGATTGTAGAAATTAACAAAAGATTTATTACGTATTGGGGATATGAAGGAAATAAATATAATACATTGCTTGATATTTATGAGCCAGGTGTGACAGTAGAAATATTAGACAGGGTATTTGGTGAGTTGAGAGATCATATTGTTCCATTGGTACATAAAATTAATGAATCATCTCACAAGCCAATCACCGGATATCTTTTTCAGCATTTCCCAAAAGAAAAACAGAAACAATTCAGCTTAACTATTTTAGAGCAAATGGGATACGACTTTAAGTCGGGGAGGCTTGATGAAACCGTTCATCCATTTGCCATTGGGTTGAATCCAGGGGATGTACGAGTAACGACAAAATACGATGAGAGCGATTGGAGAACGGCTGTATTCGGAACGATTCACGAGGGTGGCCATGCCCTTTACGAGCAAAACATTTCAAAAGAGTTAATCGGTACTCCTCTATGTACAGGTACGTCTATGGGTATTCATGAATCACAATCGTTATTCTATGAAAATTTTGTTGGACGGAATTATGCATTCTGGGAAAAAAATTATGATTTGTTAAAAACATATTCCGATGGTCAATTTGATCACATTGCACTGGGAGATTTTTATCGAGCCATCAACGAATCAAAACCATCTTTAATAAGAATTGAGGCAGATGAATTAACGTATGCTCTCCATATCATCATTCGCTATGAAATTGAAAAAGGTCTATTTAATGGAAAAATTAAGGTTAAGGATTTACCACAAATTTGGAATGATAAGTATGAAGAATATTTAGGTGTTCGACCAGAAAATGATGCTAAAGGTGTACTTCAGGATGTACATTGGTCAGGCGGAAGTTTCGGCTACTTCCCTTCCTATGCCTTAGGCTACATGTATGCTGCTCAATTTAAAGTCAAAATGGTAGAGGATCTACCAAACTTTGACGAACTCTTAAGAGAAGGAAATCTAAAACCTATACAGGAATGGTTAACAAACCATGTTCATCAATGGGGGAAAATGAAAAAGCCCCTTGAAATTCTGAAGGAAGTAACAGGTGAAGGACTTAATGCATCTTATCTAATCCACTATTTAACAGAGAAATATGAAGGAGTTTATAAACTCTAAACTAATTTCTAAATGAAATACTGATAAGTCTGACTCTGACCATCATTATGATGATTTGGAGTCAGTTTTTTTTATGGCAAAAAGAAGACCATAAACCTCTATATTTGTGATATTTTGTTATCTACAACAAATATTTCTATGAACTTAATATAAAATACGAACAAATTAGTGAACTTTTTGTTTTGCGTTCGGAAAAATAACAATTACAACTTGCATTAATGCGAAATACTGTTATACTAAAATAAAATTTCATTTGATATCATTCACTCATATAATCGCGAGGATAAGGCTCGCAAGTTTCTACCGAATGACCGCAAATTATTCGACTATGGGTGAACAATGTAAGAATATATTCTTATTCTTGATGTTTCTTTTCTTTTAGGAAGCTCAAGTAGCATTGTTCACTCTGTCTTCCCGAGTGTGATGTTACTTGAGCTTTTCCTATTAAAAAACCTTTAGAGGAGGAACATCAATGAAGAATTTACAAACTAAAATTGTTAAAGAAGGAATTGTATTATCAGAATCTGTTCTAAAAGTGGATTCTTTTTTAAACCACCAAGTAGACCCTTACCTCATGAAGGAAATGGGAGAAACCTTTGCAAATAAGTTTCAAGGTGAAGGAGTTACAAAAGTATTGACAATTGAATCATCAGGTATTGCACCAGGATTGATGACTTCCTTGTCATTACATGCACCACTTATTTTTGCTAGAAAAAGAAAATCTGTAACGTTAACTGATGATCTCTATACGGCAAACGTTTATTCATTTACAAAGAAAGAAGAGAATGTAATCTCTGTTTCTAAAAACTACTTATCTCCTGATGATAAAGTATTGATCATAGATGATTTCTTAGCAAATGGTCAAGCAGCATTAGGGCTAATGGATATTATTGAAGAATCAGGCGCCTCTTTAGCTGGAATTGGGATTGTCATCGAAAAAGCTTTTCAAGATGGTGGAAAACAGTTGAGAGAAAAGGGAGTTAGAGTGGAATCATTAGCACGAATTAAATCCTTTAAAAATAATGTAGTGCATTTTGTTGAGGAGGAAGTGAACGTATGAATTCATTGAAATTAACTTCACTTGGAATTCAACATGTTTTAGCTATGTACGCTGGTGCTGTCATTGTTCCGTTGATTGTAGGAGGTGCATTGGGATTAACCGGCCAAGAACTAACCTACCTAGTCTCAATTGATATATTAATGTGTGGAATTGCTACCATCCTCCAAGTGATGAGTAATCGATTCTTTGGAATTGGTCTTCCTGTCGTTTTAGGATGTACCTTTACCGCGGTTGGACCGATGATTGCCATTGGAGGTCAGTATGGAATATCAGCCATTTACGGTTCCATTCTTGCATCGGGACTTTTTGTAATATTAATTGCAGGGTTTTTCGGTAAACTTGTCAAATTTTTTCCTCCAATCGTTACCGGTTCTGTTGTAACAATTATTGGAATCACGCTTATTCCTGTGGCCATGAACAATATGGCGGGTGGACAAGGTGCTCCAGACTTCGGCTCATTGTCAAATATATCACTTGCTTTTGGAACTTTATTTTTCATCATTATTTTATTTAGGCTTTTTAAAGGATTTATCCGCGCCATTGCTATTTTACTTGGATTGATAAGTGGTACCGTTGTTGCTTCATTTATGGGGAAAGTAGATATTACCCCTGTAGCAGAAGCATCATGGTTTCATTTGGCTAAACCTTTCTACTTCGGCACGCCGACCTTTGAATGGACAGCTATTCTAACAATGATATTAGTAGCACTTGTTAGTTTAGTAGAGTCGACAGGAGTCTATTTTGCTCTTGGGGATATTTGCGAGAAAAAATTAAAGGGGAAAGATCTAGTAAAAGGCTATCGCTCTGAAGGAATTGCGATTGTTCTGGGTGGATTATTCAACGCCTTTCCTTACACAACTTACTCTCAAAACGTAGGTCTCATGCAATTATCAGGTGTCAAAACAAGAAAAGTCATTTTTTTAACAGGTGGAATGCTAGTGGTTTTAGGACTGGTTCCTAAAATTGGTGCCCTGACGACGATTATTCCATCAGCTGTATTAGGTGGAGCAATGGTGGCCATGTTTGGAATGGTTGTTGCCTACGGAATTAAAATGCTTAGTCGGGTAGATTTTGCTTCACAAGAGAATCTTCTTATTGTGGCATGTTCTATTGGAATGGGGTTAGGCGTTACCGTTGTACCGGATATTTTTAATCAGCTTCCAGAAGGTATTCAAATTTTAACTGATAATGGTATTGTTGCTGGAAGTTTAACAGCGATTATCTTGAATGTTGTTTTTAATATGGTTCCTAGTAAGCAGCCAAAAAAATCTGTGGAGTGGAAGGAACAGCGTGCATCGTAATGAATGTAATTGAATGACTCATTATTTGTTCAGGTTTAAGCTGATATCGCCTCTCTGTAAATTTATAATCCTTACTAAAAAAGCTTGGAAATTTCAAATTTTCCAAGCTTTTTTTGCCAATTATTTTCTCAGCAGAGAAGGACATTTTTATTCTGTGTAGAACAAAGTGGATAAAGCGAAAGGAGTGTAAGCATGAACGAATTAAAAATAGATGAATCCTTGTTACAGATAGAAAGAGAACCGGGAGTAGCAAATCATAAAGGCTGTAAATAGAACAGGGAAGTGAAAATCGCTCAAAACACTAATCAATATTACGGAATTGCTATCGAACGTGACTTAGATGTTAAAACTCCTTGGATTGAATTAGAAAGTGGCAATCCTCTTGAAGAAATGAAAAAAATCTGTAAAGAAAAAATGGAACGATAATAGGAATCGGGTTTATCATTTACCTGAATTAATCAAGAAAATACGCACCTTCGCCCTTAAGTGCTTTCACCATCTGAATTCAATTTCATAGAATAGCATATAGGAACTATTCTTGGGAGATGAAAACAATTGGAAAGATATTATTGTGAAAAATGTCAAAGGTTATTTGAAATAGCATGTATGTGTGATGGGTGTCATTTACCAGTTGAACAGAAAATAGTGTTCCATAAGCATTTTCACACAAAGGTTAAAAAGGAAGAGGGATGAACCACACTATATGGTAGAATGATAGAAAAGCTATGAAGGAGAGATTGCTTTGTATTTACCATCTTTTTCACTTGAAAATAAAGTGGTCATTGTAACGGGTGCTGGCAGGGGAATTGGTAGAGCCATAGCAATTGGAATGGCAGAAGCCGGAGCAGATGTAGCTCTTTTGGCAAGAACAAAAGAGGACCTGGAGGAAACGGCTAGCCATATACATAATATAGGTAAAAAAGCGTATGTACTTCCAACAGATGTGACTTCACGGATGGATATAACCAAAACAGTAAAAGAAGTATTTGAAACCTGTGGGAAAATTGATATTTTAGTCAATAATGCAGGGATGAATATACGTTCTCATGCTCTAGAAGTTACGGATGATGAATGGCAAAAAATAATGGATACTAATTTAAAGTCTGCCTTTATGATCAGTCAGGAAGTAGGGAAACATTTTAAAGAACAGGAATGCGGAAAAATTATTACCATTGCCTCTGTCGCAGGGCATGTAGCGTTAAGAACTGGTGTCGTATATGCCGCCACCAAAGCTGCACTGATTCAAATGACGAAAGTTTTAGCACTTGAATGGGGGAAATACAATATAAATGTTAACAGTATTGGTCCTTGGTATTTCCGAACCCCACTTACCGAACATCTATTAAAGGACGAAGACTATGTGAATGACATTTTAACTGTTACACCTTTAAAGAGAATCGGTGAATTACCGGAGCTCGTAGGACCTGCAGTGTTTCTAGCTTCAGATGCCGGCAATTATGTTAGTGGCCAAACTCTTTTTGTAGATGGCGGTATGACGATACAAGGATTTTAAGGATTGTTAGGTTTTTTGAAAAATTTGATCCCAATTCATATTATAAGGGTAATCGAAATCACATTGATTTTGATTACTTTTTTTTTTTAGGATGAAATTATTCATACGCGAGAATCAGTCAAAAATATCGGAGTTTAGACGGAAGTAAGGACGGAATATTTGAAGTATAGTTTTTAAGTCTTTGATTAGTGGTAAGAAACTATAAGGAAATTAAATGATATTCACTCTAAATCAATAAAAGTTTGTGCATGATTACTCTTCATTTGGAAAACATATCCTTATACACGCTTAAGGAGAGATGTATGATGCCTAAAATCATTGCTGTTGAAACTACCTTACCTCCTTATCGAATTTCCCAAGATCAGGCGGCACAGTTTGCCAAAAATTTATTCTCTAGTAGCTATCGAGACATCAATCGATTATTGAAGGTATTTCAAAATGGAGATATAGAATCAAGGTACTTTGTGAAAGATTTAGAATGGTTTTCCCGTTCACATACATTTGAAGAGAAAAATGATGCTTTTATAGAAAACGCAGTGAGTTTAGGGTCAAAAGCAGTTCAAGCTTGTATAGAATCTCAGGATAAACTGAACTATGACAACATCGACGTTATCATTACGATCTGTACAACAGGATTGGCAACTCCGAGTATTGAGGCAAGAATCATGAATCAACTTCCTTTTTCCGAAAATGTAAAAAGAATACCCATTTGGGGTTTAGGTTGTGCTGGAGGAGCCAGTGGATTATCAAGAGCTTATGAATATTGCTTAGCGTATCCACATGCGAATGTAATAGTCCTTTCCATTGAACTATGTTCGTTAACTTTTCAACATGGTGATCATTCAAAGAGTAACTTAGTCGGGACTTCTTTATTTGCTGACGGTATTGCTTGTGCATTGATTTGCGGGGACGAAAGCAATGTTGCAGATTCAAATCATCGTGCTTATCCTTCGATTGTAAATACCCAATCAACCCTTATGAAGGATTCACTAGATGTAATGGGATGGGACATAAAGAATGATGGTCTTTATGTAGTATTTTCTAAGGATATTCCTTCTATTGTAAAAAAATGGTTAGGTCCAAATGTGTCAGGATTCCTTGAACAAAACAGTTTACAAACATCCGATATCAACCATTTTGTTGCTCATCCAGGTGGAAAGAAAGTTCTCGAGGCATATCAGGAAGCACTTGATTTCACACAAGATATGACAGAGATTTCGTTAAGAGTGTTAAAAAAATATGGAAACATGTCTTCTGCAACCATACTTTATGTGTTAAAAGAATTTTTGGGAAAAGAAATTGCTAGCGGCCAGTATGGATTAGCAACAGCACTCGGGCCGGGATTCAGTTCAGAATTGGTACTATTGAGGTGGGAATAATGTTTTTTTATATATTTTTTTTTATTGTTGCTACTCAAAGACTTGTTGAGGTACTCATTGCTAAAAAGAACGAAATATGGATGAAGAGTAAGGGTGCGAAAGAATATGGACAGAGGCATTACCAGCTAATGGTTGCCATTCATTTTTTCTTCTTTGTATCTTTAATAGTGGAAAGCGTGTTAGGGAGGTTTGTATTAAATTCTTATTGGCCGTTATTAGTAGCTGTATTTTTTATCGCACAAGTATGCAGGATATGGGTCATCATGTCGTTAGGACGGTACTGGAACACGAAGATCATTGTTTTGAAAGATGCTGAGGTAGTAGCAAAAGGACCTTATAAGTTCATAAAACATCCGAACTATTTAATCGTAACGATTGAATTATTGATCATTCCCCTAATATTTAATGCTTACTGGACCCTATTCGTCTTTGGAATTCTCAATCAACTTATCTTAGCGATCCGAATTCCCTTAGAAGAAGAGGTGTTAATGCAACAAACAAACTATGAAGGTAAATTAAATTCAAAGAGGAGGTTTATCCCATTATTAAAGAAAAGTCGATAACAACAGAAAAGTGAAAAAGTTATTGAAAATGATTATCGTTTTTGATAGGATGTAATTGAAGATGAAAATCTTTCTCAAGACGAGCACATAAAGGGATGGTGTTCCAAATGATGATCGCTATGTTAATTTTATTCACATTTGTGATTTATGGAATTATGACTAAATATGTTTTAGGCAATGTCTTTAAAACGAGAAAACAATCTGTTATGAATGAAAGTGTAACAAACACCTCAAAAACAACCGAGCTACTAAATCCACTACATACAACCAGATAATAATATAAAAAACTGTAGAAGCAGCCTTTGGCTGCTTCTTTTGCATTGTTAAATTGTAATGTACCTGGTACAAAAGGACGGAAATGTGCCAGGTACAAAAAGGTGGAATTGTACCAGGTACAAAAGGGCGGTCAGTATGTAAATCATTTTGACTTCAACATCTACTAACCCAATGACCAACTAACCTCTCCATCAAATTGACAAAAATAATCAACATTGACTCAAAACAGTGATATTCTATAGGTATGGGAATACTGAGGAGTATTCGATAAAATATAAGCGTTATCATCTGAGAAGGAGTAATCTTTATGAGTACAAAACATGTGACGAAAAGAATAGAAACAAATGAGCAAGCTTTACATACATTGGCTTCTTTAAATAAAGAATTTTTAAAAAAGGGAGATATCGAACGGGTTAAAAAATCTGAAATCCTTGCAAAAAAAATGTGGAAGAACGAGTTTATTGTAGCATTTTGTGGCCACTTTTCAGCTGGAAAATCAACAATGATTAATTCACTCATTGGCGAAAATGTATTACCATCAAGTCCCATCCCCACTAGTGCAAATACAGTGAAGGTCCATCGTTCTTCAAATGACTTTACTAAAGTGTTTTACCATGATAAACCCCCTGTTCTATTTCCTGAGAATTACGATTTCGAAATCGTAAAGGATTTTTGTAAAGACGGTCAAAATGTACAATCGATTGAGATTGGTCACAAAGATTCTGCCCTTCCTGAAGGGGTTACGGTCATGGATACCCCAGGGGTGGACAGTACAGATGAGGCACATAAAATTTCTACAGAATCTGCATTACATGTTGCGGATATCGTGTTTTATGTCATGGATTATAACCATGTACAGTCTCAATTGAATTTTCAATATACCAAAGAGCTATTACGCCATGGTGTGAAGCTTTATCTAATCGTTAATCAGGTAGATAAGCATAATGAAGAAGAACTCTTATTTGAGTCATTTAAAAAATCGGTGAAAGAATCATTCGAAAGCTGGAATGTTAGTCCTGAAGGAATTTATTATACAACATTAAAAAAAGAAGACGACCCCCATAATCAACTAAAAGAAGTGAAAAGTTTGATTTCAGGGAGCTTGGATAATAAAAAGGAAATGATTCTGAATACTTATCAATCTGGTATTGACCAATTACTCACACAGCACGAAAAATGGTTAGAGCAAGAACTGGATGGAATTCGATCAGAGGCATCATCCATTATTGATAATCAGGATTGGGAAAATAAAGATGAACTTATTCAGCAAGAGATCTCTTTAAAAAAAGAAATTGAACAACACAAACCGGACCGTTATTTAATCGGATTTAAAAATGAAGTTGAAAAGGTCTTAAAAAACGCATATCTTATGCCATTTGAAACGAGAGAGCTTGCAAAAGCGTATTTGGAGTCTCAAGAAAGGAATTTTAAAGTCGGTCTGTTTTTTTCAAAAAAGAAAACGGAGGAAGAACAAGAATTAAGGTTCCATTCATTTATGAAACAATTGCACGAAGGTGTAACATCACAGTTAGAGTGGCACTTGAAAAGCAAAGGGAATGAATATATTAAAAAATCTGGTGTAGACGATTCTGATGTATTACAAAATTTAGAGAATATTAAGATTCGATTGGATGAAAAAGTCATTCATAAGCCAATGAAACAAGGAGCCAGTGTAACAGGTGAATATGTTCTCAACTATTGTGATGAGTTAGCCTCAAATTTGAAGAGGATGGCTAAAGTACAGATGGATTCATGGATCGAGAAATGGATGGAGGCTTTAAGATTACAGAGTAATGAAGAATCTCAGGAGTTAGAAGAAAAGTATGAGATCATTAAACCAAAAGTGGACTGGTTTAATAAGCTCAATTCATTAGAAAGAGAGCAGCAAGACCATCTTCTTTCTTTGTATCAAAAAGTAAACGCAGATCGTAAAGATGATGAAGAAATTATTAAACAATGGCAAAAAGAATGGAATCAGGAAGCGAATAATGTATCGATTTTTTCTGGAGAAATGAAGAAACAAGAAAAAGAACTGGATATCGAATATGTTACCGAACAGGAGCGAACCTACGATACGAATACACAAAAAATAGATGATATGGTGAAAAAATTGAACCAAATGTCATCAAAGTTTAGGGAGATTCGGGGTTTTTCCCAACTGGCAAACCAGTTACAGTTAAAAGCAGAAAGGCTAGGTAATCAGGAGTTTACGATTGCATTATTTGGGGCATTCAGTGCAGGGAAGTCATCATTTGCTAATGCTTTATTAGGTGAGAAGGTGTTACCTGTTAGTCCCAACCCAACTACTGCTGCTATAAATCGAATTCGACCAACAAAAGGGAATAAGGATCATGGTAGTGCAGAGGTTCATCTAAAGTCAGAGGAACAAATGATAGATGACTTAAAAAATTCATTAAAGCTTTTTGGCCATTCATGTAAAACAATGCAAGAAGCGTACAAGATTATCCCAACTGTTCTATCTCTAGGTGATGGTGAAGGAAAAGAAAAAGTTCATTTATCTTTCCTACAAGCTTTTTACAAAGGGTATGAACGGTTTCATTCACAGCTGGGTCAAACATTATCGACGGATCTTACGGATTTTAAAGAGTTTGTCGCGAACGAAACACAATCATGTTTCGTAGAATCTATTGATTTGTACTATGATTGTGAAATTACCCGTAAAGGGATTACGCTAGTTGACACACCGGGAGCAGATTCTATTAATGCAAGACATACAGGAGTATCATTTGAATATATAAGGAATTCAGATGCGATTTTATTTGTGACGTATTATAATCATGCATTTGCTAAAGCAGATAGAGAATTTCTCATTCAGCTTGGTAGGGTCAAAGATTCCTTTGAGCTTGATAAAATGTTTTTTATCATCAATGCCATTGATTTAGCAGAAGATGAAGGAGAATACCAAGAGGTCAAGAATTATGTTCATGAGCAGCTAACACAATATGGAATAAGATTCCCAAAATTATTTGGTGTTTCATCCCTTCTTGCTATCAAGCAATCATCAGGGTTGCAGGAGGATCAATCAGGTATTGAAAAGTTCAAAAAAGAGTTTCATGCATTCCTTCAAAATGATCTTACATCTATGGCAATAGAGTCTGCACAATCTCAATGGGAAAAAGGATTAAAAAGGCTAAAGAACTTAATTGAAGTTTCTTCCGAAGATGAATTTACAAGACAAAAGAAAAAAGAAGCCTTAAAAGATGCTCAATCAAAAATCGCTATTTTAATGTCTACTCAAGCGGAATCTAATTCTAAAAAAAGGATTTCTCAAGAAATTCAAGAACTCTTATTTTATGTGAAACAACGAGTATTCTTAAGATTTTCGGACTTTTTCAAGGAGAGCTTCCACCCTTCAATGTTTCAAGGGAAAGATTCTACAAAAGGCCATTTGCAAAAAGCCCTTAATGAATTATTAGAGTCCGTTGGCTTCGATTTTTCACAAGAAATGAGAGCAACAAGTTTAAGGATCGAATTATTTACAGTAGATCAGCTACACAAAGAAATGAACCAATTGGAGAAAAAAATCGCCAGAATTTATGAAGGAATTGTACTTCCACCATATGAATTTGGTAAATTGGAAACTCTTCCATTTGAGAAAGCTTTTGAAAATATAGAGCTAACTAAATTTCAAAAAGCATGGACTTATTTTAAAAATGAAAAACACTTTTTTGAAAATGATGGGAAAAAGAAGGTAATGGAAGAACTCTATGAACACCTGCAGCATCCTTCAGATCTATATCTTGAAGGTCAACAGGTAAGAATAGAGCAATGGTCAGTAACTTATTTTGAAGATGAAATGACATTGTTAAGAAAAGAAATGGTAAAAGCTTGCCAAGAGCAATTTTCTTCTTGGGAGGATGCATTAAACTCTTCTAATAATATTGACGATTGGAAAAAAACCTATCTATTACTAGAGGGAAATAACTAAACATAGAGAGGAGAGCAATATGGGGTCAAAATATCACGCATGTGCAACATGTAAACATTTTTCAGCGGAACGAATTGAAGGTAGCATAAACTATCATTGCATAAGGCTAGGATATGAAACAAATCCAAAATATCAATTTTCCTGTTGGGATCCGAGACCTCATATTGTGAACCTTATGAAAAAAGAAGGAGGAGAACGATGAAGAATTTTGTAAGTGTACAGTGGTTATCAGATAAATACAAAAATGATTCCGTAAGGGTCATTGATTGCCGATTTTCACTACAAGATACTGAAATTGGTCAAGAAGCCTATGTTCAGGAACATATTCCTGGAGCAATATACTTTAGCTTAGATAGAGACTTATCGAGTGAAGTTTCGAATCACGGGGGACGTCATCCGCTTCCTGACATAACTAAATTCACAAAGAAAATTCAAATGGCTGGAATAGATC
This sequence comes from Rossellomorea sp. BNER, assembly GCA_024213275.1. Lineage (GTDB taxonomy): Bacteria > Bacillota > Bacilli > Bacillales > Bacillaceae_B > Rossellomorea. Next base: position 338,268 of record JANAVG010000002.1, read on the forward strand.
AAGATTCTGTTGTAGTGGCTTATGATGACAAAGAGGGAGCATTTGCCTCAAGATTTTGGTGGTTAATGAAGTATATCGGGCACAATCAAGTTTTTATCTTAGATGGAGGTTTTCAAGCATGGAAACGCTTTGACAAGCCAACAGATGCTCTCATACCTAAATATAATTCTTCATTCTACATTCCTAAAATCCAATCAGAAATGGTTGTGAACATGGAGGAAGTAAGAGAAGTCGTTCAAAATGGGAAAATTGGAACGTTAATAGATTCGAGAGCAACGGAAAGGTATATTGGAAAACAAGAACCGATTGATAGGATTCCTGGGCATATCCCTACGGCCAAAAATATTGTCTGGACAGAAGGGTTTAAAGAAAGTTATTGGAAATCAGTTAATGAGCAAAAGAAACGATTTGAGGAGTTGGATGAAAACTCGCGAATAATCGTTTACTGTGGATCCGGTGTAACAGCAATTCCTAATTATATTGCTTTAAAAGAAGCGGGGTTTCCAGATGTTAGTTTATATGCAGGGAGCTATAGTGACTGGGTTTCATATGAAGATAATGAAGTCCATAAGGGTGAGAAGTAGAGAGAGTTTTGGAGGGTTTTGACAAAGAAGGACCTTTCACTTCTATGTTATAATGTCTTTCGTATGAAAAAGGAGGAGCATAATGAATAATCGTGAACATTTGTTAATTATAGATGGAATGGCTTTATTATTTCGTTCATTCTTTGCAACATCCTTATCAGGTCAATTTATGATCAATTCAAAAGGGACGCCGACTAACGGAGTTCAAGGATTTATGAAGCACCTTCTAACTGCTGTCGAGTATCATAAGCCAACACATGCGGTTGTATGTTGGGATATGGGGAGCCAAACTTTCCGAAATGAAATGTATGTTGGTTATAAAGCGAACCGTGATGCGCCTCCTGTTGAACTTATCCCGCAGTTTGATTTAGCAAAGGATGTATCTAAAGGTTTTCAAATTCCTAATATCGGACTAATTGGTTTTGAAGCAGATGATTGTATAGGTACTCTTGCAAAACAGCATCACAAAGAAAGACAAGTTTCGATATTAAGTGGTGATCAAGATTTACTTCAACTATTAGATGAAGGGATACAAGTAATTTTACTTCAAAAGGGATACGGCAATTATAAAACATACACGAAAGAACTTTTCGAAGAGGAAAAAGACATAACACCTGAACAGTTTATTGATGTTAAAGCTTTAATGGGCGATACAAGTGATGGCTATCCTGGGGTAAGAGGTATTGGTGAAAAAACGGCTTTAAAACTTATAAAAACCTATAGAAATATTGAGGGAATTCTTGAAAATATTGATGATTTAACTCCTGCACAACGAAAAAAGATTCAGGAAGACGAAGAAATGCTCCATCTTTCAAGAAAGTTGGCGGAAATAAAATGTGATGTACCGGTTACTCTTTCAATAGAAGAAGCCAAATGGAATCCCCTTTCAGACTCAACTGTTCAGTTAATCGAAGAGCTGGAACTGAAGGTGTTACGTCGTTTTCTTATGACATCAGAGTATTTTCTAGAGAAACGGGCCTAAAAGGACCCGTTTTTTTGAAGTATTTGTCGAATAGCCTATACATTTATCATTTATTTGTACGGATAAAACTACAAATATTCAAAAAAAGTAGAAGGGCTGTCCAAAAACCAAGGTGTCAGGAACCACAATTTAAATATGTAGAAGAAATCCTCTAGACATCTTCTATATATGGAAAATCTAAGTGGTTTCGGACCCTTTTTGGACAGCTCCTTTCATAATCTCAACATCCATATCTGGAAATTTACTATTTAAAATCCATTACATTTTATTTTTTATTTGCTTTTTTAGCGGCATTTTCCAATTTGCTTTTAGGCTCTGCAGCAAATTCAGTATCTCCTTGAGGTGTTACCCCAGAAAATTTCTTAGAGCCTCGATTTCTTTTGTTTTGTTCACTCATTCATTTCACCTCCCTTTTTATCGTGAACGAAAATGAACATTTTTAATCAATACAAAAGGATTGGTTAAAATAGTAGAGGAGGTGGTTTTATGAATAAAGGGATTTACACCGCTTTATTTAGCATACTCTTTGCTCAAGCATTAAAAATTCCAATACATTATGTAAAAACAAAGAAATGGAATCCATTACTCTTTTTCCAAACTGGAGGAATGCCAAGCTCACATTCTGCAGGAGTGTCATCCCTTACGACATTTATAGCTCTAAAAAGAGGGATTCCTACAATTGATTTTGCCCTTTCCTTTGTATTCGGACTAATTGTTATGTATGATGCACAGGGAATCAGAAGACAGACGGGGGAACTAACACTTAAAGTGAACTCATTAGATGAGTTGGTTCGAAAAACACATGATCATGAAAAAATTCCTTTTGAAGAAAAACAGCCAACGAAACTAAAAGAAATGCTCGGACATAAGCCTGAAGAAGTCATTGGAGGAGGAATCCTTGGAATCCTGTTTGGATTAATTGGGTTTCTGATTTCAAAAAAGGATAGGCAAAAAAGGAGATTTTTTGTAAGATGAAGAGAGACATTAGAAAAGTAGGGTGAGGAGAAACATGATGAACAAGCATCAATCTGTTGAAGATTTTCTCATCTATTTAGAAAATAAGGGCTTTAAATTTCAAGAAGATGCGATTGGATTCATTTATTTTGGTAAAAGATATACAAATGCTTCTGACGCAATTGTCAATACGGCAATCGAAATTACATTGAAAGCCCAGAAAATTTTCGACAGCAGTTTTTACATATCCATTTTAGAAACATTACAGTCTCAAAATATCAAAACAAGAAAGGAAGCCTTTCAATTCCTACAGGATAAAGGAGTGCTTTCTGAATCGGTTTAGATAGTGCTCATGGAAAAGGGAGTTGTCCAAATAGTTGCCTGGAACCACTTTATTTGTCCGTATATGAAAGTTGCGGTTCCTGGCACCTTGTTTTGGGACAACTCCTTTTCATTTTAATGATTAATTTAGTCTGATCGCCTTTCGAGCTAATTCATCCGCGGCTCGATTTTCTCTGCTGGGAATCCACTTGATAAAGAATAAATCCAATCTTTTAGAAAGATGAATAATTTCTTCTAAAAGCAGTTTATATTCAGAATTCTTTACATATTCTTTTTCGATAGCATGAACAACGGCCTGAGAATCGCTCCTAAATGAAACAACTGTATATTGTTTATCAATACAAATTTCTAATGCCTGTTTACACGCCATAAATTCAGCACAATGATTATCCATCTGCCCAAGTGGTATAGAAAAGCGCTCAAGCTTGCCATTTCCTTTTATAAAAATACCAGCACCGCTTAGTCCAGGATCTCCAGCACTTGCACCATCGATATACACTTCGATCATTTTTTCACCTCTTGAAGAGCCAATGAAAAAAGAGCTAGATTTTTCTAGACTCTTTTTTCATTAACTATACCTTTATCCTCATCAAATGTGAATCGTTTTGCGATATAACCAAATGGGGTATCAAGTATTGAGACAATCCATTTTAAAATATAAGTAGTAAGGAAGATCTCAATCCACACTTCAGGTGGAAATTCGCCAAGAAAAGCAATGGATGTGAATACAAGCGTATCCAGTAATTGACTGATCATCGTTGATCCATTATTTCGAATCCAAAATTGTGAGTCTTTGGGGAATTTATTTTTTAAATAGGAAAAAATATAAACGTCAGCAAATTGACTGACTAAATAGGCAGCAAGGCTCCCTAAAGCAATTCTTGGTATGATGCCAAAAATAGTTGCTAATGATTGTTGCGCAAAATCATCAGGATGTGGTTTGAATAAGAGCGTCATCTGCATAATAATAGTCATGGTCAATAAAGTGAAGAATCCAAGCCAAACCGCTTTTTGGGCTTCCTTTCTTCCGTATTTTTCATTAAGAATATCGGTAACTAAAAATGCAGTACCATACATCGCGTTACCAAGTGTAGCTGTAAGGCCAAATATTTCAATCGTCTTAATTACTTGTAGGTTGGCTAAAATTGTTGAAATACCAATCCAAGCAAAAAGACCTGTTTTACCGAATAACCGATACATGGCTAGTACAAGAATAAAATTAATAAGGACAAATAATAGTCCAAACCATTCATTAAACATTTTAAAACCTCCTAGTTTTGATAACGCGGGATTTTACGAACCGCAAGAAATGTATGAAATTGACCAGAATACATTATACATACTAAAAATGAAAAGAACAATTTAAATAATTGTCTAGCGAGGAGAATCGAAAAGATGCAAATGAAAATAAAATGGAAATATAAAGGAAAGAAGTTAGAGCCTGTATGGTTTGAATCCCAATGGTTGCAACGAAAAATGATCATTAATTTAATGAATGATATATCTAATACTGGTCGTGTACATGAACTTATAATTGAGGATGAAATGGGAAATGAATGGACACCTAAAGAGTTTCAAAAACTAGAGGTAGAACTTGATCAAGAGCCGGAAAACATAACAGTTTATTTTGATGGTGGATTTGAATTACAATCGTCAATATCCGGTCTTGGAATTGTCGTTTATTATGAGAAAAATGGTCAGAAGTGGAGAGTAAGAAAAAATGAACGTTTAGAAGAGCTTGAAAATAACAATGAAGCAGAATATGCTGCTCTCTACACTGGGTTATCTGTTCTGGAAGAACTAGGGGTCCACCATATGCCTTTGACAATAAAAGGGGACTCTCAAGTTGTATTAATGCAGCTTCAAGGGGAATGGCCGTGTTTTGAAAAGGTACTAAATGAATGGTTAGATCGAATAGAAGCCAAAATGGAACATTTGAAACTTAAACCAACGTATGAATTAATTCCAAGGAAACAAAATAAGGAAGCGGATCAATTAGCTAATCAAGCCTTAGAAGGAAAACATATTGAAAGTGAATCGAAAATAATAGAATAATGTCAGGGGTGAAAGGGTTGAATTCTGTGGATCGTAAACAAGTCATGCAAGGGGTGAATGAATTATTAAATACTTATTGTCATGGCTGCTTATTAAAATCACATTTTAGAAAAGATTATGGAAAAACAGAAGCTCACCGCTTTTGTATACAAAAATGTACGGTTGGACAGCAGTTAAAACTATTGGGAGAAAAGCTCTCTTGATTACGTTTATTAAATAGATTAGAATAACCGCTGCTTATGAAATAATGACTGTATAAAAAGAAAGGGTTGACCGATATCGGTCAACCCTTTCGTTTATTTTTTGTTTGATTTATTATAATTTAACTACGTTAGCTGCTTGAGGTCCACGGTTACCTTCAACAATTTCAAATGAAACCTCTTGACCTTCTTCTAAAGATTTGAATCCGTCTCCTTCAATTGCAGTGAAATGTACGAATACATCGTCTCCACCTTCAACTTCAATAAAGCCAAAACCTTTTTCATTGTTAAACCATTTTACTTTACCGTTTTGCATATTTCTTAATCCTCCTAAATCTGTGAAGCACATTCGTGCTTAGGCAAAATATTATCACTGAACAAAACATTAAAGATTCTGTTAAATGATGATTCTAATATACAATATGCAATGATTGAGAGTCAAGATAAGGAAGATTATTTTTTCAGAGAATTTTCTTTTTTATGGCTTTTTTCTAATACATTACTTTTGGGAATAGCAAGTGGAGTACTCGGAAGCTTTGCGCTTCTAAGAAAGCAAAGTTTAATTGGAGATGCAGTTGCTCATGCTGCTCTTCCAGGTATTTGTTTTGCTTTTATGTTAACGGGGGAGAAAAATTTCTTCGCATTACTAATCGGTGCCGCAGCTACAGGCTTACTTGCAGCTTATACGATTCAATTTATCCGAAATACAACAAGAATTAAAGAGGATACAGCAATTTGCCTTTTGCTTTCGGTTTTTGTCGCAATGTTAATTGCTCCAGGTGCTACAGCATATTTATTAACAGATGATATGAAGAGAATGCTTCTTCTTAGTGGATCTATAGGGGTGTTTGACGCTATCTTTGGATATTATGGTGCGAAGTTCTTTGATGTTTCGATTTCTGGCTCTCTGGCAGTGGCGGCAGGCATCATTTTCCTAATCACTTGGTTATTTTCACCTCGCTATGGATTATTCACTAAAAGGTTTAATTTATATAAGAAAGAAAAACAAACTGCTTAACCTCTGGGTTGTATTCATTCCGTTTGTATAGTAAACTTTTAATGATATTTGACGGAATTTGGAGGGTGCGGAATGCCTACACCGAGTATGGAGGATTATATAGAACAAATATATTTACTAATTGAAAATAAAGGGTATGCAAGAGTATCTGATATTGCAGAATCACTTTCAGTCCATCCCTCCTCAGTAACTAAGATGGTTCAGAAATTAGATAAAGACGACTATCTAGTATATGAAAAATATCGTGGACTAGTTTTAACTTCAAAAGGGAATAAAATTGGAAAACGATTAGTTTACAGACATGATCTGTTAGAGCAATTCTTACGTGTCATTGGTGTAAAAGAAGAAAATATTTATGAGGACGTTGAAGGTATTGAACATCACTTAAGCTGGGATTCTATTGATCGAATTGGAGATCTTGTTCAATATTTTGAAGAGAATAATAACCGAATAAGTGATTTGAAAACCATACAAGAAAAAAATGATGCATGATGTAAGGAATGAAGCTGATGTGAAAGAGGAATGACCTTTTTCTCATCAGCTTTTTTTCTGTTTCTGGTCGTTTAAAAATTATAAAGTCTAAAATATAGTTGGATAACTGGAGAAATTCTCATCATCTGAAAGTGTATTAGTCAAATGAGTATATCCCTCATCATCCTCTCTAATATCGATGCCTGTAATGAGACCTTCTTCTACCTCAAGAGCAGCTTTCCGATAAGAAATAATCCTTCCCGATGAAGTTTGGAAATTGATGATATCTCCATTCACATTTCTTTGAACTTTAATAATTTCTTCCAAGTTCATGTCAACTCCTTTGAAACCAGATTTCATCATTATTATGGTCAAAAATGAAGAATCTAAAAATCATAGAAGGATTTTTCCTGAGAAATTCAGAATTGATAATAGTAGAGAAAATGTCGAAGAAAGTTGAAGGTGTAAAAATGACAAGTAATCAATGGCATCTTAATGCAAAAGAAAAATGGGATGAAAATGCTGTCACTTGGCATAGCAAAAGCATTAGTAATTGGCATGATGGTAGTCGAAAGGAAATCGTCCCATTTATAAAAAAACATATCCCACAAGCTTCAAAGATTGCAGATCTTGGATGTGGGGATGGATATGGTTCTTTTCGCCTTTGGGAAGAAGGTTATTCTGTTATAGGGGTGGATCTTTCTCAGAAAATGATTGATTTAGCAAGGAAACAAGAAAAAGAAAGGTTGCAATTTGTACAGGGTGATTTATCAAATATCCCGTTTAAAAAAGAATCATTTGATGGTGCTATGGCCATCAACTCTTTAGAGTGGACAAGCGATCCTTTTCATTCACTTGAAGAAATTAGGCGAGTAGTGAAGTTAAAGGGGCTAGTATGTATTGCGATATTAGGTCCTACAGCACATCCAAGACAAAATGCCTTTCCTAGATTAAGAGGAGAAGAAGTGATTTGTAATACGATGATGCCTTGGGAACTAGAAGAATTAGCCATAAATAATGGGTGGGAAAAAGTAGATGAACATTGGGTTTACAAGAAGGGTGTAAGCCCAAGCTTAACTGAAAACCTGTCTAATGAATTAAAACAATCTCTTACTTTTATGACATTGTTTCTATTTAAGCGAATGCAATAAAAATGGGAGGTATTTGTGATGGAACAGAAATATTCAATAGACGAATTTATTAATCAAACAAAGCAAGAAGACAAAGGGCAAGGATACTTCGAATTGGAAACACCAAGGATGCTCGAAGTAAATTTACAAGGACAAGTTTGGGCTAAAGCGGGGGCAATGGTTTCATACCGTGGTCAAATAAAGTTTGTGAGAGAAGGCGTCTTAGAACATGGTATTGGAAAGCTTTTCAAAAAAGCTTTATCAGGTGAAGGTACTTCATTAATGAAAGCGAATGGAAATGGAAAGCTTTATTTAGCGGATCAGGGAAAGAAAATTTCCATTCTTAAGCTTCAAAGTGATTCAATATACGTAAATGGAAATGACCTATTAGCCTTTGAACCTGGGTTAGACTGGGATATTAAGATGATGAGGAAGGTAGCAGGAATGCTTTCAGGAGGGCTATTTAATGTCAGAATTGAAGGTACCGGACTTGTTGCGATTACATCTCACTATGAGCCATTGACGCTATTAGTTAACAGTGGTCAACCAGTTTATACTGATCCGAATGCAACTGTTGCATGGTCAGGAAATCTTCAACCTGAATTTGTTACAGATGTATCGCTGAAAACATTTTTAGGAAGAGGAAGCGGTGAATCTGTACAAATGAAATTCGAAGGTGAAGGTTTTGTGGTAGTGCAACCATTTGAAGAAGTGTATTTTAGTCAGCAAAGCTAAAACAATGATCTTATCCTAATAAGGACGGAACCACAATGATTATAAACATGGGGCTGTCCCAAAGAGGGCCGGAACCACTATGATCGTCCGTATATCGAAGATGTCCTGAAGGTTTTTTTCTATAAATGTAAGATAGTTGTGGTTCTTGCCACCTGGTTTTAGGACATTTCCACTTTTAAGTTGTGGTTCCTGACACCTTTGTTTCAGTTTATTCAGCTATTTAGTGTTCTCCTTTACTTATTGAGTTTACCGTGTTTTTCATTGATAAATAGGCTGTTATATCTTCTTGGATTTTACTTGCTGCACTCGCCTGATAGATATTTGTATGACTTTTCTTAATTTGACTGCGATAAGCTTTATCAAACAGTGATTTATAAACACCATCAATAATATCTTCAAATTTATATGCAATGATGGCTGCATGATTATATTGGAAAAAACGTGCATTTTCCATTTCTTGGCCAGGATTTGGTCGGAAGAGGATCATTGGTATTTTCATCGCAACTGCTTCAGTTAATGAGATTGCACCAGCTTTTGATACGAGACAATCTGTAATAGAAAAGAGCTCATGAATGTTATCAATGTAACCAAGTACCTGCATATTGCTATTTGGTTTATGGTTTATTTGGTCTAAACGATCTTTTAGAGATTTATTTTTCCCACATACTATGACGAATTGAATTTCAGTGTAGCTTTCTAATTCTTTAATCAGCTTTTCAACTTTTGGAATAATTCCCAATCCGCCCCCTAAGATTGTAATCGTTTTTTTGTCTTCAACTAAATTAAATTTCTTATAATGCGTGGAGATGCGTAGTGTAGAGTCATTGAATGTAGAACGAATAGGAATACCTGTAATAAGAATACGTTTTTCTTTAATTCCATAACTTATCAATGTTTCCTTTACATTGTGAGATGCAACATAATATCTTTCAATCATAGGATGTGTCCATAGAGGATGTGCACAATAATCAGTAATAATTGTAAACGTAGGCACATGTAGTTTTGTTTTATTCCTCAAGTACGCGCTTGCATTTAAAGGAAAAGTAGTAAGGATGAAGGCTGGTTGATAGGTTTTTATTAACTGCAATAATCTCTTTTTACCGAGATGTTGATAAAAGTAAGCTAATCCCTTTGAAGAAAGTTTATCTGTGCCATAGTAAAACATTTTATATAAAGGAGCTCCAATCTTAGTGAAACTTTTCTTTAGAAGTCCCTGTGTGAATAAATGTATAGCCGGATAAGCTTCCCCGTATAAATCGATAATATGGACGTTGGTATAGCCTTTTTTTACAAATGTACTCGCAACGGTTTGGGCTGTTTGTATATGGCCCTCGCCATAATGTGCCGTTAAAATTAAAATGGATTCATTCTGGTGCATGTAATGCCCCCTCTTTATAGAATGATTTTATTACAGCTGATACTATTAGATTACAAATTTTTTGTAAATCTTGTATAAACAGTAGCCTGTTTTTTTGTAAAAAATAGAAAGACTCAATAGAAAATTTTTACACAACCAACAAGTGGAATGATAAGATGAGAAAAAAGATCCATAAATGGAGGAAAAGAGAATGTCAGTACACGCTAAACACCAATCAGATATTGAAATTGCACAGGCCTCAACGCTGAAACCAATAAATGAAATTGCTAAACAAATAGGATTGAAACCAGAGGATATCGAATTATATGGACGTTATAAAGCGAAGATTACATATGAAGCATTACACCAAATGAAAGATGTTAAAAATGGGAAACTCGTACTAGTAACTTCCATTAATCCAACACCAGCAGGAGAAGGGAAATCCACTGTAACGGTTGGTTTAGGAGATGCTTTTAACTTAATAGGAGAAAAGGCAATGATTGCGATGCGTGAACCCTCTCTCGGGCCAACAATGGGGATGAAAGGTGGAGCGACTGGAGGGGGTTATGCTCAAGTCCTTCCAATGGAAGATATAAACCTGCATTTTACAGGAGATATTCATGCCATTACAACGGCAAATAATGCTCTTTCTGCACTCATCGATAATCATATACACCAAGGAAATGATTTAGGAATTGATTCACGAAGAATTACATGGAAAAGATGCATTGATATGAATGATAGGGCTTTAAGACAAGTCGTTATTGGGCTGGGCGGACCTGTTCAAGGTGTTCCTCGTGAAGATGGTTTCGATATTACGGTAGCATCTGAAATAATGGCTGTTCTTTGTTTAAGTAGAGATTTGCAGGATTTAAAGAAACGCCTTTCTAGTATGGTGATTGGATACAAATATGACAGAACCCCAGTTACAGTTAAAGACTTAGGGGTAGAAGGTGCATTGACTCTTCTTTTAAAAGACGCATTAAAACCTAATTTAGTTCAAACCATTGAGCACACCCCTGCACTTATACATGGAGGTCCGTTTGCAAATATTGCTCATGGCTGTAATAGTGTGATGGCTACAAATGCGGCATTGAAGCTTTCAGATATTGTTGTAACCGAAGCAGGATTTGGAGCAGATCTTGGAGCAGAAAAATTCTTGAACATTAAAACCCGTGCATTAGGAGCTCAGCCGAATGCTGTTGTACTCGTTGCTACGGTTCGCGCATTAAAAATGCATGGTGGGCAAAGTAAAGGAGAATTGGATACTGAAGATTTACTTGCCTTAGAAAGAGGACTGCGAAATTTAAAAAAACATATGGAAACTCTTGAGAAATTTGGTGTTCCATTTGTAATTGCGATTAATCGCTTTATCACGGATACCGATTTAGAATTGAATGCTCTGCAAAAATGGTGTGAAGACCAAGATGTTTCAGTTTCATTAACTGAGGTTTGGGAGCATGGTGGAAAAGGAGGTCTAGACTTAGCTCAAAAGGTACTTGAAACCATGGAGAAGAATGAAAATAATTTCACCCCTTTATATGATATAGAAACAGGTATTGAAGAAAAAATTAAAATAATAGCTATGAATGTTTATGGAGCAAAAAATGTAGAGTTCTCTTTAAAAGCAAAAAAACAATTAAATGAAATTGAAAAAAACGAATGGGCTCGTCTACCTGTCTGTATGGCGAAAACACAATATTCATTATCCGATGATGCGAAAAATTTAGGACGGCCTGAAAATTTCATCATAACTATCCGTGAATTACGACCAAAAATTGGTGCAGGTTTTATTGTGGCTTTAACAGGAGAAGTAATGACCATGCCAGGGTTACCCAACCAGCCAGCAGCGTACCAAATGGATGTTGATGAACAAGGAAAGGCAATCGGGCTATTCTAGAAAGTTGAAACAGGTGCTATCCCAAAACCAATGTGTCAGGAACCATAATTTCAATATATATAAGGTAGCCTTAGGGACATCTTCTATATATGGACGAGCATGGTGGTTTCGGACCCCTTATGGGACAGCACCGTTTTATATTACATATTTGAGGAGGAACTATGTTTGATCCAACAGCATTTGACAATTTAAAGGTAGTCTTAGAAGGTGCCGTGTATGATCTGGAGTTAAATGGTGATCTGAAAATTGTAAACCGAAAAGACTTAGTAGATCTAGCTTCCCTTTCAAGAACCTATTCTATCTATTTTCACTCATGTTTACATATGGATGTTCATGCGAAAATGGAACTCTCGGCAGGATTAGAAGAATTATCAGGTGAATTATTATTAAAGAAAAAAGAAAGAGGGGCTTCCATTCAAATATCATATGAAGGAAAATTAACGAAAACTCATTATGAGTATTTACTTGCTTCATGGGGAGCAAGAGAGGTGGAGTGGCTTGAGGTTTATTCCAACAGAAAGCCATTAGTTTGTAAAGCAATTGTCCATTTTGACAGATTTATAACAGAAGAAATGATTGATGAATTACCAGCACTAGTCCGACATCTTCTCCAAACATTAGATGAGATTCCGCATTCATCGTCATAGACTAATACGACTCATACATATAAATATAAAAAGGGGGCATTGTTTTGAAGATAGCATGGGTTACAGATAGTACAGTTCATAACACGGAGGCTATCAATAAACATCCTGATATTTATGTTGTCCCCATGACCATTTTGATTGGTGATGATGAATATCAAGATGGAATTGAGTTGACACCTCATGAATTATTCAAAACATTAAATTCGAGTGATAAGGAAGTAAAAACTTCTCAACCTTCTATTGGAATCTTTCAAGAGCTTTATGAACAGCTTGCTGGTTCTTATGATCGGATTATTTCCATCCATGTATCTTCTCATTTTAGCGGAACTGTTTCTTCTGCTACTCAAGCCGCACAATTGGTAGAAATCCCAGTAGACGTGATTGATTCAAAGATATTATCGAATCCGTTAACAGAACTCATTTTATCCGGAATTAAGTGGTTAGAAAATGGTATCCCGATAGAAGGGGTTATTCACCAATTAGAGAGAAAAATAGATAGAGCTGAAACCTATGTCATGGTAGGAAGCTTAGAGCAGCTTCATAAGAGCGGGCGGATGAATGGACTATCTTTCTTTATAGGATCTGTGCTGAAGATTAAGCCAATCCTATCCATTGAGGAAGGTAAGTTATCAGTGAAAGAGAAAGTTAGAAGCATTAATAAAGGATATAGTAGAATGAAAGACTATTTTGATGATGCACTTTCGAGAAGGAGAATTCACACAGTATCGATTCTGTACGGTTTAAATAAAAATGATGCACTAAACTGGATTGAAGAATTCTCGGTAAAGTACCCAGGCATTTCATTCACTGCCAACCCACTTGGTGCTGTCATAGGAGTTCATGTAGGAGAGAGCACCTTAGGTATTAGTTGGTTTGCGGAAGAAGATTAATAAAAGGAATGGTTGACACATAAGGGTTTGGAACCGTGCTTATTGTGTATAAAATTTACAGTGTGTACGGATAGAAAGATTTATCAGTGGCAAGCTCCAGCGCCTAGGCCTTCGAGTCATAAGCCAAGCCCCATAGAAAGGGAAAAGACACCCTTTCTATGGGACTCGTCTTATGCTGGTCAGGCCTGTTCAAGGCGCTTCCGCTTTTCTTGTGAAGTAGTGATTCCTTACATCTTGGTGTGGGACAGCCTCTTTTATATCGAATATTCCATGAAGTATAGGTTTAGTAAGAGTCTTGTCTTTCTAAGGTGCCGATTCTTATTAGATAATCTGTTACAATGTTTATGAGAGGAGAAGATGTTATGAATGAGGCGATACTCCTTACTGAAAATGAAGTGAAAGGCATTTTAGAAAAAGATGCAAGTGGTCATGATTGGCATCATATTGATAGGGTACGTAAATTGGCCTTACATATTGGAAGAAAAGAAGGTATCAATGATCTACATATCATTGAGTTATCTGCATTACTTCACGATGTCTCAGACGACAAATTACAACCCTCATACATGAGAGGTCAAGAACTTCTAGAGTCTATTCTAGATCAATTAAATTTACACCAAATAGATAAAAGTAAAATAAAAAGCATTATTGATTCGGTTTCTTTTAAAGGTGGTAATCAAAAACCATTATCATCTATAGAAGCAAAGATTGTGAGAGACGCTGATCGTCTTGATGCCATAGGAGCTATTGGTATCGCAAGAACATTTGCATATGGAGGAAGTAAAGGTCAGTCCTTGTATAACCCTGAATTATCGGTTAGAAAAAATATGACTTTAGAGGAATACCGAAATGGTGAATCCTCTTCAATCCATCACTTTTATGAGAAGCTTCTTACCCTGAAAGATAGTATGTGTACCAACACAGGAAGAGAGATTGCCGAAGAACGTCATACATATATGGAAGGCTTTTTGAAACAATTTTTTAATGAATGGAATGGTCATCAATGAAAATACTTTCAGCTGAAAATTTGACAAAAACATATGGAGAAAAAACGATATTTAAAGATATCTCTTTTTCAATTGCAGAAAAAGAACGTATCGGATTAATCGGGGTAAATGGTACGGGAAAATCGACTCTATTAAGAATGATTGCTGCTATTAATGAACCTGATAGTGGATTTATTTCGCTGCCGAACGATTATAGTATCTCCTATTTGTCACAAAATCCTGAGTTAAACCCTGAACTAACTGTACTCCAACAAGTTTTTGAAAGCGAAGCCATCATAATTAGAACGATGCGCCAATATGAACAGGCAATTGCTAAATTAGAAAAAAATCCAGAAGACACCTCTAATCAAGAGGAATTATTTCAAGCGCAAAAACAAATGGACCAATATCAGGCTTGGGATGCTAATGCAAATGCTAAAACGATTCTTACTAAGCTAGGATTGAATGAATTTAATAAAGTAATTAAGGAGTTATCTGGCGGTCAAAAGAAAAGGGTTGCTCTTGCGCAAGTATTAATTGAAACTCCAGATCTTCTTATACTAGATGAACCTACAAACCATCTTGACTTTGCATCGATTAAATGGCTAGAGGACTATCTTTCAAAGTATTCTGGATCGGTCCTAGTCGTAACGCATGATCGTTATTTCCTTGATTCGGTCTCAAATAAAATCTTTGAATTAGATGGTGGCAACCTTTATAGCTATAAAGGGAATTATCAATCGTTCATAGAAGCTAAAGCTTTAAGGCAAGAAGAAGAGAAACAAACAGCTGAAAAACAGAAAAATCTGTACCGTCGTGAATTAGCTTGGATGAGAAGAGGAGCTAAAGCAAGGTCAACAAAACAAAAAGCCAGAATTCAACGTTTTGAAGACATTGAAAAAGGTGTTAATCAAGTGACTTCCTCTGAAGATTTAACAATAGGCATAGCTGGGAGTAGGCTTGGTAAGCAAGTGTTTGAATTTGAAAATGCTGGGAAGAAATTCGATAGTAAAATCATATTAAATCATTTCAATTACCTAATCAAGCCTGGTGACAGAATTGGAATTGTCGGGAAAAATGGTAGCGGAAAGTCGACCTTATTAAATATTTTAGGAGGAACATCCTTACTAGATGAAGGGAACTTAATGACAGGTCAAACTGTTAATATTGCTTACTATACACAAGAGCATGAAGAAATGAATGAAAATCAAAGGATGATAGAATATATACGAGAATCAGCGGAAGTGATTACGACTGAGAAAGGGGAGCATATTTCTGCTGCCCAAATGCTTGAACGTTTTTTATTTCCAATGAATTCACATGGTACATTGATAAAAAAACTATCAGGTGGAGAAAAGAGAAGATTATTCCTGCTTAAACTTCTTATGAAGCGTCCGAACGTCTTGCTTCTTGATGAACCAACAAATGATTTAGATACAGAAACCCTTACAGTGCTAGAAGATTATATACTTGAGTTTGCTGGTGTCGTTATAACAGTATCACATGATCGCTACTTCCTTGATAAAGTGGCTACACAGCTTCTGATTTTTCAAGGAGATGGTGTTATTGAAGATTATTACGGAGAGTATACTGAATACCTTGAAATGGAAACACGTAGCAAGATCAATGAGAAAAAAGTCATAAAAGAAGATAAAAAGTTGGTTGATACTCCAGCTAAAAAGAAAAAAATGACTTATAAGGAAAAGATCGAGTGGGAAGAAATCGAAAATAAAATAGAACATGCAGAACAGAGGCTTGACGAGGTAGAAAAGGAATTATCAACATCTGGGAGTAACTTTGAAGCGGCTCAAAACCTGATGAAGGAATCAGAGGAATTGAATGTTCAATTAGAATATCTAATCGAGAGGTGGACATACCTTTCAGAAATTGCAGAAGAGTAAGCTTTCAGTTTTAAAGTAAATTAATCTATGTGTTAAGATATATGAAAGAATCGTTTTATGCAAAGGAGTGATTCGGTGAATATTTTATCGATTGAACCAACACCAAGTCCAAATACAATGAAAATCATTTTAGATAAAGAATTATCTGCTGGAAAAAGCAATAACTATAAGAAAGATTCTCAAGAAGGTGCACCAGAGGTCATTCAAGACATACTAAATGTAGAAGGGATTAAAGGTGTTTACCATGTTGCAGATTTTTTAGCAGTTGAAAGAAATGCAAAATTTGACTGGCAGGATCTTCTTCCAAAAGTAAGAAAATGTTTTGGAGAAGATACGGAGGATTCCAGTTTGAAAGCTAATGTTGATGAGCATTTTGGGGAAGTATCTGTATCCGTACAAATGTTTAAAGGAATACCTATGCAAGTTAAACTAACGGACGGTAATGAAGAAAAACGTTTTTCATTGCCAGAACGATTTGTGAAAGCTATAGCCGAAGCGCAGGTGGAAGGGGATAATGTAGTTCTTCTACGAAAGTGGAAAGATTTCGGTGTACGTTATGGCGACCTTGAACAAATTGGTGAGAACGTCATTGAAGAAATAATGGCTGCTTACCCTGTTGATAGAATTCAATCACTTGTTAAACGGGCACATAATCCAGAAATCTCCCAAGAGCCCTCTAAAAAAGAACGAAAAAAAGTAACACAAGAAATGCTGAATGCACCAGACTGGCAAACAAGATATCAAGTATTGGATAGTATGGACCAACCAACACTTGAAGACCTGCCGTTTCTAGAAAAGGCTTTACAGGACGAAAAAGCATCCATTCGTCGTTTAGCTGTCGTCTATTTAGGAATGATAGAGGATAAAAAGGTCTTACCATTATTGCAAAGAGGATTAGTGGATAAGACGGTTACTGTTAGACGAACGGCTGGAGATTGCTTTTCAGACTTAGGTTTTGAGGAGGCAACTCCATTTATGATTGAAGCCTTGAAAGATAAGAGTAAGCTGGTACGTTGGAGAGCGGCAATGTTTCTTTATGAAGCAGGAGGTGAGAGTGCACTGCCTGCGTTAAAAGAAGCTGAAAACGATCCTGAATTTGAAGTGAAGCTTCAAGTGAAAATGGCGATTGAACGAATTGAAGGCGGAGAAGAAGCTAAAGGCTCTGTTTGGAAGCAAATGACTGAAGCGCGACAACAATAAGGAAGGGGAATTTATTTATGTCAATGGCATATGAAGAATACATGAAGCAATTAGTGAAACCAATGAGGCAGGAGCTTATTCAAGCAGGTTTTCAAGAGCTTACTACTGAAGATGAAGTAGTAGGACATATGAAAGAGGTAGAGGGTACTACCTTAGTAGTAGTGAATTCCGTATGTGGATGTGCAGCAGGACTAGCTCGCCCAGCAGCGACTCAAGCAGTATTAAATAGTGAGAAAACTCCTGATCATTTAGTTACCGTATTTGCAGGGCAGGATCGAGAAGCGACAGCAAAAATGCGTGAATACTTTGATGGATTTGAACCTTCTTCACCTTCAATGGCTCTATTAAAAGGAAACGAAGTCGTACATTTTATTCCTAGGGAACAAATAGAGGGTCAAAACATCGAAGATATTATTGGGAATTTACAGGCTGGCTTTGAGAAGAATTGCAACTAGTTAAAGGAATCCTCAACTAATTAATTTTGCGGCTGCCCCAAAAAAGGTGTCAGGAACCATAACTTTAACATATAGGAGAAACCATCAAAACATCTCTTATTATGGATAAACAAGTGGATCCCAGAACCTATTGGGACTGCCGTTTTTTTTTTAATAACAACAAGTTTTACGAAAACAGCCTTAATGACATAAGAATTGGCCAGTGTCTTTAAATTCACTTGGAATAGGAGGTGCCCCTTGTTTATAACTACAGCTGGAAGAACAAATGAGGAAATGATCAAAAAGGCGAAGGCGATTGCAAATAGTCTCAAAGTTCCTTATAAAGATCGAAATAAACAATCCATTAAAGTATTGTTAAACCATGAAAATGATGGTTGTATGGTTGTTGGTAAGAATCGGCTAGAACTATTCCATCATCTGAGTAAAGAGCCGTTCTTTTTTCACCCGAACTCAGCTTCGTTTCGACTTAAGAGAGTAATGAACGGTGATGAGGATCCTTTTCTTCAAGTAGCTGAACTTCAAAAAGGAATGTCCTTCCTTGATTGTACGTTGGGCCTTGGATCTGACAGTATCTTAGCAAGTTTTGCAGTTGGAGAAACAGGTAAAATTGTAGGGCTCGAGGAAAATCCATTTGTAGCTTATATAGTAAGAGAAGGATTACGTAAATGGCAAACAGAAGTAGTAGAGATGAAAACAGCAATGAATAATATTGAAGTTGTAAATACTCATTCACTTCACTTTTTGAAAGAATTACCTTCGAATTCGTTTGACTGTGTTTATTTTGACCCTATGTTTCATCAATCAATAGTTGAATCAAATGGTATAAATTCCTTAAGGACCTGGGCATCACCCCATCAAATAGATTCAGTATTAATACGAGAAGCAAAAAGAGTTGCAAAACATCGAATCATTCTGAAGGATCACTTTCGTACACCAAATTTTGAAGAATACGGTTTTAAAGTTATCAATAGACCCACTTCAAAATTCCACTTTGGGGTCATTGAACTTAAGTAAAATGAACCCCTTTATAATGGTATGTATAGTAAAGAGTCCATTAAAAGGGGTTCGGTTTTTTTAATCAGTAAATGCTAGGGATGTAAAATATAGAAGAAGCAATAGTAAACCAATGCTTATCATGATATCGACACTCATGATGAAATCCTCCTTAAAACATATTCTAATCTTATACTACCACATTTTTTCTTTCATATCCTTTATAAAATGAAACTTCGCGAGTGAGAGTAATGAAAACTTTTCACTAAATTTTCACAATTTAAGAATAGCTTGTGTCAATTATATGACTTTTGATTATTGTTTTATGAAATTTTTGAAACCTTTGACCCTTTTAACCGTATATCCTTGTATAATAGAATTGAAGAAATACATAGGAAGGGAAGTACATACCATTGGCTAATTGGGTTAGAAAGTCATTTGTCGTCCTAGTATCGATATTAACATTCGGTCTCGTTACCCCTGCACAGGCGGTATTAAATAATAATGAAGAATTAAGTAAACAAAACAATAAACAAAATGCTTCATTTCAATCTGAAAAAAGTTCCGGAGATCAACAAACTATTTATGACCATCAGCATTTTGTACAAAATATGATGGAGGAAGCGGAAAAGCAATCCTATTTAAAGTTTGGGGATAAAATTAAACCTGTGATAGAAGATGAATTTAAAACAATCATTCTTCCGAAAATGGAAGAAGCCATTTCCACCCTGGCTTCTCAATTTCCAGAAGAGGATTTATCTTCATTCGAGATATCAGAAGTTCCGTCCTACGCAAAAAGTGAAAAGATTTTTCATATTTTCGATTCTCGTACAGGAAAGGATATCATTCGCTTTCATGTAAGAAAAGATCACCCTCCACTTGAAGGCTATTATTTTAATTTCCATTATCATACCCACCATGATGAGTATCAATCCCATCATCATTTAGGAAGTATCTATTGGGATAAAAATACTCCACCGCAATGGATGACGGTTTCATAATTTTTATCTATTAATCTATCTTTCATTTTGATTATGAGATGTATTCAAGCTAAAAAAGTCTGGCACTAAACATCGTAATGATGGAATAGTGCCAGTTTTATTTTGTCTAAGTTCTTCCTATTAATAAGTCTAGCTGATTAATTATTATTATGATTAGTTCAAATGTATATTTATTTGGATATATTTTCTTTTACATACTCTTTTTTCAATGGATGATATTACACCCGGGTTACAAAAATTTCATATGTTATACTAGAATTATAGTTTTATAAACGTACGGAATATAGCTTACGAAGGGTGGCATCATGAGTGAATAAACCAAGACTTCTCTTTGTGGCTCTAACAATCATCATGTTTTTATGGCATCATACGGAAGCAAGCTATAGTGGGGTTTTACTTAAACACTCAAAGCTTACGTCTGACCTTGCTCTTCGATCTCCTGTTTTAAAAGAGATTGTGCTATTACCAACACAAACGTATGATGAGGATGAGGTAAGAGCTATTGTCGAACGATTAGATCATCTTCCTACGAATCTCCTTGAAAGAGTAAATTCTAAAGAAATCAAAGTAAGATTATTTCAAGAACAATTAACAGATTTTCCTTCAACTGACCACTTGAAAGGTGTGACTCCAAGAGGGTACACTAGTAAAGAAAAAACATGGGATCAAGTTCCAGGAATTGGAGGATCGAGGCTGGTTCTTGTTAAAATTGGCCATAGTGATAAAGGCATGGGGCACGGTTCTGAAAATTTAGAATTGCATGAGCTTGCGCATAGTATTGATCGATATGTCCTTAATGATCTTTATTTAGACATGGAATTCTTAAATATCTGGAAACGTGAGTCTACATTACTTTTCCCAAACCAAGCCTATTTTACCCAATATCAAGAAGAGTATTTTGCTGAAACATTTACCATGTTTTATTTAAACCATGAAACTAGAAAGCTCTTAAAAGAGAAAGCACCTGCAACATACCAATTTTTCAAAGAAATTAATTCGATCTAAAGGAGACTAGTACGATGAAACAGTATCTTGACCTATGCCGACATGTATTAACAAATGGTACAAAAAAAGAAGACAGAACTGGAACCGGTACAATCAGTACGTTTGGGTATCAAATGAGATTTGATCTTAGTGAAGGGTTCCCAATGCTTACAACAAAGAAATTACATTTGAAGTCTATTATTCACGAACTTCTTTGGTTTTTAAACGGAGATACAAACGTTGCCTATCTTCAAGACAACGGTGTGCGGATTTGGAATGAATGGGCTGATGAGAATGGCGATTTAGGACCTGTGTACGGTCATCAATGGAGATCATGGACAGGTGCAGATGGAAATACTGTCGACCAAATTAAACAATTAGTTGAAACTATTAAGATGAATCCAGATTCAAGAAGATTAATTATCAATGCCTGGAATGTTGCTGAGATTAAAAAAATGGCTTTACCGCCATGTCACTGTATGTTTCAATTCTATGTAGCTGACGGTAAGCTTTCCTGTCAACTGTATCAACGTTCAGCTGATGTATTCTTAGGAGTTCCTTTTAATATCGCTTCATATGCATTATTAACGTTAATGGTGGCCCAGTCGTGCGATTTAGAACCAGGTGAATTTGTGCATACTTTTGGCGATGTTCATATTTATCAAAATCATTTAGAACAAGTTGAATTACAGCTATCTAGGGAACCTAAATCACTCCCTACAATTAAAATTAATCCGGATGTCAAAGACATTTTCTCCTTCAAGTTTGATGATTTTACTTTAGAGAATTATGAACCACATCCACATATAAAAGGAGTGGTAGCAGTATGATTTCTTTTGTATGGGCAATGGACCAAAACGGTGTGATAGGCAAAAACAATTCGCTTCCATGGCATCTGCCAGCTGACTTGAAATTTTTTAAAGAAACTACTATGGGGCATCCAATCGTAATGGGAAGGAAAACGTATGAATCCATCGGAAAGCCTTTACCAGGGAGAGAGAACATCGTATTAACTAGAGATGTTTCTTATACAGCAGAAGGATGCATCGTTTTCCATGAAATCGAAGATATTCTTCATTATGCAGATGAAAAAAAAGTGGAAGTTATGGTGACTGGTGGAGCAGAAGTATTTAAAATGTTTCTTCCCTTTGTAGATAGATTATATGTAACAAAGATATACGAATCGTTTGAAGGAGATACTTATATTCCAGAGATCCCATGGGAAAAGTTTTCGCTTACATCGAATGAAAAAGGGCCAAGAAATGAAAAAAATCCATATGATTATGAATTTCAGATCTATGAAAGAAAATAAATGTTGTATTGGATGAACTGTTGAAGTTAATATGAGCAAAAGGTCTGTCCTAAAAAAGGGGGTCCGGAACCACAATAATTGTTAGTATATAGAAGATGTTTTGAGGTATTCTTCTAATTATTGAAGTTGTGGTTCCTGACCTCTTGGTTTTGGGAAAGCCCTTTTTTATCGATTAATCTCACCTTTGGCAAGTATATTATTTAGGATAATGAACCCTATTCAAAATCTTGATTTTTTAAACATATAATCGATTATTTATCTTTGTATTTTTTGTATTTGATCTAAATTACAAATACAATAGAAAAAAGTATGAATAATAAGGAGTTGGAACCATGTGTGGCAGGTACACATTAACAACACCAATTGAACAAATAATTGAAGAGTTTATGATTGACCAAATGGTTCAAGAATGGGAGATCCGATATAATATTGCTCCATCCCAATCTATCCTGACAATGATTCAAAATGGGGAATCTCGTCGAGCTGGCCCTACTAAATGGGGGCTTACTCCATTCTGGGTAAAGAATAAGAAAAACTTTAAGCCTTTAATAAATGCAAGAAGTGAAACCATAGGGGAAAAAGCTAGCTTTAAACATTTAATAAATAAAAATAGAGCCGTAATTATTGCCGATGGTTTTTATGAATGGAAACAGGAAAGTGAAGAAAAGCAGCCAATTCGGTTCATACTGAAAAATGGCAAACCGTTTGTATTCGCTGCATTGTGGGATAAGCAAACAGAAAATGGTGAGGATACTATTACCTCAACTATATTAACTACTGAAGCAAACGAGCTTATTCAACCTGTACACAAACGGATGCCGGTGATATTAACAGATAAAGAGGATATTGCAGTATGGTTAGAAAATGATAACTATTCTTTTAATGATGCTAGTAAGGTTTTAAAACCATACGACCATTCAAAAATGAATAGCTATACCGTTTCTAAAGCGGTAAATTCTCCATCTAATGATTCTATTACTTGTATCCAGAAAATGTCGTAAAAATTTTTCGTTCTCAACATATTTTGACATTCATTCTATCCATTTTAGGTTATAATAGTAACAATCGGGTGAAAAAGAGGATTGATATTTTGATAACGAAAAGCTTTGAGTTTAAGACAAAAGCTGGACAGAAGGTCAAGATCTTAGAAATTCCAGTATTGGAGGAAGATAATCCACTTTATTTCAAAGTAAACACTCGTCTTCAACAATTTATTGCAAGTGTCAACTATGAAAATTCTCAAAAGAAAATTTTTTGTTTTCGAGAATATTTAAAAAGGACAGTGAAATGGTCTGAGTATGAACAGATTTACCAATGTGTAAAGCTTAAAAATAATGCGTAATAGCTTAGGTGTTGACTCCTTAAATGTACCTATTTTATCATATCAATTGAAATGAATGAATATGTTCATAACTTTTGGTTGAATGGTGAAGATTAGGTTTGTTCGGGGGTTCGCACCTTTTTTTGTTTTTTCCTATTTGTTCACTTTAGTATAAAGTGACTAGAAATCAATTCGTATCTATTTTATCTAATTTAAATAAACGTTATAATACATATGAATTGGTAGATAGGATGTGGCATAATGACAGATATAAAGATCGTTACAGATTCAACAGTAGATTTATCTGAGGAAATTATTAGTCAATATGATATTCATGTTGTTCCTCTCTCCCTTACTATTGAAGGGGAAACATTTTTAGATCGAGTGGAAATTACTCCAAGTCAGTTTATTGGAAAAATGAGAAACGCGAAAGAACTTCCAAAAAGCTCACAGCCTGCAGCAGGGACTTTTGTGGAGTTATATAATCAACTGGGAGCGGATGGAAGTACTATACTATCTATTCATATGACTGGAAAAATGAGTGGTACGGTAAGATCAGCAGAGAGTGCAGCCAAAATGTCAAATTCAAAAGTCCATGTAATTGATTCTAGATTCATTTCGAAAGGAATGGGCTTTCAGGTAATAGAGGCAGCTAAGTTAGCACAGGAAGGTCATGATTTGGAAAGCATATTGGCTCATCTTGATGAAATTCGTCATCAGACAAAGCTTTTTGTTGTAGTTGATACACTTGAAAATCTAGTAAAAGGCGGGAGAATTGGAAAAGGACGAGCTATGATTGGTTCTTTATTAAATATTAAACCAATAGCATCTTTAGCTGGGGGAGAGTATACTCCTGTTGCTAAAGTTAGAAGCCATTCACAAGTAGTGAAATACTTGGCTTCACAATTTGTAGAGGATATTAAAGGGAAAACCATTGGGAAAATTGGTTTAGTTCATGCAGATGGGTATGAACTTGCACAGAATTTAAAAAATAAATTGGTTGAATTAACAGGATTTGATGAAATTGAAATTGAAGAAACAACGCCGATTATTAGTACTCATACTGGCGTAGGTGCGATTGGCTTCATGTATTATATGAAATAAAAGGGTTGGCCAAAAGCCAATCTTTTTTAGTTTAGATAGGCTGTTTTCACATAGATTGTTGTTTTTCGAACAAGAATAGAAACCATTAATGATTATGGTTTCGGGCAGCACTTATATTGAATTATTTAAATGTATATAATTGACCAAAAGCAACAAAGTTTAAAGAATTGAGCCATTAGAAAAGCCCATAAATTGACAATCAGCACCAAGGAAATTAGTTTCTAAGATACTGTTCGTAATTTTTACGAAAGAAAATTCATTTCTTCCATATAATAGAAAGAAGGAGGGGAATGATGTCAAAGAAAAAGGTTCTTTTCTTCGGAGATTTTGGAGTCGATGATATAGTGGCAACCACATATTCTTATTATAATGAAGAGATTGAAATCGTTGGATTTGTAGCGGATTATGGAAATGTTTTTAACAAGATGCCCTTCGAAATATCTATTATATTCAAGGTGGATTTGGTATAACAGACATTCCCGTTATTAGTGAGGCAGTCTCTGCTTTAACCGGGGATCTTCCAAACTATTTCCGTGAAATACATGGTATTGCAGGTCTCGGGTCCATTGTGCCCCAAGATAGCGAATTCAATAATGGACCAGTTTTCGAAATTTTCTATAAGGTAGTAGAGATTGTAAATCAGTACAAAGGTGAGCTAACAATCTACTGTGCTGGTCGATTAACTTCATTAGCTGCCGTTCTTATTCTTTATCCAGAGTCTATAAAGTTTATAAAAGATATTTA
Organism: Rossellomorea sp. BNER; assembly: GCA_024213275.1. GTDB lineage: Bacteria > Bacillota > Bacilli > Bacillales > Bacillaceae_B > Rossellomorea. The sequence continues at coordinate 363,534 of JANAVG010000002.1, forward strand.
CATAATGGGTGGGGCTTTTACTGTTCCTGGGAATGTAACACCACCAGCTGAAGCAAATTTCTATGGCGACCCATATGCAGTCAATATCGTTCTTCAGACGGCACCTTTACTTTTCTATCTTCACCAACAGTAAGGAAAAAGTGAGAAAAAAGCTACTTTATGTCCTTTTTACACATGGTTAGAAATAGATTAATCTAAATGTTTCAGCAAAAAAATAGCGTGTTATAATAAGTTTATTGAACAAGAGAGGTGAACAGCATGAGAAAAGTTATGGTCTTACTTTTCACTTTCCTTATTCTTCTCTCTGGGTGTTCCGTTGATAAAATGACTCAACATGTGATGAAAGAACTGGAATTGGATACTAAAAATGATCCGCCAGGAAATTTCATTCCTAAAGATCTTAAAGTTGTTTCAATTGGGGATTCCTTGACACAAGGGGTGGGGGATAGTACAAAAAGTGGTGGATACATCCCTTACTTACAAACTCAATTGGAATCGTTAAAGTCCATTAAAAATGCGGAATTTACCAATTATGGTGTCAGAGGAAATCGAACCGATCAATTGTTAAAGAGACTAAACAAGGAAGAGATTAAAGAAAGTATTGATGAGGCAGATCTAGTCATCATTACCATAGGTGGCAATGATGTGATGAAAACTTTTAAAGAAAATATATCAAATTTGACGATTAAAGCCTTTGAAGGTGCAATGGTTGATTATGAAAAGAGACTTCATAATATTATTCAAAAGATTCAATCCTATAATCCTGATGCGGGAATAGTATTAATTGGTATTTATAATCCATTTAGTACTTGGTTTTCTGATATTAAAGAGTTAAATCAAATTATTGTAGAGTGGAATACAATTAGCAGAAAAGTGATTGGGGAATATAATCAAACGGAATTTGTTGGGGTACAGAATATGTTTTTGAACTCTGAAAAAAATTTACTATTTGAAGAGGACTATTTCCACCCTAATGATTTAGGTTACAAATTGATGGCGAATCGTATGTTTGAAATACTTACACAGCGGGAATCGTTAAATGAATTAACAAATAATAAATTTTTACTAAAAGAAGAGGAGTAGCCATCATGAGGAACAAATGGAAAGTGGGATTTTGGGTATTGTTTTCCCTCGTTATCACGGGAATCATCTTGCTATCGACGTTAATTTTAATGCCTATCCCAGATAAAGAAGCAACATTGATGGATCATCAAAATTTAAGTGGGGAACCAGCTTTTAATATAAAAGCGAATAAGGAAGACTTAAATCGAGTGATTAGTCACTATATTGAGACAGAATTCCAAGGTCCCATTGATTATTCAGTCCAATTAAAAGATGATGTTGAGGTATCGGGTACAATCCCATTCTTTACTTCAAAGCTGGACTTTTTTATGACATTTGAACCGAAAGCTATGAAGAACGGTGGTCTTTTATTAAAGAACAAAACAATTTCGTTAGGACAATTAGACCTTCCTGTCTCTCGAGTGTTAAAAATTATCGATGAATCATATAACTTTCCGGAGTGGGTAAACATTCAACCGAAAGAAGAAATGATTTATATATCTTTACAGAAGATGGAACTTAAAAGTAATATGAAAATGAAGGCAAAATCATTTAATCTTGAAGATGATAATATTGAATTTTTGCTATTAGTACCAGTAGAGGATTAATAAAGGAAGGCTGTTTTCGTAAACATTGTTGTTATCCGAAAAGGAGTTAGTTGGTTGGAGCGGAAGGATGCTCGCTTTCCGCAGGGCATGCGGTGTGCCTCCTCGTCGCATTGCTCCTGCTTAGGTCTCTCCTGTCCCGCGCAGCTACAGGAGCTCACACCTGCAGCGAAGACCAACCTTTTCACAAAGATTTATGTTCTTAAAAAACAACAATCTATTAGAAACAGCCTAAAGGAAAACCTGACCCCGATTTAATGAATGGAGTCAGGTTTTTTATGTTTTAGTAATCTTTCTAAGTACCAAGCTTCCCCAATGGTTAACTTTTTAGTATTATAGTTTCAAGTTCAGGGTTTCCTTCAACAAAGCCAATAGCAACAATGGTGTATGCTTCATCGGCTTCTAGCTTGACTTTTGGTATAGATAATATCACATTTTTACTACCGGCCACTCTTGCTTCTAGATTAACGGTCATTGGACTTAAGCCAAGGTATTCGGTTGCCTGTTTATAAGATGCCTTTGGAAACACCACATCTCCGCCTTTTACGGCTATATCTACTGCAGGTGCATCTGGGGAAAGGTGAATAAATCTCGCTTTAGTTTCACCTGATGGAACATTAGGATCGTCAAGGTATGGGAGAAGCTGTAGCTTATTCCCTGTGCCAACGGTCGCTAATGTATAGATTTTACCAGCTTCTACGGAAACCTTTTTACTAATAATGGTTGTAACACTGTTTCCAGCAGGATAGATGTCAATATGATATTTTCCTGGGGGAAGAGTTAAGTAATCACTTACTTCTTTAAAGGATACATTTCTTAGTACCAAGTTTGCGTTTACATATACATCGACACTTGGGACCTCTGGTGCTGCATGAAGAAATCTTACATATGATGGACCTGAGATAATTTGATTTCGATCCGTATGAATCGCTTTATGAATATTCTTTAAATGTTTTTGATAATAATGAATATGTTTCGTGGGATCAGAATATTTATAATAACTTGCTAGTAAGTCATACATGGAAGCTCTATTTAAATAATACTCTTTATTTTTCATTATGCTCTCTCCCATTCGTTATTCCTTCATTACCTTATACATATTGGGCAAAATTGGTGAGAATACCTATTTTTCAAAAAACTCTTGCAAATTTAGAAAGCGTAAGAGATAATACAAATATCAAGAGAAAGTGGGTGATGTACGATGAAAATAATCTTAGGCAACCTTTTAAAGAATAGACAATTTGATCGTATGTCCCATCGGAGTAGTATCTAAACTCATTAATTAGTGTGGAAAAATTTCACCTTCTTTAATGTATGTATTTAACCATGGGACTGCGAAAGTCCGTGGTTTTTTTGTTTTAAATTAAAGGAGGAAAAATGAATGAATTGGTTTAATGAAATGATTAATAATAAAAGAACAGAGTTTATGGATTATCATGATCATTTATTATTAGGGAGAGTCTTTGCTGAATATCAATCAATGTATTCAATTCTTACAATGAATGGAGAAATAAAAGCAAAGATCTCAGGGAAGTTTTTTCATGGAGTTCAAACAAGGGAAGACCTTCCAGCAGTTGGGGACTGGGTATTCCTGCATTCTGTTGATAATGAAACAGGTCTAATTGAAAATATTTTACCACGTCAAAGTAAATTTTCAAGGAAAAAAGCAGGGATTGAAGCGGATGAACAGATTATTGCTGCTAATGTGGATTATTTGTTTATTGTCAGTTCTCTGAATGATGAACTTAATCCTCGACGATTAGAGAGATATTTATTATTATGCTGGGATTCAGGCTCGAATCCAGTTATCGTTTTAAGTAAGTCTGATACATGTGATCAGGTGGAAGAAAAGAAAAAAATGATTGAAAATATTGCTATGGGAGTTCCCGTTTTAGTAACAAGCACAGTAGAGGAGACAGGGTTAGAGGAGCTAAAGGCGTTTATGAAAAACGGCCATACGATTGCACTTGTAGGTTCATCAGGTGTGGGAAAATCTACACTGTTAAATGCTTTATTAGGAGAGCAAATTCAGGAAGTCCAACAAGTGAGAGAAAAAGATAGTAAAGGTAAACATACAACCACACATCGTGAAATGTTTTTGACTGATGAAGCTTTTATTATTGATACACCTGGAATGAGAGAGTTGCAATTATGGGATGGTGAAAAGGGATTATCCACCCAGTTTGCAGAAATTGAAGAGTTAGCTTCTCTATGTCGCTATCGAGACTGTTCACATAAAGGTGAACCGGGATGCCACATCCAAAATTCATTAGAAAATGGAGAACTCTCCCACGAGAGATTTGAAAGCTATTTGAAACTGCAGAGGGAAATAGCTTTTCAAAAGCGAAAAAATGATAAACGTCTAGAATCATTAGAGAGAAAGAAATGGAAGAAACAATCCAAAAACATTAAGAATAGACCGTAATCATATTTTTTTACCCTACAAAAAAAACGCGTTAAAATATAGTAATAAGGGAATATTGAAAGCAACGCGCAATAGAAAGGGTGAAGATAATGGGAGCGGAAAAATTAGAAAAAGCAACCTTTGCCGGAGGTTGCTTTTGGTGTATGGTCAAGCCTTTTGATGAACAACCCGGGATCGAAAAAGTGGTATCCGGATATACCGGTGGAGCAAAAGAGAATCCAACTTACAGAGAAGTATGCTCAGAGACGACGGGACACTTTGAAGCTGTACAAATTACCTTTGACCCAGAAACGTTTTCCTATAAAAAGTTGTTAGATTTATTTTGGCAACAAATTGACCCAACAGATCCAGGTGGACAATTTCATGATCGTGGGCATTCTTATAAAACCGCAATTTTCTACCATAATGAAGAACAAAGGCAATTAGCTGAAGAATCAAAACATCTACTTGAATCAAGTAACAAATTTAACAAACCAATTGCTACACAGATTCTAGCAGCAAAACCTTTTTATGAAGCAGAAGAATATCATCAGGGTTATTATAAAAAGAACTCTGCTCATTACAATAGATATCGGATTGGTTCAGGTAGAGAAGCGTTTATTCAAGAGCATTGGGGGGGAAAGAATTGAAAAAAGATGAATTAAAAGACAAGCTTAGTCCGATTCAGTATAACGTGACACAAAAAAACGGAACAGAACCACCATTTCGAAATGACTATTGGAACACCTTTGAGGAAGGAATATATGTCGACATTATATCCGGGAAGGCGTTATTTAGTTCAGAAGACAAATACGATGCTGGATGTGGATGGCCAAGCTTTACAAAGCCGATTGATGAGACTGAAATTGAAGAAAAAAAGGATACTAGTCATTTTATGGTGCGAACAGAAGTCCGAAGTAAATCTGGTGAATCACATTTAGGTCATGTCTTTGATGATGGTCCAGAACCTTCTAAATTAAGATATTGTATCAACTCAGCTGCACTAAGATTCATTCCATTTGAAAAAATGGATGAAGAAGGATACAGTGAATACAAAAAGTTATTTCGGAAAAAGTAAATCATTGTGAATAAATGAACATTTATGCTAAAATAATTTCTTGTATGTTTTTGAATAAAAAATAAACTCGTTATAACGTATTAGGAAGGTGAAGTAGCCATGTTTAAAAAACTATTCGGAAAAAAAGAAGAGGCTCCTACAACAGTAAGTATTTATTCTCCATTAAGCGGAAAATTACTTTCATTAGACGAGGTTCCAGATCCTGTTTTTTCCCAAAAGATGATGGGAGACGGTTTAGCTATTGAACCAACTGACGGTAAAGTGGTTTCCCCAATTGAAGGGGAAGTGATGCAAGTATTTCCTACAAAACACGCGGTCGGATTAAAATCAAAAAATGGGGCAGAAGTTCTTATCCATATTGGTTTAGAAACCGTTTCAATGGATGGGAAAGGCTTTGAGGCACATGTATCTGAAGGAAGTAAAGTGAGAATAGGCGACCCGTTAATTACCTTTGATATTGAACTTGTAAAAGAGAAGGCAAAGAGTACGATCACACCTGTAATTATAACCAATGGTGATGACCTTGGTACCCTTGAAAAAAATCAAGAAGAAACCGTATCCGCTGGTCAAAGCAAAATTATGACGGTATCCGCTAAATAATAGTAAAAAGGAGGGTGACTAAAAAAGTCACTCTCCTTTTATGCATAATTTTATTTTGATGTCATCCCACCTGATAAGATAAACTTCATGGCATCCTCTGCTTTCACATCAAGAATTTCTACATCCTCTACTGGAATTAAAAATGTTACACCTGCCACTTGGAAAGTTTGCGGAATATAAACGGCCACATGAGTATTTAATGGTTGATAAAAGTCCCCAACATTTTCCGAAGTAATAAATCCCAAGCATTTCATATTTGTTCCTGGCAATGACACCAATGCAACCTTCGAGAATGATTTTTTCTCACCAAGAAATGAGTGAATGGTGTCTTTTATAACGCTGTACAAGGTTTTTACTAAGGGAATATTGGTCAAAAGATTGTCGACAAGCCTGACAATTCCTCCTCCAATAAAACGATTTGATAACCAGCCTAACACTGTTATTAGGACAAATGTAAGGATAATTCCAATCCCAGGAATATAATTTTCGTCCATAAAAGGTTTTAGAATATTTCCTAGTAAGCTATCTAAAAATAAAAATAGTTTATAAATAAGATAGATAACCAGACCAATTGGGACGAAGGTTAAGATACCCTTAATAAAATGCTTAATAATGGTCTTCATATCTTTTTCTCCTCTTCTTAAAATAATAAGAACATTATAAGCCAAATCAACAGAAAAGAAAATTAAGTGCCTCTTCCTTTTGATTATTAGGAATCAATCAATTCTTTAGAAAGGGGGTCAAGAAATGGGCAAATACACAAACATTCTTATAGGCATTTACATACATTAACAAGTGAGATAGAAATATATTTATTGAGGAGTGAAATGTATGTATCAAGGTTATGACAATTGTTGTTATGGTGGTTATGGATATCCAGTAGCGGGAGTAGCTGACTGCGGTTATGGAAGTGGGTTCGCGTTAATCGTTGTATTGTTTATTCTTTTAATTATCATCGGCGCTTGTTACTCAAAATGCTAAAAAAAGTAAAAATTATTTCGGAACAACAAGAGATGGATCCTTTCAATCTGATCCATCTCTTTTTATTTTTTTCGGCGAATATTTTATATTTTAAATTTTGAAACCACATCTCGTAAAGCTTCTGCTTGTTGTGAGAGTTCAGATGCGGAAGCAGTTACTTCTTCCATTGCGGCCGAACCTTCTTCAGAGGCTGCTGCGGTTGATTCTGTATTAAAGGCAGTACTTTCGGTAATTTCATTAACATGGGCAAAAGAAGCGGCAACCTCTTGGCATAAACGTAATGTATCTTGGATTTGAATAGCCATACCTTCAATAACCTCTGTTGTATTATTTGTTTGATTGATTATTCCTTCTAATGAAGCATTTGTTTGATTTGAAATTTCTACCCCTGCAATAACTTCCTTGACCCCCACTTGATTTTGTTTAATAATTTCATTGACTTCCTGTTGAATCGAATGAACTATTCCTGTTACGCCCTTAGCGGCATTTCGAGATTGCTCAGCTAGTTTACGTACTTCATCTGCAACAACGGCAAACCCTCGACCATGATCGCCTGCTCTGGCAGCTTCGATTGCCGCATTAAGAGCAAGAAGATTCGTCTGCTCAGCAATATCTGTAATGGTCTGAATAATTGTCGTGATCTCAGCTGATTTCTTTCCTAGTTCGCTTATCGTTTCGCTGGTATTTGACATCATTTCTTCTATGCTCATCATTTTAGAAGAGGAAGCTTCAACATATTTGCCCCCTTTCGTTGCTGCCGCTCTCATTTCAGTAGATGTTGTCTTAACAATTAGTGCTTGATCATTTAATTTTCTAGATGCCTCTTCTAAAGAATTCATTTTTTTTAGAGAATCATGCATTCTTGTAGAAGTCTGTTCTCCCCCAGCAGCAATTTCTCCAGTTGTCTCAGCTATAGCGGTGATTGTTGTAGACGTTTCTTCTGCAGACGCAAGCAATTGTTGACTGCTTGCTGAAACGTTTTCAGCCATTTGCGAGACTTGTTTTACTAAGATAGCAATTCCTTCAATGAGTTGGTTGGTATCCTTCGCCAAACTACCAAGTTCATCATTACTTTTCACCTTTATGCGTTTAGTTAAATCTCCGCCTGTACTCGCAATTTCTAAAATAGATTGACTAATTTTCTTTACATTTGACTTGATACTAGTAGATATAATGATCCCAAATACTAATGCGAGAATAATAGCAAAAGCAGAAAGGCCAATTGTCGCCATTTGAGAGTAAGAAACTTGATTATTTAACTCAGTAATCCTTTCACCAATATTATTGCTTTGTTCCTCCATAATCATATCGACGTAGGATCTAATATAATCCATATATTTTTTCCCTTGTTCAGATGAAACCAATTCACTGGCTTTTTCAATACCTTCATTTTTCCTAGTATCGATAACCCTTTCCGTCCATTTGGACCAATATCCGTAAGATTGTTCAATTTTACCCAACTTATCAAGTTGATCATTCTTGCTGTTTAAAAGTTTTTTCAAATCCTTTAAATTATCTTCAATTGCATTTTTTCCATTATTATATGGTGCAAGAAACCCAGTTGCTCCAGTGATGACATATCCTCTTTGGCTCGATTCAATTTCTGTTAGGGATTTAGAGAGTTCCTGTACTTTCGTATGTATTTCCATATCATGACTAATTAAATAATCAATTTCATTTTTCAATTTGTTCATGTTGCTGAATGAAGTGTAGGTTAAAGCTAAAAGAACGATGATAAGCAAAACAAATGAAGAAGTGACCTTGCCCCTAATGGTTCTAAAGTATGAAATCAGTGAACTGCCACTCATTGATTTTCGTTCGTTTTTTTCTTTCGATTGAGATGATTTTCCTGCTTTTTTATTTTTTTTAAAGATTTTTTTCACGTTTCGACCTCTCTTCTGTGTCTAAAGTATCATATTTGGAGAATATATCATCATTGTAAACATTCTCACCTAAATTATCTATACATTCTTATAATTTCCTAATAAATTTTCCGAATTTTATTAACTTTAAGCAGTACATTGAACTATTAATGAAGGTTTGAATAATTCCTCGATTGCAGGTGTTTGTGGAGAACCATTCAGGTATTATGCTGGGAAAGGGAGACCTGAAACTAGACCGGAAGTTGGCAACACTTTTTTGAGATAAGAAAAAACATAAGATATCGCAAAAATATCAGAAAGATTCCATTATCTTGTCATAAGAATGTATTAAGGGGCTTTTTATCTTTTTCAGGAGGGGGTTTTATGCCTCATTCACATTTAATAAAACCTGTTTTAAATGATACTTATCCCGAAATTGACTATGGGAAAGGTGTTTATTTGTACGACAAGGAAGGGACACAGTATTTTGATGCATGTTCTGGAGCAGTCACGGCTAATATTGGTCATGGGATGGAAGAAATTGTCCAAGCGATTACTACACAGGCAAATAGAGTTTCATTCGTATATCGGTCACAATTTTCAAATGAACCAGCTGAAGAGCTAGCCAACCATCTGGCGTCAGAGACTGATTTCCCATGGTGCTTTTTTGTAAACAGTGGATCTGAAGCAGTTGAAACAGCTATCAAAATAGCGGTTCAGCATTGGCAAGAAAAAGGATACGCTTCAAAAACAAAAGTGTTATCGAGGTGGTTAAGTTATCACGGAATCACGCTTGGGGCATTATCAGCATCTGGACATCCCGCGAGAAGAGAAAGATTCCATTCGATTATTGGTGATTGGCCGGTTGTTGAGCCACCATACTGTTATCAATGTCCTTTTGAGAAGAAGTTTCCAGATTGTAATCTTCATTGTGCTAGACAATTAGAAACAATGATTAAAAGAATGGGTCCAGCAAATATTGCTGCATTTATTGCTGAACCTATAATCGGTGCTGCAGGTGGTGCCATCGATCCTCCAGAAGGTTACTATCAAAAAATAAAAGAAATATGTGATAAATATGACATCTTGTTTATTGCGGATGAAGTCATGACAGGCTGTGGAAGAACAGGAAAATTTCTTGCTATTGATCATTGGGGGGTAAAGCCAGATATCGTCGCCCTTGGGAAAGGATTAAGTGCAGGGTATTCTCCCATTGCCGCAACAATGATTTCTGAGAATGTGATGAAACCAATTATTGAGGGGTCAAATATTGTAATGGGCGGCCACACTTATAGCGCTAATCCATTATCAAGTTCAGCCGCATTATCTGTTCTAAAGTTGATTCAGTCAGAAAAATGGATTGAAAAAGTTGAAGAGAAAAGTATTTATCTACAACACTATTTAAAGAAGCTAAAAAATGAGTTTTCATTTATTGATGATATTCGCGGAAAAGGGTTTTTACTTGGAATGGAATTTAAAAATAATTGGAATGTGCTAAAAGCAGAGGTCGATGCATCTTTCACTTCGTATGTTGTGAAAGAAGCTCAGGCAGGAGGCGTGCTTCTTTACCCTGCAGGAGCGGGACTAGATGGGAAGAGTGGTTCGGCTATCATTATTGCTCCACCGCTTACGACCACAAAACGAGAAATTGAAGAATTATACAGAAGACTTCGATCCATCTTTTCTATTATTAGCAATAAAGTGGCTCTACAGTAAAGAGGGGGTCTTTTTTTTGAAGCAGAAATGGAATAAAGTATGTAATCTGGACAGAGACCAGCCATTAAACCCCTTAAAAAGTGGGATGACACTCATGTTTGGTGGATTTGGAGGGGTTGGCTCTCCACCAACTCTCATTCAGTACATTTTAGAATTAGGAATAAAGGATTTAACCATAATCGGAAATGACACCGGCTTTCCTCATATAGGAATAGGTCAATTAATTACAGAAGGAAGAGTAAAGAAAGTTATTGCATCACATATTGGTTCGAATCCTATCGCAGGTAAGTTAATGACGGAAGGAAAACTAAAAGTGGAATTCTCTCCACAGGGCATTCTTGCAGAAAGAATCCGTGCTGGTGGCGTTGGTCTCGGTGGGATTCTAACAGACATAGGAATGGATGATGAGTTTTTAAATAAAGGAAAAGAAATCATTGATCTAGGCGGAAGGCACTATATGGTTGAATCAGCTTTAACTGCGGATATTGGAATTGTTTATGCTAAAAAAGGGGATGACTTTGGAAATCTGACATATGACAAAAGTGCGCGGAATACGAATCCTTTAGTTGCAATGGCTTCTAGTTATACTGTCGCTGAGGTGGAGGAGATATATCCTATAGGTGAAATAAATCCTGAAGAGATTATAACACCTGGGGTTTTTATCAACAAAATCGTGCCGTCAAAAGGGGTGAACTGGAAGTGGGCATGGGAATAGAGATGAAAAATAAAATGGCCAAAAGAGCAGCAAAGGAAATAAAAAATAATATGGTAGTCAATCTGGGGATTGGAATTCCTTCACTTGTGCCTAATCATCTAGACTCAGATAAAAATGTACTATTTCATGCAGAGAATGGAATAGTTGGTATGGGAAGAGCACCAACACACGGGGAAGAGGATGAAAATTTATGTAATGCCGGTGGATTCCCTGTTTCGTTAGTAGAAGGTGGGAGCTACTGTGATAGCTGTATAGCTTTTGCTATCATTCGAAGGGGCATAATTGATTTTACAATTCTAGGTGCGTTGCAGGTCAGTGAACAAGGAGATTTAGCAAACTGGATAATTCCAGGAAAGAAAGTACCGGGAATGGGTGGGGCTACAGAGCTCGCTAATAAAAGCAAAAAGGTCATTGTGTTAATGACTCACTGTGACAAAAAAGGGAGAAGCAAGCTAGTAAAAGAGTGTGATCTTCCGATAACTGCAAAGAAATGTGTGGACCTAATTATAACTGATCAAGCAGTATTTTCAATTAGAGAACAAAAGCTTTGGTTAACGGAAATTTTTTCTCCATTTACGATAGAAGAAGTACGAAAAAATACAGAGGCTTCATTCTGTATTGATGAAAATGTAATACACAATAAAGAATAAATGACTAGGGAGGGGTCAAGGTGAATTTACCTGAAAAAATTCATCATTTTATCCATAGTCAACAATCTAAAACGATCGAGCTTTTACAACGATTAGTCCAGGAAGAAAGTATACGTGGAAATGAATCAAGTGCACAAGCGATAGTAATTGAGAAATGCCGGGAGCTAAAATTGGATTTAGATATTTGGGAAATAGAAAGACTAAATTTGCAGAATCATCCATTCTTTAGATGTGATCGGAGTGAGTTTGAAGGTAACCCAAATGTTGTAGCAACTCTAAAAGGAAGTGGCGGAGGACGTTCAATGATTCTTAACGGCCATATTGATGTAGTCCCTGAAGGAGACCCGAAGGATTGGCAGGGTGATCCTTTTAGTGGAAGAGTTTCAGAGGGGAAATTATATGGTCGCGGCTCAACAGATATGAAGGGTGGCAACGTTGCCCTTCTACTAGCGATAGAGGCAATTATCTCTACAGGAATCAAACTGAAAGGTGATGTGATTTTTCAGAGTGTTATTGAAGAAGAAAGTGGAGGAACAGGTACGCTAGCTGCCTTATTAAGAGGCTACAAAGCAGATGCGGCTATTATTCCTGAGCCTACTAATATGAAGCTATTTCCTAAGCAACAAGGCTCTATGTGGTTCAGAATCAAAGTAAAAGGGAAGTCCGCACATGGTGGAACAAGATATGAAGGTATTAATGCCATTGAAAAGGCTATGACAGTTATTTCATCCCTGAGAGAATTAGAGAATAAGAGGAATGAAAAAATCGATGATCCTCTTTATCAGTCCATCCCTATTCCGGTTCCGATCAATATTGGCAGAATAGAATGTGGAAAATGGCCATCATCGGTACCAGATCTTGCAATAATAGAGGGGAGAGTCGGGGTTGCCCCACACGAAACCTTAGAAGAAGTTGAAACCGATGTAGAGAAATGGTTAAAAGACTTGAAGGAACAAGATGAATGGTTTGAAGATTATCCAGTAGATTTGGAATGGTTTGGAGGAAGATGGCAGCCTGGAAACCTTAATAGAGACCATGAATTGATGAATACGATTAAATCGGCCTACAAAGACATAATGAAGAGTGAGCCGATAGTCGAAGCCTCTCCATGGGGAACAGATGGAGGAATTCTCTCGAAAGGAGCGAATATTCCAGTAGTAGTCTTTGGACCAGGAACTACAGAAGTCGCTCATGATTCAAATGAGTATATTGAATTAGAAAAAGTATTTCAATCAGCGGAAATTATTGCGGCAACTCTCGTAAGCTGGTGTGGCATAGATACGTGATTTCGTTTGATTGCTAATAATTAGGGTAAAGTGATAATTCAGGTTATTAGAGCATTAGATAGAAAAAGAGGAGGCTTATAAATGAAACAACATCTGTGGATAAATGGAGAGAAAATCGAAGCGAAGGAATATACAGAATTGCTTTCTCCATACTCTCGTAAAAAAATAGCAGAGATAGCTAAAGCAAATGAAAATCAAGTTGATGATGCTATTTATGCAGCAAAAGAAGCCTTTGAGTTAAGCATGAAATCAATGCCAGCATATAAACGTGCGGAAATCCTCGAAAAAGTAGTAGAGATCCTTAAGGAAGAACGCGAGGGTTGTGCAAAAATTATTTGTCAAGAAGCTTCAAAACCCATGCAAGCAGCTCTAGGTGAAGTTGATAGAACGATTATGACGTATTCCTTTGCAGCACAAGAAGCTAGAAGATTGTATGGAGAGTCGATTCCGATGGATGCAGCACCAGGTGGGGAAGATCGAGTCGCTTACACTGTGAAAGAGCCACTAGGTGTCGTTGGAGCGATTACCCCTTTTAACTTTCCAATGAATCTTGTAGCACATAAGATAGGTCCGGCAATTGCAGCCGGAAATACAGTCGTACTTAAACCTGCAAGTCAAACACCACTTTCAGCTTATAAAATTGCCGAGGTTTTTCACAAGGCTGGATTACCTTCAGGAGCTCTTAATGTGGTTACTGGTAGTGGGAGTGAAGTTGGGACCTTATTAACAGGGCATAAAGATATTAGTATGCTCACTTTTACAGGGAGTCCTGAAGTAGGAAAATCGATAAGAGAAAGCGCGGGTCTTAAAAGAGTAACCCTTGAGTTAGGATCAAATTCAGCTGTAATTGTTGATAAGGAGACATCTTTGGAAGATATTATTCCCAAAATGGTGAAAGGCGCATTTGCGTTTCAGGGTCAGGTATGTATTTCTATTCAGAGAATATTTGTTCATGAAGACCTTAAAGAAAAATTCATTCAACAGTTTATAGACAAAACTAGTGAGTTGAAACTCGGAGATCCTGCTAATCTAGACACAGATGTTTCTGCAATGATCTCACCATATGATGCAGACAGAGCATTAAAATGGATTGAAGAAGCTATTCATAACGGTGCAAAACTTGTTTACGGAGGAGAAAATCAGGAGTCTGTCCTTCATCCAACTGTACTGGTTGATGTCCCACTTGACCAAAAGATTTCATGTGAAGAAGTGTTTGCTCCTGTCGTTCATATCAACTCTTTCCAAAATTGGGATGAAGCGATTGAAAAAGTGAATGATTCTCAATATGGTTTACAAGCAGGGATTTTTACCAATAATGTCCAAAATGCATTTAAGGCAACTAAAGAATTACATGTTGGCGGGGTAATGGTAAATGAAATCCCAACTTTCCGTGTAGATCATATGCCATACGGTGGCGTGAAAATGAGTGGGATGGGTAGAGAAGGAATTAAATATGCTGTTGAAGAAATGACAGAGTTGAAGCTAATCAGTTTTAAATTGTAGAATGATCCGCTAATAAAATATTGAAATGGGATGATCAAGGTATACTTTTTGATTGTCCCACTTCAAAACAATGGAGGTAATCAGGTGTCGAAACAATTCTACCAGGAGATTAAATTCCCAAATGCTTGGTCCAATGCTTTTATTGATCATGTGAATAGGAGGATAAGAATCGATGATTATCGAGGTAATCTATTTACACTCAATGAAAAAATGGTTGAGATTGCTAGATTAGAAAGCTTAGAAAAAATCATTATTAAATCTAGAAATGAACATCTTCATATCCTATTAGAATTAGGATTTCAGATTGAAGGGGTTGTAAACGGTTACTTTAATGGCGGAGATGCCTATTTTGTTTCTAAATTTTTAGTGAATGAACGAAGGGAAAATCAATTTTGGATAAAGGAAGATGAAATTATTGCAGGAGTCGGGGGACTTAATAGAGAAGAACTAATTATAGAGGAGGGGAGGATCAAAAAGGCAAAAGTGGATGATGCACCCAGATTATCAAAACTATATCAAGAAGTATTCGAAATCTACCCGGTACCATTACAAAAGCAAGATTATTTAGAAGAGTGCTTAAATTCGGGTACGATTTTTTTATTTGTAGAAGAAGGAGGCGAGATCGTTAGTGCAGCTTCTGCAGAAATCAATACCCAATATTCTAATGCCGAAATGACAGATTGTGCAACACTTCCTAAGCATCGAGGAAAAGGGTATATGAAACAACTTCTCGTAGCCCTCGAAAATGAATTGAAATTTAAAAATATATATTGTGCCTATACGATTGCAAGGGCTTTATCATTTGGAATGAATGCTGCATTTCATCAATTAGATTATCGATACAGAGGGCGATTAGTAAACAATTGTTATATTTTTGACAAAATGGAAGATATGAATATTTGGGTAAAAGATCTTTCCAAAGTGATACAAAATTAGGTTAATAGTGAAACTAATAAGTGTTTCCATCATAGCCTATAAACATATCGATCATTAATGAAAAATTACATCCTTTTTCTATCCGGAATGGAGATATGCCTAGGACTTAAAGTTCTTGGGATTAAAAAGAAGATTCACTTTAAATTAGTTGATCCCTACTAAAAAGTAAGAGTTCATGGAAAAAATTTAAAGGTTGGTGGAGAATGATGAAATTCGATTTATATAAACCCGACAGGGATTGGAAAGATATTGAATTATGGAAAGATGTTACGGATGATCAGTGGAATGATTGGCTATGGCAATTAACGAATACCATTAGGACTTTAGACGATTTAAAAAAGGTAGTGGATTTAACTCCTGAAGAAGAAGAAGGAGTTAAAATATCAACAAAAACGATCCCATTGAACATTACACCCTATTATGCATGGCTGATGAATCAAAAAGACCCAAACTGTCCAATTCGTATGCAGTCAGTTCCGATTGGAGAAGAAATCTATAAAACCAAATATGATATGGAAGATCCCTTACAAGAAGATGAAGATTCACCAGTTCCAGGTTTAACTCACAGGTATCCAGACAGAGTACTTTTCCTAGTTACAAATCAGTGTTCCATGTACTGCAGGTATTGTACAAGGAGAAGATTTTCAGGACAAATTGGAATGGGTGTTCCAAAAAAACAATTAGACGCGAGCATTGCCTATATCCGCGAAACCCCTCAGGTGAGAGATGTTTTGTTATCAGGTGGGGACGGGTTATTGATCAATGACAAAATTCTAGAATACATCCTCAAGAATTTACGAGATATTCCTCATGTTGAAATCATCAGAATCGGAACAAGAGCACCAGTTGTTTTCCCGCAGAGAATCACTGAAAATCTTTGTAATATATTAAAAAAATATCATCCGGTTTGGCTAAATACACATTTTAATACCTCCATCGAAATTACAGAGGAATCTAAAAAAGCTTGCGAAATGCTGGCAGATGCAGGTGTCCCTGTTGGAAACCAAGCGGTTATTCTAGCAGGAATTAATGACAGTGTCCCAATCATGAAAAAGCTAATGCATGATTTAGTGAAAATTCGAGTTCGGCCATACTATATTTATCAGTGTGATCTATCAGAAGGAATTGGTCATTTCCGTGCACCCGTTTCAAAGGGGCTCGAAATTATTGAGGGCTTAAGAGGCCATACTTCCGGTTATGCAGTACCTACCTTTGTGTTAGATGCACCTGGTGGCGGTGGGAAAATATCGCTCCAACCTAACTATATCATCTCGCAAAGTGCGGATAAGGTAGTACTACGAAATTTTGAAGGTGTTATCACAACATATCCTGAGCCAGAAAACTATGTAGCTGGGAAAGCGGATGCTTACTTTAATGAAATATACCCAAACACAAATGAAAAGTATAAATCATCTGGAATCTCCGGATTGATGAGAGATGAGCAACTCTCTTTAATCCCAGAAGGATTAAATCGTCTCGACCGTCGAGAAAAATATCAGCAAGATTCTGGACATTCATCACTGAAAGATTTTAGAGAAAAGCGAGATCAATTAAAAGAGAAAAAACATAAAGCCTTTCTAGAAAAAATTGAAGAAATCCAGAAAGAAGAAAAAGCTAATGAATAAAATTGTCTCTTGTGAATGGTGTAGTAGTCAATCTGTTGAAGAAACTTCTGGCTCTGTTTATTGGGAACTTCCAGATGGTACTAGGGCAATTGAAATTGAACAAACACCAACCTTTCAATGCAAGGAATGTAGTATGGAGTATCAGCCAGAAGAGATTGTAAGTGAAATTGAAGATCAGCTCTACCTTATCGATACTTCGAAAATAGGTAAAGTGATAACACATGAAGAATTGATGAACATTCCAAGATTTCTTAAGAAAAATTATTTTCGTTTTTAATGCTTTCTATTAATGAATTAATGATTTATTCTCTAGAATTGTCAATCTATGCTTTACGAACTTAAAATCTTCCGCTATCCTTTTAGAAAAGATGATGGATAAGGTAGGCGTTCGTAAATGAAAAAATCATTTTATCACTTTTTAATGAAATATCGTCAGCCAACAGTCAAGGATGATCTTACTTCTTTTGCGAATGAAGCATATGAAGATCATGGTTTTCCGAAACAATCTTCTCAATATCATGAAATCAGTTCTTATTTGGAATTGAACGGCCTTTATTTAGAAAGCATGTCAATTTTCGATGAGGCTTGGGAACGGTATCTCCTAGAGGAAAAATAAGTAGATAGCAAGACCAAAGGTGACCATATTGATTTGTTTGTAACTACCTTCAAAAAAATAATGAAGGGTACAAACGATCATTTGGTCACTTTTTTAATTAATAAATTTTTCATAGACTCTTTCTTGGCTTATGCTGTGCCTGGGACCCACGGAGAATGGGTCAGAAAGGCGTTGCCGCATGACGTCGGGAACTTAGCCATTCATCCTTTGACTGAGGCGCTTCCGCTATTGAATCCGTCCAGCTCCAGCGCCTAGGTCCTCGAGACATAAGCCGAGTCATAAAGGAAGGGACAAGGCGCCCTTCCTTTATGACTCGTCTTATGCTTGTCGGAGGCCCATAGGATGTGGGTCAGAAAGGCGTTGCCGCATGACGTCGCGAACTTAGCCTTTCATCCTTTGACTGAGGCGCTTCCGCTATTGAATCCGTCCAGCTCCAGCGCCTAGCCCTTCGAGACAAAAGCCAAGCCATAAATGAAGGGAAAAGGTGCCCTTCCTTTATGACTCGTCTTATGCTTGTCAGGGCTGTACAAGGCGCTTCCGCTTTTGGTTTGTAAATGGTTAATAAACTAATGAGCGTTAACGAACAATCTGCATATTATATAAAAAAGGGAAATAAAGGGGACAGGAGGAAATGAAGAAGAATAATCCTAAATTTCGTATAGGTGATACAGTGGTTGTTACAATATATGGAACGGTAGGTAAGATTACGAATATTAAACAACTCGATGGAGAGTATTTATATGAAGTAAATGAAAGCGAAGGGCTTTTTAAAGAATATTGTCTTGTTCTTTTAGAGGATTATGAAGGGCATATATTTGAACAGGAGCAAATCGATATTGAATATCATTTTCTTTTTGGAGATCTAGTAAAGGTTAAGGGGTATGAACAAGATCTATTTAAGGTTGTTGGATTTAGAACTGAAATCTGGCGATATAAAGATGATGCTTGGGAAGACGTTATTTATGAATTAATGAGAATTAGTGATGGTGAGTGGCTTGAAGCAGATGAAGATGAACTCACATTAATAGCCGATAGTGAGCAGGCTGATGCCTATATTCAAAAGTATGGTTTTGTGTTTGCCACTCCGAAACCAAAAGGACAGAATTTATTATCTTCACCAATTAAGCATAAAGGCTCTTGGGTAGATCGACAACTGGATCTCTATAACGATTATAAAACTCTTCATCGAATGTTTAAAGACACTAAATATAAGAAGAAAATGCAAACGATTTTAGAACAATTAAAAAACTACTCTGAAACGAAATCAAAAATTAGAGAAAAAGAGTAATGGTATAAAAGAAAACTGGAATGGTTAGTAAGCAAAAGGTAATAAACAGAAAATGAAGGACCTTCTCCATGCCCTTTATAATCATTCCCTCTTCATTGTTTAAGTCCTTCTCAATAGCCTTTTTTAACGTCATATCCATTTTTTCATCCTCCTAAATAGATTATGTTTCATTCTATGCTTGTCCATGTTTGTTTATGAAAAATTATTAAGGCTTGCATATATGGTTTATTAGCATCATAAATTGAATTACAAAGGGGGCGATGTTATGCGTGAAATAGAAGTTTTTATTGATACAGAAGAAATTGCTGAATTTTTCTATCAAGAACTAATGGAACGTGGATATATTCCTTCTGAAGAGGAACTAGAAGAGATCGCCGATATTACTTTTGAATATCTAATATCTAAAAGTATTATTGCTGAAGATTGGGAAGAAGAGAATTTGTGAACCTCACAAAATTCCTTCTACATAATGCCCATATGATAATGAAATGGCTTATGTTTCAAAGGTCTATACACAGGAGTTGGACATTGATATCCCTTTTTAATTGTAAATACCTCAAACTTTTATACTTTCTTTTTAAAGAGTCTACCCCCGCTCCACTAAATCTGAACCTGGGAGAGGGGGTAGATTCTTTTAGTATTTCGTTTAATTTTTCGATTTAATCTTCCTTGTAGACTATCATAATTGGACAAGATTTGAGTTTTGTTCCTTTGGTGAGTTTGGTTCTTAATCTCTTCTATTGTAAAATGATTGATTAGCGGTCGAATTGTTACCATCTTTGATACTTTGATAAAATGGAAATTGAAAACTTTTATCTAATTATGAAAAAACATTTATAATCCAATTTGAAACCAATACGTCCTCTGATACGTATACTCATATATATCCTTTAGGAGGTTTACCAATGTTCAAAAAAATTATTAAAAAAGTTCTTAACAGTAGCCATCGTTATTCGAGCAGTGATCGTAAACATAATTACAAATCTCAAAAACATAAGCATTATGGACATCATCATTATAAGAAGAAGTATAAAAGCCGTAGTTTTTCTAGCTTTTACAGTAGTTAAAAATAATCAATGATGCTTACAACAATTTGGAAAGGTATCATCAATAGTTTTGAAAAAAAGTTTTCCTATGGTGATGTTATTAATCATTACGTAATAGTGAATGAATTGGGAAAAGGGAGCTATGGGACTTCATATTTAGTAAGGGATAAGAAGTCTGAACAGAGGTTTGTGCTTAAAAGGCTAAGACCATATAAACGTATTTTTAACAAAGGCCAAAATTTCATAGAATATGAAGCGAGTGTACTACGAAATATATCCCACCCTGCATTCCCTTCCGTTTTTTCACAAGGTGTGGATGGTAAATCACCGTATTTTGTTATGGAATATAAAGAAGGAAAAACGTTTGAAACTTTAGTATTCGAGGATAAAATGTGCTTCGATGAAAATAAATCAACTAAAATTGTTTTGAAATTAATCATGTTAGTTGGTTTCATTCATGAGAAAGGGTATGTCCACCGTGATTTGCGATTACCGAACATCATATGGAATCAGGGAGAGTTATCAATCATTGATTTCGGATTATGTGCACGTATTCAATCAACCTCTCATGTAGAAGTTCAAAAACAAAAAGATTATATGCGAGAAAGAGCAATAACTAGTGATTTTTACGCAGTTGGGCATTTTTATTTATTTCTTCTGTATTCCAGTTATCATGACTTTGATCATAAAGAGAAGTCATGGGAAGAAGAATTAACTATATCTTCTCAAACACGTCGAGTGCTGAGAAAATTACTTGGGATTGAGGAACCATATAAAGGTTACAAAGAAATTATAAAGGATTTATGTACGTAATATATCTGTCTTTAAGCTGAGAAAAATTAATGAGCTCATCCGAGGAGGAAAAATCCATGTCATTCTTTAACAAGGTATTTGCAAGCATAGGGATTGGTGCTGCAACAGTGGATACTAAATTAGAAAAGTCTAATTATTTTGGAGGGGAACATGTCAACGGCGTTGTCGTCATTAAAGGTGGAAATTCCGAACAACATATCGATTCGATCTATTTAACTCTATATACGACCTATATACGTGAATCCGATGATAAAAAATACACAGATTATGCTCCAATTGAAAAGGTAAGAATTTCAGAACCTTTTACCATTTCTTCAAATGAACAGAAAGAATTGCCTTTTTCTTTTCAGATGCCATTTGATACGCCTGTCACATATGGGAA
Organism: Rossellomorea sp. BNER; assembly: GCA_024213275.1. Taxonomy (GTDB): domain Bacteria; phylum Bacillota; class Bacilli; order Bacillales; family Bacillaceae_B; genus Rossellomorea. Next base: position 384,702 of record JANAVG010000002.1, read on the forward strand.
TACAAGGGTATGGGTAGCAACTGGACTTGATATCAAGAATGCAGTAGATCCTAAAGATAAGGATTATATTGAAATCCTCCCGAATAAGCTAACAGAATCTGTCTTAAGTTCAATTCAACAGTTAGGATTTAAAATTAGAAAAGTAGAATGTGAGCAGGCTCCCCGAAGATTTCGTACTCATTATCCATTTATTCAAGAATTTGAATTTATTCCCGTTAATGGAGAGTTTAGATCCAAGCTAGATGAATTAGAGGTGGTTTTTATCTCACAAGATAAAAACCAAGCAGAACTATTATTACAAGTTGATCGAAAAGCTAGAGGGCTAAAAGGGCTGCTCTCAGAAGCTCTGGAGATGGATGAATCATATGTGAAGTTGTCAGTTTCGAATTCGGATATTCCGCAATTGACAGAGAAAATTCGTACCTCAATACAACGATTTTCATAAATAAATCAATTCTTCGACAAAAGCAGTCCTTTTTTGATGAAGGATTCGACAAAGCGATTATTTAATAATATAAGTACCAACTTATTTGGAGGGGTATTTATGCCATTGCTTGAGAGAATAATTCGTCCTAGAGCATTTGTGAAAAGATATGACATAACCATATTTCAAACGCCTCATTACGGACAAAGTAAAGGATATAAACAAGTGTATCGGACGACACAGGAAGGAAATACACATTCAGCTGTTCTGAATGAGGTTTTCAGAAGATTTAACGTTCCTGACCTTATCCCGGATAATTATCATGCTCGATACATTTCTACTGGGGACATAGTCTTTATTGATGAGGGTAGGCGAGGACATTTCTATTACAAGCTAATCTCAGGTGGATGGCAAAGGGTTAATCGAGTTCTTATTAGATAGCTGTTAATTAGGATGGATCAAATGGATTATACTAAAACCTAAAACAAGCCACCTAGAAAGGGTGCTTTTTCCCTTTCTAGGTGGCTGCTTATGCTTGTCAGGCCTGTTCAAGGCGCTTCCGCTTTCTGGTTACAAGTTATTTCCTGGGCTGTTTTTTCGTTTTACTGCTGATTGTTCTTTTCCATGTGCTTCTTTTTCAGCAATGATGCCTTCAACGGGAATATGATTATTTTTCTTAGGTGCATTTATACGGCTTCGATGCTTTTTACCCATACAAATTCCTCCTTTTTTTATATCTTTTCTCGGTCACTTTTTGATGAGCTAGGTTTTGTTCTTCCTGACCGTGATGAAGGATTTGTTTCATTAGCATGTTGAACAGCTTGTTGTATTTTTTTACTATTATTTTTATTACTCATTTTTGAATTCCTCCTGATTAAAGTACATTTCAAAAGAAAGGTGCACAGAGATGTAAAGGTTAGAAATCATTTAATAACCCTCCTTTTATAGTGTGACCATCCTCTAGAGATTCATGCCACCGCTTCATTGCATTGGATTTCAAAAAAGATTACAATGAGTCATGCAGGATGCCCTTATCCGCTTGAAATCTGACATATTAGGAGGAAAAATAATGAGTATACATATTGGCGCAAAAGAAAATGAAATAGCAGAAACAGTATTATTACCTGGAGATCCTTTAAGAGCAAAATATATTGCAGAAACATTTTTAGAGAATCCTGTTTGCTACAATGAAGTACGTAATATGTTTGGGTATACCGGTACTTACAAAGGAAAAAGAATTTCTGTTCAAGGTACAGGAATGGGAGTACCATCCATCTCCATCTATATCAATGAGTTAATGCAGAGTTATAATGTTCAAAATTTGATTCGTGTAGGAACTTGTGGAGCCATTCAAAAAGATGTAAAAGTAAGAGATGTTATTCTAGCCATGACATCATCTACAGATTCTCAAATGAATCGTTTAACCTTTAATGGTGTTGATTATTCCCCGACAGCGGACTTCAGTTTACTAAAGAGAGCATATGATGCAGGAGAAGCAAAAGGGCTTAACCTAAAAGTCGGAAATGTCTTTACTGCTGATATGTTTTATAATGATAATGCAGAGCACGAAAAATGGGCCCAATATGGCGTTCTTGCAATTGAAATGGAAACAAGCGCTTTGTATACACTTGCTGCTAAATATGGAAGAAAAGCACTGTCTGTTTTAACAGTTTCTGATCATATCTTAACAGGAGAAGAAACAACTTCAGAGGAAAGACAGACTACATTTAATGAGATGATAGAAGTAGCTTTAGAAGCAGCAATTAAAGAATAGGTAATGAAAGAGAGGCTGGTCCCCTGTGGTCCAGCCTCTTTTCTTGATGTAGACTGTCGTTAATGATTTTACCAAAAACACCTTATTATTTGATTTTCATTTTATTATAGTAATAAAATGAAATTTGTGAAGTTTCTCCTGCTTACACTGTTTGTTTAACGTGTTATGATTAAGGATGGAACAAAATAGAGAAATAAGGTGACATGATGAAAAAGGCAATGATTCTTTCTGCGACGACTTTACTTCTTTTGTCTGGTTGTCAACAAGTGGAAGATTGGACGAAGAATTTAATGGGAGAAAAAGAGCAAGCAGAAGAGCCTGCAGAAACTCAGCAAGAAATTAAAGATCCCGTAGAAAAAAATGAAAAACCAATAACTAAAGAACCAGAAGAAATCGTACCTCCTGAACTTCAGCTGGAGGAGCAATATTTTAATGATGTTCAAGTGGTGAATGGAAAGAAAATGATTCAAAACCCCCAAAATGTTTTAGCACTTGTTAATAAGGAGTTTGCACTAGGGGATTATAAACCGAATGATCTAGTACGTCCAAATGTACCGTTTGTCTTTGGAGATAAAAAAATTGAGAAAGCGCACCTACGTGAAGATGCTGCTCGAGCTTTAGAAGACATGTTTAATGAAGCGAAGAATCAAAATATATATTTAACAGCAGTCTCAGGATATCGCTCATATGATTATCAAAAAATGTTGTTAGAAAGAGAAATTGCTCAATTTGGGAAAGAAAAAGCAGTATTAGCAGTCGCACCACCTGGTCAAAGTGAGCATCAATCAGGACTTGCAATGGACATTTCGAGCCAAAATAATGGCTTTCAAATAAATGAAGCATTTGGAGAAACAAAAGAAGGAATATGGTTAAAAGAGAATGCTCATCTATTCGGATATATTCTTCGTTACCCAAAAGGAAAAGAAGATATTACACATTATCAATATGAACCATGGCATTTTCGTTATGTAGGTAAAGATGCAGCCAAAGTCATCTTTGAAAATGATTGGACATTAGAAGAATACTTTCAAAATGTGAAAAAGATTTAAAACTGACCAGTTGGTTGGTTTTTTCTTTTTTCTCAATAATTTGAAAAATGAATCGGATGATTGTTTCTTGGTAAATTACGCATGATAAACAGGATTAGGGATTTTTCTTTTACTAAACTTAAAAAGCTGATAAAATAAAGAAGTTGAAAAAGATACATAGAATGGAACCTGCAACTATTAAAGAGTAGTACTTGAAGAAGTACACGCAATGAAAGTGGTGAAAGATTTGGAAGAAGATAACCAACAGAGTAACCAGAAACAAGAGCAGTCTCCTTCTGGTTTTATTAAAATGAAAAAGTTTCAGTTCGTTATGCTCATATTCGTTCTCGTGTTTGCAACTGCCGGTATTACAACGTTCGCTTTAGCTTTCGGTGATGAAAAAGCCGTTAATGTAGGTGTCACGGAAAGAAGTGAATTTGATAAGCTTTATGAGGCCTATGATTCTTTAAATAAAGAGTATTATAAGGAGCTCGATGATGAAAAACTTGTAAATGGGGCTATTAATGGAATGCTTGATTCCCTTGAAGACCCGTACTCAGACTATATGAACAAAGAAGAGGCTAAGAAATTTAATCAAAGTATTAGTTCCTCTTTTGAAGGAATTGGTGCTGAGATTCAAGAGCGGGATGGAAATATTGTTGTTGTATCCCCAATAAAAGGTTCTCCTGCAGAAGCTGCGGGATTAAAACCGAATGATAAAATAATCGAAGTTGACGGTAAGAATATTCAAGGAATGAGCGTCACAGATGCAGTATTACTCATTCGTGGTGAAAAAGGAACAGAAGTCACTCTGACAATCCAACGACCTGGTAGTGAGGATACAACACAAGTCAAGATTACTCGTGACGAGATTCCATTAGAAACGGTATACCCTGAAATGCAGGAAAATGGCATCGCTAAAATCCAAATTACGAGCTTTTCTGATGATACCTATGATGAACTTGTTAAAGCTATTGAACAAATGAAAAAAGAAGGAATGAAGGGTCTTGTGCTTGATTTAAGACAAAATCCAGGTGGTTTATTAGATCAAGCAATTAAGATTTCAAATCTTTTTGTCCCTGCAGGAAAACCTATTCTTCAAATCGATGATAACAAAGGGTCCGTTGAAAAGGTCATGGCGGAAGAAGGGAAAAAAGTAGAAGTTCCCGTTGCTGTTCTTATCGACAATGGGAGTGCAAGTGCTTCTGAAATATTGGCAGCTGCTGTAAGTGAAACAGCAGACATTCCTTTAGTTGGAACTAAATCTTTTGGTAAGGGCACGGTTCAAACAGCTGAAAACTTCTCTGATGGATCAAATATGAAGTTAACGACAGCTAAATGGTTGACACCTAATGGCAATTGGATTCATGAAAAGGGAATTAAACCAGATGTTAAAGTGGAGTTACCGGACTACGCTAAATTGCCTTTCTTAAATCCAGAAAAGGAATTAAAGGAATCTGCCGTATCAGAGCAAGTAAAAGCGGCTGAGGAAATGCTGAAAGCTATTGGATTTAATCCAGGAAATGTAGATGGATTCTACGATGAAAACACAGTAGAAGCAGTAAAGCAATTCCAGGAAAAAGAAAAGCTTGAAGTAACAGGAGTCTTAAAGGGTGAAAGCACATTGAAGTTAATGGATCTCCTCAGAAAGAAAATGGTCGAAGATGATCCACAAGTGAAAAAGGCAGTTGACCTACTTCAGGAAAAAGTTAAAGAGGAAAAAAATTAACCTAGATGTATAGATATTTGAATAAGCCTAATGGGATCCAGCAACAAGGTGTTTGATCCATTAGGCTTATTTTTTTATTTTAGCATAGTATCTATATGGCAAGATAACATTGGATGCGGATGCTTAGAAAAACCATTCTATTCCATCTTTCTTATGTTTATTAGTATAGATAAACGGTAAATTACCGAAAATGATTACTAATGAACGTAAGATTGAGGTGTAGAGGTTTGAAACGAGTAAGAATGCTTATTCAGATGACAGCTGCGATATGGATCCTTCAAAGTTGTTCACCTTTATGGGGTGACGTAGCATCACCAGAAAAGACACCTAAAATAGAATCGAAGGAGTCTTTTGAAGAGGATAAAGATCTTAAAAGCCCGTTTCCTTTATCGCTAACCCATGAGCAGGAGCCTATAAAAGTTTTAATCATTGGTTCTGATCAACGTCAAAATGAAGCTGCTCGTTCTGATACGCTCATGGTTGCACAATATCACCCACAACAACAATCCCTAAAAATACTTTCAATTATGAGAGATACATATGTGTTCATCCCTGGATATGGGAAAAGTAAAATAAATCATTCTTATTCATGGGGAGGGGAAGAACTTTTAAAAACCACGATTAAGAAAAACTTCAATATTAACATTGATCACGTTGTTAATATCAATTTTGACGGGTTTGTTCAGCTGGTTGATTCCATGATTCCAGATGGGATCAAGGTTTCGGTAACAGAGAAGATGATTAGTTATTGGAAATGGGATAAAAAACCTGGACAACAAAGACTTCACGGGGAAGAATTATTGCAATATGTCCGTTTTCGTGGAGATGAAAATAATGACTTTGGACGTGTAAACCGACAACAAGAAGTAATGAAAAAAATTCAAGCAGAAGTTTTAGGGAATTTAAAATCAGGTGATGGTTTGCAAACTGTTATGAATATGATTAAAGAAGGAACTAGTGTCGTAAAAACAGACATGCAAATCCATGAACTCATTCCCTATGGTGCTTCGACCATAGTCAACCCTATTCAATCAGTTGAAACGTTAAGAATACCAGTCCGTAATAGCTATGAAGATGTTCTAACAAGAAATGCAGGCTTAGTGCTACAAATCGATAAAGATCAAAATATAGATGCCATTGAACAATTTTTTCACTAAACCCTATTAAATAGCTGTTAATCGAGTTTAACGGGATTTATTGTATCTTATTCTTTAGCATCTAGATTTAAATAGTGTTCAATTCTTGACTTTTTTCTGTTGATTAATTCACCAATGTAGTCTTTGTAAGGGCTTATTTCTAGAGACTGATATTCTAGGAAAAGTCCTTTTAATTGTTCGAAATGATCTTGAAGGGAGTACTCATCACCATCAGACCCCCCGGATTGAACTTTCCTAAGGATCATTTCCACAAGCTTTTCATTAGAGGCTTCCATCGTTTTCGTTCCTTGCCTTATATATATTGATCCGTAACGTAGTTCTCCACGGTTAACAATGGATGTATATGGAACGTATTTAGGATCGTACTCAATAATTAATACTTGGAAACGTTTAGATCTTAAATCAGTATGTTCATTCTTAGAGAAAATAAAATCTTCGGTACGGTATTTCAAATATTTTGGAAGTAAATGCTGTAATTTATTATCCACATCAGCTTTATCTAGAAAGCACTCTTCTTTTAATTCTACCCAGTCAATGGAGCCTATATCATTTTGTTTTACTCCAATGATAATACTGCCACCGCCAGAATTAGCAATCGCTAGAATATGTTTAGCCATTTTTGTCCATTCGATCCACATCATTTTGAAATCAAGGTAGTCGGTTTCACCAGTATTGCTCTTCCATAATTGCTTAAAAGAATCTTTCGAGGGATTATTCAAAAATATTTTTAAAGGAGCAGGAACAATTCTCTCATAATACATAATGGTCCTCCTAAACCCAGAAGTACTTTTTGCAATTACCTGTTATGATAATACTATGCTACTTTTTCTTTCTATAATTAGAGAACCCATATTTAATTTGTTGTATTGAGCTTATTATTCGAATAAAATGAGCAAATAGAGAACATGGAAGGAAGGGAAGAATGAAAAAAGAAGTTTATCTTTTGTCTGGCTTCTTAGGAAGTGGAAAGACAACTTTACTGAAGAAATTTTTATTATCATTAAAAGAAAAAGGGTTAAAACCAGCAGTGTTAATGAATGAACTTGGAAATACATCGATCGATTCCAATGAAGTAGATGATGGCATACCATTAAAGGAATTACTAGATGGTTGTATCTGTTGTACGATTCAGGAAAAATTAGAGTCGCAATTACAAGAGCTATTACTAAATGAAGACTTTGATATATTAGTTATTGAAACTACGGGAGCTGCTCATCCTGTCGAAGTAGTCGACTCCGTTCTTTCACCATTATTTGCTCAACATCTTTCCTTTAAAGGAATTATTACGATTGTTGATTCATTCCAATGGAAGAACCGTGATCAATTTTCACCGCAAATTCTACATTTAATGAGAGAACAAATTCGCCATGCAAATTTAATTATCATGAACAAGGCAGATTTATTATCAGAAATGGAGCAAGGTGCTATTGCTTTTGAGCTGCAGCAACTCAATAAAGCCAGCAGGGTATTAATAACAAGTTATTGTGATGTATCGATGAAGGAGATCTTTCATTTAGTAAGTGGGGAAAGAAAACTTAACCATAGTAAAGCCTCCATCGGAAAACAACTTTCTTTAATAGCTTGTGTGCATACCTTTGAGAAAGAAATTAATTTAGTAGAGTTTGAAGAATGGTTAATGAAACTACCTTCTACAGTATATAGAGTAAAAGGATATTTGCCAGTTTCCGGGAAAAAATATCCATACTTGTTTCAATACTCCTATGGAATGCCGCATTACATGCCAGAACAAATCAAGATGCCGACTAATTTAGTCATAATCGGTGAAAATCTACATAAACAAGAAATTCAATCAGGACTTAGAGCTTTGGAAAAATAAATACGGGGATTACAATGGGATTTTTGCTCTTTACCATAACTATGGTATTTATGATAGCAGGTGTACTAGGGTTATAATTGAGAAACAAATACTGAGTATATATGATTTCGGGTATTATTATTTTGGAAGGACTACTCCCCAATGTCTGGCTATAAATGCCCCGATGTTAATAGATGGATGGACACAAAGAATGAATATAAGAAGAAGTAACAATGTTTTAAGGATAGTGCAGGTATAGGGTTATCAAAACTATCGGTTTCAATTGCCTATTATAGGATACATACACTGTTTAAGTTTCTAAAGTAAAGCTTGACGAAAAAGAATAAATAGCATAAACTTAATTTAGTTAACTAACTTAACTATTCGGATTGCTAAAGAAAGGTTCGATGGTATTGAATGAAATGTTTCGGCTCGAGAGTTTATTTCGGTCTCTCTTTCGTTTAATGAAACAGGATTTAAAGAAAATATATGGACAATATTTTTCAAGTGGAGAATTTATGGTGTTAAAGCACATTTCTGAAAATGGAGCCATGAAAGCATCAGATCTCTCCAAGCTAATGGAAGTTTCAGCCAGCCACATAACAGCTGTAACGGATACATTGGTTGAAAAAGATTTTATTACAAGACAGCGATCAAATAGTGATCGGCGAATTGTTGAATTAGCCCTTACTAATAAGGGGGAGGAAATGCTTGAATTTTATAATCGAAAGAAACTTGAGTATTTTCAAGAAACCTTTAAATCCTTTTCAGAAGATGAACTAAATCAGCTTATAGGTTTATTTGAAAAAATCTTAAAAAAAGATTAGAAAAATGCAAGGGATGGTCGTTCCTAGGTGAATGGATCACCCTTTTCTTAATGTTAATACTTAAGTAAGTGAAATTTTAATAATATGAATAGAATAGGGGAGAAATAATGGAGCATCTCGAACATAGGAAAAAAATCTTAATCATGGCTGCTATTATGTCAGCTATGTTGTTTGCAGCCTTAAACCAAACAATCGTTGGGACTGCATTGCCACGCATTATTTCTGAGCTCGGTGGAATTGAATACTATAGTTGGGTATTTACGATTTTTATGTTAACAAGCTCAGTCACGGCGATTCTCGTTGGGAAATTATCTGATATGTATGGAAGAAAAATATTCATATTAATAGGAATTGGTGTGTTCACACTTGGTTCTTTATTAAATGGTCTTTCAGAAAGCATCTTCCAATTGATTGCATTTAGAGGAATTCAAGGTTTTGGAGCAGGGATGATTATGTCAACATCCTTTACAGCTGTTGGTGACTTATTCTCCCCAAGGGAACGAGGAAAATGGCAGGGATTAATGAGCAGTGTTTTTGGGCTAGCAAGCGTCTTCGGCCCTACTTTAGGCGGCTGGATTGTTGATAATGCAGAATGGCACTGGGTATTTTGGGTGTTCTTGCCGTTTGGTGTCGTTGCTTTTGCTATGATTTGGAAGCTCTTCCCTTCGCAGGCAGTAGTTGAAAAGAAGAAAGTAGATTATCTTGGATCGGTAATGCTATCACTTACAATTATTCCACTTTTACTTGCCTTTACTTGGGGAGGGAATGATTATGAGTGGCTATCGTTCCAAATTATTGGATTATTTACAGGTACAGTAGTAGCTCTCCTTTTATTTATTACAATAGAAAGAAAAGCGGAGAATCCGGTATTACCCCTTCAACTATTTAAGAATCAAGTATTTACGCTTTCAAATATCATTGGTTTCATCCTAGGTGCTGGTATGTTTGGTGCGATTATGTATATGCCATTCTTTATTCAAGGAGTTATAGGTACTTCTGCGACAAAGTCTGGTCTAGTTATGATGCCGATGACATTAAGTATGGTTATTGCCAGTGCGTTAGGTGGTCAGCTCATTACGAAGACAGGTAAATATAAAGTGATTGCATTAAGTGGATTATTAATTATGGCAAGTGGAATGTTCTTGCTTTCCTTTATGAGTCCAGAGACGACTAATATGACAGCAGTGCTGAATATTATTATAGTTGGTACAGGGCTTGGATTAAGTTTTCCTGTGTTTACCCTAACAGTTCAAAATGCAGTCAACCATCAATATCTTGGTGTATCAACAGCTGCCACTCAATTGTTCCGCCAAATAGGAGGAACAGTAGGTGTTGGAATTATGGGTACCATTATGAATCATTCACTTTCAACTAAGATGAAGGAAGAGTTTGCTTCTATTGAAGGATTAGGATCTTCAGGCCAAGGAGCATCCCAGCTAAAAGAATTACAAAGTCCACAGAATCTTATGGATCCAGCTAAACTTGAGGAAATTAAGAATAGTTTACCTCCAGAAATGCAAGAGATGTTCGGACAATTTGTCCTATTAATTAGAGAATCACTAAGCTATTCTTTAACAAATGTGTTTTTAATTGGGGCCTTTATTTTAATTACAGGCTTTGTCTTAACTTTCTTTATGAGAGAGATACCATTACGGACATCAAATCAAGATGAGTCTAAAGAAGCAAGACAAAAACCTATTCAAAAAGCTGAAGCGAAATAAAGATGGATTTATTTTGGACCAGTAACGAAAATATACGTTACTGGTCTATTCATTATATCCTGCCTTTGTGAATGAACTAAGTAAATAATAGTGACTTCGAGTAAAATAGTTGATGGCATCTTAGGCATCCCAACCACTAATTGGATGAATATACTTTAGGCTTTTTCGAGGAGCCGGTTCTTTTCTTTTATTAAGAATTAGCTCCAAATTGTTTAAATGTTCTCTCATCCTCAACAAGTCCGCAAGCACCACATTGAACTTTATAATCTGGACCATTATACGTAATATGGAAAGGATCAATATTTTCTTGATCATATTGTTGGACCACTTCACCAGATTTGGGATCCATTTTCACACTCTGTGATACTTGTTGTATTATATTGAATCTAGAACGATTTGTCTTACAATTAGGACAGCAATATGGTGCAGTCATAACGAATCACCTATCTTTCATAATAGTTATTAGTATTATGAGTCCATATATTTAGAAATATGTAAATGAAAAGGAGACTTTAAATGAAAGACGATAAACTTTTGCTACATTCCTATAATCAACTTTGGAATAATCGAACTCTCTCTACAGATGCACAAGAACCCATCACCGTACTTCTTGATACCATTACAAGAGAAATATTAGATGAAAATAGTCATCCAAGAGTGCGAAAGGCAAAAGAAGTGAAATTTTTCTTTGCAATTAAAAGAATTTCTACTTCTAATTTACCATCAGAGGTCAAGTTGCAATTAATTGATCTACATATTCATGTCTTAACTCAGCTTCGCGAATAAAAGTATCCATAATGTGGACTAAATGGCTTTTATATACTCTAATCTTAGTTAAATTGCTGTTGTATCTGACACTTTAATGTAACAATTGTTATAGAACAATGTGCTTGTGAAGCTTGTCAATCCCAATTTTCTGGTAGTTAATAACTCCTAATGAAGGATTTTTCCAATATTAGAAATGTAAGCAATATATACTAGTACTCTCGTAATCCTTTATTTAAAAGGGATTATTGATAGAGCGCTAGTTTTTTTATTTTCAGAAAATAGCATTTTATCTTTTATACCAAATGCTTCCGTAAATGTGACAAAAAATTGGTGATATGATGATTGTGCACCAAGAAAACAACAAACTTTTCAAGGAGGAATTCAACCTTATGAAAAAGAAAATGATTATTTCAACAGCAACAGCATTAACATTATTAGCAGCACCATTTGCAGGTAGCGCGGACGCTGCTGGCAATGAGAAAATAGATTGCCAAACAAAGGTTTATACCTATAAATATAATGGAAATTCTGAAGATATGAATAAATGGGTTCAGGATATTCTATCAAAATATCAAATTCAGATGCAGGGGAATGCACCAGCTCCAGTAAAGGAACAAGCACCAAAAGCTGAAGCACCAGCACCGGCTCCTAAGCAAGAAGCACCAAAAGCTGAAGCACCAGCACCGGCTCCTAAGCAAGAAGCACCAAAAGCGGAGGCACCAGCACCAGCACCAGCACCAGCAAAAGAGCAACCTAAAACAGAACAACCTGCACAAGCAGAAGCACAAAATAGTCAATTAAGCCAATTCGAACAACAAGTAGTAGAATTAACGAACCAAGAACGTGCTAAGCAAGGCTTACCTGCACTTAAAGTAGACACAGAATTAAGTAAAGTTGCACGTGAAAAATCTAAAGATATGCAAGCTAAGAACTATTTCTCTCATACAAGTCCAACTTATGGTTCACCATTTGATATGATGAAGCAATTTGGCATTGAGTACAGTTCAGCTGGAGAAAATATCGCAATGGGACAGCCTTCACCAGAAGAAGTTGTCAAAGCATGGATGAACTCTGATGGACACCGTAAAAACATCATGAGCTCTGACTTTACTCACATTGGAGTAGGATATGTAGAAAACGGTAACTACTGGACTCAAATGTTCATCGGTAAATAATAGTTTGATAGTGAAGCCCCTTCTATGAAGGGGTTTTTTTATTATATTTTTTCCATTTAAATAGTAGTCATTTACTTTTAGATTATGTAATGAACAGTAAAAAATTCATTAAGCCTATTTAACTTTATAAAAATTCAATTATTAATTTTCGTGTTAATTCATTTTTTAATTATATTGCCAAGCTTAATCCATTGAGTTATCTAAGAAATGGAACAGGGATTAAATACTGATTGTTCGAGCTACCGAATAAAATACAATTCCTAAGGATTAATATTTGCATTATTGTTAAGGACTTTTTACTATAAAGATAAGAATGTTGTCTTTGGAGAGGATACATGTGTCGAGAAGAACAGTTTTAATTACAGGTGGAGCTAAAGGAATCGGAAAGAAAACAGCAGAAATGTTTGCACGAAAAGGGTTCAATTTAGTCATTAACTACCGAAACAGTCATAAAGAAGCAGAAAAACTTGTGAAATCATTACATTCACTTTATAAAATTGAATGTGTGACTGTTCAAGGGGACATTTCTTCACCAGAGGATTGTGAAAATATTGTAAAAGAATCATTAAAATACTTTCAAACAATAGATATACTCATACATAATGCAGGTCCATATGTGAAAGAGAGGAAATCATTCGATCAGTATTCATTAGAGGAATGGCAGTATATGATGAACGGAAATCTGAATAGTGTATTTTACTTAACAAAGCTGATCATTCCCTATATGAGGAGTAAAAAGTGGGGAAGAATTATTACAATCGGGTATGACCGTGTTGATCAAGCCCCTGGCTGGGTTTATCGTTCCGCATTTGCTGCAGCAAAGACAGGGGTTACCTCACTAACACGGACCATTAGTATAGAGGAAGCAAAAAATGGTATTACCGCTAATATGGTATGTCCTGGTGATATTATAGGGGATTGGAAAGAAGGAACAATAACAAATGCACGGAACCATCATGATGAAGAGACTCCAATTGGACGTCCGGGAACAGGTGAGGATGTTGCAAGAGCCATTGTATTTCTATGCTCAGAAGACTCAGATTTCATCACTGGAAGTGTTATTCCTATTACAGGAGGAAAAGATGTGTTAGGTAAGGTGTTTCATCAAAAGGATAATAGTTAAATGACAAAAGGGCACCAATTATATAAGGATGCCCTTTGTCGTTTTACATAACACTTTGGGTTGTTTACAGATAAAAAGGATTATTGCTGTCCTCTAAGGTCTCATGAATATCTTTGTGTCTATGCCTCAAACTGAACAAGACGCTTCATCTATCCCATCATTCTACAGCTGCCTTGTTTTTTCTTTGAATATGGATTAAACGGGCAGATAAAGTAATAGCCCCTGCAGTTAATCCAGTTGTTAAGCCAATCCAATATCCATAAGGGCCAAAATCAGTGTAGTTAGCTAAGATATATCCGAAGGGGAGTCCTATAACCCAATAAGAAATAAGTGCCATGATAAAGGTGACATTCACATCCTTGTAGCCTCGCAATGCACCTTGGACAGGAGCCTGGATAGCATCAGATAGCTGAAAAAATACTGCGTATAAAAGGAAATGGGAAATCAGTGCAATGACCTCAGGATCATCAGTATATATGGATGAAACCGGTTCTTTAAACACCATTAAAGCTACTCCATATGTTAGGGCTAAGCCTATTGCAGTCAAGATTCCCATTAGACTATAAATTTTTGCATCTTGAATTCTTTTAGCCCCGACTTCAAAACCAACCACAATCGTAAGAGCCATTGAGATACTTAATGGAATCATATACAAAAACGAAGCAAAATTAATTGCTGCTTGATGCGCAGCAATAATGGCTGTGCTGTAATTACTCATAAATAATGTAACAGCAGAAAAAATACTTACTTCAAAAAAAATGGAGAGTCCGATTGGAACCCCTATCGCAAAAATTTCTTTCCATTTTGATAAGGAAATGGGGTGAAGCTTTCGAAAAATATAATACTTTGCAAATGGTCGATTCTGATGAATGACCCAAGCGGCAATAAAAGTGATCATCCAGTACGTTATTGCAGATGCATATCCAGAACCAATTCCTCCAAGCTCTGGAAATCCCCATTTACCGAAAATTAAAACATAATTAAAAAATACATTAATCGGTAGTGATAATAGTGTAATTACCATCGATATTTTCGTCATTCCTAAAGCATCGATAAATGAACGGAGTACATTATAGATAAATAAAGGAATCATACCAAAAGAAAGAGCAACCAGATATCCTCTTGCAATATACCTGACACGATTCTCAATATTCATTCCGTTCAATATCGGGTCTAAAACGAATGAGCCAATAATTAAAACCATCACAGCTAGAAAGGTCCCTGCATATATTCCTTGAACAACTGAAAATGGGACCTCTTTTTCCCTTTTCCCTCCAATAAGCTGAGCCACAATTGGGGTGATTGCAAGTAAAATTCCGCTTAAACCAGTAAATACAGGCACCCATAGAGAAGAGCCAATAGCTACCCCTGCAAGATCTGCTGATGAATACTTACCTGACATTACCGTGTCAAAAAAGTTCATCGAAAACATTCCAAGCTGTGTCACTAAAATTGGAACTAAAATAATTGAAAATTGTTTGATTTTTTCCGACATGGAATTTGTTTGCCTCATAGTACGATCTCCTTGCTGATTGAACAATGAAAGAATTATAACATATTCATCTTTGAAAAAGGTGAAAGAACTCTGATTCTAAAATCGCATCTAAAATTCCAATCCATTTATGGTTCAAAGATGAATTTATAATAGCAAACAGAATATAATTAGAAGGACAAAAACTTTGTAAAGGAAAAAGTGGAGACAGGTTATAAATAATTTGTTGTACTTATCTTATTTACAAAACCGTTCCTTATGAAAGCATTTGAAAATCTTCTAAATTTAGATAAATACATAGGTGAAACATCCTGATCTGAAATTTCCTCTATTTAAAATGAAAAATCAGTGTATAATGGGAAAGGAATCTTTACAGATAGGAGATTTATCATGAAGAAACATATATTATTTACTGGCGGAGGTTCAGCAGGACATGTAACCGTTAATACTGCGCTCATCCCTTACTTTCAAAAAAATGGTTGGAAAACTTCTTATATAGGATCAAAAAATGGAATTGAGCAAGAAATTATTACAGAGCAGTTTCCTGATATCCCTTATCATGGTATATCTAGTGGAAAATTGAGAAGATATTTTTCAACGAAAAACTTCTCGGACCCATTTAGAGTATTAAAAGGATTAATGGAATCATTAAAAATCATTAGAAAAACAAAACCTGATATCATTTTTTCAAAGGGAGGTTTCGTGTCTGTCCCGGTCGTGATGGCAGCAAAGATGAAGGGAATACCTGTAGCCATTCATGAATCTGATGTGACCCCTGGTCTTGCGAATAAATTAGCAATCCCTTTTGCAACAAAGATCTTTACAACATTTCCTGAAGCTCTACAACATACTCCTGAAGAAAAATCAATATGTGCGGGAGCGATTATCCGTGAAGAGCTTTTCAAAGGTAATCCTGCGGCGGGAAGAAAAATAACTGGATTTCATAATCTTAAACCTGTATTAATGATTATGGGTGGTAGTCTAGGTTCACGGAAAATTAATGATGCAGTAAGACAAAACCTTGATTCCTTACTTGAACGTTATCAAATCATTCATCTTTGTGGAAAAGGCAATCTTGATTTCTCCCTTCAAAGGGACGGATATCTTCAATATGAATATGTTTCAAGTGAACTGACAGATTTTTTAGCTATTACAGATATGGTAATTTCTAGAGCAGGTTCAAACTCAATTTTTGAATTCCTTGCACTTAAGAAACCAATGTTACTTATCCCACTCTCTAAAGAAGCGAGTAGAGGCGATCAAATTTTAAACGCCAATTCTTTTGTAAAACAAGGATTTGCTCTCAAGGTTGAAGAAGAGGAATTATCCCCTCAATCATTTATTCGAAAATTAGAGGAATTAGAAAATAAACAAACACAAATCAAAACAGCTATGGAAAGTGGCCTTGAAGCATACACGATCGACGATATGTATCAAGTGTTATCTAAAATGTCTCTATTGTAATTCATCATAACTATCCTTTTTGTTTCATATGTTTATTGAAATGAGAAGGAAGGAGACAGAGCCTATGGTTTATCCATACTCAAAGGGTTGGTTTATTAAGGAATTAAAGAATGCTGGAATAACCCATCATCCGGTTGAAAAACGAAAGCTTGAAAATTATAAAACCCATATTATTCGAAGCTTGTGGATGGAGAAAGTAAAAAATAAACAGAAATAACACTTATGCCTTAAAAATGACTTACACACCGAGTTCAAACGATTAAATGGGAGGTGTAGGCTTTTTGGGGCAAATTTTAATATGTCGCTAAAAAAGGACATATTAAAAAATGGAACTGACACTTAAAAGTCTAAGCCAATCTTGGCTATGAAACCTTTAAATGGAGTCAGCTCCAATTGTATATTTATGCTTCCAAAGCTTGTTCCTCTTCTTGTGGTGTTTGATATAAATGCCATGTATATAGATCTTTAGGGATTTCATACAAGTTATAAATATCTCCATTTGCATTTAATTTTTCATAGATGGCGGGTCTAGTCTCGTTAGCATTAATAACGTATGGGAGTTTTTCCGCTGCTTTTTGTGAACGAACATTTTCTTTGCGGATCCTCATATAGATCGTTTCCATTTCTAATTCATAAAATAATTCATGAAAAAATGCTTCTTTTGCTGGCTTGTTGTAACCTTTCCCATGAAACGGTTTTCCAATCCAAGTTCCTAGAAAACCAGATTTATTTTCGACATCATATAAATTGATTGTCCCGATAGGGTTTCCCCATTCGTCCAAAATTGTTCTGGAAATTAATTCTCCCTGCTCTTCTGCCTCTATAGTTTGTTTAGTCATGAAAAGAAATTCTTCATAAGAATAGGCTTTTTGACGTACGAAAGGGAAGACATCAGGGTGCACCATTTGATCGTATAGAGTGTGACACTCTTGTAGATCGCGTTTCTTGATCATACGAAACCCTCCTTGAGGGCAGTCTCGTAGCGTTCGGTTCTACCCTCGAAATTTTTTAAAGTTGCATAAAAAATTTCGGGGTGGGAATCGAACCCACTAAGACCAGTCAAGAAACTGGTGGCGCACCATTTGCCTTCCCTCCATTACATAGCCAGATATATAATTAACGGCGTTTTGTAGTATATAATGGGATTTATATTTTACCCTCGTATCATACAAGAAAAATGACAAAAAGAAAATAGGTAAATTGTAAATTTTTCTTGAAAAAAATCTCCAATTTTCTACATGTTTTGATAAACGACATTCCCGTTAATTATCGTTAGTTTTGGCTTGGCCATAAAATGAAATGGGTGAAGATCCCAAAGGACTAAATCTGCATCTTTTCCCACTTCTATACTCCCTAAACGATGGTCAATGCCAAGATTTCTCGCAGGATGAATGGTTATGCCTGCCAAGGCTTTTGACTCTGATAAACCTTCGCGAACGGAGATGGCTGCAACAATATTTAAGTATTGAATTGGTGTGTAAGGGTGATCAGTTGTTATCGACACCTCTACACCATTTTTCGTTAGTTCCTGATAAGTGACCCAGCTTTTATTCTTTAATTCGACCTTAGAACGTCTTGTAAAAGTAGGTCCAACCGTTACTTTAAGGTCAAGGTCTTTTAATTGGTCAGCAATTAAGTGACCTTCTGTACAATGTTCGATTCGTAAATCTAGATTGAATTCTTTAGCGAAACGAACGGCAGATAAGATATCATCTGCTCGATGGGCGTGAATTCTAACTGGAATTTCACGTTTCAAAGCTTTTACAATAGGGGCAACACGGAGATCATCTGGGTTATCACAGTACATTGCATTAAAAAATGCCTCTCTAAGCATACCCATTATTCCCATTCGAGTAATGGAATCCTTGTTGCCATTACTATGCATTCTTTTTGGATTTTCACCAAGAGCAAGTTTTAGACCAGATGTTTCTTTTACCAGCATAGAAGCAATATTTTTTCCATGTGTCTTAATCACAGCTGTTGTACCGCCAATAACATTGGCACTACCTGGCATTACATTTACAGTAGTAACCCCTAATTTCATTGCATCTTGAAAACCAGGATCAAGAGGGTACACTCCATCAAAGGCCCTTACGTGAGGAGTCATAGGTTCAATGGATTCGTTTGCATCATTTCCAGCCCACCCCGTTCCTTCATCATATAAACCGAGATGGGTATGAGCATCAATAAACCCAGGTAATAAAACTTTCCCTTGGCAATCAATAATATGTGCCCCAGGAGGAATTTCCTCTAGATAAGAGGTCACTTTTTGAATTTGTCCATTATGGATCCATACTTGTCCATTAGATATAACGGAAGAAGTAACGGGATATATTGTGGCATTGATTAAAATGAGAGTGTTCATTTGGATTCCTTTCTTATCAAACGATTTAATTGTTCTTTATTTTAAACAAATCACTAGAAAAAAAGAAGTTCACTATAAGAACACTTAAATGAAAATCAAATCATTGACTCTTTGTCCGGTTTTTAAATAGATGATATAAAAGGTAGGTTAATATAACCCCTGTTGCCATTAATGCAATTGGTTTAATATACTTTATGCCAACACTTTCGATTTGGTTCCAATGAGTTCCTAATTCCATACCAACTAAAAGAAAAAGAATTGTCCAAGGAATCATGGCAGCAATGGTATAAATAAGGAAGAGAGAAAACTTCATTTTACAAATACCTGCAGGTATGGAAATGGCATGGCGCACAATCGGAATGAATCTAGCAGTAAAGATTACGACATTTCCATACTTTACGAACCATTTTTCAGATGCTTGTAGATGTGTCTCGTGGATAAATAAGTATTTACCCCATTTTTCAAAAAAAGGTCGTCCACCGTAGATTCCTAACCAATAGAGAAATAATTGTGCCAATGTTCCACCTACGACACCAGCTATAAGAGCAGGTATAAACCCAATTTGTTCGGAATAGATTAGGAACCCACCATAAGCTAATACGACTTCACTCGGTATGATTTCTATCATTAAACCAAGTGCAATTCCGAAAATGCCTAGCTCAGAAAGTGCTTGGAGAATATCTATTAGAAAATCATGGTTCATGAGAATCTCTCCCTCCTAAAAGATACCTGTCCATTGCAAGATTAAAATAAGGCTTCCTAAAGCCCATACATAATAAGAAAATATTTTTAATGAATGTTTTTTCAGGAAATTGACCATTGTCACGATGGCAAAATATCCAAAGATTGCAGCTGATGTCGTTCCGATCAAAAGGCTGGTAAAGCTGATTGCTTCCATACTCCCCGTAAATAATTCTTTACTTTGTAAAACAATTCCACCTAAAATAGCCGGAGTTGATAAAAGAAAGGAAAAATAGGCTGCGGTTTGACGATCAAGCTTTCTCAATAAGCCTGCTGCTATCGTTAATCCGGAGCGAGATAATGCAGGGAAAATGGCGGCAGCTTGAAAGCTTCCAATCACAAAAGCATCCTTATAGTTAATCTCTTCAAGCTTTTTAAAACCATCTTTTACTCCATCAGCCCAAAACATAATCGCTCCGGTTATAAGAAATTCCCATCCGATAGTTGTTCCAGATTTCGAAATAGTATCAAAAAAATCTTCGAATAATAGCCCCACTATAACAGCAGGTATTGTTCCGATTATTAATACGAAAGAAAGCTTGCTAAATGGATGACGAATCATGTACAATAGCTCTTTCTGATAAACAACAAAAATAGCAAGTAATGTCCCGATATGGAGCATCGTATCAAGAAATAGTCCAGCATCGTCTAAACCAAAAATATGTCTACCGAGATAGAGATGCCCTGTACTGGAGATTGGGAGAAATTCTGTAAGTCCCTGTATAATTCCTAATATAAAGGCTTCGATTTTTGATAACATGTTTTGACAACCCCTTTTAAGACAATCCTTATTTACACATATATTCAAAAAATTAAAGAGAAGAACGGATATTTTAAAAGGGATATCAATGATATTTAAACAATCCATTAGTGATAAATATGAAACTTTTTGTGAGTTTCGTCGTATATATAGTAAGAAAAAACGAAAGGGGACAACAAGAATGCCAACAAAAGATGAAAGACTCCTAGCGGCCGTAATTTATATCATTAGTTTCTTTACTGTGTTTATTGGTCCGATCGTGATTTGGTTATTAAAGAAAGACGATTCAGAGTTCATCGATTACCATGGAAAAGAATACTTAAACTTTTTAATCTCCTATTTTGTGTATGGTACAGTCAGTGGGATATTAACTGTCGTACTTATCGGCTTTGTACTACTTCCGGTTGTAGGAATCCTTGTATTCATTTTCACAATCCTTGGGGCCATCAAAGCTTACGAAGGGGAGAACTACCGAATCCCAACAATATTCCGCCTTATCAAATAAGCACCGCTTTAACACTTTACTACAATGAGGGACGGTTCTCGAACACGTTAATGCATTAACGTGTTCGAGAACCGTCCCTTTTTTTGGTCTTTTTTGCTAGAATAGAAGTAATAGGAGGGCTTTGTATGGTACGAGTTGATAATAAAGAGCGGTTGCTGAAGTTAATGCAGATTCTTAAAGAAGAGACTGATGAAGAAAATGAGTTAACATTAGATGATATTATTGATAAATTCCAGAATATTTATGGGTCTGAATTAAAGTTAAACAAAAATTCACTAAAGGATGATATGGAACATTTAATAGAATCCCATTTTGATATTACCATTAATCAAGAAAAAGACGGACTCCCGAAATACTATAGTCATCAATATCGACTATTCGAACTTTACGAGCTGCGAATGCTTATTGATGCTGTTGTATCTGCTCGTTTTATAACAAAAGAAGAAACAAAAGGACTTATTAGAAAGATTAAGCAGTTAACAAGTGTTCACCAAGCTAAACACCTTCAAAATGAGATTTTAATAGACTCCTCTGTAAAAAGTGAAAGTCATCTTGTTCGATTAGCTATTCATGAGTTACACCAATCGATATCAGATCGGAAAATTGTAACCTTCCAATACGGACGCTATGACATGAACAAGCAGTTTCAATTAAGTCATGACGGTGAACTTTACAGGGTAAAACCATTAGCACTTACATGGGCAAACGATTTTTATTACTTACTTGCTTACTTTTATAAAGAGAATGAAATCCGACATTATCGAATTGACCGATTGAGAAACGTTCAAATCACTGAAGAGTCGTTTCCGTTTGAGGTGTTCGATGTAAATAAATATGTCCAGTCTACCTTTCATATGTTTGCTGGTTCAGAAGAGTGGATAAAAATTCGCTTTAAAAATCATTTAATCAACCCGATCATCGATAAATTTGGAAAGCAGGTTGAAATTAGAAAAGAAGACGATACTCATTTCGTGGTCACGACTAAAGCCAGGATCAGTGACGGGTTAATAAGCTGGATCCTTAATTGGGGAAGTCAGGCAGAGGTGCTATCGCCTTCGACACTTGTAATTCAAGTTAAGAAAGAAATTAATAAAATGAATGAAATATACCAATAAAAATAGGAGGGACCAGCAATCGGTCCACTCCTTTTCGGTTTGTATGGACCGTTTTGAGTCCTTGAAAAGTCAAGAAAAAATGAGGTAGGTAAAGGGCTTTTATATTTTCCATAAAAGATATGAAGAATCACGGTTACTATTATGCAATCCTTGGTGAAACAGGACCAATCGAATATTACGAAAAAGTATGTGAGGCAAAATTAACCCCGTATATTTAAGGAGTAAAAATGAGACGAAATCGAGCTGGAATACTTCTAGTAGAAGATAATAAAATTGCTCTAATAAAAAGAATAAAGGAAAATCGAACTTACTATGTTTTACCTGGTGGAGGTATAGAAAAGGATGAGTCTTATAAAGAAGCTGCTCTTCGTGAAGCGAAAGAAGAATTAGGGATAGATGTCGAGATCGATGGTTCTATATGCTTTGAAGATTCAGGTGCACATTGTTATTTTTTTGTGAGAAAATATTGTGGTGAGTTTGCAACTGGGGAAGGTGAGGAATTCAGTGATAATGATCACAATCAAGGAGAATACCTTCCTTGTTGGGTAAGCATTAATCAACTTGAACATATGTTGATCTACCCAAGCGTGAATAAATGGATCCATAAGTTAAATACGAGGTGAACATAGATGATGCTAAAAGGTACAGGTTTAGTATTGGAAGGTGGAGGAATGAGGGGAGTCTATACAGCTGGTGCTTTAGAATATTTTTTAGAAAATGATGTCGAATTCCCATATGTCATAGGTGTTTCAGCAGGAGCATGTATTGCCGCATCCTATCTTTCTAAACAAAAAGGTAGAAATAAAAAGGTTAATATAGGCTTTGCTAAGGATCCACGGTATCTATCATGGAGAAATTATTGGCGGAATCGAGAATTATTCGGAATGGATTATGTCTTTGATGAAATACCAAATCGTATTGTCCCATTTGATTACGAGACCTTCCATAATGGTGAAAGTGAATTTGTGATTGGTACAACGGATTGCAAAACGGGTAAAGCTGTTTATTTTACCCGCAAAGATTACGAGCAAGACGTATTAACACCTATCAGAGCTTCTAGTTCTTTACCATTTGTAGCACCGGTTGTTGAATTTCAATCCCGACATTTACTAGATGGTGGAATTAGTGATCCCATCCCAATACAAAAAGCAATGGAAGATGGATTTAAGAAAAATGTCGTAATATTAACCCGGAACATGGAATATAGAAAAAAACCATCCAAGTTCTTTTCTTTACTAAGAAGAAAATATTCAGACTATCCAGCTTTAGTAAATACAATGATGAACCGATTTACTCAATATAATCAAACTCTTGAGTTCCTAGAAGAGGAAGAAAAGAAAGGAAACGTTTTGATCATTAGACCAAATCAGCCATTAAAAGTCAGTAGAATTGAAAAAACCCCAGAAAGCTAGAAGCATTATATCAACAAGGATATCAAGATAGTAAAGAACAGTTTAAAACGCTTCTTCAGTTTGCAAAAGGGAAAGAAGTAATTTAATAGATTATATTCGTTAAAACGGAGCATCCCATAAGGGGGTCGGAACCACTCTTATTGCCCATATATAGAAGATGTCCCCGAGGCTTTCTTCTATATATGGGAGTTGTGGTTCCTGACACATTGGTTTTGGGACATTAAATAATCCACTCTTTTAGAAAAGGTACCTAATGAGTACTAGTATCTCGATTTGAATCATATTTATATAATAACGGAATTAAAGGGGCTGTACATTCATGAATTTATATAGACTGTATTCCTCTATTGCTAGCGGAAAATTATATATTGGGATCGGGATGCAATTATTAGGAGTCATGACCTTTATAGTATGGGGGAGTCAATGGGGTGTAATTTCCTTAATCTTCATCATTTTAGGGATTGCTTATATCGTCTTGTACTTTCTATTCGAAAAAGAAAAACATAGAGTTGGAGGTATTTGTAATCCTTGTGAGGACTCTTCAAAAAACTTCTTGATTCTAGTAAAAACAAATAAAAATTCATTGCACTTACTAGAATCAAATGGAAATAAAAATATGTCATTTGTCCATGCTCAGAACCGTAGAGTAACCTTAGAGAGTGACTACTTTGAGACCATTTTTTTGATAAAGGAAAATGATCTTGTCTTTAATTGTCATTGGGGAACCTTTTCTGAAGTGTTTACGATTGAAAAAAGAAGAAGAGAATGGAAGTGGAGGTCAAAGGGACAATCCATTACTACTCTAATTAAAAATCGGAATAGCTGGGAGTTACGTTATGGTGATAAGAAAGTTTTGACCTACCGAAAAGGATGGTTACCCACTTCATTTCAAGATAAGTTTGATCCTTCTAGCGGTTTGATTCAAATAGACTCAAACGAAATTATTAAAAATGAACCTTGGCTTTGGATACTGTTTCTTTCCGTTTTGAACGAGTATTATCTTTTATAAAAATATCCGATTATTTCATCTCCTTTAGGGAAAATAATAAGAGAGTCATTAAAAAGGAGATGTCAATATGAACGCAGATTATAAGGAATGCATTCAAGCTTGTTTTGCCTGTTTAGAGGCATGTAACGTCTGTTTTCATGCCAGTTTAAAAGAAGACGAAAAAATGGCGAAATGCATAGAACTAGACCGGGAGTGTGCAGAAATTTGTAGCTATGCTGTCTGTGCTATGCAAAGGAGTAGTATCTTTGCAAAACAAATATGTGCATTGTGCGCAGAAATCTGTGATGCATGCGGAACTGAATGTAAATCACATGATCATCAGCACTGTCAGGATTGTGCAGAGGCTTGCTTTAGATGTGCAGAAGAATGTAGGAAAATGGCGGCTTAGTACCGGAAAGCTCTTCTCGATTGGGAAGGGTTTTTTGAGTCGAATGATGAAAAAGGATTGGCTTGCTACATTATATAAAAAGTTTAACCTTTAACCAATTATTGATATAAAGGATTTGTCTCTGATCGAGAGACCAAATTTTCCTGCAAAACTTTATATTTTAATATGTAAATGGAGAATTTTAAAAAAATAAATAAAAAATCAGAGCAAAATAGTGAAATGTGTAAGAAAACTATGATAATATAATATAAATCGAATAGGATATCCTTCGGGGCAAGGTGAAATTCCTTACCGGCGGTGATGAGATGAACGATATCTCTCAGTCCGTGACCCGGCATTCGAATGAGTGACGGTGGATTTGGTGAAACTCCAAAGCCGACAGTGATAGTCTGGATGGGAGAAGGAAAAGGACGCGTTTGAAAATAGTCATTTTCGGACGCTTATTAAATCATGCCTGAATCTCCCTGAGTTGTGTTTGTAACTCAGGATTTTTTTATGGAAAGGAGGAATACATCTTGGATCAATTAGAATACATGAAGCTTGCGATTTCCCTTGCTCGATCCACTCAAGGACAAACATCTCCTAATCCTGTTGTTGGTGCTGTTGTTGTTAACAATGGAGAAATTGTAGGGATGGGTGCTCACTTACGAGCTGGAGAAGCACATGCAGAAGTAAATGCGATCAATCAAGCTGGGAATCGAGCAAAGGGTTCGGATATATATGTTACCCTTGAGCCCTGTTCACATTATGGAAAAACTCCACCGTGTGCTGATCTCATCATTGAAAAAGGGTTAAACAGAGTATTCATCGCAAGTACCGATCCAAACCCTTTGGTTGCTGGGAAAGGCATTGAAAAGCTTAAAAAGGCAGGAATTGAAGTCGAAACGGGAATATGTGAAAAGGAAGCACTGCAATTAAATGAACACTTTTTTCACTATATCCAAACAGGGACTCCATTCGTTACTTTAAAAGCCGCTGTAACCCTTGATGGTAAGGCTGCATCTTATACAGGTGACAGCAAATGGATTACTTCATCACAATCTCGATTAGATGTACACAACGACCGTCATAGGCATGATGCGATTCTCGTTGGCATTAATACTGTATTACAGGATAACCCTCTACTTACAACCCGATTGCCCCAGGGTGGAAAAAATCCCATTCGAATTATTTTAGATACACATCTAAAGATTCCAATTGAAAGTCAAGTGATAACAGATTCTTCAGCAAAAACAATCATTATTTGTGGATCTCAATTTAAGCTGAATCAAAAACAAAAGCTAGAATCATTAGGAATTGAAGTATTACCACTAACTTCATCAACGATTTCGATTATTGAGGTTTTAAAGCTTTTAGGAGAACGAAAAGTAACTTCCCTTTACGTGGAGGGTGGTTCAAGTATCCATTCATCCTTTTTGAAGGAAAATGCCTTTCAAAAGTTGATTATGTATATGGCCCCTAAGCTTGTTGGTGGAAAAAACGCTTATTCATCGTTTAGTGGGGATGGCTTTTCGACGATTGCTGAAGCAACATCATTGGAATTTCAAAGCGTTGATAAAATCGGTTCAGATCTTAAAATTGTGGCGACACCTAAACATGAAGGTGGGTGAACAACATGTTTACTGGAATTATTGAAGAAATTGGAACGATTAAAAATATGAGGCAATCATCTACATCTATGCAGCTTTCCATAGCAGCTAGTAAGGTGTTAGATGATGTCAAAATAGGTGACAGTATCTCTGTAAATGGAACTTGCTTAACGGTTACGAGTTATACTCAACATCAATTTGAGGTAGATGTCATGCCGGAAACCTTTCAGCATACATCACTGAAACAGTTATCAGTTGGTACTTCTGTTAATCTTGAAAGAGCTATGGCTGCGAATGGCCGATTTGGAGGTCATTTTGTCACAGGACATATAGATGGTATGGGCACGATCGTTTCAATGAAAACAGTCGAAAATGCTGTGTATATTAAAATCCAATTACCCGACAGCATGTCGAAATTTTTTATCGAAAAAGGTTCAGTAGCTGTGGATGGAACCTCACTAACTGTTTTTGGAGTAGAAGGAAATATGATTACGGTTTCACTTATTCCTCAAACGAGATTTGATACAATACTAGGTCACAAAAAAATAGGTGATCTTGTAAATATTGAATGTGACATGATGGCAAAATATTTATATCAATTTTCGAAAGAGAAGGAAACAACCTCTTCGATCAGCACAGACTACTTAAGAGAAAATGGATTTCTATAAGGAAGAGGAGGAGACGAAGTATGTTCAATCGTATCGAAGAAGCATTAGAAGATTTGAAAGCCGGGAAAGTTGTCATTGTAGTTGATGATGAAGATCGCGAAAACGAAGGAGATTTCATTTCACTTGCTGAAAAGGCGACTCCAGAAATCATTAACTTTATGGCAAAGGAAGGTAGAGGGTTAATCTGTACTCCCATCACTCCAGAAAAGGCAGAAGCACTTGAACTCTATCCAATGACAGATAAAAATACAGACTCTCACGGTACAGCATTTACAGTTAGTGTCGATCATCGGACAACAACAACGGGTATTAGCGCTTTCGAACGATCTACAACGGTACTAGAATTACTTAAGGATTCAGCACAGCCTCGAGACTTTAAAAGACCAGGACATGTTTTTCCTCTAGTAGCAAAGTCAGGTGGTGTTCTTAAACGAGCAGGACATACAGAAGCTGCGATCGATTTAGCGAGATTGTGTGGAGCGGAGCCTGCTGGCGTCATTTGTGAAATCATGAATGAGGATGGAACAATGGCAAGGGTTCCTGAACTCGTTAACATGGCTGAAAAATTCGATTTAAAATTGATTACGATTCAGGATTTAATAGCTTACAGAAGAAAGCAGGAACAACTTATTCAAAAAGAAGTAGAAATCAATTTACCTACTGAATTTGGAAATTTTAAAGCTGTTGCCTATACAGAAGTACTAACTGGTCAAGAGCATGTTGCCTTGGTCAAGGGGGAAATTGACCCGAATGACTCTACACTCGTTCGTGTTCACTCTGAATGTTTAACAGGAGATGTATTCGGTTCATTCCGCTGTGATTGTGGTCCGCAACTTGATGCTGCCCTATCTCAGATTGAACAAGAAGGTAGAGGGGTACTGCTTTATATGCGCCAAGAAGGCAGAGGGATTGGATTAGTCAATAAAATGAAAGCTTATAAATTACAAGAAGAAGGTCTTGATACAGTAGAAGCCAATCATAAGCTAGGGTTCGCTGATGATCTAAGGGATTATGGAATTGGTGCTCAAATTTTAAAAGATCTTGGAATTACGAAAATGAGATTACTGACAAATAACCCAAGGAAAATTGCTGGGGTGAATGGATATGGATTAGAAGTTGTTGAAAGAGTAGCCATTCAAATGCCAATGAAAGCAGAAAATGAACAGTATTTAAGAACGAAGCATTCGAAACTAGGACATTTACTCAAATTTTAGGAGGAACCAAAATGAAAACAATTTATGAGGGAAATTTAGTAGGAACCGGATTAAAAGTTGCGATTGTTGTATCTAGATTTAATGAATTTATCACAAGTAAATTATTAGGTGGAGCAGAAGATGCCCTTATTAGGCATGGAGTAGACGAAAAAGATATAACGGTGACATGGGTTCCAGGCGCATTTGAAATACCAATGGTTGCTAAAAGACTTGCGGCATCGAAGAAATACGATGCCGTCATTACACTAGGAACTGTCATTCGTGGTGCAACGGCTCATTTTGAGTATGTAAGTGGAGAAGTAGCTAAAGGAGTAGCAAATGTAGGACTTCAAGAAGATGTACCTGTCATTTTCGGAGTACTAACAACCGATACAATCGAGCAAGCAATAGAAAGAGCGGGAACAAAAGCTGGAAACAAAGGCTGGGACGCAGCCACAGGTGCTATTGAAATGGCCAACCTAATGCGTCAAATATCTCAATAAACTCAGAAAATGGCTCTTACAGGGCCATTTTTTTGTGGAATATACTAGGGGAACTCAAATACTATGAATTGATAAAAACCGAGTCGCGTATGCACCAGCACAAATTTTTGTTATGAATTTTACTTTTCAAAATTGTATTGTTCTGCTAAAATATAGTTTTGTGGCTGGGCCCTTTTGGGGCATTCAGCGGGTAGGGAGAGGGCTATGTTCGTAAGGACAGATATAAATGAAAAAAACAGGAGGAATCTTTCGATTAAACGAGCATAATACAACAATTAAACAGGAGGTCATGGCAGGTGCAATTGGTTATTTTACCATTGTCTATATTATTGCAGTCAATGCGATGATCCTTTCTGAAGCAGGTATTCCTTTTGAAGGTGCAGTAATGGCGACGATTCTAGCATCCTTTGTCGGTTCATTATTAATGGCTTTTTGGGCGAACGCTCCAATTTTATTAGTGCCTGGAATGGGAATAAACGCGATGTTCACGTACACCATTGTTCAAACAATGGGCTTTACATGGCAGGAAGCGTTAGCCGTTGTATTTGTATCTGGTTTATTGTTTATGGTTATCGCCTTTACAAAGTTATCGAAGATTTTATCAGAGTCTATTCCAAAAACACTTAAAGAAGCGATTACAGTTGGTCTTGGAATGTTCTTACTTCTTATTGGACTTGAAAAAGGTGGATTAGTTGAAAGGGGATCAAATGCAATCATTGCACTTGGTGACATTAGTGATATTAAAGTCATTGCAACGATCATTACATTTCTAATCACTATTTTTCTATTTATGAGAAATGTGAAAGGGCAGTTTCTGTGGAGCATTATTATTGGAACATTACTCGGGGTATTGTTAGGTATCGATCCAAAAGATACGGGAGCAAGCTTTAACTTATCAGATTATGCAGGAGTTTTTGCTGGAGTATCGTTTGATAAGCTATTGTACTTACCGTTTTGGATTGCTGCATTTTCAGTTACCATGGTTCTTGTATTTGAAAATATTGGGCTTATTCACGGTCATTTAGATATGATTGATCAACCTCAAAAATATCCCAAGTCCTTTCAGGCTAATGCGGTTTCTGCGATGACATCGGGTATTTTTGGAACAAGTCCGACAGTATCCACAGTTGAAAGTGCTGCAGCCATGACAGCAGGAGGAAGAACAGGGTTAACTACCTTAACAACAGGTGTTTTATTTTTAGCATCCATTTGGTTTATTCCTTATTTGAAATGGATTCCTGATCATGCTATTGCTCCAATCTTGATGATTATTGGTGGACTTATGATTCAGAATGTGAAAAATATGGATTTAAGAGACCTTTCAGAGGCCTTTCCCGCCATTTTTATCATTGCGATGATCCCATTCACCTATAGTATAGCTGATGGGATTGCAATTGGATTTATTCTTTACCCAATTTTAAAAATTGCAAGCGGAAAAGCAAAAGATGTAACGGTCCCAATTTATATCATAGCATTCTTATTTTTAATAAATTTTGTTGTTCATTCTATTCATTAGACAAAAGAGACCCAGCTGAGGTCTCTTTTGTCTATATAATTAGTGATATATGAATTTTAATACTCTTTAAAGTACAAAACAAATAGACTTTATCTATGATTGTTGCTAACCTGGTACTTGTTACATAATATTCCGACAAATCCTTGATGATTTCATTTTGTCTAGAATTAATGAAACACGCTGATTATGTAAAAGTAGATATCTTAAATATTTCCAAAAGCCAGTTTATGTTTGGATAGTCGATTACGGAATGAATGGGTTGAGAGCTCTTAAGATATTTCTTTTATTCTTTTAATAGTCACCTGGGTCTAAAAACCGCCTTTGAGGCTTTATATATCGTTTCAACTCAACTGCAACTAGCCTTCTTAAATGGTTGGATTTAATTTTTTGGGCAATATCTTGGGGTGAAGGGAAAATACCTATCCGATTAAGCTTGACCCGAATGGTATCATATAAGAGGATTTTGTTGGCCTCTGAGAGTATAACGGAATTAACAGTAACAGTCTTTGATTGTAGTTCATCTTCTAATAGAATTACTTTTATAACTTGAAACCGAAATTTATAAGACTCCTGCATTTGAACACCACTTTTTTTGTTTAGTAAAAATAAATTTAACGGGTTAAGTCTTCTTAGGAAATAATCACCTAATGAATAAGGGTTAGGTTAAATTCGATCGTTTTTTTGAATATTCACTACTTATTCAACCTGAATTTAAATCATTCTTCCTTGATTAGTTGGTTTATTATATTAAAATAAATAATAATAATTGTAAAGGGCACAACTTTGGTAATTATATATAATAGTTGAAGATAAGGCTTGATTGTGGCAAGCTAAAAATGAAATGAATATAGAATAATAGAAACACGAAGGGTTTTTACGCTGAAGCGAAATAATTCTTTAAAATGTCCGTAGGGGGATTCACGATGCAAATAACATTAACGAAATGTCATGGTTCGGGAAATGACTTTTTACTTATTGATGAAATAAGTAACAACTATTTCTTCACCGAAGAAGATCGACAAAACTTAAGCATTGCACTTTGTGACCGCCAATCAGAAATAGGTGCGGATGGAATCCTTTTTGTTCTGAAGAGTGAGAAATGCGATGCTAAGATGCGTGTCTTTAACTCTGATGGTTCAGAGGCATCTATGTGCGGAAATGGTTTACGTTGTGTGGGAAGATATGTTTGCGAATTATTAAGTAAAGAGGAAATCTTAGTCGAAACAATGAAAGCAGATCTTACGGTGACAAGTACCAGCCCGATTTTTGCTGAAATTCCAACCTATAATGTTCAAATCTCGCCTGTTTTATTTAATTTGGAGAATTTACCAATGAATATTGATAAAAACATACTAATTAATGAAAAGGTTCCAGAAGTATCAGATCGCTTATTTTTTTCAGCCGTTGCTGTCCCTAACCCTCATTTAATTAGTGTCGTTGGGGTTGAGCAGATTGTTTCTAATGAGCAAAAGTGTATATCGGAAACAGTGAATGGTCCGAATAATCTTTTTCCTGATGGAGTGAATGTAAGTTTTGTCCATCCTATTGATAAAGGAACTATTTATGTAAGAACGTTTGAACGTGGTGTCGGTTTTACAAATGCTTGTGGAACCGCAATGTCAGCTTCAAGCCTTATCACCTGTCTGCTTGATCTGAATGAATTTGAGAGCGAAATTGAAGTTTATAATAATGGAGGAAAGGTACACTGTGTTGTTCATAAAGAAGGAGAAAATCACTTTCAGATTGACCTGATTGGAAACGCCACATATCTTTACAAAAGTGATTTAGAAATAGACGTGAAAAAACCGGAGGATTTTCTTATTGTAAACAAAACGCAATACCAAGAAGAATTACAGTATGAAGAGCTTCAACAACATGCTAAAGAAATGGTTGAGGACAAAATATTTTTATCGAGATGATTGATTTTAGATGGACCAAGTATCCCGAATTACAGCAAAGCCTTCAAAGTAGGGAAAAGCCCCTTGCTTCTAAGGCTTTGCTTATTTATAGGGGAACTGTTGTCAAGAACTGCTAAGCCTAGGGTATATAGCTTCCAACTAACTATTGGTTTTTTAAAAAGGTCAGGATGTCATTAAATGGTTGTTGCTCTCTGGCATTATCATACTTCTCCCATGGACATCCTTTACGTTTAAGCCTCTCTAAAACGTTTTCCATTGTAAATTTTTCCGGACGTAAATCCGGTACTAATTCTTCCCAAAATAATGGAGTTGCCACTAATCCATCGTTATTCCCCCTCATGGAATAGGGGGCAATAATCGTTTTTCCTTCTGCGTGCTGAATATAGTCTACATATAGTTTTCCATTTCGTTTTTTCTTTAATCGCTCAATTGTGCAAACTTCAGGAAAGTTTGCGGTTAAATAGTGTGCAATAAACTTAGTAAAGGAGGATGTATCCTTCCATGTAAAACCTTCAGGGAGTGGGACATATAGTTGGAGCCCCTTATTTCCAGATGTTTTAACAAAGGTAATGAGCTGCAACTGATCAAATAATTTTTTCATTTCACCTGCAATTTTAACAGCTAAATAAAATTCATTTCTAGAAGGGGGGTCAAGATCAAAGACAACCTCTTTTACATCTGTTTGATTATAGGTTTGAAATGGAATATGGAACTCAATGGCCAACTGATTTCCCAGCCATATAAATGTACGGAGATCATTGCAAATAATATATAGAATATCATCTGCTAAAGTGGTTTGAACATAATCAGGTGCATAGTCAGGACAATTTTTTTGGTAGAAAGACTCTCCATACATTCCATGGGGGAATCGGATTACCGTTAACAATCGATCTTGTAAAAAAGGATGGATATAGGGATACACTCTCCTTAAATAACGAACATAGTCAAGCTTTTGAATAGGAGGGGACTCCCAAAGTGGCTTGTCTGGATGAGTAATCTCCACGACATCTGGTAATGAAGCTTCATCCAATAACATCTTTTCAATTGTGCAATCATTAGGAGTTAAATCAAATAAAAATTGATGAAAATGCGGTTCTCTAAGTTGGTTTTCTACCCACTCTAAATAATATATTTCGACACAAATGCTTGGTTCTACGTGAATAAATTCCTTAGTTTGACTCTCGCAATTCTCCTTAATAATCTTATTTAAAGCTTTTTTTTCTTCTGGAGAAATACCGAAATAAAACTGGCCAATTCCCACCACTTCCGTTTGATTATATACTCCTACATAATAATAACCATTATTGGTATCTAATGATGTAATGAAGCACTTAACGCTCTTCCAATTTTTCATTTTTAACCATGTTGATGTTCGTTTTCCCTTTTCCCAGGGACTTTTAGTCATTTTTGCTAAAATCCCTTCACCCTCAAACTCAAACACTTTCTCCTGAACTGCCTCAAGATTTTTTTCATATGGAATCATTTGAATCCTGTTCTCTATACCCACTATTGGTTTTAGGGGAATTCCGGCTGTTTGACACCATTTTTTCAATTTTTCTTTTCTTTTAGTGAAGGGAAGCTTTTCTAAGTTTTCTTCAGAGTGCCTAAGTAAATCAAACGCTAAATAGGTACAAGGTCTTTTGTTTGCCATGTCGTCAATTTTCTTTTGATTTTTCATTCTTCCTCTCACTTGAACAGATGAGAAATTACTTTTATACTGATTTTCAAGAAGAACAATTTCACCATCTAAATAAATAGGTAGTGTCGGTTTATACTCCTGAATGAATCTTTGGATATCTAATTGAATTTCAGGGAAATGGTGAATCAATTCTTTTCCATTTCTACTTAGTAGGCTAATTTTCTCTAAGGAAATAATTTCCAATAATCCTCTAAAACCATCATATTTAATTTCAAAAGCCCATTCAGCTTGTTGCCCGGGCTTATCAAATATTAACGTGGGAAGCATTGGTTTCATTTATTTATCACCACACAAACATCTCTTTTTACTTAATTTGTCCAACTATGCTTAATCTATTTTCCAAATGTTGAACTGCATGAAATTCATGTTCCTAAACCAAAATGAACATAATAAAGGATTTATAATAAGGAGTTGAAAACGATGCACACAATTTGGAAAGGGAGTATCAGTTTTGGACTGGTTAATATTCCGATTAAACTTCATGCCGCTACTGAGGATAAAGATATAAAGCTTAGGTCACTTCACAAAGAATGTCATACACCCATTAAATATGAAAAGATATGTCCTGCATGTGAAAAGGAATTAGTGTATGAGGAAATCGTGAAGGGTTATGAAATTACAAAAGGCAAGTTTGTAGTGTTAGAAGATGAGGAATTAAAAGAACTAAAAGAGGGTAATGAGGAGAAAGCAGTAGAAATTGTTGATTTTATAAAAATGGAAGAAATCGATCCCGTTTTCTACAACCGCAGCTATTTCATCTCCCCAAATGATGGTGGAAAAAAAGCCTATTCGTTACTACGTAAAGCGTTAACGAATTCCAAAAAGGTTGGGGTAGCAAAGATTATCATGAGATCAAAAGAACAGCTTGCCGTTGTTCGTGTTTTTGAAAATACATTGTTAATGGAAACCATTCACTTTCCAGATGAAGTTCGTTCCTCAGGTGATGTACCAAATGTACCTGCAGAAAATGAAGTCACAGAAAAAGAATTGGATACAGCCATAATGTTAATAGACCAATTAACCACTGAATTTGAACCTGAAAAGTATTATGATGAGTACCGGAATCGCCTGATGAAATTAATCGAATCAAAACAAACGGGTGAAAAGTTTGTCACACCTAAAGAAAAACAGCCAAAAGAAAATGTTACAGATTTAATGGCTGCTCTTCAAGCTTCCATCGACAAATCAAAACCAAAGGAAGAAAAGAAAAAAACGAAGACAACAAAGAAAAAGAAGAGTACTTCTGCAAAAAAAGCTCAATAATAGTTTGAAATAAAAGGAGAGGTATTTTGGAAAAGAATACAAAGAAGAAATCGCTAATAATTGTCATATGTCTGGCATTATTACTTGTTTTTTCGTGGGGATTTGCAGAAATTGTGGACGAACTGCAAGAAAACGAAATTGAATTATTTGATAACAAGATCATAAATGTCGTTCAAAAAAATATTTCTCCACAACTTACTCTTTGGATGAGCAGGGTTACTTTTTTAGGTGGAGTGAAATGGCTTTCTATTCTTACCGTCATCGTGGCTATTGTTTTATTCATAATGAAGAAATTTCCACTAGCGTTTTACATGATTTTGACAGTCTCTTTAGGAGGAGCGTTTAATTGGTTTCTAAAATGGGTTTTTAAGCGTCAACGACCAGATATCCAACCACTTATAGAACAAAGTGGATATAGCTTCCCAAGTGGTCATTCTATGGGTTCTTTCATTTTTTATGGTGCATTGGCCTTTGTGTTATTTCGCTTGTTTGAATATCTTTGGCTAAAAATAGTTACATCTGCTGTATCTCTGCTTCTTGTATTTTTTATTGGAATTTCTCGTATCTATCTGGGTGTTCACTATCCAAGTGATATTATCGCAGGTTTTACCGCGGGGGGAGCTTGGCTTGTATTATCGATTTTTATTTACCACTTAATTCAAAATAGAATGCCTAAGAAATTGGAAACATAGCTGTTTAGGAAGAGTAACAAAATGGAGAGGGAGCAAACAAAGCTCGCCTCTCCATTTTTATTAATATAAATTAAAAATATATGGACCTACAGATGTTATATAAATAAGAATATATATGCCCATGAAATAAAATGCTCCACCAAAGGTACCCCATTCAGGATTACGGCACCACTTCCACACCAATGCTGAAAGT
The DNA here is from genome assembly GCA_024213275.1 of Rossellomorea sp. BNER. Taxonomy (GTDB): domain Bacteria; phylum Bacillota; class Bacilli; order Bacillales; family Bacillaceae_B; genus Rossellomorea. The sequence goes on from JANAVG010000002.1 coordinate 420,730, forward strand.
ATCGTAATAACGATTAAAATGATCCAACTACTCCCCGAAAAAGTAAAATAGGAAGGAGCCATTGAATAAAAATAATTATTCATCGCTTTTTCCATATAGGTAAATGGCATGATTGAAAAGATAATCATAGATAAATATTCAACCCAGTTAATATCATCCTTCTCAAAAATATTTGGTTTTGCCATATAAAGCACAATTAATAGCATTAATGAAGGGAGGACCCAATAGAATGAAGTTAAAACGGTAATCAAGCTACTAAATAACATTAGGAAAGTGTTGTATCCAGCTTCTTTCCAATCACGCCCTGTAAGTTGTTGACTTTGCTCGATTACTTTTGAATCTTGTGATGCCCCATATAATATATAACGATCCCCATCATAATTCAACCAAAGAATTGAATCCTTGTTTACTTTGAGAGGGGAATTAGTTACGTTTTTTGTTGAATTAATATGTTTAGCTTTCACTTCTAGTCCATGTCCGAGACTTCCGTAATAAACATTTATAGCGTTATTATCTCCAATTCGCTGACCTTCAGCTGTAAACAGTAAATAGCTTTCATCACCTTCTTCGATAACCTTTACACTTTGAGGGGAGTAAAGCTTTGAACCATTTTCCTGATTCAACACCATCATTTCTTTTGGCTTAACTGACAAATTTTCTAGTTTTGATAAGTCAAAATCCATTCTTTCTAAACTATAGGAAAGGGCACCTTGTGTTCTCTTTTTAGTATTGAAGATAATCGATAAGCGATTGTTTTCAACCAATACGGAAAGACTTCCTATACTACTATTTGAAGATTTATTTAATGTTGAAATGGAATTCTTAGAAACCTCACCTTTAGGATCAATATAATATAAATCTACTTGAAGATCATTCACTGCATGTTGCACGATCATGCTGCCATCATTCCCGTATGAAACATCACTTACATTTTGCTCAAACGTATGTATAACTCTACTCTCTAACGACTCTACATTTAGTGAAGATAATTCACCATTCTTCCAGTAAGTCACTTCTTCTTCTGAAGTGCTAATCCCTGTTACACCTTCATCTATTATTGTTTCTTTTCCTCCATTGAAATGGATCAGTTGGTCGTTCTTTAGATAAATGAAAGATTTTCCATTTGACCAAAAAGGATTTCCACGTGGTATTTTAACGGGAATCTTACCTACCTGCTGTACATTTAAACCTTTACCAACATTATAATGAAGTACTTGATTTTTATCTGTTAGGAAAACATCGTTTTTATTTTGAAAAACAATGGGTTTTTCATCCGTTTGAAAACCTTGTGGTATGGACCGGCTCCAATTTTCATTCGGTAGTTTCGTTATCCCTTGAAGCTGATGAATAAATAGAGCAAGGATGAAAAATAGTACAATGACAATTGGAATTCCTGCTGCTTTAAGTTTCCCTTTCATATTACCCTCCTATTTAAGCCGATATTTCTCTATATCAATTTAGAATTTTACCACAATTTCAATAAATTTACATTATAACTTTTTAAATATTTCTAATACTTATGAAGTATAGGTCGTAAAACTGTAACCTTTTTGTGAAAAACAAGGGAAGAGCATAGATAAAAAGAATATATTGTTATGAGAAGTGATATTCAAATTTTCTAAAGGAGGGTGGAAAATGTTTCAACCAGATCATTTGATGACCTTTAGATTATTTTCCTACTCACATATAGCTGCACTCATGGTTTTCCTAATGACTTTAATAATAATGATATATTCCTTTCAAAAGTGGAAAAATCAGAGGGGAGAAAAAATCATTGGGTGGATATTGCTTTCACTATTAGTGGGAAGTGAAGTTTTTTATCAACTTTGGGCGATATCTTATGGTGTTTGGGATTCTCGAGAAACCCTTCCATTACATCTATGTTCATTTAGTACGTTCTTTGGCATTTACTTATTTTTTAAGAGAAATAATGTATTGTTTTATTTTTATTTTTATATAGGTTTTTTTCCACCTATCCTGGCATTAGTTACACCTGATTTACTATTTGAATTCCCACATTTTAGATATTTTAAATTCTTTATTCATCATATGGCAATCCCGTTAATGGCTGTTTATTTGTTGTTAACAAAAAAGTACATTTTATCAATAAAATCAATTGTTTATGGTCTTTTGACCTTAAATCTAATGATCCTTCCCATTGGGCTTATAAATAAGTGGATCGGATCTAATTATTTCTTCCTTGCAGGACCACCTGAAGGAGATACTGCGCTTTCCTTTTTTGGGGAAGGAATCATGTACTTTATAAATCTTGAATTTGCTGCGTTTATATTGTTTTTCATAAGTTTTCTTTGTTCCAAAGGGATCACTAAATTTCAATCCAAGTTAGATAGGGATGGTGTTAGAAAGCATGATGAGCAGGATAAGATAAGCTAAAAGGGTGACCTAAATGAGTCACCCTTTTTGAATAGCACTATAAGATTTATAGTTCATCAAAACCATTGTCAACGACATTGACTTTTGTGTATTGTCTTGATTTTTGCTCGAAAAAGTCAGTTTTCCCTAAATCTACTTCTTCATATGCTTTAATCCATTTCAATGGATTCTGACGGATCTCTGGATACGGCTTCTCAAATCCTAACTGATTAACCCTGATATTCGTATAAAACTTGATGTACTCTTCTACATCGTCAATGTATATTCCCTTAATTTTATTCCCAATGACTGATCTTGCCCATTCTATTTCTAAGTCTGCAGCTTTGGTAAATGTATTTTGAACGAATTTAGCTAATTCATTTGTGTTGGTTTCTGGGTACTCTTCAACAACTTCTTTGAAAATCTTTACAAATAAATCTACATGCAATTGTTCATCCCTATTAATATAGTTAATCATTGTACTTGTTGCAACCATTTTTTGTTGGCGTGCGAGATGATAGAAGAAAGCGAACCCTGAATAAAAGAATAGCCCTTCGAGAATCACGTCAAATACGATTGATTTCAGGAAATTTTCCACTGTTGGATCTTCAACAAATTCTCGATATCCATCCGTAATAAATTCATTACGTTGTTTAAGGGTTTCTTCTGTTCTCCAATATTCAAATACTTCATCCTGCTCGGACTTGGACACCAAGCTCGAAAGTACATAAGAATAGGAATGATTATGAACAACTTCTTGCTGAGCAAGAATAATCATCAATGCATTTAAACTCGAATCTGTTAGATAGTATGCAACCTTACTGGCATAATCAGATTGTATGCTGTCAAGTAAGGCTAATAAGCCAATAATCTTAAGAAATGATTTCTTCTCTTCCTCTGGAAGGGAAGGAAATTGCTGGCGATCACTAGACATATTAATTTCAAATGGCGTCCAGAAGTTCGCAAGCATTTTTTTATATTTCGGATATGCCCAGTTAAACCGTACATCATCCCAATTTAAAATGTTTGAGCTCTGGCCATTAATAATTGATGTAGAACGGTTTGGTGCATTTTGATCAACTAAAATTCTCTTTTCCATGAAAGTTTTCAATTTCATCACAACTCCTTTAGCTTGAACAGGATTCACATTCTTCAAATGTACTTGTTGAGGTGGACCGTAAATAATAGGTTGTTTTCAAACCAGATTTCCATGCATGTAGATGAAGATTTAGTAAGTCAATTGCTTTTATCGTGTTATCTACATAAAGATTAAATGATAGAGATTGATCAATATGCTTTTGTCTCGCACTATTTTGGTCTATACTCCAATGTTGATCTAATCGATAGGCTGTTTTGTAAAACCAAGTGGTTTCACAATTTAAATCAGGCGCTGTAACAGGAATTTTGTAATTCTTTTTCTCTTCTGAATAAAACTTTTTAAAGACCGGGTCAATACTCGGTGTACTTCCAGCAATGATTGAAGTGGTGGAATTTGGGGCAACGGCCATTAAATAGGTATTTCTCATTCCTTTTTCCCTTACGTCGTCTATGAGACGAGCCCATGGGAAAGGAGATGCAGGACTCTGATAATAACCACGTTTTACAAAATACTCGCCGGTTTCCCAATCTGAACCCTTAAAGGCAGGAGCACTTCCTTTTTCTTTTGAAAGCGACATACTTGCTTTAATGGTAAGGAATGCAATTTTTTCATAAAGTCGATCTGCATATTGAATAGCTTCATTGCTTTCCCATTTAATCTTCTTAAGTGCCAATAAATGATGCCAGCCAAAGGTACCTAATCCTATTCCACGATACTTTTGATTCGTTAAATTTGCTTGGAGGACAGGGATTGAATTAATATCGATAACATTGTCCAACATTCTAACCTGAATAGAAATCAGCCTTTCTAATACCTCTTCTGTTACAGCACGTGCAAGATTGATAGATGATAAATTACAAACAACAAAGTCACCGGGGGATTTTCTAATAATAATTTCACCATCATCTACTTTTTGTTCAATCACAGTCGTAACGCTTTGGTTTTGAGTGATTTCCGTACATAAATTACTTGAGTAAACCATTCCGATATGTGAATTTGCGTTTTTGCGATTGACTTCATCACGATAGAACATAAAAGGAGTACCCGTTTCTAATTGTGATTTCATAATTCTTTTCATAATCTCAATGGCAGGTAATTTTCTTTTAGAAAGGCTAGGGGTATAGATACACTGCTGATACTTTTCTCTAAAGCTTCCATTTCCTTTAGATTCATCGTAGTAATCCTCAAGTGAAAATCCCATAACTTCTCTTACTTCATGTGGGTCAAATAAATACCAATCTTTTCTTTCTTCAACTGCCTCCATGAAAAGGTCGGGTAAGCAGACTCCAGTAAATAAGTCATGAGTTCTAAGTCTTTCATCACCATTATTCAATTTCACATCAAGAAATGAAAGGATATCCCTATGCCATATATCCAAATATGTACAGATTGCGCCTTTTCTTTGCCCAAGTTGATCGACACTTACAGCTGTGTTATTAAGCTGTTTCATCCAAGGAATGACACCAGATGATGCCGATTTAAATCCTTTGATTGTACTTCCATGACTTCTGATTTTACCTAAGTAGACTCCAATTCCTCCACCATTTTTAGATAAATTCGCAATATCCGTATTACTGTCGAATATTCCTTGTAAGCTATCATCAACCGTATCTATGAAACAGCTAGAAAGCTGGCCATAGGACTTTCCTGCATTTGAGAGGGTGGGGGTTGCAACAGTCATAAAGAGATTACTTAATGCCCAATACGCCTCTTTTATAAGTTGAAGCCTTGTATCCTTATTTTCTTTTTGCATCAAGGTCATGGAAATAATCATCCAGCGCTCTTGTGGAAGTTCAAAAAGTAAACCACTATGATCTCGAGCTAAATAACGATCAGCTAAAGTCTTGACACCTATATATGTAAACAATGAATCTCTTTCTGCATTCATTTCTTTGCCTAGTTCGTTTATTTCTTCTATTGAGAAGTTTTCTAATATTGTTGGGTTATAGATTCCTTTTTGTGTCAAGGTTTCGATCAAGTTGTGAAAAGAAAAATAAGAAGTTTGACTTGATTCGCCTCTATTATTGGCCACTTCCCTATATAATTTGGATAAATAAAGCTCGGCAGCAACAAAAGTCCATCGTGGTGAATCTTCATTTAGCAGAGAGAGCGAATGAAGAATACATTCCTCTGTCCAATCATCCAAAGTAATGGAAGGATTTTGGTCTAAAATCATTTCACTCCTAATTACTAATTCTTCTATTGGCAGTTCAACAAAATGGTTTTTGATTTTATTGAGAATAAGGGAAGGGTCAGCAGTTCGGGTTAACATCTAAAAATTCCTCCTAAAATAAAAAAATTCCGCTCAGGCGGTGAGCGGATAAAACGATAGAGGAATGAAAATATAGGGGAATTCTATACTTCAAATTCACACTATCGTTTCATCTCCTCAACCCCCGAAGAATGGTGAAACGTACAAATATAGGTAGGTCTCCTGGCTTATGCTTCACTCTACTTGAGAACCTTCCCGCAATGATCTTCCATTGCAGTGGTCATTCTCGTTCGTCCACATTAACAGTTGCGGGGACAGCTCCGGATTTGCACCGAATTCCCTATTAAGTTCACGAATGAACACCTGTATTTGACGTGTTAACATATGTAATTGTTCAAAAGAAAACCCGCCAAGAAAACCAGCGGATCAAGGATGAAACCTGTAGTGTGACACAATATATAGAGTCTAATTAAAAATAACAACCTATATATTGTGTAAATTAATTCTATCACATCGTCTTCTGAAAAATCAATAGAAAAGAAATGATAAAAAGTAGAAAAGAATTTTTAAAATATGTTGACAGTGATAAACTTTACAATTTATAATGATATTGAAAATCATTCTCAACAGTTAAATGATAACTGATCTATAAGAGATTCCCCCTCTTTCGGAGAATGGTTCATGAAAAACCCCCTTTTTGCCCTTTGAGGGGCTGTCCCATAAGGGGTCCGGAAACACTATGATTGTTAATCTAAAGAAGATGACCATGAGGCTTTCTTCTATAGATTGAAGTTGTGGTTCCTGACACCTTGGTTTTGGGGCAGCCCCTCAAATTATGATTAGAAGGGATGATCATATTGTTAATAAAAAAATGGTTTAAAGATTACTGGTTTTTTATCCTCGTTATGATTATCATCTCTACTTTTATCTGGTACGGAAGTATATAAGAGGAATCTAAATACATATGCAAATGAAGAATAATCGAAAGGAAGACGTCCTATTTTGAAAGGGAAGAATTCCATAAGGTTATTCTTTTTTGTATTCTATGATTGTTTTTGATTGAAAATGAAGATTTATGATTGAATCTTGTAAGCCTTTGCAATATAATGGGTAGTGCAGATCCGCATAAGGAGGATTTTATGTTAACAGAAGAAAGGCATCGAATCATTTTAGAGGAATTAAAATTAAAAAATATAGTAAAGATAAATGAACTTGTCGAGATAACCAACTCGTCAGAATCAACAATCCGTCGAGATTTAACCTATTTGGAACAAGGGAAGTATTTAAAAAGAGTTCATGGTGGTGCAGCAGGTTTACAGGGGAAGCTTAAGGAATTGACTGAATCTGAAAAAACAGCCAAAAACATTCAAGAGAAAATAAAAATCGCCCAGTTTGCTGCATCATTAGTTAAAGAAGGAGATTGCCTATTTATTGACGCAGGTACGACAACATTCCATATGATTGATTACTTGCCAGAGGTTGAGGTTGTCGTTGTAACCAATGGAATTAGTCATGTTGACCGTTTGTTACAGAAAGGATTTAAAACCTATTTAATCGGTGGAATGATAAAACCAACTACAAAAGCTATGATTGGTGGCAGTGCCCTTCAATCACTTAGCCATTACCGGTTTGACAAAGCGTTTATAGGGATCAATGGAATTCATCATCAGTATGGATTCACCACCCCTGATCCAGAAGAAGCTCAAATTAAAAAAGCTTCCCTTGATTTATCTAGAGAAGCCTTCATATTAGCAGATAGCTCAAAGTTTGGTGAGATTTCATTTTCTAAGGTAGCTGATATTGGAGAAGCAGTAGTCATCACAAATCACTTAGAAATAGATCAAGCAGAAGCATTTCAAAATCAAAGGACAATTAAGGTTGTGACATCATGATTTATACATTAACTCTAAACCCATCAGTTGATTATATAGCAAAAGTAGATGACTTTGAAGAAGGGAAATTAAATAGAACGAATGAAGAGACCTTTCTTGCTGGAGGAAAAGGAATAAATGTTTCAAGAGTTTTAACAAGACTTGGGGTTGCCAATAAAGCTCTAGGTTTTGCAGGAGGTTTTACAGGAGACTATATCCGTAATTTTCTTAACAATGAAGGGGTCCTAAATCACTTTATAACCGTACCCACTCCATCCAGAATTAATTTAAAATTAAAATCTCAACAGGAAACAGAAATTAATGGCAATGGGCCAATTATTACAAATGACCATTTACAAGAATTATTGGTGCAGATTCAAGAATTAAACAATGGTGACACACTCATTTTAGCCGGAAGTATTCCTATATCTGTACCGTCTACCTTCTATAAAGATATAGCTGAATTTTGCCAAAGTCGAGGTATTCGTTTTGTCATTGATGCTGAAAAAGGTTTATTAAGCTCAGTACTACCTAATCACCCTTATTTAGTGAAGCCTAATCATCATGAACTTGGTGACTTATACGGAACGATTATTGAATCAGTAACGGATTCCATTCATTATGGACGATTACTGTTAAAAGATGGAGCGGATAATGTGATCGTTTCTATGGGGGCACAAGGAGCCGTTTTCCTTAATGAAGAGCTTACACTTGTCGCAAAAGTCCCAAATCAAATTGTGAAAAGTACAGTAGGAGCAGGAGATTCTACTGTGGCTGGTTTTATGGCTTCAATTGAAAAAAGCTATTCCATGAAGCATGCCTTTCAGTTCGCAGTTGCATCAGGTTCAGCAACAGCTTTTTCACTAGATTTATGTACTGAACAAAAAATTTCGGAAATCTTTGATGAAATAAAGATAACTGAAACTGGGGAGGGTATGTAATGATGAGAATTACACAGTTATTAACAAAGGAAACAATCCTACTGGAAGTTCAATCACAGTCGAAAAATGAAGTCATTGATGAACTAATATCAGTATTAGATCAGGCAGGTAAGCTGACAGATAAAGTAGAATTTAAGTCTCAAATTATAAATCGGGAAAAACAAAGCACAACGGGAATCGGGGAAGGAATTGCTATTCCTCATGCAAAAACAAAAGCAGTAGGAGAACCAGCAATAGTGTTTGGGAAGTCAGTTGAAGGTGTCAATTATGATTCTCTTGATGGACAGCCGGCACATTTATTCTTTATGATTGCTGCCACAGAAGGAGCTAATCAAACTCATTTAGAGGCTCTAAGTCGATTATCTTCCCTATTAATGGATTCTGAAGTAAGAAAACAGCTAATGAACGCCACGACAAAAGACGAAATTATTTCGATTATTAATGAGCATGACAAAGTGGAAGATGAAGATCAAGAAATGGAAAGTACATCCGGTAAAATACTAGCTGTAACAGCATGCCCAACTGGTATTGCACATACCTATATGGCGGCAGATGCTCTCAAGTCTAAGGCTAAAGAAATGAATCTTGATATTAAAGTAGAAACAAATGGTTCAGGTGGAGCTAAGAATATTCTAACATCTGAAGAAATTGAAAAGGCTACGGCTATTATCGTTGCAGCAGATACAAAAGTATCGATGGAGAGGTTTAATGGGAAACATGTGATTCAAGTTCCTGTTGCCGATGGAATTCGAAAATCAGGAGAACTTTTAGAAAAAGCTCAAAATCAAGATGCACCAATTTTTAAAACAAATGGTGAAAAAGAAGATTCGACATCATCTGAAAAAGGTAATAAAGGATTAGGGATTTACCGACATTTGATGAACGGCGTGTCCAATATGCTCCCATTTGTTGTTGGTGGAGGAATATTGATCGCTATCTCGTTTATTTTCGGTGCACAATCTGCAAACCCTGATTCACCGGAATTTAATCAATTTGCGGAGATCCTTAATACTATTGGTGGTGCCAACGCGTTTGCACTGATTGTCCCTGTTTTAGCTGCGTTTATTGCGATGAGTATTGCAGATCGACCAGGATTTGCCCCTGGTATGGTTGGGGGATACATGGCAGCAGGCGGTGATGCAGGATTTTTAGGAGGAATCATTGCCGGATTTCTTGCAGGGTATTTCGTTGTCTTCTTGAAATGGGCACTTAGAAACCTTCCAGATGCTCTTGAGGGGTTAAAACCAGTTCTCATTTATCCTTTGATTTCCATTTTTATAACAGGTTTTATCATGTATTTCTTAGTTAAACCACTTAGTATATTAAATACAGGTATACAAGATTGGCTCAGTGGGCTAGGTACAGGGAATTTAATTGTCCTTGGATTAATATTAGGTGGAATGATGGCTGTGGACTTAGGTGGTCCAATTAACAAAGCCGCATTTACATTTGGGATTGCTATGATTGAAGGTGGAAACTTAGGGCCACATGCCGCCATTATGGCAGGGGGAATGGTGCCTCCTCTTGGACTGGCATTAGCTACGACTTTCTTTAAAAACCGTTTTAATGAGTCTGAGCGAAAAGCTGGTTTCTCTTGCTACTTCATGGGTGCCTCTTTTATTACGGAAGGAGCAATTCCATTTGCAGCAGCAGATCCTTTACGAGTAATACCAGCTGCGATAACTGGATCAGCGATTGCTGGTGCGCTAGCAATGGTATTTGGAATCGGACTCCCTGCTCCACATGGCGGAATCTTTGTTTTCCCAGTTATTGAAGGGAACATATTTTTATACTTTTTAGCTATTTTAATAGGTTCATTGATTACAGCATTGATGATAGGATTTCTTAAAAAGCCGATAAATAAATAGATGTAAAAACCCACTGCGATTAGTGGGTTTTTTTATTCGACAACTATTTATATTTACATCAATGTTAGTGTACTCATGGGATAGTATGAAAAAAGTTCACCATATGAGCTTCGTCAAAGTATACCCCATTGTACTTCATTGATCTTTTTTCGATACCGTATGTCTGAAAACCAACCGACGTATAAAGGTTAACAGCGGCGGTATTTGATGATACAACAGTTAAGTGAAGTTGTTCCAACCCTAATTCTTTTGATTTCTTTATGACAGTTTGAAGAAGAGACCTTGCGATTCCTTTACCTCTATATTCCTCGTTAACATACATGGCCATGATATGTGCTTTGTGCTTCATTTTTGTATGTTTTTCTAGAAGAAGGGTTACGACTCCAACAAGAGTTCCATTTTCCCAAGATCCATAAGTAATACTGCCGTTTGACATTAAATTTAGTTTAGTTTTTTCTACTGGATTTTCCCTATCCATGGCTTCTTCGTACGTAGTAGCAAATGCTTCTCCATTTTGTTTTAATGCTTCTTGTCTTAAATACCAATATTCATCTGCATGCTCACCATTCAAGATAGTAATTCTCAAAACATACCACCCCCATAAATTGTTCTAATTATAATGTGAGATAGTACACTATGCAATATAAAATCAACATAATTCTTTGTTTAAAAGCAACACTATTAAAGAAAGGAGCTGGGATGATGACAAAAAGAAATCGTAAAACAAAATCAGGGTTACAATCTGCAAAATCACTTACATCTGATGAATTCTCACAGGAACTAACGCAAAGCTCTACTAATAAAAAAGTGAAAAAAACAAAGCCGCAAACATAAAACGAGGTGCATTCCTCGTTTTTTAATGTGAATGAAAATCCAAGGAGATACCAAATAAAAAGTTATTGCATTAAAAAAAGGGTTGTCGTATGGTGAAAAAGGATGTCTTTTAGTGTAATCGGTAAGGGGGATAGAAATGAAGCACGAGAAGGGAAATTTCCAAGTTGCGAACAGGGAAGCTTTAATAGGTGTTGGGTTGGTTCTTTTTAACTTTATCTGGTGGTTTGGGTTTGCTTTTGGTTTAGGTAGTAAACCTGTTGAAGATTATAAGTATGTTTTCGGACTACCGGCTTGGTTTTTCTATAGCTGTGTAGTAGGACTTATTGTTATGATTATTCTTGTATTTATTGTCGTTAAATGGTTTTTTACAGATATTCCTTTTGATGATGAAAAGGAAGGTGATCTGAAGTGAATTGGGAAGTCATTTTACCCTTGCTTCTTTTCTTGATTATTATATTTATTGTAGGAATTTATTCTTCAAGATACATATCTAGTTCTACCTCCTTTGTGCAGGAATATTTCCTTGGAAGCCGCCAACTTGGCGGGTTTATTCTTGCGATGACGATGATTGCTACATATGGAAGTGCTTCTTCCTTTATAGGGGGACCAGGTGCCGCTTATAAATATGGTCTCGCATGGGTGCTTTTGGCAATGTCACAGGTTGCTACTGGTTATTTTGTGTTGATGATTCTTGGAAAAAAATTTGCAATTCTTGCAAGAAGGTATAATGCAATCACGCTTATTGATTTTCTCGAAGCAAGATATCAAAGTAAATACGTAACAATTATCTCCGCAGTATCGATCATTGCTTTCTTATTTTCTGCTATGATTGCTCAATGGGTCGGAGGAGCCAGATTAATTGAATCGTTAACGGGTCTCCCTTATAAATCAGCATTATTTATTTTTGCTATATCTGTACTTATTTATGTTATTGTTGGAGGGTTTCGAGCTGTAGCAATTACGGATAGCGTTCAAGGAATCATTATGCTTTTAGGTACAATCATTTTACTAGTTGCTACAATCATTGCTGGTGGTGGAATAGACAATATCATGCATGATTTAAAAGCAGAGAATCCTAATTTGTTGTCTCCATATGGTTCGGATCGCAGTTTGACAGCAACTTACCTTTCTTCCTTTTGGATTCTAGTGGGTGTAGCAGTGGTAGGTCTTCCACAAGTAGCAGTAAGAGCGATGAGTTACAAAAATGCAAGAGCTATGCACCGAGCCATTATAATTGGGACAATTGTGGTGGGAACCATTATGCTGGGAATGCATTTAATTGGAGTTTTTGCACGTAGTGTTGTTCCTGGAATTGAGGTAGCTGATACGGTTATGCCAACTGTTGCACTAACGATTTTGCCCCCTTGGTTAGCAGGAATTGTACTAGCTGCTCCAATGGCAGCCATAATGTCTACAGTGGATTCACTTCTCTTACTTGTATCATCGGCAATTGTTAAGGATGTTTATATGAATTTTGTGAAGCCTGACGCATCAGAATCACATGTGAAAAAAATCAGTTTTTCCATCACAACTATTGTTGGAATTCTTGTATTTCTGTTGGCGCTTAGCCCACCTGATCTTATTATTTGGCTAAACTTATTTTCATTTGGCGGATTAGAAGCGGTCTTCTTATGGCCAATTGTACTGGGATTATATTGGAAGCATGGGAATAAATACGGAGCGTTAAGTTCGATGTTTACGGGGATGGTATCGTATATATTATTTCATAGCTTTAAACCCAATTTATTGGGAATGCATACGGTTGTTTTACCAATCGTTTTAGGGTTGATTTCCTATATTCTAATTTCTAAAATAACTTCAAATAAAAATGAAAGTGAATGGAAGTCTTCAAGCATGAATGCTTAATTTGATTTCAATAAAATAAAAAGTTTAAAAAGGAATTAGGAAGAATTTGTCGAAATAGAGAAGCGGTGATGAAAATGAAAATACAAGCGTTTAAAGATGCAAAATCCTATTATCAAAAAGTGCATCCTTTTTTAGTAAGAAATGAAGCGGAGAATAATTTAGCACTAGGTCTTCTTAACCAAATAATTGATGGAAGGTATCAAAACCCTTTTCTCGCCCTTGCAATGTTAGAGGAAGAAGTAGTAGCAGGTTTTTTAATGACTCCTCCACATAATCTTATTATTTTTGTTCGGCCTGAGTATAAACAAAATCATGATGAATTAGCAGAAAAGCTTTTTCAATTTTTAATGGAGAATGAAACATTTGTCCCCGGTTTAATTGGTGAAAAAGAGACTGTTAAAGAGTTTTCACAAATATGGGAGCGAATGACTGGCAAAAAAAGTTCAACTGCCATGAGACAAAGAATCTATCGATTAGATAAGGTTAACAAAGTAAACATTAGTGAAGGAATCATGAGAAAAGCAAATGAACATGACATTGAGTTAGTCTCCAATTGGATCAGAGGGTTCATAGAAGATACAGGAGAATCTACCTTACCTCCAGAACAAGCAAAACAACGGGCAGAAGAAATGATTGAAAATGAAAAATCTATATACTTATGGGAAGTAAATGGAAATCCGGTTTCAATGGCGAGAAGTGCTCGAAAAACAGATAACGGGATAACTATCAATCTTGTTTACACTCCTAATGAGTTCAGAAAAGAAGGTTATGGGACATCGGTTGTCGCTACTTTAAGCCGGAAATTACTAGAAGCCTACGATTTCTGTGCCCTTTATACCGATTTGGATTACCCGACTTCTAACAAGATTTACATGGAAATCGGATATGTTCCTGTTTGTGATTCAACATTAATAAAATTTGAACAAGAGTAATGTAGGAGGAAATACGATGAAAATCATCGGACTTTCAATTGGAGAACCGAAAACGATTGAGTATAGAGGGAAACCGTTTACAACAGGAATTCAAAAAAAACAAGTAGATGAAGCATTTCTATCCTATAACGGCTTTCAGAAGGATGGAGTAGCGAATACTGATTTTCACGGAGGCCCTGACCGCGCGGTTTGTGTCTATCCTTATGAAAGATACCATTATTGGAATAGGATTTATGGTAGATCGCTATCCATCCCTGCATTCGGTGAAAATTTAACGGTTGAAGGACTTACAGAAGATAAAGTTTTCATTGGCGATACATTTCATATTGGGGAGACAATCGTACAAGTTACACAAGGAAGAATCCCTTGCGCCACTATTTCTAAGAATAATAATGAAAGTGATCTATTGAAAAAAGTAGTGGAAACTGGGTTTACAGGTTATTTCCTTAAAGTGATTAAAGGTGGATGGGTCACAAAGGATTCTTCCATTACTTTGGTGAACAGGCTTAGTGAGCAATGGGATATTTTAAAGTGCAATGATATCCTTTTTCACAATAATGGAAAAAAAGAAGAAGTGGAAAGGCTTAGTAAACTTAAGGAATTAGCTCCACAGTGGAATGGAGCTCTTTTGAAAAAGTATTCCCTAAAATAATATTTTCTCTTGACAATTTATTTTAATCATCATATGATGAATTACAAATAATAGAACGGAAGGGCATTGATGAAGAGTAGTACTCTAAAAGGAACACTACAGAGAGCTAGTGGTTGGTGTGAACTAGCGTGCTCCGTTAGAGGAATGGACTTCTGAGCCTCCGAACCAACGTAACGATAGTTATTATTAGGGTCGGCGAACGTCTCATCGATACAAGAGACAGGTATTAAAGCTTTTTGCTTTGATACTGTAAAGTGGGCTGTTTTTACAGCCAACAAAGGTGGTACCACGGGGTCTCTCGTCCTTTTTAATAGGATGAGGGACCTTTTTCTATACAATAAAATAATGTAAATCGCTGAATAAGAGGAGTAAGCCAGTTGGATTCGTTACAGAGAGCTAGTAGGGGTGAGAGCTAGCACGATACAGTTGGTTGAATGGACTTATGAGAGGTTACCTGAAATAGAGTACGGTAACACGGCTTCCACCGTTAACAGGATAGGGTATCGGATGATAAGAATCCCGTACCCGAAAGAGCGGGAAAGAATATACTTTCCAATAAGAGGTGGCACCGCGAATCAATTCGTCCTCCATAAACACTAAACATGTGTTTATGGAGGACTTTTTTATTTTAAAATTTGGAGGTTCATAAAAGTGAAAACAAACATGATTCAAAGTGAAGTTAGGGTAATCGAAGGTGATCAGCATACGCCCATCTCCCTCTATTTAAAACTAAAAGGAAAAAAGAAATTTCTATTAGAAAGCTCGTTAAAACACGAAAAAAAAGGGAGATACTCTTTTATTGGAGTTGACCCCTATTATGAATTCCTTGCAAGAGGAAACAAAATAGAACGAATGAATTTACGAACAAATGAAGTAAAGGAAGAAACAGGCGATGTGATGGAGTTTTTGAACTCATTTGTTATGGATGACTTAAACCTTCCAATGGATCTCCCGTTTACATGTGGTGGGGTTGGTTACCTTGGATATGACATTGTAAAAATGTTCGAAACAATAGGGGAATCTGAAGAGGATGAACTAGAAATGCCCGATATTCACCTCATGTTTTATGAAAAACTTATCGTTTATGATCATTTACTACAAAAAATTTATTGCATCGCCATTGACCGTTGGATTACAGGCGAAGAAGTCAATAGAAAGAAGGTACTGGACGATTTGGAAAGGGAAATCACAAAGGGGGTAGCAGAATTAGAGGAAGATTTTACTCTTAGTCATTTCCAATCTAAAACGGTCCAAACTGCATTTGAACAAAAAGTAATGCAAGCTAAAGAATACATCAAAGAAGGGGAAATTTTTCAAGTCGTTTTATCCCAACGATTATATGCAGATTTTAACGGTAATCCTTTTCAATATTATCGGAAATTAAGAAGAAGTAACCCTTCTCCCTATATGTTTTTCCTGGATTTTAAAGATTACATCGTATTGGGGACTTCACCTGAAAGCTTAATCAAAGTAATGGATCGAACAGTGATAACGAATCCAATCGCTGGTACTAGAAGAAGAGGGCATTCAGACGAAGAAGATAAGAGGTTGGAAGAAGAGATGCTGAGGGATGAAAAGGAAGTTGCTGAACATCAGATGCTTGTTGATTTAGGGAGAAATGATCTTGGAAGAGTTTGTAAACCTGGCAGTATAGTCCTTAGTAAATATATGATGATCGAACGATATAAATATGTCATGCACATTGTATCAGAAGTAACTGGGACTCTTAATGATCATGAATCCCCTCTTAGTGCACTAAAAGCATGTTTACCTGCGGGAACTGTGAGTGGCGCACCAAAAATAAGGGCTATGCAAATTATTAGTGAATTAGAGGACCTAAAAAGAGGTGTATACTCAGGTGCCGTAGGATACATTAGTGCTAATGGAAATCTTGATTTTGCCCTCGCAATCAGGACGATGGTATTGAAGGATCAAAAAGCATATGTGCAGGCAGGAGCAGGAGTGGTTTATGATTCCATCCCTAACTGTGAATATGAAGAGACATTAAATAAAGCGAAAGCATTACTTGAGGTGGAATAAATGATTGTATTAATTGATAACTATGACTCGTTCACATTTAATTTATTTCAATATTTCGAAGAGTTAGGGAAAAAAGTAATAGTTAAACGGAATGATGAGATCACAATAGCGGACATTGAAGTGTTTCAACCTGAAGCGATTGTCATTTCCCCAGGACCAGGGAAACCGTCAGCCGCAGGAAACTGCATTCCCATTATTCAATCCTTTTATAAAAAGATCCCAATCTTGGGTGTTTGCTTAGGTCATCAGGCTGTAGCTGAAGCATTTGGTGCAAAAATAATCAGAGCGAAAGAGATTAGGCATGGAAAACAATCGTTCATTAAACATAGAGGAACAGGAATGTTTGAATATTTATCACAGCCATTAAAGGTGATGAGATACCATTCATTAGTTATTGAAAGACCAACTCTTCCACCATATTTTGAAACAACTGCAATTAGCATGGATGATGGTGAAATCATGGCAATTAAACATTCATGCTACCCATTGTATGGTCTTCAATTTCACCCAGAGTCAATTGGGACTCACTCAGGAAAAACGATTCTGAAACAATTTCTTAAAGAAATCGGGAGGGTTAATATCAATGAAAACGATTCTAAAAAAATTATCTAATGGAGAACAATTAAATCGCGAAGAAATGATAGATGCAGCAAGATCTTTATTTTATGAAGAAACAACAGACAGTGAAATTGCCGCACTACTAATAGCCTTAAAAATTCGTGGGGAATCAGTCGAGGAAATTACAGGAATTGTAGAAGTATTAAGAGAAAAAGCAATGCCGATACAAAGTAAAATGTCTGGGATCATGGATAACTGCGGTACAGGTGGAGATGGCTCTCAAAGTTTCAATATTAGTACTACTTCTGCGTTTGTATTAGCTGGGGCAGGTGCAAAAGTTGCGAAACACGGGAACCGAAGTATCTCAAGTAAAACTGGGAGTGCAGATGTTTTGGAGCATCTTGGGATATCTTTGGATTTTCATGGTGATGAAGTAGAAGAATTACTTGATGAAAATGGAATTGCTTTTTTATTTGCTCCACATGTCCATTACCAACTAAAAAGAATTATGAAAGTAAGAAAGGAATTAGGAGTACCGACAATTTTTAATTTAATTGGTCCATTAACAAATCCTATCGAACTTGAAACACAATTTTTAGGAGTATATCGAAGAGATATGTTAATGAAAATGTCTTCTGTTTTGCACCAGTTAGGTAGAAAGCGAAGTGTAGTTATAAATGGATCAGGATATATGGATGAAGCATCGTTATCAGGAGAAAACCATCTTGTTCTCCTTGATAAGGGAGAAACAATCCCATTCACACTACATGGAGAAGAGGTGGGGTTACCACATTATCAAAACTCGGATATTGTTGGTGGAGATGCCAAACGGAATGCAGAGATTTTATTGAACGTTCTAAGAGGAAAAGAAGGAGCATATTTAGACACAGTTTTACTGAATGCAGGACTAGGGCTATTTTCTTCAGGAATAGCAGGAACTCCTAAAGAGGGAGTAGAAAAAGCGAGGGAAAGTATTGAATCTGGAGCTGCCCTTCAAAAACTCCATTATTTAATCGAATATAGTCAAAAACGACAGAAGCAGGTGATATAGGGTGACTAAAACAATATTAGACAGAATATTAGAAAAAAAGAAAGAAGAAGTGGCTGATTTTTATCTAAATGGATTTGATTTAATCAGCCATCCAAAAAGAAAGTATGCGTCATTATACAACACTTTTATCAACTCGAATGAACTAAATGTAATTGCGGAAATAAAGCGTGCATCACCCTCAAGAGGAGATATCAATATAGGGATTGAACCGCGGGAACAAGCTAGAGTATATACGGATAGCGGCGCCAATGCGATCTCTGTTCTCACTGATACTCCTTTCTTTAAGGGAACGATGAACGATTTAATTTCTGTTAGAAAAGAGGTGGATATCCCAATTCTTTGTAAAGATTTTATTATCGATAAAATTCAAATTGATCGAGCGAAATCTGCCGGAGCAAATGTGATTTTATTGATTGCTGCAGCACTTTCTTTTAGTAAAATCACTGAATTATACCATTATGCAACAGAACTAGAGCTGGAAGTGTTATTTGAGATTCATAATGAAGAAGAATTAAACATGGCGCAAAAGGTCGGTGCTAACATAATAGGGATCAATAATCGGAATTTAAAAACATTTGAGGTCGACCTAGCGAATACAGAAGAGCTTGCAAAGAAAATAGACCGATCTAATATTGTGATTATCAGTGAAAGTGGGATACGACATAAGGATGATGCTAAGCGTGTGGCAGCAGCAGGGGTACATGGCATTTTGGTAGGAGAAACTCTAATGAAAAGTTCTACATTAAATCAAACGCTTACTTCTTTAAAAGTTAGGAGGTGTTAAAATGGCGCTCGTGAAGGTTTGTGGAATTAGGGAATATGAGCATGCAACCGCAGCTGTTGAAGCAGGAGTGGATGCAATTGGATTTGTATTTGCTGAAAGTAAGCGAAAAGTATCCCTTAAACATGCTCAAAATATCTCTAAAAAACTACCAGAACATGTGAAAAAGATTGGTGTATTCGTAAATGCTTCTCTAGAAGAATTAACAGTATCTTACGAAAGTGTTGGATTGGATTTTGTGCAATTACATGGAAGTGAAAGCCCGTTATTTTGTGAAAAGCTTAATCTTCCATTTATAAAAGCTTTCCGAATCAAAAGCGATGACGATATTGACAGAGTGCATGAGTACAAAAATGCTTCATATTATCTCCTCGATAGTGCTACTGGGCCCTATCAAGGAGGGAATGGAACACAGTTTAATTGGGGACTATTAGATGAAAAAGAGATTGATCACAATAAACTCATTTTAGCAGGAGGGTTAAATCCAGATAACATTCAAAACGCTATAGAAATTGTACAGCCATCAATGGTGGACGTTTCAAGCGGTGTTGAAACAAATGGTGTAAAAGACATCGATAAAATAAAGAGATTTATCGATTTAGCGAAACAATTTTAATAGAGGAGTGGAGACTATGAATTACGTACAACCAGATGTATTAGGTCACTTTGGTCAATATGGTGGAAGGTTTATTCCTGAAACATTAATGGAGGCAGTAACAGAACTGGAAGAAGCATATGAGGAAGCAATTAAAGACCCTGAATTTATCAATTGCATGAATGATTATTTAAAAGATTACGTAGGTCGTGAAAATCCTCTATATTTTGCAAAAAATATAACAGAGAAAATCGGGGGAGCGAAGATCTATTTAAAAAGGGAAGATTTAAACCACACAGGTGCCCATAAAATCAATAACACAATCGGGCAAGCATTGCTTGCTGAAAGAATGGGGAAAAAGAAAGTGGTCGCAGAAACAGGTGCAGGTCAACATGGAGTCGCTACAGCAACAGTTTGTGCTCTATTAAACTTAGAATGTGTCATTTTCATGGGGGAAGAAGATATTAAAAGACAGAAGCTGAATGTATTCCGAATGGAACTTCTAGGAGCAAAAGTATTTGGTGTAAAGCAAGGGAGTGCGACATTAAAAGACGCCGTCAACGAAGCGCTCAGATACTGGGTTACGAATGTTGAGGATACCCATTATATTATGGGATCGGTGTTAGGTCCACATCCATTCCCGAAAATGGTGAGAGATTTTCAAAGTATTATAGGGATAGAGACTAAAAAACAAATCTTAGATAAAGAAGGTAGATTGCCGAACGCAGTTGTAGCTTGTGTAGGGGGCGGAAGTAATGCGATGGGAATGTTTTATCCATTTATCGAGGATGAAAAAGTTGCTTTATATGGTGTAGAAGCTGCCGGTGCAGGGGTTAAAACAGACCAACATGCAGCAACTTTAACTGAGGGATCTGTCGGCATATTACACGGTTCGATGATGTATTTACTTCAGGATGAAAACGGACAAATTCAGGAGGCACATTCGATTTCAGCTGGTCTTGATTACCCTGGAGTTGGTCCAGAACATAGCTTTTTGAAAGATTTAAAGAGAGTCGAATACTCATCTGTAACAGATAAAGAAGCACTTGAGGCTTTTCAATTTTTGTCACGCACAGAAGGGATTATCCCAGCGTTAGAAAGCTCACATGCGATTGCTTATGGAGTGAAATTAGCCCGAAAAATGTCTGAAGATGAGATATTGGTTATTTGTTTATCAGGTCGTGGGGACAAAGATGTTGAAGCGGTCAAATCAGTACTAGGAGGTTCTCAGCATGGGTAAAACTTTTTTAGAAAAGACATTAATAGAAGAACTGGAACAAGGAGGTAAAAACTTTATTCCTTATGTGATGGCAGGGGATGGTGGATTAGAAAATTTAATCCCAACTTTAAAAATTCTTGCAGAGTCAGGGGCATCTGCTATCGAATTAGGAATTCCTTTCTCAGATCCAGTAGCAGATGGGCCGACAATTCAGGAAGCAGGTAAAAGAGCATTAGCAGATAGCACATCACTAAGAAAAGTAATAGATATTTTAATAGAGAGAAGAAAAGAAGTTTCGGTTCCATTGATCTTTATGACCTACATTAACCCCATTTATAAATATGGGGTAGAAGAATTTGTTCAGGATATTTCAGAATCTGGTGTGGATGGAGTGATTATCCCTGATCTTCCACTTGAACAGTCTAGTATGGTTTCTCCTTATTTTGAAAGGGCAGATATAGCTCTTATTCAACTTGTATCATTAACAAGCTCCGAGAAAAGAAAGGAAAGTATTACAAAGGCATCACAAGGGTTTTTGTATGCAGTTACAGTTAATGGGATAACAGGTGCACGTAATGAATTTACGGTAAACCTGGAAAAACATTTGCAAAAGCTGAAAGAGGTAAGTCGAGTGCCAGTACTCGCAGGATTTGGTATCTCTACACCAGATCATGTCATAAGCATGTCAGCACTATGTGATGGAGTCATCGTCGGAAGTAAAATTATCGAACATCTTCAAGCTAACAATCTAAATGCAATCAAAGAACTCATCCAAGCCAAAAACGCCCGACCAAGCACCAGCAAAGCAACGCGTTAAAGCGCTCGGGGACGGTTCTCGAGCGGAGTGATGCGTTAAAGTGGTGCGGGACGGTTCTCGAGTACTGCAACGTGCTAATGTGAACGAGAACCGTCCCCAAAAGGTAACGAACTCAAAATTACAAATGTTAAGATAATTTATTGGATTGTTAATCGGTTTTTAATTATTGTTAAAGAATGGTAAATGGTCTTCTATTATTCTGAATTTCGAGTAAGATAGAGTTGTAGTTCTCAAATGCAGCATATTAAGGAGGCCATTAACATGAAAAAAAGATTATTAATGTTATTAACTGCTTTATCCGTAGTAGGCTTTGCAACAGGTTGTGCTGAAGAAAAAGAAGAAGACACAGGTACTGAAACAGAAGAAAATGTAACAGAAGAAGGTACTGAAGAGGGAACAAAAACAGATGAAGAAACAACAACTGAAGAAGAGGGAACTGAAGAAGAAAAAACAGAAGAATAAGAGTTACATAGCTGCTGACCAAAATGGCCGGCAGCTTTTAATATATCCCCTTCCATTTTCTTCTTTTATTATTAACATATATTACCAAGTGGTTGCTAGACTATAAGATAAATAATGTTATAATAGTGAAAATTATCTTAGTATTTTACAAGGAAGAGGAATACATAATGAAAAAACCACATCGATTACGATTGGGAGACACAATTGGGATCTGCTCTCCTTCTTCTCCAATCGCAGCACATTGTCCGAGAAGACTCCAAAGAGGAGTGGAGGAATTAGAAAAACTAGGATTTAAAGTAAAACTAGCGAAAAATTCGACTAAAGCTTATCAGTATATGGCAGGTACGATTGACGATAGAGTTGAGGATTTACACGACTTGTTTTTAGATCCAGACGTTAAAGCGATAATTACCACTATTGGTGGAACATCGTCTCATCAGCTATTTGAAAAGCTAGATTTTAAACTAATCAAAAATAATCCAAAAATATTTATGGGATATAGTGATATTACATCTCTTCATCTAGCTATCCATAAAAAGACGGGGTTAGTAACATATTTAGGACCAGCCATTCTCCCTCAATTTGGGGAATTTAATGGACTGATTGATTTTACTAAACAATATTTTATGGATATTTTGGTGGATGGAAAACCTGTGGAATACAAGGATTCTGAAGAATTTATTTTTGAAACCTTATATTGGGATGAGAAAGATGATCGAGAACGTCATCGAATAAAAAATAAAGGTTCAAAAATTTTAAATCCAGGAAATGCAAAAGGTAGGATTCTTGCCGCAAATTTATCAACCATTTTATTATTAGCGGGAACAGAATATTTTCCAGATATGGACGGTTGTATACTGTGCCTAGAAGACGATGAAGGAGAAACGCCAGCTTTTATCGACCGTTACCTAACTCAGTTAAGACAACTTGGTGTTTATGAAAAAATTAATGGATTGGTAGTTGGAAGGTTTCACGAAAAAGTAGGATTTACAGAGGGTCAACTAGAAGAAATTATTCAACGAGCAACTCGAGAGTATGATTTCCCAATCATTTACGATTTAGACTTTGGTCATACAGATCCAATGTTTATTTTACCGAACGGAATTGAAGCTGAATTTAAAGCAAATCAAAACGGAATCACCTTTCGATTATTAGAATCTCCTGTGGGGAAATAAAAAATAGCCAAATTTAATTGTTGCAATTTCTGTAAAGTTTGGCATAATATATTCAAATGCATGGAAGAGAAGAGTAAGTCGGTTAGTATCCTTTAACAGAGAGCTTCGAAAGCTGAAAAGAAGCAAGGAAAACCCCCACTGAAGATGATCTCAGGAGCAGTTCATTCGAACCATTCTATTATGGTGTAGGGTGAAACGGGATTGGGCAACCGTTACCATTGCCACAGTATAAGGAAGCATTTTTTCCCGTACTTGCAGAGTCTAGTTGTGTGAGCAACTAGAAATTTAAGGTGGTAACGCGAGCTAACCCCTCGTCCTTATGATAGGACGAGGGGTTTTTTGTGTTTAATTTTATTTTAATAGGAGGTATTGACGATGGCGATTTTTATTGGAGGAGCTTGGCCATATGCAAATGGATCCCTACATTTAGGGCATCTTGCAGCATTACTGCCAGGGGATATTATTGCACGTTATTACAGATTAAAAGGAGAGGATGTGTTATATGTTTCAGGAAGTGATTGTAATGGAACACCCATTTCTATAAGGGCTAGGCAGGAAAATAAACCTGTGAAAGAAATTGCTGATATTTATCACGAAGAGTTTCATGAATGCTTTCATTCCCTTGGGTTCACATATAATCATTATACGAGAACCGACTCTGCTTATCATCATCAAGTGGTTAGGGAGATGTTTCTGAGGTTATTGAAAAACGGTTGGTTATACAAAAAACTTGTTAAGCAAGCGTATTGTATATCATGTGAACGATTTTTACCGGACAGGTTTGTTGTGGGGATATGTCCTAGCTGTGGATCAAATTCTCGAGGTGATCAATGTGAGAGCTGTTCTACTATTTTAGATCCGATTGACTTAAAAGAGAGAAGTTGTAAGCTTTGTCATAAAGAACCCATATTTAAGGGTACAGAACACTATTATTTAGCATTAACAAAAGCACAGTTGGAATTAGAAAATTACATGAATCACTCTCAGGATTTTTGGAGGGAAAATGCAATACAGCTTACGAAACGATACCTTTCTGAGGGACTAGTAGATAGGGCAGCAACACGTGATATAGAAGTGGGTGTACCTGTACCCATTGAGGGTTATGAGAATAAAAAAGTTTACGTCTGGATTGATGCAGTGAGTGGTTACTTATCGGCTTCAAAGGAATGGGCCCAAATTAATAGTAGCGAGTGGCAACCTTTTTGGCAAGAAGACACTTTATCGTACTATATCCATGGAAAAGATAATATTCCTTTTCACACCATCATTTGGCCTTCAATATTACTCGGATCTAATATCCCAAGTTTGCCGAAACATATTATTTCAAGTGAATATTTAACAATTGAAAAAAAGAAAATCTCTACAAGTGGTAATTGGGCAATATGGGTAAGGGATTTATTGAGTCGATACAATCCGGATACGATTCGATATTTTCTAGCGATAAATGGTCCAGAGAAGCGTGATGCAGATTTTTCGTGGAGGGAGTTTATTTATCGTCATAATGGGGAGCTATTGGGGTCACTTGGAAATTTCGTTCAAAGGACAATAAAGTTTTATCAAAGAGAATTTGGTTCTATTCTTGAATTAAAAAATGTAAATGAAGATATAAAAGAGAAAATAGATAGTATCTTCGATGAATCAGGTGCATTGATTGAAAGCGGAGATTGTAAA
This sequence comes from Rossellomorea sp. BNER, assembly GCA_024213275.1. Taxonomy (GTDB): domain Bacteria; phylum Bacillota; class Bacilli; order Bacillales; family Bacillaceae_B; genus Rossellomorea. The sequence goes on from JANAVG010000002.1 coordinate 445,747, forward strand.
AAAAGCCTAGATTCTATTTTTGAGTTTGTAAGATGGGGGAATAAATATTTTGATGAGCAGAAACCGTGGGCGGTATTGAAAGAGAATCGTGAGAAGGCTAGAGAGATTTTACATGATTGTTTTTTCATGATTATGAATTTAGCTGTTCTTCTACAACCATATCTGCCATTTACAACTGAGAAAATAGTAAAAGGACTGAATCTTGAACAATTAAATTTATCATGGCAGCCTGTGGGAACACCTGTTCAGGTGAAGATAGAGATTAAAGAACCATTATTTAAAAGAATAGACATTGAACAAATTGATAAGGAGCGGGAAATGTTAGGTAGGTGACTGACTTTTGTCGAAAACGGCAGGGAGCTTTATACTAGAGAAACACGTCATAGAAAGGATTGGTTAAAGCTGAAAATCGTTTGTTTGGCAGATACCCATTTAAAGAAATTTAATGGCTTTCCTCAAATACTTGAAAGTCAATTAACTAGTGCAGATCTCATCATTCATGCAGGGGATTGGCAGACTATTGATGTTTATAAAGCCTTATGTTCGTATGGAAATGTAGAAGGTGTCTATGGAAATGTAGATGGAGATGAAATCAAAAAACTAGTACCTGAGAAAAAAATCATTAAAATTGAAGGGAAGAGGATTGGGATTGTTCATGGTGACGGTATAGGAAAAACGACAGAAAAAAGAGCTTTAGAGTCTTTTATGGAGGGAGAAGTCGACCTCATCATATTTGGACATTCTCACATTCCATACTCACGATTTTCGAAAAGATCTCTTCTCTTTAATCCAGGATCCCCAACCGCTAAACGAAAGCTACCATATTATTCATTCGGGATCATTACCATTAAAAACGACCAAATTGAAACCAAACACATTTATTTTAGCTAATTCGAAAAAATCTCTTTAATACGTTAAAGCAAAGAGGGACGGTTCTTGGTTGCTTTAAAGCGACCAAGAACCGTCCCCAAATACGTTAACGCGTTACCCCAGTCAAGGACCGTCCCTCACTGCACTAAAGTGATTTTTGCAGGTAGTAGTCTTGGGTTTGGTAGGTTTGGAATCCAGTTGAGTGGTAGAGTCCAAGGGCATTTTCGTTTTTTGTTGCTACCTCTAGGAATATAGTTTGCTCTTTTTGTGCTTCATTGTGAACAACTTGAGCCAATACATTTCGCCCAATCCCTTTACCTTGGAATTCTGGAAAAACAGCAAAACCATAGATGTAGCTTCTCTTACCATCGGCGTGGACATTGATTTTTCCCACTATGTCTGATTTATACTCAATCATGTAATGGCGATGTCCTTCTTCATTCTTTAAACCCTGTTGAAATGAATGCGCATCTTTTTCGGTGACATTGAAGCATTTCACATCAAGATCGATCATTATTCTATTGTCATTGGTAGAAGCTTCACGTAATAGAATTTCCGAGTTATCAACATCAACATTCATGCTTTTCCATTCCATTTGATATTCTGAAAAAGAATATTCCGCATCAATGGAACTAATAAATCCTTTAGCAGATTGTGATTTAGCAGGTGCATTAATTAGTAGTTTTTCTCCTTCTCTTTCTTGAAGTGAAGTATAAGCTTTGTTAAAAAGCTCTGTGAAAATTCCCTTTCTTCGGTGAACTGGGTGAACCATCCCACAAAGTTCATAAGATTCCCCAAATCCATACAATGCTAAAAACCCAATTAATTGGTCACCATCATAATGAAGATAGTCGTCCATGTCTGTTTCTCTCGTTTTTAACATTTCCCAGTTTAATTTCAATGAAATCTCTTCTGCATTTTCACAAACTTTCTGCAATTCTTTAATATCTAGTATGTTTTTCTCTGTGAGCATTTAGATCCCCCTTTGCATTTCCTAACGATATTATAAATGATTTTTATCGCATTAATATGAAATTTTTGAAAATTTTCTCGTCAATGACACATTTCTTATGTAAAATAATGAAGCGATTATGAAAAAAAGAGGTGAAAGATATGGAAATTTTATTGATTAGACATGGTGAGTCAGAAGCAGACAAATTGGGGGTACATGAAGGGAGAGCCGATTTTTCCTTAACTGACCTTGGGAAAAAACAGGTTAACCGAATGGCTAAAAAGGTTCAAGATGATTTTCCACCTCAAGAAATTTGGTGTAGTACGTTAAAAAGAGCGAAAGAGACAGCAGAAGAGTTATCAAAATTTACTGGAGCTCCTATTCTTTACTCTGAGGATTTAAGAGAGTATAACAATGGAATTCAAGCAGGAAAAACATTTGCAGAGGCTGAAAACATCAAGCTTCCGAAGCACCTTCATGAACGAATTGAAGAAGGGGAATCAGCAATCGAGTTCAGAATGAGAATTGAGATAATGTTTTCAAAAATTATTCATGAAAGTAAATCTCAAAGGATAGCGATTGTAGCACATGGTGGTGTCATTACACAGTTAATTAGAGCATTTCTAAGGCTGCCCATCAACCAAGAGTATTGGTTCCAAACGGGCGATACGGGAATTCATAAACTTGAGATTAAAGATTCACAACGAGTGGTTCATTTTATGAATGATTATAATCATATTGAAGGTCTAAACCTATAGAGAAGAAGGGACTGTCTCTCGTAATGGGTCCGGAACCATGTTCTATCCAGATATGGAAGATGTTTTAGTGGTTTCCTTTATATTGAAGTTGCGGTTCCTGACACCTTTGTTTTGAGACAGCTTCTTTAAATTTGAAAATTTATTTATCCTCAATCCGACCTAATACATCCTTCAATTCTCCAGGCTTTAAAAATTCAAGTGGAGAAAATCCTTGCTCAAACGAAACAGAGTCACCTTCAATTACAAGTACATATCTATCATTCACTTTTGCAAGATGAAGGGTTTCACCAAAGTCAGATAACATTGCTTTAATCGATACATGGTCTAGTTTCAGTTTTAATTCCGCTTCCGGGGTATGCTCCGTAATTTGTGCAGTGGCTTCCATGATCTGCTCGTGTTCGAATCTCTCTTGTAGCTCACGTTTTGGTTTTATTGCCCATGTCTCGATCTCTTCTTCAAATTGGACCCGCTCATCACTGCCTTCAGCGTAGCTCTCTTCGATATGGTTTTTCACCATACCGACTACTTGAGTTTTAATAATTTCCGGCATCGATTTTTCATACTCTACCCATTTGAGGAAATCTTCAAAATAACGGGCATGGGAAGCTTGATGAATTTTTAATTCCGCACTGTCCATCATACCTTCTTCGGGCATAAAAGGGTATTGGATGGATTTCATATTTTTCGTTGTAATCGCCATTTCTACATGATGGATTAGAGACGATTCATCGGTGATTCTTGCCACTTTTGGTTCGAAATCACATTTCAATAAGAATAAAAACGGATCATCGAAGAATTTCTGTAGTTTTGCAGAAGCAACGATGAATACACCACCTCTAATCGCACTTGTATCTACATAGGATTGGACAAATTGATGGGAAGCTTCTTCAAAGGTTCCAGAATCATCCGCGAAGCGTGCTTTGTGAAAAAGATTATAATTTGGATTCGAATCTAATTCATGACCTGGCTCAACAACAAAACGACCGATTTTCGTAGGTGCACCCTCTGACTTGGAATGACGATCTACTTTTCTTTTTGTGATTTTTGTCAATTCTCCATCTAAAAAATCCTTTAATGGATTATCTTCATATGTTTCTTTATCTAATGTTTGAAAGTGTTTAAATCTTCTATCTATATTTTCACCCTGACCTTCTACTTGAACAACATAAAAGGAAAGAAATTGAATATCAAAATCCACAAAATCACCTAGTTTCATAAAATTCTTCTCTCAGTATAGAAAAGCAAAAAGCGAGCGTCAATGAAAATCTCAAATACACCCCCTAAAAAACAATTCACCACTTTAAAGCACAGCGGGACGGTTCTTGAGTACACTAACGCTTTACTGTGATCGAGAACCGCCCTGCTAAATCCTGGATATTGGATGTGAAGGGTTGTGGATTTTGTGTTAATTTGTAGAACGGTCAATATATTGAGTCAATTGGAAAAATGAATTCACATCCTGGACAAATTATATGCATTATCGGACAAATAAAGTGAAAGCCTCGACAAAATAGAGTGACCTGTGAAAGTTTAAAAGTTCCGATGACATTTTACAAAAGCAGACGTAAAAAGCAGAGACTGCCTCTCTTTAAAAGTGAAAAGGAAAAGACACCTACAGTAAATGTTGGTGTCTTTTCCTTTTTAGCCGTACATGGAGGAGGAAAATATGGGTTGAGTGTAACTCATATCAAAAGGGTATCAAGGGGACAAGACATACCGAGCAATAGGATTAATGGTAAGGTGTTTACAAGGACGCAGTCATACTCATCGGCGGAAATGAGTATGTGCGAGCTTGCCATCTTATCGCCTTCTTTTGATAGAGTTTATATATTCTATGATAGATTTTAAAAAGGGTATGGTTATAAGCTTGTTTCTAGAAAAATTCTTTTGATAACTAGTGAATTTTTAATAGACGTTCAACTTGAATATTAAGTTATAGTAGGCTATAGCTAAGAATGTGATAAGGGACTTTATGGTAGCTTGAAATATATACCCAAAATAAAACAATAAAAATCTTAAAAGAAACTGGCAAAATAATCAGTTTTTTTATTAATCAAAGATCCTTCCAATAACTTAGTCCTTTCAATAAAATAGAATTAAATAATTGAAAAATTAAGAAATCACTAATACATAAATACTGAGGGAGGGAGAACATTATGAAATTAATATTAATAAAACATTCCATGCCAGTTCTAGATTCTGAACAACCATCTAATAAATGGACACTTTCAGAAGTTGGCAAGAAAGAAAGTCGGGAGCTTGCGGCTTATTTAAAAGCATACAATTTTCAAACTGTTTTTAGTAGTGATGAACCTAAAGCGATAGAGACAGCAGAAATAATTGCAAATCAATTAGGGAAGGAAACGGTAATTACTATGAATACATATGAACACGAAAGAAGGAATAACCGAAAAATTTTTCCGCGCACTGAATTCGAGGCAATTATGAGGAAGTTCTTTGAACAACCTAATGAATTAATTTTCGGAGAAGAAACTGCTGATAACGCTAGGAAGAGATTCACAGCAGCGATTGAGAAAATAATCAATTCAAATGAAAATGAAAAAGACATTATCCTTGTCACACACGGGACAGTCATTAGTTTATTTGTTGACCAGTTTCAATCGATTGATGTATTTAAACTTTGGAATGAGCTAGAATGCCCTTCCTTTGTTGAACTAACACTTCCTACCTATCAAATAAACAAAGTTGTTAAATTAGGAGAGAAATACTGAATTTAGGTGCTTTTTTGATACAATGGATAGAGAAATTACATGAGGAGGATGCATCATTGAAAAACTTGCGGCTATTATGTTTAATCACCACACTCGCTCTTCTACTATCTGCATGTGGAAACAATGAAATTAAATCAGTACAAAAATCGTACATAGAAATTGATAAAGGTGAAAAAGTTGAAGAGCTAGTCTTTCATGCTATTATATCTGATAAAAGTATGGAACCTGAAACCCCTTTTACTGTTCGTTTCTATTTAAGCGACCCCACTCTTAGAAAAGCGTTAGGGATTGATATGCTATTTGTTGAAAAAGAGTATAAGAGTGGTTCAAAAGGGGACAAACATCAGACGTATGAGATCACTTATCAGGCAAAATTAAAGAAAAGTCTAGACGCTAAAAACCTGGAAAAAATTATTGGAAACAAAGAAGAAGTGGCTGTAGAGGTTGAAGTGATTGGACCAGATCAAGTCTTGTCAACGAAACCCATTCATGAATTAAGGATGAAAGAATAAAAAGATAATCCTAGGCTTTATTTCAATAGGAAGGAATAAGTTGGTCATATGTCCAATTTATAAGGTAAGGCTCTTTTCGTAAACTTTGTTACTTTTGGCCAATGATTGACATCTTAAATCATTCAATACTAGTGAACCAATTATTGCTTTGCGAAAAGATGTCTCGAAACCATAATCATTACGGGTTTCTATTCTTGTTCGAAAAGCAACAATCTATGCGAATACAGCCCAAGGTAATTACGCTAGGAGGTAAATAGTTAGTTCCTAGCGTTTGTCCTAAGTAGTTTAAGAGCGATTTTTAACGATTCAACGGTCTCTTCAAGGCATATAAATCTTCTTCTAACTGAAGCATTTTATCCATTAAAACATCCTTCGAATCCGTCACAGCTTGGTTATATAAATAAGGACCAATCTCTTTAATAATGAATTCCAACCAGTGTTCAGCAGCCAATTCCCCGATTTCATCACCAGTTTGTTCATAATAATAGGTTTGAATCCGACCTCTAAGATCATCTTTCTCTTCCTTTTTTAATCGTATGTACATTTAGTCATCCCCTTTTTCAGTCTTTTCTCCATAGTAACATATGGAAGTCGTCACTTGGGAGGAAGGAGACACAATAAAAATGTGAAAAGGGTACGCTTGAAATCTTATATATACGAAGATTGACTAACCTATTCTCTGTCCCTTTTCCTTCATTCAGTAGCTTCAATCAAACTAATATATGATTATTATTTACGGAAAATTAAGATAATGATAAAGTGTAAGGTAGATTGAGGAAAAAAGTTCCTGATTTCTTACAAAGGAACTTTTGGTTTGGGGAAGCTTGTAATACATAATTTTATTTTAAATGCCATTATTTAATCATCAAATTTTGGAGGGGAAAAATATGAAAACTTTATTTTTAATTAAAGAAAAAGAAGGACTTGAAAAGGATTATTCGATTCTATATTCTATGATGACATATGCAAGAAAAACGACTCTAGATTTAATAGAGGATATATCTATAGATGAATTAGATTTTCAATATAATGAGAACGCTAATTCCATAGGTATGCTGCTTGCTCATATGATCGCTGTAGAAAAAATTTATCAAAAGCTTACTTTTGAAAACATAACGGAAGATGAACTAGGTGAGTATGCAGAGTCACTGGAGCCCGCATTAAGTTTAGGAGAAAAAGCTAGTATCCTTAAAGGGAGATCAGTAGAAAGTTATATTCAAGAGTTAGAACTAGTAAGAGAAAAAACACTTAAGTTTTTCTCAACACAAAATATAGGATGGCTGTATGAGGAGACAGATTGGTGGTATGACGAAAAAGCAAACAATTTCTTTAAATGGTTTCATGTTTTTGAGGATGAAATTAACCATCGGGGGCAAATCCGTATAATAAAGAAAATGTATAAAAATAGCCTTCTAAATAAGTAATAAGTCTTTGTATAATATCTTTTAAAGGTAACAAAAATGTAATATAATAGATATATAGTGTTATCATTATTAATAATAATAGAGAATAGCTTATGTTTAATGATAAAATAGATCATTTTCATGAGTGAGGATAAGAATGTTTCCTCTTATTAATAATTAAATGACAAACAAGAAAGGAGAGGGAATATGAATATAAGTGGACTGTTACGAGAATATATTATTAATAATTTGAATGAAGAGAAGCTCTTATATCATGTTTCTTCTTGTATTGAGAAGCAGTTAAAGGAATGGGAACCTGACAGTGATATTGTTCTAATTAGAGGTGCAGGTGAATACATAGTTTTAATTTCTTATAATCGTGTTGTTTTTGAAGTGAAGATTCCGAACTGGGTTATAGAGGCAAAAAAGAAAAGGGACTTGTATTCATTAGATCGCTATATTTGGAGTGAACTGATCCGAAAACGGATAGACATAAAAGAAAGAACAAGTTACATTGACTGGATTTTACAATCGTATCAATAAAAGGGAAATCATCTGTATTTTTACAAATAATATGGTTGCAAATTCATAAGTGTATAAATATAATGTAAGTACTAGACATGAAAGGAATGAATTTTTGAGCAATGAAGTAAAATCCTATCCCACAAAACGAGATTCTAGAAAATTAATGAAGAAATGACTCGTTCCGGATAGGATAAGTATGCCTTTTTTAGGATACCATTGCAAAAAGATACAAATTCATTCTTTTACTTATACAATATTGCCGTAAGGCTGACCATGTATAAGTGTATTCTTTTGTGTATTCTAAATTTTGACTTCTAAACCTTCCGGAGCTACATTGGGAGGTTTTTTTATGTTATTAATGAATGCTAAAAATGTAAACTACTCAATTGGAACGAAACAATTTTTTTCTATTGACGAGTTGTCCATTTATCACGGAGATCGAATAGGATTAATCGGGAAAAACGGACAAGGAAAATCATTGCTTCTCCAATATTTATTTAATTTAACCGATCAAAAACCATCTATTGAATGGTATGGAACGAAAGAATATTTTAAGCAGCTAAGGCCTGATGAAATGGATTCTCATTTAAGTGGAGGAGAAAAGACCGTAAAAGGGCTAAATTCAATCTTTTCTAAGAAACCAGATATACTGTTTTTAGATGAACCTTCTAATAACTTAGACTGGAATCGAATTGAAGAGCTGGAGAAGAGGTTATGCCAAACTTACGGAGCATTTGTCCTTGTTTCACATGATCGAACCTTATTGAACACCGTATGTAATAAAATTTGGGAATTAGAAGAAGGTCAATTCTCACAATATGAGGGAAATTTCAGTTCCTATCAAGAGCAAAAAGATCTAGAGCTACAAGAACATGAAGAGAAATTTCAAGCATATCAAAAAGAAAAGAAGCGATTGCTGGAACGATATTATAAAAAGCAGCAGCAAGCCAAAAATATGGACCGTCCACCTTCTAGAATGGGAAATTCTGAATGGCAATTGCATAAGAATAAGGCGGCTGGAAAAAGGGGTAAGGTGGAGAGAGTGTCAACGGTTCTTAAAGAACGAATTGATCGTCTTGAAAAAGTAGGAAAGCCCTTTGAATGGGATTCTGTAAAAATGGATTATGTCCTGCAAACGGTGATTCATAAAAAGATTTTATTGCAGTGTAAAGAGTTAGAAAAAGCAATAGAAGGAGAAATCCTATACAAAACGAAAGGGTTAAAATTAAAAACGGGAAGTAAAACAGCTCTGATTGGTAGTAATGGAAGTGGAAAATCCACATTAATCAGGCAATTATTTGCGAAGGGGAAAGAGGTTGAGCTTGCTCAAAACGTAAAGGTTGGATTTTTTAATCAAAGTATTGAGGCATTACCCTCTAATGAAACGATTCTTCAATTTGTTGAAAAAGGCAGTACATTGCCTAAACACATCATAAGAATTATCCTTGCAAGGCTACGTTTCTTTGAGAGTGATGTCAATAAAATGATTAGTGTCTTAAGTGGTGGTGAACGGGTAAAAGTAGCCATCGCAAAACTGTTAGTTGGTGACTATAATCTACTGATTCTAGATGAACCAACTAATCATATAGACCTTGATACCTTAAAAGCAATCGAAGGACTAATTAAGGATTATCCTGGTACGGTTCTTGTGGTTTCTCATGATCGGGAATTTGTTCAAAAAACTGCAGAGAAACTCTGGATCATAAAGGATCATTTGGTATCAATGTTTGACGGGAATATTGATCTTTGGCAACAATCAAAGCAGAAGCCGAAACAACGGGAAAATAATGAAGAAGAGATTTTGAAATTAGAAACAAAGATGGCTGAACTTCTAAGTAGACTAAGCATGCCTTCCCCAAAGGATGACCTTGATGAATTAGATAAAGAATACCAGGTTGTGTTAAGGAAATTACGTCAATGTAAGGAGGATGAGTAGATTTGCCATTGTAACTGGTGCAAGCAGGCTAAATAGTATAGGAGCTGCCAGAGGATGTAGCTAAACTGATAAAATAATGTACAGTGGGTCACAGGGCAGATACTGCATTCAGAAGGAGGATTCATGAGATAAAATGCAAGTTATTGAAACTTTGAAATAGTTGTATGAAGGGTAATCAAAAAGGTAAAATGGTTATTTTTATATAATAATTGAGAATATACTTTTAACTAGAGGCATTGGTAAAAATTCTTAGAGGCGCGCCCCATTTTGGGGTACGCCTCTTTTAAGTATTATCGTTTCTATATGTTATTGGTTATTTTGCTGTTTTTTAGCTTGCTTTTTTGCTTTTTCTGCTTGAGTTTCAGTAGCAAACTCAGTATCGTAATTCTTTTGTTGCTGCTGTTGATTAGCTTGTTGGTTACGATTTTGATTATTAGTCACTTTTATCACCTCCTTGTCATTACCATTCCCAATTGTTTCCTTAAAATACATCTTTTATAGATATTTTTATAAAAGAATTACATATTATTGAAACTTTTCATTAAATAAAGCGTATTAAATAAAGAGATACCATAAATTGATGTAATTAAATGTAAAAGTTTTATTCTCTAGTAGATAAGGTGATTTAATGTCAAAATACATTTCTGGAATAGTTATATTGCTCACACTATGCTATTTACTTTATATTGAAAAAGATCTATTTAAAATGGAATTCTATACAGAGCAGGAGAAAGTAATTGAAATTCAAAATGAGAGTAGTCAGGAAATAAAAAGTGTTCATTTTCAAGTGAAAACACAGCCGATCGGAATGAAAATCCATTTTAAAACAGATCTAAATGATAAAATTCTTATGCCTATGTACTATATTTACAAGATTGTTAAAAGTTCTAATTAATATGATCTCCTATAGATCATAAAAATATTATGTAAACTTAAATGAGAGAATTTTTAGTTTGGGGGATGTAAAGTTGATATTTTCTGTCATAGCATTTTCATCTCTTATAATAGCAATTATATCAACCATTTTTGCTTTAAAAGGTAATATCGAGTTTTATTGGATCTCTGCGATAGGAATATACATTTTTAGTTTTCTAGCTGGTTTTTCGATAGGTCAATTTACTGTTGGTTTCACTTTTGTATTCTTATCAATGTCAATAGGTTTTACTTTCAAGTTAATAAAAAGGAAATTAGACAACGTTATTTTTATAAGTGGAGGGGTACTAGTCGGTTTCCTTATGGTTTTTTTGTAGATGATTATTGGTTATTCTATCCCTTTATGTTTTTAATTAATTATTAAACCTTAATCATTTTTGAGGAAAAATAAATGTCACTCAAATTAAAATAATCATTCCTAAAATGCTTTTCCCATTCTTTTATATTAAATATTATAAAAGGGGCTGTCCAAAAAGGGTCCGGAACCACTATGATTTTCCATATATAAAAGATTTCTGGAGGATTTCTTCTATATATTGAAGTTGTGGTTCGTGACACTAACTTTTTTTGGGACAGCCCTTTTTCTTATGCTACATGAACCGGTGAATTGGATTGATTAAGTTTTTTCTCTCTAACTATTTTTGCAATATACCAGATAAAGACTACAAACGTTAAAATGGATCCAATCCATAATGATGTCGCATATGGTAATGAAAGCCCTTCAGGTGCGTAAAAAATATACGTACAAACAACACCTGTCATAAACAAAGCAGGGACTCCACAAATCCAATGAAACTTTTGGTTCTTCAATAAATACATTGCACCAGTCCAAAGCATTACTGTCGCTACGAGCTGGTTTGTCCAACCCACATATCTCCATAGGAATGAGTAATCAATGGTTGCAAGGAAAAGTGTAGGTAAAGCGACGGGGATAGTAGCTAATAATACTTTCCATTTTCCATCTGTTTTAAATACAGAATCCATTAGTTCCGATAACATCATCCTTGAAGATCTTAATGCCGTATCACCAGTCGTAATAGGTAAAATGATAACTCCAAGAATGGCTAGGATTCCTCCCAATGTTCCTAGTAAGCTTGTTGAGATTTCATTAACTACACCGGCGGGACCCCCATTCGCAAGTGCTTCTTGTAAACCACCTGTTCCACCGAAGAATGCCATTCCAGCTGCTGCCCAAATCAGTGCAATAATACCTTCAGCAACCATAGCTCCATAAAATACTTTTCGACCTTCAGATTCTTTTTTCATGGTCCTTGCAATAATCGGACTTTGAGTACTATGAAATCCTGAGATTGCCCCACATGATATTGTGACCATTAATAATGGCCAGATAGGAAGCTCTTCTGGGTGAAGGTTATCTACTGTAAGATTAGGAATGGCTTGATTAGTAAAAATCATCGCGCCTGCAATGGCCACTGCCATAAATATAAGAATTCCACCGAAAATTGGGTAAATTTTTCCGATAATTCGGTTGATCGGTAAAACGGCAGCTAATAGAAAGTAAACAAAAATTAAAATAAGTGCAACTGTGAAGTTTATAGGAGTAATACTCGCAATTAATTGTGCGGGTCCTGCAGTAAAAGCAGCCGCAACCAGTATCATTAAAACTAAAGATACAAGGTTAATGATTACCTTCATATTTTTGCCTAAATATTTACCGACAATTGTTGGGTACTGTGCACCGTTGTGTCGAAGTGAAATCATCCCAGAGAAGTAATCATGAACAGCCCCGGCAAAGATACAACCTATAACGATCCAGATAAAAGCGACAGGTCCATAAAGTGCTCCCATTACAGCACCGAATATCGGTCCAAGACCGGCAATGTTTAATAATTGAATCAGACTGCCTTTCCACCAACTCATGGGTACATAATCTAGTTCATCACGTTTAGTATAGGCTGGTGTAGGTTTGGAGTCATCGATCCCAAAAACATTCTCCACGAATTTGGAATATACCATATATCCTCCAATTAATAACAGTACTGCTGCAAAAAAGGTTACCATGCATGTCCCTCCAAATATTAACTTTGTGACAATTCTAAATCAAACTCAAAGGAAAAGACAAGTGTTTTTCAGAAAAAAAAATATATTCTAAAAATTAAAACGTTTTCAATAACCTTCTTCCAAGGATGATAGATAGGAAGTTGGGTTAATGAAATATGAAATAAAACTGCATGAACATTAACAAACATGAATAAATTTCATTTAAAACATGAATAATATATAATAAAATGGAATCGAGAAGAGAAATATACTGAATAAAGGGGAGATAATCATGTTTTCAGAAGAACGCAGGCAACTAATATTAAATCAATTAATTTACAAGGGCAGAGTCATAGCGAAAGAGCTCGCAGATGAATTTAGCCTTTCAATTGATTCTATTAGAAGAGATCTCACAATAATGGAGGAAAAAGGATTATTAAAAAGAACCCATGGCGGTGCAATCCCAATGGCGAAGGCACGTACTGAAGCGCGGCCAAATCATGAAAGGTATGGAAATGGAACGAAATATGATCATGCGATTGCGAAGGCAGCTTCTTCCTATATAAACCCAGGAGACACCGTGTTTATGGGAAGCGCGGGTATTCATTATACAATGTTAAGCTATTTGCCTAGCAACATTCGATTTACGGTTGTTACGAATTGTCTTGTAATTGCTGACAAGCTGAAAGACGTTGAAACAATTGAAACATACTTTGTTGGTGGAAAACTAAAAAAATCTGGGAATGTAACCGATAGTATCGCGAATGAATTCATCCGCCAATTTACATTTGACACGGTATTTGTTACAGGTGGGGGTATTTCAAGCCGTGGAATCAGTACAGCGACACCAGAGGTAGCAAGTTTTGGTCGTGCGGTAAGCGAAGTTTCAAGAATGAAGATTTGCCTTGCGCCACATTATAAAGTTGGTATGAACCTCTTTGCACAATCCCTTGGTTTAAAACATATCGATATCTTCATCACAGACGAAGAAACAGAAAAACAACACATCAATGATATAGAAGCAATGGGAATAAAAGTCGTGGTAGCAAACTAACGCGTTAAAGCCCTGCGGGACGGTCCTTGATCATGATCACGCGTTAATACGTTAATGCAATCGAGGACCGTCCCTATTTAATTCCCGCTTTACGGAGGGGTCTCTCTTAATTCAACATGAGAATTTTATTTTTTATCTTGATATTTCATTGCTGATAAGGAGAGGGCTGTTTATTCGCTATAGGAGCTTGGATTTCTAATATTCATCATTATCGAGGCAATTGTATCATCAGTTTTCCCTTATATTTTCCAGTAAAGCGGACTTAAATCTTGTGGCATCATCTAATCTTATATGATTTCTTTCAATTTTCTTTGTTATTCCAAATAGGTAATGAGCTTTTAGAGGTTGTTTTAATAAGATTTCAAGCTGAGGCTTTTCAGTCATCATCTGGAAGCATTCCTGAAAAAATAGTTTTCTTTTGAAATTTAGAAAGTTGGTCATTATGATATTGGTGGACAGTGAAATTCTCATTCTCTTTGTAATCCCAAGTTGAATGAATACCTCCGAATCATTTACGAGCACTAGACAGAGTCTTATAGACTGAACCTCAGCTACAAAATACAAGATCGAATAAAAATTGATTACAAAGAGAACGTAAGAAACGAGGGGATTCCATTGGTGAAGCAAATAATGAATGCCAATTGTTTAAAATGCAATCGCATGAATAAGCATTACATAAAAGGCAATGGAACTTGTTTTATGGTGTAGTGTGATATTGGCTGCTTTTTGTTAGCTTTGATTTATAAGAAAAAAGGCTATAGAAAAACAACGATATTTCTGAGAGAACTATTTTAGACAACCTGTTTTGTGACAAATTCTTAAAGATAGCCTTTTCCAACCGAATATGCCAAAAAAGAAATCGCGAAGACGAGGCTTCCTTCACTTCCATTATATGTTATATTTTCTTCAACAAACGAATCTTGCTTTGTCATTTTTGTGAACGCGAATTTTTCTCATCAAATTTTAATCTATTTTTCATTCATTTTTTCGATTAGCTCATTATAATCAATATTGCTGGTGAATAGTGTTTATTTTATAGGTTCTCTAGAAGGTCGTCTAATATCTACATTCCTATAAAATGAAGATTGTTTACACCCATTCTAATTTCTTTTTTGGGAGTTGACCAAAAGTGACAGGGTTCATGCTTTTAGTTGGAGGCATGATTCCTTGCACATTGATTTTGGTCAACTCTTATTTTTTTGTTCACAAAGTCATAGATTCCACCATTTGTAGCCTGATGAAAGTTCTAAATTTCAGTGAAGCCTGTATAGTTATAAACCTTAATAGCCCTCAAATTAAAATAAGAAACTGATTATTTAAAAATGATCAAAAGTGAAATTCATTCCTGCTTTTAAAATCTAAGCCCCAATCCATCCCCAAATATAATTAGGACGCATCCCAAACCCTATTTCCACTTTATTTTATAGCTAATAAAACCAATGAGTTCCTCGCTTATAAAAAACACTTTAATACAGACGATCCCTATCACTAGGATTAAGAAATTCGTGAAGATCCGCTATATCCGCTTCATATCGTAAAATTAATAGATCTCCTCATAATTCCAGCCCGCAATAGTCTTTCATTCATTCATCTCCTTTTCTTTAAATAAGTCATGTAACCAGTATAATCGCCTTTTGCATAAAATGGTATTTACTTCCATTACACATCTTTTTATCACAAAATGGCATCTGAATAATCTGAACTCTTCATTAATAAGGTATGTAAAGACCCTGTTAAAGGAGGGAAATAAAGTGAAAACGCTTATAGAAGCAGAGATCCGAAGAATGACTAAAGAGCTTATACGTAAGCAGAATGAGGAGGGGAAATGGGGCTTTTGTTTTGAAAATAGTCTTTCAACGGATGCGAACATGATCATATTATTGAAATCCTTGAAAATAAAGGAAGATAAATTGATAAACCAGATTGCCAAGCGAATCTTGTCAAAGCAGGAGAAAAGCGGTGCCTGGAAGCTTTTTTATGATGAAGACCGTGGCAATGTTTCTCTTACAGTAGAGTGTTATTTTGCCCTCCTATATTCTGGAGTTGTTAACGCCAGTGATGCAAATATAAAAAAAGCACAACAGTTTATTTTCAATAGTGGGGGGTTATTGCAAACTCATAGTCTTACTAAATTTATGCTTGCCATTAATGGTCAATATCAATGGGATGATTTCTTTCCAATGCCAATAGAGCTCCTTCTAATTCCACGACAATTTCCAATTAGCTTTTGGGATTTTAGCAGCTATGCACGTGTCCATCTAGTTTCAATGTTCATTTTGAAAAACACTAAATTTGTAATTACAAGAAATTCAACTCCAGACTTAAAAAAGCTTTTAATGGAATCATCAAAAAATGAGCGAACGGTTGAATCAAGGGAAACAAGAATTTTTCTTGAGTTATTAGAAAAGGGAATTACATTAATCCATGAGTATCCACAATATATCCAACAAAAAGCAACTGTGAAAGCTGAACAGTATATCCTTCAAAGAATAGAGGGAGATGGAACGCTGTATAGTTATGTTACCTCTACTTTTTTCATGATATATTCTCTTTTAGCATTGGGTTATGCAAAGAATCATCCCATTATTATAAAAGCCATACAAGGGTTAAAAAGCCACCAATATAAATTAAAAATAGGCGTTCATATTCAGAACTCTCCATCAGATATATGGGACACCGCTCTAATAAGCTATGCTCTTCAAGTAGCTGGTATTGAAACTCAATCAAGTACAATCGTAAGGTCCTCTAGCTATCTATTAAAACAACAGCACTCAAAAATTGGAGACTGGGCATTAACATCTAAAGAAACATTACCAGGAGGTTGGGGTTTTTCAGAAAGTAACACTATTCATCCCGATGTCGATGACACCACAGCTTCCCTAAGGGCGATTTCAAGAATGGTTGATCACAGTTCATCTTTTCGACAAGCATGGGACCGTGGAGTTAATTGGACAATATCACTACAGAACAGTGATGGGGGATGGCCTGCATTCGAGAGAGGAAAAAGTAATACATTACTTACTTTAGTTCCGATGGATGGGGCAGAAGATTCAGCAATAGATCCTTCTACAGCTGATTTAACGGGAAGGACTTTAGAGTTTTTAGGATCATATACACAGCTCTCAAATGAAAATAAAATCCTTAAAAAAGGAATTCAGTGGATACTCAATAACCAAGAAAGAAATGGTTCGTGGTATGGGAGATGGGGGATTTCCTATATTTATGGTACATGGGCAGCTCTTACTGGGTTAAAAGCAGTTGGAGTGAAATCATCTCACGATTCATTAATTAAAGCGGAGAATTGGTTAATAAGTATTCAAAATAGAGATGGTGGGTGGGGAGAGTCGTGTAAAAGTGACACTTTGAAAAGATACACTGACCTTGGCAGCAGTACTCCCTCCCAAACAGCTTGGGCAGTAGATGCGTTAATCGCACTAAATGATGAACCAACAGAGCCAATTAATAAAGGGATATTGAACTTAATTAACTCACTTCATAAAAGTGATTGGACTACTGTCTACCCAACAGGGGCAGGGCTTCCAAACAACTTTTACATTCACTACCATAGTTATAATTGGATTTGGCCTTTACTGACATTATGTCATTATAAAAATAAATTCTTATAGAAAAGTGGAATTCAATTAGGATATCCACACCGTATCTTAATATTACTTGAAAGCTTTAAATTTGGAATGGCAAATGCTCCTTTCATCACTCTGCTAGAATAGAGGAAAGAGATAATAAATTTCTTTTTTACTGATCTTTCATTTTCTTTCTTTTATGTTTTTCATAAAAAAGAACTTTAATACTAATCAATATCTTATAATATTATTATGTAAACTAGTTGTGGTTTGATGTTTGTTTGAATTTAACGGGTAAGACCGAAGCTACTCCCGTATACTTTTAACAAAAATTTATACCTTTCTCATTTAATTCTAATCTAAATTTGCCATAATTGTCTTATTCCAATGTAAAGGTGGAGAAGAACATGATGTGGTTACGTTTTATTCCAATTGTTTTATTTAGTATAACGGCATTATCATTGTTCACATTTCAATCTATAGAAATTTTTCAGGCGTTCTCAGATTTATTTTTTCAAAAAAATAAATTAAAATAAAGGAAACTTTTTCACTAGAGCAGGTGGTTAGGGATGAAAAAAATACTTGTAATAGAAGACGAAAAAAATCTTTCAAGATTTATAGAACTTGAACTCCAATATGAGGGATATGAAATTGGTGTTGCTTTTAATGGAAGAGAAGGTCTTGAACTTGCATTAGAAAAAGAATGGGACGTGATCCTATTAGATTTGATGCTTCCGGGCTTAAATGGTTTAGAGGTGTGTAGGAGAATTAGACAGTCTAAACAAACACCGATCTTAATGATTACTGCAAGAGATAGTGTGATGGACCGAGTATCTGGCTTAGATAGCGGGGCAGATGATTATATTGTCAAACCTTTTGCGATTGAAGAATTGCTTGCAAGATTAAGAGCGGTTTTTCGTCGTTCATACCAAGAGATAGAAGGAAGTAAACTTACAACTTTCCGTTATCGCGAATTGATCGTTGAAAAAGAATCGAGAATCGTAAAAAGCAAAGGGGTTTCAATTGATTTAACGAAGAGGGAATATGATTTACTTCTTACATTTTTAGAAAATCAAAATATTGTCTTAACAAGAGAAGCTTTATTAAATAAAGTTTGGGGATATGAAACGGAAGTAGAGACGAATGTTGTTGATGTATACGTAAGATATTTACGGAATAAAATAGATGAGACGAATACAGATAGCTACATTGAGACGGTTAGAGGTACAGGTTATGTGATGAGATCATGAATAAATGGATGGAATATTTTAAACCAACTTCTTTAAAAATAAAATGGGCCCTTGGAGCAGGGGCAACCATTTTTTTTGCATTTTTTACATTTAGTTTTTTTCAATATCATGCCATTGATAAATGGATGTTAAAAGAGGAAGAAGGTAGTTTTAATAGGGTACTTGATGAATTAACAGTTTTCTATACGCAACGTGGACCGAAGATTACTCTTGAAGAAATATACGATAGTCGTGACCTACTAAATCAAATTATTGAAAAGGATCAAACGATACGAGTATTAGATCGAACCGGAAAAGAAGTTTTGGTTTTAAGTAGTGATCATGTACCGCGTTATTATGTTCCCTTTAACCCAGTAAAAGACAAAGTTGTTGCACTGCTAGAAACGAATGATAAACAAATATATGTTGGCAGAAGCCGAATTACTTCTGAACAATTTACTGGTTATGTAGAATTGATCCAACCTCTGACAAGATATGAACATGTGATGAGTAATTTGTTTTGGATGATGACATTTTCTGGGGTTGGAGCTTTAATTCTTAGTGCTTTATTTGGATATTTACTTGCAAAGAATTTTGTTAAGCCTTTAAATAAACTATCTGGAACGATGAGGACGATTCAAAGAGATGGGTTCCAGGAAAAAATGGAACCGATTCATTCCCACGATGAAATTAGTGAACTTTCTACCATTTTTAATGAATTAATGGAGAAGCTAGAAAAATCCTTTAATCAGCAGCAGCAATTTGTTGAAGATGCCTCACATGAACTAAGAACCCCAGTACAAATATTAGAGGGGCATCTTTCTTTACTAAATCGTTGGGGTAAAAAAGATCCTAAAGTTTTGGATGAGTCCCTTCAAGCATCATTACAGGAGTTGCAAAGGGTAAAAAAATTAGTTGAAGAATTATTAGATTTAACTAGAACAGAAAGTGAGATTACCGATTTTTCTAATGAACATAGCTCGATTAATGAAACTGTTGAAAAGATTGTGAAGGACTTTAAGTTTCTCCATCAAAATGAGCATTTTAAAATTATTCAAATGATGTCACATTCTACACTAGCGACAATTCAATCCCGTCATTTGGAGCAAGTACTAACAATTTTACTTGATAACGCCGTAAAATACTCTGAGAAAAATAGTACAACAACCATTACGATTGATGAAGTAGATGGTTTTGCTAAAGTATCAGTTAAAGATCAGGGGTATGGTATTCCAACTGATGATATTCCAAAGGTGTTTAATCGTTTTTTTCGAGTGGATAAAGCAAGAAGTCGGGAAGAAGGAGGCAATGGCCTAGGACTAGCTATTGCCAAGAAAATTATTGAGATATATGGGGGAGAGATCACTGTCCAGCAAAATAATGGGAAAGGGAGCACATTTCAATTTTTGATACCAAAAGCAAAATAAAAACAAAAGTGGATGTCTTAGTATTTTTCTGAGACATCCACTTCTGTATATTGCATATCAACACTTTTGGGAATTTTAATTTCAAGAATTCCATCTTTATACTGTGCAGTCGATCCCTTTTTCTTTACTAAAGAAGGTAACGTTATAACCTGTCTTTCACCTAACTCTGGAATATTCTCTATTATCGCTTGATTAGAAGTGTGGAATACTCTCATCTGAGTGGCAAGTTCTTCACTTGGAAGTTTGATCCTAATAAATACATCTTCGAACGTTTCAAAAACATTTGCCTGAATTTGTGCAGGTTGTTTTTGATTTTCACCAGAGTTTCCACCTGCACTGCTGTTCATATCGCCCATAAATGAGCTGCCGTTTTTCATCATTTCCTGGGGGTTCATGATCCCTTGCCATTCTTTCGGAATCATTTGTTTCATCATTCCTTGAACATATTGATCTATATCTTTAGGATTCATTCCGTTCATCATTCCAGACTGATCTCTTTTAAAAGGCGAAAACATATTCCATGGAAACATTTTAATTACCTCACTTACCTTAACGATACAATATGTTATGCAAGTTAGGCCCTTGTTGTTATGGATTTAACAAGGGCACAAATTTTATACCTATGAATAGGTTAACAGTATATATAAAGGAAAAATGGAGTGAGTTTTGCATGCCGGTGTCGATTGTTTTCAACCAAATCAATGTGAATAGTGTTCAATTTGGATCCACTGTGGCTACCGGACAAAACAATTTGGAGGACTGGAACACACAAGGAAAGGGTAATTTAGGAAACGGAATAGAAACAGGCATAATTTATAAAATTGGTATTAGTAATGTCGTTATTGATACGGATGGTATTGATACTTCAATTGCTCAACCAGAAATGATAAACCCTCAGCCAAATATTCAATTCTAAAAGGGGTTATTCCAATGCAATCAAATACGAACGTTCAATTCAGGGATTTATCTGTTACAAATATTTCAATGAGTTCCTCCATCTTAATTGGAGTGAACTTACATGTTAATGTGAAAACAATGCAAAAAAACAATATGGGCTATGGAATTACATCAGGTAACCACATTGTTTCGCTATACGGAACGTCCATTGTTTACGACCCTGATTTGATTGATTCTGTATTCAAGTCCAAGTCTTAACTAGGATAGGTCGTCTTCATATTCTTTAAGTTTTCTTCAATTAGTTCTTTTAACCATTGAGGTATTTCCTGTTCCTGATCAAAATGCAAGGAATCAACGGCCTTCGAATCATAGAGAAGGCTTTTTATATTGTCTAATTGATGATTCTTACCAGTGATATTGCCGATTCCTTGATTATGCTTTTTTCTACTTTGAAAATTGGTTGGATAATTATTCCCAATATTAAAACATGATGCACTCTCAATGATTCCTATTTGGATATTCCCAATAAAAAAATTAGGAGAAAACTTTGGAGACATTATTTTTCCTCCTTCGTGTTCTTCCATTTCTCATCAAACCTAAATGAATAACCATTTTTATTTTGAATTGGTTCTTTTGTTTTCCTTTTCTGATGGCTTTGATTTTCTAAAATATCTACCCCGAAATTGTTTCCAAGATTAAAAGCACCACTTAGTTCATCAATATCAATCTGATCGAGTTCAAAGGATAATTTATCTGTAAGTGGTCCTTCTATAGTTAATTGATGGATGTGGACCTCAACTTTCTCCTTATCTTTTGCTGAGATAAGAAGGGATTCTAAATGTTTTAATTTTTCTTCCAATGCTTTGTCTTTTTTTGATTTAAACCATTTCAAGACCATCACTCGCCATTACCGTTTTTATTAGCTTTCTCATCCCATACTACGGTTTTGTTATTGGATTGGTAATGGTGAGAGCCAATCATTCTCCCTAGTCCTTCGTTTACCATTGAATGATCCTTGTGGTTGAAAGAAAAATTATCGCCATTTTTCACGAAAGAACTATTTCTAACCGTGTCGATATGAAGTTTTCGGTAATGAAATTTCATTCGATCACTCCTCCATTTGAAACTTAATCCTTTGATTATGATTAACCTTTGTAAATCGAACTGTTAGTAAACCGTTTTTATAATGAGCATTTATAGATTTCTTTTCATATGAAAAGGGAAGGGTGATGCTTCGTTTGAAATTCCCAAACATCCTTTCTTGAGTGTGTAATCTTTCTTTAGAAACAGGATAGGGGTAAGGTAAATGGATATCTATCGACAATTTACTTCCTTTAATATCTAACTGGACATCCTCCTGTTTCGCTATCCCTGGAACTTCAATGATGACAAACCCTTCCGATTGTGTTTCAAAAAGGTCGATCAGGGGTATTCGTCGAGGGAGAACATTTTGCATATCTTTCCAAAATGAATCTCCTAAGGCTTTTTGCATGTTTTCTTGGAGTTCTTCCCATTGTGGAGGATGATTGGTCATGCCCATCACCTACCTATTAGATTGATACTTATTATATGATGGAAATATTGGTTTATTATAAAACAAACCCTATTTTTCTAAGCTCAAAAAAATATGTGTTTTTCATTAAAAAGTATTTGGATTTTTAAGGTAAGAGTAGTAAGATGGTTTATGAAAAAGCTATCAAAGGCGCGTTAATAGAGGTGAAGTAGAAAGAGTACGGTAAATGAATTATTATTTCAGAATAATCAAATATTAAATTATCTTAATAAAACAGAAAAGGAAAAAATTATTATTAAATAGGGTGGGACCTATGAAAACAAATTTTTAAGAAATTTGTCGCAAAAGCTTTATCTTAGTGCTTTACAGTGATAAAATTATCTTGAAAGCGTTTTATTCATTTTAAAATAGTATTCTTGCATAGTAATACTAATAGAACTGACATGAGAGTTGATATAGCCCTAATGATATGTAGGGCAAAAATAGTTGGAGGTTATTCAAAATGAGAAAGCAATCATCAATTCAAGGGGGGCCCTGGCAAAGTTTTTACGGGCCAAACCTCGGATATGTGATGGAGGTTTATGAGCAGTTTTTACAGGATCCATCTTCTGTAGATCCTGAATTGAAAGAACTATTTGAACAATGGGGGCCACCAACGGCAGAGGACATGACAGCCATGGTTTCTGCTCAACAAACGGATGCCTCATTCCAACTACCTTCTAATCCTACAAATTTTAGTAAAGTAGTTGCGGCTGTAAAGCTAGCAGATAATATTCGAACATATGGTCACTTAGCTGCTGATATAAATCCTTTAAATGATCGTCAAAAAGATACAAGAAGGATTGAATTAGGGGAATTTGGATTAACAGATGAAGATTTAAAAAAGGTGCCGGTTGAATTTATTTGTCCAGACGCTCCTTCTCATGTTCAGAATGGACTAGATGCTATTAATCATTTAAAAGAAGTTTATACAAAAAAACTAGCTTTTGAATATTCACATGTACATGAATTGGAAGAAAAGAATTGGTTGCGTGAAAAAATTGAATCAAACGCTTTTATATTTGATCTTTCAAAAGAGCAAAAGCTAAATCTATTGAAACGACTTTCTGAAGTAGAAGGCTTTGAACATTTTATTCACCGTACATTTGTTGGTCAAAAACGGTTTTCTATTGAAGGTTTGGATACAATGATTCCATTATTAGATGAGCTTGTCCAACATTCGGTTGAAAATGGTGCTAAAACGATAAATATTGGAATGGCCCATCGCGGACGTCTTAATGTATTATCACATGTTATCGGAAAGCCATATGAGATGATATTTGCAGAGTTCCAACATGCACCAAGCAAAGATTTGATTCCTTCTGAAGGTTCAATCGGAATTACATATGGTTGGACTGGTGATGTTAAATATCACCTTGGAGCAGATAGGAAAATTCCAACGGGTAGAGCACGAGTTACATTAGCAAATAACCCAAGTCACCTTGAAGTTGTGAGTCCGATTGTAGCAGGATATACAAGAGCGGCACAAGAGCAAAGAGAATCAAAAGGTTATCCAGAGCAAAATCCTAAAACTTCATATGCTGTCATGATTCATGGTGATGCAGCATTCCCTGGTCAAGGGGTTGTAGCAGAAACTCTTAACCTAAGTGGGCTCCGTGGTTATCATACTGGTGGTTCAATCCATCTTATTGCCAATAACATGATTGGGTTTACTACTGAAAGTCACGATTCTCGTTCAACAAAATATGCTTCTGATACGGCAAAAGGCTTTGAAGTACCGATTGTTCATGTGAATGCAGATGATCCAGAAGCATGTATCACTACTGCAATGCTTGCCTATGAATACCGGAAAACATTTAAAAAGGATTTTGTTATTGATTTAATTGGGTATCGCCGTTTTGGTCATAATGAAATGGACGAACCTATGGTAACAAATCCGATGATGTACACCATTATTAGCAAACATCCTACGGCAAGAAAATTATATGCTGATAAATTATTAAACGAAGGAATAGTATCTGAAGAAGAAATTTCTAAGATGCAAAAAGATATTGAGGATAAACTGAAAGCTGCTTATGAAAAGGTACCAAAAAAAGACGAAGATCCAGATATCGTATTAAATCCTCCAGAGGATGTAACAAATGGTTTACCAGATATAGATACATCCATTGATTTTAATCAATTACGTTCTATTAATACAGAATTGTTGGAATGGCCTGAAGGTTTTAATGCTTTTAAGAAGTTGGCCAAAATCCTACAACGTCGTGGACAAGTATTTGAAGGAAAAGGAAAAATTGATTGGGCGCATGCTGAAACCTTGGCATTTGCTGCAATTTTAAAAGATGGTACTCCGATTCGACTTACAGGACAGGATTCAGAACGTGGAACATTTGCACAGAGACATCTTGTGCTGCATGATGAAAAAACTGGGGAAGAATATATCCCACTTCATCATTTAAAAGACGGAAACGCATCTTTTGTGGTTTGTAACAGTCCTCTTACTGAACAGGCTGTAGTTGGCTATGAGTACGGTTATAATGTATTTGCACCTGAAACGTTAGTATTGTGGGAAGCGCAATTTGGGGATTTCTCCAATATGGCACAGGTAATGTATGATCAATTTATTTCTGCTGGCCGTGCTAAATGGGGTCAAAAATCAGGACTTGTTATGCTTCTGCCTCATGGATATGAAGGTCAAGGTCCAGAGCATTCAAGTGCAAGACTAGAAAGATTCCTACAATTGGGTGGAGAATACAACTGGACAGTTGCAAACTGTTCAACGGCAGGACAATATTTCCATATCCTAAGGCGTCAAGCAGCTATTCTTCAAAAAGAAGAAGTTCGTCCACTTGTTATCATGACACCTAAGAGTTTACTAAGAAACCAATACGCTGCAGTTACGGCAGAAGAACTGGCGAATGGACAATTCCAATCAGTTCTTGAACAACGTGGATTAGGCGAAAAACATGATCAAGTAGAAAGAATTGCCCTATGTAGTGGGAAAATTGCCATTGATTTGGAAGAAAGCTTGAAAAATCGCGAAGATACAGACTGGTTACACATACTGCGGGTTGAGGAATTATACCCTTTCCCTAAAAATGATATTTCTTCTATTCTTGAAAGGTACAATGGATTAAAAGAATTGGTTTGGGTACAAGAAGAGCCGAAAAATATGGGTGGCTGGACTTTTGCTGAATCAAGACTCAGAGAAATTGCGCCAGATGGAGTAGAGGTACTATATAACGGCAGACGTCGACGTTCAAGTCCGTCAGAAGGAGAACCGACCGTACACAAAAAAGAACAAGCACGTATTATTAATGAAGCTTTAACACGATAACAAAGAGGAGGACATCACAGTGGCAGAAATCAAAGTTCCTGAGTTGGCAGAATCGATTACAGAAGGTACAATTGCGCAATGGTTAAAACAACCAGGTGAATATGTAGAAAAAGGTGAATATATCGTCGAGTTAGAAACGGACAAAGTAAATGTTGAAGTCATTTCAGAGGAATCTGGGACTCTAAAAGAACTGAAAGCAGATGAAGGCGATACAGTTGAAGTAGGACAAGTCATTGCAGTTGTTACAGAGGGTGGAGAATCCGCTGCTCCTAGCAATGAAAAAGTAGAAGAGCCTGCTCAAGAAAATGAAGCGAAGAAACCAGAAGCTACCACAGAAGAAGTAAAGGATGACAAGAAAAATCGTCCGATTGCTTCTCCAGCCGCACGCAAATTGGCTCGAGAAAAAGGAATCGATCTTTCTTCAGTACCAACTACAGATCCACTTGGTCGAGTCCGTAAACAGGATATTGAAGCTTACAATAATAAACCAGCACCTTCTCAACCAGCTGCGAAAGCTCCTGAGAAAAAGGATGATGGAAAACCTGTTGTTCGTGAAAAAATGTCACGTCGTCGTCAAACGATTGCAAAACGTTTAGTAGAAGTTCAGCAAACTGCAGCAATGCTTACGACTTTTAATGAAATTGATATGACAGCAGTAATGGGACTTCGTAAACGTAAAAAGGATAAATTCTTTGATGATCATGATGTTCGTCTAGGATTCATGTCCTTCTTTACAAAAGCTGTTGTTGCAGCACTGAAAAAATACCCTTATGTAAATGCTGAAATAGATGGGAACGAAGTGGTTCTTAAGAAATTTTATGATGTGGGTGTAGCTGTTTCTACGGATGATGGACTTGTTGTTCCTGTGGTACGCGATTGTGACAGAAAGAACTTCGCAGAAATCGAAGGAGATATTATGGACTTAGCTCTTAAAGCTCGTGATAACAAGCTAGCGCTAAGTGATCTCCAAGGCGGATCATTTACAATTACGAATGGAGGAGTATTTGGTTCATTACTATCAACACCAATTTTAAATGGGCCTCAGGTAGGGATTCTTGGAATGCATACGATTCAATTACGTCCTGTCGCAATTGATAAAGATACAATGGAAAACCGTCCAATGATGTATGTGGCTCTTTCTTATGACCACCGTATTATAGATGGAAAAGAAGCAGTTGGATTCTTATCGATGGTAAAATCTCTTCTTGAAAACCCTGAAGATTTATTATTAGAAGGTTAAAATCTAGTAGTACATTTTTTAGAATGTTATAAATCCTATTGTGAATAAATGACATAAAAGGTGATCGAAACTAATGCTCCAATGATCACGCTAACTTTACTGCGCTTAAGTTAGTGTGATGGACATTGTTTAAGGTCACCTCTTTTTTTGTTACGACAAAATATTGCGCTAAGGAAACATTTGAACAAGTTTCGAATATAATAAGAGAAAAGGAGTGGTCTTATGACAAAACGGAGCAAGAAAAAAATTGTACAATATTCTTATATTTTTCATCAAATGGGGATTCTAAATCAGCATGAGTTAGAGAAAATCAAGAATCATTATAAAGAAAAAATGTGAAAAGGACGAGGATGTCTCCAAATCGTATTAATAAATTCCAGAGACATTCTCGTCAACATATCAGGGGGGAAGTGCAGTATCATTATTTCATTTTAAATCATGCTTTCCTAAAAGGTTTCAACCCTCGACTACGTATTTCTTTCTTCAGCATATGAATCCAGTCACGATCTTTACCGTGTTTTTCTGCGTCTCGATAGGCTGCCACCAACTGTTCATTACTCATAATTTTCATGACATACCTCCTAGGAAATATTTAAATATAGAATTTTCTATATTTTCTATATATTCTACAACCATATTCCTAAAATGAAAAGAGGTAAATTTAAATTCCTACAAAAGTAGGGATTTTGTTTGTTTTTGTAGAATGAAGAGGAATAGTGTTTTCTGATCTTATCAAATGGTAACTTTGCCGTGTGTAATTAGAGTCCAGCTATAATGTATACCTTTCGATTCTTAGAGATATTTCCATGATTATTTCTAGATCATTAGGCTAATGATTCGTTAGAGACTTCACTTCAGCTACCAGTTTTTCTAATTCCTTTATTCCATGTTCGAGATAAGCATTCTTTAAGATAAATATTAAACGTTCATAGCAGTCTCGAGGCTTTACCTCCATCTGATTAAGCGACTTTTTTAACCATTTAAATTTGGGGTTCTGTACATACATCCCATTTAGGGCAAATAATATTTTCATAAGTTTTGTTTCAATCTCGATAACTGCATCATAAAGAACTAAGAAGTCTTCTCTTTCTAATAAGGCATACCGATGTTTCCATCGACCTGAAAAAGTAAAATTCTCAATAATGATTAGTTCCTTTAATTCATCAGGGAAATTTTTCAAAGTTTCTTTCCAGGTACATATAAGTTCACTACCATAGATAGGGATACCATCGACTACTGAAGAAACAACACAT
Source organism: Rossellomorea sp. BNER (assembly GCA_024213275.1). Lineage (GTDB taxonomy): Bacteria > Bacillota > Bacilli > Bacillales > Bacillaceae_B > Rossellomorea. The sequence goes on from JANAVG010000002.1 coordinate 473,900, forward strand.
TGTTTGTCCTCATTACTATCAGAGTGAATTAGTAAATCGTTACACCAATTTTCTATTGTCGAGACAAGAAAGTGACTAATTTCAAATTTGATTTCTCCCACTTTGTAGGATTCAGACCATTCTTCCTCTTCATATGGATGAAAATCTATTATCTCACCGTTGCACCTTTTAATAACCGCTAGACGGTCAGCATCCGTAATTGGTTCATTCCAGAAAATATGTAATTCTATATCTGAGTGTTCGTCTGAACAACCTCTTGATACTGATCCAGCTATCAATATAGCGGCAATTTTCCTATTATCCTTATATATATCAGCTTGTTTGTTCGCCATTTCCATAAACTTTTGGATTCTAACCACTACCTCTCTTCTAATCTATTTTACTAAAAACTCTATTAATTATGAAGCTAGTATATAGGCAATCCATTAGTCGTATTTGAATATTGTAAAAATTGTGATAATATAGAATCGAGTGATGGTAACAACTAGGATATGGACAACTAGATAATCAGTTTCATACAAATGTGTTGTTGAACAAGGGGGATTATAGGTTGGCAAATCTATTGGATGTAACTGTGGGAACTTTATTGGAAGAAAGAGCAGCTGAACAAGGAGAAAGAGAAGCGGTTGTCTATGCTGATCGAGGTCTGCGCTGGACATATGAAGAACTAAACCTGCACTGCAGGAAAGTTGCAAAAGGTCTTATGGCATTAGGATTGAAAAAAGGAGATCATATCGCCATTTGGGCAACAAATACCCCAGAATGGCTTGCAAGTCAATTTGCAACAGGGAAAATGGGTGCGGTTTTAGTAACAGTCAATACTAATTATCGTACAGCAGAGCTTGAATATCTTTTAAAGCAATCAGATTCAACTACGATTGTATTAATGGAAAGCTATAGAGATGCATCCTATATTGAAATGCTTTATGAAATTTGCCCTGAGCTCAGGAGCAGTAAACCCGGAAAGTTGGAGAGTAGTCGTCTCCCGCATTTAAAAAACGTTATTGTTTTAGGGGACAAAAAATTTCCTGGAACGTTTTCGTGGGATGATGTACTTCAAATGTCTGATAAAATTACAGATAGTCAACTTAATGAAAGATTAAATAGTTTAAAACCAGATGATGCCATAAATATGCAATATACCTCCGGAACGACTGGGTTTCCAAAAGGGGTTATGCTTTCACATAGTAATATAGTAAACAATGCGTATAATATCGCAAATTGTATGCGCTTAACGAGCAAAGATCGCCTATGTATTCCTGTTCCATTCTTCCATTGTTTTGGATGTGTCATTGGAACATTAGCTTGTGTGTCTGTAGGAGCAACTATGGTTCCTGTGCAAGAATTTAGTCCACTAGAGGTATTACAAACAGTCCAGGATGAGAAATGTACTGCATTACATGGGGTTCCTACCATGTTTATAGCCGAATTAAACCATCCCAAATTTTCTACATTCGATTTATCCCATTTACGTACAGGAGTCATGGCTGGTAGCAATTGCCCTATTGAAGTAATGAAAGGTGTAATCGAAAAAATGGGTGCAGATGAAATTACGATAGCCTATGGGCAAACAGAATCCTCTCCTGTTATTACCCAGACAAGGACTCATGATCCTATTGAGTTAAGAGTAGAAACGGTTGGAAGAGCCCTTCCGAATGTAGAAGTGAAAATTGTAACCCCTGGAACAACAGATGAAGTGCCATTTGGAGAACAGGGAGAGCTGTGTACAAGAGGCTACCATGTCATGAAAGGATATTACAAAAACGATGAAGCAACAAACACAAGCATTGATTCTGATGGATGGCTACATACTGGTGATTTAGCTGTTATGGATTCAAATGGGTATTGTCGGATAACCGGGCGTCTAAAAGATATGATTATTAGAGGTGGTGAGAATATCTACCCAAGGGAAATTGAAGAATTTTTGTATTCGCATCCGAAAATTTTAGATGTTCAAGTCTTAGGTGTTCCTGATGAAGTATTTGGTGAAGAGGTTGTGGCATGGATCATATTGAAGGAAGGCCAAAGTCTAACAACAGAAGACATACGCGAATATTGCAAGGGGAAAATCTCTAGACATAAAATTCCACGGTATATAGAATTTACTGATAGCTATCCAATGACCGCTTCAGGGAAAATTCAAAAGTTCAAGCTCAGAGAAAAAACAAAGGAAAAGATATCGCAAAAAATATAGAGAGAGGAAATAAATTTAAGGTAGCGGGTGTGACCTATTCAAGGGTCAGCCCTTTTCTCTGTAAAATATTCTAGAGAATTAGGTCAATGATTTAGGCTCTTTTTTAAAAGATTGTTGTTTTATAAATAGATTTTTAGGTGAAAGCAAACCTTTCGCTGCAATCAACCACTACTCTTTTTTTGAAAAATGGCAAAAAGTTTAAGGAAACAGCCATGATTTAAAAGTAAAGAACTAGCTTAAAGATAAGAGGCTATTAGAAGCAACTTAGCTATGTTATATTGATTGTATTCTATTATCTAGGGGGGGTTAATTTGAATGATGTTTTATTATTTGTGTACGGTACATTAAGAAAGAATGAGAGAAATCACCATTGGCTAGGAAACTCAAAATTAGTAACCGAACAAGCCTGGCTAAATGGTGAACTTTACGATACCTATAATGGTTATCCAGCATTAAAAGAGGGAGATGAGAGGGTGTATGGTGAAATTTATCGAGTATCTCCTACTATATTAACCCATGTAGATATGCTTGAGGAGTATAAAGAAGATCGGGATGATAATTTATATAGAAGGTATCATATAGATATTCAAACAGACCAAGGACTTATAAGTTGTCTCTATTATACTGGTCAACATTCATCATTGTTTCAAGAAAAAATCCCCAGTGGTGACTGGAAAGTACATAATTTTATGAAGACAAAACCAATTGAATCGTTATATTTCGCTTACGGTTCATGTATGGATCTTGAAAGATTTCAGTTAGCTGGGGTAGCTCATCATTTCCAATCCCCACTTGGTAAAGGAACCTTACATGGATATTCCATGAAATATCAATTTGTCGTCCATGATGGAGGGAGGGGGGATATTGTAGAAGATGGAGGTAAAACAGAAGGAGTAGTGTATCGACTTCCATATGATGCAGTGGAATATTTATACCAAAGGGAAGGTGTCATACCTGGCTGGTACCGTGCTGCCCTCGTAGATATAGAAGTAGATAACACTCTATATAAAGATGTTTTAACTTTCATAGTAAAAGATAAACAAAAAGAAACTAGGCCACCTGCCCATTATGCTCGCGAAATTCTTAGGGGATCACTTCCTTACGTTAGTCCAGATTATCACCAAGCCCTAAAAAAACAATTAGTTGATTTAGGGTTTACAGATGAACAGGTTAACAGTCTTCTTAAAAAATAATTTCTATTTCTATTTAAGGTTCAAAGTATTTTTCTTACTTGAGTGATGCTTTGAACCTTTTTGTGAGAATACTACTAGTAATAATTTGAAAATTAGGATAAAAGTATAATGCAAACGTTTTCACAAATTTAGTAAAGTAATAATGTAAGCAAATAAATAGAATGAGGTGGGAAAATGCAGGAAAAACAAAAGTGGTTAAAAATTTTAATAGCAGTTATTTTATTATTACCTTTATTTTTACAACCTAAAATGCAAACGGTTGCATCAACAGGGAATGGCTCTACAAAAGTCATCATCCACTATCAGTCTTCAGAAGGAAATACAAAGGATTGGAACCTGTGGGTTTGGCCAGAAGGAGGAGAAGGTAAGATTTATGAATTTACTAGATCAGATAAGTTTGGTCAAATAGCAGTGATAGAAATTCCGGGTGTTCATAAAAAAGTTGGGTTTATTGTAAGAACGGACTCATGGGAGAAAGACGGAGGCGATCGCTGGATAGATACTTCTTCTGGAATTGGTGAAGTATGGGTGAAATCTAATGATGAAAATACATACCCAGCACCGCCTGATGGTGAATATCGAGATTTTCCTACTTTTAAAGAAGTAAAAGTAAAGCTTCACTATTACCGTTATGATAAAAATTATGAGGACTGGAATATGTGGGTGTGGAATCCCGGAAAAGAGGGGAAAAGAGTCGATTTCACTGGAGTAGATGAGTTTGGGAAGGTAGCAGAATTTACACTTTCTGATCCTGAAGGAATTCAAAAACTAGGCTTTATTATCAGGAAAAGTGTGGATGGAAATGATTGGGCAGAAAAAGAATTTAATGATCGATTTATTATGAATTTTAATGAAGAAGGTGAAGCAGAAGTTTGGATTGCACAAGGGCAAGAAAGGGTCTACGATGATCCTGAGTTTATCGATCGTACACCCAAAATAATAAGCGCAAATATGGATACATTTAATGAAATAACACTAGAAACGAATGTACCCTTTTCAATTGAGAAAGCTTTACAAGATATAGAATTTACAGGAGGGAAAATAAAAGAGATTGTACCATTAACAGGGAATATAGAGTCCACTAATAAAGTATCAATAATAACAGATTCAAATATGAAACTCACGAACAATTATTCGATTACTTTCCCTCCATTTGGGGAAAGTAGTGTGAAGATCGGGAAGGTAGTCAGGTCGAAAGAGTTTGATGAGCTGTTTTATTATGATGGTGAATTAGGGAATGAGTACACAGAAAAGAAAACCAACTTTCGTGTTTGGGCACCAACGGCACAAGAAGCAAAACTAGTACTATATGACTCTTGGGAAGATGCGTCGGGAGAAGAGATTGAAATGACCAAAGCGGAAAAGGGGACTTGGACCCACACACTAACAGGGGATCAAGACGGCAAAATTTATACGTACAAAGTGAAAATTGGAGATGATTGGAATGAAGCGGTTGATCCCTATGTTCGAGCTGTTACTGTAAATGGAGATCGTGGTGTAGTAGTAGATCTGGACAGCACTGACCCTAAACATTGGAATAACCGCAAACCCAAACTGAGGAATCCCGAGGATAGTATTATCTATGAGCTTCACACCCGTGACCTCTCCATTCATCCTGAGAGTGGTATCAAACACAAAGGAAAATATTTAGGTGTAGCTGAGAAGAATACAAAGGGTCCAAATGATGTAAGCACAGGCTTAAGCTATATAAAAGAATTGGGTGTTACCCATGTACAGTTCCTTCCTATCTATGATTATCGTACTGTAGACGAAACAAGATTAGATGAGCCGCAATTCAATTGGGGTTATGATCCAAAAAACTATAATGTACCGGAAGGGTCTTATTCAACAGATCCATATAATCCTAAGACTAGAATTACGGAATTAAAAACGATGATTCAAACGCTTCATGATCAAAACTTAAGAATGGTCATGGATGTAGTATATAATCATGTTTATAGTGTTAATGAGCATAGCTTTCATAAATTAGTGCCTGGCTATTATTTCCGTTACAATGAAGATGGTTCTTTAGCCAATGGAACAGGTGTAGGGAATGATACAGCTTCTGAACGTAAAATGGTTCAAAAATTTATTATAGATTCGGTCAAATTTTGGACAAATGAATACCATATTGATGGCTTCCGTTTCGATTTAATGGGAATTCATGATATAGAAACAATGAATATGGTAAGGGAAGAATTGAATAAAATTGACCCTTCCATCATTGTTTTAGGAGAAGGATGGGATCTTAATACCCCACTAGATTCAAACCTGAAAGCAAATCAAAAGAATGCAGAAGACATGCAAGGTATTGCTCATTTTAATGACAATATTCGTGATGGTCTTAAAGGGAGCGTTTTTAACGATCAAGATAAAGGTTTTATCAACGGGAAATCCGGTATGGAGGAGACAATTCAAAGAGGAATTGGAGCAGGGATGAATTATTCAGATGAAATTGCAACTTATCGAGACCCTGAACAAGTCATAACCTATGTAGAAGCTCACGATAATCTTACATTATGGGATAAGCTTGCGCTAACAAATACAGAAGCTTCTATTGAAGACCGTAAACAATTGCACAAACTTGCCACATCTATCGTATTAACTTCACAAGGGGTCCCATTTCTCCATGCAGGTCAAGAATTCATGAGAACAAAAGATGGGGATCATAACAGTTATCAATCTCCAGACGAAATTAATCAATTAGATTGGCAGCGTCGTTATGAATATAATGAAGAGGTCCAGTATGTTAAAGGGCTTATTGATATTAGAAAAAAATATCAATCTTTTCGATTAACAACAAAGAAACAAATTGAATCGACTTTGAATTTCCTTCCTTCAGTTGAAGGGGTAGTCAGCTACTCTTTGGATTTGAAAGCGCATCGTGACAAAGGAAAAGAAATGGTTATCATCCACAACGCTAATAAAGAGAACATTACAATTAATCTACCTACAGCAGCTAAATGGCATGTTCTTGCAAACGGAAGGGATGCCGGGGTTAAAACATTAGAAATCATAAAAGGCGATAAAGTAACAGTTGAGCCATACAGTACCTATATTTTAAAAAGATAAAAAAAGAGGTTGACCTCCGATACCTTGCTCTTTACCATCTTCATTTTGTAAAGACTACGGAGAGGTCAACCTTTTTTTAACACAAACTAAAGTTTTTAAGATGTCACATAATTTTGAAAATGATATAATTTTATCCAAGAGGTGTCTGAAATGAATGGAAAAGATATAGTAAAAGCAATCAGTTCTCATCATTGGGATTACAAAAAGGAGGATATACCCAATTACATTGAAAATATAATTGAAGACGACTTAATTGCGATTAAGAATCACAATGTGTCGCATCCCTTCAATAATAAAGTGGTGCATCTTAAAGCAAATACGAAAGACGAAATACGAGTCATTTGGGGAAAAATTTATAACCTTTATCATGAGCTTCCATTTTCCCTATGGATTTCAGAGTCTCTTGGAGATGAAGTGAAGACGTTTATTCGTGAAAAAGGATTTTCGGTTGTTGACCAATATGAAGGTCTGGCGTTGAGATTAGAAGATTGGAAAGGTGATTTCAATGGGGATTGCCCGATAAAAGAAGTGGAAAATGATAAAGAAATCCAAGAGCTTGTAGAAGTTACTTCGAAAATTTGGAGTTACCCAAAAGAAGAAAAACCTTTTCAATTTCAACAAAGAAAAGCGTACATTGAAAATAAATTAGGGGGATATTTGATTGCTTATCATGGGAGAACACCTGTAGGCTATGCAAATTATCGTTATAGCCTTGAGGGTGATATCCTCTATCTTTGCGGAAGTGGGATTGTCCCTGACTACCGTAAAAAAGGAATTTATCGGCAGTTAGTGGCAGCGAGACTTACACAAGCACGAAATGATGGTGCTAAAATCGCAACGTGTCAAGCAAGGGTTGGGCACTCCTCACCAATACTGAAAAAAATTGGATTTGGTCAGTATACAACATTTGATTATTGGATAAAGAACAATGGATAAGTGATTGATTGGGGATTGAACGGAGGAGCGTCATGAATATTTTGCTAGAGTTAACCAATGATTTGGGGTATTTAGCCATGTTTGTTTTTAGTTGGTTAGTTTTTCTTGGCTTTCCTCTTCCTAATGAAATAAGTGCTGCACTCGCTGGTGCTATAACAGAATGGAAACAATACAATCCTTGGATTGCTTTTTTCTCAACTTATAGCGGGATTGTAACTTGTGGTGTTTTTGGATATTGGATTGGAAGAGGGGTAGGACCAAATTTTATTCAGAAACGAACTCGAAAGAAATCCTTTGCTTTACTGAAAAAGAGTCAAGAATGGCTCCATCAGTATGGGGCGATTTCCATTTCATTTAGCTATTTTATCCCAGGCGTTCGATTGTTTATGCCTTATATTGTCGGTGCTTCAAGGATTCCCTTTGGTAGGTTTGTTGTCTTTGCCTTTCCGTCGGCTTTTATATGGTGTTTACTATTTTTTAATATTGGCAGATACTTTCCCAGTACATTTAAAATAATGATTGAAAATCTTTCCTTAGTTCTTGCGGGTGTTAGTGTAGTGGTACTAGCGATACTTATTCTTTTTTCAATTTACAAGAAAAAGAAGCACCGAAAGCAAACGCTTCTCAAGGAAGATGAACGCTGAAATTTCAACAAGAGGATTTGCTTTTTAACTAGTGTTTTTGACCTGCTTTCAATTCTTCTGTGATCGTCATAAATGTTCCTAGTACACCAATGACTTTAAGGCATTTTTGACTACCATCTTCACCTTCAAAGGTTTTTCCAATGGTATTGAAGATAAGGTACTCTTCTTTAATAGTAGATCCTGTTTCAATTAAGGTGTAAGGGTTTTGATTACCTTGAAATGTACATGTTATATTTGAACAAGAAATATGATATTGATCCTGAAACCACTGATAAAATTCTTCTTCAGTAGGTCGATGTAAGCACATATAAATGAAAAGAATTCCTATTATTAGAAGTGATCCTTTTTTTATAACACGAAGCAATTTAAGCTCATACCTTTCCTATTTGTTATTACCTCAATATATCATAAAATGTAAAATTTTTTACAAAAAATTTGAATTTTATAAAATTAAGGAGAGGTGAAAGAAGTTTGAGAAAAATCGATCATCGAAATAAAGAAATAGCCGGTGAATTATTAAACTTACAAAAGGGATCGCAAAACGGTTACTGAATTTTTTACTTGATAACATAGTAGAACATAGAGTGGTGGTTAGAACGGGAAAGGACAATTTTCCAGCATTCTCATTGTATAAAAAGTTTGGTTTTATACTCAGTCGAACTTGGACATTAAAGGATGGTTTATCAATTGTTGAACTTCAAAGAGGGAAGGATTAATAAAAAGGGATCAATTGATTAAAGATAAATAATAGAGGTTTTATGGTTGAAGTACAGATTAAGGATAGAATATACTTATCCTATATATAGAGAAAGGGGCATTTACCATGTTACATCTAAATTTGACTGAACGTCCAACAATCAAAACAGTTAAATGTGTTCATACGAAAGCGGAAAAATATTTGGTGGAAAATGTGTTAAAAGAAGGTAAGAAATATGATGTGAAAAACGAATCAGAGGATTATTATTTTGTCATTGATGAAAGTGGTAAAATGGGTGGTTTTTATAAAGATTATTTTGAAGAAGTAAGTAACTAATTAGACAGTGTTTCAGAATGCGATACAAAATGGTCAGAACACTTCAAGAGGTGCCTTTTTGGGGCTTTTCTATTGAAATTAGGTTCTGACTTTTGTTTTGGTTCTCCTATTTTCAAGTCATAAAAGATGTAGATCTGCGCAGATCTTTCCCATTTAGTAACGCATTTTTTTATTTTTTGTTTCTCTTTCCCTTTTAATAAGATACGAATATAATATTCTTATATATAGGTATATAGAGAGAGGGATTTTTCATGTTTAACGAAAGAATGGCGTTAAAAATTCGATTTGAACAGTTACATGATGCTGAAGAGAGAATCCTTAGAGAGTTTCGAGAAGAGAGGAATTCTATCCTTAAACGTTTAAGGGAGTTAGATGAAACACCAAATTCTCAAGAAATACATACATTGAGCGAACCAATGCCAGTAACACATACCATCCACACTGGTAGAGGTCGTAAAAGTCCACGAGCACAAGAAATGAGAAAGGTAGCAGTAAACATCCTACAATCATTAAACGGGCCGATTAGGGGAACAGATCTGCAAAGACAAATTGAAGAGAGAACAGGTTACAAAATAGCCAATATGACTACTTTCATGAGGGCTTTGGAAAGGCAAAATCATCATGTAAACAAAGCAAATAGAGGATTATATACTTATCATTCATGATTATTTTTAAAGAGCTACCAACTGGATAGCTCTTTTTAAAATGAAAAAAAGAGGAATATGTTAACGGAATAGAAATGAGTATCAATGTCCGGAAAATGCAGCCACCCCTTTAGATCTGAAGCAAAGTCATGATTAAAGGGAAAGTTTTCATCATTATAGTTCATACATAGGTCAGTATGATGGTTAAAAAGACGATTTATCCTTTCTTAGGCATAGAGATTCAGCTTTCCTTCTCCAAACGAGAATCAATCTTTGCAGTGAAAACGTTTTATCATGTAGAATGATGGCTAGTAAGATGGTGAACGAAAATAAAGAGTCAGTTACTAGTAATAGGGTTAAGAAAGGAATGCTATGATGAAAATAGAATATGATTTACCACAAGATATTTCTACTATTGTAAAAAAGCGACATAAAATGTTCCAAGAATCGGAGGATTACCGTCTCATCGGAGAGGGCGGATATACTGCGAGTGAAGTTTCTATCATTGAAGATGCAATCATTGCGCTAGCAATGGGGAAAAATGTGCTGTTAAAAGGCCCAACAGGCTCGGGTAAAACAAAGCTTGCGGAAACCTTATCTAATCTTTTTTCTCAGCCAATGCACAGCATTAATTGCTCTGTTGATTTGGATGCTGAAGCGTTATTAGGATATAAAACCATTGGTGAACAAAATGGTAAAAGTAGGATCGAATTTGTAGAAGGACCTGTTATTCAAGCTATGAAAAAGGGGCATCTTCTTTATATAGATGAAATTAATATGGCGAAACCGGAAACATTGCCCATATTAAATGGTGTTCTTGATTACAGAAGAATGATTACTAATCCATTCACAGGAGAAGTGGTTAAAGCAAATGATTCCTTCGGTGTAATCGCAGCTATTAATGAAGGCTACGTTGGTACTGTTCCACTTAATGAGGCTTTAAAGAACCGTTTTGTCGTTATTGAAGTACCATATATAGAAGGGGATACATTGAAGTCAGTGATATCTCAGCAAAGTAAATTAACAAATGAAAAATTATTAGAGCTTTTTGTTACTCTTTCAAAAGATTTACTTGTCCAAGTACAGAATGGACAAATTTCTGAAGAGGCAGCATCTATTCGTGCATTGCTCGATGCATGTGATTTGGCAGTCTATTTACCAGCAAAAAGAGCTATCCAACGAGGGATAATTGATAAGTTAGAGGATGAAAGGGAAAGATCAGCAATCAAAAATATAGCGGAAACGCTTTTTGAATGAGGGTTATGTAATGCACCGATTTATTCAATTTAATGATGAGACTGTTGATTCCTTTCTTTATATGGAATTAGCCGATCTTGCAAAAACCCTTTCACAAAATGGAGAGATGGAAGTGAAATTTGGTCCATATTCCTATTTAGATTTAAAAAATCAACTAGTTTTTGTAAGTCACTTTTGGGATCATCGTAAACAGGAAGATGAAGAGAACGGTCTTAAATCAGACATATATTTGCGTTCAATTGGTAATTATTTTTACAGTGATTTTGATGAAATGAGTCGTTATGTATCAAAGGTAAAAAGGACAAATATTCCCAGTTTTGCTAAACAATTATTTGTTATGGGTGAGGATCTTAGACTTGAAGAAATCTGTAAAAAGTTACGTCCAGGAACGAAAAAACCATTTACGGTTAGAAGAAAAATTTTTCGTCAGTATTTCTCTACGCAATTAAATGTAAACCTTGTAAAAAGCGTTATACCTGACGCTCTTTTTAACACTTTGTTTATGCTTTTAAATGCTCAATCTCCCTTAGAAGAAGAACCTAACATAACGGAAGAAATTGATTCTGCAATGCCTTTTTTGAAAGCGTCATTAATGCGATTCTATGATACAAAATCTTCAACGGATGTTGGGAAAATTTGTTTAGAAATGGTTGATGTTTTAGACGAAATTCTATCAAGGGATATGCTTAATGAATATTTTCATTTACCTGAAGATATTTATTTAGGAAAGGAAACGGACATTACCTATGAAGATCTTAAGAGAAAAGACCCTTTAAGGAATAATGATACCCCTGAGGATGAACCTGATGGAAAAGAGGAATATATTGATGAAGAGTTTAAAACTTGGCATCGTGAAACAAGTGACTCCGGTGACTCATTCTTACAATTCGACTTGGATCAAGGTTCACAAACAGACTTAATGGGGGAAGGATTACGTGAAGGTGAAGACGGTGACCAGTCACTTGGAATGGTGCAAGGCTCCTCACAGCAAACATCTAAAGAAGATTATTCTGATGTGGAGGTACAATATCAGGAGAAAGAAGAAAATAGAGATAATGGAAAAGATCAGTATGGTAAAGAAAACAGATATGCAACCCCTATTTTCTTAAGCCCTGATCAACCCAGCCTAGAAGAAAAAAGAAATTACCAATTATTAAAAGGTCATATAAGTCCTTACCAGAAAAAACTAAAAAAAATGATTGAGAAAACATTGGAACATAAAAAAGTTCAACCTAGAACGGACCTGCATTTTGGAAGACTAAATAAAAAACTACTTCGATTTAAACTTGATAAAAATCCAAGAATGTTTTATAAAAAACAGAATCCATCACATGAAATTGACGCTGTATTTTCGTTATTAGTGGATTGTTCTGCCTCCATGTTTGACAAAATGGATCAAACTAAGAATGGAATAGCCCTTTTTCATGAGTCGCTTAAATCTGTTAGAGTCCCTCATGAAATTATCGGTTTCTGGGAAGATACAAATGAAGCAACTAAAACTCATCAGCCAAATTACTTCAAGCCTGTAATGGATTTCTCTAATAGTATAAAACCTGAAAGCGGTACAGAAATCATGCAGTTACATCCTGAAGAAGATAATCGAGATGGATTAGCTATTCGAATTATGACACAACGATTACTAAAACGAAGTGAAAAACAGAAATTTCTTCTCGTGTTTTCCGACGGAGAGCCGGCTGCTATGGGATATGAACAAAACGGTATTGTGGATACCCATGAGGCTGTACTTGATGCTAGGAAACAAGGGATTGAAGTTATAAATGTCTTTCTTGCGAATGGGGAAATTGAGGAAGGTCAAAGGAATATTATCCAAAACATTTATGGAAAGTTCAGTATTCTTGTTTCAAATGTCGAAGAACTCCCTGATGTTTTATTTCCGCTATTAAGAAGATTATTATATAAAAGTATTTAAATTTATTGGCAAAAGACGGAGGGGATTTTCAGCCGTAAGACTGAAAAGAAATCAATCATCAAAATCATTCTTCCAAATGGTAAAGAGAATACAATGAATGGTGTAGCAATAACCATTTGGAAAGGAAGATAAATATGTTTGATTATTTACAGGGAATAGCTATTATTGATGAATATCATCGTCTTAATGATAATGTGAACCTAACAGCTTTTAAGGAAGAAAAATGGAATTGTACGAATAAAAATTGGTACTGCCAGCTCCCAGGTTTTAACCGAAGAAAAGATTGTAATTGTGTCAACCCTAGGTGAAATTAATACCTAGGGTTTCTTATTGATAATCGAATAGAAGTTTAGGGAAATGGAAACTAGTAAATAAATTCTTTAACTAATCAAGAATGGTAAAGGTTAATAAATGTCAGAACTATTTGAAAAAAGTCTATCTTTCAGAACGGGAACAAGAAAGAATAATAGATAGACTAGTACATGTTGAAGATGTAAAGGGGACTGAATAGTTTTAGGTCCCCTTACAGATTATTTCAATTCCAAAAGTTTTTGCTTTAAATCCTCTTCCATCGTAACAAGCTCTTTTTCTGCTGCAAGTCGTTTCTCTCTACCCTCTCGTTGAATATTCAAAGTTTCTTCTATCGTAGAGATTAAATTTTCTTGTGTTTTCTTCAATGTTTCAATATCAATAATACCTCTTTCATTCTCTTTTGCCGTTTCAATACTGTTTGTTTTAAGCATTTGAGAATTCTTTAATAGAAGTTCATTCGTTGTCTGTGAAACTTGTTTCTGCGCTTCAACTGCTTTTTTCTGATGGAAAAGAGTAAGTGCGATCGCGATTTGATTTTTCCATAACGGTATGGCTGTTAAAATCGACGACTGAATTTTTTCTGTTAAGGCTTGATTTGTATTCTGAATTAATCGAATCTGTGGAGCCGTTTGGATCGACATTTGACGACTTAATTTAAGATCGTGTATCCGCTTTTCTAGACGATCTAGAAATTGCATCGTATCATTTACTTCTTGGTATGCCATATCATCAGATGCTTCCTCCGCTTTTTGTCTTAACTTTGGAAGGATACTTGTTTGAATTTCATGTTGCTTTATTTCAGCAGCAGCAATATAGATATTTAGTGCTTGAAAATAGGCTTTATTTTTATCATAAAGGCCTTCTAGTAATTTGATATCTTCTAATAAGATTTTTTTTGAATGTTCAAGTTTCACAGCGATTCGATCAACCTGAGCACCGACTTTTTGATATTTAGAAAGAATTTCATTGATTGAACTTGAGACACGACTAAATACTCTTTTGAAAAGGCCTTTCTTTTCCGTATTGAGTTCATCTGGATTCATCTGCTGTAATCTTTTCATTAAGTCATTTAAGATTTCCCCAACTGGTCCAACATCTTTTTTTTGAACGTGGTCCAACATTGAATGTGAGAAGCTTGATAATTGATTTTGTGCGGCTGATCCGTATTTTAGAATGGATTCATAATCTTTATAGTCAATTTGCTTCGAGAGTTCTCTTGCTTTTTCTTGTTGAACGGGGAGAAGACGATCAACTAATAATGTTGATTCACTAGACTTAATTGATGTTTTTTTTCCTTCAGAAAAAGGATCTAGCAGTAAATCATCTATTTCATTAAATTGGTCATTTTTTGGTTCATATTCAGTCATAATCGTACCCCTTATCTATTTTGGATTGTTTAAGTTGTTATTTCGTTTGACTACATCCAGTTCAAAATTCAATGTATCAATGTCATCTGAAAGGACCTTTATTAATTCATTATTAAGTGATTGATTTAAAGATTGCAACGTTCTTTTCGTCTCTGTTAAGGATTCAAAGACCTTATCATTTTTTATCGGTTGAGTTGCTAAGTATGTGTATTTTTCTGAAAGTTCAACAGCTGAATCTAGATGATGAAAGAAGAATTTTTCACTTACAAAGAACTTTTTTGGTTGTTTATTCACAATAGAGAAGATCCTCTTTGACAATCGGTTTAATTCAAAAATTTGTTTGAAAGCCCCTAAAGAACGAACTTTAAACTGAGTTTTTTGAAGCCGTTTGATCTTTATCTTTGCTTCTTTCAAGTTTTTCTGTATATATAGATATTCTTTATAGTTCAGTCCATATTTTTTTAGAAATATTCTTAGTTGAACCCACTTAATGAAGAAGGAAGAAACAATCCCCCCTAATATCCCAATTAAAAGTGAAATCCAAAAATCAGTGCCCCCACTTATTATTAGTGATAAAAATAGGATCATTGTCACGCTAAATGCTAATAAAAATCTTATTATTGAGAATGATAGTTTTTTCATCGCTTATCTACTCCTAAACTTTATCGTATCTTATATTCATCATACGAATGAAAGAGGCATTAGGTTTCATTGAATATTCCTCTCCAGAGAATTCTTCCTTCAAATATTGTTTTTCAACGGGTTTTACTGTCAAAAATATTTCAATTTGCTTACAAAAAATTTTTTATATGGTTGAATAGTCATGCTTTTTGATAGAATGACAAAGGAGATTGCTAAATGTAGGTGAATAATGATATGAAGAAAATCCTAAGTATACTTCTTATTTTGATGTTTATTCCGGCGAATGTCAAAGCTGAAGAATTTAAAGTAACTAAACCAAAGATGCTATTTAGTCAAGCTGCTATCGTAATGGATACGCAAACGGGGAGCATTTTATATAGTAAAAATAAACATAAGAAAATGAACCCAGCAAGCATAACAAAGGTGGCTACTGCCATATATGCATTAGAGCATGGCAATATGGAGGATACGGTTACGATTAGCAAGAATGCAGCTAATACTGAGGGGTCGTCTGTTTATTTATTACCAGGTGAAAAAATGTCTTTAAGACAATTGTTACAAGGAATGATGGTTAATTCAGGAAATGACGCAGCAGTTGCAATAGCTGAACATCTTGATGGTTCTGTAGAAAGTTTTTCTGAAAATATAAATCGGTTTTTAAAAGTAAAGATTGGAGTAAATAATACTCATTTTACTAACCCGCATGGACTGTATGATAAAAATCATTATACAACTGCCTATGATATGGGAAAGATTACAAATTATGCAATGAAAAATGAGGAGTTTAAAAAACTATTTTCAATCGAAGAGCTTCCGTGGTCTGGAGAAGGCTGGGAAACGACTTTAATAAATCATCATCGTATGTTAATTGATGAAATTCCTTACCCTGAAGTCACAGGTGGAAAAAATGGGTTTGTAGATGAAGCAAAACACACGCTCATTACTACTGCCGAAAATAACCAACTCTCAGTTACAGTCGTAACAATGAATGCCCAATCAAAAAAGGCAATCTATCGAGATACCAAATCTTTGCTAGATTATGGATTAAAAGGATTCACTCGAAGTATAATTCCTGAAGATACACAGTTTACTTATGGTAAAGACATTTATAAACTAACAGACAATCTCCTTTATACCCACCCTACGAAAGGTAAGGTCACTGAAAAATTGTCACCGGAAGGTAAACTAACATTATTAAATTCTTTAAATGAAGAGATCTACTCAATTAAATTAGCAAGTGCTAAATCGAATAGAAATAGAGAAGATTCAACTGTATCCGCTACAAATGGACATGTTGTACCGGAAAATTTCAATAAAGATATTATTTTTTATCCGATAATTTTATATTTTATTTTGTTGGTTATTGCAGGAATTGCAATGTTTCGCCATCGTGAACAGAATATTTAATATTTTAAGGGCTGTTTCCAATTGGAGACAGCCCTTATGACTAGACATTGTGATTTTTAATCAATTCGTTATTCGTTTTTTTAAAATAAAATTTTCTAGCAAGCAATGTTTGTAAAATTAAAAATGCTCCTCCTGTTGCCCAATAAAGAGATAAGGCAGCAGGTACATTGAAGGAGAAGATAAGAATCATAATGGGTGACATATAACTAAGGATTTTCATTTGCTTTTGTTGTTGATCAGGTATACCAATAAGAGAAACTTTTGCCTGAATTAGATAAATGACACCTGCAACAATGGGCATAAGAATGTCTGGTTGACCTAAATTAAACCATAAGAACGAATGGCTGGCAATTTCTTCGGATGTACGTATTGCATAGTAAAGTCCGATTAATACTGGCATTTGTAAAATCAACGGTAAACAGCCCATATTTAATGGGTTCACCCCGTGTTTGGAGTAAAGTTGCATCATTTCTTGTTGAAGTTTTCTTTGTTCTTCAGGATTTTTTGTTTCCTTGATTTTTCGCTGAATAGAAGTTAGCTCAGGTTTAATCAGCTCCATTTTATCTTTCATGTTTTGCTGATTCTTATAATTTCTCATCATAAACGGAAGCATGATCAACCGAATAATAAGAGTGATCGTAATGATGGAAAGTCCAAAATTTCCATTAAAAAATAAGCCAATCTCGTGTATGGCAGTCACAAATGGTTGAACTAGATAATCGTGAAATAATGTTCCTTTTTCAGATGCGCTTGAACACCCAGATAACAACATTACAGTAGATAAAAAAATTAATAGTGTAAAAATTTTCTTTTTCAAATTTTTTCCTCCTCATTATAAAAGATTACATAGCTTTTAATGAGGGGAAAGGGAATTCATCGTCATCACTGACATAGAGAATAGATCTAATGTGCATGGAAATCCATCGAATGATTGAAAACAGGAAATAATTTCCATTTATTGGAATGGTGTTTATTTGTTGAACAAAATGGTTATTCGTATTTTGATGTCTATACTGGTTTTGGAAAGAATGAAGTTCTAACCAACTCCAAGCAAATGAAATTAATAGACTAAAAATAAAGCCTATATAAATTGGATAAATAATTAAATCAGTACTTGTTTCAAATAATAATGTAATCAAAACAGTTCACCTTTATAATTGAGTTTAATGACGTATTCCTTAATATATTTTAAGGACACAACTTATTTACGTATAAGGTTATAGAAAGGTTTCATTTTTATCAAAGGAGAAGTTCAAATGATCTATTTATTAGTTGGAGTGGGTGGGGCAATAGGGAGCCTTTTACGCTATGGTATCAGTTTAATAACCTTTAATATGATAACGACTTCATTTCCTATTGCAACTTTACTAACGAATTATATAGGTTCATTTATTTTAGGTTGGTTAACGTATTCAATTATCGAAGGAAAAAAATATCCCCCTCAATTAATGACGGCAATAGGTACTGGTTTAATTGGGTCGTTTACAACTTTTTCTACCTTTAGTGTGGAGACGGTACAATTATTTGAAGATGGCCAATATCTATTAGGAGTATTATATGTTCTATTAAGCTTAATTGGTGGATTACTGTCGTCATTCATGGGATACCAAATGAACACGAAACGAAAGGAAGTAAATCGATGAATTTCCTATTAATCTGTTTGGGAGGCTTCCTAGGTGCCATTTTACGCTATGGATTTGGAATATTCATTAGAAAAAGATTTCATTCTTCGTTTCCATTAGCTACGTTTATCGTTAATATACTTGGTTCTTTTCTATTAGGTTATATAATTGGGTATGGCATTGGGGGATATACTTTAGCATTGTTAGGCACAGGTTTTTTAGGAAGCTTTACGACTTTTTCTACCTTCAAACTTGATTCAATAAGGCTTATTAATCAGAAAAAACTTCGCACTTTTATCGGGTATATATTCGCAACCTATTTCTTTGGTGTCCTATTAGCTTTTATCGGCTTTTACATCGGAAAACAACTATAATAACGGATAGGCCAGTTGGAAATGAAGTAAGGAGCATCATCACTTCGTATCAACTGGCCGATCACTTTTTATTTCATAACCTGTTAGAGGCTTTGCTTTAGAGTTGTTCAGTTGCAGCGCCTGGCCCTTCGAGACATAAGTCCAATCACCAAGGAAGGGAAAAGGCACCCTACCTTGTTGGTGATTGGACTTATGCTTGCCAGGGCTGTTCGAGGCGCTTCCGCATTTGTTTAATCAACAACTATATAACCAACCATTGGTCCGTTATTTTCGAGAGTTTGATGGGTGTTACATATGAGGCGGTAGGTACCTTCTTTATCGAATGTAACGGTAACGACTGTTTCTTTTCCTTTTTGAACGGTTCCTTTCACATCTGTTCCCTCTATGTAGAATGGGTGTTCATGTCCATTTACTCCTAAAATTCGTAATTCTACTTCTTCCCCTTTTTCTACAAAAATAGTACTGGGATCCCAGCGGTAAACTTCAATTTCTTTACCATCATCAGTCTCAGATTTGAATTCACCCGTAACAAGCTGTATGACTTGTTTATTAGGTTTACCATCCATGGAGACAGTAGGATATGAGTTATCTGGAAGTAAAAACCAAATAGTTCCTATGGATATAATTACTAAAGCTACAATTAATAAAACTACTGACCCCTTTTTTAATACAATAAATTTCATAGAATTTCCCCCCTTATTATTTCTATTATCCTATGCTCTTTCATCAAGGAACTTGTCTACTTTTCTAGATTTCATCATGGACAAGTGCATATAGGTTTATTTTATTACTGAACTTTTGTACACTTTTTAGAGATATTCATCTTTTAGGGGGGTGTGAATGGTGGGGAAATGGAAAATCATTCAGACTAAAGGGGAATCAGAACCCTGGTGGTTTTTTGATGATTGGCGTAAAGATATAACAGCAGTTTTCGAGTGTGAATCCAAAAGCGATACAATAGATCAATATATTAAAAAGATCGGAAAATTAAAAAAGGATTTTACGTATTTAAAACATAAAAATTATCATACCGTTGCATTTTGGAATCCAAGTGAAAAGGTATTTTGTGAAGCATGTGATGATGATCTTCAAATATATCACGGTTTGATTATTATGTGTGATGACAACCTAGTAGATATTAAGAACGAGGAAAGTGTTAAGAAAGTTTTGCAGTAATAAAAAAAGCCTTGGCTGTCTCAATAGAGATTCGGAGCGACATTGATTATCCAAGTATAGAAGATGTTTTGAATGTTTCTTCTATATGTTTGGGGTGTGGTTCCGGATCACTTGTCTTCGGGACAACCAAGTCCACTTTAGTTTGCTTCTCTTTTCTCGAGAGGAAAAGAGAAAAGGATTATTGCTATACATATTCCACTAAGTGTCATCACCATCATGTTGGCCGCACTCCAATTATTCGCTTGAACGGCGTCATAAATGGCAATGGAAAGTGTTTGAGTTTTGCCTGGAATATTTCCTGCGACCATTAAAGTTGCGCCGAATTCACCTAAACTTCTAGCAAACCCCAATATAATCCCAGCCAGTAGTCCTTTGTATGACAAGGGTATTACGATTTTTCTGAAAATAATCCATGAATTGGCACCATCCACTTTTGCCGCTTCACGAATTTCTTTACCAATAGATTCAAATGCGATTTGAAAGGGACGTATCATTAAAGGTAATGATGCAATACTAGCAGCAATTACTGCCGCAGTTTGTGAAAATACAAGTGTGTTTCCAAATAAATTCATATACAATTTCCCAATCATACTCTCATTCCCAATTGATACTAATAAATAGTAGCCGAGTACCGTCGGAGGTAAAACAAGTGGCAAAGTGGTGAGTCCTGAAATAATTTGAGTAAGATAGGATTTTTTGTATGCAAAAATCCAAGCCAATACAATTGCCACTAAAAAGGTAAAAAAGGTAGATAGGCAAGCAATTTTTAATGAGAGAAAAAAAGGTGTTTGATAAATAGTCATTTACGATTCTTCCTTTAAACCTAAACGATATTTTTCAAGAATGTCTTGTGCTTGTTTGCTTTTAAGAAAATTTAACCACTTTGTAGCCACCTCTTTATTTGGAGAGGATGAAATGACGCCAATTGATTGTTCAATCGGATTGTAAAGTTTAGAATCAATTTTAGAATAATGATCATTTTCATTAAGAAGGGAGCTTGCAACAATTCCAAAAGAGGCATTCCCAGTTTTTACATATTGATAGGTTTGACGGATGTTTTCACCCCACACAACCTTTTCTTGTATTTGTTCATAAAGATTGATCTCTTTAAGAAATTCAGTAGCAGCTTTACCGTAAGGAGCAAATTCAGGGTTAGCAATTGCAATATGGTGAACATTATTGTCTAATAATACATTAAAGTCCTCAATGGAATTAGGCTGATCGGGGTGATATAGAACCAATCGGCCTTCGCCAAAAGTAGAAATTGTATTATGATCAACAAAACCGCTCTCCGCAAGATCTTTCAAATAAAAAATCTCAGCGGAGGCGAATACATCAAATGGTGCTCCTTGTTTAATTTGTTGTGTAAGCTGACCTGATGACGCATAGCTGAAATGAATGGTTATGTTCGATTCTTTCTCAAACGCTTGTCCGAGTTCGTTAAAAGCATTATTTAAACTGGATGCAGCCGCTACTGTCAGTGTTTTTGAAGGCATTTCTGTTTGGCATGCTGTCAATAAAAAGAAACACATCAGAAAAGCTGATAGTCTGTAAATCATAATTCCTTCTATTCCTTACTTATTCTTCGTATTTGGATAAATCTGTACACATTTACTACAATCACTTTAGAGACAGCATATGTTGGCACAGCTAAAATTAAGCCTAATAGCCCGGCAAAGTTTCCGGCTGCGAGCAATAAAAGGATGATTGTTAAAGGATGTACATCCAATTTTTTTCCCATAACTTGGGGAGATATAAAATTACTCTCAATTTGTTGGACAACAATGACCACAAGAAGTACCCATAAAGCCATCAACGGTGAATCTAAAAACGCTACTACTAAACTTGGAATGGTACCGATAAATGGCCCGACAAAAGGGATAACATTAGTAAACATCGCCACTAAAGCGAGTACTAAAGAGTAATCAAGGCCAATAATTAGAAAGCCAATGTAAATTAATACTCCCACACAAAGGCTTACTATAATTTGCCCTTGTATATATGAGCTAAGTGCATCATCCATATCTTTTAGTATTCTTTTCCCATCTTTTTCATGCTGTTTTGGCACCAGTTTTAATACATACTGTGGTAACCTGTCTCCATCCTTAAGCATATAAAAGAGAACGAATGGAATAATCACAATCAATACAAGAATGCTTGTAACAGTAGAGATGATTTTTATAATATTTGATCCTAAAGTGGACAGGAACGCATTGAGTTCATCAGTAAATCTTCGCGCAATTTCTTCGAAAGAAAAATTTTGTCCCTCTTGGAATCTTTCTATTAAATCGTTTTGCTTTAAATTTAATAGTAAATGTTGAATATCATCAACAAGCTGAGGAGTATTGTTAATTAAACCATTAATCTGTCTTTGTAATAGTGGTCCCAGATAGTACACTAATGCTGTAATGATCCCAATCCCCATTAAATAAATTAGTATAATGGAGAGCGATCGTGGAATATATCGTGATAGAAATAGGACAAGTGGTCGTAATAGGTAATAAAGGACACCTGCAATGATAATTGGAGCAAATAAAGTTGTCACGATTACGGTAATAGGGGTAAAGATAAAATCAACTAAACTTCCCAAGTATACAATTAATAAGAGTAAAGCAATTCCATAACCTGCACGAAACCATTTTCCTTTTGGCATATCTAATTCTCCTCTATGTAAGTAGCTTATGAATCATTTTAACCTAAATGGAAGCAAATGTAACGTCATATGAGAGCGCAACTGATTGATAGAAAAGGTTCATAATTAAATGATTAAATTGTTTAGGGATTCTGCTTTTTTCTATGAATCTGTTAGAATATTAGTAAAGTTTCTATAAAAGAAGGGGATTCTATGAATCAAATACAAGATATTTATCAGCGACCCTTACGAGATCTAAGGATTTCAGTGACAGATCAGTGTAATTTTCGTTGCAAATATTGCATGCCGGCTGAAATCTTTGGTTCTGATTATCCATTTTTGAAGAAGGAAGAGATTTTAACTTTTAATGAAATTGAGCGGTTAGCTAAGGCTTTTGCTGGGATAGGTGTTAAAAAGCTTCGGATTACAGGTGGAGAACCTCTATTAAGGCCTGACATGCCGAAATTAATCGAAAAACTTATAAAAATAAACGGTATTGAAGATATAGGACTTACAACAAATGGTGTCTTTTTAATGAAACAATCTGAGGCACTTTATCATGCTGGGTTAAGAAGATTAAATATCAGTTTAGATTCAATTGATGACACATTATTCCAAAAAATGAATGGTCGAGGAATTAGTCATAGATCAGTTTTAAAAGGAATAGATAAAGCAAAGGATTTAGGTTTTAGTATTAAAATTAATATGGTAGTTCAAAAGGGAATTAATGATTCTCAGATACTACCAATGGCAAATTATTTTAAAGAGAGGGGGATCACCTTAAGATTTATTGAATTTATGGATGTAGGAAATCATAACGGATGGAATTGGGAAAAAGTTGTATCAATGAACAATATTTTGGAGAGCTTAAGAACCCAATTCGAACTAGAGCCACTTGAAGAAAATTACTATGGTGAAGTGGCAAAGCGCTATCAATATAAAGGTACGAGCACTGAGATAGGTTTCATTTCCTCTGTTTCAGAGTCTTTTTGTTCAAGCTGTACGAGAGCAAGAATATCTGCAGATGGAAATTTATATACATGTTTATTTGCATCTAAAGGGTTTAATCTCAAAAAGCTTTTAAAATCAAACTTAATGGACGAATCGCTGTTAAAAGAGGTTTCAGATATTTGGAGAAGCAGGGATGATCGATATTCAGATTTAAGAAAAGAAAGAGCTTCGGAAAAAAGGAAAATTGAGATGTCTTTTATTGGTGGGTAGGTTTAAAAATCTTGAGATGAGATTAACAACAGGGAAATTTCAAATAAGATTCATTCACTTATTTGTTGATTATCTTTATGTGAGAAATTTTATGTTAAGCATTTGCTTACTTCATTTATATTCAGAGACTAAAGGGGAGTTATAAATTGAGTGAAAAGAGAAAGCCCATTTCTGTTCATCAAGCAGTTGAAACCGTAATGAAGTGGAAGCAAAGAGGAATTAAAAATGAAGTGAACTTTTCTGAATGTGATGATGGCTATTTATTTAATCCAATTTACGCAGATCACCCTGTACCACCATTTGATCGTTCTCCCTATGACGGCTTTGCGATTAGATCACAAGATACAGAAATACTTTCATCGAATAACTCATTAGATTTTAAGGTGATTGATGAAATACCTGCGGGGAATATATCAAATAAATCAGTAGGGAAAAATCAAGCAGCAAAAATCATGACAGGTGGAGCAATTCCAGAGGGTGCCGACGCAGTGATTATGAAAGAATTGGTTATCGAAAAAGAAGACGGCAAATTCATTTCAATTAAAAGAAGATTAAAGCCAGGGGAAAACATCTCTTTTAAAGGAGAAGACGTTAAAGAAGGTACTGAGATTGTTTCGAAAGGTACGTATATTAATCCTGGTGTAAAAGCGTTATTAGCTACATTCGGTTACTCAAAAGTGCCGCTAGTTAAAAAACCGATTATTGGTCTCATTGCAACCGGTAGCGAACTTTTAAATGTTGATGAACCACTAAAACCAGGGAAAATTAGAAATAGTAATTCTCATATGGTCTCCTCCCAAATAAAGAGATCAGGAGGAATTGTTAACTATTATGGTCAGATTGGTGACGACTTAGAAGACTTGTCAGAACTTATTCAAAAAGCTTTATACGAATGTGATTTTATTATCACAACAGGCGGTGTGTCTGTTGGAGACTATGATCATCTTCCTGGAGTTTATCGATCGATCAATGCCCAAGAATTATTTAATAAAGTAGCAATGAGACCTGGGAGTGTAACAACTGTAGCTGAAAGAGAGGGGAAACTTTTATTTGGTCTCTCTGGGAATCCATCTGCATGTTATGTTGGATTTGAACTTTTTGTACGACCAATCATTCGCTACTGGAATTATAGTGATTCCCCATATGTTCGATGTGTTAAAGCGATCCTAAATAAAGATTTTCCAAAAGCGAATCCATTTACTAGGTTCGTCAGAGGTGAACTCCAGTACAATTCTGGTCG
Organism: Rossellomorea sp. BNER; assembly: GCA_024213275.1. GTDB lineage: Bacteria > Bacillota > Bacilli > Bacillales > Bacillaceae_B > Rossellomorea. Next base: position 498,796 of record JANAVG010000002.1, read on the forward strand.
TGTTCTGATTGAGCCTATTGGCTTAGATAAATCGAATGTGGTTTCCTCATTAGCAAAGTCAGATGCTTTAATGATTCTTCCTGGAGGGACAAGAGGGTTTAAACAAGGTGACATGGTAGATGCCCTTCTGCTAGAAGACCGTAAAGGAAGTGAAGAAATGTGGGAAATCAGAAAATAATTGGATTAGTAGGGTATAAAAATAGTGGGAAAACGACTTTTTCTGAAAAGCTCATTTCATTTGGATCTAACAAAGGTTTAAAAATAGGAACCATAAAACACCACGGACACGGAGGACCACCTCAATTAGAATCCGTGAATACCGATAGCTCAAAGCAGTTTGAAGCAGGAGCAGTCGTGTCATCCGTTGAGGGTGGGGGAAGATTATCATTACAAGCTTCTTCTGACCATTTGTCACTTCATGATATCATGAAAATTTATGAATCATTCCCCCTAGACCTTATTGTGTTTGAAGGCTACAAAAACGAAAAATTCCCAAAAATCCTTTTTATCCGTACTCAAAAAGATCTATATCTACTGGATTATGTTTCTAATATAGTGGCGGTGGTCTCATGGATGCCTATTGATGATTTACCCACACAACTCCAGTGTTTCTTAATTGAAGATGATTCTACCATTATGAATTGGGTTTTTTCGTTTTTAGGATTTGATATAGCCTAGTATCCGAATGTCGCAAAGTATTTTCGAGTAGTGATAGCACTCTTATTTTGTTATGGAAGAATGATTCAGGTCATATCAATGGTAGGGGAAAAATGCAGGAATGGAAATTGGCTTTAAATAAATTTTTGAAACAATGGGAGAAGGATGATTCGGCCATTGGGGCTCTTGTTTGCGGCAGTTATGTAACAGGTAATCCAACTCCACATTCAGATATTGATGTACATATTATATTGAAAGAAGGTACGAGTTGGAGGGAAAGAGGAAATTTATACATAGGGGAATATTTAATAGAGTATTTTATTAATCCACCTAATCAAATTAAGAGCTATTTTTTAGAGGATTTTGAAGACCGCAAAAGTCATGCCGCCGTTCAATTTGCAACAGGGGAAATATTGTTTGACCGATTTGGGATAGTTAAGCAGTTAAAGGAAGAAGGAGAAGAGTGGATAAAAAAGGAATATGAAGCCATAAGTTCTACAACCTTAGAGTTTATAAAGTATTCAATTTGGGACACTCTTGATAATTTACAGGATACCTACGAAAATGGAAGGCAAGATTTTCAATTTATCTATTCACATGCATTATCACATCTTTTTAATGCATATTGTCAATTTTTGAACATAGAAACAATTCCTCCCTATCAAATTAAATCTTACCTTTCAGAACAAAGTTTTCTTAAAAAATACAGAAAACAGGCTTTTCCCGACGAAGACTTCTCAAGGAAATTCCAAAGCGCTTTGGAGTTATCACAAAGAGATGAGATGAAGAGCCTATACCATCAGCTAGCTGAGTATGTCCTTGTAAAAATGGGTGATTTTCAAATAGATGGTTGGAAAATGAGGTCGCCGATTAATTTGTGTAAAGATACATAAAACTAGAGACGATTCCACAAACTATTTTTCGAGGTGATAGCGATGAGTAAGAAAAAGCAGGACCCATCAAAAGCGGGACTTGGATCTTCACAAGTAGAGGGTCAAGGTACGACAAATGTTGAATTACCGGGAGGAACGAAAAGCTCTTCGGCGCGTAAAAGAAATAAAAAATAATATATTATAACTTGAGGCTCCCGCAAAACCAACAATTCAGGACAAGAACGTCCATATATAGAGGGAACTCTCAAATCCTCTTCTATATATGGACGAACATGGTTATTCCTGACCGCTTTTTGAATAGCCACGATGCAATTTTTTTAACTCATTTGACAAATCGTGGATATGTTGTATAATAGGATATAAGCTAGTTAGATTGATAACTGATTTTGAAAATTTACCGAAGCTATTCACATATTATAAAGAGTGATCGCACTTCGTCGGTACTTTTTATAATATGTGAATTTTTATTTAAAAAGTAGCATATTAATTTTTTATTTATTTTTGGAGGTTTCTATTCATGAAACAAGGTACAGTTAAATGGTTTAACGCAGAAAAAGGATTCGGATTCATCGAAATCGAAGGCGAAAACGACGTATTCGTACACTTCAGTGCTATTACAGGTGAAGGCTTCAAATCTCTTGACGAAGGTCAACGTGTAGAATTTGAAGTTGTTGAAGGTAACCGTGGTCCTCAAGCAGCTAACGTTGTAAAATTATAATAACGGTCTGCTCAGATATAAAATAGCTACCCTTTGATTTGGGTAGCTATTTTTGTAACGATACAAGGAGGTCATATCCTATGGCATTTGGCAGAAGAAATGAAGAAGAAATCAAAACAGAAGAAACCAAAATTTGGTGCTGTACAGCTGAAGATTGTAAAGGGTGGGTTCGTGACAATTTCAAAAGCGAAGAAGATCCACTTTGCCCTCTTTGTCAAAGCGAAATGGAATCCTCAACTAAAGTTTTGCAAGTAGTCGATAATCCACATCCAAGCACGAAATAATTTATTATCGTAATGAGGCTGGGACAAAACCAGTGAATAAATGAAAAGAGTCTGTGAGAAGGTGCAATCTTCTCACAGACTCTTTTTATAATGAAGTGAAATTTTTGTACAAATAAAAGGACAACCTCTGATAAAATTAGAGTTACCACACAATAACCATCGGAGGTGTCCTTATGTTTAAAAATTATAACATGAATCAGATTATTTTGCCCCTGGATTTATCGATTACTCTTCAAGAAAATGATATTGCGTTTACAGTTCATGACCTCGTTGAACAAATTCCTCAAGAAGCTTTCGCTTCATTTATTAAGGGAACGGGCTGTCCTGCCTACCATCCACGCATGATGATGAAGATTATTCTTTGTGCATATACACAATCGGTTTTCTCTGGC
>JANAVG010000030.1 GCA_024213275.1 Rossellomorea sp. BNER
ATTGGAAATCATGTGGCTCATTTTTTATGTGATCATGTTGTATAAAAGTGGCTCAAATCTAAATTATCAAAAACAAAATTGTCCTCGTTACCCTTAAAATGAGGTAGAGTTAGAAACAAAAGAAGTAGGGGGCAAAAAGTATGTAGTTGACTCATATGCACCTAATAAGGAAATAGCATCAAGAAAAATTTACTCAACTTAGTGAAGTGCAAGAAAAGACAGCTAAGAGATACGTAAATGAAATTACAAAAAAATTATCCTTCAGGCTCTAAAATATCAAATGATACTTTTAATCCAAACGCTCTCAAAGGAGGGCGACTTAAAGATGAATTAAATTAGAAGGACCAGTTCGAAATAAACCAATTCCTCAAACAATTCTTGATGAAGCAACAAAAAACAGGATTATTATTAGGGATATTAAGGAGAAGGTGTATAATTGACTATGATAGTTTATTATTGTGACGAATGGTCGGATATCAAAAAGAAGCCTTGGAACATTCTTGATGACCGTACTGCATACACATGCCATCAAAAACATTAACCATATACGGTGGTATTAACTGAAGATGAAAAACCTAAATATATTGTAAATATAACAAATGAATGGGTTTCGGTAAGTTTTTATGATGATTTCACTCGTAAGTATCTAAATTATGACTTTGAAGTTATAAGTGATAATAAGATTTTTTTAAGAACAGCAATGTATTGGGAATATAATGAAGAAACTGATAAGGAAGTAAGTAGTTTGATTTTGGGCTTCCGCGAAGATGGCTATATAGCAATGGAAAAGAGAGACTTTAAGACCGGTTCAGTCGAGGAGCGCGAGACTAGCGATACCCTAGAAAGAAACTGGGATGTATTTCCTGAATTTGGTCAGTATATTCATTTGTGCAGAGAGGAAAGGTAACTTGTTTAGAGCACTCTCCAGTGCCAAAGCTAGTTATACGAAAGGTTGTCATATATCGGAAACACATAAGGCAAGTGAACTAAAGACAATTTAAATATTGAGTTGGACAAAAAGAATAATGATATAGTTTAAAAATAGAGACTCCATGAAGGTGATACCCTCATGGAGTTTTATTTTAATGCTGCGATAACGTAAAAAGAACGAGAATTGGGCGAGAAGACATTTTAAATGGCAGGGATAGTTAATGCATGATGCATAGCTAATAAATTAACGAGATAGCACATGCTCGTGACGATAAACAATGGGTAATGTGTGTATTTGTCATAACATCAGCAGAAATACAACCTTGGAAGGGAAATTCATGGGAAGGAAATCCGTGGGAGGGAGATCCATGGGAAGGAAGCATATTTGAAGGCGAAGAAGAAAAGGAAGAATGGGTTGAAAAAGAAGCAACAGACGAGCTAGACCCTAAAGTACTCGAAAAGTTAAAAGAAGAAGGCTTGGGGAAAGAAGAGATAGAGAAACTAAAAAACATTGAAAACCTAGAAAGCATTAAATACACAGACCCAGAGCTGTGGGAATTCTTAACGGGTCGGTATCGGATTAAAGGATACCTTCGCCGGTTTATGGGAAGGGACGAAAAAAGGAACGAGTGATGCTTGGGACTATGTTAGCTCAGGAGAAATGTGGTCCGATACGAAAGGGATGGCTAGTGAAAGCCTCGACTATTTTACATCTGGTGAGGTTATCGACGACTTTAAAGCGAAAATGAACTATCATCTGTCTGGTCAATCATGGGAAGACTTGAAAGGCGGACTGTCATCGGCTTGGGATTATACTTGTAATATCGGAAGTTATCTTTTTTCCAAACAGAGTGTATCAGACTTATATGGGTATTTTACATCCGGTGAAGTCTTGATGGATTATGCGGAGGACTTTGAAGCCTTTGCGACGGGGGTAGATCCTGAAAGTCAGCAAAAGATTTCCGGTGGAGCGAGGTTTTTAGCGGCGGGAAGTATTTTATTTAAACCTTTGAAAGGCTTAAAAAAGTTAGATGAAGTTGGAGAAGCGGCGAGTGATGCTAGGGTAGTTAAGAAGGATGAGGAGAATAATAGTATTGAGGAAAAAGATGGGGTTAAAGCTCCGGTAAAAGCTGAAGAAAAGATACAGATTGTTGATGGTAAAAAACAGTATAAAGTTAATGGGCAATGGATAACTGATAAACAATTTTCAGCTCTTAGACAAAAAGCTGTTCGTCAAGCCTGGAAACAAGAGAAAGAGTTAGTTCTAAAAACAGGAAAGGGAACAAGAAACTGGACTCCTGAGGAAAAACGAGAGTTACTTCAGACAGGAAAAGTAAAAGGATACGAGGGGCAGCATATGAAGTCAGCTAACGAATATCCTAACTTTGCTGGCGATCCAGATAATATTCAGTTTTTAAAAGGAAGAAATATGGATGTTAATGAACATTTAGACGCTCATGGAGGAAACTACCATAATCCTACTAATGGTTACTATGTTCCAAAGAATGGAATTATGATAGAATTTGAAGACGAAATACCTTGGAAACCTAAATAAATGGAGGCTTTATAAATGTCAGGGAATTTTTATTCTAAAAATGATGATTTACGACCTTTCTTTGAAGAGATAAATAAATATACAGATAATGTCCATAGTTTAAATAAAGAGGTTGAATTAGCTGATATAAGTAAACTTGAAATTGAACTTAACATTCAAATCCCTAGAATATATAAAGACTTTCTTCAAGTGTGCAACGGTGGTGAACTATTTATACCCGGAACAGTATTATCAGAGATATATACCCATTCTTCTGGTACAAAACAAAGAGGTGGTTCTTATTTAAACGATTCTTTTAAAAAGGAACGAAGGCCACATGGGATGCCAGACAAATATTTAATTATTGCGGACTTGAATTATGGTGATACTATTTGCATGGATTTAGAAGGGGGTAATGAATATGATGCGAGGATAGTACAATGGGATAGAGAAAGTCAAACTGTTTCTAGAAGCTGGGATAGTTTTGTAGAATGGTTAATGGATGCTTTAGATGAAGGATCAATGTTAGTAGATTATGATGGGAACGAAAAAGATTTAGATTTTTAGATTTCTTATATTGGTTAATTAAACTTTAAATGGCTTTGGTAAAGTTTTAATAAGTTAGTTTAAAAAGAGGGAGCATAACTTATGAACGGTTATCTTTTAAGATAGCCGTTCATTTATTATTTAGAGAATAGTAAGACGTGATATGGAGTTGATTGTTTAAAATCGAATTAATGGCCCTTTATCTTCAGAAAATTATTATATTACGCTATGGTTAATACTTTTTTTGCATTTATGAATAACAAAGAAATCGTTGGATATGTACCTTTATGGCTATCCTCCTCAGCATGACCATCCTCCCTGTCACAACATCCGCAGAAATACAACCTTGGAAAGGCAACCCCTGGGAAGGAAATCCGTGGGAGGGAGATCCATGGGAAGGAAGCACATTTGAAGGCGAAGAAGAAAAGGAAGAATGGGTAGAAAAAGAAGCAACAGACGAGCTAGACCCTGAAGTACTCGAAAAGTTAAAAGAAGAAGGTTTGGGGAAAGAAGAGATAGAGAATATAAAAAACCTAGAAAATCTAGAAAACATTGAAAGCATTAAATACACAGATCCGGAGCTTTGGGAATTCTTAACGAATGGTAAAGAAGTGGAAAATTACTTCAAGCGGGTCGGTATCGGATTAAAGGATACCTTCGTCGGTTTATGGGAAGGGACGAAAAAAGGAACAAGTGATGCTTGGGACTATGTAAGCTCAGGGGAAATGTGGTCTGATACGAAAGGTATGGCTAGTGAAAGTTTTCGCTACTTTACTTCTGGTGAGCTTATCGACGATTTTAAATCGAAAGCGCACTATCATCTGTCTGGTCAATCATGGGAAGACTTGAAAGGCGGACTTTCATCGGCTTGGGATTATACTAGTAATATCGGAAGTTATCTTTTTTCCGAGCAAAGTGTATCAGACTTATATGGATATTTTACATCCGGTGAGTTCTTGATGGATTATGTTGAGGATACTGAAGCCTTTGCAACAGGTGTAGATCCTGAAACCCAGAAAAAGCTTTCGGGTGGAGCGAGGTTTTTGGCAGCAGGAAGTATTTTAGTCAAACCTCTGAAAGTCTTGAAAAAGTTAGATGATGTTGGAAATGCTGCAGAGGATACAGTGAAGAAGGATAAGGGGGATGATGGTAAAGGAGAAGGTGATAATAAGGAAGATAATCCAAGATCAAGGTTGCCAAGGACTAATGGAAAATGGGAAGGTGAGCCTGGGAATGGAAAATGGTATTCAGAGAATAAGGACGTTCTAGAGGTAACAGGTGGTAAATCAGTTGAATTTAAAAACGATAGACCTGATTTTTCTCCTTGGTCAAAGGGGCAACTTAAATTTAAGGATGGCCAACTTAACGGTTCTGATAATGATTTCAAATTGGTATATGAAAAAATAATGAAAGCAAAAGGTTTTGATAGTCGTAATCAAGCTAAAAAATGGTTGAGGAAAAAAGGTTTAACTCCACACCATTCGGATAACAAAACTATACAATTAATAGCTACAAAATTGCATAAAAACATACCGCATATTGGTTCAGCTTCAGACTTAAGAGGAGGTTACTAAATTGAAAAACAATTATAAAAGTCAAATAAAAAAATCATTATCAAAATTGGGAATTGAACCACAGGAAGTTCTTTCCGATACCTATAGAAGTGAAAATTTAAATAATATTGATAAGAAGTATGACATATTTATTCCAAATGAATTTAAAGAATTTCTACTAATTTATAATGAGGTTTTTTTTGATAATGAGGTAAGATTTAAACCGATAGAGTCATCACCTTGGACAACAACGGAGGGTACGCAATACTTTGAAGGTTTTTATGGATTGAGTGGTCAGGATAATATTTCTGAACAGATAGAATGTTATGAAAACCAAATACCCAATTGTTTAATCCCTATTGGCGAATGCCCAGCTGGGAATTTAATTTGTTTAGGTGTAAAAGAAGATACTTTTGGGAAGATATATTTCTGGGACCATGAAAATGAACTTCAAGCTAAATTAATGGTTGGGAAAGATATAGTTACAAATGACATTAATCTGTATTGGGATAATTTATATCTCGTTTCAGAATCATTTCTAGACTTTCTTAATAAATTGGAAATTTGCCAGAATACTTCTGTAGATCAGAAAATAGATGTTGATGACGTAGAGTTATTTTTAGATGATGATTTACTAGATGATTAATTCTTTAGTTAGATAACGGTTAGCCTATAGGTCAACCGTTTTGGTTCTGGTGAAGAATGAACCTTAAGTAAATCTAAGAAAATTGCTATTTCTTGTAGGTTCTGAACTTTTTTAAAAAAAAAGGAAAATCCCTTTCTAACATAGTTAGAAAATAACTCAGACTAATAGAATAAGAACTTAACTTTAATGAACGGTTATTTGTAGGTAACCGTTCATTTTTTATGAGTATCAAGACGCGATATGGAGTTGACTGTTTAAATCGAATTAATAACGGCACTTTATTTCCAAAAAATTATTATATTTCACTATGGTTAATACTTTCTTTGGATCTATTTATTACAAAGATATCATTTGCAGTGCTCCTTTCTACCTGTCACAACATCAGCAGAAATACAACCTTGGAAGGGCAACCCATGGGAAGGAAATCCTTGGGAGGGAGATCCATGGAAAGGATCACGTTTGAAGGAGAAGAAGAAAAGGAAGAATGGGTTGAAAAAGAAGAAGCAGACGAGCTTGACCCAGAAGTACTCGAAAAGTTAAAAGAAGAAGGCTTGGGGAAAGAAGAGATAGAGAAAATAAAAAACATTGAAAACATAGAGAGCATTAAATAAACAGACCCAGAGCTTTGGGAATTCTTAACGAATGGAAAAGAAGTGGAAAATTACTTTAAGCGAGTCGGTATCGGATTAAAGGATACCTTCTTCGGTTTATGGGAAGGGACGAAAAAAGGAACAAGTGATGCTTGGAACTATGTGAGCTCAGGCGAAATGTGGTCCGATACGAAAGGAATGGCTAGTGAAAGCTTCCGCTATTTTACATCCGGTGAGGTGATCGACAACTTTAAATCGCAAGTTCACTATCATCTGTCTGGTCAATCGTGGATAGACTTGAAAGGCGGACTGTCATCGGCTTGGGATTATACTAGTAATATCGGAAGTTATCTTTTTTCCAAACAAAGTGTATCAGACCTATATGGTATTTTACATCTGGTGAAGTCTTGATGGATTATGCGGAGGACTTTGAAGCCTTTGCGACGGGAGTAGACCCCGAAAGTCAGAAAAAGATTTCGGGTGGAGCGAGGTTTTTAGCAGCGGGAAGTATTTTAGTCAAACCACTGAAGGCAATTAAAAAGTTAGATGATGTTGGAAATGCTGGTAGTGATGCGAGGGTAGTTGGAAATAAAAATGATAATGATCATGGTGCAAAAAAAGAAGATGAGGTTAAGAGTACAGGTAGAGAATATAAAAACTATAAACCTGTGGAATATATTGGAGAAACTAAGGTTAACGGGGAAATACGGGATATTAGTAGAAAGGTTTATCAAAGAAAAGATATTGATATATTGAATTAAAAGATCCTAAGACTGGTTTAACCAACTTAGAACTTATGAAATTAGGAAGGCAACCTATTTGGCAAGATGGAAGTAAAATTGAGCTACATCATTTAATACAAAGAGAACCTGGCTCAATGGTTGAATTGCCCAAAAACATGCATCAAGAATATTCGAGAGTATTGCACGGACTTGTTGAAAATGGTGGTAGTTTCAGGAATGACCCTCGACTGAAGAAACAATACAATAATTTCCGGCTAAAATATTGGAAATGGAGAGCTAGTGAAATAGAAAAAAATAAGTAATCTCGAAAGGAGTAAAATAAATTAATGAGTAAAGTGGAGATAGAAAGATTAATAAATGAAAATATAGATACAGGTCTTTTTACTGGTGGTATTAAGGAAAGTTTAATAAAGGAAATAGAAAAAGAGCTTCAGGTAACTTTACCTAAAAGTTATAAATGGTTTTTATGTAACTATGGGAGTGGCGGAATTTTTGGTGTTGATATCATTGGGGTTGGAAAATTAAACCAAACGATAGTAGTAACTGATACAAAAAAGGTTAGAGAGTTAGGGCTAGATAAAGATTTAGTTATTATTGAAGATTGTGATGAATTTATGTATTGTCTAGATACAAGTGAATTATCAAATGGTGAATGTCCTGTGGTATCTTGGGATAACCATTCAGGGTATGATAGTGTAGAAGCTAATAATTTCTACGAATTTTTATTAGAAAGACTCACAGACGCAAAAGATGCTTGGGAAGAAGACTTTTAATATAGATTTATACTTTTTGAATAGTGATATAAGAAAATTAGTAGTAAATCATCGGATTAACCCTCAGAAGAGTCTCTCTTAGGTTTTTTCCTATCTTCTCAATTATAGTAGCGTAAATTTGAGTAGATATAAAAAGTTAGAAAACCAATGGGCTACGGTAATAAAAGAAGGGAAAGAAGTATTTGTTGTTGATAAAATAAATTATGATGGAAATAACATTAGACCGAGTAGTTTTGATACTGAATATGAAATAGGTAGACGTGTAAGATTTATTAGTTCAGATAATTAAAGGGTGTATTGGAGTGAAAGAATTAAAGGTGGTGAAAGTATGAGGTATACTGCGAGAGTAAAAAAATTAAATCCTCATATAGAAGAAGAGGTCACAATTGAGATACAAGGCAATGAATTTACTGGATTTGCATCCATCTGCCCGTATGAAATTGAAGAAGGAAGCTACTATCCAGTCTTAATTAGCTTTACAATTTTAGATAAGTTAGAGGTTTATGAACTAAATGAAGAAACAAAAAGCATAGAGCGTATTAACGAAGGCTACAATTATTATATTAGAGGTATACTTCATGAAGACTTTATCGATGCCGGATTAAAGATTTCCGATGAAGATCAATATTTTTACGAATATACTTACCTAATAGGTAAACCTGTAGAATTACGAGTTGACCGAATTGATGTTGAATTTCAATAACATGCTTTAAAAAGATGCAAAAGAGATACTTTTCTCTTATTTAAATATTAAAAGCAAATATATTTAAGAATTAAATGATAGATAGAATCCATAAAATTAGTGTAAAGAGAAACCGTAAAAGAATTTTAACCTCTTTTATGGCTTTTTAGTGAATGTGAAAATTTATTTCTTAGTTTTTCTTTTTACCAGCTTGAATTCAATAAACTCCAGAACTTTGGGAATTCCTAGAGATAATACCGAAAGAAAATACGGCTACATATCAACTTACTTCTAAGTTTGCTGACTTTGGATTATTGAGTGAGGAGTAACTACCTTAAAGAATTTAATCCAAAAACTATCAATAAACCAAAAAAGCATCAGAAGAAAAAAACCAAATCATTACTCAATAGTATACAAGGAGCTAGCCAATGAAAAAATTTACTGCAATATTATTTTGCCTACTATTAATCACCTCTGGATGCAGTGGTGAAAAGGAAGAGAAAAAAGAAGTGACTACATCTTCCCAGGCTTCAAGTGAAAAAGCAAATGCCAAATCTGAAAAGGATTCAAAGAAAGATGAGAATAATTCAGAAGAGAGTAGCGAAAGTCAATCTGCTATTTTCAAAGACTTACCTAAAGTTCCAACAAACACGATTGAATTAGTTAACCAATCTCCGGGACCTTATGCAGATCAAGAGATATTGGTAGATGAAATCGAAAAAGATTATTTACCTTTAATGAAAAAGGTACCTGTTCTTAAGGGAAATACGACAGAAGAGGATTACGATAAGTATTTTCGATATATCTATTCACTTGTTTCGACTGATTTTGCTGATCCCCAGGATTTGATTAAGAAGTGGGAATTCTCTATGTTCGGTAACGAAAATATGGAAGATCCAAGACTTCAATTTAAAGAAAACTATAATATTGAAATCATCTTAGATTCAAGTGGAAGTATGGCAAAGGTAGCTCAGGGTGGAAAGACACAAATGGAACTCGCAAAGGAAGCGATCAAGGAGTTTCTTGCTAATGCTCCAGAAGAAGCAAATGTTTCTTTAAGGGTTTACGGTCATAAAGGTACGGGTTCTGAAGCAGACAAAGAGAAATCTTGTTCTAGTATAGAACAGGTCTACAAATTAAAACCATACAATCAAGAAGAGTTTAATAAGGCACTAGATCAATTTCAGCCAAGTGGGTGGACACCTGTTGCAGGAGCCTTAGAATCCTCAAAGGCTAGCTTCGAAGGACTAAATGCTAAGAAAAATACGAATCTTATCTATCTAGTCAGTGATGGAATTGAAACGTGTGATGGGAATCCTGTTGAAGTAGCCAAATCATTTGCGGGATCAAATGTGTCTCCTATTATTAATGTAATTGGTTTCAATGTCGATGCAGAAGCTCAAAAACAGTTACAACAAGTTGCTGAAAGTGCAAATGGAATTTACACCACTGTTTCAAACGGTGAACAACTGAAAACAGAGTTCCAGAGAGCTCAAGAGGTATTGGATAATTGGGAAAGCTGGAAAAATGATGCTCTAAGAGATGCTGATGCACAGCGAGTAGATAATAGTTTTGATATTTTAGGGTTCTCAAATGATTGGAATTCAAAATCATTAAGACAAAGACTAAATATTAGCTATTCCATTGACATGCTTAGAGAAGAAGGAAAAATCACCTTTGAGCAAAGAGATGAATTACGAAAGCGTAATTATCAATTAGAAGATTTAGCTGAGCAATCAATTGATGAAATTAGGGACGATTTACATGATTTGAACTTAAAGAAAATTGATGATTTAAGAAAACAGATAAATGATAAATACAATACCAGTACCGAGTAATAGATTGAAAATCTTATAAAGAGTGGGGAAGGACGTTAGTTATAAGACTAATTTAAAAGTTTGCATTACTAATCGCTCCTTTCCTCTTTTTTCTAAGTTTATATTCTGCACTTATTTTTATAATCTAGATTATTTAAAACAAAAAGAGTCAATGTCATGGGTGTCCTATCTTCTATAGCACTTGGATTTCAACTCCATGGCCGCAGTAGGTCTTGGACAGTCGGTTATTCCGGGGCTTGGGATCTTCAGTTTTATCGATATTCTGTTTGAATTAGGATTGATCATCTGGCTTTTTGCTAAAAAGAGTCGAACGGCTGCCGTCATCCTTATAGCTCTTTATGTTCTCGGTCAGCTTCAGTTACTTTTCACTATGGGCGGTCAAACCTCAAGCTTTTGGATGGGGCGTTTTTTTGTAATGGCGATTTTTTTCACTGTATATGGAAGAGGTGTCCACGGGGCATTTCTATACCATAAGCTACATAAACAGCATAAAGAACAGGTTCAAGATACTAATATAACTGCCTAAACTCAATTCTGGTGCTAAAAAATTTCGGTTTTGCGCCATTTTTAGTTAAAATAGAGAGAAATGATAATGAACGCACTTAAAGGAGAGACCACCGTGGAGAAATATGTTGATGATAGCTTTGCTTTACATACCGATTTGTATCAAATAAATATGACGAAGGCTTATTGGGATGACGGGGTTCATAATCGAAAGGCTGTATTTGATTTGTTTTTCAGAAAGCTCCCATTTGGGAATGGGTATGCGGTTTTTGCTGGATTGGAAAGAGTGATTGAACTGATTCAAAATTTTCGTTTCAGTGAGAGTGATCTTGCTTATTTGCGCGAGGAAGTTGGATATGAAGAGGAGTTTCTTCAATACTTAAAAGATCTTCGCTTTACGGGTACGGTTCGATCCATGGTGGAAGGGGAGCTTGCATTCGGGAACGTTCCGCTTCTTCGTGTGGAAGCTCCGTTAGCGGAAGCACAATTGTTGGAGACGGCTTTACTGAATGTCATTAATTATCAAACGTTAATCGCTACGAAGGCGACTAGGATTAAGCAGATTGTCGAAGATGAAGTTGTGATGGAATTTGGATCACGAAGAGCCCATGAGATGGATGCGGCCATTTGGGGGACAAGGTCGGCCTACATTGGTGGGTTTGACGCAACCAGTAACGTCAGAGCAGGTAAGTTATTTGGTATTCCTGTGTCAGGTACCCATGCCCATTCGATGGTACAGGCTTACCGAGATGAATATCTCGCTTTTAAAAAATATGCGGAGAGCCATAAGGACTGTGTATTCCTAGTGGATACCTATGACACATTAAAATCAGGTGTTCCCGCAGCCATTAAAGTAGCAAAAGAATTTGGTGATCGGATTAATTTTAAGGGGATTCGCTTGGATAGCGGGGATATGGCGTATCTTTCAAAAAAAGCACGAGTGATGCTCGATGAAGCTGGCTTTAAGGATACAAAAATTATTGCTTCTAATGATTTAGATGAGCATACGATTTTAAACCTGAAGGCGCAGGGGGCGAAGATCGACGTTTGGGGAATTGGGACCAAGCTGATTACGGGTTATGATCAGCCTGCCCTTGGTGCGGTCTATAAATTAGTTTCCATTGAAGACGATCAAGGTGAGCTTGTGGATACGATTAAGATTTCGAGTAATGCGGAAAAGGTGTCTACCCCTGGGTTGAAAAGGGTTTATCGAATCATTAATACCGTTAATCATAAATCGGAAGGGGATTATATCGCTCTTGAAGCTGAGAACCCTCAAGCAGAGGAAAGGCTGAAAATGTTCCACCCTGTTCATACGTTTATTAGTAAATTTATAACCAATTTTGAAGCTAGAGAGCTTCATAAAGATATATTTAAAGATGGAGAATTAGTTTATTCTACTCCTGCTCTTTCGGATGTTCGTGGATATCTTTTGAGTAATCTTGAGCTTCTGTGGGATGAGTACAAGCGTTTACTGAATCCTGAAGATTATCCTGTCGACCTTAGTGAAAAGTGTTGGAATAATAAAATGGATCATATTCAACAGGTAAAAGAGAAAGTGAGTCAGCAGCACGGTTAAAATGTTTGGTTTCAAGAAGAAATTGGTACTATAAACGTAAGGAAATAATAGAGGAGTGTTATAATGGGTTCTCTGCAAAAACAAATCATTGAAGAAATGATGGTAAAACCAGAAATTGATCCAAAAGCAGAAATTCGCACCAGTGTTGATTTTTTAAAGGAATATTTGAAGAAAAATTCTTTTTTAAAAAGTATCGTACTAGGTATTTCTGGTGGACAAGATTCGACACTTACGGGAAAGCTTGCGCAAATAGCTGTTGATGAGTTGAATAAAGAAAAGGGCTCTAATGAATATAAATTTTACGCCATTCGTCTTCCTTATGGTGAACAGAAGGATGAAAGTGATGCTGAGGATGCTATCAAGTTCATTCAACCGAGTGTAGCATTAACAGTAAATATTCAGCCTGCAGTAGATGCCAGTGTTGCGACATTGAAGATGAATGGTATTGAGTTATCGGATTTTGTAAAAGGGAACGAAAAAGCTCGTGAACGAATGAAGGTTCAATACGCTGTTGCGGCGATGAAAAACGGTGTAGTTCTTGGAACAGATCATTCGGCTGAAGCGATCACAGGCTTTTATACAAAATATGGGGATGGAGCGGCAGACTTAGTACCTTTATTCCGCCTTAATAAAAGACAAGGAAGAATGCTGTTAAAAGAGCTTGGATGCCCAGAGCATCTTTATAATAAAGTACCAACAGCCGATCTTGAAGATAATCGTCCGCTCGTACCTGACGAAGTGGCACTTGGTGTAACATATGATCAAATTGATGATTACTTAGAAGGAAAAGAAATCCCGGAAGAAGCTCGAAAGACACTTGAAGGGCATTTTCTCAAAACCCGTCATAAACGTCAATCACCGATTACGGTTTTTGATGATTTTTGGAAATAGTAATCGGATCCATATAGAGGTGAAAAATAAAATAAAATGCACAGGAGATTTTACACAAGAAAGCTCCTGTGCATTTTTTTGTACTAAATTTAATACGAAACCATTTCGGTTTATTATTCAAATGAGTTCGAAAAAATAGAAATATGGACCTTGATGATGCACAGAAAATGTCGATAAAAGTCGAACGACCGATATATGTGTGAATTGGACCGATAAAATAGAAGAACCGATCGATATATTCAGAGTTTCAACCGATATAACGAAGAATATGACCGAAATATGAAGGAAAGAGACTGATAGCCTGGAGCCAGGGAAGTTTCCGAATGCTGAGAGTTAAAAAAGTAGTGGTGCCGTGAAAAACCGTAAAAGCAAAAATGACGGTAAGAAAAGAGCTCAATGGTGCCGTGAAAAATTAGAAAAGCAAAAATGGCGGTATGAAAGGATCCCAATGGTACCGTGAAAAACCTCAAAATCAAAAATGACGGTATAAAAAGAGTTCCACGGCACCGTTAAAATCCCCAAAAACAAAAATAACACCCTCTAATATCCAAAAATGAACAACTTTACTCATCCCCCAAATCCAACTCCCTCCCAAAAACAAATGACATACCTCCTGGAATTTCTACCATTTTTTTATAATTAGACAAAGGATTTTTAGAATTTAAAACGAAAGTAATAATAGTTAAGCACTATTTAAATGGGGTTAGTTTCGGGAGGGAAAACAAGATGTCAACGGACATAATGCGAACGAAATTAGAAGATATTATCGCAAATATTGAAAAGGTTATGATTGGGAAGAGGAATGTAACAGAGCTTAGCCTCGTAGCACTTCTTTCAGGGGGACATGTTCTATTGGAAGATGTTCCTGGAGTCGGTAAAACGATGATGGTAAGGGCGCTAGCAAAATCTGTAGGAGCTTCCTTTAAACGAATTCAATTTACACCCGACCTATTGCCTTCAGATGTCATTGGGATATCGATTTATAACCCGAGAGATATGGAATTTCATTTTAGGCCAGGGCCCATTATGGGGAATATCATTTTAGCGGATGAAATTAATCGTACGTCTCCTAAGACCCAATCAGCTCTATTAGAAGGAATGGAAGAAAGTAGTGTCACTATAGATGGAGTATCTCGTAAGCTTGAGAAGCCATTCTTTGTTATGGCAACGCAAAATCCGATTGAGTATGAAGGAACGTATCCACTACCGGAAGCACAGCTCGATCGTTTTCTTTTGAAAATGAAAATGGGGTATCCAGAGCCCTTAGAGGAAATGGAAGTGTTGACTCGTGCTCAGAAAAATCCTCCGATTGAGGAATTAGAACCGGTCATTACTTTAGAAGAATTACGTATGCTTCAGCAGGAAGTAAAAGAAGTTGTAGTCGATGAAACGATCAAGAAGTATATTGTCGATATTGCTAATCGAACTAGAATTCATACGAATGTATACTTGGGGGCGAGCCCGCGTGGATCGATTGCGTTAATGAAGGCTTGTCAGTCCTATGCTTATTTACAAGGGCGCGATTATGTGGTTCCAGATGATGTTCAATATTTAGCTCCTAATGTATTTGCCCACCGAATCATTCTAAAATCTGAAGCGAAATATGAAGGGATTACGGCTGAAGAGGTTGTGCTGAGAGTAATTGCTCGTATTCCGGTTCCCGTTCAAAGGCTTGTGAGATAGGATGAAGAATCGATTACAACGAATAAAGGTGATGGCCAAACTTCTACTATTATTAGTGCTGTTAGTAAGCGCCTTTGTTTATGCCATGTTTCAGGGGGGCTTTGTGAGCTGGTTTCTTTTTTATAGCTTCATCCCTTTTGCCCTGTATTCGTTATTGCTCTTTATGTATCCACTGTCTGACTTTGAGGTAGAGAGAAGTTTCCATTCCCATGATTATAAGGCAGGGGATGAAATGGAAGTGACGATTATTATTAGAAGAAATATACCCTTTCCGCTTTTTTACCTTATTGTAGACGATATTGTGACTCCTTCGCTTTTTTATCGTTCGGCACATCAAAAAGCGAAAGCAATGATTACTCCAGGGTTCAGACGTGAAATCAGGTTGAGGTATGCTGTCAACGAACTACCTAGGGGAGAGCATGAATTTACAGATGTTCGCTTGAAAACAGGTGATTTCTTTAATCTTTTTGAAAAAGAATCTACCATAGCATGTAAGGATACCGTCCTTGTCTACCCTTCATTTGTGGATATGGTCTATCGTCCATTGGAAAGCCGATATGATCAAGGAATGACCAATTCTAATGTGAAAATCCAAAAGGATACCACAATGGCTACAGGTATCAGGGATTACCAACCGGGAGATCGGTTCTCGTGGATTCATTGGAAGACCTTTGCTAGAACAAATGAATTGATGACAAAGGAATTTGAAGAAAGACAGTCCCATGACATCTTGCTTGTTTTAGATAGACAAGCCTCACCTGCTTTTGAACAAATGGCTACGTTCTCTGCTTCCCTCATTCGGGCCGTGATTAAAAAGGGTGCCCAGATTGGGATGCTGTCTATTGGTGAAGATCATATTTTTCATGGGATTCGTGGTGGAGAAGAACAACAAAGTCAACTATTCTATCATTTAGCGAAAGTGCGCCCGGACAGTCGTTTTCATTTAGCAAAAGTGTTAGAAGGAGAAGGGATTAATTATCAACAATCGGCAGCTGTCATGTTTGTCACTTCTACTCTAACAAAACCATTAATTTTAAGTGTTAACAATTATGCGAAACGAAATAGCTCTGTCATTATCTTTTTAATAAAGGAAAAAGGGGATCCTTATACATCAGATGAGAAAGCGTTGAAAGCAATGGCAGCAGCTCGAGGGATTTGGGTAAAGGTCTGCTTTGAAGGAGAATTTGAGGAGGCTTTTGCGGAGGTGAAGAAGGCATGAGTGCACATTCATCTAATAAAATTCAAACCAT
This sequence comes from Rossellomorea sp. BNER, assembly GCA_024213275.1. Lineage (GTDB taxonomy): Bacteria > Bacillota > Bacilli > Bacillales > Bacillaceae_B > Rossellomorea. Next base: position 15,743 of record JANAVG010000030.1, read on the forward strand.
TGTTCTGTACCTATTAGGTTTCTTTTTATTGTGGGAATGGTTACGGCCATTACAAGAGGTAACAGACACTGGAAGTCTCACTTATTTTGTCGTTTTTATAGCTTTGTCGTTTGTTTTCTATTATTTAAATGTTCATTGGATTCTTTCTGCTTGTATAAAAATGATTTTTATTATGTATGCTCTTCAAGCTTTATACATCGATGGAGCCTTTCTCAGTTTTGTATGGGTAGGACCTTTATTATCGGATTTTATTGAGAATATTAAGCTAACGATTGGTCGTGAGTGGTATGAACTCTCGTTTATCTATAGAAGCTTATTATTCTTTATCCTATTATGGTTAATGACCTATTTGATCCGATATTGGCTCATGATCAAAAAGACGATTTTACTATTTTACATCATGACCATTGTTTACATTACAATCCTAGATACGTTTACGACTTTCGACGGCAGTGCTTCCATTATACGAGTCATTATTTTCGGATTTCTTTTAATGGGAATTCTTGCTTTACAAAAAATAGTTGATAAAGAAAGCTTGATCCCTTCGCGAATAAAAGCGAAAAGATGGATCATTCCGCTTGTTTTTATGGTTGGAGTCAGTTCAACCTTTGCTTTGGCTGCACCGAAGGCAGATCCGATTTGGCCGGATCCTGTCCCGTTTTTACAGTCGTTTGCTGATGGGGCAGGAGGGACAGGTGTAAGTAAAATCGGGTATGGTACAGATGATACTGCTCTTGGTGGTCCATTTATTGGGGATGATTCTGTTATCTTTCAAGCGGAAGTGAAGCGTGAGCATTATTGGAAGATTGAAACGAAGAGTATCTATACCGGGAAAGGGTGGGAGGCTACTCCTGTTGAAGAAAGTGTTGCATTCAGGTCTGGGGAACCGATGAATTACTTTAGTTATTTCGGTGGAAAGAATGAGAGCACACCCATAGATTCTGAAAAAGTGATTGTAGAAGAACCCTACTCACACATCGTTTATCCTTATGGACTGCAAACGGTGCAAAGGGATAATACAACGTTTATCTTGAATTTTGGAAATGAAAAGATTACAACCTATCAAAATTATGAAGAAGTAAATCTGAATGAGTATGTAGTCGATTACAAAAACCCTAACTTTTCTCTAAAAGCCTTAAGAAGTGCTAAAGGTATTGATGTTCGGGGAATGCCAGAAATGGAACCGATCATAAATCAATTTACGCAGCTTCCTGAAGGGCTGCCTCAACGAGTGAAGGATTTAGCAAATGAAATTACGGCCGAAGAAGAAACCCATTATGAAAAAGTCAAAGCAATAGAGAAGTATTTCAGTCAAAAAGGTTACGTATATGATCAATTTGATGTCCCAGTACCAGAAGAAAACCAGGATTATGTTGATCAATTTTTATTTGAAACAAGGCGGGGCTACTGTGACAACTTTTCCACTTCAATGGTCGTGTTAGTCCGTTCATTAGGAATACCTGCAAGGTGGGTAAAAGGCTATACAGAAGGTGAGCATAAGAAACGTATTGATTCAGAATATGATCTATATGAGGTCTCAAACAATAATGCACACTCTTGGGTAGAAGTTTTGTTCCCTGAAATCGGATGGGTTCCTTTTGAACCAACTGTCGGGTTTAGTAATAATGTTACGATTAACTATGACTTAGACTTGCCAGAAAGTACTCCTGCTAATGCACCTGAGACTGAGAAACCTTCTCCAGATAAAAATGTAGAACCAAAAGCTGCCCCTGCTACTAGCGGAGAATCGAGTTTTTCTTTTAAAGAGATGGTAGATGATGTAAAGACTTTCTTTGTTGACAATTGGAAAGTACTGTTTATGATCTTGTTGGGGTCAGTGATTGTAGCCATGATTCTCTTTCGGTTAAGAGGGCGATGGTTCCCATACTTCCTTATCTTTTATTTTCGATTTAAGAAAAATACTGATTTTTCAAGTGCGTATCTTTCATTATTATATCAGCTTCGCAGGTATGGATTGAAAATGGATGATGGGCAAACGTTAAGAGCGTATTCACGTTATATCGATACGTTCTTTGGTACAAGAGAGATGAGCATCCTGACGTCAAGATATGAAAAAGGGTTGTATGGACAGGAGCTTTCAGATGAGGATTGGATCCAGATGCGTGAATTATGGGAAAATTTAATTAAAAGAACAACAGGTTGACCACTCTTCATACAAAGTATAAAATGATGACAATTATGAATTGAATAGACGGTTTGCAACCTTCGTATATCCTCGGGTAATATGGGCCGAGAGTCTCTACCGAATCACCGTAAATGATTTGACTATGAAGGCAGTATTCTAATTGACATCATCGTTAAAACTAGAATTCTGCCTTTTTATAGTGAAAGGGAGAGTTCTAGTTTTTTATTTGTTTTTGGGGAAGGATAAAAACGGATGAAAGCTTGCCTATTATGTATCTAAGATCATGAACTGGTAACTACGGCAATAAGACCTAATATTACTGATATGGAATGGACAAATCGGAAAAAAACTATAGATGAGGTGAACAGTTTGACAGGTAAAACAGAATTACATGGTCAAGAAATGATAGTAGTTTTAGATTTCGGCAGTCAATACAATCAATTAATTACAAGACGGATTCGCGAATTCGGTGTATATAGTGAGCTTCATCCTCATACCATTACGGTAGAAGAAATTAAAGAAATGAACCCAAGTGGAATCATTTTTTCCGGTGGTCCAAATAGTGTATATGGTGAAGATGCTTTCCGTTGTGATGAGCGTATTTTTGATTTAGGTATACCTGTATTAGGGATTTGCTATGGAATGCAATTAATGACCATGCATTTTGGCGGTAAGGTTGAAAGAGCGAGACATCGCGAGTACGGAAAAGCTAAAATTCAAATTGAAAAACAATCTAAATTATTCCAAGACCTGCAAGAAGAACAAGTGGTGTGGATGAGTCACGGAGATCTTGTTGTTGAAACTCCAGAAGGCTTTGATGTGAATGCTATTAACCCTTCTTGTCCTATCGCTTCTATGAGTAACGAAGAGAAAGGTTTATATGCTGTTCAATTCCACCCTGAGGTTCGTCATTCCGTATATGGAAATGAAATGTTGAAAAACTTTGTCTTCCATGTATGTGGATGTAAAGGTGATTGGTCAATGGGGAATTTCATTGAAGTAGAAATGGAGAAAATCCGACAAATTGTTGGAGATAAAAAAGTTCTTTGCGCTCTAAGTGGCGGAGTGGACTCTTCTGTTGTTGCTGTTCTGATTCACAAAGCCATTGGTGACCAGCTTACTTGTATGTTCGTTGATCATGGGTTATTACGAAAAGGCGAAGCAGATAGTGTAATGAAGACCTTCTCTGAAGGCTTTAACATGAATGTGATCAAAATTGACGCGAAAGACCGCTTCTTATCAAAATTAGAGGGAGTTTCGGACCCGGAACAAAAACGTAAAATTATTGGGAATGAATTCATCTATGTATTTGATGATGAGGCCGGAAAGCTTAAAGGCTTTGACTATCTTGCACAAGGTACGTTGTATACGGACATTATTGAAAGTGGAACGGCAACAGCACAAACAATAAAGTCTCACCATAATGTTGGCGGGCTACCAGAAGACATGGAGTTTACTTTAATTGAACCACTTAATACGCTATTCAAAGACGAAGTGCGTGCGCTAGGTTCTGAGCTTGGTATTCCAGATGAAATCGTTTGGCGCCAGCCGTTCCCAGGTCCAGGACTTGGAATTCGTGTCCTTGGGGCAATATCTGAAGAAAAGCTTGAAATTGTTCGTGAATCAGACTTCATTTTACGTGAAGAGATTAAAAAAGCTGGATTGGATCGTGATATTTGGCAATATTTCACCGTACTTCCTGATATTCGAAGTGTAGGGGTAATGGGTGATGCTCGTACGTATGATTACACGATTGGAATCCGTGCTGTAACTTCTATTGATGGAATGACATCCGATTGGGCACGTATTCCATGGGATGTACTCGAAACAATCTCAACTCGAATTGTTAATGAGGTCGATCATATTAACCGAGTGGTGTATGACATTACAAGTAAGCCGCCAGCAACCATTGAGTGGGAATAATTTCACGAACGAAATTTTGTAAATGATTAAAAATGTTCGTGTTTAGCGTTGACTCCTTCCATTGTCACTGTTACAATAGTATTTGAACTTATTCGTTCTAATTAAATACTATCATTACGTCGTATAAATTCAGGGATAGGGCCTGACAGTTTCTACCGAGCTACCGTAAATAGCTTGACTACGAGGTAATGGGTGACATGTTGGTGTATTATTTTACTTTTTAATTAGCTAAACATGGTCCCTATACCTTGATGTCTGAACCCTGAACGACTAATGAATCGTTCAGGGTTTTTGTTTTTATTATGATGGTTATAACAGGAGGAGGGGCCACATGAAAAATTACTTTCAGTTTGAAAAGCTAGGAACGAATTATCGCAGAGAATTTATCGGGGGATTAACGACATTCCTTTCAATGGCATATATTCTTATCGTAAATCCACTTACATTATCATTAGAATCGATCCCTAATTTACCAGATAGTATGAGAATGGACTCCGGAGCCGTATTCGTTGCGACGGCTTTAGCGGCAGCGATTGGATCCCTAATTATGGGGCTCATAGCGAAGTATCCAATTGCGCTTGCACCAGGGGTGGGGTTGAACGCATTCTTCGCTTATACCGTAATTTTAACAATGGAAATCCCTTGGCAAACTGCATTGACAGGTGTACTATTTTCGGGAATTATCTTTATTCTTTTAACATTAACAGGTCTCAGGGAACAAATTATTAACTCGATTCCTGTTGAACTAAAGCTAGCAGTTGGAGCAGGTATTGGGCTGTTTATTACATTTATCGGTTTTCAAAATGCAGGAATCATTATTAACGATGATGCTGTATTGGTTGGGCTTGGTGATTTAACAAATGGAAACACCTTATTAGCGATCTTTGGTATTTTTATCACAGTGATCTTAATGACAAAAGGTGTTAAAGGCGGAATCTTCTTCGGAATGGTCATTACCGCAGTACTTGGAATGATGGTTGGCTTGATTGACATTCCAAGTAAAGTAATCGGGGCTGTACCAAGCTTAGAACCAACGTTTGGTGCGGCATTAGATCCAATTTTCAATAATACGTCAGATCTCTTTACCATTCAAATGCTTGTAGTTGTTTTAACGTTCTTGTTCGTAGATTTCTTTGATACAGCAGGTACATTAGTTGCCGTAGCCAATCAAGCAAACCTTATGAAAGACAATAAATTACCACGTGCGGGGAGAGCATTATTCGCCGACTCTTGTGCAACGGTAGTAGGGGCTATTCTTGGAACCTCGACGACTACCTCCTATATTGAATCTTCAGCGGGGGTTGCTGCAGGGGCGAGAACGGGATTTGCTTCAGTCGTTACAGCAGGGTTCTTCTTACTGGCACTTCTTTTCTCTCCATTATTAGAAGTTATTACAGCACCAGTAACGGCGCCAGCTCTCATTATTGTTGGAGTATTAATGGTATCAGCATTAGGCAAGATTGATTGGGAGAAGTTTGAAATCGCTGTTCCAGCCTTTCTTACGATTATTGCAATGCCATTGACATACAGTATTGCAACAGGTATTGCCATTGGATTTGTCTTCTACCCGATCACAATGATCATGAAGGGACGCGGAAAAGAAATCCATCCGATTATGTATCTATTATTTGTCATCTTTACTCTCTACTTTATTTTCTTAGTTTAATGTTTAAGCGAGTAAGCCTTACAAAGGCTGCTCGCTTTCTTTATTTATTTTGGGTGTTTTCTAAAAGATTGTTGTTTTTTAAGTACATAAATTTTTGTAAATAGGTTGGTTGAAGCGAGCAACCTTTTGCTACAACCAACCCTTTACAAATAACAACAATGTTTATGAAAACAACTTTATTTAAAACTAGACAAAATTATCCCATTATTCTAATAATTAAAGAGAGCGCTAGAGGGACGATACAATTGAAAAGGGAGGGTGGATTCGGTTACAATCATTACTATGTCTTTAAGAACGTCAAATATAGGGAGAAATTTCGCATGGCATTGTTAGAAGTAAAGAAAGTGCTAAATAATAACGTCATCATTGCTAGACATGAAAATTATGATGAAGTTGTTTTAATTGGCAAAGGAATTGGCTTTAGTCGAAAATCAGGGGAAACGCTTCAAAAGGATTTAGCCGAAAAAATGTTTGTTCTAAAAGGTGAAAAAGAACAAGAACAGTATAAAAAGCTATTGCCGCATATAAATGATGAAATGTTAGGGGTAGTCATTTCAGCTATTGAATTGATACGGGAACGGACAAACTCATTTCTAAATGAACATATTCATGTGGCCTTAACCGATCACATCCTATTCGCTGTTAATCGTTTGATGAGAGGAATGGCTATTCGCAACCCTTTCCTTTTGGAAACAAAAGCGCTCTATCCTTTTGAATATGAAATTGCAAGGGAAGTCGTTCAGATGATTAATGATGAAACAAATGTCTCACTTCCAGAAGGGGAGATAGGGTTTATTGCCCTTCATATTCATAGTGCCATGGTGAATAAGGACTTATCGGAGGTAAATAGACATTCTCAGCTAATCGGAGGTTTGACTCAAACCATTGAGCGAGTATTAGACGTAACGATTAATAAAGACAGCATTGATTACATGAGGTTGGTCAGACATCTTCGTTACACGATTGAAAGGGTATTACGTGAAGAACGTGTCGAAGAACCAGAAAAAATAGCGAAACTATTGAAGGAAGAATATCCCCTATGCTATAATCTCTCATGGAAACTTATAAAAATGATGCAACAAACGCTTCGTAAACCTGTTTATGATGCAGAAGCAGTCTATTTAACCATGCATCTTCAGAGAATACAAAACAAAGTTAAATAAACTTGGACTTTTCTTTACGTGTTACTGATACGATCAGGCATGAGTAAAGAAGGTAATGGAAACGCGGATTTTGGGGAAGTCTACCCATGTATGCGTTCATTGTCTTCTTTTCTCATGCCTTTTTTGCGTTCGTGTTGCATTCATTTTAAAAACTAATAAGGAGGTTTCTTGGATGTTTAAAAAAGCTTTTGGTGTTTTACAAAAAGTTGGGAAGGCACTGATGTTGCCGGTAGCGATTTTACCAGCAGCTGGTCTACTGCTTGCTTTCGGAAACGCGCTGCAAAATCCAACATTACTTGAGCTTGCTCCATTTCTAGAAAATGGCGCCATTGAAATGGTCGCCAGTGTAATGGAAGAAGCGGGTAATATTATTTTCAGTAACTTAGCACTACTTTTTGCTGTTGGGGTTGCCATTGGTCTTGCCGGTGGTGAAGGTGTTGCTGGACTAGCAGCTATCGTTGGTTTCCTTATAATGAATGTAACGATGGGAACGGTTGAAGGATTAGGGATTGCTGATGTGACGGGCGACGATGTTAATCCTGCCCACGCACTCGTACTTGGGATTCCTACACTCCAAACAGGGGTGTTTGGAGGTATTATAGTAGGTTTACTTGCATCCTATATGTATAAAAAATTCTATAATATAGAACTTCCGTCTTCATTAGGGTTCTTTGCTGGAAAGCGTTTTGTTCCCATTGCAACTGCGGCATCTTCAGTTGTACTAGGACTTCTTATGCTTTTAATCTGGCCACCTATTCAAGATGGCTTAAATACATTCTCTAACTTTATGTTAGGTGAAAATAGAACATTAGCAGCATTTGTATTTGGTGTTATTGAACGTGCACTTATTCCATTTGGTCTTCACCATATTTTCTATACACCATTCTGGTTCGAGTTTGGTTCCTATACAACAGAAGCTGGAAACTTGGTACGTGGGGATAATCCCATTTTCCAAGCCCAAATTAAAGATGGTTTACAGAACCTAACAGCGGGAACATTTATGACTGGTAAATATCCGTTTATGATGTTTGGATTACCGGCGGCGGCACTTGCCATTTATCATGAAGCCCGTCCTGAAAGAAAGAAAATCATTGCAGGAATCATGGGTTCTGCTGCATTAACTTCATTCTTAACCGGTATCACAGAACCAATTGAGTTCTCATTCTTATTCGTAGCGCCAATATTGTTCGGAATTCATACTATTTTTGCTGGACTATCCTTTATGACGATGCACCTTTTAGATGTCAAAATTGGGATGACCTTCTCTGGAGGATTAATTGACTTTATCCTATTCGGTGTTATTAATCCACAAACCAATTGGTGGTTGGTGATTCCAGTTGGTCTGGTATTCGCTGTTATCTATTACTTTGGTTTCAGATTTGCCATTCGCAAATTTAATTTGGCAACACCAGGGCGTGAAGATGAAGCAGATGATGACGAAGAAGGATCAACAACGGGTACAAACGACTTACCTTACAATATTCTCGAAGCAATGGGTGGACAAGAAAACATTGCTCACTTAGATGCTTGTATCACTCGTCTGCGTGTATCGGTAAATGATGTGAAAAATGTAGACAAAAAACGTCTGAAGAAACTGGGTGCATCGGGAGTGCTTGAGGTTGGAGATAATATTCAAGCGATCTTTGGTCCTAAATCCGATACAATCAAATCTCAGATGCAGGACATCATCCGCGGGAAAGCTCCTAGGAAAGCGGAAACCAATCCTAATGAAGAAATTGAACAACAAATTGAAGAAGTAAACCCTGAAGCACTTCAATCAGAGGATGCTTTTAAGAGTGAAAAATTTATTTCTCCTATTAAAGGGGAAATAAAAGAGATTTCTGAAGTGCCAGATCAAGTGTTCTCTGAGAAAATGATGGGTGATGGTTTTGCGATTATTCCAGAGGAAGGAACGATTGCTTCCCCAGTCAACGGAAAAGTGGTAAACATTTTCCCGACTAAACATGCTGTTGGCCTGATATCAGATGCCGGTCGTGAAATTCTTATCCATGTTGGAATCGACACAGTAAAACTAGAGGGTAAAGGATTTGAATCGTTAGTTTCCGAAGGGGATAAAGTAGAAGCAGGTCAGCCGATCTTAAAGGTAGATCTTGCGTATATTAAAGAAAATGCTCCTTCCATTATAACGCCGATTGTTTTTACAAATCTAAAAGAAGGTCAACAAGTGACAGTTGAAAAAAGTGGAAGCGTAGATTTAAGTGAGGAAAATATTATTTCTATTGATTAATAATTTATAGAGAGGCTAGTCGTAATCTGACTGGCCTCTTTTTTGTTTAGGGAATTAAAATACAAATATATTGATGTGTCCGGAAAATGCCGAAATTTGTCGAGTGGTCAATATATTTTGATTTTGGACAAATTAATGGCTATCTTGGTCAAATAAAGCACTATATCGGACAAATTATTATCGAGATTGGACAAATAATTAAACCGATCATTGCTTCAGGAAAAGCAAAGTGGTTGATTTTGATGGGGAAACTATGCAAAACAGGTACGAAAAGCGGTAAAGATGGCCAAAGGTGCCCGAATGAGAGTGGGAATTGACGTTGAGTTGCAAGTTTGCGGTTAATCGCATTCATTGTATCTGTTCTTTAGGATATCTATTGAAGGAATTTGCTTTAGTGTACAACACACATTTTTATATTTAGAGAATATATAGGAAGGAGTGTGGTTATTAAAAAGAAAAACTCAAGTATTTAAAAAGTTTATGTTGCTATAAAGAGGGAACGTAGTTTTACAAGAGAGAAAGTTCCTGATCATATGGCATTGGATGAGCTGTTTGTTTATGATAAAGGGATTTAAAATAAATTACGAAAAATAGGTTGACGTTTCTTAATGTAGTTGCTATACTTAAAAAACCGTCGCAACAGAAATGGTTAACAACAAACTTTGATTCTATTAAATTGAAAAAAGTTGTTGACACGAAACGGATGCGATGATATGATAGTTAAGTCGCTTCAAACGAGGCGAACATATTGAACCTTGAAAACTGAACAAGACAAAACGTCAACGTTAATTCTAAAAAAGATTTACAACGTAAGAACATAGTTC
>JANAVG010000031.1 GCA_024213275.1 Rossellomorea sp. BNER
CTGGATAAGTGCAGTACCGCCTACAATATGCCGGGCATCTTTGAACTGGAGGGAGAAGTGGATCAGCATCGGATCGAAACCGTCTTCCAGCAGCTAGTCAAAAGACATGAAGCACTGCGTACCTCCTATGAAACAGTGGACGGGGAAATTGTTCAAAAAATTTGGCCGAATGAGGAGTTTCAGCTGATTTTCCGAGAGCTTCCAGCCAGCGATATCGCTGACATCGCGAAGTCATTTATTCAACCATTTGAATTAGATCAAGCCCCTTTATTTAGAGTGGAACTGGCAGTAGTTTCCGGCAAACAATATCTAATGATAGACATGCATCACATCATTTCAGATGGGGTGTCGATGAGTCTATTACTCAAGGAATTTACCAAACTGTATAACGGGGAAATACTCGAACCGCTGCGGATTCAGTATAAGGATTTTGCCCAATGGCAAAATGCATACCTTCGATCAGGCGGACTGGATCAACAGGCAGCTTATTGGAAGGAGCAATTCCAAGGAAATGTTCCGGTTCTTCATCTCCCCTATGATTATGAACGGCCGGCTATCCAAAGCTTTGAAGGGGATAGTGTTCATTTCACCTTGGATGAAGAGATGACCGAAGGACTAAGGGGAGTGGCAAGAGAAGAGGGCGCGACACTGCATATGGTCCTGTTGTCAGCATTCAATATTCTGTTATCCAAGTACAGTGGCCAGGAGGATATTGTCATCGGGGTACCGGTGGCAGGCAGGCCGCATACCGATCTGCAGAACATGATGGGTATGTTCGTCAATACATTGGCTATGAGGAATCAGCCGGGAAAAGAGAAACCCTTCAAAGAATTTTTGAAGGAAGTGAAGGAGAACTCGCTTCAGGCATATGACAATCAAAGCTATCAGCTCGAAGAGTTAATCAATCACCTTGATATTAAAAGGGAATCAGGGAGAAACCCACTATTCGATGTGATGTTTGATATGAACAATATAGATGCAAGTACACAAATTGAGCTGGAGGGTATTACTTTTAAACAAGCTCCTTTAGGAAACAAAATCTCTAAATTTGATTTGACGTTAAAAGCTTTTGAATCCGGTAGGAATATAGCGATGATTTTGGAATACTCTACTTGCTTGTTTAAAAAGGAAACAATCGAAAGAGCTATTGAAGACATTAAGGTACTATTAGACGAAATATTGAAAAACAGCGATCAAGTAATTAAAAAGATTAATATTTTAAACAGTGCCGAAAGAGAAAGCCTTTCAGAAATAGATGAAGAAGTGAATCATTTAAGAAGTACGGCTTTTACATTTTAAGAAGTTTCTACTTGTTTTCCATATTCGAACTAATTAAAAATGATTTAGTTCGAATATGGATTAAAGTGAGAGGGGAAAGTGCTGCATGATGAGGCGTGAAGATAAAGTGAATGCCAGTGAAAGAATGGAAATGTCTAGCGAGTATTGGAAAAGTTTGGATTTAGCACAAGTAGATACAGGGATTGTCACTCATGATTTTTTCTCGGAAGGAAAATACACAAAGCAGGAAATGAATTATCCTATACGTTACGAATTAATTGATAAATTAAATAAACTGACAAATCAAAATGATTTACCATTCTATATGGTGTTTCTAACAGGATTGCAGATTCAATTATTTAAATACACTAGTAAAGAAGAAAATATTGTAGGCGTACCGGCTTATGTAGGAAATGTAAAGGATAATACAACGGTAAAAAACAAAGTATTACCGCTGTTTAACAAAGTGGTAAAGGGAGCCCCCGTAAAGCATTTGCTAAAAGAAGTTCAGGAGAATTTATTTAAAGCCTATGAAAATCAGTACTGCGACCTTGACCATCTTTTGAAAAGTTCAATTGGCGGTATTGGTGTTATGGATCTAACACCTGTAAGCATTAGTATGAATACGCTGCACAGAGAGGAATTTATTGATTACATAAGTACATCACCTAAGAACCAGTTGTCTGTTTGTATAAATAAAGAGGATAGTCAAACTTATAGCTTATCGTTTATATATAACGCTGAGTTATATAACAAAGAAACTTTAATATTATTTGCCGAGAGATTTATTAAAATTGTTAATGAAATCGTTAGTGATCTTGATCAAACAATTAAACAAATAGAAGTCATCACCGAAGAAGAGAAAGTCGAACTGCTGCAACACTATAATCGTACTTTTGTTGATTATCCAAGCAAAAAAACGGTTCAGGAATTGTTCGAAGCGCAGGTAGAGAAAACTCCTCAAAGCATCGCAGTCAAATACGAAAATAAAAAGTTAACATACCAAGAGCTAAATGAAAAAGCCAATCAATTAGCAAGATTATTAAAAAACAGGGGTGTAACTGCAGACTCTGTTGTTGGAATAATGGTAAACGGCTCTATAGAGATGGTTATTGCAATTATGGGAGTATTAAAAGCAGGTGGTGCTTATCTTCCTATTGATATACATCATCCAAGTAGCAGAAAAGAATACATGTTACAAGATTCAGAAGTAGATATTATCCTTTCAAGACACGATCTCATGACACATATTGATTTTAATGGAAGCGTAATCGATATTTTCCATGGAGACATTTTTCAGGGTGACAAGACAAACTTGGATATTGAGAGGTCTTCTAGTGATTTGGCTTATGTAATCTATACATCAGGTACTACAGGTAATCCTAAGGGAGTCATGATTGAGCATAAATCTCTTATTAATTATATCTACTATTGTAAGGATCAATACCTTCAAGAAGGCAAAGGGGATTTTCCATTATATACTTCTATCTCCTTTGACCTGACCGTAACATCTATATATGTACCTTTATTATCCGGTAATAAAGTATGTGTCTATAACAATGATGATCAATTTTCCTTCACTCATATTATGGAGGATCCTATAGATGTAATGAAACTAACCCCTGCACATTTAAGTGTTATAAATGGTTTAGATTTGAATAATGTAAGTGTTTCAAGATTTATCGTAGGTGGGGAGGAGTTATCTTATCAATTAGCTGAAGACATTCATCGTAAATTTGATGGCCGTGTAGAAATTTTGAATGAATACGGGCCAACTGAGGCAACTGTTGGGTGTATTGTGTATAAATATCAAGAAAGAAATAATAGAGAGAAATCTCTTCCGATCGGAACTCCTATTTATAACAGCAGAGTATATATACTAGATGAAGAATTGAATCTAGTACCTAAAGGAGTGCCAGGTAATTTATGGATTGCAGGAGATGGACTTGCACGGGGATATTTGAATAAACCTGAAATGACTTCCGAGAAATTTGTTGCTTCCCCTTTTAACCCTGAGGAAAGAATGTATAAAACAGGAGACATTGCAAGGTGGAAGCCTGATGGGACTATTGAATTCTTTGGAAGAAGAGATAATCAGGTGAAGGTACGTGGATTCAGGATTGAACTTGGAGAAATAGAAAATAGTCTGCTTAGTCATCAAGATATAAAAGAGGCTGTTGTATTAGTACGTGAGAATGAAAAAATGGAAAAATATCTTGCAGCATATGTAACGGGAACGGACCAAATAGATATATCCCAAATTAGGGATTATTTAAAAGAGACTGTTCCTTATTATATGGTACCTGCTTACATAATGCAGCTGAACAGTATGCCATTAACTACAAATGGAAAGATAGACCGGAACATATTACCTGAACCTTATTCCGTAGGTGGGAGCTCTGAGTATGCAGCCCCGAGAAATGATATTGAACATAAACTTGCAGAGCTATGGTCAGAAGTATTAGGGGCAGAACGGATAGGAATAACAGATAACTTCTTCGATCTAGGCGGAGACTCAATTAAAGCAATCAGAATTACTTCAAAGCTGCAGAAATATGGTTATAAGCTTGAGGTTAAGGATCTATTCAATTTGGGTACCATTCAAGAAGTAAGTGATAAGGTAACTACTTACTCTACTGTTATCAGTCAAGAAGAGGTTACAGGTGAAGCACCGTTAACACCAATTCAAAGACTATTTTTCGAAAATGATTTTTCAAACATGCATCATTGGAATCAATCTGTAATGATTTACAGCAAAGAGGGTTTCCAGGAAAAAGCGATAGAATCTGTACTGAATGAACTAACTAAACACCATGATGCTCTAAGAATGGTCTATCAAACAGATAAGGAGACTATCAAGCAGGTTATCAGAAGTTCAGAAACGAAACTAATCGATTTAAAGGTAATGGATTATCGATCATATGGGAATTATGAGGAAATGATCGAAAAATGTAGTGAAGAAATACAAAGCAGTATAGATTTAGAAAGCGGTCCTTTAGTTAAAGCCGGTTTATTCAAAACGAGTGAGGGAGATCATCTTCTTATCGCGATCCATCACTTAGTGGTAGATGGGGTATCTTGGAGGATCCTTTTTGAAGATTTTGCAGAAGGATACAATAAAGCACTTAGAGGAAAGAACATAGATTTTCAAAGTAAAACCCACTCCTTTAAAGATTGGGGACTCTATTTACAGCAGCATGTCAATAGTGAATTACTCCAAAGCGAAATTCCGTATTGGAGAAGACTTGAGAAAGCAGATTGTAAAGTTTTGAAAGCAGATTATGAATACAGTGAAGAAAACAGCAAACAAAAATACGTCAAAAGTGTCGATATTGAATTAAGTAAAGAAGAAACAGAGGAGTTACTAAAGAATACTAACAGAGCCTATAATACTGAGATCAATGACCTATTATTAACAGCTTTAGGACTGACTATTCAAGAGTTGACATCAGAAAAGCAAGTTTTAATAAACCTAGAAGGTCATGGAAGAGAAAAGCTTGAGGGAGATATCGATATTTCTCGGACAATCGGCTGGTTTACTACCCATTACCCGGTGCTTCTCACGATGAATAAAGAGAAAGAGTTGAGCTATACCATTAAAAACGTAAAAGAAACGTTAAGAACTATCCCGAATAAAGGGATTGGCTATGGGATGCTTGCGTACTCTCTGGAAGAACCGGTCATTGCAAAAATAAAGCCGCAGATAAGCTTTAATTATTTAGGACAATTTGATGAAGCAGTCCATCATGGATCATTGGAATTATCAAATCTTGCAAAAGGAAATTCAATCAGTCTGGAAGCCGAAAGTTTATATGATATTGATATTAATGGCTCAATCGCGGATCATAAGCTAGGTTTTACATTTGCATACAGCAGTCAAAAATATAACCAAAGAACAATGAGGGGCTTAGCGGAAGCATATAAAAAACACTTGCTTTCCATTGTCCACCATTGTCGGGAACAAGAAACAGTTGAACTCTCTCCTTCCGATTATTCAGCTAAAGACCTTTCTTTGGATGAATTAGAAGAACTAAAGGAAAGATATAAAGAGTGCTCGATACAGGATATCTATCCTCTTACTCCTATGCAAGAAGGTATGCTGTTTCACTCTCTAATAGATTCGAATTCTCAAGCATATTTTGAGCAAAAGTCCTTTACGAGTAAAGGCAGTATTGATTTAGAAATACTTGAAAAAAGCTTCACCAAGTTAATTGAACGGTATGATGTTTTGCGAACCATCATTGTTCATGAAAAGGTGAAAACGCCAAAACAAGTGATTGTAGAGAAACGTAAAACAAGTATCCATTATGAAGACATAACTGGATTAACAGATGAACAGAAGTCAGAATATATTAACAGTTTCCAGTTGGAAGATCGAAAAAGAGGATTTAGGTTAAGTGAAGACATTCTGCTTAGAATGTCCGTGATAAAGGTAAATCGTGAAGAGTATAAAGTGATTTGGAGTTCTCATCATATTTTAATGGATGGCTGGTGCAGCGGAATAATTATGAAAGATTTCTTTGCACTCTATTCGGCAGAAAAAAATAATCATACTATCTCATTAAAAAAGCCAACTCAATATGTGAATTATATCAATTGGTTGGAAAAGCAACCGAAACATACAGCAAAAAATTACTGGGAAACGTACGTAGACGGGTATGTTAACCACGCACAAATTCCTTGCAGCGTTCAGAAGGCACCAGTCAAATTTAGTAAAGAGAGAATTGAATTTCACGTAGATAAAAAGGTCACGGAATCGCTATTAAAAGTAAGCAAACAAGCCCAAGTTACAATCAACTCCGTCATTCAAACTGCTTGGGGAGTTCTTCTGCAGAAATATACTGGCTTAAACGATGTCGTATTCGGATCAGTTGTATCAGGCCGAAATGCAGCAGTGGATGGAATCGAAGAAATGATAGGGTTATTTATCAATACGATCCCGATAAGGGTAAAAAATAATATAGCCACTAATTTTATCGAATTAGTTAAAGATATTCAGAAAGATTCGTTGGAATCAACAAAATACGATTATTATCCATTAGCAGAAATACAATCGCTATCAGAGGCTAAACAAAAATTAATCAATCATATCTTGGTATTTCAAAACTATTATGTTGATGACAAAGTTATGGAGTCTAACAGTCTTGTAGATTTTGAAATTACAGATGTTTCTCTTTACGAACAGAATAATTATGATCTTGGAATTATGGTATTACCTAATGAAGAATTAACGGTTCGATTCTCTTACAATTCCAATGTATATGATTCGAGCAGTATGAAGCGATTAAAAAACCATTTCATCAAAATCATGGAAATTATTTCGGAAAATCCGGCAGTCACCGTATCGGATATTGATATCACGACAGACGATGAACGGCACCAGCTCTTAAAGGAGTTCAATGAAACCCAAGCAGATTACTCAAGGGAAAAAACGATACAGGAGCTATTTGAAGCACAGGTGGACAAGCGCCCTGATCACATTGCGGTGAAGTATAGAAACAAGACTCTTACGTACCAGGAACTTAACGAGAAGTCAAATCAGCTGGCAAGAGTGCTGCGCCAAAAAGGAGTGACCCCGAACTCGATTGTCGGACTCATGACCGAAACTTCCTTGGAGATGATGATCGGGATCCTTGGAATTCTGAAATCGGGAGGAGCTTACCTGCCGATCGATCCGACCCATCCTCAAGACAGGGTTCATTACATGATGAAAGACGCCGGGATTCAAGTTTTAGTGGCAACCAATGACTATGGACAGAAACTGCCGTTTGAAGGAACGACAGTGGACATTACTGATCCTAACACCTTCACAGGCGATACAACGAACGTGGATCTTATCAACCAAAGTGGCGACCTTGCCTATGTGATTTATACATCAGGCACGACTGGACAGGCAAAAGGTGTCATGGTTCCGCATTCAAGCTTGATCAATTATGGCCAGGCGATGGTAAAGAAAGCGGCCATCACGTCTGAAGATGAGACAGCCTTATTATCGTCGTATGCCTTCGACCTGGGGTATACCACGGTGTATACCGCCCTGATCAACGGAATCACCTTACACATTTTGTCAGAGGACATGTATAGAGATCCTGATCAGCTGGTCGAATACACGAAAACATGTACGTATCTCAAAATGACGCCTTCGCTGTTTTCGATCATGATCCATTCCGAAAAGATTCGAAAGATTGTGGAAACAGGCCGCCTGCGCCTGATCATATTAGGTGGTGAACCAGTCAACAAGAACGATTTGAAGCGATTTAGTTCATTGGATAACGAGCATACCATCCGTCTCATCAACCATTATGGACCGACGGAAAGCACAATCGGCTGTTTGGCGGGAGAAATCGATCTTGATCAAATCGATATGTTTTCCAACGTGATTGGAAAGCCATTGGACAATATCAAGGCATATATTCTGGATCCAGACCGAAACCTCACTCCTATCGGGGTGCCGGGTGAGTTATATATCAGCGGGGACGGACTGGCAAAAGGGTATGTGAATAAACCGGAATTAACGGCAGAAAAGTTTATCGAAAGTCCATTTGATTCAGGGAAAAGAATGTACAAGACCGGAGATCTGGTGAAACGACTGTCCGATGGGAGAATGGAATTCATCGGAAGAATCGACAGTCAGGTGAAGGTCAGAGGGTATCGGATTGAGCTCGGAGAGGTTGAAAATCTCCTATTGGGTCATCCAGAAATCAAAGAAGCAGCGGTCACGAATAGGGAGAATGAAGCCGGGGAGACGTACCTTACGGCCTATATGGCAGGGCACCGGGCCCTTGATGTGTCAGAGATCCGAAGCTATGTGAAAGATCGCCTCCCTCATTATATGGTGCCGGCATACTTTATGGTGCTGGATACGATGCCATTGACGAAGAATGGGAAGATTAACCGGAAGGAATTGCCTGAACCGGATAGCAGCGGCATGGTGACGACGGATTATGCAGCTCCGGAAAATGACCTGCAGAAAACCATGGCCGACATTTGGACGGACATTCTTGGGGTAGAAAAAGTCGGGATTCACGACAACTTCTTTGACCTAGGCGGAGATTCTATTAAAGCCATAAGGATTACTTCCAGACTTCTGAAGTTCGGATATAAATTGGAAATCAAGCATCTGTTTAAATATGGGAATATAAAAGAGCTTAGTGAGAAGGTTACTTTAAATGAAAATAAGATAAGTCAACAAGAAGTGAAAGGAGAAGCTCCATTAATTCCAATACAAAGAATGTTCTTTGAGAATAACTTTACAGATCAACACCATTGGAATCAATCTGTCATGCTTTATAACAAAGAAGGTTTCCAAGAGGATGCAATCCATAATGTTCTTACAGAACTCATCAAGCATCATGATGCCTTAAGGATGACCTATAAAAAGGATGATAATCAAGTTACCCAAATCATTAGAAGTTCAGAAACGACATTATATGATCTGCAAGTAAAGGATTTCCGTTCTTCCTATAATGTAGAGAAATTAATTAAGGAATGCTGCCAGGAATTACAAAGCAGTATGGATTTAGAGAAGGGACCTCTTGTAAAAGTAGGTATGTTTAAGACCAATGAAGGTGATGATCTTCTTATCGCCATTCACCATTTAGTGATAGACGGTATCTCTTGGAGAATTCTTTTTGAGGATTTTGCCGAAGGTTATAATCAGGCATTGCGCGGAGAGAAAATCATCTTTCAGCATAAAACCCACTCATTTAAGGATTGGGGTCTCTATTTGGAGGAACAGGTGAAAAGTGATCTCCTTCATGAGGAAATAAATTATTGGACCCATTTAGAGAAAGCTGAAATTGAAGAATTACCGGCAGATAAAGATGCCCAGTCTCAAAACAAATGGAGTGATTTTAAAGACATCCATGTTACTTTAAGCAAGGAAGATACAGAGGACTTATTGAAACATACGAATCGGGCCTATAACACAGAAATCAACGATTTATTATTAACAGCTTTAGGACTTACGCTTAACGAATGGACTGCAAAAGAACAGCTTCTGGTGACTTTGGAGGGACACGGTAGAGAAATACTCGGTGGAGATATCGATATCTCCAGAACAGTCGGATGGTTTACAACCCATTATCCTGTTTTGTTAGATATGAATCAGCTCAAACTAAACGACTCTATTAAAATCGTAAAAGAAACACTTAGGGGAATTCCGAATAAAGGGATTGGGTTTGGAGTCCTTAAGTATATGCACAACAAAATAAATTGGAAGGGAATAAAATCACAAATAAAGTTCAACTACCTAGGTCAGTTTGATGAAAGTATCAACAACGAAGTAATTGAAATTTCTAAACTATCAGCAGGTGACTCAATTAGTTTAGAGAGTGAAAGATTATTTGAAATAGATATCAGTGGAATCATATCGAACCATGAACTGAGGATTACCTTTGCTTACAATAGTGAAAAATACCATGGTCATACAATCGAAAATATAGCTGAAGCCTACAAGAATCACCTATTAACGATTATTGATCACTGCAAAAATCTAGAGAAGGCTGAAAAAACTCCATCCGATTATACAGATAATGACATGACTCTCGAAGAATTAGAAGAGATAAAGGGAAAATACGAAGAACGGAAGCAGAATAAAATTAAAGACATATATCCACTCACCCCAATGCAAAAAGGGATGCTCTTCCATTCATTATTCGATGAGAAATCGGTGACGTATTTTGAGCAAAAGTCCTTCACTAGCAAGGGCGAAATGGATATTAAACTGTTAAAGAAAAGCTTCTTAAAGCTGATTGAACGTTACGATATTCTACGGGCAGTTATCGCATATGAAAATATGAAATCAGCAAAGATAGTGATTCTCGAAGAGTACAAAGAATGGATTCACTATCAAGATATTAGTACTTTAAATGACGAGGAAAAATCCCGATTCATCGAAGCATTTCAACTTGAGGATAGAAGAAAAGGATTTAATTTAAGTGAAAACTTCTTAATAAGATTATCTGTTTTAAAGTTAAGTAATCAAGAACACAAAGTGGTTTGGAGCTCTCATCACATTCTAATGGATGGCTGGTGCAGCAGCATTATTATGAATGACCTTTTTGCCATTTATTCTTCGTTAAGGAATCAGCATGAAATTGATTTAAAAAAACCGGTACCTTACGCAGAGTATATAAAATGGCTTAAGAAGCAGCCTGAGAGTAAAGCTGAACAGTATTGGAAGCAATACGTGGAAGGATACTCAAATCACGCTCATCTTCTTGTAAATACAGGGAATCGTCCGGGAGTATTTAAAAAGGAACGTCTTGATTTCACCATCGATAAGCAATTAACAAAGTCCTTAGTAAGTATAAGCAAGCAGGAAAAAGTAACGATTAACACAGTTATCCAAACTGTATGGGGAATTTTAATTCAAAAATATACTGGTATGGACGATGTCGTTTTTGGTTCGGTTGTATCTGGACGTAATGCCAACGTAGAAGGCATTGAGGAGATGGTTGGATTATTTATCAATACGGTCCCTGTAAGAATTCAAACTACTAGAGATAGTCGTTTTGTAGATCTCATTAAAGACGTACAAAAAGCATCAATAGAATCATCTAAATTCGATTATTATCCATTAGCAGAAATTCAATCATTGTCAGAAGTAAAACGTAATTTAGTCAATCATATTATGATATTCCAAAATTTCCACGTTAATGAAAATCTTGATTTTTCAATTGAAGAATTAGGTTTTAGCATTGATGATTTACAAGTACATGAACAGACTAATTATGACTTTGATGTAATGGTTATACCTCACGATGAATTAACTATTATGTTCTCTTACAATGAAGGTATTTATAACAGAAAATCTGTTATTCAATTGAAACAACATTTTGTTCAAATCATGAAGTCCATTACCAAGAATCATGAAATAAAAGTATCAGATTTAGATATCATGACGGAGCCTGAAAAGGTGAATTTTTTAGAAACCTTAAACCGTACAGGGAGAGAGTACCCTAGAGAGAAAACCCTCCATCAGCTGTTTGAGGAACAGGCAGAAAAAAATCCAGACCAGACGGCTTTGGTGGTGGAAGGTCAATCGCTTACTTATAAAGAGCTTAATGATAAGGCCAATCAGTTGGCGAGAGTACTTTGTCTGAAAGGCGTTCAACAAGAGACGATTGTGGGTCTCATGACGGAAAGGTCGTCCGAAATGATCATCGGCCTGATGGGGATCTTAAAGGCGGGAGGAGCGTATCTTCCTATTGACCCTTCTCACCCGGCTGATCGTATCGGAACCGTGCTTTCTGATGCGAAGGTTGATTTATTGGTCACGTATGGAGACCTTCCGCATGCTCTCCCTTACGCAGGAAATGTCCTTGATCTAGCAGATCACTCGATCTATCAAGGGGAGAAAACCAATCTCGATGTGGATATGACTAGCCGCCATTTAGCGTATGTCATCTATACATCCGGTTCTACTGGAGCACCGAAAGGAGTTATGGTCGAGCACCAACAGGTGAACAACTTCATTCATGGCATGATCAACGAAACCCCATTAGGAAGCTTTGAAATCATTCTGTGTTTGACGACGCTTTCCTTTGATATCTTTGGTCTAGAAACGCTGGCTCCTTTAACGAAAGGTCTGACGGTTGTCGTATCGAATGAAGAGGAAAGCAGGGAAGGAGAAAAGCTCGCCGCTCTTATAGAAAAAAATGGGGTAGAGGTGATGCAAAGTACACCAACCCGATTGAAAATGCTGATGGAAAACGATCGGTTCAGGCTGGCGATGAAGAATCTCAAAACCCTTTTTGTAGGAGGAGAAGAACTTCCTGAAACGCTATGGAATGAAGTGAAGGGATATGGATTCCCGGTTTTCAATCTGTACGGTCCGACAGAAACGACCATTTGGTCGACCATGAAACACATGAAGGAAACGGATTCCATCACCATAGGAAAACCGATACAAAATACACAACTATATGTACTTGATCGCCACAATCAACTTGTACCAGAGGGGGTTCTCGGAGAATTATGCATCAGTGGCGACGGTGTAGCGAGAGGGTACTTCAACAAGGAGGAACTAACCCGGGAGAAGTTTGTTCCCAATCCATTTGTTCCCGGGGAACGAATGTATAAGACAGGGGATCTGGTCCGATGGCTTCCTGCCGGAGAACTCGAGTATGCAGGAAGAATCGATCACCAGGTGAAAATCCGGGGATTTAGGATTGAGCTTGGAGAGATTGAAGCGCAGCTTGTCAGCCATCCCCAAGTGAAAGAAGCTGTGGTGGCAGCGAAAGAAGACGAACAAGGCCAAAAGTATTTGTGTGCGTATATGGTTTCTTACGAAACCCTGGATAAAGTCGAACTGAAAGCCTATTTGAAGGAACGTCTGCCGGATTATATGATTCCTTCTTATATGATGGAGCTTGGTTTCCTTCCATTGACCAACAATGGAAAGATTAATCGCACCGCATTACCGGAACCCGATATCAATGGATTGATATCTAGTGCCTATGTGGAGGCGCAAACGGCCTTGCAGGAAACACTAGTGACCATTTGGCGGGAGGTACTCGGAGTGGAGACCATTGGCATCCATGACAATTTCTTTGACCTCGGCGGTCATTCATTAAAAGCAACGGTTGTCATGAGTGACATTCACAAGCTTCTGCAGATTGAGGTGCCATTGAAGGAAATCTTTACAAGCCCGACCATCTTCGAGTTAAGTAACTACATTGAAAAGAGCACGGTCAATGTTTATGAAACCATTGAACCGTGTGAGGAACAGGACTTTTATGAGACATCTTCAGCACAAAAACGCATGTATTCCGTTCAGCAACTGGATAAGTGCAGTACCGCCTACAATATGCCGGGCATCTTTGAACTGGAGGGAGAAGTGGATCAGCATCGGATCGAAACCGTCTTCCAGCAGCTAGTCAAAAGACATGAAGCACTGCGTACCTCCTATGAAACAGTGGACGGGGAGATCGTTCAAAAAATTTGGCCGAATGAGGAGTTTCAGCTGATTTTCCGAGAGCTTCCAGCCAGCGATATCGCTGACATCGCGAAGTCATTTATTCAACCATTTGAATTAGATCAAGCCCCTTTATTTAGAGTGGAACTGGCAGTAGTTTCCGGCAAACAATATCTAATGATAGACATGCATCACATCATTTCAGATGGGGTGTCGATGAGTCTATTACTCAAGGAATTTACCAAACTGTATAACGGGGAAATACTCGAACCGCTGCGGATTCAGTATAAGGATTTTGCCCAATGGCAAAATGCATACCTTCGATCAGGCGGACTGGAACAACAGGCAGCTTATTGGAAGGAGCAATTCCAAGGAAATGTTCCGGTTCTTCATCTCCCCTATGATTATGAACGGCCGGCTATCCAAAGCTTTGAAGGGGATAGTGTTCATTTCACCTTGGATGAAGAGATGACCGAAGGACTAAGGGGAGTGGCAAGAGAAGAGGGCGCGACACTGCATATGGTCCTGTTGTCAGCATTCAATATTCTGTTATCCAAGTACAGTGGCCAGGAGGATATTGTCATCGGGGTACCGGTGGCAGGCAGGCCGCATACCGATCTGCAGAACATGATGGGTATGTTCGTCAATACATTGGCTATGAGGAATCAGCCGGGAAAAGAGAAACCCTTCAAAGAATTTTTGAAGGAAGTGAAGGAGAACTCGCTTCAGGCATATGACAATCAAAGCTATCAGCTCGAAGAGTTAATCGAGAATATAGCTATAAAAAGGGATATTAGCAGAAATCCTTTATTCGACGTGATTTTCAATTTGAATAACATCGAATATGAAATGGATTTGAAGTTAGAAGGGTTTGACCTTAAACAAGTAAAGTTAGAAAGTAATTTATCTAGAGTGGATTTGAGTTTAGCTGGATTTGAGAGCGATTCGGAGATCCATTTAAAACTTGTATATTCTACGAAACTATTTAAGAAACATACCATTCAAAGGGCACTGGAAGACTTGATCACAATACTAACGGAGATTTCCAAAGATAGAAGCATTGTCCTTGAGGAGATTCAGTTATTTAATAGCGATGAAGAAAAATATATTTTAAATGAAAAGAATGAAGTGAACTCTTTAAGAAACGCAGAGTTTTCATTTTAAGACGGATTTTCTGCTTTGAAAAGCTGTATGCTGGAGTATGGGTTCGACAGCTTATACTCCGGCAAACAGTTACTAACTGATGGAGGTTTGAAATGAATAAGGGTATTGGTAATCATCGTTTATCCAAACAAGAACAATACTGGAAAGAACTTCATTTAAGTGATGTAGATAAAACAACAGTTGGTCATGATTTTTTTTCTGACCAGTATAAGAAGCAAAACATATCGTTTCCCATAAAAAATGAGGTAATAGATAAGTTGAAGGCAGTTACAAAAGAGAATGACTTGCTTACATACGTGGTTTTCTTAACCGCATTAAATATAGAGTTATATAAGTATACAGGTAATGATGAAATAGTAGTTGGAGTACCCGTTTATTTCTCGGATAAGAAGAGGCCTCTTTCAATAAAAAATAAAGTATTGCCGTTTAAAAGTACTATTAATGGGACCTTGAATGTTAAGAGTTTTCTAATGGATACCCAGAAGAAACTATTAGATGCCTATGAAAATCAATATGTAGATTTGTTACCCGCTTTTAGAAAATTAAATATGTCCTGTACAATTGCTGAATTAACTCCCGTTAGCATTACTTACAACTCCCTGCATTTGGAAGAGGATATTGAATATATATGCAACTCCCATCAAAATGAAATAACCATTTGTATAGACAAAAACGATGCTGAAGATGTTGAAATCGGTTTAGTATTTAATGCGTCACTTTATAAAGAAGAGGCAGTCAAGCAATTTGCAGAAAGATTCATTCAAGTTCTAAATGAAATATTAAGTGATTTTAATAGCCCAATAAAAGATGTAGGCTTGTTAACAGAAACACAAAAGAATCATATATTAAATGATTTTAATGATACAAGTGTAGTATATAAAGATTTAAATAAGCCTTTCCATGAGTTATTTGAATCACAAGCTGAAAGAACACCAGATCAAATAGCTTTGATATTTGAGGATAATGAAGTCACTTACAAGGAATTGAATGATAAATCTAACGCTTTTGCTAGGAAGTTAAGGAATAAAGGGGTTCAGCCTGAGGATATAGTAGGGGTAATGCTGGAAAGATCAATAGAAATGGTTGCAGGAATTTTAGGGATCCTAAAATCCGGTGCTGCCTACCTGCCAATAGATCCAAAGAATCCAAAAAACCGCATAGAATACATGCTACATGACGCACAAGCAAAAGTTTTGTTAAGCAATCCCCGCCTCACTAGTGATATTGAATTTACAGGGACCCTAATAGATGCAGGTGAAAGTAGAACCTTCGAAGGAGATGTAAACCGTCTAGATCGAGTAAATAAACCTAATGATCTTGCCTATGTGATATACACTTCAGGTACCACTGGAAATCCTAAAGGGGTAATGGTGGAACATCATAGTTTGACCCAAACAATGTTATTTCTAAAGGATGATTATCAATATAGTAAGAATCATGTTGTCCTTCCAATTATAAATTATGCATTTGATGGTTTTGTTCTTTTATTCTATACACCGCTAATTTCAGGAAGTAAGGTCATATTAGTCAATAATGAAGAAATGGTAAGTCCTTATAAAATTAGTGAGCTTATGAAAACTCGCGGGGTTACAAATTATTTCAGTGTACCTTCTATTTACTTAACGGTATTGGATTACTTATCTGAAGAAGAATCCATAAGTTTAAGACAAGTAACCCTAGTTGGTGAAGAACTCCCGGTTAAAGCGATTGAATATACAAATCGTTTGAATCAGGATATAGAAATTGTAAACCGCTACGGTCCATCAGAGAATACGGTAGAAACAACAACCATGAGACATGTAGAGAGAAATGACAAAATTTTAATTGGTAAACCGATTGCAAATTCAAAAGTTTACATAGTCGATGAAGACCATAATATCCTGCCTATAGGCGTACCGGGTGAAATATGTATCGGAGGCAGCAGGTTAGCCAGAGGTTATTTAAACAAACCTGAGCTTACTAAAGAAAAATTTATTGAGAACCCATTTGAAAAAGGGCAGCGAATGTACAAAACAGGTGATAGGGGAAAATGGCTGGATGATGGTTCCATCGAATTTCTAGGAAGAAAAGATAACCAAGTAAAGATTAGGGGACAAAGAATCGAGCTCAAAGAAATAGAGGACCGCCTGCTCCGTCATCCGGATGTTAAAGAAGCTGTTGTGTACGCTGAAAAGAACGCTGAGCTTGATCAGTACATTATGGCTTATGTCGTAGGGAGTACAGCGATCATTTCAGATATAAAGAATTATTTGAAAGAAAGTCTTCCACACTACATGGTGCCTTCTTATATCATGCTGTTGGAGAAGATGCCTCTCACGAATAATGGAAAGATTGACTTTCGCTCATTACCCAAGCCTGATGTAAACGAGAGCGTAAACTCATATGTTGCCCCAAGAAATAATATTGAAAAAGAACTGGCTATCCTTTGGCAGGAAATTTTAGCGGTGGACAAAGTGGGCATAGATGATAATTTTTTTGATTTAGGTGGACATTCTTTGAAAGCGAATGTTTTCATAAGTAAACTTCATAAAAATGTTAACGTAGAATTGCCGATTAAAGATCTATTTATGAACCCCACAATTCGGGCTATCAGTAGTGTGGTCATAGAACGTAGAGAAAAAAGTTACGAAATGATCCCGATATGTAAAGAAAATGAGTACTATGAAACGTCCGCTGCACAAAAAAGAATGTATATGATTCAACAATTGGAAAACGGAACCGCCTACAATATGCCATCCCTTTTTGAGGTGAAAGGCGAGGTTGATTATGGAAGAATAGAGGAAACGTTTCAGAAACTGGTGAATAGGCATGATCCACTACGAACGTTCTTTGATGATGTTAATGGAGAAATTGTACAAAAGATCTATCCGGACCAACCCTTTACAATGGAAAGAAGAGACAGGAGAGGTTGGATGGTTGAGGCTTTGGCAAAGGATTTTGTCCGACCATTCGAATTGAATAAAGCTCCTCTTTTTAGGGTGGAAATCGCTGAATTGGAGGAAACAACCTATTTAATGGTCGACATGCATCATATTATCAGCGATGGTGTCTCCATTGAGCGATTGTTTTCTGAGTTTTTAAAGTTGTATAGCGGTGAGGAACTTGAACCATTGAGAATTCAATACAAAGACTTTGCTGCATGGCAGAATGGATTTTTGAAATCAGACGAACTCAAAAAGCAGGAAGACTACTGGATTCAGCAATTCACGGGAGATATTCCAGTTTTAAACTTGCCATACGATTTTGAAAGACCACTTATGCAAAGCTTTGAAGGAGAGCATCTAAGCTTTTCATTAAATGAAGGTCTGACAGAAGGTTTACGTGGAATTGCCAAGAAAACAGGCACAACTATGCATATGGTGTTGATATCCGCATTTTACATTCTTTTATCTAAATATAGCGGACAGGAAGATATTGTGGTTGGGACCCCTGTCGCTGGAAGACCGCATGCTGATCTGCAGAATATCATGGGAATGTTCGTTAATAATCTCGCATTACGGAACAAAGCGGAAGGAAGGAAGAGTTTCCTTGAATTCTTAGAAGAAGTTAAACAAAATTCCCTTCTTGCGTATGAAAATCAAAGTTACCAATTTGAGGACCTTATCGACAAGCTTGAGGTGAATAGGGACACAAGCAGACATCCGCTATTTAATGTCATGTTTAATATGAGCCATGCAATTCAAGAGGCTGAAAGAGAATATAAAGGCTTACATTTGGAGCAAATTCAAAGAGAAAGTCATATCTCCAAATTTGATTTGACTCTTCACATTACAGAGCAGGAAAGTACTATAAATGGAAACATCGAATATTGTACACGACTTTTCAAGAAAGAAACGGTTGAGAGAATGGTGCTTCATTTTAATGAAATTGTGACAAGTATCTGTCAAAACAATGAAGCTAAGCTGCATCAAATAAATATGATGACTGAATCGGAAAAACAACAGATCTTACACGAGTTTAATAAGACTAAAACCAATTACCCAAGGGAAAAAACGATAGTAGAATTATTTGAAGAACAAGCTGAAAAGCGACCAGGACATAAGGCAGTTATTTTCGAAACCCAGCATATAACGTATAAAGATTTAAATCAAAAGGCTGACCAGCTTGCAGCAGCTTTACGTAAAAAAGGAGTTCACTCGGGTACTGTGGTAGCGATTATGATTGAGAGTTCAATTGAAATGGTGATTGGAATTCTGGGTATTTTAAAGGCAGGCGGCGCCTATCTCCCAATAGATAAAAGCTATCCAACAGAGAGAATCCACTATATGTTGAGAGACAGTAATGCCCAAGTACTGTTATCTACGGGCAGTGACCAGGAATCGATTGATTTTTCAGGTGAGAGACTTGATGTTGAGGACGAGCGTTTATATCAAGGAGATATAAGCAGTGTGCGTTGCGGTGGTTCCCCTCTTGATTTAGCGTATATCATGTATTCATCAGGCAGTACTGGAAAACCGAAAGGAATTCTTGTAGAACACCGAAATGTTGTAAGACTGGTGAAGAATAATGAGTTCATTCAATTTGAAGAAAATGATGCAATATTGCAAACGGGTTCGTTAGTCTTTGACGCGACTACCTTTGAGATGTGGGGTGCATTGTTAAACGGACTAAGTCTTTATTTAGTGAACAGGGAAATCATCCTTTCGGCAGACGCGCTTGAAAAAGAAATCTCTTCTCAATCCATCAGTATAATGTGGCTGACTGTAGCCTTATTTAATCAATTGGCTCAAGAGAAGCCGGCAATGTTTAGGAAACTGCGGTATTTGATTGTTGGGGGAGACGCGTTATCAGCAAAGCATATTAACCTAGTAAAAAGAAATTGTAACAATATAAAAATATTAAATGGATATGGTCCAACAGAAAATACAACGTTCTCGACTACCTTCCAAATTGATAAAGAATATGAGGCGGCTATTCCAATCGGTAAGCCAATAAGTAATTCCAGTGCTTATATTGTGGATAGCCATGGTGAATTACTCCCAGTAGGAATCTATGGTGAACTATACCTAGGCGGGGATGGAGTTGCGAGAGGTTATTTAAACCAGCCTGAATTAACAAGTGAGAAGTTTATACAAAATCCATTTGTTCCAGGTGAAAAACTATATAAAAGTGGAGACATAGCCAGATGGCAGAATGATGGAAACATTGAATTTGCAGGCAGAGCCGATCATCAAGTCAAGATTCGGGGATTCAGAATAGAAATAGAAGAGATTGAACGAAGATTGTTGAGCCATCCAAGTATTAAAGAAGCGATGGTTTTAGCCAAGGAAAATGAACAGAATGAAAAGTACCTCTGTGCATACGTAACCTTAGATAAAGTTATTGATAAATCTATACTTAAGGACTATTTGAAAGAGAAACTGCCGGATTATATGGTACCAGCTTATATGCTAGAAGTAGAATCATTCCCTCTTACCACAAATGGGAAAATTGATAAAAAATCTTTGCCTGAAGCAACTCATTTGGATCTAATACATGGAGACTATGCAGCTCCAAGGACGAAGACAGAAGAACAACTGGTTGCCATTTGGAATGAAGTATTAAGTGTAGGGGAAATCGGAATTGATGATAACTTTTTTGAATTGGGAGGAAATTCTCTTAAAGCGAGCTTAATGGTAAACAAAATTCATAAGGAAATGAATAAAATAATGCCATTAAGGACCTTCTTTGAAAACGCATCGATAAGAACTATAAGCAGGTATATCGATAACAGTATGAATAAAACGTATAAGAAAATAGAAGCAGCTGGGCATAAGGATTATTATAAAGTATCATCAGTTCAAAAAAGAATGTACACACTTCAGCAAATTGATCATAAAAGTACAACTTATAATATTCCCACTGTATTTGAACTCGGTGGACTGATAGATAAAGCCAGAATAGAAAAGACCTTTAGAAAATTAATTGAAAGACATGAAGCGTTGAGGACTTCTTTCAAAACGGTTAATGGGGAGATCGTACAAGCCATACAAAGTGAATACACCTTTAGCATTGGTGAAAGGAAAGAAGATTCAAAAACAATTGAAGAAATAATGAGTGATTTTATTAGGTACTTTAAATTGGAAGAATCTCCGTTGTGCAGGGTCGAATTAGTAGAGATTGCTGAAAAAAAATACTTATTGATCGATATGCATCACATTATAACAGATGGGCTATCCATGACAATCTTAATGAAAGATTTTGTCCAGCTCTATAACGGATACGACATGGCACCTTTAAGAATTCAATATAAGGATTATTCAGAATGGCAGCATAAATTCTTACAATCAGAAGTGCTGAAAGAATACTGGATCAACAAGTTCACAGGAGAATTGCCTGTCTTGAACTTACCTTATGATTTTGACAGACCTGCCATTCAAAATTATGACGGGAAAAATATAAGCTTCTCATTAGACGAAAAAACTACAGAAGTGTTAAGAAGGATATCAAGGCAGACAGAAAGTTCTATGTTTATGGTTCTTTTATCAGCATTCTATATATTGTTAGCTAAATATAGCAGCCAAGAAGATATTGTAGTAGGAACTCCTGCTGCGGGAAGAACGCATCCAGACCTAGAGTCTATCTTGGGAATGTTTGTTAATACTTTGGCTTTAAGAAACAAACCAAGTGGAAGTAAAAGTTTTATCCATTTCTTAAAGGAAGTAAGAGAAAATTCATTAGAAGCTTTTGAAAAACAAAGTTATCAATATGAAGAGTTGTTAGATGAAGTAAATGTTGAGAAAGATATGAGCCGTAACCCTCTATTTGATGTAATGTTTACTTATACAGATAAAGAGAAGGATTCTGGATTAAATCTAGAGTTAGATGGACTGTCTCTGAAGTCTATAAATGTTGATAGTACCGTATCTAAGTTTGATCTTAGCTTGAATATGGCAGAGAAAGAAAAGATTATAGAGTGTCATTTTGAGTATTGTACAAAATTATTTCAAGACCAAACGGTTCGAAGAATGGTAGATCATTTCAACCAAATTTTAAAGCGTATCAGTGAAAATTATGATGTAGAGATATCTGAAATAGAAATTACAAGTACAGATGAAAAAGATCTAATTTTGCATCAATTTAATAACACGGACGCAGCCTATCCCAAGGACAAAACTATCCATCAGCTTGTTGAAGAACAGGCAGCCAGAATACCAGATCACACAGCTGTGGTTTTCGCTGACAAGAGACTTACCTACCGGGAGTTGAATGAAAGGGCCAACCAGCTTGCTTGGGTGCTAAGGGAGAA
>JANAVG010000032.1 GCA_024213275.1 Rossellomorea sp. BNER
AGAGTTGGTCAATAGCAGATCAAAACATTGTGTAGAGTGGGGGCATTGACAGTTTCGTTCATATCAGGAGGCTCACCACCCGCCCCGCGAAAAGCGAGCATCCTTTCGCTTCAACCAGCTAACTCCTTTTCAAATAACAATATTGAACGAAAACAGCCTTTTATATTTCATACAATATGCTCTCTTTTTTCGCAATAAATGAGGTTCTCCGCTAGAACCTGATGAAATTCCTGTTTTTATTCTAAGTTTTCTGCTAGTTATATGTAGTAAATTGTTTTATAAATATTCTGAAAAAATAAAGGAATTAATTGGTTCATAAAGAATAATAACTTTAAGTGGAGAAAAGTGGGGGGATGTGGTACATTTGTGTTAGAAAGTGGGGGTAATGGATATGTTCATGGGCGAATATCAACATAACATTGATAATAAAGGTCGTTTGATTGTCCCTGCCAAATTCAGAGAACACTTGGGTGAAGCTTTTGTTCTCACTCGTGGACTTGATCAATGTTTATTTGGTTACCCCGTCAATGAATGGAAATCCGTTGAAGAAAAATTGAAAGCTCTCCCACTAACAAAAAAAGATGCCCGAGCTTTTACACGTTTCTTCTTTTCAGGAGCTTCAGAATGTGAACTAGACAAGACAGGAAGAGTGAACATACCTGCTACATTAGTTGGATATGCTGCTTTAGAGAAAGAGTGTGTCGTTATTGGAGTTTCCAATCGAATTGAGATTTGGAGTAAAACTTTATGGGAAGACTATTTCTCACAATCAGAAGATTCGTTTTCTGAGATTGCTGAGAATATGATAGGATTCGATATTTAGCAAAATGTTCGATTGGAAAGGTGAATATTAAAATGTTTAAACATACAACCGTATTACTGAAAGAAACCGTTGATGGACTCAACATCAAGAAAGATGGGGTATATGTCGACTGTACACTTGGTGGTGCAGGACACAGTGAATACTTAATTTCTCAATTGTCTTCAGAAGGAAAGCTTTATTGCTTTGATCAAGATGTAACAGCGATTGAAAATGCTAAGAAGAAACTAGAGAAGTATGAAGGTCAAGTAGAGTTTATTCAGTCTAATTTTCGTTACATTCAGGACGAACTCCTTAAATTAGGGGTTACCTTCGTTGACGGAATACTTTACGATTTAGGGGTTTCATCCCCACAGTTGGATACGCCAGAAAGAGGTTTTAGTTATCATCATGATGCACCACTCGATATGAGGATGGACCTTGAAGGGGATGTTAGTGCTTATGATGTTGTAAATCGTTGGTCGTATGAGGACTTGGTAAGGATATTTTTCAGGTATGGGGAAGAAAAGTTCTCTAAACAAATCGCTAGAAAAATCGAAGCAGCCCGTGAAGTTAAGGCAATTGAAACAACAGGTGAGCTAGTTGATCTTATAAAAGAAGGCATTCCAGCACCAGCTAGAAGAAAAGGTGGACATCCTGCAAAGAGAGTTTTTCAAGCCATTCGAATTGCTGTTAATGATGAGCTTCATGCATTTGAAGATTCGCTGAAGCAAGCCATCGAGATTCTACTTCCTAAAGGGAGAATCAGTGTTATCACTTTTCACTCCTTAGAGGATAGAATGTGTAAATCAATCTTCAAGGAGAATTCAACAGGGCCAGAGCTTCCACCAGGATTACCCATTATTCCTGAAGGCTATGAACCAATCTTAAAACAAATTACTAGAAAGCCAATTGTTCCTTCAGAAGAAGAATTGAAAGATAATAATCGTTCTCGATCTGCTAAGCTTCGCATAGCAGAAAAAATATAAAAAGATCTAGGGAGGGAGAGAGATGAGCAATTTAGCACAAAAGCAACACTATCAAGTTGAACCAGAAAGACAGATTAGTCCGAAAACAGCTCCGATAAGAGAGGATAAGCGGTCTTTAATAACACTAGGTGAGAAAATATTACTTGTATTATTTACAGTTGTCTTTTGCTTTATGGCCGTCAAAATTGTATCTACTCAAGCAGCTATTTATGACGTAAATAAGGATATTCAAACCGTTGAAACGACAATAGCAAAACAGCATAAATCAAATAACAATTTGGAACTCCAAGTAAGTGAATTAAGCACATACGAACGCATTTTGAAAAAGGCAAAAGAGCTGGGTCTAGACTTAAAAGAACAAAATGTGAAGGTTGTGCAGGACTAATGAATAGAAAAAGACCTGGAATGAATATTGGGGCAGCCATCCTTTTTGGAATCTTTGGCTTGCTCTTTTTTGTATTAATCGTAAGGATTATCACGATTCAAGTAACGGGAGAAGCCGAAGGAAGAGCAGTGGCGGCTCAGGCAGCAAAAAAATATATAAAAACAGGTGTATTGGAAGCGAAAAGAGGAACGATTTTTGATAGTAGTGGGGACCCGATCGCAGAAGATACAGCATCATTTTCACTTGTTGCAATATTGAGCCCTACTGTAACAGGTGATCCTGATGAACCAAAGCATGTAGTTGATCCAAAGAAAACGGCAAAAAAGCTTTCAAAGCATATCGATATGAGTGAAAGTGAGATTTATGAACAGTTAACCCCTGAGAAAGAACCGTTTCAAGTAGAGTTTGGTAATGCTGGTCGGGATATTTCACAACAAGTAAAGAAAGCAATCGAAAAAGAAAATCTTCCTGGAATTACCTTTATTCAAGAATCAAAACGATTCTATCCAAATGGTGTCTTCTCTTCCCACTTAATTGGATTTGCGCAAAAAAAGATGCTGGAGAATGGGGACTCTGTTACAAATGGAATGATGGGAATTGAAAAAAGTTTTAATGACATCCTACAGGGGGAAGATGGAAAATTACAATATAAAAGCGATGTCTGGGGGTATCTTCTTCCAGATGCCGAAGAACATGTGACACCTCCAAAGGATGGACATAATATTCATTTGACGATAGATAAAAAAATTCAAACATTTCTTGAAGACGCCCTTAGTAGTGTCGAAAAGCAATATAACCCTAAAAAAATGATTGCCGTTGTAGCAGACCCGAAAACAGGTGAAATTCTTGCGATGGGACAAAGACCCACTTTTCATCCTGATTCCAGGGAAGGGTTAGATCAAAACTGGCATAATGAAATTGTGGAGACCACTTTTGAGCCAGGATCAACATTTAAAACCTTCTCATTAGCTGCTGCTGTTGAAGAAGGTGTATTTAATCCGAATGCAAGCTTTGAATCAGGAACATACAAAGTTGATAAGGTTCCACACCCCATTCGTGATTGGAATAATGGAAATGGGTGGGGAACAATCAGCTATATAGAAGGTGTTCAGCGCTCGTCCAATGTTTTATTTGCAAACTTGCTAGAAAAGATTGGGCAAGAACGATTTAAGGATTATCTAGATGCTTTTCATTTTGGGAAGCCAACAAATGTTGGACTGCCGAATGAAGCAAGTGGGAAAATTTTATATAATTATCCAGTTGAAAGGATCACCACCATATTTGGTCAGGGAACAACCGTATCCGCACTGCAGATGATTCAAGCAGAAACAGCGATTGCAAATGATGGTAAAATGATGAAGCCTTATGTGATTTCAAAAATTGTCGATCCGAACAAAGATAAAATAGTGAAACAAACAAAACCCGAAGTAGTCGGGAACCCAATTTCAAAGGAGACGGCAAAAAAAGTAAGGAAGTATCTAGCTTCGACCGTTACATCAGAGCATGGTACAGGTCAACCTTTTGCGATTGATGGTTATGATGTAGCTGGTAAGTCAGGAACCGCACAGATCCCAGATCCTGATGGAGGCGGATATTTAAACAGTGGAAAAGAAGGATATTTATTCTCCTTCCTTGGAATGGCCCCAGCGGATGATCCACAATTGATTGTGTATGTGGCGATAGAGCAACCTGAACTTAAGCCTACAGAAATCGGCTCTGACCCTGTTTCAAAAGTGTTTAACCCTGTCATGCAAAACAGTTTAAAATACTTAAATATTAAACCTGATGAAAAGATTGGGCTTAAGAAGGTAAAAGTACCAGATGTTACAGGCGAAAGTATTCAAAATGCTAAAGCCAAATTAAAGGAACTAGGACTAAAAACGATTGTTTTAGGAAATGGAACTAAAGTAGAAAAACAGAGTCCATTAACTGAGGAAATAGTCTTGGCAGGAGAAAGGATTATTTTGAAGACAGATGGTGACCTGACAATTCCTGATATGAAAGGTTGGTCAGTTAGAGATGTTTTAAAAGTTTCAAATGTAGCTGAACTAAAGCTGAATATGGTTGGAAGTGGCTATGTAGTGAGTCAAAATGTAAAGCCTGACTCACCAATTCAAAAAGGAGAACCGCTAGTCGTAAATTTTCAGACTCCTAAAGAGCAATTAAATAAGGAAGAAGTCGAAGAAGGCGGGGATGAGGAGCAACCGCTGAATTGATTGTAGGTATAGTGAAAAATTAGTAAATATAGACTCTTCGTCCTATTTTAGTAGACGGGGGGTCTATTTTTTAGGCTGTTTTTCAAGCTTTTTCTTAGGCTGTTTTTAAAAAAATTTGTTGTTTTTTAAGAACATAAATTTTTGTAAAAAGGTTGGTTGTAGCGGAAGGTGCGAGACTCCTGCAGGAGTAGCGGGACAGGTGAGATCTAAGCAGGCGCAGGGCGCCGAGGAGGCTCACCGCCAGCCCCGCGGAAAGCGAGCAACCTTTCGCTGCAACCAACCACCCCCTTTTCAAATAACAACAATGTTTACGAAAACATCCTTTTCTTAATGTAGAATTGTAAAAAATTTCCTTTTATGTAAGAGCTTTATCCCCTATAAAATCCTTTTCTATCATACTCGTACCTGTACAAGCATATACTTGAACGAGTTATAGAAGGGGAGGATTCTAAGTTGAAACGGGTATCGAATGTTACTGTTAGAAAACGACTAGCGATCACTTTAATGGTAGGGGTCCTTATTTTTACAATTATTGATATTCGACTTGGCTATGTGCAGTTTTTCATTGGGGACATGCTTACTGGGCTTGCAAAGGATTCTTGGAGTAGAAATATTCCATTCGAACCGGAAAGAGGGAAGATTCTTGATCGGAATGGTGTCGAACTTGCAACAAATCAAAGTGCACCAACAGTCTTTGTTATGCCAAGGCAAATTGATGAACCGAGAGATACATCGGAGAAGCTCGCTGCAGCTTTAGATATTTCAGTAGAAAAGGTTTATAAATATGTAACCAAAAAAAGTTCATTAGTTCGAATAAAAGAAGCGCGCAAAATATCATATGATAAAGCAAAAGAGGTTAAGGACTTAAATTTGAAAGGTGTTTATATTGGGGAAGATTCAAAGAGATATTATCCGTTCGGAAGCTATCTTTCTCATGTTCTGGGATTCGCAGGCGTGGATAACCAGGGTTTAATGGGACTTGAGTTATATTACGATAAAGAACTAAGTGGCGACAAAGGATCTGTTAAGTTCTATTCTGATGCTAAAGGTAAGCGGATGCCGGATATGGCAGATGATTATCAACCTCCAGTGGATGGGCTTGATCTTACCTTGACCATTGATACAAAAGTTCAAACCATTATTGAAAGAGAGTTGGATATCGCTCAGGAAACATACAATCCTGACGGGCTTATTGCCATTGCAATGGATCCTGACACTGGGGAAATATTGGCGATGTCAAGCCGGCCGACATTTGACCCGGAAAATTTCCGAAATGTTCCACAAGAAATTTATAATCGAAACCTGCCAATTTGGAGCACATATGAACCGGGATCAACCTTTAAGATTATTACCCTAGCAGCTGCTTTAGAGGAAAATAAAGTAAACTTAAAAGAAGATACATTCCATGATCCAGGGCATATTGAAGTGTCAGGTTCTACTTTGCATTGTTGGAAAAGGGGAGGACACGGTTCACAGACATTTTTAGAGGTTGTTCAAAATTCATGTAACCCTGGGTTTGTTGAACTTGGCGAGAGATTAGGAAAAGAGACCTTATTTGAATATATAGAAGACTTTGGCTTTGGTAAAAAAACGGGAATTGACCTTCAAGGTGAAGGAAAAGGAATCTTATTTAATTTAGACAGGGTGGGTCCTGTTGAACTTGCAACAACTGCCTTTGGTCAAGGGGTATCTGTAACCCCCATTCAACAGGTGACAGCGGTATCGGCAGCTATAAATGGTGGGACATTATACCAGCCATATGTAGCAAAAGAATTAGTCGATCCAAAAACTGGTGAAGTTGTTATGCGTAATACTCCCGTTGCCAAAAGACAGGTCATTTCTGAAGAAACCTCAAAAGAAATCAGACATGCTTTAGAAAGTGTTGTGGCACAAGGAACAGGAAAAGGAGCTTTTGTTGAAGGGTATCGTGTAGGTGGGAAGACAGGTACAGCGCAAAAAGTAAAAGATGGAAAATATTTAGAAAACAATCATATTGTTTCATTTCTAGGGTTCGCTCCTGCAGATGATCCAGAGATTGTTGTTTATTTAGCCGTCGATAATCCAAAAGGAACGGTTCAGTTCGGTGGAGTTGTTGCAGCTCCAATTGTGGGGAACATTATTGAAGATAGTTTAGTGTCCCTTGGGGTAGAAAAACGTAAAAACCAAATTGAGAAAAAAACAACTTGGCTTGATACACCAGTCGTGAAGACCCCCGATTTAATAGGGCTTTCTAGAAAAGAGCTTCAAAAACAGCTAGTGAATCTTAAGTTAGATGTTAGTGGTGAGGGGGATAAAGTCGTCAGTCAGGCTCCAGATCCAGGAATGAAAATTGAGGAAGGCTCAACGGTTCGAGTTTTAATGGGCGAATAAAGTATTCACTTTTTCATAAAAAGACAGAAATTATTAATAGGACTCACATATATATCTAGTAAGGGCTGGCTTCATGAGTCAGTCTCACTCCTCTTACTTTATTGACTTTCATATATGTTTTGTCAATTCCCAAAAACGAAATTCATGAAATCCTTTTTTATATGGATCGTGAGAGGCGATGAGATAAGGTGTTTTGCTTTGGTTGTTTTCTAAAAGATTGTTGTTTTTTATGAACATAAATTTTTGTAAAAAGGTTGGTTGGAGCGGAAAGCGAGCATCCTTTCGCTCCAACCAACTTACTCCATTTCAAATAACAACAATGTTTACGAAAACAGCCTTTGCTTTTAAAATCCTTTAGACCTATCTATATAATTACCATTCACAAAAAATTGTATTTTATTTTTCTTTAAATAGAAATTAAAGTTAAAAGGTTAATAGCGTTAATGAATATTTTTATGTAAAATAATAAAAGGTTGCTTACATACATGAGGAGTGAAAACATGAAATTGCAAACTTTGCTTGAAGTATTGCCGTTTTACACCGTTCAAGGGGAAGGAAACCCGGATATTACAGATTTAAAAAATCATCATGAGAAGGTCACAAGTGGTGATTTATTTATTTGTATTAAAGGTTCCGATGTAGACAGTCATACATTAGCAAAGGAAGCAGAACAACGAGGAGCAGTAGCTGTCTTATCTGAAGTTCCTTTAAAATTAGGGATTCCAGTTGTAGTGGTACATGATACGAGAAGAGCAATGGCGATTCTCTCTGATCATTTCTATAAGCAACCTTCACGAGATCTTTTACTCATTGGTGTAACAGGAACAAATGGAAAGACGACGACAACACATTTGATTGAGACGGTTCTTAATAGCGCTGGCAGGAAAACAGGGTCAATCGGTACTTTATATGTTAAAACTGGAGATGAAATCGAAGAAAGCAAAAATACAACACCAGATAGTTTAACTTTGCAGCAAACATTTAGTAAATTCATTCATAAAGGAATCGATTCAGCTGTAATGGAAGTCTCCTCACATGCACTTTATCAAGGAAGAGTACGGGGTTGTGATTATGATATTGCTGTATTTACGAACCTTACCCAAGACCATTTAGATTATCATTCGTCCATGGATGAGTACCGTAGTGCAAAAGGCTTATTGTTTTCACAGTTAGGGAATACTTATAGTAAGGGATCACCTAAGTATGCCATCATTAATATGGATGATCCTTCTGCTGATTATTTTATTCATTCCACTGCATCCCATGTCATCACTTATGGTTTGAATCAAGATGCGCATTTCTATGCGAAAAATCTGATTCTCAAAGCAAATGGAACTCAATTTCAATTAGTTACTCCTTGTGGGGAAAATCAAGTATCTTTAAAACTTTCAGGACAATTCAATGTATATAACGCATTAGCTGCAATCGCTTCATCATATGTTGCTGGTATCCCACTTCCTTCAATTCTTTCCGCAATTGAAGAGATAAAAGGGGTCAGTGGAAGATTTGAACTTGTTGATGTGGGCCAGGAATATTCTGTAATAGTGGACTATGCACATACCCCAGATGGTTTAGAAAATGTATTAAAAACGATAAAGACGGTAACAACGGGTAAAATCATTACTGTTGTTGGCTGTGGGGGTAATCGTGATACACTTAAAAGGCCAATTATGGCAAATGTAGCCTGTCGTTATAGCCAGAAAGTTTTCTTTACCTCCGATAATCCAAGAAATGAGAACCCTAGATCGATTATTGATGATATGCTAAAAGGAATAAATCAAGAAGAGATAGAGAAATACGAAGTGATTTTGGATAGAAAAGAAGCCATCTTTAGTGCG
Organism: Rossellomorea sp. BNER; assembly: GCA_024213275.1. GTDB lineage: Bacteria > Bacillota > Bacilli > Bacillales > Bacillaceae_B > Rossellomorea. The sequence continues at coordinate 8,598 of JANAVG010000032.1, forward strand.
GTTTCTAATGCTCGAAAAGGAGATACGGTTTTAATTGCTGGAAAAGGGCATGAAACCTATCAGATTATTGGTGGAGATGTTACAAATTTTGATGACCGTGAAGTGGCAATAGAGGGAATAAAGATGAGGATCACAGAATGATTCTATATCGTGATATCAAGAAATTATACTCAATTACCCGTGGAGTCGAAGAAGAAGCTTTAGAATTTGAGTCGATCTCATGTATCCCTTCGATAAAGCTTAAAAAAGGGTTGTATATTCCTTTCGAAGGTGAAAAAGGGTTATTCGATGCGATTCAAAATGGTGCGGTATCCTCTTTATGGAGCAGGTCTATTAATCTTCCTAAGTGGATTCCCAACCATTTCCCTGTATTCTTTACAGATAATATCGATTATGCTTTAGAAGAAATCATGCGTGATTACAAACAAAAATTGAAACAAGAAGAGTGGGAAACAATGACGAAATTTTTTATCAATCATACGGAAAAAGAAAAATATGATACAACTTATGAGGATGCAAGCATGAATAAGAAATCTTTAGATGTAGTTTTTGTAGAGAAAGGAGGGGAATAAAATGTTGGAACAAGTGATATTATTTACAATTCTTATGGGATTTTTTATTACCGTTTTGCTATCACCAATTTTTATTCCCTTCTTAAGAAGATTAAAGTTTGGACAAAGTATTAGAGACGAAGGCCCGAAATCTCATCAAAAAAAATCAGGAACTCCTACTATGGGGGGAATCGTCTTTCTAATCTCCATCGTCATAACTACGTTGGTTATGACTGGAAAATTCTCAGAACCATCTGTTGAAACCTATTTGTTACTGCTAGTTATAGTTGGCTTTGGCTTACTCGGCTTTTTAGATGATTTTATAAAAGTGGTTATGAAAAGAAATTTAGGGTTGACTTCTAAACAAAAACTTTTAGGTCAGATTGTTATTTCTGTTATTTTTTATGTAGTCTTAAAACAAAACGATTTTTCAACAACGGTATCTATTCCATTAACAGACCTATCCTTTGATCTTGGTTGGTTTTTCGTAGTGTTTATCGTTTTTTGGCTTGTTGGATTCTCAAATGCTGTTAACCTAACGGATGGTCTGGATGGGTTAGTTTCGGGTACTGCTGCGATTGCATTTGGAGCGTTGGCCGTCCTTGCTTGGAATCAATCTCAATTTGATGTCGCAATCTTTTCTGTTGCAGTTGTGGGGGCATTACTAGGGTTCTTAGTCTTTAATGCACATCCTGCAAAAGTGTTTATGGGTGACACAGGATCACTTGCTCTAGGTGGTGCCATTGCTGCGATTGCAATCTTGACAAAGATGGAGATCTTATTAATATTAATCGGAGGAGTCTTTGTTATTGAGACATTATCTGTCATTTTGCAGGTAATATCATTTAAAACCACTGGTAAAAGGATTTTCAAAATGAGCCCGCTCCATCATCATTATGAATTAGTTGGATGGTCTGAGTGGAGAGTTGTTGTGACATTTTGGACAGTGGGGTTACTTTGTGCAGTGTTAGGAATTTATATTGAGGTGTGGATATAATTGAAAAAGATTAAAACATATGAACATAAAAAAATATTAGTTCTTGGCCTTGCGAAAAGCGGGGTCAGTGCAGCTACACTTTTACATAAGCTGGGGGCGTTTGTCACAGTAAATGATTATAAGCCTCTACATGAAAACCCTGAAGCACAAGGGCTTCTTCAAAAAGGCATTAAAGTAATATGCGGGGAGCATCCTATTGAGCTGCTAGAAGAAGGGTTTCAAATTATAGTGAAAAATCCAGGTATTCCATATAGTAATCCGATGATAAAAAGAGCTGTAGAAAAAGGGATTCCGATTATTACTGAAGTCGAATTGGCTTATCAAGTATCTGAAGCTAATATCATTGGTATCACTGGCACCAATGGTAAAACGACTACAACTACCTTGATTGGTGAAATGCTTAAAAAAGGGTCTAAGAACCCATTAATAGCGGGTAATATAGGAACAGTTGCTTCAGAAGTTGCTCAAGATGCAACTCCAGAGAATAATATGGTCATTGAGTTATCATCTTTTCAGTTGATGGGTATTAATGAATTTCGTCCACATATTGCGATTTTAACTAATTTGTATGACGCGCACCTTGATTATCATGGTACAAGGGAAGAATATGCTTTTGCCAAGGCGAATATTACAAAGAATCAATCAGAGGACGATTACTTAATTGTAAATGCAGATCAACCACATTTAATGTCCTTAATTAAAGCATCAAAAGCCCAGAAAATTTATTTCTCTACAAAGAATGTATTGAAGAATGGGGTATATATTGAGAATGATGAGGTTAAATACATGGGTGAAAACATTATCTCCATAAAGGATATTGTTTTACCAGGTGCTCATAACCTAGAGAATATTCTTTCTGCTATTGCTGCATCTAAATTAAGTGGTGTTTCAAATGAAGCGATAAGAGAAGTATTATCAACATTCCAAGGAGTAAAACATCGAACACAATTTGTAAAATCCTATCGTGGGAGGAAGTTTTACAATGATTCAAAGGCAACCAATACTCTAGCGACAAAAAGTGCACTTAGTGCCTTTGAACATCCGATTATATTACTCGCTGGAGGACTTGATCGCGGAAATGATTTTAATGATTTAATTCCATATCTTCATAATGTGAAAGCAATCATCACGTTTGGTGAAACATCTGGAAAATTAATGGAGACAGCTCAAAAAGCAGGGATAAATACGATAAAACCTGTCGATAATGTAGAAAGTGCCGTACCGGTAGCATTTGAGCTTTCCAATGAAGGGGATATTATTCTTTTATCACCAGCATGTGCAAGTTGGGATCAATATCGGACATTCGAAGAACGAGGAGACATTTTTATTGAAGCGGTGCATAAGCTATAATAAGGGCTTGTCTCAATGGAGCAATCGAATCACCACGACAATGCGTATTTAAAATAAGTTGCTCGTAACGGCTCTAATAAGTCTAACGAGGTGTTGGAGATTGCCTGCAAAAAAATCAACTCCCGACTTTATTTTAATCCTTATAACGTTATCTTTATTAGCCATTGGACTGATCATGGTTTATAGCGCCAGTGCCGTCTGGGCTGATTATAAATTTGAAGATACGTTCTATTTTGCAAAACGCCAGCTACTGTTTGCTGGGGTTGGGATTATTGCCATGTTTTTTATTATGAATATCGATTATTGGACGTGGAGAACTTGGGCTAAAGTTTTAATCATCATTTGTTTTGTACTACTCGTACTGGTATTAATCCCTGGTGTGGGAGTACTTAGGAATGGTTCGAGAAGTTGGATTGGTGTTGGAGCATTTTCCATCCAACCCTCTGAATTTATGAAGCTAGCAATGATTGCATTTTTAGCAAAATACCTATCTGAAAAGCAAAAGTTTATCACATCGTTTAATAAGGGTGTGTTACCTTCTTTACTTTTGGTTTTTACAGCTTTTGGAATGATTATGCTTCAGCCTGATTTAGGTACAGGAACTGTTATGGTAGGTACTTGTGTTGTTATGATATTTATAGCTGGTGCACGAGTAAGTCATTTCGTAGCACTTGGACTTGTTGGTCTTGTTGGGTTTGCTGGCCTAGTTATCTCTGCTCCGTATAGGATAAAAAGAATCACATCTTTTCTTGACCCATGGGAAGATCCTTTGGGAAGTGGATTCCAGATGATTCAATCTTTATATGCCATCGGTCCTGGAGGATTATTCGGTCTAGGTTTGGGTGAAAGTAGACAGAAATTCTTCTATCTTCCCGAACCGCAGAACGACTTTATATTTGCGATTTTAGCGGAAGAACTAGGATTTATAGGCGGAAGTTTGGTTCTGTTATTGTTCACTTTATTGCTTTGGAGAGGTATAAGAATTGCACTTGGTGCTCCTGACTTATACGGTAGCTTTTTAGCGATTGGAATTGTATCCATGATTGCCATTCAAGTAATGATTAATGTAGGAGTTGTAACGGGACTAATGCCTGTAACGGGTATTACCCTTCCGTTTTTAAGCTATGGGGGTTCGTCCTTAACGCTGATGCTGCTCGCTGTTGGGGTGCTCCTCAATATTAGTCGATATGCGAGAGTATAGACCAAAAATGTAATATAATTCAGGTGCTCGTAATTTTCAAATGTGAACAGGGGTGGGGGGAACCGCTAAGATGGTTGCTCTCATTCCTGTTTTTATTACGTTTTGAACAATTTTTTTTACATTTCAATAACAATCTCTTAATGATGTCTTATAATTGATTAAAATATAGTAGAATAGGGAAAGAAACAGGGTGTTGTTTACTCCTTTCATTTTTTAATATGCTCTATTTGTATAGGTTGTTGTTTTTCATGAAAGGAGCTTTATATATGGAAAATAGTCATTCACCCATTTCTACCGAAATTCCTACTTCTCTCTTCTGAAATCAGGCTTGTTAAGGGGTATGGGAATTTTGTCTTTTAGTTAGTAAGGAAAAAGGTGTATGAAAATAACCATTGTTAATAAGTCTCTCCCTACATACTAAAGCATCTTATTAAACTCACAGCTAGAAAAACATAAGTGGTGCTGGATTTTTTTTGCCCTTTGAACCCAAAATGAATTGACTGTTATAAGTGATTCTTTAGCATACTTTATGTTTAGTGAAAGCTTAATTGACTAGAAGAAGTTTCTGGAGGAATTTATGTACATTCATCAATTGTTAAATGAGTTAGAGGAGCAAAAAGTTGGGAGTATTAAAGCGAATGAACCATTATCCAATCATACAACAATAAAAATAGGCGGACCAGCTGATTTATTTGTTGAGCCAGCTTCCATTGAAGACTTAAAAAGAACATTGAAACAAATAAAAAAATATAATGTCCCTTGGAGAACTATTGGAAGGGGATCAAATCTTCTTGTATCAGATAAAGGCATTAAGGGAGTTGTAATAAAGCTTGGGAAAGGCTTAGATGAGTTTAAGGTCCATGACACAGAGGTAGTAGTTGGTGCAGGGCATTCTCTTATCGTATTGTCTACTGTATTAAGTAGACGAGGGCTAAAAGGTTTAGAGTTTGCTGGCGGGATCCCTGGATCACTAGGTGGAGCCGTTTATATGAATGCAGGTGCACATGGATCAGAAATATCTAATATACTGACAAAAGCTTTAGTCTTATTCCTGGATGGTTCTATGGAATGGCTTTCAAAAGAAGATTTAGAATTCTCTTATCGGACATCTATATTACAAAAGAGTCGTCCTGGAATCGTCATTGGAGCTCAATTACAGTTAGAAAATGAAGAAAAGAAAGATATTATTAAGAAAATGCAAGGATTTAAGGACTATCGAAGGGAGACTCAACCATGGAATCTCCCTTGTGCAGGAAGTATCTTTCGTAATCCATTGCCAGATTATGCTGGAAAACTTGTAGAAAAAGCAGGTCTAAAAGGTTATAAAATTGGTGGAGCGCAAATTTCAGAGATGCACGGGAATTTTATCGTAAATACAGGAAACGCGAAAGCTGATGACGTTTTTGCTCTAATTAAGTATGTAAAAAACACGATTTATGACTTATATCAAATTAATTTGGAGACGGAAGTCGAAATAATTGATTCGAAATAAAGTCGTTTCCCTCTTTTAACCTCATTTCCCTTAATATAGAATAAAGGTAACGGAAAAGAAATATGGTCAAACAATTACAACCATTTTCTGTTAGCTAGAGAAGTTGTTCTGTATAAAGTGAATAATGATGAAAGTATGTAAAAGTATATATGGGGGGAAAAGGAATGGACAAGGGGAAGATAGTCTCTCTTGAAGAACGTATTCCGAAATTAAAACAACATCGTAAAAAGAAGGCGAATAGAAGACTCGTTTTTTTACTATCCCTCTTTTTTTTATTAATCTTATCCGTCATCTATTTTCAATCACCCTTAAGTCATGTGAAAAAAATAGAGGTAACGGGCAATGTGTTGGCGACAAATGATTCTATACTTGAAAATAGTAATATTTCAAAAGGTATGAATGTGTGGAGTGTAAAAAAATCAGAAGCAGAAAAAAAAATTGAAAAACTTCCAGAAATTAAAGAAGCAGATGTGAAGATGAAACTTCCAAACTCCATAAGTATTGAAATAAAGGAATATAGTAAAGAAGCTTACCTGTTAAAGGGGACAAGTGTATATGCAATCCTTGAAAACGGTGAAATCCTGAAATCAAAAAAAATAAATACCATCCCTAATGATGCTCCACTTTTAAAAGGATTCAAGGAGAATGAAGTTTTAAAAGAAATGGTTAAAGAGTTGGAAAACCTACCTAACGCCATTAAACAATCCATTTCTGAGCTTATTTTAGTCCCTAAAAAAACGGACCCTTATCATATTACTTTATTTATGAATGATGGGTTTGAGGTAAGTGCTTCTATTCGAACCTTTTCTGAGAAAATGGTACATTATCCTTCTATCGTTAGTCAATTAGACCCAGACCGAAAAGGGATTATTGATTTAGAAGTAGGATCTTATTTTAAAGCTTATGAAACGGAAGGAGAACAGCAAGATGATGAAAATGAAAGTGAGGGGTAAGCACGTTGTTCTTTCTCTTGTGTGCTTAGTACTAGGTTTTATCCTCGCTTTTTCCTATAGTCTAGCTAGTACTGAAGATTCCATTCAATCTAAATTGACAAGTGGTCAATATCAAAAAGAAGATGATCTAAGAGATCAATTAATTGCACAACAAGAAAAAAATAGTATGATTCAAAAAGAATTATATGATAAACAAGATCGAGTAGTAAAGATTGAACAGGATTTGTCAAAAGAAAAACAAATATATTTTAATTTGGCAGAAGATGCTGAGAAATTCCGAATGTATCTAGGTAAAACCGGGGTAAAAGGGCAGGGTTTAAAAGTAACTCTTTCAGATGCAAACTATAAACCGAGTGGAGAGAATGTCAATAACTATATCGTTCATGAACATCATGTCTTTAAGGTGATTAATGAGTTATATATTGCAGGTGCTTCAGCGGTAGCAATCAATGGGCAGAGATTAAAGCATAATTCTTACATTGTATGTGAAGGCCCTGTTATTACGGTTGATGGTGTTCAATTCCCTGCTCCATTTGAAATAACAGCAATTGGAGATTCAGAGGTGCTTTCTGCAGCACTGAATATTGTTGGTGGAGTGAAAGATCAACTCGTGAATGATAATATCGTGTTTACAGAAGAAAAAAAACAGGAAATCATCCTTGAACCAACAATTGGAGAGTCTTAGGAGTTACACTTAGATGAAGTGAAAGTAAGGTGAAAAGGAGTGGATCATCGGGTTAAAATCAGCTTTACCGTTATCACATGCATAATTGGCTTTATGCTCGCTATTCAGTTTCAAACCGTAAAAGAGCCTGTCGTTCGTGATACTCGTGATATTTGGGAGCTGAGGGAAGCATTACTAAAAGAAAAAGAAACGTATTCAACTTTATATCAAGAAATCCGCTCGATTGATCAAAAGTTAGAGAAATATGAAACTGAAAAACAAGATAGTCAAGAAGAGGCTTTAAGAGAGACACTCGAAGAATTAAAAACAGAAGCTGGATTAACAGAAAAGCAAGGTACAGGCATTATATTAACGGTTCAGCCGGTCATTGAAGAAGTTCTTATGGGGAAGAAAATAAGCACAGTTTCTCCTGATTTATTAGAAAGGCTAGTAAATGAATTGAATCGATTTAAAGCACAAGATATATCTATTGATGGTCATAGAATGATTAACACTACCGTCATTAGAGATATAAATGGTGTGACCAAAATTGATGGTTATTCCTTAGAGAAAATCCCTTTTGAAATTAGGGTATTAACAAAAGATTTTGCAGATGCAGAAAAACTATATAATCAGTTAAAGGTTTCACAATCCATTGAAGATTTCTTTATTGATAATTTACGTGTGAATATCTCGAAGCCCATTAATGATTTAACTTTACCCGCTTATGAGGATTCTATAAGAGTGAAGCGGATGGAGCCAGTAAAAAAAGGGGGGGAATAGAACTATGTGGCTGCCCCTACTAGGGTTGCTGCTAGGGGTAATTCTTGGATTACTTACCGATATAAGGATTCCTGATGAATATTCTAACTATCTGTCCATTGCGGTCTTAGCAGCTCTCGATACATTGTTTGGAGGGATAAGGGCTCACCTTCAAAATATCTATGATGATAAAGTATTTGTCTCAGGTTTTTTCTTCAATATTCTTTTAGCTGCAAGTTTGGCTTTTCTAGGTGTTCATCTTGGTGTAGACTTGTACCTAGCAGCCGTTTTTGCTTTTGGTGTACGACTTTTTCAAAATATTGCAGTCATTAGAAGAATCATCATCAGCAATTGGACGTCAAATGGAGAAAAAGAGAAAAAAATATGAAAAATTAAAAGGGAATCACTTACTTACGACGAATATTTCTAATAGATATATTCAATTTTTAATTAACTTATTTGTTGTTCTAAGGAATACAGACTTTGAAGGAGGTGCCATAGAGTGAACAGCAATGAAATCTTTGTTAGCCTAGACATCGGTACATCCAGTGTAAAAGTGATCATTGGTGAAATGTCTAATGATTCTCTTAACATTATCGGTGTAGGCAATGTAAAATCAGAAGGAATTAGAAAAGGATCGATTGTTGATATAGATGAGACTGTTCATACAATTAAAAAAGCAGTAGAGCAAGCCGAAAGAATGATTGGTATGAACATTAGAAAAATAATTGTCGGGATTGCTGGTAATCAGGTAAATCTTCAATCATGTCACGGTGTTGTTGCCGTTTCAAGTGAGAACCGAGAAATATCTGATGAAGATGTGGCACGAGTGATGGATGCTGCCCAGGTCATTTCAATCCCACCTGAACGTGAGATTATTAATGTTATTCCGAAACAGTTTATCGTTGATGGACTCGATGAAATTACTGATCCGCGTGGGATGATTGGTGTTAGACTAGAAATGGAAGGCACCATAATAACAGGATCGAAAACGCTATTACATAATATTCTACGTTGTGTAGAAAAGGCAGAACTAGAAATTACCGATATTGTTTTACAGCCTCTCGCTGCTGGAGCAATTTCACTTTCAAAAGATGAACAGAATCTCGGCTCAGCTTTAATTGATATTGGTGGAGGTTCTACTACAATAGCAGTTTTTGGACATGGTCACTTAAAAGCGACATCTGTTCTTCCCGTTGGTGGAGAACATATCACTAAAGACCTTTCTATAGGATTACGGACATCCACAGAAGATGCTGAAAAAATTAAGATGAAATTTGGACATGCTTATTATGATCATGCATCTGAAGATGAGGTATTTAGTGTTCCGATTATTGGAAGTGATCAACATCAACAATTTAATCAATTAGAAATCTCTGATATTATAGAAGCTAGGTTAGAAGAAATCTTTGACCTCATTCATCACGAACTCAAAAGAATGGGAATACAAGATTTACCTGGAGGGTATGTTCTTACAGGTGGAACAGCTAACCTGCCTGGCGTTCTTGAGTTGTCTCAGGCTGTTTTCCAAAACAGGGTTCGAGTGGCGATACCAGATTATATTGGTGTAAGGGAACCGCAATATACAACTGCTGTTGGCCTGATTAAATACGCGCATAAGAATGCTAGATTACAAGGAAGAAGTGTTAGTGCTTCCCCTGAACCAGTAACGGTTGGAGAAGCTAATCGTCAAGTGAAACAAACAGAAACTAAGCAAAAGCCTAAACAACAACAAAGTCAAGAAGATCAAAATGAAGAAAAAATTTCGTCTAAAATGAAAAAATTCTTTGGATATTTCTTTGAATAGTTTCAAAAGGGTTCAGAATCGACGAATTAGGAGGATTTGTCATGTTGGAGTTTGATACAAATTTAGATTCATTAGCAACAATAAAAGTTATCGGTGTCGGTGGTGGAGGAAACAACGCAGTTAATCGAATGATTGAACATGGCGTTCAAGGTGTTGAATTCATTGCTGTTAATACAGATGCACAAGCTCTTAATCTTTCAAAAGCTGAAATCAAGATGCAAATTGGGGCAAAATTGACTCGTGGTCTTGGAGCAGGTGCAAATCCTGAAGTAGGTAAAAAAGCTGCTGAAGAGAGCAAAGAACAGATTGAAGAAGCTCTAAAGGGTGCTGACATGGTCTTCGTAACCGCTGGTATGGGCGGAGGTACTGGAACTGGTGCCGCTCCTGTTATTGCACAAATTGCGAGGGACTTAGGAGCATTAACGGTTGGGGTTGTTACACGCCCATTCACATTTGAAGGAAGAAAGCGTGCAAACCAAGCTGGTGGTGGAATATCCGCCATGAAAGAATCGGTTGATACATTAATTGTCATTCCTAATGACCGACTTCTTGAAATCGTGGATAAGAGCACTCCAATGCTAGAAGCCTTCCGAGAAGCTGATAATGTACTTCGCCAAGGTGTTCAGGGGATATCAGACTTAATCGCTACTCCGGGATTGATTAACCTCGACTTTGCAGATGTTAAAACAATCATGTCTAGTAAAGGCTCAGCCTTAATGGGTATAGGTGTCTCTTCAGGTGAAAACCGTGCTACTGAAGCTGCGAAAAAAGCAGTCTCAAGTCCACTTCTTGAGACTTCAATTGACGGGGCACAAGGAGTCCTTATGAATATAACTGGTGGAACATCCTTGAGTCTTTATGAAGTTCAAGAAGCTGCTGATATTGTAGCTTCAGCATCGGATCAAGAAGTGAATATGATTTTTGGTTCTGTCATTAATGAGAATCTTAAAGATGAAATCGTCGTTACAGTGATTGCAACTGGCTTTAATGAAGAAGTGATTCAAACAAAAAATACTCGTCCATCTTTTGGTGGGTTAAAGCCAAATGTTAATAATCAAAATCAAAATCAAAACCAAAACCATACAGGGCAGTCAGTCCATCGTGAAGTTAGAAGAGAAGAAGCTCCTCAACAGGAGGCTCCTCGATCAACACAACAAGGAGCGGAAGAAACTTTAGATATTCCGACCTTCTTACGTAACCGAAATCGCAGAAGGTAATGACATTATAATTTAAGGCAGACTCCTTATTGAGGGGTCTGTTTTTATTTTGTTCTTTTCGTTTTGTTCTCGCAAAAGAATTATAAATAATAGTCTACTTTATCGATACAAAATCCTCTTGCCAATATTCAAGGCACAAAGTAAAAACCGTTTTTATTTTGTGGGGTGACTTTTACTTTTGGCTGTTTTCTGAAGGTTTGTTGTTTATTAATAACATAAATTTTTGTAAAAAAGTTGGTTGGAGTGGATATGCGAGACTCCTGCAGGAGTTGCGGGACAGGTGAGACCTTAGCAGGAGCAAGGCGACGAGTTATCATGAACGAAACTAGCTCCTTACTCGTAACATCGTAG
>JANAVG010000033.1:0-19271 GCA_024213275.1 Rossellomorea sp. BNER
GTTCTTACGTTGTAAATCTTTTTTAGAATTAACGTTGACGTTTTGTCTTGTTCAGTTTTCAAGGTTCAATGTGTTCGTTTCTTGAGCACCTCTTTAATATATCATTTTTCGACACATAGTGTCAATATATTTTTTGAGGTTTTTTTGATTTGTTAACGCCGTCTCGATGACGACAAGATTTATAATACCACCTATTCACATTAAACGTCAATAGGTTTCTTATAAAATATACTTTCATATAAAATGGCATATTGAAAATACAAAGGTCAGAAACCGATGCTTGAATTAAGTAGAAGAAAACGATTGGCCTTGATCTACTTATTAAATTTCAAGCGGTTCCTGACATTTAGGAATTAAAGTCTTATTAAATTATGTTTAGTTCTATTGTTGTAAAACCTATTAAACTAAGATATACGTTTGAATAACTGTTAATCCTATCACACCTGGAATGCCTAGAATTCCGGAAATGCTGGACGTGGCTAAATTAATGGGAACATGAATACCAAATTGACCACCAAAAGCATTTAGGAAAAATAAAAACAACGCCCCAATCATAACTTTCATTAAAACTTGTCCGACGATTCGGACAGGTTTAAAAGGTGTGCCTGCAACAAGAAGAAAAACAATTAGACTACTAATGATTCCAATTACAACGATTGGACTCAAATCCTTCACCCTCTCTGAAACTTCTCCTACTATAGAGAGAATATGAAGGTTGTCTATCTTTTTATGACTATTTTTCTATTTTTAGCTTCTCTAAAAAGAAAGAAATATTTCGCCTCGGAAACTTTTGTGTGGCAATGAACCTCAAAAGTAGGTTCTACGCTCATTTCTTCAATCGATCGTTGTTGGACCCATTCTTGTTTTGCCTCATCAAGGACGGATATTAATTTCTCGTTGTATTCTCTTCTTAACTTTCCTTTTTTTCGAAAGAACATAGCTAGAACCACCACCTTTAATTAAACATCTCTTCTTCCTTCTAACGCTTTTGAAAGTGTGACTTCATCTGCATATTCTAAATCCCCACCAACAGGAAGACCGTGAGCAATCCTTGTAATCCTTATTCCAGAAGGTTTTAGCAGTCTGGAGATATACATTGCTGTAGCCTCTCCCTCTATGTTAGGGTTCGTTGCAAGAATGACTTCTTCCACTTCCTCATCTTGAAGTCTTTTTAATAAGTCTGGTACGTTTATGTCCTCGGGGCCTATTCCGTCCATCGGGGAAATAGCCCCATGAAGTACATGGTATAGACCGCTAAATTCTTTCATTTTCTCCATAGCAATGACGTCCTTTGGATCCTGAACAACACAAATCACCGTGCGATCTCGACGATCATCTTGACATATATAACATGGATCTTGATCCGTTATATGACCACATACTGTACAATATGTTAGATTTCTTTTCGCATTAACTAGAGCTTTTGCAAAATCCAGTACGGTATCTTCTTTCATACTTAATACAAAAAATGCCAGACGGGCCGCTGTTTTTGGCCCGATTCCTGGCAACTTCATAAAGCTATCAATTAATTTCGTTATCGGTTCAGGATAATGCATGTAATGCCTCCTAGAACATTCCTGGGAGATTCATACCTTTTGTGAATTGTCCCATTGTAGAGTTTGTTAATTCATCAGCTTTTTTCATTGCTTCGTTTGTAGCAGCTAAAACCAAGTCTTGTAACATTTCAATATCATCAGGGTCAACTACTTCTTCTTTAATATTGACTTCAAGAACTTCTTTATGTCCAGAAACAATCACAGTAACCATTCCGCCGCCAGCGCTTCCTTCTAGTCGCTTTTCGCCAAGCCCTTCTTGTGCTTCCTGCATTTGTTTTTGCATTTTCTGCATTTGTTTCATCATGTTTTGCATATTTCCCATTCCTCGCATAATCAAAAACCTCCATATAATTATTATTCTTTTACTTCTAGTAATTCTTCACCAACAAGTTTCTTTGCTTCTGCAATGAACGGATCTTCTTCTTCCTGTTCTTCGGTGGTATTGTCCCCATCCATTTTTTGATATTTGATAAACTCTTCTCTAATTTTTTGCCACTGATCCTCTGGTACACCAACAACTTGATAACCAGTGTTAGTCAGTTCTTGCAGGATAGAGGAGAGAGCTTCTAAAAAATTGGCATTTTCCATTGCCATTTGACAATGTATATCATACTTGAATTTTAAAACAAAAGCATTTACGGATGCTGCTACAGGTTCTGCATCATTTAATAGTGCTGCTTGTGATCTCATTTGCCTTTGGTTTAACATTTCAAGCATTTCTCCCCAACGACTTTTGATGAGGTTTAAATGATCCCTTGTAGCTGTTTTTAAAACTTCTTGAATTTTCCCCGTTTGTGCTTTAAAACCCTTTTGAGCTCTAGGTGCCCGTTTTGCTTGTTGAGGCGGTGACTCTTGTTGAACAGAGATCCCTTTGGCCTTTAGCTGTTGAAGCTCTGATTCAAGGTTTTGCACCTTCTGTAAAAGCTCTTGCATCTCAGAACTATTAATTCCTGGATTCGCTTCCATTTGACAAAGCTTTACAAGGGAGACTTCCAAGTATATTCTAGCATGATTGGTGAATTTCATTTCTTGCTGGGCTTCATTCAGTATATCAATATATTTATATATTTGCTGAGGTGATACTTTGTCACTTAACTCTTTAAATTCTTCATCTAGAAGCACGCGCTCTAATGATTCCTCGAGGTTAGGAGCTGTTTTATACAGCAGCATATCTCTAAAGTAAAGGATTAAGTCCTCTACAAGCCTTGTAGGGTCTTTTCCTTGGAAGAGCAATTCTTCTAGAGCACCAAGGGCATCTGAGACGTTATAATGATTAATAGCTTTAGCTAATTGGTTTAAATAAACTTGGGAGACGGCTCCTGTTACAGTTAGAGCGTCACCTACCGTTACTTTGTCTTGGCTAAATGAGATGGCCTGATCAAGTAGACTTAAGGCGTCCCTCATCCCTCCTTCAGCCGCTCTTGCTATGACGCTTAATGCATTTTCCTCATATTGAACAGCTGATTCATCTACAATATGGGCCATTCTACCAACGATATCTTGTGCAGTAATTCGTTTAAAGTCGAAGCGCTGACAACGAGAGATAATCGTTAATGGAATTTTATGCGGCTCTGTTGTTGCAAGGATAAAGATGACGTGTTTAGGTGGTTCCTCCAATGTTTTTAGTAGAGCATTAAACGCTCCAATGGAAAGCATATGTACCTCATCAATGATATAGACCTTATATGAGACTACATTAGGAGCATACTTTACTTTGTCTCGTATATCACGTATCTCTTCAACTCCATTGTTAGAAGCAGCATCAATTTCAATGACATCTGGAATAGATCCATCTGTAATTCCTTTGCATGCATCACACTCATTACAAGGTTCTGAAATCGGCGCTTTTTCACAATTGACTGCCTTTGCCAAAATTTTGGCTGCACTTGTCTTTCCTGTTCCACGAGGGCCGGAAAAGAGATAAGCGTGAGAGATCTTTTGTTGGAGGAGAGCATTTTGTAAAGTTTGGGTAACATGCTGTTGACCTACGACGTCTACAAATTGTTGTGGCCTCCAAACGCGATATAAGGCTTGATAACTCATTTTCCGATCCTCCTTTATGTATCTATCTCTATTATTATAACGTAACTAAAAATACTTTTACAAAATCAAATTGAAAAATTATAAGAAAAGACTTAATCATTTTTATAATCTACAGTCTGTGGACCTTAGACAATTTCATTTCGATGAACTTGGATACCCTACAAATCAAATCCTTAAGATCTTAAATTCAAAAAAGCCCATCTATAAAGATGAGCTTTTCATTTCGTATTTAAATAAACTGCCGTGCACCTTCCGTCGACTAACATCCATAGGCGTTACTCAAGCAGTTAGCTCAGCCCAGGCAACCCTACGGCACATGGGAGAGTCCACTTAATGCTGCTTCCTTCCGGACCTGACATGGTTCGCGGGTTCCCATTGCGTAGGACCCAAGCGTCAACACCACTTACTTAAGGCAGGCCCTACAGATAGTTAGCCTCAGGAAGGGATTCGGCCTCGCTAGAGCGGATTGCGAGTACAGGGCACCGCTACCTCCCCGCTTAGCACGGCAAAATTGATACCATATTTGGTTAGCGTCATCATCGACGCAAATATCAGTATACTAGCCTTTACAGAAAAAAGCAATGTTTAATCACTGTTAATTCCTTCATCCATAACCAATGTAATATTTTTTTTGGCTTTCTTACGTTCCCTAAGGTCCTTAAAAAATTGACTAAGCAACTGTCCACATTCTTCTGATTTTACCCCACTCATGACTTCACATTGATGGTTAAACCTTGAGTCCTGTAATAAGTTCATAAGTGTTCCCGCGCATCCCGCCTTCGGGTCAGCTGCCCCATAGACAACCTTATTGATTCTAGAAAGAAGGATAGCTCCACTACACATCGGGCAGGGCTCTAGGGTTACATATAACTCCGCTTCTTCTAACCGCCAAGAACCAACCTGGTTACAAGCTTCTTGTATGGCTAGAATCTCTGCATGAGTAACCGCGTTTTGCGTTGTCTCCCTAAGATTATGTCCACGAGCAATGACTTCATCATTTAAGACAATAATCGCCCCTATAGGAACCTCATTTATATCTTCTGCTTTTTTAGCTTCTTGAATTGCTAAATCCATATAATATTCTTCTCTGTTTCCCACTGAAAACTCACCTTCAAGATCAATTAATTATAAAGTGAAACAACCATTAGTAGGGTATTTTTCCTTACTAATGTGTTGAATCAATCAAGGAATTATACCCGTTAATGCTGGATAAAAAGTCCACATCCTCCTCAAACTACCTTTAAGGAGGATGTATGATGATTACTGATTCTAACCAAAAGTATGCTCTACTTGTTATCGATATACTGAATGACTTTAATTTTAAACATGGTAAAACCCTAGCAACTCACACACAAAAAATAGTCGAGCCTCTTCTTAAACTAACCAAT
Organism: Rossellomorea sp. BNER; assembly: GCA_024213275.1. Lineage (GTDB taxonomy): Bacteria > Bacillota > Bacilli > Bacillales > Bacillaceae_B > Rossellomorea. The sequence goes on from JANAVG010000033.1 coordinate 4,988, forward strand.
TATAGTAGAGAAAAAGACATTCCTGTTATCTACATCAATGATCACTATGGTTTATGGCAGGCAAATTTAGATAAGATCTATAATCATTGCCAGAACGAGATTAGTAACTCCATTATAAAACCATTATGTCCGAATGAAAAAGATTATTTCCTTATCAAACCTAAACACTCTGCTTTTTTTGGGACTGCACTCCATATGCTTCTACATGAGATCGGTGTAAATACTTTAATTATCACAGGCGTCGCTGGTAATATTTGCGTTCTCTTTACAGCCAATGACGCTTATATGAGAAATTTTAATCTGATTATCCCAGAAGATTGTGTTGCTTCTGTTAGCAATGAAGATAATCTATATGCTTTAAAAATGATGAAGAATGTATTATCAGCTACTATCATTCATTCAAGTAACTTTTTCGAAAAATAAACTATCATACCTTCTTTTTCTTAATCATAAATTGATTACAGTGAACAGAGAAAAAGGAGGGTCATTTATGCAAATCCACGTGATTCAGCCAAACCAATCATTATTTGGAATTGCACAAGCCTACGGTTCTACCGTTAACGATATTATAGAAGCCAACGAGTTACCTAACCCTAATCAACTTGTTATCGGGCAAGCACTTGTCATTCCGATTGTAGGAAGGTTTTATTATGTTCAACCTGGAGATAGTTGGTGGTCAATTGGTCAAAAAGTTGGTGTACCATTTCGGGAATTAGCTCAAATTAATGGAATTTCGATTAATCAGCCACTTCAAGTAGGATTACGTTTATATGTACCACCTCGCCAAAAGACGCAAGCAGAATTTAATGCCTATGTAGAGCCATATGGAGAAACAGTAGCACCAAATTTAGAAGAGAGTGCTCGAGAAGCCGCTCCATACCTGACATATCTAGCACCATTTAGTTTTCAAGCAAAGCGAGATGGAACACTAGATGAACCAGCGCTTGGGAACTTACTTGAAATTGGAAGAGCCAATAACAATGTATTAATGATGGCTATTACCAATCAAGAAGAAGGAAGCTTCAGTGATGAACTCGGAAGAATACTTTTGAATGACCAAGCGATTCAAAATAAATTCTTAGATAATATTGTAGCAACGGCTAAAAAATATGGATTTAGAGATATTCATTTCGACTTTGAGTATTTAAGACCCCAAGACAAAGAGGCCTATAATCAATTTCTCAGAAAGGCAAAGGCGAGATTTAGTCAGGAGGGCTGGCTACTATCGACAGCATTAGCACCTAAAACGAGTGCTGAACAAGAAGGGAAATGGTATGAAGCCCATGATTACAAAGCTCACGGCGAAATTGTCGATTTTGTTGTGATTATGACCTATGAATGGGGTTATAGTGGTGGTCCTCCAATGGCTGTATCTCCAATAGGACCTGTACGTGAAGTATTGGAATATGCTATTTCTGAAATGCCTCCATCTAAAATCCTCATGGGGCAAAATCTTTATGGCTATGATTGGACACTCCCTTTTGAACAAGGAGATACGGCCAAAGCGGTAAGTCCCCAGCAGGCCATCCAAATTGCAGCCGAAAACAATGTCCCTATCGAATACAGTGTAGAGGATCAGGCACCTAATTTTACTTATCGTGATTCTGAAGGAAGGGAGCATGAAGTTTGGTTTGAAGATGCTCGCTCGATTCAAGCAAAATTTGATTTGTTAAAAGAACTACAGCTAAGAGGAATGAGTTATTGGAAACTTGGCCTTAGCTTTCCTCAAAACTGGTTACTCATCACAGATAATTTTAATGTTAGAAAAAGATAAAAATAATTGTGTCTAATATTAACTTTAAAGGATATTCCTTTAAGGTTTTTTTATGGAATAACCTCCCTATAATATTGTCAAATATCATGCCCTACTTATAATAGATTGTGTTAAAATAACCTTTGGTCGTCATTTATGAGAAATTATTTGAGGAGGACATTGCATGGGGAGCATTCCTTTCATTACGGTTGAAGGACCGATTGGGGTAGGAAAAACTTCTCTAGCTAAAGCCATTTCTGATCACTTTCAATTTCATCTTTTAAAAGAAATTGTAGACGAAAATCCATTTCTTGATAAGTTTTACGAGAATATTGATGAATGGAGCTTTCAAACAGAGATGTTTTTCCTATGCAATCGTTATAAACAATTAGAGGATATAGAGTCTAACTTTATTTCAAAAGAACAACCTGTTGTCGCAGATTACCATATCTTAAAAAATATAATTTTTGCCAAACGAAGTTTAAAAGAGAAACAATATGATAAATACTTAAATATTTATCGGATTTTAACGGCAGATATGCCGCAGCCAAATATTATAATTTATTTAAACGCTAGCTTAGATACACTTATGAACCGAGTTGCATTAAGAGGAAGAGATTTTGAAAAAAATATGAGTTCCCTTTACTTAGAGCAGCTATCATTGGATTATGAAAATTATATGAACGAATTTGAAAAGGAACATCCGGATATACCGGTACTTCGATTCAATGGTGACAAGCTTGATTTTGTCCAACGAAAAGAAGACTTATCGTTCATTATGAGCCAATTAGAGAATATTTTAGCAGAAGGAGTTCAATGTCATGGATCTTCGAAGTAAATATGGGATTCCAAATAATGCTGTTATCACCATTGCAGGTACAGTAGGAGTTGGAAAGTCTACGATGACAAATGGATTAGCGAAGGCACTTGGCTTTCGTACCTCTTTTGAAAAAGTTGATACAAACCCATACCTAGATAAATTTTACCAAGATTTTAAGAGCTGGAGCTTTCATCTTCAAGTATATTTTTTAGCGGAACGTTTTAAAGAGCAAAAGAAAATCTTTGAATATGGTGGAGGGTTTATTCAGGATCGATCTATTTATGAAGATACGGGAATATTTGCTCGCATGCATTATGAAAAAGGAAATATGTCAGCTATAGACTACGAAACCTATACAAGCCTATTTGATGCAATGGTTATGACACCTTATTTCCCACACCCAGACCTTTTAGTATACTTAGAAGGTTCATTGGATAATATTGTGGATCGTATTAAAGAAAGAGGACGCCCAATGGAGCAACAAACTCCAGTAGAGTATTGGGAAGAAATGCACGACCGTTATGAAAACTGGATTAACTCTTTCAATGCTTGCCCTGTCCTCAGGTTAAACATCAATGACTATGACCTCGTTAACAATGAAACCTCAATTGAACCGATTGTCGAAAGAATTGGGTACTTTATTGAACAAACACGACTATTAAAGAAATAATATAGATTGGAAGTTGACTCGTAAAAAGAGTCGACTTCCTATTTTTTTTAAGAAAAGAGGAGGCACCTCATTAAGATATAAAAGGCTAAGTCGCCTCATCCTGTTACACTCCCTTTATAATCCACATCCCTCAGGCTTCTGACAAGCTTACAAACCAGGGCACTGCCACATATAACCCTTATTTTTAGTAAATATGTAAAAAATCCCCTACTCTTATCCATAAAAAAAGGACATTTCCCACAAGGAGAAATGCCATCCACAGGTATTAATTGACGTTAACTATATTAAAACATAATGAGACTTTTGATGTATTTCTGCTCTCGTGGGTTGTCAAAGAGATATACTATGCCTATATTCGTTTATCTTCCAGATATCTGATAAAATATTAATATATTAATATTTTGAGGTGACACCATTGAACTACTCTGAAATTGGGAAAAATATTAAGGAACTTCGGAAAACAATAGGACTTACACAAGGTGATCTAGCAGATGGTATCTGTACACAAGCTCTTATAAGCCGTATAGAAAAAGGCGATATTTATCCTAGTGCGACGGTTCTTTATGAAATCTCTCAAAAGCTTGGGGTTGATATTAATTACTTCTTTGAAATTGGGACGACTCCACGATTGGATTATGTGAAAGAGGTAGAACGGCAGTTAAAGATTGCACGAAGGAAATTGCAATACGAAGAAATGATTGAAATAGTGAGTATTGAAGAAAAAAACTCTCTTTTTAGGTTGAACAAAAAAAACCTTCAACTTCTATATTGGCATAAAGGTATTTATCAGTATGAAAATGAGAATGATATGAATTCTTCCCTATTAACTTTAAACCAAGCACTATTGTTAACAGCAGATAATAGTAAAGCTTGGTCAGAGCGAGAAATAGAGATTTTACTCACCATTGGAGCCATTCAATTTAAAGAGAATCACCTTACAAGTGCTTTAGATAATTATAATAAGATTCGTTCTTATTTAAATAAGAACCCTCATCTCCAAGATATCACTATTATGACTAGATTGTTTTATAATATATCAAGGGTTTATACACGTTTAGAAAACTATAAAGAATCTATTATTTATTGCAAGAAAGGAATTAATTGGTGTATAAAAAATGAGCATTTGTTTCTTTTAGCCCAATTGCATTATCAAATTGGCTATAATTATGAACTTCAATCAGATTTCATAAATAGCGTATCCCATCTTAAGCAGGCCCAATTAATCTTTAGGTTACAACAAAATACAAAACATAAGAAGTTCATTGAAAGTAAAATCGAGGAAATAGTGAAAAATATAGAAGTAGTGGACACCATTAGAAGTAAGATATGAAAGAATAAAATAAAAAATTCGTTACATAAACTGTAACGAATTTTATCTCCAAAATTTTATGCGCTGTGGTTGTTTTGTAAATCAATGGCGGAGGAAGAGGGATTCGAACCCCCGCGGGCTTTAACACCCCTGTCGGTTTTCAAGACCGATCCCTTCAGCCGGACTTGGGTATTCCTCCGTATCGACAAGAATTATAATATCACAGAGAAAATTTGAAGTCAACACTATTTTGAAATATTTTTGGAGGCAATCTGTGAGAAAGAATGCCTCCAAAATTTTAAACACTCTTTTCTTTAGAAAAGTGATTTATGCCTTTATTACCTCTTGCCCTCCCATGTATGGGCGAAGCACTTCTGGAATGATGACACTGCCATCAGCTTGTTGATAATTCTCTAATATCGCTGCAACCGTACGGCCAATTGCAAGACCTGAACCATTTAACGTATGCACATGTTCCGGCTTTGCATTTGGTTCACGACGGAATCGGATATTGGCTCTTCTTGCTTGGAAACCTTCAAAATTACTACAAGAAGAAATTTCACGATACGTATTGTAGCTTGGGATCCACACTTCAAGATCATATTTTTTCGCTGCTGTAAAACCTAAATCCGCTGTACACATTGTCAGGACACGGTATGGCAATCCTAACAATTGTAGTACCTTCTCCGCATGGCCTGTTAATTTTTCAAGCTCTTCGTAAGAATCCTCTGGTTTAACAAAACGAACAAGCTCTACTTTATTAAACTGATGCTGGCGAATAAGTCCTCTCGTGTCTCTTCCGGCAGATCCTGCCTCAGAGCGGAAATTAGCACTATAGGCAGTATAGCTTATTGGAAGCTCCTCACCACTTAAAATCTCATCTCGATGATAATTTGTGACAGGTACTTCAGCTGTTGGTATAAGAAAATAATCTTCACTTTCGATTAGAAATGCATCCTCTTCGAATTTTGGTAGCTGTCCAGTCCCGGTCATACTTGCACGATTGACCATTTGTGGCGGCAGCATTTCTGTGTATCCATGTTCATCTTGATGAAGATCCATCATAAAGTTTATAAGTGCTCTTTCTAAACGAGCTCCCATCCCTTTATAAAAAACAAATCGGCTTCCTGTAACTTTACCTGCTCTTTCGAAATCCAATATTCCAAGATCTGTTGCCACATCCCAATGTGGTTTTGGTTCAAAAGAAAACTCAGGAACCGCTCCCCATCTTTTGCTCTCGACATTATCATCTTCTGTTTCTCCTACTGGTACACTCTCATGAGGAATATTCGGTATAGATAATAGTAAATTTTCTAAAGTTCCTTCAACTTCCCGGAGTTCTTCATCCAATTTTTTAATCATTTGTCCCACTTCTCTCATTTCTACAATGAGATTGTCAGCATTTTGTTTGTCTTTTTTCATTTGAGCGATTTGTTGAGAAACTTCATTTCGTTTGCTCTTTAAGTTTTCCGTTTCTACTAACAATTCACGTCTTCTTTTATCTAATTCCTCAAACTTTTCAAAATCCGCTAAGTCCTCTCCACGGTGTTGCAACTTCGTTTTCACTTCTTCAAAATTTGCTCGTAAATATTTAATTTCAAGCATGTCTCTTCCTCCTTAATGGTCTTAATAAATACAAAAAGCCCCCATCCCTAAAAGGGACGGAGGTTACCGCGTTGCCACCCTAGTTGAAAACAATTAATTGTTCTCCACTCTATAAGGATAACGGTTATAAAACCGAAAGTACTTACTGATTTGTTCAGTACTTTACTCAAGGATGGATTCATAAGCAACTTTCATCGGTTTCCACCTACCACCGACTCTCTGTAGAAAGCAAACTTACTACTATTTCCTCTCAACGATTTAATTGTTATTTTTGTAATCATTAATTTACTACAATTATTTCCACATTGCAATAGTTTATACAAATTGTTTATTCTTAGCTTCTTCTACCATTTTTACAAAGTACCCTGTTAATCGGTGATCATCTGTAAGTTCTGGATGAAAAGAACACCCTAAAAATTGTCCATGTCTTGCTGCTACAATTCGCCCATTATGTTTTGCTAAAACTTCCACGTCTTCTCCAGCTTCAACAATATGTGGAGCTCTAATAAATACAGCATTATAGTTTTCTGCAACATTAACAATATCCAGGTCGGCTTCAAAGCTTTCTTTTTGACGACCAAAAGAGTTTCGTTCAACCGTTACGTCCATAACACCTAAATGAGGAGTATCATGTCCTACGATTTGTTTCGCCAAAATAATAAGGCCTGCACAAGTACCAAACATTGGTTTGCCTGCTTCCACAAATGCTTTTAATGGCTCCATGAATCCGTAGCGATCGATCAGCTTTCTCATTGTTGTACTTTCTCCACCAGGAATGATTAAACCATCGATTTCATGAAGTTGTTCTTGTTTTTTTACAACAACGGCTCCTGCCCCACTGGATTCAATTGAGTGTACATGTTCTCTAACAGCACCTTGAAGCCCTAATACACCTATCTTTACCATAGTAGTGACACCTTCTTACCAGCCACGATCTTGCATGCGGTTTTCTGGAGTTAAAGAAGAAATCTCAATTCCCTTCATAGCCGTACCAAGATTTTTAGATAGTTCAGCGATAAGTTCATAATCTTGGTAGTGTGTAGTCGCTTCAACAATCGCTTTTGCAAATTTTTCTGGGCTCTCTGATTTAAAAATACCAGATCCTACGAATACCCCATCAGCGCCTAATTGCATCATCAATGCCGCATCTGCAGGTGTTGCTACACCACCTGCAGCAAAGTTTACAACTGGTAAACGACCATTATTCTTGATTTCAAGTAGAACTTCGTATGGTGCCCCTAGAAGCTTTGCTTCAGTCATAATTTCGTCTTCACTCATATGAACAAGCTTACGTACTTGTCCGTTTACTTTGCGGATATGACGAACCGCCTCAACGATGTTACCTGTACCCGGCTCACCTTTTGTACGAAGCATTGAAGAGCCTTCCCCAATACGACGAGCAGCTTCACCTAGATCACGGCAACCACATACGAATGGAACGGTGAATTCTTTTTTATTTAAATGATATTCTTCATCAGCTGGTGTTAAAACTTCACTTTCATCAATATAGTCAACACCCATTGATTCTAAAACTCGTGCTTCAACGATATGGCCAATACGTGCTTTTGCCATTACTGGAATTGTAACAGCGTTCATAACTTCTTCCACAATGCGTGGATCTGCCATTCTCGCTACCCCGCCAGCTGCGCGAATATCTGATGGAACGCGCTCAAGTGCCATAACTGCAACAGCACCAGCTTGTTCAGCGATTTTAGCCTGCTCTGCATTTACAACGTCCATAATGACGCCGCCCTTTTGCATTTCAGCCATTCCACGTTTCACTCGATCTGTACCCGTCTTCATTCCTAAAATCCCCCTTAGATATCCTCACAGCAACTATTATTAAGTATAATCCGACAATCGTTGTAAGGTAAATTTTGACTATTACAATCGGAATTATAATTATTCCTTTAAGCCTAATAAAACAATAAAAAACACCTCCTGTCAAGACAGGAAGTGTCATTCGTAATTGGTTATTAGAACCAACCTTTTACTGTAGAAGTAATACCGCCCCAAAGATCTCCAAAAAATCCTCCTACGGCTCTCATCGAAAGAATAAACCAATTGGCTTTCTCTACTTTTTGAGTAGTGACAACGTCTACTTTAGCTTGTCCATCACCTGTAATGTATCCTAACTCATCTTTTGACTCAACAGACAAATACCCAACGGTTTCTCCTTTTTTGATAGGAGCCGTTAATTCTTTGTCTTTTGTTAGTTTGTCTTTGTTAAGCTCAAATTTAGGTTTAAATTCTTTTTCCCCATTTTTAACGACTCTTTTTAATGGAGCATCGCTCTTTATGCTTACTTCTTTTTCTTTTCCCTTTACAACGGGTAATGTCTTATGGCCTTTAATCTCATATCCTTTAGGAAAGATTTCTTCTACGGAATAATTGTTAAATGCATAGTCTAGCATTTCTTTTGTTTGATTAAAACGTGCTTCATATGACCCTTTATTACTATCATCTTTTGCGTTCATGACGACAGTTATATATCGTTCACCATTTCTTTCAGCTGTCCCAGTAAAGCAATAACCGGCGAGATCAGTAGTACCTGTTTTAAGTCCATCCATTCCCTCATAACCATACACTAATCCAGGTAGCATCCAGTTCCAGTTTTCCATGTTAGTTACATCGTCCGTACCTTCTCTAAACTTTAATTTCTCAATACTTGAAGTTTCAAGGACCTCAGGAAAATCATGGATCAAACGATAAGCTAATTTCGCTGTATCTTTGGCTGACATGACATTTTCCTCTTCAGGACCTGTTCCTTCTGGATGCATCCCTTTTAAATCCCTATTATTTAAACCTGAAGAGTTCACAAACTTATAGTTCTCTAGACCTAACTCTTCTGCCTTTTTATTCATCATTTTTACAAATTCTGCTTCAGTACCAGCAATGATTTCTGCAATCGCTATTGTAGCACCATTCGCAGAGTATATAGCCATCGCTTCATATAGTTCTTTCACTGTATAAGTACCATCTGCTCTAAGTGGTACATTACTTAACGAAGTATCTTGAGATACCTTATAAACAACTTCACTTACGGAATATTCATCTTCAAAAGATACTTTACCTTCTTTAACAGCTTCAAGTAATAAATACTCTGTCATCATTTTGGTCATGCTTGCAATTCCAAGCGCTGTTTCAGAGTTTTTCTCATATAGAATTTTTCCTGTGCTTGCTTCGATTAAGATCGCAGCATCAGCATTAATATCCAAGGCACCTTCTGCATTTGCAGGTTTTTGAATGACACTTACTGCCATTAACAAAATCATAAAGCAGACAACAACTTTTTGAAACAAACTTCTTTTCACTTTAAGCCCTCCATCGTTTTATGTACACTTTTGTTATTTTATCATAGTTCCCTTTTTAAGAGTAGACAGATAATATTCCTACTTTCGGATGATTTTTGACAGTTTTTTAAAATATTTTCCGAAAGGCAAGAAAAGTGGAAGCGCCTTGAACAGGCCTGACAAGCATAAGACGAGCCACCTAGAAAGGGTGCCTTTCCCCTTTCTAGGTGGCTTGGCTTATGTCTCGAAGGCCTAGGCGCTGGAGCTGGACACAAGAAAAGCGTAAGTGCCTTGAATAGGCCCCACAAGCATAAGGCGAGTTCGTTCCTTTTCCCTTTCTTAGTGACCTGACTTTCGTCTCAATGGCCTAGGAGCTTACAATGATAAACCTTTACATTCTAAATTTTTAATACATTGTATCTTTCAAAAAAAAAACAGGACTACTGACAAATGCAGATAGTCCTGTCTGGCTATTATTTTTTCGATTATAGTGAGTAATTTGGGGCTTCTTTTGTAATTTGAACATCATGTGGGTGACTTTCTCTCAAACCTGCACCCGTCATACGGATAAACTGAGCTTCTTCTCTCAGAGCTTTAAGATTCTTAGATCCACAATAGCCCATTCCTGAACGAAGACCTCCAATTAGCTGATATAATGTATCCGAAAGTGGCCCTTTATATGGTAATCTTCCTTCAATACCTTCAGGAACAAATTTTTTCGCTTCCTCTTGGAAATAACGATCCTTTGATCCTTTTTCCATTGAGCTGACAGATCCCATTCCACGATACACTTTAAAGCGACGGCCTTGGAAAATTTCAGTCTCCCCAGGACTCTCTGTCGTTCCAGCAAGAAGACTTCCAAGCATAACGGCATGTCCACCGGCAGCTAGTGCTTTCGCAATATCTCCAGAGTACTTAATGCCACCATCTGCGATAATTGTTTTTCCATGTTTTCTTGCCTCTGTGGCACAATCGTAAATAGCTGTAATTTGGGGTACACCAACACCTGCAACTACACGAGTTGTACAAATAGAACCTGGGCCAATTCCAACTTTCACGACATCTGCACCAGCTTCAAAAAGTGCACCTGTTGCTGCTGCTGTAGCAACATTTCCTGCAATAATATTTAGATTAGGATAGGCTTCTCTAATCTCCCTAACGGCAGAAATAACTCCAGCCGAATGTCCATGAGCAGTGTCAATAACAATGGCATCTACTTGAGCTCTAACAAGCATTTCTACTCGTTTCATGGTATCTTTAGAAACACCAACTGCAGCACCAACTAACAGACGCCCATGTGAGTCTTTTGCTGAATTTGGAAATTCAATAACTTTTTCAATGTCTTTAATGGTGATGAGTCCTTTTAAAATTCCTTTATCATCAATCAATGGTAACTTCTCAATTTTATATTTCTGAAGAATTTTTTCAGCCTCATCTAACGTGGTTCCGACAGGAGCAGTGACTAATTCATCCTTTGTCATCACATCAGAAATTTGGATAGAGTAATCTTGAATAAATCGTAAGTCACGATTTGTAAGAATACCAACTAAACGTTGCTCATCTTCATTGTTAACGATTGGTACACCAGAAATTCGATATTTGCCCATTAAATGTTCAGCATCAAATACTTGATGTTCCGGAGTTAAGAAGAATGGATCTGAAATTACTCCACTTTCTGAGCGCTTTACTTTATCAACTTGCTCAGCTTGCTGTTCAATACTCATATTTTTATGAACAATACCTAGCCCGCCTTGACGAGCTATACTAATCGCCATATCAGCTTCTGTTACTGTATCCATCCCTGCACTTATGACTGGGACCTTTAGCTTTAATGTCTCTGTTAACGCCACTTGAATATCTACATCTTTCGGTAAAACCTCAGATTTAGCAGGGAGTAATAGCACATCATCAAAAGTTAAACCCTCTTTAGCAAATTTAGTTTCCCACATTTCTATGCCCTCCTGATCCCAAAAATATTATTAGTAGGTTATCAATTGGTTAAAATACTGTCAAGAAGAACTCGATTAGTTTAAGTATTCAAAATATTCAGGGGTGATGATTTTGTACGAAGAAGAAAATTATTGGGACTATTTAAAACTCTTTCAATCAGCTGATTATAGTAAAAAATTTCTAGATCTATGTTATACAAAGCAACAAATTAAAGAACCTGACTCCCTTAGTTTTAGCAACTGCTACCCTTTTATGTACTACCTAGAACAAGGAGAACTATATTTAAAAGAGTCATTACATACTCCACTGTCAATTAAACCTATATTAATTTTTTATGGATATGTTAATTTAATCAAAGCATGTGTATTAACTGTTGATCCCAATTATCCAGAAACTACTAGTGTTTTGGCACATGGAGTGACAACAAGAAAAAGAAAAAAGCAGCAATATAGCTTTTTAAAAGATGAAGTTAAAATACAGAAAAATGGACTTTTTTCCCACTTTACTGAAAAAATGTTTCACGTGAAACATTTGGAAAGTGAGAAATTTAAAATGGGAGAATTACTGTCACATATTCCCGAGCTAGCAGAAGCATTTCATTTTTTATTGGATAAAAATCACTTAATCGAACTTGGAAATAAAAATCGTTTTGTACTTCAAAATGATTTAAAAAACCATTTTCACATGTCAGATGATTTACTAAAACAGTACCTTACCGAAAAAATGGGAGAGAAAATTACATGGCTGGGTAATAATGAAATTCACCTTTCTAATCATGCATATGAAGTACCTCCTATAAGGTTTAACTTAAAAAGAAACAGCTATTTTTTCTCTATTAACCGAAATAATGCTTTATTTCTTCCTGAACCTATTATTTATTATTTAGCACTATATAATTTAAGCATGATAGCTAGATATGAAATCGAATGGTGGATGGAATTACTTAAATCAACACCAAATGAAGACTTTCCAATCATCGACCAATTTGTTTCTGTTGTATATTACAAAATACCCTATTTTATTTCTTCTTATTTAAGGGCAAAAATTAAAGGAGAGAATTTATAGCCACACCTCTCCTTTAATTAATTCAATAACTCAATAATTTTTCCCTCAAGTTTTGCTGGACTAGTTTGTGGAGCATATCTATCGACAACATCTCCGTTAGAATCAACTAAAAACTTAGTGAAATTCCATTTAATTTCTGAGGTCAGGATTCCTTTCTTTTCGGAAATTAAAAATTTAAAAAGTGGATGTGCCTCACTACCCTTTACATCTACTTTTGAAAACATTGGAAACTTCACACCATAGTTAAGTTGGCAAAATTCAAGTATTTCTTTATTTGTTTCAAACTCCTGATTCATGAACTGGTCACACGGAAAGCCAAGAACTATAAATCCTTGATCCTGATACTTTTCATATAAATTTTGAAGCTCCTTAAATTGTGGTGTAAACCCACATTTGCTAGCCGTATTCACAATTAGCAAAATATTACCTTGATATTTTGCTAATGAAACCTCTTCTCCACTTGGAGTATGAACATTTATTTCATACAATGAATTCATTTGTTTTCTCCTTTTTTATTACCAAATTATTCCTTTTACTATCTCTTGATTATATGAAAGCGCACAGAGAAAATAATAACTTTAACTCTATTCTAATCTATTGGTGCTACTACCTCTACTTTTATACGGTCTGGATCTTCAAAATAAACTGCATAGTGGCCCTCCCCGCCTGCGTAAGGGTGTTTATTTTCATAAAGGACCCTAATCCCCTTGTCCTTTAAAGTTGAGGTCAGAAGGTCTACATGCTCTTTTGAGGTGGTCTGGAAAGCTAAATGATTTAATCCCACTCTGCAGCGATGGAATGGGATATCTAAAAAACGCTCTTCAGCTTGTACAAAAACGAGATAGGTCTCATCATATTTCCAACTTACTCCCAACTCCCATTCTTGAAACTTCTTATACCCTAGTTCAGTAAGAAGCCATTCCCAAAATTCAATCGTTTTCTTTAAAGGCTCTTTTCGCAAACTTTGTTGCTTTTGGTCAATTATAGACATCATAAATCATTCAATACTAGTGAACCAATTATTGCTTTGACGAAAAGATGCCCCGAAACCATAATCATTACGGGTTTCTATTCTTGTTCTAAAAGCAACAATCTATGCGAATACAGACTCTTTAAATTAGAGACGTATAATTCAATATAATGCAGCATGATATCTCCTTAATTAAAAAATAATTATTCATTCCTTACTAATATTAAGTTCAACTAAAATAATGTTTTTCCTGCCTTTTGTTGATTAATATCAACTTATGTCGAGAAACCGGTAAAAGGGGGAAGTTGAAAATGAATCACTAAAGTTGGCAATTGAATTCGAAAAGTTGGAATTTAGTTTAAGAATCAGGCTATTTTCGTAAACATTGTTGTTATTTGAAAAAGAGTTAGTTGGTTGCAGCGAAAGGATGCTCGCTTGTCCACCTTTCCTACAAATCACTTTGAATACCCTTGCGGGTTTTTATTTTAAAGCACACAAAAAAAGAGTAACCTTCTTGGGCTACTCTTTTCTTATTTGCCTGGCAATGTCCTACTCTCACAGGGGGATCCCCCAACTCCCATTGGCGCTTGTTGCGGCTTCCGATGAGCTTCGGATCTCTTCGTCCGCTTCTCTCTTTCAGATCCTCGTGGGGTAACCCCACTCCGGTCTTCTTTCGTTCGCGTCCTCGACCTCCTCGCTCCTCGAAACCCTCGCTCTGCCTTGAATGGGGCTACTGCTTCTACAAAACACTTTGAACACCCTTGCGGGTTTATATTTTAAAGCACACAAAAAAAGAGTAACCTTCTTGGGCTACTCTTTTCTTATTTGCCTGGCAATGTCCTACTCTCA
>JANAVG010000034.1:0-10900 GCA_024213275.1 Rossellomorea sp. BNER
AACTATCTTATTTTCAAACAGTGCCCAGTTTGTACCCCTTTTTGTTCCCCTATAAGTACCCTTTTTGTCCGAAATTTCTCCGGTTTTTCTCCGGTTTTTGTACGAATCTATATAATTCCCATCGCTCTCGCCAAGGTAGTTAAAGCTTCTTTCTTCTTTTCGTAAAACTTCCCTCTTTTCACTCCTAATTCCAAATAGATCTCTTCATCGTTTAGTTCCGTTATATTAAGGTACTTTCTTTCGACGATACCTCTTTCGATGCTATCTAATGCTTCATGAAGTGCTCGTTCAATTTGTTTAACTTTTAATTCAGACAGGCATGAATCCTCTACAAAGGATGGGAACAGCATATCTGCACCAATGTCTTCTCTCTCTTTCAGATTTACTAATTTTACTTTTAATGCTCTGTATTCACGCAGCTGCTTAATTACCGCGTTATGGATTTCTTTCTCATTTAATGTGGCCATCATTGCTTCCACCCCTATTTCAATCTTTCTTCCTCTTCTTTAAATAATTTCTTCATATATTTACTTCTAGGCATTGGATCAATGGCTCCAGTTCTTTTATCGGTTCGATACTGGTTCACTCCCCAATATATTTTATAAATGTTCTTTCTTTTATCTGTCATAAACTTTTCTCCTTTTAATCAACAAAAAAGAGGGCACAAGAATGAACAGCTCACTTTTTGCGCCCTCAGATGTGTCTGAGATTGTCTCTCTATTAAATTTAGATGGGTGATTATATTGTTTATTGATTGTGAAATCTTCACAATCTACTAATTTTCTTTATCCCCTATAAGGACTTCTTCTATTTGCTCAAACTTAGCAGCATTACAAAGGTTAGGATCATAGAGAATTTCAGTAAGACGTTCTATTTTTTCATCATTGCTCATTATTCATCCCTCCAAAGCTAGTTAAGAATATATCCAGCTATTTGATTAGGATTAATTCCTAAACTTTTCGGTTCTACTAATCCCTTAAACTCATAACCTGTATATTCTCCAGTAAAAGTATTTGTAGTGAAACCGTATTTTTCACAGGTGACCTTGATTGTATGACCAGTTTTTAAATATATTTCAATTCGATTGACTTGTTTTGATGGTTTAGGTGGAGGTGTTGCTCCAATTCTTACACTCTGCTTGTCCATCTTTTTCGCTCCCTATTTTATTGTATTTTCATTGGCATACTTGTACTTGCACCGGCTACTCTTATTCCAATTAATCTAGATAATACATCTTCAACATCATCAACTAATACCTCTTTCATGTATCCTTTCAATGGCAATTCTTCGACGGCTATTGGGTATGGAATGTTTAAATCCATATCTCTAGCCATTTCAGCAACAACCTTAACTCTTTGTCTATCTGTACAAATTATATACAAGCATTCCCTATTTGCTTGCTTTATCATTTCAGTAGTTTTGCCACAGTTTCTTCTTCCGCCAATCATCATATTAATTACCTCCTAATGTATGAATTTGTATCTTTTCTTACTTTCCTCTTTACATGCGTTATCGCACAATGTATACTATAAATATCAAGTGCGATAACGCACATAAAGGAGTGTTTATGATGGAATATACTGAGTTAACTGGTTTTGTAAAAAACAATGAACTTGATTACGAAAAACTTTTAAGATTTACTAACAAAGAATTTGCAGATTCTGTGTTAGAGGACTTTATTAATGTGAAATCCTCCTCTTTTGGCGACGATCTTAAGTTTAGAGTCGTTCAAAAAACGGGTTTTCATGAAATCAGTGGAAATAATGTCGATATAGTTCGGGTTAGCGTTGGTCATTCCATTTACTCTCACCACTACCTTTTTAACAGAAATGCAGAAGTTTATAATGGGCATAAAACGATCATAAATCAGGAATTCTTCGAGAACATCGTCCGACCATTCCATAACAACATAAAAAACTTAAGCAATAGGCGAACTGCTTTAGACAATGTTATAGGAGTCGAAGAAGCTTCTGAACTTTGGGACCTTTCTCCTGGTTACATCAAAAACCTTTGTGCCGACAGAAAAATCATTGCAAAGAAAGTCGGAAAGACATGGATCATTGACCGTGATCAGCCTAATCCGTCTACAAAATAAAAAACTTGTATATTTCCAATCTATTTCCTGTTATACTTTTTCTTAGTAAGAAGTGGGTTGTCATCCACGCGTCCGAAATAAGGCGCCAAAGACAAAACCTGCCCTCTTCAAAGGGTGATCGCCATGGAAATCAAGATTGATATCAAGGTTTCCGGTGAGGCAATGGGCTTCTTCGGAGGTCTGTGCTCACTTTTGGCAGCAATCATCACGGCTATTTAAGCCGTGATTTTTGTTTTTATTCGAAATGTTTATTAATCGAGATACTGATATTCGGTAATAACCTTTATAAATTTACAGTTTGACCAATCCATTGTCTTTCCGTTTAATCTCTCAATAAGGTAGTGAGTAAAACCATCTTCACCAGTAAAAATTTCTTTCAAATATCCCACTCTGTTTATAGCAGGATTGGCAAAAGCACTTGATATTTCAACGACCAAATCACCTTCATTAATTTCTTTCATTCGATCAAACATATTCAGTTGTCGCGTACTTCCACCTAGAGATAAACTCCACATTGTTCGAGCGTTAACATCAATAAGGTCAGCAATTTTTTCTAACTCCATCCCTTAACCTCCTTATGTCGAAATATCGGTCAATTGTTCAATTCTTTTAACCTTCTATATAATGCAGCTTTTGAAACGCTAGTAATCTCACAAATTTGTTTTACGGTCATCTCACCTTCGTTGTAGAGCTTTACTGCATAATTGATCCCAGCATGATTATCATGATATTTCTTTACTCTTCCTTTGTACTTACCTTCTTTCTTAGCAAGGTCAATTCCCTCACGTTGCCTCATTCTTATAAGGTCCCGTTCCAGCTGGTTAACCCCACCCATCACTGTCATAAGAAAATTACTATAAGGATTGTCTTCTGAAAGATCTAACCAGGTATCCTTTAAAGACTTTAAATTTGCTTTTTTATTTCTTATCTCATCAACTAACTCGAATAGATCTCTTGTGCTTCTGGTTATTCGAGTAAGGTCTGTAACAAAAATGGTGTCACCTTCTTCAAGAGCTCCCATCATTTTTTTAAGTTCAGGTCTTTCTTGGGTAGCACCGGATAGTTTTTCTTGGAAGATAATGTCCATTCCAATATCGTTTAGTTGTTTTAACTGCCTTGATGGATTTTGATCTACAGAACTTACTCGAACATAACCTATTTTCCTCATTTTTCATTCTCCTTTTTGAAACAAGTCTATTGAGACACTTCTATTCCTCATTTTATCTGTGTTTCAATATTGTTTCAATAAGGTAGACTCTATTGACGCTATTTATTCGAACTGCGTCGTAACACTCTAGTTACTTGTTTGAAGGTCAATGTCTGGAACAATAGATTCTGGACGAATAATGACTTTGTAGTGGAAAGGGTCTTCTTTCTTTGCGTCCAGTTGTTCAGCAAAGAAACTAACATTGTCACTTAGTCCAAGATAATGTTTTTTGTATTCATCTTCTCCAACCTTGCAAGTGACAGTCATCCTTAAGTCTGTGTCTCCATTCCCTAATGCACAAAGACCTTCAATAACAAGTAGGTCTCTATCCGTAATCCCATTGAAGAATACCACTTTCCTTTGCACCTCAAATGAGTCAGCCGACTTACTCAAGTTTTGTGAAACCGTGTCTGCTTCAGTACATCCACCCAAAATCCCAATAGCTGCAATTCCCAAAATTAACATCCCGATTTTCTTCTTCACTTTCATCAACCTCTCAAATTTTATTTGTATCGCTTTTTTTGTCAACTATAATGAACCCTCTTATATTTTAATAATTCTACTGGGGTCATTTTATAAATTTGTCTTGTTCCATCGTCGCAATACTCATAATGGATATATCCATCCAAATCTTCATAATGAACGTAAATTAATTCCTGATCTTTTTCAAAAAGGCAATTATATTTATGTCTAACTTTGATTTTTCTGCTCATAGACTCTATTGAGTAAACCTCAAATATCCCAAGTTATAACTATTTGAGGATCTCCACCCCAATGTATTTCAAGCATTTCCTTAAGTGTTCTTTTATGAGTCATTTCCTCATCATTCCAAAACTTGGTTTCTAATGGGATGACCTCTACATCTTCATCCGAGTACAGATCGGAATCGTTTAAACCTGTTATTCCTTTATAGTAGGCTTTTGCCTCTTGAAGAGAATAAGCAGCTACAGCATCACTTTCGCAAATACGAAACACCTTTACATCTTCCAATCCTTTTACTTCGACAACTTCTAGCTCTCTAATATTCATTTAGCGCTCACTCCTAATTTTTTTCTAGCTTTTTCAGCACACTTAGGACAAAAATCAAACTCTTCAGCAATATTCACGGCACACTTTTCACATATAGGAAGATCGCAAGTATTTTGGCGAGTTTGAAAATCTTTGCTGTTCCATACAGTGCCGTTGATAAAATCACATAATTTTGTAGCTTCCCTTTTTCTACAAGACCAACATCGATCATCATATGGGACAATGTCTGGATTCTTCCCATTCATGTGATTAACCCACCACTTTCAAACCTTTTCTTTGTTTCTTCAATCGCTTCCATATCCCATATAAGAATCTGCTTTAGTGCTTTTCCATATTGACTCTTTACCTTCTTCACATACGCGTGGCATTCTTGTATTGTGGCAGGGCGAGTAGATGGCTTTTCAATTACTTCTGGTTTTTCTTCCCCGTTTTTAGAAATATAAATTTTAATCAGCACTTGGAACCTATCTTTGTTGATGGGATTCCATGATTTATGTATTGGTTTTCCCTCGAAGTTGTTATATTGAAAAATGGCACTCATTCTTATCTCCCTCCTTCATTTAAAAATCGAAACTTAATTGGAGTTCATTTGATGTAGATTTCTTTTTCGGCTTGATTACTTGGATCGTTTTTAGTTGTCGTTCAGTTTTAAAAATCGATTTATCGATTGGTCTAATATTTTCTAAATGATCAAGCGGACAACCTCCAACAGGATTTTCAGTGTGAGGATCATAGAGGAATATTTGGCGTGGTTGTCTTTTGTCTGGATGCTGATTAATAAAGAAGAGTTGTCCTTTAGATAGTCGTTTAGTAATGTCAACACCTGCATTTGCCATCATCATAGTTCCTGGTTCAAGCACAGGTTCACTATTTATATTTTTCTTTTCGTTGAATGGTCTAACTTCATGGATGGCAAATCTTTTTAATCGATGGCCATCTGGATCCGGTTCATCCATTAACACTTGTACTCCAAACATTTCATTTTGTAGAATACAGTTCACCTTGCCATTCCCACTAAACAAGCTTGATTCGCAATATACAGGCTGATTTTCAACTAATTGCAACGTATTTTTCCACCTTTCCAGAGAACAGGTCATGTGCTTTTTCACATGCTTCCTTGCAGTACATGACCCTTTCTTCTTCTTTTACTTTGAAAGTCTTTCCGCAATGAGCGCACTGACTAGGTTTACCAATTACTTTTTTCATTTTCATGGTCAAGCAGATGCCCCAAGTTGGGATCCTTTAGTATTTCGTTTAACAAACACTTTATATGCTTGGTCCTTATCTTCTTTTGAGCATTTCTCCAGGAAGATAATCAGGATCAATTGCTGGTTCGATGCTTTTGAAAAATCTATTGGGTTACCCATGCACATGCACTCCTTTGTAAACAGTTCCTTCACCTTCATCGATGATCTTGTCGTCTTTTAGGCAGTTGCTGCAACAAACATTATCTTGTTCCTGGAATGATTGACTGACGCAAAAGTCTAGATTACAACGCTCACATTTGTACATATGTACTAGGTAGCAATCCGGTTCAGCTGGGTTTACATCGATCACCTTAATGTTTTGTTGTTTTTCAACTAACGCTCTTAATCTCAACGATGATTCCCTCCTTGTTTAGCAGACATGTGATCCTTTTTTTATCTTTAATGTGGATCATATGAATCTCACCTTGTTGTTGCAGATTCTTTGTAATCACCCATTCTTTCGGATTTAGTTCCGCTGCCATCATCATTCTTCTCTGATTCCTCGTCGGCTTTTTCCCTTGCTTCATTCTCTTCATCCACCTTTACTGTGATTTCGTTTAACCAGGAATAAAAATCTTCTCTTCTCCCTTCGTTTAATACCGTTTTGTTTACTATGAGTTCGCTAATATATATTGGCTGCCATTGATATTCCCGAAACTTCCCAACCAAGTGAGCTTCACTTACTGCTGAAAATGTATGCCCCATGATCTTCTGGTCTAACACGTTGTCTGAATCCAAACCGACCACATATTTAATTGTGATCCACATAGGGAATGGGGATTTTTTCATAAAATCACCATTGATTCTTGGTCAATGGCTCTCATGATCTTTTTGTGAATGACTTGAAGATCAGCTGATACTCTACCATTTTCAATGTCTGCTAGCGCATATTCAGAAATGTTTGCTCTTTCGGCAACGGTTTTTAAAGAGAGGCCTTTTTTCTTTCTTCTTTCTCGTAAGCTTTGACCAAACCATCTACGTCGCTCCAATTCCTCATAGGACAAGGATTTTCTATAGGAATTTATACTTCTTTTTTTCATTTCTCCTCCCCCTCCAAATAATTGTTTCAAAATGTCTACAAAAAGAAGAAGTAACAAATAACAAAATATATACAGTTAGTATTATTTTTGTCTAAAAAATTAACGCCAATCTCTGACGTCAATTCCAAAAACCTCTATAATTCTTTCAGTCAAATCAAAACCAGGATTTTTCAAACCTACTTCAATACTTGCGTAATGAGCCCTACTACAACCGAGTTTTTCAGCTGCTTCCATTTGGGTGTATCCTTGGGTTTTTCGTTTAGAAATTAGTTTATTTCTTCGCCTTCCAATCATAGCATCACCTTTGTCTCTTTTGGATAACAATTCCTTGTATGTTAATTATATATACAGTTTGTATATATTACAAGAAAAATCTTTCCAAATTATGTTTAATATCGAGCGAAAAGTGTTGCAATTAGCATACAAATTTAAGATAATACATATATGTATGAGTACGTGGTATTCTAATTCAAATGGTTGCGTGATATTCTAAATAAGCGATAAAGTAGGGATATTTAATGGATAATAATGAGGGAGTACCTATGAATACGGATAAAAAAGAAGAAAAATTAAATGATAAACAAAAATATATGAACGAATTTGGGGGAAGGTTGCGACACCTGCGTAAACTACGTAAAAAAAGAATTGACGCGATTGCTAAACACATAGGTGTTCACAGATCTACTTATAACAGTTATGAATTGGGATACCGACTTCCTTCGTTACAGACTTTAAAATCTCTTGCTGCATTTTTAGAAACAAGCACTGATTATCTTCTGTTTAAAATAGACGATTATGACGCTCCTGGTGAAGCGGCTGACATTAAAGAGATTTTGGAAAGTGGTCCTCTTGTATATGGAGGAGAAATAATATCCGAAGAACACAGAAATTACTTAGCTTCAGTAGTTGATTCTTTAATAGGAAATTTAAATACATTAGATGTCATCATAAAGAACAAGTCTTCTAAATAATCTAAAGACTTGTTCTTTTTTTAGGTTGTTGTAAAGGAAGCATCTGGTCTTGAGTTAATAACCCCTTAGAAATAAATTCTTCAAACATATCTTTAAGTTCCACTGAACCATTTTTAAATATTGGCTTCATTCCTAAAGTTTCAGATACAAGAGTAATCTTATCCTCTAAAGATTCGAAATTTTGTAAACCCATTTGAAGTCCCCCGTTGTCATAAATAGGGGAATTTACTTTTTTGTTTTCCCCTATTTGTTCATTTCATTAATAAAGCACCACTCGAAAAACGAGTGATGCCTTTTCTTAATTAAAATCCACCGCCACCTGATCCTGGATCAGAAACGGAAAATGTTTGTACATTTGATGTTGTTGCTGTTTCTTTTTCGCTTGATGTATTTGCTCCAGTAATGACTAATGATCCACAAAGTAGCAAACTAGCAATTATTAATTTAGTTGTTTTCATGAGTGTCCCACCTCAATCTTAAATTAGATTAAATATATACAATTTGTATACATTTTGATTATACCATTAGTTGAGGTTTGTTCAATATATAACTTTTTTGTTAATCAATTACAAATAAGTATAAAGTTAATTTCTCGATATTTCTACATATATTCCTAGAGTTATATTTTATTTTAAAAACGGGAGAAAAATATAAAAATTAAAGCATAGAAGAAGGAATTCGGCTATAGTAGAAATCTCCTAATCTGTGAAATTCTCTTTGTGATTCAATTAAATATCTTTTCTCTCCAGTTGCGATCGCTTTGTAATACAGCTGAAAGGGGGAGAGGATTCCGTTTGTTAGTTCTAATTCATTTAGTAACTTTATTGCTTCTTGAAATGATTCTTTATCGCCTTTTTTAATTAAATAGAAGATATTCTCAGCTGGGTCGGTTAAGTAGAGGTTATTGAACCTTCCATGATATAGCTGGATAAAATCATGCGTGGATTTCAGCATTCGTTCTTGTCTAGCATATGAAGAACTTGATTTAATTTTTGAAGATAATCTAATAGCTTCGACAATATATTTATTAGCTAAATCGTAATTATCCAGTGTATTTAATTCAGCTAATAGTGATAGAGCATTAATTATTGAAAAAGCATACAAATCTCTATCATAAGTTAATATTTCTTTTAGTACATCATTTGCTCCCTTGTAATCATTTTCATATTTTAGCAAAGCTCGTGCTTTTTGTTCTAAAACCCTTAAAGTAAATGAGTCCTTTAAATAATTTTGTGTGACATTTCCTGTTTCAATAAATCTAACTTCATCAAGAATGCCCCTGTAATTTCCAGATTCAGAATAGTAATGAAGTCTGCCAATCTTCAGGAGTACTTCTGGTTCAATTCTGGATATTGTTGAATTTCTGATTTCTTCAAGTTTAAAAAAGAAGTCCACCCTTTCAACATTTAACTCGTTTCTTTTAATAAATAATTCATATATCTTGGCTAACTGCTTGTGTGTTTCATTCTTAGAGTCACGTTCTTTTTTCTTTTCATTTTTTGCTGACCCTTTTATTTGTTTGCACTTTTTAATAGCTGTTCTTAACATGTCAGTGTGTCCTGTTTGTATTGACCATTCTAAGGCAACCCTAATGTTTTCATCTCTTGTCGTCTTATCAAGAAATCTTTTTATATAGTTTAGTATTAAACCTTCTTCTTCTTTAAAAATTAGATTAACTAGCTTAACGAAAGGTATAAAAGCCATCTGCTCTTTTCCGCTTAAGTTGTTAGAAAGGTTCTTACTCCCGATTTCAGGGCCAATTACTTTTTGTTTAATACCCTGCTTTTCCATTTCTTTTTTTATTTCAGACATGATAACCTTCACTACAACACCTCTTTTCAAGCTTGGTTGTTATACTCCTAAAGTATATACTCCTAGAGTATATTTTACAATAATCTACATACCATTTTCTTAAAATAGCCAATATGTAACAAATCTCACTTATTTTTATGCTATATTAATAGGGGAAAGATTCCTATTAAAAGAGGGGAAAATATGAAACAAGTCTATTTTACTTTAAATCCACTATTAAAAGCGTTAGATATAACCCCTAATTTCTTATCTAAAGTATCTGGAGTACGTACAGCTACCATATATAAAATACAGAACAATACCTTAAAAAGACCTAACTTAGAGACTCTTGAATCTATACTCGAGGCCCTTAATAAAATTGCAATTGAAAAAGGAATAGATGAAATACATATCCATGATCTAATTAATTCTAAATGAATAAAAAAGCATAAAAAAAGCCCCCTTATTAAAAGGAGGCACGATTTTTTGTTGCAGACTGTATACATTTCTATTATAATCTAGATAAATCATTTTCTTAAAAACAAAAAAACAAAAAAATAGCCTGCCCCACACACCGACCAAAGTGAAAAGGAGCAGAACCTCTTTTGATACCTCTATTTTACTGTATCTGTTTATACTTTACAAGTAAAATCTACATATTTTAGGTATCTGGGCAGGCTTTTTTCTTATAACAAGGAAGGAGCTTTTTTATGTCAGATAAAAGAAATACTTCAAAAAAACCCCTCAAAATTAATGGATTTAAGTTTTTCCAAGAACACCTTAACTTATTAAGACATGAAATAAACAATCCTGAGCAGTCCAAACCACTTTCTTCTAGTGCGATTGCAATGTACATTGGAATTATTTCTGAGTGTTCGCAATCAGGGCTACTTGATCTAGGAACTTCAATAGCGAGTATTTCAAGAAAGTTGGATATCGCTCCTCAAACTGGTCACGATGGATTAAAGGAATGTATCGAACGTGATCTTATTCTTACGCGTACTTATAATGGTAAAGTTCAATATGAAGTTGGCGGTTATGATGATTATAATCGATCCAGAGAAGAATCTATGGGGAAAACCAAAGGTGTTAGCTACTTCTTGGTCCCATCACAAGTTATTACTTCTGGAGTCATTTCTAAGTTAGTAAAAGCTAAAAGTAAACATGGATTACTTCTTATGCTCGAACTATCAAATTCTTTCCATCGCGATTTGAATATTTGGGGTAAGGATCAGAATGAAAGAAGAATGGATTACTTTAAAGACACCTTAAACGAGCGTTCCGCAACTCGTGTAAGAAAAATTCTTAATATATTGTCACCAATTTTTACGTTTAAACCTATCAATCCCCAAGAACGTAAACCAAGAAACCTTTCGGAGCGTGTTCGTAAAGCTGTCACTCAATTATGGATAAAGAAATTTGATGTCCGTATCTCCCCTGCCTGTCTAATAGAGCGCAAGGAAATGGAGACAGATATTACACAAGCATTAAAGGAAACTGAAATTCAGCTAAAATACATG
>JANAVG010000034.1:10910-13559 GCA_024213275.1 Rossellomorea sp. BNER
TTCGTGAAATAGCACAATACATAAAAGATCTAAAAACACGCAGAGAGTTAGTGTTAGGTTCTATTCAAAAAGCACTTCTAAAATTGGACGAGGTTCGTTCCGAAGAAAAAATTGAGAATGTGGGCGGTTTCTTCAATAGATTCCTCAAAAAATATGTACTACACTTTATCGAAAATAATACAGGGGTTGCCTCGGATGTAATAGCAGCATGTGAAACTACTGGAGCGACAGTCCCTAGACTTGTAGAAGAATACAGTAAAATGAAAGATTCCTAATTTTCAAATTTAATAGACTGGTAGCCTTGTTAAAATTTAATAAAAAAGACAAGGCTTTTTGCCATGCCAAAAAATAGACTTGATCTCTTCACTTAGAGAACTTGTCTATTTTTTTGGGTTAAATGATAGAACCGCCTTATAATCCAGCTGAAAATTTCGTAAAATGCAATCCGTTATATGTTTACTTAAAAACAATATATCTGTTTAATGTTATCTAAAAATTAGAGCATCTGTTTATTGATTACTGAGATTCATTTTATCCGTTTAATGTTTACTAAATATTTTATAATCCGCTTTATGCTTTCTTCAATTTCATTTATCAATTAGTTGTTTAGTCAAAAACACTATGCGCCTTACTCTCCCATGGTATTCCCCTATTTTTTTATATCTCCCTATAATTATTTGAGTCTCTATCCTTATTTGTTTTTTTCTATCATTTTTTGACGTCTATCCTTATTTGTATTCCTACACTTATTTGAATAATACAATCTGGATTGCCTTTCAAACGAGGAATAATTTAAAATTATCAGTTTCAATTTTTCTCTAATAAAAAAGCCTTGCTATGTATAATAGCAAGACCTTATGAATCTTATTTGATTCCACCACCGCTTGGATCAATGGAGGCTCCGCATCTTCCACCACCTGGATCGATCATTTAACTTCCCTCCTTTCAAACAACAAATCTGAATACTATTATTTTATCAGGTTCTTGAAATTGCTTCCCTACAATACATTAGAATTTCACGTACCTACAAGGGAATTGTTCCCAAATAGGAGAGATCCTAATAATTCTTGGCAACCAAGTATGTCTTTAATATAATAAAGGTTGGGTGCGTGAAATTATAATGCAAAGGAGGGGACTCAGCATGCGCGTCGAATTACCTAGATACATGATAGACTTTTTAGATGACCTGTTATCCAAGGGAAAAGGTTCTACTATGAAACAATATCAATCAGGTCTAAGAGCCTTTGTTCGTTGGCTTAGCACGCTTGATGATCAATACCATTCCAAGGAACAGTTCTTTGCACTTAAAAAGAAAGATTATCAAGTCTTTACTCAGTGGTTAGTAAAAGAAAAATATTCTTATGCTTCTATTAATCGAATAGCAACCACTATTTCTAGTCTTCAGACATTCCTGGAGGCGCCTAACAAGATAAAAATGCGTGATCTATTAGAAACTCCTAAGACATTCCCACTTAATAAAGATGATTTTATTACAGATAAAGAACTTGTTACTCTCATTAACTCCTTTTCATCCAGTACAAACGTTCCAGATTCGTTCCAAATAGCTCACAAAATACTTTCTAATAGGAATATATCAATAACGTTATTAATGAGGTACTACGGGCTCACTCCTGCTCAATTATCGGCCATCAACATGAATCATATTAATCTGTCACAAAATGAACTGACCGTCTACTTTAAAAATGGCCAGAAGAAATTACTGCAGCTGCAACCGTCTATTAGTGAAAGAGTTTATGCGTACTTACAGGACATCGAAAAGAAAAGTCGTCCAAAATATCATTCGGAGGATCCGCTTTTTGTGCCGTATAACAACAAATCAAATAGCTTCCAATATGACTATGACGCGAAAAATCCAAAGCCAAAACGATTGGCGGAGAGATCGATTATGAAGATGTTAAAGGTGGAAGTGTCCAGGGCAAAGCTACGTCCTCTCTCTTCTACTCACTTCCGGAATCGAGCCATCCTAGATCAGGTGGTAAGTGGAGAGGAAGAGAATAAAATCATGAGTAGCTTCGGGATTACTTTTCCATATTACTTGAAGAGATTCGAAACTTATTTAAACAAAGAACGATAAACACTTACGTAAACACAAACATTTACACTTGCTTTATTCAACCCCTATATTATAAGATGATATTAATTCAAACTTACGTTTATGTTTCCGTTTACACTTACGTAATTATAATTACTTTTGTAAATGTAAGTGAATACTAAAATATACTAATAGACGAGGTGTTAATCGTGGCAAAAACCATTACGTTTGGTATTCAAAAAGGTGGATCTTCAAAAACTACTACCTCCGGAATTGTATCTTATTTACTTGCTCAAGATGGCTATAAAGTATTGGCCGTTGATATGGACAGTCAGGGGAACTTAACAGATTTACTTACTCAAAAAGATTTAAGTTTTTTTGAAGGAAAAACAATACTTGAAGCATTTAAAGAAAATAACGCTGAGAAGTACATATATAATGTCTCTGAAAATATTGATATACTTCCTTCTGATGATTTCCTTGCGACTCTAGCTAAATTTTTGTATCGAGATTATGAGAGAGAACAAAATAAAGATATTAACTTTCTTCTAAAAGAGACGCTTGCTCCAATTAAAGATCGATATGATTTTATCATC
>JANAVG010000035.1 GCA_024213275.1 Rossellomorea sp. BNER
ACCATCGGAAGAATGATTGATCATTTTACGGAAATTGTGGCCTGTATCTGCCGGAATAAAGACGTCAGATTATCGGAAATAGAGATGATGTCGGAAGCGGAAAAACATCAGATATTGCATGACTTTAATGATACGAAGGCAGATTACCCAAGAGAAAAGACGATTGTCCAGTTGTTTGAGGAGCAAGCAGAAAAGAACCCGGGTCGCATAGCGGTGAAATTTGGAACTAAGACATTAACATATAACGAACTAAATCGAAGATCCAATCAATTGGCACGTGTCTTGCAGAAGAAAGGCATTAAGGCAGAGTCAATAGTGGGGCTGATGGTAGATAAGTCACTTGAGCTAGTCATAGGGATACTGGGGATCTTAAAGGCCGGGGGAGCTTATTTGCCGATCGATCCAAAATTCCCGGAAGATCGTAAAGAATATATGATAAAAGATTCTGGATTGGAATTATTGATCACCTCTAACGAATTTAACAGAATAGTAAAAGAATCAATTAACATTGCTCTTGAAGATAAGTCAATCTTTAGCGGTCCAAGTGAAAATCTGCCATTAATAAACAAACCAGAGGACTTGGCTTACATTATATATACGTCGGGCACCACTGGTAAACCTAAAGGAGTCATGGTCGAACATCGAAATGTGGTACGCCTTATGATCAATGATCAAATACAATTTGATTTTTCAGAGAAAGATATATGGACTCTTTTTCATTCTCCTTCTTTTGACTTTTCTGTATGGGAAATGTATGGGGCTTTACTTTATGGAGGAAAGTTAGTCATTATTTCTGATTTTGATGCCAAAGAAACTACAAAATACTTGTCCATATTAAAGGATGAAAAAGTAACAGTATTAAATCAAACACCTACTGCTTTTTACAATTTAATGAAGTTAGAACTTCAGTACTCCTCAAAGGATTTATGTTTAAGGTATATCATTTTTGGCGGAGAAGCTTTAAAGCCGGCCATGCTCAATGATTGGTTAGAAAAATACGACGGGACCAAATTAATCAACATGTATGGAATTACTGAAACGACGGTACATGTGACATTTAAGGAAATAGGTGTAAAAGAAGTTAGAGACGGAGCTAGTAATATAGGAAAGCCTATCCCTACATTAACAACCCTGGTTGTCGATAAGAATTTAACTGTTCAACCCGTCGGGGTCCCAGGGGAGTTGTGTGTAGGTGGAGCAGGTGTAACCCGGGGATATTTGAACAGAGAGAAACTAACAAAAGAAAGATTTGTCCGGAATCCATATTTTAATAACGAAAAAATGTACAGGTCAGGCGACCTAGTAAAATTACTTTCCAATGGGGAAATTGAATATTTGGGGAGAATTGACCATCAGGTAAAAATCAGGGGCTTTAGAATAGAACTCGGTGAAATTGAGAATCGGTTGGTCAACCATGAAAATATCAAGGAAGCGGTAGTTTTAGCGAAAGAGGACGAACAATCACAAAAATATTTATGTGCTTATATCGTTTGTCAAACAGCCTTAGATAAATCTGAATTAAAAGCCCACTTGAAGGAGAAGCTTCCGGATTATATGATCCCATCCTACTTTATGGTGATGGATACGATTCCTTTGACGAATAATGGAAAGGTTAATCGGAAAGCATTGCCGGAACCGGATGCTACCGGTCTTATCTCAAGCGATTATGAGGCTCCACAAACGGTTATCCAGAAAGAGCTAGTGGCTATTTGGAAAAACGCATTAGGAGTGGACTCGATCAGCATTCATGATAACTTCTTTGATCTCGGCGGCCATTCCCTTAAAGCGACGGCTGTTATGAGTGAGATTCATAAAGTCCTCCATATTGAGATTCCGTTGAAAGAGATTTTTATGAATCCGACAATTAAGGAGTTAAGCAGATCTATTGAAATGAGTACTGAGGATCCTTATGAAACGATTGAACCTTGTATGGAAAACGAATTTTATGAAACATCCTCTGCACAGAAAAGGATGTACACCTTCCAGCAAGTGGAGAAAATGAGTACTGCCTATAATATGCCGGGGATTTTTGAGCTTGAAGGAGAAATACATCATGATCAATTAGAGAACGCCATTAAACAACTTGTCCAAAGGCATGACGGGCTGCGTACGTATTTTGAGACTGTTGACGGGGAAATTGTACAAAAGGTTCAACCTCTTCAGCAATTCCATTTAGATCGTAAATGGATTCAAGAAACGGATGTTACTGAAATGGTGAAGAGATTTATCCAACCGTTCGAATTAGATAAAGCACCTTTGTTCAGGGTGGAAATTCTAGAAAATAATTGCGCTAAATATTTGTTGATTGATATGCACCATATCATTTCGGATGGAGTGTCCATGAGCATCTTAATCAAAGAACTCACTAAGCTATACAACGGTGAATCTTTAGAGCCACTGAAATTACAGTATAAGGATTTTGCCCATTGGCAAAATGCATTCCTTCAATCGGGTGGTCTGGATAAACAGGCAGCCTATTGGAAAAGTCAATTCCAAGGGAATGTTCCCGTACTTCATCTGCCATATGACTATGAGCGGCCATCGAAGCAAAGTTTCATAGGAGAGACGATCTATTTCGAACTGGGTGAAGAAACTACGGCAGAGCTTCGAAATGTGGCAAAAGAACAGGGAGTCACCCTTCATATGCTTCTATTATCGGCGTTCAATATTCTTTTATCTAAATACAGCGGGCAAGAGGATATTGTCGTTGGAGTACCAGTTGCAGGGAGGCCGCATGCTGATCTTCAAAATATCTTGGGAATGTTTGTTAATACACTGGCAATGAGGAACCTTCCTGTTAATGAGAAGACTTTAAGAGAGTTCATTGAGGAAGTAAAGGAAAACTCCATTCAAGCTTATGATAATCAAAGCTATCAACTTGAAGAATTAATCAGAGCCATTCATCTCAAGCGGGAACAGGGGAGAAACCCTTTGTTTGATGTGTTGTTTGACATGACTAATGCAGATGTTCACTCTGATATTCAATTAAACGGAGGCACATTAAAGCCAAGAATGCTTGAAAGTGAAATTGCTAAATTTGATTTAACGTTAGTGGGATTAGAGAGAGAGCAAATTATAGAAATGTGTTTCGAATATTCTTCAATGCTATTCAAAAAGGATACCATCGTTAGAGCAATAAGAGACTTGAAAACAATCATTTATGGTATAACAACGAATTTAGACATTACTTTGAACCAGATTTCAATTCGAACTGAAGAAGAGAAAGAGCTTCTCTTACAAGAAGAAAAATCCTTGGAAGAGATTAAAAATCAAGAATTCTCGTTCACATTTTAAAGTTAATTGAGATACTCCTTAAAGTATCTGTAGATTGATAGGGAGAGTCAAATAGAAAAGTATTTTTATATTTGACCTCCCACTGTTTTGATAGCTCCGTTCAACGTTAAAGGAATCTTCGGAGACAATGGAGGATGGGATATGAAGGATAATAAACAAGGGAGTTTAATCAAGAAAGAAGAAAACTCGAGACAATATTGGGAAGGTTTAGATTTAGGGAGTGAGAAGAAAGTTGAACTCTCTCATGATTTCTTAAAAACAGAAGAATACAAAAAATCTACTTTCTCCTTGTCTTTAGATGAAGCACTAACACAAAAATTGATTGCCATAACTAATGGAAATGATTTTCCATTATATTCAGTGTTTTTAGCAGGTTTACACATACAATTGTACAAATATACAGGTAAAACCGAAAGTATACTAGGCATTCCAATGTATTTAGCAAATATGGGCGAGAATTCAGTAGCGTTAAATAAAGTCTTACCTTATGTACATAATGTAAACAAAGAATCCAACGTGAAAAGTTTAATCATGCAGATGAGAGATAGAATTATAGAGACCTATCAACATAAGGACTTTAATATAGAGAACATGTTAAGAGGTTTAGGAGCAGGAGAAACAGTTTTAGAGCTGACTCCTATTAGTTTGGCTTTAAACACCCTTCATTTACCAGTTTTTGTAGACTACTTATGCAATTCTACAAAAAATGAGCTTACTGTTTATATAATCAAGAAAGATAACAATCTAAGCCTTGATCTTATTTATAATAGTAATCTATTTAAAGAATCCACAATCGAAGTATTTAGCAGCAGATTCATAAAGATATTACATGAAATCGTAAATAATGTTGATTTGCAAATAAAAGATGTAGAGATCATAACAGATGGAGAAAAGGAACAAATTTTAAAACGATTCAACAATTCAGCGGTAGCATTTCCTAAAGACAAAACCATACAGGAACTGTTTGAAGTGGAAGTAGAGAAACAACCAAACCAGGTTGCAGCAGTATATAAAGGAACAAGTCTGACTTATAGAGAGCTAAATGAAAAAGCGAATGCACTTGCAAGACTGTTAAGGGAAAAAGGTGTTAAACCCGATTCCATCGTCGGACTTATGGCAGAAAGATCAGTGGAGATGATAGTTGGTATGCTGGGAATCCTAAAAGCTGGGGGAGCATATCTGCCGATCGATCCCGCATATCCTGCAGATAGAATTGACTATATGCTTAAGGATAGTAAATCTGAGATAGTAGTCACCCAGCGGACAATAAATAACCATTTAGATCGTGCCGTTACGAAAGTATATTTAGATGATCGACTCATGTACTCGGAATCTCGTTCAAACTTGAAGCCTATCAATAATGGGGAAAATATTGCATATGTCATTTATACTTCAGGCTCTACGGGGAAACCTAAAGGAGTCCCAATCTTACATAGAAGTGTAATCAATCTTTCGACTTGGTTTGGACGCACTTATAAACTAAGCGAAAACAAAAATGTATTACAAAATACCAGCATCTCCTTTGATGTCTCAGTCGAAGAGATCATTGCTCCTCTTCTAAATGGAGGGACTCTCTATATAACTTCTGAAGAAGAGACTTTCCACAGGGAGAAGTTCAGAGGATTTGTACAGAAAAATGAGATTAATATAGTCCAGCTAGTACCATCAAGCCTGCAAGAATTTATACTGGGCGGAAAAAAACTAAGGAGTATAAACGTGCTGATTTGCGGAGGCGAGGCACTTCCGCAATCAATGAAGGGTGAAGCCATTGCTTTAGGCTATTCTCTATACAACTGTTACGGGCCGACTGAAACGACCGTGGATGCTATCACGGCAAAGTGTGATGACAGTGAAGATGTTGTGATTGGAAAACCGATTGCCAATACTCAAGTCTATATTACAAACCCTGACGGCCAGCTTCAACCAGTAGGAGTCCCTGGAGAGTTATGTATAGGAGGAGAAGGGGTAGCGAAGGGGTACTTAAATAGACCAGATTTAACAGCTGAGAAATTTATCGATAACCCATTTAATCCTGGAAATCGTATGTATAAAACCGGGGATCTTGCTAAGTGGAACGAAGATGGGACCATTGAATATTTGGGAAGAATAGATCATCAAGTGAAAATTAGGGGGTTTCGTATCGAACTTGGAGAGATTGAGGACAGGCTGCTACATTTCAAAGAGATAAAGCAAGCAGTCGTATTGGCAGATAATCATGACAACAAAGAGAAATATCTATGTGCCTATATAGTAGGTAATGGTAAGGTTGACACCGCCCAATTAAGAGATTCATTGAAAAAGAGTCTGCCTCATTATATGGTGCCTTCCTATTTTGTTCAAATTGAAAAAATGCCCTTAACGCCAAATGGAAAGCTGAATAGAAAAGCTTTGCCTAAACCAAATTTAGACCAACTTACAAATAGTCAATATAAAGCGCCAAGCAATGAAAAGGAACATATTTTAGCGGAAATATGCCGTGAAGTATTAGGAATGAAAAAAATCGGAATGAATAATGATTTCTTTGAGCTTGGTGGTGACTCAATAAAGGCGATCAGAATCACTTCAAAGCTACAAAAATTTGGTTATAAATTAGAAGTGAAAGAGGTATTTAATAACGGGAATCTTAAAACGATCGCCTCCAAACTCACAAAAAATGAAACAAGTATCAGCCAGGATCCTGTAAGTGGGGAAGTTCCTTTAATCCCTATCCAGCACATGTTTTTTGAACAAAATCTTGCTAATGAGCACCACTGGAATCAATCGGTTATGCTTTTTAATCAGGATGGATTTCAAGAAGAGGTAATTAGAACGGTTTTCCACGAAATTGTCATTCATCATGACGCTCTGAGAATGGAATATAAAAAAGTTAATAATGAAATGAAACAAATCAATAGAGGAATAGAGACTGCTGATTTGGTTGCTTTAAACACTTATGATTATCGTGCTGCTGATATGTTTAAGGATGAAATGATGGAAAAATGCAATGAGATACAAAGCAGCATTGAATTAGAAAACGGTCCTCTTATAAAGCTAGCACTATTTAAGACGAGCAGCGGAGATCATTTGTTAATAACTATTCATCATTTAGTGATAGACGGAGTGTCTTGGAGAATACTTCTTGAAGACTTTTCAGAAGGATATAGGCAAGTATCCAAAGGGGGAGAAGTAGAGTTTCAAGCCAAGTCAAACTCATTTAAGGAATGGGCGACATACTTACAAAAGCAACTTGTAACTCCGGAACTTCAAGAAGAGTTTCATTATTGGGATGAAATCGAAAGAAGCAAAGTGAAGCCCTTGCCTTCAGATTATTCCTACACTGAAGCGGACAATAAGCTTAAATACTCTAAAGAGGTCAAGATTGAATTAAGTCTGGAAGAAACAGAGGATTTATTGAAAAAGTCCAACAGAGCTTACAATACTGAAATAAATGATTTATTAATAACAGCTCTTGGTTTAACGATAAATGAGTGGACTTCAGAAGATCATGTAATAATCAATCTCGAAGGACATGGTAGAGAGGTTCTACAAGGTGAAATTGATATTAACAGAACGATGGGCTGGTTTACCTCCCAGTATCCTTTGTCGTTATATGTAAAAAGTCGCAGTGTTTCCGACGAATTGAAGAGAATTAAAGAAAGTTTAAGGCGTGTCCCTAATAAGGGGGTAGGTTATGGTCTTTTAAAATATATGACCCCTGTTAGGCCTTGGAATAATCCCGAACCAGAGATCAGTTTTAACTATCTAGGACAATTCGATGAGACCTTAGAAGAGGGAGTATTTGAGATTTCCAGCCTGTCTACTGGAAATAATATGAGTATAGAAGGAAAGAGAATAAATGAAATTGATATCAATGGAATGATCTCTAACCAGAAGCTAAGCTTTACGATCTCATACAACTCCAAAAAGTATCGGGATAACACTATGAGTGAATTTGCAGCACGATATAAGAAAAATCTTTTACACATAATAGACCATTGTAAAAATAAAGATACGGTTGAATTTACTCCATCCGATTATTCAGACCAAAGACTTACGATAGAAGAGTTAGAAAGTTTAAGAGAGACATATGAAATTAGCGGCAACCACAAAATGGAAGACATTTATCCTCTTACTCCAATGCAGGAGGGAATGCTTTTTCACTCTCTTATGGATCATCAGTCCCCTGCATATTTTGATCAAACTTCATATATAGCCAAGGGACATCTAGATGTTGAGCTGATGCAGAATAGCTTTAATGCATTGGTAAGCAAATATGACATATTAAGAACAGTTATTGCCCATAAAAATATCGATTATCCGAGGCAAGTTGTGTTGAAGGAAAGAAAAGCGGCAATATACTATGAAGATTTAACACATATGGACAAGGATGCAATAAGCTCGTTTGTGAAAGAGTTTGAAGTAGCGGATAGAAGGAATGTCTTTAATCTAAGTGAAGATTTGCTGATGAGGATATCCATATTAAAGGTAAGTGAGGAAGAGTATAAAGTAATATGGAGCACTCACCATATATTAACGGATGGCTGGAGTACATGGACCTTAATGAGAGACTTTTTCGAAATCTACGCTAAGTTAAAGAACAACAAAGTTTTAGAGTCCGATGGTCCGAAACAATATGTTCATTATATTAATTGGCTCCAAAAACAAAATAGTCGTAGAGCAAAGCAGTACTGGAGTGAGTATTTAGAAGAGTATGAATCGTCTATAGAGCTGCCTGCCATTTATAACATAAAGACAAATGATTATTTACCAAAAGATGTTCAGTTCAAAATGGATCGAAAATTGACAAAAGAAGTGGAGAGAATTGCCAAATTGACTAAAACTACGGTTAATACTGTAATGCAGGTCGGTTGGGGGATTCTTCTTCAAAAGTATAACAACACGAATGATAGCATATTTGGATCAGTTGTATCGGGAAGAAATGGCCAAGTGGACGGTATCGAAGAAATGGTGGGATTATTCATCAATATGATACCTGTCAGGATTAAATGCGAGGAAAACAGCACCTTTGAAGAGGTGTTAAGAGAAACTCAAAGAAATGCATTGAAATCAAATCAATATGATTACTATCCTTTAGCAGATATCCAATCACTTACGGATCTTAAAAGTAAATTAATAACCACTAAAATGGCATTTCAAAATTACTATATCGATGAAAATTTAAAGGATTTTAATTTCCTTGCTGAACTAGGATATAGCGTTGAACAAATAGATGGATTTGAACAAACGAATTACGATTTTAATATTAAAGTAGTACCTTCTGACGAAATTAACGTTACGTTTTCTTTTAATGGACATGTGTACGATGAGGAAACTGTATCGAACATAAAAAACCATTTCATCAAAATCATGAAAATCATTTCGGAAAATCCGGCAGTCACCGTATCGGATATTGATATCACGACAGACGATGAACGGCACCAGCTCTTAGAGGAGTTCAATGAAACCCAAGCAGATTACTCAAGGGAAAAAACGATACAGGAGCTATTTGAAGCACAGGTGGACAAGCGCCCTGATCACATTGCGGTGAAGTATAGAAACAAGACTCTTACGTACCAGGAACTTAACGAGAAGTCAAATCAGCTGGCAAGAGTGCTGCGCCAAAAAGGAGTGACCCCGAACTCGATTGTCGGACTCATGACCGAAACTTCCTTGGAGATGATGATCGGGATCCTTGGAATTCTGAAATCGGGAGGAGCTTACCTGCCAATCGATCCGACCCATCCTCAAGACAGGGTTCATTACATGATGAAAGACGCCGGGATTCAAGTTTTAGTGGCAACCAATGACTATGGACAGAAACTGCCGTTTGAAGGAACGACAGTGGACATTACTGATCCTAACACCTTCACAGGCGATACAACGAACGTGGATCTTATCAACCAAAGTGGCGACCTTGCCTATGTGATTTATACATCAGGCACGACTGGACAGGCAAAAGGTGTCATGGTTCCGCATTCAAGCTTGATCAATTATGGCCAGGCGATGGTAAAGAAAGCGGCCATCACGTCTGAAGATGAGACAGCCTTATTATCGTCGTATGCCTTCGATCTGGGGTATACCACGGTGTATACCGCCCTGATCAACGGAATCACCTTACACATTTTGTCAGAGGACATGTATAGAGATCCTGATCAGCTGGTCGAATACACGAAAACATGTACGTATCTCAAAATGACGCCTTCGCTGTTTTCGATCATGATCCATTCCGAAAAGACTCGAAAGATTGTGGAAACAGGCCGCCTGCGCCTGATCATATTAGGTGGTGAACCAGTCAACAAGAACGATTTGAAGCGATTTAGTTCATTGGATAACGAGCATACCATCCGTCTCATCAACCATTATGGACCGACGGAAAGCACAATCGGCTGTGTGGCGGGAGAGATCGATCTTGATCAAATCGATATGTTCTCCAACGTGATTGGAAAGCCATTGGACAATATCAAGGCATATATTCTGGATCCAGACCGAAACCTCACTCCTATCGGGGTGCCGGGTGAGTTATATATCAGCGGGGACGGACTGGCAAAAGGGTATGTGAACAAACCGGAATTAACGGCAGAAAAGTTTATCGAAAGTCCATTTGATTCAGGGAAAAGAATGTACAAGACCGGAGATCTGGTGAAACGACTGTCCGATGGGAGAATGGAATTCATCGGAAGAATCGACAGTCAGGTGAAGGTCAGAGGGTATCGGATTGAGCTCGGAGAGGTTGAAAATCTCCTATTGGGTCATCCAGAAATCAAAGAAGCAGCGGTCACGAATCGGGAGAATGAAGCCGGGGAGACGTACCTTACGGCCTATATGGCAGGGCACCGGGCCCTTGACGTGTCAGAGGTCCGAAGCTATGTGAAAGATCGACTCCCTCATTATATGGTGCCGGCATACTTTATGGTGCTGGATACGATGCCATTGACGAAGAATGGGAAGGTTAACCGGAAGGAATTGCCTGAACCGGATAGCAGCGGCATGGTGACGACGGATTATGCAGCTCCGGAAAATGACCTGCAGAAAACCATGGCCGACATTTGGACGGACATTCTTGGGGTAGAAAAAGTCGGGATTCACGACAACTTTTTTGACTTAGGAGGGCATTCTTTAAAAGCGACGGTCCTAATCAGTAAGCTTCACAAATACTTCGACGTGGAAATACCAATAAGCAAGCTGTTTGAATTTCCGACAATTCAACTCATAAGTACGTTTATTGATAATCGTACTAAGAGTATGTATCAAACGATTGAGCCGTGTGTTGAAAATGAATACTATGAAACTTCTTCAGCACAAAAAAGAATGTATATGGTACAGCAAATGGAAAAGGGCACCCTATACAATATGCCGATGATTTGTGAACTAGTAGGCGAAATTGACCTGCATAGGGTCGAAACTGCGTTTCAAAAACTAGTAATGAGACACGAATCACTTCGAACATATTTTGAACAAATAGATGGTGAAATTGTTCAAAAGATTAAAGCTGGCTGTTCTTTTGCAATCGAAAAAGAATATAGACCGGACTTGGTTGTACAAGATCTGCTACATGTCTTTATAAGGAGCTTTGATCTAAAGGAAGCCCCGCTATTTAGAGCAAAGCTTGCAATGTCAAAAGAGAAAACTTATTTATTGGTGGATATGCATCATATCATCAGTGACGGTGTTTCCATTCGAATTTTAATAAAAGAATTTATGGAACTTTATAATGGTAATGAATTAGAGCCTTTAAGTTTACAATACAAGGATTTTGCCGTGTGGCAGAATAAGCTCCTGAATTCAGAAGATGTAAAACTTCAAGAGGAATATTGGGTTCAGAAGTTTCAAGATGAAGTACCTGTTTTAAATTTGCCATATGATTATGAAAGGCCTCTGTTACAAAGTTATGAAGGGAATATGAGAACTTTCCATTTAGATGGAGCACAGGCTGAATCTTTACGTAATATTGCAAGAGAGACAGGAAGCACAATGCATATGGTTATGTTAACAGCATTCCATATTCTGCTATCCAAATACAGCGGGCAGGAGGATATTGTGATAGGGACCCCTATTGCTGGACGTGCACACGATGAATTGCAAAACATGATTGGTATGTTTGTTAACACGTTGGCACTAAGGAACAAAGCTGAGGGAACTTTGAGTTTTAAAGAGTTTTTAAACGCTGTAAAACAAAATTCTATCCTTGCTTATGAAAACCAAAATTACCAATTTGAAGAATTGATCGATACCATTCAAGTAAAAAGAAACACCAGTAGACATCCGCTGTTCGATGTGATGTTTAGTATGAATAATGCAGAAGCCGAAGAGGACTTAATTACAAAAAGTCTTAGCTTAAAGAGACTAAATACAAAAAGCAATATATCAAAATTCGATTTAACGTTGCATGTAGTCGAAAATGAAAGCACTCTTC
This sequence comes from Rossellomorea sp. BNER, assembly GCA_024213275.1. Lineage (GTDB taxonomy): Bacteria > Bacillota > Bacilli > Bacillales > Bacillaceae_B > Rossellomorea. The sequence goes on from JANAVG010000035.1 coordinate 11,687, forward strand.
TTTACTCCATTGAATATTGTACAAAATTATTCAAAGAAGAAACGATTGATAGAATGGGGCTTCATTTATACGAAATATTAAAAACAGTCTGTGATGATTTAAACATTTTGATCTCTGCCATAGATATCATGACGGAGCCTGAAAAGGTGAATTTTTTAGAAACCTTAAACCGTACAGGGAGAGAGTACCCTAGAGAG
>JANAVG010000036.1 GCA_024213275.1 Rossellomorea sp. BNER
CCTGTTCAATACAGGGATCATCTTCAGAAAGCAGCCTAGGCTTTTTTAAAATTGTCCTTTACAAAGGGTACATATTAGTTTATGGTTTCAGCCTTTTTATAAAAATTATGCTAAATGAGTATAGTTTTCTTTCACAACTTGTGCACATCGTGGACAAAGTGCTGGATGATCTGAATCTTCGCCAACATTCGGGGTCACAATCCAACAGCGGTCACATGTTTCGCCTTCCGCTTTTTCTACTACTAAAGCGTTATTACCAAGCTTTAATGCGTTATTAGGTGCTTCATCAGTCTTTCCTGCTACTTCAAAGCTTGAAACAATGAATAATTGTTTTAAATCCTCTTTAACAGAATCTAACAACTCTTTGGTCTCATGATCAACGAATAGACTAACCTTGGCCGTTAGAGACTTTCCAATAACTTTCTCGTTTCGAGCTTCTTCTAGTGCTTTTAACACATCATCTCTTAGTTCTAAGAATTTCTCCCACTTACTAACGAGTTCTGTGTCATTAGAAAAATCTTTGCTCTCTGGCATGTCGGTTAATTGGACGCTTTCACCTTCAACACCAGGAATGTGGCTCCAAACCTCATCAGAAGTATGTGAAAGGATTGGTGACATTAATTTTGTAAGGGTCACTAGACAATCATACAAGACCGTTTGCATGGCTCTTCTTTCATAATGATTTGTCGCCTCAATGTAAAGGACATCTTTTGCAAAATCAAGGTAGAACGAGCTTAGGTCCAGTGTACAGAAATTGTTTACCTTATTATAAATCGTTGCAAAATCATAGTTCTCGTAGCCTTCATGTACTGACTTAACCAAATGATTTAACTTTACAAGTAAGTACTGATCTACTTCTCTTAAGTCTTCATAAGCAATCGCATCATTTTTTGGATCAAAGTCCGCAAGATTCCCTAATAAGAAACGGAAGGTATTACGGATTTTGCGATATACTTCTGCAACTTGTTTCAAAATTGGGTCAGATACACGAACATCCGCCTGATAATCTACAGAAGCCACCCATAATCGTAAAATATCTGCACCTAGTTGTTTCATAACCTTCCCTGGTACAACAACATTCCCTAAGGACTTACTCATCTTTCTCCCATTACCGTCAAGAGCAAAACCATGACTTAGAACTCCCTTATATGGAGCTTTTCCTGTTACAGCAACTCCAGTTGTCAAAGAGGAGTTAAACCATCCACGGTATTGGTCAGAGCCTTCTAAATATAAGTCGGCAGGTCTTTGTAAATCTTCGCGTTCCTCAAGTACCGCTTGATGAGAGGACCCTGAATCAAACCATACATCCATGATATCTTGTTCTTTTGTAAAATGACCATTTGGACTACCTGGGTGTGTAAATCCTTCTGGTAATAAGTCTTTCGCTTCACGTTCAAACCAAACATTTGAACCATGTTCACGGAATAGATTGGAAACATGATTGATCGTTTCCTCTGTGATGATTTCTTCCCCAGATTCAGCAAAGAATACTGGAATTGGAACTCCCCATGCACGTTGTCTAGAAATACACCAATCACCACGATCACGGACCATGTTGAATAGACGTGTTTCCCCCCAACTTGGAACCCATTTTGTTTCTTTAACAGCCTCTAAAAGTTCATCTCTAAATTTATCGATTGAGGCAAACCATTGAGACGTTGCTCTGAAGATAATAGGTTTCTTTGTTCTCCAGTCATGCGGATAGGAGTGTGTGATAAAGTTCAATTTAAGTAGCGCACCTACTTCTTCAAGCTTCTCAGTGATCGGTTTATTTGCACTATCATAAAATTGGCCTTCAAATCCAGGGGCTTCAGCAGTCATTACCCCTTTTTCATCTACTGGACATAAGACATCCAATCCATATTTCTTTCCAACTAGGAAGTCATCCTCCCCATGACCAGGTGCTGTGTGTACACAACCAGTACCGGAATCGATTGTAACATGATCCCCTAATACCACAATGGAATCACGATCATATAGGGGGTGTGAAGTAACAATATGCTCAAGGCTAGAACCTTTAACAGTTTTTATTACTTCGTGGCTACTCCATTCAAGAACCTCGGCCACATTTTCTAGTAGCTCTTCTGCTACGACAAACTGATCATCATTCACCTTGACGACAACATAGTTTAATTCTTCGTGAACAGCGATCGCTAAGTTTGCTGGAATCGTCCATGGCGTTGTAGTCCAAATGACAATTTTAGTTCCTGCTTCTAATATTTCTTTTCCATCCTTAACTGAAAAACCTACATAGATTGAAGGTGAGCGTTTGTCTTGGTATTCAATTTCAGCTTCTGCTAACGCAGATTCACTAGAAGGAGACCAGTAAACAGGCTTTAACCCTTTATAGATATAGCCTTTTTTCGCCATGTCACCAAATACAAGAATTTGTTGAGCTTCATATTCAGGCTTAAGTGTGACATAAGGATTCTCCCAATCACCCCGTACACCTAATTTCTTAAACTGCTCACGCTGACTATCGATCTGCCCATAGGCATACTCTTCGCAAAGCTTTCTAAACTCAGCAACTGTCATTTCTTTACGTTTTACACCTTTTTTGGTAAGGGCTTGCTCAATCGGAAGACCATGTGTGTCCCAGCCAGGCACATATGGAGCACAAAAGCCGTTCATCGATTTATAACGAACGATGAAGTCTTTTAAAATTTTATTAAGTGCATGCCCCATATGAATATCACCATTCGCATATGGTGGACCATCATGTAGAACAAATAATGGACGGTCTTTCGTTCTTTCTTGTACTTTTTGATAAATATTCATATCTTCCCATTTTTGTTGCATTTCAGGCTCTCTTTTTGGTAAATTCCCACGCATAGGGAAATCTGTTTTTGGCATTAATAACGTGTCTTTGTATTCCAAAGTTTTTCCTCCTTTAACATCATGACAATATTCCTTCTTAAAATTGTTTCCGAAATTAACCTCATTTCAAACATTTAGCTTAAAAATGAGTAGTAGTTAACGGAATTTCTATGAATAGAAAAAACCTTCTCGTCCCAAAGGGACGAGAAGGTTTTTCCCGCGGTACCACCCTAATAGGTAAAAAATTACCCACTCTGATTATTCGTAACGTGAATAATACGCTAAATTCTACTTAGGATTTCAAATTTAGTGCTCCTGGGTGATATTCCGCTTCATTTCTTCGTCGAGCTTTCACCATCCCCGACTCGCTTATTGAAGAGATGTGGAAACGAACTGTCCCTCTCATAGCATGTAATGGTTATCAAAAGTCTATTGTTTTTCAATTATATGAAAAGTAAAAGGTTTACGTCAAGATAGTGAGTCTTCTTTTTGTAAATTTTTTAACTCTGTTGCATCAACATCGAATTCCATAAATTGATCCCAATCATCATTATTAATTAAATCTAGCTGAGCCTCAATGAGCATTTTGAATCGTGTTCTAAATACTTTAGATTGTTTTTTCAACTCTTCTATTTCAAGAGCAATCTTTCTTGCCTTTGAAAGTGATTCATTTACAATGCGATCTGCATTCTTTTCAGCTTCTTTAATAATTAGTTTTGACTCTTTTCCTGCATTTCGTTTAACCTCTTCTGCTGCTTCTTGCGCTACGACAATTGACTTATTTAAGGTTTCTTCAATATTAGAGAAATGACCTAATCTTTCACTTTGTGAGTTGAGTTTTTCTTCTAATTCTTTCTTTTCACGAATTAAGATCTCATAATCTTTAATGATTTGATCTAGAAATTCATTTACTTCATCTTCATCATAACCGCGAAAGCCGCGACTAAATTCTTTGTTATGTATGTCCAACGGCGTTAAAGGCATTGATAAGCACCTCCATAAACATGCTTTAATCTATAGTTTATTATAACTGAATTTTCGACAGAATGTGGGTATATTCCTGCAAAATCTTTAAATTAATTTAATAGTCCTGCGACAATGCGCCATTTTTCTTTTTTAGTCCTACCTTCAATCGATATAAGTTTACTTCTACCAAGACCTCTGACGGATAATACATCGCCTTCCTCTACATCAAATGAAACCTGTTCTACATTTTTCCAGTTCACCTTGACAATTCCTCCAGCAATATAATCTTTTGCCTTTTGCCTTGAGATGTTGTATGTCGAAGCAATAATAACATCAAGTCTAAGTGAGCTTACTGTCAATACTTTCTCTTTCCACTTTTCTTCTGATTGAATTAATTGATCAAAAGATACTCTATCCAAACTAACCTTATTCTTGCCGATTTGATTAAGATGCATCTGTACATAACTAGATACTTCTTCAGCCACCATAAATTGAACGATGGGTTGATTGAGGATGATATCACCAAACTTCTCTCTCTTTATTCCTAGTGAAAGAATACTCCCTAAGATTTGGCGATGATCTAATGTGATGAACTTGACTGGATAATTGAGCCTATATAGAGCAACATTATAATCTTCACAAGAAGGAATATAATAATCAGGATAGATGAGTACTCTCTTTCTTTCAACAAGTTCACTATTTGGAAATAGACTGTATTTCACCTCTTGGTGCTGACCGATAATGGATATGAGAATTCTCTGTTGCCTCGGATCAAGAAAATCCGTTAACTTGGGAGCATAATTCGTTTCTACGTAGTTTCGCCATTCTAATACTTGATCGATAAAATCTTTTTCTTCACTTCGAAAATGCTGATAAATGGACGACATGTTTTGCACCTTTCCTTACTCAAGGCTCTTTTCTTCAGTCAGTAGTTCATTTCTTTATAAAGGAACGATTTCAAGAAAAGCGCTCTGTGGTTTATTCATTTGTAATGAGTTTTTTTACAATAACAAGCTTATAGAAAAAGCCATTACGAAAAAACTTTATTTACATACAAAAGAAAAAGGAGCGCATTAGGCTAACTCCTTTTTCACATTATACAAACCATGTATACAATTGATATAATCCCGCTCTAGCTAGATTTAGTGTAATAAAAGCAACAATTGGAGAGATATCAATCATTCCAAGTGATGGGACAAATCGACGAAATGGTTCTAAATACGGTTCACATATTCTTGCAAGAAATTGACCAATGGCTGTTTCTCTTGCATTTGGAAACCACGACATTAATATATAAATAATTAATGCCCATGAATATATTTCTATCAGTTTAAATAAAATTCCAAATACTAATCCCATAGCTTACATTACCACCTCGTGTTTCGGTTTTCTTCTTCTTGCAAAAACTCAGAAATATTTCCACTTACTTCTACATTGTCAGGTGTACATAGAAATATATTACTACCAATCCTTTGAATATCTCCACCGATAGCATAAACAGTTCCACTTAGAAAATCAACTATTCTCTTTGCTTGGTCATGTTGAATTCGTTGTAAATTTACGACAATGGACTTACGATTTTTTAAGTGATCGGCAATTTCCTGTGCTTCAGCATAAACTCTAGGTTCTAGAATCATCACTTTGGATGATTGCTGTACGCTTTGTAAACTCACAACATTTTGTTTTTGATTTTGTTGTTTCACAGGCGATTTCTCCTCATTTTCTTGTTCCTGATAACGCTCTTCTTCATATTCCACTTCATCTTCATCTAACAAGAAAAAAGTTTTAAGCTTGCTTCCAATTCCCACTTAATCTTCCTCCTTTCATTCTTCACCGACTAGAGCAGTCCCAATCCTTATATAAGTAGCTCCCTCTTCAATGGCAATCTTATAGTCATTTGACATCCCCATTGATAATTCATGACAAGGAGCCGATTCTAGTTGTAAATTTTGAACTTCTTTTTGAAGCCTCTTTAATTTTCTAAAGCAGTTTCTTAACAAAGTTTCATCTTCAATATGAGGAGCCATCGTCATGAGTCCAATTACGTTAATGTTTTTGTATTGCTCAAGTTTTTGAATAAACTCAACTGTAGTTTCTGGAAGAAGTCCATGTTTCGAGTCTTCACCAGACACATTGACTTGGACAAAGCATGAAATGGGCTTGTCCGTCCTCTTATTAATTTCTTTTGCTAAGGACAGTCGATCTAAAGAATGTATGTAAGAAACTTTATCGATAATATTTTTAACTTTCCTTGATTGTAGAGTTCCAATAAAATGCCATGTTGGCTTGTCCTCAAGGGCTTCCCATTTATTGAGTAAACCCTCATCACGGTTTTCACCTAAATCCTGAATCCCAGCTTCAATTGCTTCTTTAGCTCTATCTGTTGACACATATTTCGTTACCGCGATAATTTTAATCTCTTCTGGTCTTCGATTACTATATTTACAAGCTTCATTAATATGACTTTTAATCATTTCGAGCTTATCTATTACTCTCATGAAGACTCACTCCTTCCAGCCGATAAAGCTCATCATTCTACCAGTCTTCCCATTATCTCTTCTATGTGAATAAAATAGATGATCATCACATGAAGAGCAATAGGTAGAAATGGCAATGTTGTTCTTTAGCACTCCCCTACTAAGGAGTAGCTGTGTATTGAGTTTATGTAAATCCAATTGAAATTGATCATTCCCAACTTGTGTATAAGGCCGTTCTTGATCCGAGCTTGTGACCTTCTCTATTTCATCAATAACGATGTGATTTACTTGATAGCATGTTTTACAAATAGATGGTCCTATTACCACCTTGATTTTATCCGGAGTTACTCCTCTGGATTCGAACTTTTCTACCATTTTTCCAGCAATATTCCCAACAGATCCCTTCCAACCAGCATGTGCAATACCAATAAGTTTGGTTTGAGGCTCGATGAGATACAATGGAACACAATCTGCATAGCACATTGTCAAGAGAATTCCAGATTGATTGGTTATTAAGCCATCCGTTTTCCTTAATGCACTCTCATATTCAGATGATCCGTTTCCAGCATCTTCTTTTGATACCCATTGAACGGTTGTCTCATGTGTTTGCTGAGCACCTATCCATTTATTTAATGGAAAATTGAGCAGGTCAGATAGTTTTTGCCGATTCTTAACGACGCTTTGTTCTAAATCGTCGACATGAAGCCCCATATTTAGGGATTTAAAAGGACTCTCGCTAAATCCATCATTTTTTGTCGTAAATCCTACGGTAAGTGAAGGAAAGGAATGGGACCACTCTTCTACTAATAAAATAGATTCGTTACTTTGTTTAAATGGCTCTGATAACAACGATTTGTCCCCTTCCGTTTTTATTTATTTTACCATAGATTCCCCATTAACAACATTGTTGTTTTTTATGATTGCTTTGGTTCTTCAAGCTGTCCCTGTAAATAATGATTATCTTTATGTCGAACAAGGATCACATCTTCACCAATTTTGACAATACTATTCCATGGAATGACAACATCCTCATCTCTCCCAAAAAAACCCAATAACTTCCCGTTCCCACCAATTACAATGGCTTCTATTTTTCCTGTGTCTAAATTAATTTCTATATCATTGATATTACCAAGCTTACGGCCATCGGAGATACTGACAACATCCTTTATTTGAAATTCAGATATCCGTACCATACTGCTCCCTCATTTCTAATTCTTTATATCACAATATATGCAGAAAAAAGGGAGAGCAGACCCCTTGTAATAAGATCACAAAGAATCTGCCCTATTGAATATTCTTATTCATTTGTTTGATTGCCGCTTTTTCTAAACGAGAGACTTGAGCTTGAGAAATTCCAATCTCATCTGCAACCTCCATTTGAGTTTTCCCTTGGAAGAAGCGTTTTCTAATAATAAGTTTCTCTCGGTCATTTAAACGTCTCATACCTTCTTTTAAAGCAATCTCTTCGATCCAAGTGTGGTCTTTATTTCGTTCATCACTTAACTGATCCATAACAAATATCGGATCACCGCCATCATTATAAATCGGTTCGAAAAGTGAAACCGGATCCTGAATGGCGTCAAGCGCAAACACTATTTCCTCATGTGATACATCTAACACTTTTGCAATTTCTTCAGCAGTTGGCTCCTTTGATGTTTCACTCATTAGTCGTTCCCTTACTTGAAGTGCTTTGTAAGCAATATCCCGTAAGGAACGAGAAACTCGAATAGGATTATTATCTCTTAAATAACGACGAATTTCTCCAATGATCATTGGAACTGCGTATGTAGAAAAACGTACATTCTGTCCCAGGTCAAAGTTATCGATAGACTTCATTAAACCAATACAGCCTACCTGAAATAAATCATCTACATACTCCCCGCGATTATTGAACCTTTGAATAACACTTAATACAAGACGCAAGTTTCCATTGACCAATTTCTCTCTTGCGGAGAGATCACCAGCCTGCATGATTCTGAATAATTCTCGCATTTCTTCATTTTTTAGAACAGGAAGCTTCGACGTGTCTACACCACAAATTTCTACTTTGTTGCGTGTCAATTCTTTCCCCTCCTTGTAGGAGCTGCTGTACAAAGTTCAGTATCTCCCTGGGAGGAAATTTTATGCATTGTCATATTCTGTTGAATCGTATTCTTTTTTATGAAAATGTCTAAACCATATTCATATCAAGGATTTTCTTATATTAAAAAAATTTTCAAAAAAAATAAGAGGATACTCGAGATGAGTCTCCTCCATTTACGGTTAAAATTAAACCATTTTATTAAACTCTTTTTGAAGTCTTTTAATGATTCGTTTCTCTAATCGCGATATGTAAGATTGTGATATCCCAAGCATATCCGCGACATCTTTCTGCGTTTTTTCCTCTTCTCCTCTAAGACCAAATCGAAGTTCCATGATTTGTTTCTCTCGATCTGATAAGTGATGTAAAGCTTTGAAGAGTAAATTACGATCAACCGTTGCTTCTAAATCTTTTGTAATGATATCTTCTTCTGTTCCAAGGACATCTGATAAAAGTAGTTCATTTCCATCCCAATCAATATTCAAAGGTTCATCAAACGAAACTTCAGAACGTAGTTTATTATTTCTTCTTAGGTACATAAGGATTTCGTTTTCAATACATCTAGAAGCGTAGGTGGCAAGCTTGATCTTTTTTTCTGGATTAAACGTGTTTACAGCCTTAATTAAGCCTATTGTTCCAATACTTATGAGATCTTCAATGTTAATACCAGTATTTTCAAACTTTCTTGCGATGTAAACGACCAGTCGTAAATTTCGTTCAATTAATATCGACCTTGCTGCTTTATCTCCGTTAGGGAGTTTTTTTAATAGTACTTCTTCTTCTTCTTTTGATAATGGAGGGGGTAATGCTTCACTTCCACCAATATAGTAAATTTCATCAGATTTTAACCCTAGCTTTATTAATAATTTGTACCAATAATATAAGAACTTTAATCGGAATTTTTTCACGTCTGTTCCCCCTTCTAGGATATAAGAATGCACTTTTATTATCATCGTTTTTTCCCTTATGCTGTTTTCGCATAGATTGTTGCTTTTCGAACAAAATAGGAAACCGAAATTATGAGGTTTCGGGGCATCTTTTCGTCAAAGCAATAAAGGTTTCACTAGGATTAAATTATTTAAGGTGTTTATAATTGACCAATAGCAACAAAGTTTTCCAAAAGAGCCTTATTGATTCCATAAAGGGAAATTCATTGGTCAATTCGTCAATATCATCCGGACTATGCTCTAGATTATGAAACGCTTTGATATCGTTGACCTGCCATCATCTTCGGATGAACAATACAATTAAATTGACCATCTGAGCTTAGTTGTTGGCGCTCAAATGAAATTAATCCTTTCTTACATTCCCATTGCCCACTTTCATTTTCAATGACTATTGATTGCGGCTTGAAAGCAACGAGTAGCTGATTCTTTTTGCCAACTGATTGTGCTGGGATAAACCTCATCCGATCTGACCATTCAGTCGAAAGGTCCCATTCCCCACTTAATAGGTCATCCATTGTTTCAGTTATATTTATGACCTCTTTAGGAATTGTTTCAATGAATTCAGAGATGGATATTATCATGACAGGACTTTTCGTTAGTGGATCATATAAGTTGTTCCCACTGTCTACTAAACCTCTTAAATTCAGATGAACTCCATTAATTTCAATTTTCACATCAACTAGCTGATCATAATGAATTTTGACTGTTTCAATCGCATCTACTCTTCCTTTAGAGAAGTACCATGCTGCCGGGAGTGCAAACATAACAAAAATCCAGCTTATCGGGTCTCCAAAACCCTTTATACTTGCTAAAAACATGTTTGATTTCAAATTAGAATCAAACTGAATGAAATAATGTAGGCCAATTAAAAAACCACCTGTTAAAAATGTGATGAAATAAAACATAAGAAGATTTTGAATAAAAAACTTGAATCGTTTAAATCCAAATGCAACCAAGATCATCACTACAGAAAACGCCAATTTTACTAACGGACCTATATTTATTAGGTGTAAGGGTAAAAATTGAATAATGATAATTAGAGACCCAATAAAACCACCAGCAAAAATTCTCCACATCGTTAGATGCCTTTTTAATAGGAGTCCTGTCATCCATAGTAAAAAACTATCTACTAAAAGGTTTAATAACCAAATGACATCTAGATATAAAGTCAATCATTCCCCTCCTTTATATGCCAGTACGAATTCGTTATGAGAAGTATATCGTACATTCTATTTAAAAGTGTGTCAGTTTCTGTATGCAAAAGAGAGGAATTTTTCTTGTTTCTATTCGAATTTTGTCTAATTACTTTTTAAGAATTTAAATTTCATAGAGATATTCAAAGAGTAGAGTAAACGGAGAGGTACTAAAAATTTCGTAAACATTGTTGCTATTTGAAAAGGAGTTAGTTGGTTGGAAAGAAAGGATGCTCGCTTTCCGCGGTGCGGGCGGTGGGCCTCCTGATATGAACGAAACTGTCAATGCCCCCACTCTACACAATGTTTTGATCTGCTATTGACCAACTCTAAGAA
>JANAVG010000037.1 GCA_024213275.1 Rossellomorea sp. BNER
TATCGTCGTTGAAAACATTGTTGACAAGAAAGAATAAAATGACTCTTTCTTTTTACACAATTATATGGACTTAATCCTTTTCTCAGTGTATCGCGGCATCAAAGAACTCTTTTCGTACCGTCAATTTCCTTTTCTCAGTGTATCGCGGCATCAAAGAACTCTTTTCGTACCGTCAATTTCCTTTTCTCAGTGTATCACGGCATCAAAGAGCCCCTATCGTACCGTCATTTTCTCATCACGGTGTCCAGTTAGAAGGCGTTGCCACAAACTTAGCCTTTCATCCTATAGCCGCTTCCGCTTTTCCTCACAAAATGACAAAATATGCATTGAGCTTTATAATATTATTATACGGAAAATGGAAAGCAGCATTAATGATAACAAATCGTAACGGGTTGAGAATATTCTACTTAGTACGTGATTAATAGCATTAAAGTAAAGTTATACCTTTCATTTAGGAAAAATAATGGAAAATTCATATGGTAGAATGGAGATGACTACATGTATAGTCAAGTGCAAGAGTACATTCTGGAGAACAAGGCAGATCTTGTAGAAAAATGGAAAGAACGTGTAAAGGCAGAGGCAGATGAAAAGGTATTAGAGGTTATCTCTGAACAAGTATTTTCTAAAACGAGTCATGACTTTGTTGATTTAATTGTTTCAAATTTGGAAGACTCCGATGATTATTCTTCAAAATTAAAAGGTTTTGCTGAGAAAGTTGTCCGTCTTGGTTGGCCATTAGCTTTTGTAACCAGTGGACTAAGAATTTTTGACCGAATTGTCTACAATGGTTTATTGGAAAAAGGGACTATTAATAAAGAGAATTACGCAGAATTTGTACATAAACTCGATAAATGGATGGCTCCGATGCATAATGAAATTGTCAATGCCTATACCACAACATGGGATCGTACGGTTTCATTGCAAAAAATTGCTTTACAGGAGCTTTCAGCATCATTAATTCCAGTTTTTGATAAGATTTCAGTCATGCCATTAGTCGGTACCATTGATACTGAAAGAGCTAAGCTGATTATGGAAAACTTACTTAGCGGTGTCGTAAACCATCGTGCTGAAGTGGTCCTTATCGACATTACGGGGGTTCCGGTTGTAGATACCATGGTTGCTCATCATATCATACAAGCAGCAGATGCGGTTCGTTTAGTAGGTGCAAAATGTATGTTAGTAGGAATCCGTCCAGAAATTGCTCAAACGATCGTTAATCTGGGAATTAATTTAAACCAATTCCACACTAATAGCACGTTAAGGAAAGGGATTGAACAAGCTCTAGAAATGACCAATCGTAAAATTGTAACTACGGAGGGATCGATATGAGAATTCCAATTCTTAAGCTCCATGATTGTCTTTTAATTTCGATTCAGTGGGAATTAGATGATCAAACGGCGCTTCAATTTCAGGAAGATTTATTACACAAAATCCATGAAACGAGTGCTAGGGGGGTTGTTTTAGACATTACATCTATTGACTTTATTGATTCCTTTATTGCAAAAGTGCTTGGAGATGTTATTAATATGTCAAGGCTGATGGGAGCTAAAGTGGTTATTACCGGAATACAGCCGGCAGTTGCTATTACTCTTATCGAATTGGGAATTCGTTTAGAAGATGTCCTAACCGCTATGGATTTAGAAAAAGGTTTGGAGAAATTACAACAGGAACTGGGGGACTAGTCTATGGAAATCCAATCCTGCGTAAAAATTACCACTGAATGGGACATCGTGGCAGCTCGCCAACTAGGCCGCAATGTAGCACGTGAGCTTGGGTTTGGGACGGTTGATCAGGCGCGAATCACGACAGCAATCTCTGAACTTGCTCGAAACATCTATTTGTACGCTGGCCATGGGCAGATTTGCATTGAAAAGCTTTTTGAAGGTGGAAAAAAGGGTGTTCGAATCATTGCTTTAGATGAAGGGCCTGGAATTAATGACATCCGCAAAGTGATGGAGGATGGATATTCAACATCTGGGGGTTTAGGGGCCGGTTTACCAGGAGTAAAACGCTTGATGGATGAATTCAATGTCGAGTCTACCCCAGGAGATGGAACGGATATTCAAGCGATAAAGTGGATTCGCTAGGGGGAGAGCAATGAGTTTTAGAGAATTAATGGATCTCAAATATAAAGAAATTATTGAAACCTATTTAAAGCAACAAGATGAACAGGCACTATATTTAGGTCAGAAATTTAGCCGGAAAACGATCGAACATAATATTTCACCTGAAGAAATTATCAGTTTGCACAGAAGTATCGTCCAGGAGATGGAGCCTGATCTCCCTGAAAAGGTTCTTCACTCCTTTGATATATTACTTGAGGTTATGATTGGATATGGCTTTGCTTATAGAGAACATCAAAGTTTGAGGTCTAAACAACAGGAATTAAACACAGAAATTGATATAGCTTCTAATATGCAGCAAACATTGCTTGGTACAAGGATTCCGAATGTACAATCACTTGATATTGGTGCTATTAGTGTGCCAGCTAGAAAAATGAACGGAGATTATTATCATTTTGTACAGGATGATCTGGATTCAATCAGTGTGGCTATCGCAGATGTTATCGGGAAGGGAATACCAGCAGCTTTATGTATGTCGATGATTAAATACGCGATGGATAGCCTGCCAGAGAATCGCTCTTTTCCGCATATGGTGTTGGAGAGCTTAAACCGTGTTGTTGAACAAAACGTTGATCCAAGTATGTTCATCACAATGTTTTATGGAATGTACGATACCCAAAGAAATATTTTACATTATGCATCAGCTGGTCATGAGCCCGGATTTTATTATCATGCTAAGGAAAAACAATTTGAGGATTTAGATGCAAAAGGGCTTTTACTCGGTGTTGATAAAAAAGCAAAGTATAGGCAATATGAAAAAAGAGTTGAAGTTGGAGACGCGATTATCCTTCTTTCAGATGGTGTAACAGAATGTCGAACAGATGAAGGTTTTATTGAAAGGGAAGACTTAATTAACTATATTGAAAAAAATATTCATCTTCCTGCACAAGAAATTGTGACAAATGTTTATAAAGAACTGGAGAAACTGCAACATTTTCAATTAAGAGATGATTTTACACTCATTATATTAAAAAGAGTCCATTAAATGATGCTCTTTTAGGTTAAAAGCCATTTATTCACGAATTTCATCGCTTCAAACTCTCCTCCCGATAAATGGTAGGATATAGGATTTGCTTTTTAATCAAAGGCTGTTTTCGTAAACTTTAAGAAATAAATTTTTGTGAAAAGGTTGGTTGGAGCGGATATGCGAGACTCCTGCGAGAGAAGCGGGACAGGTGAGACCTAAGCAGGAGCAAGGCGGCAAGGATGCTCACCGCCCGCCCCGCGGAAAGAGAGCATCCTTTCGCTGCAACCAACAAACTTTCATACAAACAGCCTTAATTTATGTTTACCATTCAACCATATAGGGTAAATGTACTGAAGTGATATAAAAATGAGGTGACGTAAATGAACATTAGTCTAGATATGAAAGATAATAATCAAGTAATTGATGTAAAAGTTAGTGGTGAAATAGATGCCTATACAGCTCCACAACTACGCGAAGCTCTTTCTTCTCCGGCAGAAGAAAAAGGAAAAACGATCAATGTCGATCTCACAGATGTTACGTACATGGATAGTACCGGTCTTGGAGTATTCGTGGGCCTTTTTAAAACTGTAAATGCAAACGAAGGACAGCTTTATTTATATGGGCTATCTGATCGTCTAAGACGCTTGTTTGATATTACAGGTCTTGGAGATATTATGAATATAAATTCTGGTATAAAAGGTGGCGCTGAATGATGCAAGAATTTGATTACATCGAGATGAAGCTCCCTGCAAAACCTGAGTATGTTGGAGTAACTAGATTAACCTTATCTGGTATCGCTAGTAGAGCGGGATTTTCATATGATGCGATTGAAGATTTGAAGATTGCAACAAGTGAAGCAATGACTAATGCAGTTCAACATGCTTATAAGGAAGAGACAGGTGAAGTGATTGTCGGTTTCGCTTTATATGATAATCGACTAGAAGTAATGGTTGCTGATAATGGTGAGAGTTTCGACTTTCAGAAAACCCGTGAAGAAGTAGGGCCATATAATGCCGAAAGTTCGGTAGGATTTCTACGGGAAGGTGGGCTAGGTCTTTACCTTATTGAGAGTCTTATGGATGAAGTTAAGGTTCATCATAAGGAGGGAGTAACGGTCTTTATGACCAAATTCCTAGAAGGAGAGCAGGTGGAGAGGGATGCCAAAACTATCTCAACCTAATCAAAATATGAGAGAACAAGTAGAAGCTTGGATAAAAGATTACCAGGAAAATAATGATGAAGTAGCCCAGGATAACCTTGTTCTTCATTATCGAAATTTAGTGGAATCTATTGCCCGCAAATACTCAAGAGGTAAATCTTATCATGAGGATATCGCACAGGTAGGTATGATTGGATTACTTGGCGCTATTCGCAGGTATGATGATTCATACGGGAAAACGTTTGAAGCATTTGCTATTCCAACAATTGTCGGAGAAATTAAACGATTTCTTAGAGATAAAACATGGAGTGTTCATGTTCCAAGAAGAATAAAAGAACTGGGCCCTAAGATTAAATCAACTGTTGAAGAATTAACTAACCAGCTCGAACGTTCACCTAGAGTCGAGGAAATTGCAGACCACTTAGAGGTAACGGAGGAAGAGGTCTTAGAAGCGATGGAAATGGGGAAAAGCTATCAAGCTCTCTCTGTTGATCATTCCATTGAGGCTGATTCTGAAGGTAGTACTGTTACACTCCTTGATATTGTTGGGAATGTTGATGATGGGTTTGAGAAAGTTAACCAAAGACTTGTATTAGAGAAGGTTTTACACGTCCTTTCTGAACGTGAAAGACTCATCATTCAATACACCTTTTTGGACAATCTCAGTCAAAAAGATGCTGGTGAGAAACTCGGTATTTCTCAGATGCACGTATCCAGACTTCAGAGGAGAGCTGTGGAGAAATTAAAAGATGCGATCCACTCCGAGCTTAACACGGAGAGTTTATGAGATGACGCATCTCTTACAGAATCATATCGAAGTCTTTGCAAAACAAACCTCTAAAGATGGGAACAGATATAATGGAGATAGCTACTTCTTAACGGCAACAGAAGATTATTTTGTATGTGTTTTGGCTGACGGATTAGGTAGTGGGAAATTTGCGTATGAATCATCAAGTGCAGTGGTGGAAATGGTTGAAAAACATCATGATCAAGATGTGGACACGCTGATGAGGTATTGCAATGAGGTTCTGCTGCATAAAAGGGGAGCTGCTGTTGCAATTATTAAAGCATACTTCGGGGCAGAAGAATTTGTTTATAGTTGCGTAGGTAATATTCGTTTCTATCTTTATTCTCCTGATGGAAAAATGACTTATCCTCTTCCAGTAACCGGATATCTCTCCGGGAGACCTCAACTATTCCGCACTCAACGCTTTTCATACCAAAAAAACTCAAAATTTTTAATCCACTCCGACGGCTTAAATATCACAAGCACGAAATCTTTACTTCAATATAAAAAGTCCCTTGCAGGAATTATGGACGAAATAAGTCTACGATTATCTGTGAAATCTGACGATACGACCTTTATTGCTGGAAGCTTACTCTAAAAGAGTAGGCTTCTTTTGTTTAAAGAAAAGAGAGTATAAAATTATCTCGGTATCTAGCTCCAGCGCCTAGGCCTTCGAGTCATAAGTCAAGCCCCATAGAAAGGGAAAACCCGCCCTTTCTATGTGACTCGCCTTATGCTTGTCAGGCCTGATCAAGGCGCTTCCGCTTTTCGGTGTGTCCAGTGAACTTTTTTGTAGTGATTCAAAGCGCTAACGTCTAATTAGCATAATCGGAGATGAGCAATAGGATAATTAGTTATGGTAAACTGAAATAGATTGTAAAGGATGGAGGTAATAAGGTGGTACAGGTTCTAGAAAAAGATCACTTAATTCAACGAATTTCACAAGAATTAGGACTAAATAAAAAACAAGTCGTTAATGTTATTCAACTTTTAGAAGAAGGTAACACTGTCCCGTTTATTGCACGTTACCGAAAAGAATTAACAGGAGCGATGGATGAAGTTCAGATCCGTTCTATTATGGAGAAATGGACTTATATTCAAAACCTTGAACAAAGAAAATCGGAGGTTATCCGTTTAATAGAAGAACAAGGGAAATTAACAGAAGAATTAAAGAGGAAAATAGAAAGTGCGGATAAATTACAAATTGTAGAAGATCTCTATCGACCATATAAACAAAAAAGACGAACAAAAGCGACAGTTGCCAAGGAAAAAGGATTAGAGCCACTCGCAAACTGGATGTTGAAATTTCCTGTAGAAGGCAGTTTAGCGGATGAAGCGCATAAATACCTTTCCGAAGAGAAAGAAGTTTCGACTATTGAAGAAGCGATTGCTGGTGCACAACATATTATTGCTGAAATAGTGGCGGATGATGCTATGTATAGAGAATGGATCCGTAACAAAACCTTCCGTAACGGTGTTCTTGAAACAAAGGTTAAAAAACAGGATCAGGACGAAAAAAATGTATATGAAATGTATTACGAATACAGTGAACCCGTTAATAAAATTGTACCTCACAGAGTTCTAGCGGTAAATCGTGGGGAGAAAGAAGAGATTATAAGAGTATCGATACAACCTAATGAAGAAGAGATTATTAGATACTTAAATAATAAAGTATTAAAAAATGAAAGATCAATTGTTGCTAATGCTGTAAGTGAAGCGGTAGAAGATGGATATAAAAGGCTCATTCAACCGTCAATAGAAAGAGAAATAAGAAATGAATTAACGGTGACGGCAGAAGATCAGGCAATACATATATTTTCTGAAAACTTAAGAAAACTGTTATTAAGCCCTCCTCTAAAAGGGAAAATGGTGTTAGGTGTGGACCCTGCTTATCGAACAGGCTGTAAACTCGCGGTGGTAGATGAGACAGGCAAAATGATGGAAATCAATGTTGTCTACCCACATCCACCAAAAGCGAAGAAAGAAGAGGCTTTTACAACTCTAAAAAACACGATTAATAAATACAATATTGAAATAGTTGCCATTGGAAATGGAACGGCTTCGAGAGAAACAGAACAATTTGTTGTAGATGTATTAAAAGAGATTAATAATGAAGTTTCTTATATTATTGTTAATGAAGCGGGAGCAAGTGTTTATTCAGCTTCTGATATCGCTAGAGAAGAATTCCCGAATTTACAAGTCGAGGAAAGAAGTGCGGTATCTATTGCAAGGAGACTTCAAGACCCTCTTGCGGAATTAGTAAAAATTGATCCTAAATCAGTCGGAGTCGGTCAATACCAACATGATGTGACACAGAAAAAGCTAAATGAGTCTCTAACATTTGTGGTTGAAACCGTTGTAAACCATGTGGGGGTGAATGCGAATACTGCATCTTCTTCACTCCTTCAATATGTAGCAGGCCTTTCCAAGACTGTTGCAAACAATATTGTAAATAAACGAGAAGAAGGAGGGAGGTTCACATCTCGTCAACAACTCAAAGGAATCCCTCGCTTAGGAGCGAAAACATATGAACAATGTATCGGGTTTCTAAGAATAGTCGATGGGGATGAACCATTAGATCGAACCCCGATTCACCCAGAGAATTATGATGCAGTTCGTAATCTTCTTAAGCGATTAGGTTTAAATTCAAGTGAACTTGGAAGCGAAGAGTTTAAAAACCGATTAGAAAATGTCAATCAAAAAGAATTAGCAGAGGAACTACAGATCGGGGAACTAACCTTAAAAGACATCATTGATGCATTGGTTCGCCCTGGTCGGGATCCTAGGGATGAATTATCAAAGCCGCTCCTTAAAACAGATGTATTAAAAATGGAAGACCTTAAAACTGGAATGGAGCTTCAAGGGACAGTCAGAAATGTGGTGGACTTTGGAGCATTTGTAGATATCGGAGTCAAACAAGACGGACTGGTTCATATTTCGAAATTGAAAAAAGGGTTCGTGAAACATCCATTAGATGTGGTATCAGTAGGCGATGTTGTAACCGTTTGGGTAGAGGGAGTAGAAATACAAAAGGGAAGAGTCTCCCTTACCATGTTGGCTCCTAAAGACCAATAAATGATGAAACACTATCTTATAGATGTTTAAGCCTAGTGCCTAAGCTGGTAGAAATCACGAGACAAGCCTCTTGGAAAGGGAAACTCTCTTTTTTAGGCTTGTCTTTATTTTATGTGTTCTACCCACAGGATGTGGGTACAGGGAAGTGGCTAAATATGTGATTGTTTTAGTCGGTATTCCTTGATTCGAATTTCCATAACCAGCAAAGTGCTTCCGCATTTTCCTATGAGCAGTGTTTTTTTCTATAGAAAAACCAACATTGGTTTAGTAATTTAATCTGGTAACGATCCTTTTCTAAGTATGCCTTCCTCATTTGGTTTTGAAGCCAACTAGGCATGAATTCTCCTCCTTTTTCAATGGTTTATCACTACTATATGTTAAAATAGGTTGTCATGTTCGTAATTAAGGAGGCTTTAATATTGGAGAACAGCGAGTTGCAATCTTTAGTAGAACGACTTTCACTTCAATACTTTCATAAGCCGTTTCGGCATCAAGCATATTTTAATTTGCGTTTAAGGACAACGGGGGGAAGGTATCTACTAAGGTCTCATAATATAGAAATTAATAAAAAGTATTTTGATGAATATGGTGAACAAGAAATCTCGGGAATCATTAAACATGAGTTATGTCATTATCATCTCCACCTAGAAGGAAAAGGGTATCAGCATCGAGATCGTGATTTTAAAGAACTATTAAATCGAGTGGGGGCACCTAGATTCTGTAGCCCATTAGCTAAAGCACCATCTAGCAGAAAAGTAATTTATTATACCTGTCAAGCATGTGGGTTACTCTTTAAGAGAAAGAAAAGGATCAATACAGGGAGGTATGTTTGCGGAAAATGTGGAGGGAAATTAAAAATGACAATGGGATAATAAAAGTGAAAAAACTTCAATTGAAATTGAATAAAAACTCGTTGACAAAGGGATTAAAGAGTTTTATAATTCAAAGAGTCGCAGCAAATAACTGCGAAGATTAATCAATTGCTTCTTAATTATTCCGCAGTAGCTCAGTGGTAGAGCTATCGGCTGTTAACCGATCGGTCGCAGGTTCGAATCCTGCCTGCGGAGCCATTTTTTTTGAGGAGAAGTACTCAAGTGGCTGAAGAGGCGCCCCTGCTAAGGGTGTAGGTCGTGTAAGCGGCGCGAGGGTTCAAATCCCTCCTTCTCCGCCATATGATCTTGAAGCATGGCCCGTTGGTCAAGCGGTTAAGACACCGCCCTTTCACGGCGGTAACACGGGTTCGAATCCCGTACGGGTCATAATGTTTTTTTAGAAAAAGTTATTGACTACGAATTCTTATGATGTTATTATAGAATCCTCGTCTTCAAAAACGAGAAATAAACAATAGTATTGGGCTATAGCCAAGCGGTAAGGCAACGGACTTTGACTCCGTCATGCGTTGGTTCGAATCCAGCTAGCCCAGCCATTAATGAGCCATTAGCTCAGTTGGTAGAGCATCTGACTTTTAATCAGAGGGTCGAAGGTTCGAGTCCTTCATGGCTCACCATTCATATTTAATACGCGGGTGTGGCGGAATTGGCAGACGCACCAGACTTAGGATCTGGCGCCGCAAGGCGTGGGGGTTCAAGTCCCTTCAC
>JANAVG010000003.1 GCA_024213275.1 Rossellomorea sp. BNER
TCATTCTCTGCTTTTAATAAATGGAGTTGAGCTTCAAGACATGCATTTTTTTCCTCGAGAGACAGCTCTCTTTCCCTTGGACGACCTGAATTTCTAGTTCTAGTATCACTTAATCCGACTACACCATTCTTTTTATAAGCTGCCTGCCATCTCTTACTTGCGGCATGAATTCTAGTCATCCCTATGATCTCAGTATCAAACCCACAGTCTTCAAAGATTTGTCTTGAGAATTTCCCTTTTTCCTTCTCCGAAATGAATATTCTCTTAAAGTCATCTGTGTAAGTAATCCCCTTAGCACTTACTTTTTTTACATAAGGGTTCGCTGATAATAGTTTAATCTCTTTATCTGTAAACGTCTTTTTACTCATAATTTCCCCAGTCCCTACATTGTTGTCTAATTGTTATTATACAAAAAAGTACCCTATAGGTAGACTTTTTTAAGTGTCTATTCTATAGGGTACATATTAAACTGGTTTTGGTCTTTTTTTGCAAAAACCGTTAAGTAACCCCTATGGTACTTTAAATATTTGCCTCCAAATATTGCATTAAAAATTAATTTCTAATTCTTACATATCTTAATTTCTACATAACAATCCATACTAGTAACAGGAGGGATGATGATGGATAAAGATTTAATAAAACTTGTTAATGAGCTAGAGATCTCATTGTTAGAGCTAAGTGAAGCATATTCTTCAAATACACTGGTACAACACTACATCCAAGAAGAAAAGAGAGATATTGAGCATTTATTAAACCAAATCTATTTTAACCCTGAAGAAGTCTCCGCTCTACCCGTTGAAACTCTTGATTCAAGCTATATGATCTATAGTCCACATCAGAATTATAGTTGGAAAAAATATATAAAAAGGTCCACTTCGTTACATTAATAATTTTTTATTTACTGGATTACATTTGTAAAAAAGTGTTCATCCTATGGGAGTTATGCTAAAATGCTAAGGTAATCATTCTTATAGATGCGGAGGTTGCCTTAGTTGATTTATTATCTTATTGCATTATTTATCATCGCATTAGATCAATTAACCAAATGGCTCATTGTGAAAAATATGGCTGTGGGTGAGAGTATAACGGTTATAGAAAATCTTTTCTATATCACTTCTCATCGCAATCAAGGGGCAGCATGGGGTATACTCCAGGGACAGATGTGGTTTTTTTATATTATTACCATAATCGTTATTATTGGAATTGTTTATTATTTACAAAAACATGCAAAAGGTATTCCGTTATTTAGTGTTAGTTTAGCTTTTATGCTCGGTGGGGCAATTGGGAATTTTATTGATCGGTTATTTCGAAAAGAAGTGGTTGACTTTTTGAATACATACATTTTTTCTTATGACTTCCCAATTTTTAATATAGCTGATGCCGCACTATCAATTGGCGTGGTTTTATTAATTATTTACATGATACAAGAAGAACGTAAGGAGAAAAAGGAGAAATTAGATGGAAGTAATGGAGCACATCATTCATGAGCAAGAAATTAGCGAACGATTAGATAAAGTTTTATCGACTATAGATGCAAGTTGGTCAAGATCACAGGTTCAACAGTGGATTAAGGACGGACATGTTTTGGTGAATGGGGAATCCGTTAAACCTAATTATAAATGTGGATTAGGAGATTCCGTTAAGATTTCAATTCCAGAACCGGAAGTATTAGACGTTATCCCAGAAGAAATGGATTTAGATATTTACTTTGAGGATGAAGATGTTGTAGTAGTGAACAAACCAAGAGGTATGGTCGTTCACCCTGCCCCTGGTCATCCGTCAGGAACTCTTGTGAATGGATTAATGGCCCATTGTAAAGATCTATCAGGAATAAATGGTGTGCTAAGACCTGGAATTGTACACAGAATTGATAAAGATACATCGGGATTATTGATGGTAGCTAAAAACAATTTTTCTCATGAAAAGCTTGTTAATCAATTGGTTGAAAAGACGGTTACAAGAAAGTATAAAGCTGTCGTACACGGGAATCCACCTCATGATTATGGAACCATTGATGCACCAATTGGAAGAGATACGAAAGATCGTCAAAGTATGGCTATTGTCGATAATGGAAGAAATGCTGTGACGCACTTCAGAGTATTAGACAGATATAAAGACTATAGCCTTGTAGAATGTGAACTAGAAACAGGTCGAACACATCAAATTCGAGTTCACATGAAATATATTGGTTTTCCTTTAGCAGGTGATCCTAAATATGGTCCGAGAAAAACTCTTCCAATTAATGGGCAAGTCCTTCATGCAGGAGTGCTAGGTTTTATTCACCCAAGGACAGGAGAGTACGTAGAATTCCAAGCAGATGAACCAGAAGAGTTTAAAGAAATCATTCGCTTTTTAGAATTAAACCGTTGACAAAGTTCGACGATAATTATAATATAGTCATTAAGTGAATAAGGAACCTTTAATACAGTCCCGTGAGGCTGAGAAGGAGATAGTAAAACTACGTACGAGTGTAGTTTGATTATCATACAACGATAAGTGTACCCTCTCACCCAATTACGGTGCGAGGGATTTTTTTATGGGTTTCTCTTCAGTTTACAAAACGAAGAAGAGGTGAAGAAATGGTTCAAAAAGCGATTGTACTAGATCAAGCATCTATTAGAAGAGCATTAACCAGAATTGCTCATGAAATCATTGAACGAAATAAAGGCATTGAAAATTGTGTCTTAGTTGGAATAAAAACAAGAGGAATCTACTTGGCGAAACGACTCGCTGAAAAAATTGAACAAATCGAAGGTGAGTCCATTCCGGTAGGGGAAATAGATATAACACTTTATAGAGACGACCTTACGACCAAAACATCTAACAGCGAACCAGAAGTAAAAGGTTCTGACTTACCTGTAGAAATTAATCATAAAAAAGTAATACTCATTGACGACGTTCTTTATACAGGCAGAACGGTAAGAGCCGCGCTTGATGCTTTAATCGATTTAGGAAGACCAAGTTCGATTCAACTCGCTGTCCTAGTGGATAGAGGGCATCGTGAACTTCCAATCAGAGCGGATTTTGTAGGGAAGAATATCCCTACTTCCAGTTCAGAGAAAATAATGGTTGAACTTACAGAAGTTGATTCTGAGGATCAAGTAACCATACACGATAATTAAATAGGAGTCCTTTTAAATGTAGTCCAGTGAGGCTAACAAAGGTCGGTATGTGAATGAATATTCTTCTTTAATGCAGAGTATCTATACACCTATGCCCTCTTTGTGCCTTATAAAGGATGCGAAGAGGGTTTTTTGTATGAAAATAAAACCATTCATCATAGACGAAACATTAGAGGAGGAGATTGAACATGACTCAATCAAATGACCCCGTATTAGATGTACGGGATGTTCCGAACCCTACTAAATGGTTAACATTAAGTATCCAACATTTATTCGCAATGTTTGGAGCAACGGTCCTAGTTCCTTTCCTAGTAGGGTTAAGTCCTGCAGTAGCACTTGTTTCAAGTGGACTCGGTACATTAGCCTATCTACTTATTACTAGAGGACAAATTCCAGCCTTTTTAGGATCATCGTTCGCATTTATTCAACCGATCATTATTGCCAAGGCTGCAGGAGGAGCGGAAGCAGCTATGCTTGGAAGCTTTCTGGCTGGAATTGTTTATGGAATTGTAGCTCTGTTAATCTCCAAGTTAGGCCTTAAATGGCTTTTACGAATTCTACCGCCGATTGTAGTTGGACCGGTTATTATGGTCATCGGACTTGGCTTAGCAGGGACAGCAGTCAATATGGCAATGTATGAAAATCCAGGGGCACAGGAACTAGTCTATAGCAACACTCACTTTCTAGTGGCTCTTGCAACACTAGCGATTACCATTTTCTGTTCTATCTATTTAAAAGGAATCTTTGGACTTATCCCGATTTTAGCAGGGATTATTGGAGGATACGTTATTGCCCTTTTTGCTGGAATTGTAGATTTGACAGGTGTAAAAGATGCACCGCTGTTCCAAGTCCCTGATTTCTTCATTCCGTATGTTACCTACACACCGAACTTTAGTTGGGGAATTGCTGCAGCTATGGTACCAGTAGCGATTGTAACACTTTCAGAACACACTGGACATCAAATGGTTTTAAGTAAGGTAGTAGGTAGAAACTTTGTTGAAAAACCCGGATTACATCGCTCCATTCTTGGAGATGGGGTCGCGACCACGATTGCATCCTTTATTGGAGGTCCACCAAACACGACTTACGGTGAGAACATCGGGGTGCTAGCCATTACAAAAGTGTTTAGTGTTTATGTGATTGGGGGAGCTGCTATTCTCGCTATTGTATTTGGATTCATAGGGAAAATCACGGCTCTCATTAGCTCAATTCCATCAGCTGTTATGGGAGGCGTATCACTCCTATTATTCGGGATCATCGCTTCAAACGGTTTACGAATGTTAATTGATAATAATATTGACCTAGGTAATAAACGTAACTTAATTATCTCATCTGTTATTCTTGTCATCGGTGTAGGGGGAGCGTTTGTGGAAATAACTGAAACATTATCCTTATCTGGAATGGCATTAGCATCGATTGTTGGGATATTTTTAAACCTCGTCCTACCGGGCAGAGAAGAAAGTGAAAGAAAGCAAAAATCATTTGAAGAAAATAAAGTAGCATAGAAACACCTTTTAAATATAAGTCCAGAGAGGCTTAAAAGGGTGGGATTGATTCGGTGAGAAGGCGAGATATGCTTTCTCCTATTCAAAAACACCCTGACTGGTAACTGGCAGGGTGTTTTTTTAGAAAAAGTTTATTCCTAAAAGAAAAGGATTGATAAATGTGAAGCATTTATTAACGATGAACGAACTCACAACCGAAGAAATCGAATGTATTTTAACACAAGCAGAAAAATTCAAGAACCGTGAGTCATGGGAAGGAGCTAGCGAGAAGTATATCTCCAATCTTTTTTTTGAAGCTAGTACTAGAACTAGATGCAGCTTTGAAATGGCAGAAAGGAAGCTTGGCATGTCTGTCATTCCATTTGAAGCTACAACTTCATCAGTCCAAAAAGGTGAATCGCTTTATGATACCGTCAAATTCATGGAATCGATTGGGGTAGACGCAGTTGTCATTAGACATGAGGAAGATCATTACTTCAATCAACTTGTTGAGGGAATAAACATTCCAATCATAAATGGTGGAGATGGGTGTGGAAATCATCCTACTCAATGCCTGCTTGACTTACTTACGATTAAAGAAGAATTCGGATCCTTTGAAAACTTAAAAATATCGATTATTGGTGATATCAAGCACAGCAGGGTAGCAAGGTCTAATGCAGAGGCATTAACAAAGCTTGGAGCTACAGTTTGTTTTTCCGGTCCGAAAGAATGGTTTTCCGATGCTCTCCTTGGGAATGGTGAATATTTGGAAATTGACGAAGCAATTGAAACATCAGACGTTGTGATGCTATTGAGAATTCAACATGAAAGGCATGGTAGCACTTCACAGCTTTCAAAGGAAGAATACCATCACTCTTTTGGACTAACGATAGAAAGAGAAAAAAGGATGAAGCCAAATAGTATTATTATGCATCCGGCCCCCTTTAATAGAGGTGTAGAAATCGCTGATGAACTTGTAGAAAGCAAAAGGTCTAGAATTTTTAAACAAATGGAGAATGGTGTATTCATTCGAATGGCAGTTTTGAAAAAAGTATTGGAATCAAAATAGAGGAGGAAATCAGATGAGTTGGATTATTCGCAATGCAGAAACACTAAATAAAAATGGAAAGCTAAGCAAAGTAGATATTAAACTTGAGGGAAATAAAATTACTGATATTGGAACTGAACTTCAAGGTGACGACTTTCAAGAGTTTGATGCAGAGGGGTTGTTCGTATCACCTGGATTTGTCGATTTACATGTCCACTTACGAGAGCCAGGTGGAGAACATAAAGAAACCATCGATACAGGTACTAAAGCTGCTGCAAAAGGCGGGTTTACAACAATTGCAGCAATGCCTAACACGAGACCAGTACCTGACAATGTTGAAAATCTTCAAGCATTAAACCAAAAAATTCAAGAAACAGCTCACATCAGAGTTCTTCCGTATGCTGCGATTACAGAAAGACAAGTGGGGAAAGTGTTAAACGATTTCGAGGCATTGAAAGAAAACGGTGCATTTGCATTTACGGATGATGGAGTAGGAGTACAGTCAGCAGGAATGATGTATGAAGCGATGAAGGAAGCATCGCGAATTGGCTCTTCCATTGTTGCTCACTGCGAGGATAATACACTCATTTATGGAGGAGCCGTTCACGACGGAACCTTTGCTAAAGAAAACAACATTGCAGGAATTCCATCCATCTGTGAAGCGGTACACATTTCAAGAGATGTCCTTCTTGCTGAAGCTGCAGGTGCTCACTATCATGTCTGCCATATCTCTACAAAGGAATCAGTCCGTGTAGTGAGGGATGCTAAGAAAGCAGGTATTAATGTAACTGCGGAAGTAACACCGCATCATCTGCTTCTATGTGAGGATGACATACCTGGACTAGATTCCAATTTTAAAATGAATCCTCCTCTAAGAAGTAAAGAAGATCAACAAGCGCTGCTAGATGGACTTTTAGATGGAACAATCGATTTCATCGCAACAGATCATGCACCACATACCGCAGAAGAAAAATCAGAAGGAATGGTACTCGCTCCTTTCGGAATTGTCGGTTTAGAAACGGCCTTTCCGTTACTATATACAAATTTTGTAGAAAAAGGAGTCTTTACACTAGAACAATTAGTAAACTGGATGACGAAAAAACCAAGTGATGTGTTCAATCTCCCATTGGGATCACTTGAGGTAGGGAAAGTTGCAGACCTCACACTAATCGATCTAGGAGAAGAGAAAGCAATCAATCCTAATGGCTTTTTATCAAAAGGGAAAAATACCCCTTTTACAAACTGGAAATGCAAAGGTTGGCCAAAAGCAACGTTTTTTGAAGGCTCACTAGTATGGAATGAAGGAGGAAAACAAGCATGAAAAGACAACTCATATTAGACGATGGAACAGTATTTGTAGGTGAAGGATTTGGGGCAGAAGTAGATGTATTAGGAGAGGTAGTATTCAATACAGGGATGACAGGATACCAAGAAATTCTTTCAGACCCTTCTTACTGTGGACAATTAGTAACCTTAACATATCCTTTAGTGGGGAACTACGGAATTAATCGAGATGATTTTGAAAGTATTACACCAGCGATCAAAGCTTTCATCGTAAGAGAAGTAGCCGACTTTGCCTCTAATTGGAGAAATGAAAATACATTAGATGAGCTATTAAAAATTAAAGGCATTCCAGGGATATCAGAGATAGACACTAGAAAACTAACAAGAATCATTCGAAAACATGGTGCAATGAAAGGAATCATCTGCTCTACTGAAGAGAATGTAGAAGAAATTCTTCACAAACTAAAGGCTACTAAGTTTCCAAATGATCAGGTGAAGCAGGTATCTACAAAGACAGCCTATCCAAGTCCTGGAAGAGGATATAGAGTAGTTCTAATGGACTTTGGAATGAAACACGGAATCCTCAGAGAATTAAATAAACGTGATTGTGATGTGATTGTTGTTCCATATAATACCACAGCAGATGAAATTCGCCGATTACGTCCAGACGGGATCATGCTTTCCAACGGACCAGGGGATCCAAAGGATGTGCCAGAAGCGATTGAAACAATCAAAGAATTACTCGGGGAAATTCCGCTATTTGGGATTTGTCTTGGTCACCAATTATTTGCTCTAGCATGCGGCGGAGATACATTTAAAATGAAGTTCGGACATAGAGGATCGAATCACCCTGTAAAAGATCTAAAAACGGGTCAAATCGCTCTTACGGCACAAAACCATGGCTATGCAGTAGACGAAAATTCTCTTACAGATACTCGTTTAAAAGTAACCCATGTTGCGATCAATGATGGAACAAACGAAGGTTTAAAACATCTAGATTATCCTGCTTTTACGGTTCAATATCACCCAGAAGCATCACCTGGACCTGAGGATGCCAATTATTTATTCGATGAATTTTTAGAACTAATGAAAAAGGAAAAGAGAGAGGAGCTTCAACATGCCTAAACGTACAGACATTCACTCAATCCTTGTTATCGGAAGCGGTCCTATCATTATCGGTCAAGCAGCAGAATTTGATTATGCAGGAACACAAGCTTGTATTGCCCTTAGAGAAGAAGGATATCGAGTCATTCTTGTCAATTCCAATCCAGCAACCATTATGACGGATGCAGAGATGGCAGACAAAGTATATATTGAACCACTTACACTTGAGTTTGTTAGTCGTATTATCAGAAAAGAAAGACCAGATGCCATCGTGCCTACACTCGGGGGGCAAACAGGCTTAAATCTCGCAGTTGAACTTGCACAATCAGGTGTATTAGAAGAGTGTGGAGTTGAAATTTTAGGTACAAAGTTATCAGCGATTGAAAAAGCGGAAGATAGAGATCTATTCCGTACCCTGATGCATGAATTAGGTGAGCCAGTACCAGAAAGTGAAATCATTCATACTGTAGAAGAAGCTAGTAACTTCGTTAAACAAGTTGGATATCCAGTGATCGTTCGTCCTGCTTACACACTTGGAGGAACGGGTGGAGGGATTTGTCATAATGATGAAGAACTCGTTGAAATCGTAAGCTCTGGCTTAAAATACAGTCCAGTAACACAATGTTTACTCGAGAAAAGTATTGCAGGCTTTAAAGAAATAGAGTATGAGGTTATGAGGGACGCAGCAGATAATGCCATTGTTGTGTGTAATATGGAGAATATTGATCCAGTGGGGATCCACACTGGTGACTCGATTGTTGTGGCACCGAGTCAAACCTTGAGTGACAGGGAATATCAAATGCTTCGTAATACGAGCTTAAAGATTATCCGCGCACTTGGAATTGAAGGTGGATGTAATGTCCAGCTTGCACTCGATCCTGACAGTTTTGATTACTATATTATTGAAGTAAATCCACGTGTAAGTCGTTCATCTGCATTAGCATCAAAAGCAACAGGCTATCCTATCGCTAAATTAGCAGCGAAGATCGCAGTAGGGTTAACTCTAGATGAAATGATGAACCCTGTTACAGGAAAAACGTACGCATCCTTTGAGCCTGCACTAGATTATGTAGTTTCTAAAATCCCGCGTTGGCCATTTGATAAATTTGAAGCAGCGAAACGAAATCTAGGTACACAAATGAAGGCAACAGGGGAAGTAATGGCCATCGGAAGAACTTTAGAGGAGTCTCTATTAAAAGCCGTTCGTTCTCTTGAAAGCAATGTTTATCATTTAGAGCTACCAGATGCTAATAATGCTACTGATGAATTGATTGAAAAACGAATCCGAAATGCGGGAGATGAACGTCTCTTTTATATCGGGGAAGCACTCAGAAGAGGAGTAACGATTGAAACCATCCATGAATGGAGTAAAATCGATTTGTTCTTCCTTCATAAAATGAGAAATATTGTAGAATTTGAACAAGTGTTAAGAAATCAAGCTTTTCAACCGGAAATCGCGATAAAAGCTAAAAGAATGGGATTTGCTGATATCACTCTTGCAAAGCTTTGGAACTCAAACGAACGAGAGGTTTACCAGTGGAGAAAAGAAAATAGTATTACTCCAGTCTATAAAATGGTGGACACATGTGCAGCAGAGTTTGAATCAGAGACACCGTATTTCTATGGGAGCTACGAGGAAGAAAATGAATCAATAGTAACCAAGCGTGAAAGTGTGATGGTACTTGGTTCAGGTCCAATTCGAATCGGTCAAGGTGTAGAATTTGATTATGCAACAGTTCACTCTGTTTGGGCAATTAAAGAAGCGGGATATGAAGCAATTATCGTGAACAACAACCCTGAAACCGTCTCAACAGACTTCAGTATTTCAGATAAACTATACTTTGAACCGTTGACGATTGAAGATGTTATGCACATTATCGATCTTGAAAAGCCTACGGGAGTTGTTGTCCAATTCGGTGGGCAAACCGCTATTAATTTAGCATCAGAATTAGTGAATAGAGGCGTTAAAATCCTTGGGACTTCATTAGAAGATTTAGATCGTGCAGAAAACCGCGACAAGTTCGAGTCGACATTAAACGAACTAGAAATTCCACAACCAAAAGGAAAGACGGCCGTGTCAGTGGATGGAGCTATTAAGATTGCCTCTTCTATCGGTTATCCAGTCCTTGTGAGACCATCCTATGTATTAGGTGGTCGGGCAATGGAAATTGTCTACAGAGAAGAAGAGCTCCTACATTACATGGAGAATGCTGTAAAAGTAAATCCAGAGCATCCCGTATTAATTGACCGTTACTTGACAGGAAGAGAAATTGAGGTGGATGCCATTTCAGACGGAGTAGATGTGGTCATCCCGGGAATCATGGAACATATAGAACGTGCTGGGGTTCACTCAGGAGACTCGATTGCGGTATACCCTCCTCAGCAGTTAACAAAGGAACAGAAAGAAACGATCGTCGATTATACAACTAGGCTTGCGAAAGGGCTTAATATTAAAGGCCTTCTAAATATTCAATACGTTGTATCCAAAGGTGAAGTATTTGTCATAGAAGTTAATCCTCGTTCAAGTAGAACAGTACCTTTTATAAGTAAAATAACAGGTGTTCCAATGGCTAATATTGCGACAAAAGCAATTCTTGGAGTAGCTCTCAAGGACCAAGGCTATCAATCAGGACTAATTGATGAAAAGCAAGGAGTATATGTAAAAGTTCCAGTATTCTCCTTTGCGAAATTAAGAAGAGTTGACATTACACTAGGACCTGAAATGAAATCTACTGGAGAAGTGATGGGGAAAGATGCAACTCTAGAAAAAGCCTTATACAAAGGAATGGTTGCAGCTGGGATGCAAATGAAGGAATTCGGTTCCGTATTAATGACTGTGGCTAATAAGGATAAGGATGAGACCGTTCAACTAGCGAAACGATTCATTAACATTGGTTATCAGATTTTAGCTACAAAAGGAACAGCAGAGCACTTGATGAATAAAGGAATCCCGGTAAAAGAAGTTGATAAAATTGGATCTAAAGGGCCGACACTTTTAGACATTATTCAAAGTGGAGAAACTCAACTTGTGATAAACACATTAACAAAGGGAAAACAGCCTGAAAGAGATGGATTCAGAATCCGAAGAGAGTCCGTAGAAAATGGAATTCCATGTCTTACTTCACTAGACACAGCAGAAGCGATTTTAAGAGTGATGGAATCCATGACTTTCTCTGCGGAAGCACTACCACTAAGTTCGAATAAGGATGAGGCGGTGCTGCTATGATAAAGAATGAAAGAATGGAAGTACTTTCTCATCAACACATTGCCAAAAATATTTATGAATTAACGGTAAAAGGACAGATTGTTGACGAAATTCAAATGCCTGGCCAGTTTGTTCATATTAAGGTGGGGAAAGGTTTCGATCCTCTTTTAAGAAGACCTATTTCAATCTCGTCCTATTCTAAAGAGGATCAAACGATGACACTCATCTATCGTGCGGAAGGGAAAGGCACTAGAATTCTTTCAGAAGTTCTTATTGGACAGGACATCGATGTATTGGGTCCACTAGGGAATGGATTTCCGATTCATGAACAGGATACTAAAACAGCTTTATTGGTAGGTGGAGGAATTGGAGTTCCTCCTCTCTACGAACTATCTAAGCAGTTAACTGGTAGAGGATGGAAAGTTCTCCATGTTCTTGGTTTTCAAAGTAAAGACGTTGTGTTTTATGAAGAAGAGTTCGCAGAGCTTGGAGAAACATTCATAGCAACGGTTGATGGTTCACATGGATCAAAAGGTTTTGTAACAGATATTATCAGTAATTTGGATAACGATTTTGATCTCTACTATACCTGTGGACCAACTCCGATGTTGAAAGCATTAGAAAACACCCTTACACATAAACAAGGCTACATTTCATTAGAACAAAGAATGGGCTGTGGAATCGGGGCTTGTTTTGCATGTGTATGTCATAAGTCTGAAGATCCAACAGGGAATAGCTATGTAAAGGTTTGCAGTGATGGACCTGTATTTCCAGCGGGGGAGGTGGCATTATGAAAAGATTAAATATAGAGCTACCAGGTCTTTCTTTAAAAAATCCCATCATGCCTGCTTCAGGCTGCTTCGGATTTGGAAAAGAGTACAGTCAATTTTATGATTTAAGCAAGCTTGGGGCAATCATGATTAAAGCTACCACCGAAGAACCGAGGTTCGGGAACCCTACTCCGCGTGTAGCGGAAACAAATGCAGGAATGCTTAATGCAATCGGTTTACAGAACCCTGGGTTAAAGGGTGTTATGAGTAATGAATTACCATGGTTGGCTAAATATGATGTTCCAATCATTGCGAATGTAGCTGGATCCCAGACAGAAGATTATGTTGAGGTAGCAAAGCATATCTCAACGGCAAAGAACGTCAAAGCATTAGAGTTAAATATCTCCTGTCCTAATGTGAAAACAGGTGGAATTGCTTTTGGAACCATACCAGAAGTCGCAAAGGAACTTACGATGCGAGTCAAGGAAGTTTCTTCAGTCCCTGTATATGTAAAGCTTTCACCTAATGTATCTAGTATTGTAGATATGGCAAAAGCGGTGGAAGAAGGTGGAGCAGATGGGCTAACGATGATCAATACCCTTCTTGGAATGAGATTAGATATGAGGTCAGCTCAACCAATCTTAGCTAACAAGACGGGGGGGCTCTCTGGTCCAGCTATTAAGCCAGTTGCAATCAGAATGATTTATGAAGTGAGTCAAGCTGTCTCCATTCCAATCATCGGGATGGGTGGAGTAGAATCGGCAGAGGATGTCATTGAATATTTATATGCTGGTGCAAGTGCAGTGGCTGTAGGGACAGCGAATTTTGTAGATCCTATGATCTGTCCAACAATTATCGATGACCTTCCACCACTACTTGATGAGTTAGGCTATGACCATATTTCGGAATGTATCGGAAGGAGCTGGGGGAAACATGAATCAAAAGCCATTCATAGCTCTTGATTTTCCAACATGGGAGCAAACAAAGGAATTCCTAGAGCCATTCAACGAACCTATAAATATTAAAATTGGAATGGAACTATACTTACAAAATGGTCCAAAGGTACTGGAACAATTGATCAAAAAGGATTATCGTATCTTTCTAGATTTAAAACTTCATGATATTCCGAATACTGTGTATGGTGCCATGAAGGGCCTAGCTCAATTTGATATCGAATTAATCAATGTACATGCAGCTGGCGGGAAAGAAATGATGGAAAAAGCGCTAGAGGGCTTGAATGCAGGAACACCTTTCTCTAGAAATCGACCTAAGCTTATCGGAGTTACTCAATTGACCTCAACTTCTGAAGAGCAAATGCAAAGTGAGCAGCTTATTGAGCGTTCTTTAAACGAATCGGTCATTCACTATGCAAAGCTCACCAAAGAAGCGGGACTTGATGGTGTTGTGTGCTCTCCCTTAGAGACGAAAGGTATTCGAGAGGCATGTGGAGACGAGTTTTTAAAAGTGACTCCTGGAATTCGTTTGGCTGAGAATCAAGTACAAGATCAAAAACGAATTGCTACACCGGCAAAAGCGCGTGAATTAGGCTCAACACATATTGTTGTTGGTAGAAGTATCACAAAAGCAGAAAATCCAGTAGAAGCTTATCATGCTGTTTTAAATGAGTGGGAGGGACTTTTATGAAAAAAGAATTAGCAAAACAATTATTAGAAATTAAAGCAGTTTTCTTAAATCCATCAGAACCATTTACATGGTCCTCTGGAATTCAATCACCTATTTATTGTGATAACCGTTTAACGATGTCCTATCCTGAAGTAAGACGAGAAATTAGCAAAGGACTTGTGGAAATCATTCAACATCAATATCCCGACGTCGAAGTAATAGCAGGCACAGCAACTGCGGGAATTCCACACGCTGCATGGGTAAGTGAACGACTTGATTTACCAATGTGTTATGTCCGTTCAAAACCAAAAGCTCATGGGAAAGGGAAGCAAATAGAAGGTTATGTTAAAAAAGGACAAAAAGTAGTTGTGGTTGAAGACTTAATTTCAACTGGTGGAAGCTGTATAACCGCTGTAAACGCATTAAGGGAAGCTGGATGCGAAGTATTAGGGGTTGCAGCTATTTTCACCTATGAACTGGATAAAGGAATTGAACTCCTAGAGAATGCAGAAGTTGAAGCGCATGCGATCTCAGATTATACAAGCATGTTAGAAACGGCATTAGAATTAAATGTCATTCAAGAAGATGAATTAGAGTCATTAAAAGAGTGGAAAAAGAACCCTGAGGTGTGGGGGAAATAATACTAAAATAGGGTAGTCCCAAAATCATGGTATCAGGATCAAACGATGTAGCTCCTGATACCTTTTGGGACAGCCCTGTTTTTATTTGGCTGTTTTCGCAGTTGGTTGCAGCGAAAGGACGCTCGCTTTCCGCGGGGCGGGCGGTGAGCATCCTCGTCGCTTTGCTCCAGCTTAGATCTCACCTGTCCCGCTACTCCCGCTGGAGTCTCGCACCTGCAGCGAAGACCAACCTTTTTACAAAAATTTATGTTCTTAAAAAAAGACATTCTTTTAGAACGCAGCCTTATTTTTTTAAAGACCGTACAAGATCAAGGTTAGGTGTTACATAAATGGTTTGCTGACCTTCATATATGACAAATCCAGGTTTCGCTCCTTTAGGTTTTTTCACTTGTTTAACCATAGTGTAATCAACTGGGACAGAGCTTGATTCCCTTGCTTTTGAAAAGTAGGCTGCAATATTTGCTGCCTCGTTAATGGTCGTTTCGGAAGGATTCTCATCTTTTATGACGACATGAGAACCTGGGATTTCCTTCGTATGCAGCCAGATATCATTTTTATTTGCGATTCGGTTCGTTAAATAATCATTTTGTTTATTGTTTTTTCCAACTAAAATCGTTGTTCCTTCAGTAGATGTGTACTCTTCTACTTCTGGTTTATGATTTACCTTTTTCTTTTTACTTGTTTTCTTTGCCCTAAGATACCCTTCTTCCTCAAGCTCCTCTCGAATCTCCTCTATATCCTTTGGTAAAGCAGATTCTAACTGTTGTAGTAACTGCTCAAAATATTGGATTTCATCTTTTGCTTTTTCGATTTGCTCATGAACAATAACCATTGCATTCTTTGCTTTTTGATATTTCGAGAAATAATTCTGAGCATTTTCAGATGGTGATTTTTGAGGGTTTAGAGGAATCTTAATCATTGAGCTTTCCTCATCATAATAGTTGATGACCTCGATTTCTTCCATTCCCTTTTTTGCTGCGTAAATATTAGAGGTTAATAGTTCTCCTAATAGCTGGTATCTGTCAGCCTGCTTAGCATCATTTAAAGTTTGCTCTAGCTTTACAATTTTGTTTTGATTTTTATCTCGCTCATTTTTAATAAAACGCTCAAGATCATTTCCTTGTTGTTTAACGCGATCCCTTGAGGCTTTCTGGTAGAAATATCGATCAAGTAATTGACTAAGGGATGGGAAGGTTTGAACGCTTCCTTCTAGATGTTCGAGATTCATTAAATAGAAGGTTTCTTTCTTTCCATTTTTAAATGTTGGATTATATTGCTGTTTTTTTATTCTATCTACAAGTGATAAGAATGCTTTAGGTAATGATTTTTGATTTGCCAAACCTGCTTTGTAAACGACTTCTTTTGCAAACAGGGGAGATATACCTGAAAATGATTCAACTATCTGTTTGTCTAATTTTCCCGAATTAAAGTCTATGCTACGCAAAATATCCTCATCAGTACTTTCAAAGGGGTTCTTTTTATTCTGTTGAGGTGGCATCACATATTCATGTCCAGGAAGAACGGTTCTGTGTGAATTAATGCTAGGTGAAATATGTTTAATGCTATCTAAAATCATATTTCGATCCTTATCAACCAATATGATATTGCTATGCCTGCCCATGATCTCTACCATCAACTTCTTATATGAAATGTCACCAATTTCATTTCTGCCTTTAATTTCAAATACGATGATACGGTCAAGTCCGACTTGTGATATCGATTCAATCATATACCCTTCTAAATGTTTTCGTAATAACATACAAAACATCGGAGGTACAGTTGGGTTTTCATATGATTCTTCTGTTAGCTGTACCCTTGAGTAACTTGGGTGAGCAGAAAGTAGTAATTTATGATTTTTTCCATTTGCTCTTACAATGAAAATGATTTCATTTTTATATGGTTGATGAATTTTATTTATTCGTCCGCATTCTATTGATTGGGACAATTCCTGAGTCATTGCCCGTGTAAATAAGCCATCAAAAGACATCTTAAACATCCTCTACATTTTAAATTCTTGATTAAGTTTTTGCCTAGCTATTAAATCATATCATTTTTTGGGACGAGTCTGAATAAGATTGCTATGAGAAGGACAACTTTTCGTGAAAGTAGGGGGAGAGTGAATTGATTGCATGAATTATCATGAGATGCGGGAGAAGGATATAGAAAATACATTAAACACAAGTTTTGAAAATGGTTTATCCAAGGATGAAGTGAGGCAGAGAATCAACAAGTTTGGGTATAACCAGCTTGAAGAAGCAGAAAAACAATCGGCTCTATTATTATTTGTCAGTCAGTTCAAAGACTTTATGGTACTTGTACTATTAGCAGCTACCCTCATTTCTGGTTTGATGGGCGAGTATATTGATGCAATAGCCATTATCGCAATCGTGTTAATTAATGGATTTCTTGGTTTTTTTCAAGAAAGAAAAGCCGAAAAATCTTTACATGCACTAAAGGAATTAGCCGCACCGCAGGTCTCTGTACTTAGAGACAGTGAGTGGGTAAAGATTCCTTCAAGGGAAATTGTCGTTGGAGATATCATTAAATTTGTTAGCGGTGATCGCGTAGGGGCAGACGTACGAATTCTACAAAGCAACAATTTAGAAGTAGAAGAATCTGCATTAACGGGAGAATCACTTCCTGTTTCAAAGTCTACTTCTCCATTAATAGGAGAAAATATGAATCTCGGTGATTTAGAAAATATGGCGTTTATGGGTACATTAGTAACAAGAGGAAATGGAGTAGGAGTAGTTACGGCAATCGGGATGAAAACGGCAATGGGGCAAATTGCCGATATGATACAAACAGCTGAAACGATGGTTACTCCTCTTCAAAGACGGTTAGAACAGTTAGGGAAAATCCTTATTTCTGTTGCACTAGTGCTGACTGCACTTGTTGTTTTTATTGGGGTAATCCAAGGGCATGACCTCTATACGATGTTTCTTGCTGGCGTATCGTTAGCTGTTGCAGCGATTCCAGAAGGACTTCCAGCAATTGTTACAGTTGCCTTATCACTTGGTGTACAGCGAATGATTAGGAAGAAAGCGATTGTTCGGAAACTTCCGGCTGTTGAAACTCTCGGTTGTGCTTCTGTTATTTGCTCAGATAAAACGGGAACATTGACACAAAATAAAATGACTGTAACTCATTTATGGAGTGGTGGAACAACTTGGAATGTAACAGGAACTGGATATGACCCAAATGGACAATTTTATCAACACGAGGATCGGGTGTATCCTGACCAAGAGAAAGCCCTGCAGCAACTTCTTACCTTTGGAATGCTATGCAATCATGCTGAGCTAAAGTCAAAAGAAGATGAATTTATAGTAGATGGAGATCCTACAGAGGGAGCATTACTAGTGGCTGGAATGAAGGCTGGAATGCAAAGGTCATCACTTCTTCAACAATTTACAATTGAAAAAGAATTCCCATTCGATTCTAGTCGTAAAATGATGACAGTAATTGTAAAAGATAAAAACGGCCAATTATTTGCGATTACAAAAGGCGCACCGGATGTAGTAGTTCAAAGAAGTGAAGCTATTCTTTGGGACGGGAAGCGGCAAATGAGATCGAGAGAATTATTTCAAAAAGTGGATGATACTATTAACGAACTTGCAACAAATGCTCTTAGAAATATTGCCATCGCCTTTAAACCAATCCATTCACTTGCTAACCAAACGGAAGAAGAAGTTGAAAAGGATCTTACATTTATTGGTCTTCAAGGAATGATTGATCCTCCACGTAGTGAGGTGAAGCAAGCGGTAAAAGAATGCTTAGCAGCAGGCATTAAGACGGTGATGATTACTGGTGATCATGTGACAACAGCTAAAGCGATTGCATCCCAGTTGGGTATTTTAAAAACAAATGATCGTGTGATGGATGGAAAGGCTCTTAATCAAATGGAGATTGAAGATCTTGAAGAAGTGGTAGAAGAAGTTTCCGTATTTGCTCGTGTTTCTCCACAACATAAATTAAAAATTGTAAAAGCATTACAAAATAAAGGTCATATTGTAGCGATGACAGGTGATGGAGTAAATGATGCACCTGCAATTAAAACAGCAGACATAGGAGTAGCGATGGGAATTACAGGGACTGATGTAGCAAAAGAATCATCTTCACTTGTATTATTAGATGATAATTTTGCCACGATTAAAGCGGCAATTAATGAGGGCAGAAACATCTATGAAAATATTCGGAAGTTTGTAAGGTATCTTTTAGCTTCGAATGTTGGAGAGATTCTCGTTATGCTTTTTGCCATGATCCTAGCACTTCCACTTCCATTAGTTCCAATTCAAATTTTATGGGTGAATCTTGTTACAGATGGACTGCCAGCAATGGCTTTAGGCTTAGATAAGCCAGAAGATGATGTCATGAAGCGAAGTCCCAGACATCCAAAGGAAGGGATTTTTGCAAGAGGTTTAGGATGGAAGGTCGTTTCAAGAGGGTTCTTAATCGGAATTGTTACCCTCATTGCGTTTATGATTTCATACAAACAACACCCTGATTATCTTGCTTACTCACAAACGGTTGCTTTCGCAACACTAGTCATGGCACAGCTAATACATGTGTTTGATTGTAGAAGTGAAAAATCGGTATTTTCAAGAAACCCTTTTGGGAATATGTATTTAGTATGGGCTGTACTATCTTCATTAGTTTTAATGCTGTTGGTCATTTATTTACCTAGTCTTCAGCCAATTTTCCATACTGTGCCGATAGATATGAATGAGTGGCTATTAATATTAGGATTAAGTGCACTACCAACGTTTTTATTGGCAGGTTCATTTTTAGCAGGAAAAAAACGTTAAGATATGATATAATCCAAAAGGTAGTAGAGTTACATTCTATTACCTTTTTTCTTTAATTAGAAAATCTTTAAATAACTGCCTCATGGTAAAGACAGATAGGATGTGATCGTAATGGTTGTTAGTATGACTGGCTTCGGAAGAGGGAAGATAGAGTCCAGGCAACATACAGTAACGGTCGAAATGAAATCGGTGAATCACCGGTTTAGTGAATACTTTATCAGAATGCCCAAGCAATTTATGAAAATTGAGGATAAGCTAAAAAAAAAGCTAAATGAATACATAAAACGTGGGAAAGTCGATGTTTTTGTTACAATTTCAGGTGAAGGGCTTATTCATCGAAATTTACATATTGACTGGAATTTAGTTGAAGATTATTATCAATTAATAACACAGGTAAAAAGCCGATATTCTATTGAGGAAGAGGTAAGCCTCCAAGAATTTCTTGCACGTCCTGAATTGATAACAGTAGAAGAAAAGGAAGATGAAAATAAAGAAATAGAAGTTCTCGTCCTTCAAGCAGTGGAAGAGGCTGCACAGCAATTAAAGCAAATGCGTGATAGTGAAGGTACAGAACTTTTAAAAGACTTTCAATTCCATTTAGGACAATTTAAAGATAGGTTGATAAAGCTGACATCACACGCTCCGTTAGTAGTTGAACAATATCGTGAACGATTAGTGAAAAGAATGAAAGAATTAGCGGATGATACAGCAGACGAATCAAGAATATTGACTGAAGTGGCCATTTTTGCAGATAAATCTGATATAACGGAGGAATTGACAAGGCTTAATAGCCACCTAGTTCAATTTCACCACACATTACAATCAGCAGAACCAATAGGTCGTAAACTTGATTTTATGATACAAGAGATGAATAGAGAAGTGAACACGATTGGATCAAAGGCAAATGACTCATCCATTTCCACCTTGGTTGTAGAATTAAAGACGATCCTTGAAAAACTTCGTGAACAAATACAAAATGTTGAATAGTTAGTTTATTTTTACCATCACAGGGTCAGAATAAAGACTATTGATTGGAGGAGCATTATGTCTATTAAGCTCATAAATATTGGATTTGGGAATATTGTTTCAGCAAATCGAATTATCTCGATTGTAAGCCCTGAATCTGCGCCTATTAAAAGACTAATACAAGATGCAAGAGATCGAGGAACTTTAATCGATGCTACATATGGAAGAAGAACAAGAGCTGTGATTATTACTGATAGTGACCATGTTATTTTATCCGCTGTCCAACCGGAAACGGTGGCGCATCGATTAACAGATAAAGATGATATCGGTGAAGAAGGGCAGGGTAAATAATGAAAGAAAAAGGATTGCTCATTGTCCTTTCCGGTCCTTCTGGTGTAGGAAAGGGCACAGTAAGAAAAGCAATTTTTTCGCAAGAAAATACAAGGTTTGAATATTCCATTTCGATGACAACACGAAACCCTCGTGAAGGGGAAGTGGATGGAGTGGACTATTTCTTCAAAACACGTGAAGAATTTGAAAAACTCATTGATCAAGGTAAGCTGCTCGAATATGCAGAATTTGTAGGGAATTACTATGGCACACCAGTGGATTACGTTAGAGAAACACTTGATTCTGGGAAAGATGTTTTCTTGGAAATTGAAGTGAAAGGCGCTCGTCAAGTACGTGAGAAGTTCCCAGAAGGCCTTTTCATATTCTTGGCTCCACCTAGTCTTTCTGAACTTCAAAACCGTCTTGTTACTAGAGGCACAGAATCTAATGAATTAATCAGGGGTCGCATGGAGACGGCCCGTAAAGAAATAGAAATGATGGATCTCTATGATTATATTGTAGAAAACGATCATGTTGATCATGCATGTGAAAAAATTAATTCAATCGTTCAAGCTGAGCATTGTCGCAGAGAACGTGTACAACTGCGTTACAAAAAAATGTTGGAGGTAGATTAAATGCTTTATCCATCCATTGACTCATTAATGAAACAAATCGATTCTAAATATTCTCTTGTAAGTATTGCTGCTAAAAGAGCTAGAGATCTTCAAGGTGTACAAGATTATCGACTTAATAAATATATTTCTGAAAAGTATGTAGGCAAAGCTCTTGAAGAAATTCATGCTGGCCAATTAACTATGAAAGAAAGAGAAAAAGATGCTGTTTACTCAGACGAGTAAGCAATTTTCCTAGTACGTTAGAAATTTAATAGAGGGACTGGTCCTTACGTTGGGAATTTTTCCAAGGACCAGTCCTATTTTTGGTTTTATAGGAAATGATAAAAATATGTTGATGATTTTGAAAAAATTTGTCATAATCCAGCTCAAGCGCCAAGCTCCCCCGAGTTGAAACCCAAGCCATTAATGAAGGGAAAGGTGCCATTCTTTCATGGCCCGTTCTACGCTTATCGAGACGAAGCGGGACGCTTACGCTATTTGTTCTTTTAATCATCATGATAGATTTTAACAAGAGAATCATTCATAATGGTATAAAAGATTACGTGAATATGGGGGAAGAACAATGATTCAAGGTAAAAAGATTCTACTCTGTGTTTCAGGAGGAATTGCTGTTTATAAAGCCGCTGCCCTTACTAGTAAATTGACACAAGCTGGAGCAATTGTAAAAGTAATCATGAGTGAATCAGCGACAAAGTTTGTTACACCGTTAACATTTCAGGCTCTATCAAGAAATGATGTTTATACAGATACATTTGATGAAAAGGATTCAAAGGTAATTGCTCATATTGATTTAGCTGATTGGGCGGATCTAGTTTTAATTGCACCTGCAACAGCGAATATTATTGGAAAAATGGCAAATGGAATTGCAGATGACATGGTCTCTACAACGATGTTAGCTACGACAGCACCTGTATGGATTGCACCTGCTATGAATGTACATATGTATGATCATCCTGCAGTTAGAAAAAACATAGATACATTATATTCGTACGGTTACCGTTATGTTGAGCCTAGTGAAGGTTATTTAGCGTGTGGATACGTCGGCAAAGGAAGACTTGAAGAACCGGAGAAAATTGTAGCTTTATTAGATGATTATTTTCACCAGTCTAAGCTTTTTTTAGATGGCAAAAAAATCTTAATTACAGCTGGCCCAACAAGGGAAATGGTGGATCCTGTCCGGTTCTTTAGTAATCGTTCATCAGGTAAAATGGGATATGCTTTAGCTGAAATGGCATCAAAGCTTGGG
Organism: Rossellomorea sp. BNER; assembly: GCA_024213275.1. Taxonomy (GTDB): domain Bacteria; phylum Bacillota; class Bacilli; order Bacillales; family Bacillaceae_B; genus Rossellomorea. Next base: position 22,264 of record JANAVG010000003.1, read on the forward strand.
GCCGAGGTCACACTTGTCTCTGGTCCAGTAGATATAAAGCCGCCACAAGGCGTCGATCTTGTCAAAGTTACAAGTGCAGAAGAAATGTTTGAGCAAGTCACAAGTCGGTTCGAGAAATATGATGTCGTAATCAAAAGTGCTGCAGTAGCCGATTACCGGCCAAGTCAAACATTTACTAAAAAGATGAAAAAGCAAGAAGGTTCTTTAATGTTGGAAATGGAGAGAACCCAAGATATTTTGAAAACTTTAGGAAAAAGAAAAAGGAATCAATACTTGGTAGGTTTTGCAGCAGAAACTAACAACATTGAGGATTATGCGAAAGCGAAACTTGAAAGTAAAAATGCAGATATGATTATAGCGAATAATGTGACAACTGAAGGGGCTGGATTTGGTACAGATACAAACATCGTGACATTATTCAAAAGAGATGGATACAAGCGTGAACTGCCATTAAATAGCAAAAAAGAAATAGCGAAAGAGATCCTTATTGAAGTAGCGAACAGTTTAAAAGAGGAATGATATAAATGAGCATTGCCAGTGTAATTGTTGACGTACCAACGATGCAGACTGACAGGGCGTATGATTATAAGATCCCGGATAAATGGGAAGGAATCATCACTTCAGGAATGAGAGTAATTGTCCCATTCGGACCAAGAAAAATTCAAGGGTTTGTTGTCGGAACCAAGGAACAAACAGATGTAAAACGATTAAAATCAATAGTAGAGCCAATGGATTTAGTCCCGGTATTGAACCAAGAATTATTAGAGATGGCGGAATGGCTAACGGAAAAAACATTATGTTTTAAAATATCCGCTCTCCAAGTGATGTTACCTGCAGCAATGAAAGCTAAATATGAAAAGAAAATCGTTGTAAGTAATGAAAAGGAATCGCCTTTCTTGTCTGAAAAAATCAATAAAATGTTCCAATCAAAAAAAGAGGTCACTTGGAACGAGGCCGACAAACAAGGAATCCTCCCAGAACTTCAAAGGGAAGTAAAAGGAGGAAGACTTGAGATTGTTTATGAAGTGAGAGCAAAAGCGAAAACAAAAACAATACGTAAAGTAACTTTAGCTCAGTCTTCAGATAGAATAGAAACCTTAATAAATGAGCTGCCTGCGAATGCCAAAAAGCAAAAAGAAATAATGGATTACCTTCTAAAGTATGCGAATATGCAAGCAGTTCCGACAAAAGAAGTATTAGATGCAACCGGAGGCTCTGATAGCACGATTAAAACGCTTTTAGACAAGAAATTTATATTTGAAAACCGAGAAGAGGTTTACCGGGATCCATATCAAGAAAGGGACTTTCCACGTACAAAACCGTTTTCTTTAACGGATGAACAGGAAAAGTCAATTTTCCCAATTCTAGATTCGATTGAAAACAAAATACATAAAACATTCCTTCTTTATGGTGTAACGGGGAGTGGGAAAACGGAGGTTTACCTCCAATCGATCCAAAGAGTGCTAGAGGATAAAAAAGAAGCAATTGTCCTTGTTCCTGAAATTGCCCTTACACCGCAAATGGTTCAACGTTTTAAAGGAAGATTTGGTGATCAGGTTGCTGTCCTTCATAGCGGATTGTCAGTTGGTGAAAAATACGACGAGTGGAGAAAAATCCAGAGGAAAGAAGTGAAAGTAGTAGTGGGTGCACGCTCAGCTATTTTTGCTCCATTCGAAAATCTTGGCATTATAATTATCGATGAAGAACATGAAACCAGCTATAAACAGGAAGAGAATCCAAGATATCATGCTAGAGATGTTGCTGTTTATAGGGGGAAACGATATAATTGTCCGGTTGTTTTAGGAAGTGCGACTCCTTCACTCGAAAGCTTTGCCCGTGCGAATAAAGGTGTTTATCAATTATTAACACTTCAAAAAAGAATGAATGAAGGGGAACTACCTCAAGTATCTGTTGTAGACATGAGAGAAGAATTAAGAAGTGGAAACCGCTCCATGTTTTCCACTGAACTTTTTGATAAGTTAAAAGACCGTTTAGTAAAAAAACAACAAACCGTATTGTTTCTTAATCGAAGAGGCCACTCCTCTTTTATCATGTGTCGAGATTGTGGTTTTGTTCAACAATGTCCACAGTGTGATATTTCACTAACCTATCATCGCTTTTCAAATCAAATGAAGTGTCACTATTGTGGATATGAAACCGTTGTCCCTACAAAATGCCCAGAATGTAATAGCGAACATATACGCTATTTTGGAACAGGAACACAGAAGGTAGAAGAGGAACTTACAAAGCTTTTACCTGAAGCAAGAGTGATTCGTATGGATGTTGACACAACGGGTAGGAAAGGTGCTCATGAAAGACTTTTGAATCAATTTGGTGAAGGGAAAGCGGATATATTACTAGGAACCCAAATGATTGCTAAAGGATTAGACTTTCCGAATATTACACTTGTTGGGGTTCTAAGTGCAGATACAATGCTTCATTTGCCTGACTTTCGTTCAGCTGAAAAAACGTTTCAGCTCTTAACCCAGGTTAGTGGAAGAGCAGGAAGACATAAGCTTCCTGGTGAAGTCGTCATTCAAACGTACACCCCTGAACATTATAGCATTGAGCAAGCTTCGGAGCAGGACTACGATTCATTTTATAAAAAAGAAATGATGATGCGTAAAATGGGAAGTTACCCGCCGTTCTATTATGTTGCCCTTCTTACGATTACACATGAAGATTTATTAAAAGTTGTATCAGTAGCGGAGAAAATCTCAAACTTCCTTCAATCGAAACTATCAAAAGCAAGTATAATATTAGGACCTGTAGCATCTCCCATTCCACGGATCAACAATAGATATCGCTATCAATGTTTGATAAAATACAAACGTGAACCAATGCTAACAGATACCTTACAAAAAATTCTTACTCAATCACAACAGCAATATTCATCTGAGGGATTAACAGTATCCATTGATGTCAATCCTTATATGATGATGTAAAGACACTAGAGGAGGAGAATCATTGGCAATATTACCAATCGTCATGCACCCGAATACTATTTTAGAAAAAGAGTGTGAGCGGGTACTTCATTTTGATAAAAAACTGAAAAAATTATTAGACAATATGTACGATTCGATGGTTGCAGCAGATGGTGTAGGCCTAGCCGCTCCACAAATAGGGGTTGATCTCCAAGTTGCAGTTGTAGACATTGGAGATGACAACGGAACAATCGAATTAATTAATCCAGAGATAGTGGAAACAAAGGGTGAAGATACGGATGTTGAAGGATGCTTAAGCTTTCCTGGTCTTTACGGTGAAGTATCTAGACCGAGCTATGTTAAGGTGAAAACTCAAGATCGTAAAGGGCGGATGCTAATGATTGAAGCAGAAGGCTTTATGGCTAGGGCTATTCAACATGAAATCGATCATCTTCATGGAATCTTATTCACTACAAAGGTCATTCGTTACATAGAGGAAGTTGAAGTGGAAGGGGATGAATCAGAATGACAAAGATTATTTTTATGGGAACACCAGATTTTTCAGTCCCTGTACTAAGAAATTTAGTAAATGCAGATTATGAATTGATTGCGGTCGTTACCCAGCCAGATCGTCCCGTTGGAAGAAAAAGAATCATGACCCCTCCACCAGTAAAAGTGGAAGCAGAGAAACATGGAATCCCAGTTTTTCAGCCTGAAAAAATCAGACAGAGTGACGAATTGGAAAAAATATTAGCTTTAAACCCTGATCTGATTATTACAGCTGCATATGGTCAGATTCTTCCTAATGAATTGTTAGAATCACCAAAGCATGGGTGTATAAATGTCCATGCATCTCTTTTACCAGAACTAAGAGGTGGTGCTCCCATTCATTATTCTATTCTTCAAGGGAAGGATAAAACAGGTATTACCATTATGTATATGGTTGAAAAACTTGATGCAGGTGACATCATTTCACAAGTTGTAGTCCCAATAGACGAAAGCGATCATGTTGGAACACTACATGATAAGTTAAGTATGGCGGGGGCAAAGCTCCTTCTTGAAACACTGCCTGCATTACTTAATGGAGAAATAAAGGCAGTAAAGCAAAACGGTGAAAAAGCCACATTTGCTTCCAATATTAAACGTGAACAAGAAAAAATAGATTGGTCACAAAGTGGAGTAAACGTCTATAACCATATTCGGGGGTTACATCCATGGCCAGTTGCTTATACCTTACTTGATGGCTCTGTGATAAAAGTTTGGTGGGGAGAAAAAGTAGTAGCTTCTAAACAAGGTGAACCAGGCGAAGTCATTAAAGTAGAAGATGATGGTTTTGTTGTGACTACTGGAAACGAAATGGCTATTAAAATTACAGATCTTCAGCCTTCTGGAAAAAAGCGTATGACGGCGAGAGATTATTTACGCGGTGCAGGAGCACATTTAAAAGAAGGAATGAAACTGGGAGTAAAGTGTGATGAGTAAAAAGAAATCCGTTCGCGAAGTAGCCCTAGAAGTTATTGAAGCTGTCGAAAAAAATCAGTCTTATAGTAACCTATTATTAAATAATGTAATCGAAAAATATAACCTTGCTGGTCCGGATGTCGGTCTATTAACTGAATTAACCTATGGTACAATTCAGAGGAAAATGACTCTCGATTTTTACCTAGCGCCATTTACTAATGGGAAGCTTGAACCATGGGTTAGGAACCTATTAAGAATTTCATTATACCAAATGGTTTATTTAGACAAAATTCCCGATCGTGCTGTTTTCTATGAAGCAGTAGAATTGGCAAAGAAACGGGGTCATAAGGGAATTTCGGGACTTGTCAACGGGGTATTACGATCCGTCCAACGTAAAGGGCTTCCATCTTTAGATTCTATTGAAGATCCTCATGAGAGAATTTCAATTGAAACAAGCCACCCTTTATGGCTTGTAAAAAGATGGTCTGAGCAATTTGGAATCGAAAAGACGAAAGAAATGTGCGAGACTAATTTGTTGGTTCCTTTACAAACTGCTCGTGTAAACCATACCGTTACGAATCGGGATTCTCTCGTTTCTCTATTACAAGAAGAAGGGTTTATGATAGAAGAAAGTCCAATTCTGAATGAAGCGATTCGGTCTAAAAAAGGTAATCTTGCTAGAAGTGAATATTTTAAAAAAGGATCAATGACAATTCAGGATGAAAGCTCTATGCTTGTGGCCCATTCTTTAATGGTGGAAGATGATTTTAAGATTCTTGATGCTTGTGCTGCTCCTGGAGGAAAAACAACTCATATTGCAGAACTGATGAATGGAAATGGACAGGTTCACGCTTTAGATTTACATCCCCATAAAGTAAAACTCATTAAGCAAAATGCAGAGAGACTTAAATTATCTAACATAGTTACACAAGCCATAGACAGTAGGAAAGCGGGAGATATTTTTGAGGAAAGCTATTTCGACCGAATCTTAGTAGACGCTCCATGCTCTGGGTTAGGGGTTTTAAGAAGAAAGCCTGATATTAAATATAGCAAAAAACCTGGGGATTTAAATCAATTACAAAGAATTCAACTTGAAATTCTAGATTCTGTTGCCCCGTTGTTAAAGAAAGATGGTCTGCTCGTTTATAGTACCTGCACAGTGGACAAAAATGAGAATGAGGGAACAACAACCAAATTTTTAGAAGATCATCCAGAATTCGAGACCTATTCATTAATGCATCTTCCAGAAACAGTTCACCCTTTTATTTCTGAAAATAGTCTTCAGATCTTTCCACAAGATTTTGGAGGCGATGGATTCTTTATTTCCTGTTTTAGAAAGAAAATATAAACTGGAGCTGCTTTGAAAACATTCCTCTACAAATGGCTTTATGTGAAACATTAAATTCTTAATGTTCTTAAAGATGGCTATACTATTGATGCAAATCTATTGCGTTATAAAAATGGAAACTCAAATTGTTTAAACGGCTTAAAATGTTATTAGACTAGGTCTATATTCTGTTCCTCTATCCTTGGAGGATTAAAACATAATATAAAAGCAGGAAAAATCGTTACTTAAGTCGTAAAAGTAAAACAAGCACTAGAAGAAATAATGATAGGGGTTGAGAACGATTCGATTATTTTTAGTGAACTACTATCATTCCTTAAAGTTAAGGTTTAAATCGTTCTCAGCCAGTTATCCATTTTAACTAGTGGAATCATTCAAAAGTTAATCACTTTTTCGAATGTAAAATTACAATATAATTTTGCGATTTCCTTACACACACCAAATAAAAAGATTCAACCTTAAAATAATACTAATCAAAAAGGCCTAAAAATTCCGGATGAATATGGATTATTTGGTGGAGTCAATCATACCGTGGAATATGCTATAAGAACTAGCCTAGACTTGATTCCGGTAAATGATGTCCCAGCGAGAGATTATGTTAGAAACACCTAAAGATATAAATAGATTAACATTGAACGCACAAGAAAAAATTCATTAATACATTGCGAATAATGTTCAACTATTATGCAGCATGCGGACAGCTTCGTGCTAAGGAGCGTAAAGAAGAAACGAGGTGACCAGTATGAAGTCTATTTTTAATACGGACAAAGGGAAAATTCGTCAACATAATGAGGATAACGGGGGAATCTTCATAAATCAACATGGTGACTATCTTGCTGTCGTAGCTGATGGTATGGGTGGCCACAGAGCTGGTGATGTTGCAAGTGAAATGACTGTAAATTTTTTCAAAAAGGAATGGGAGCTTTCAGGCAAGATTGCCTCACCAGAAGAAGCACAGCAATGGTTGGATACAAAAGTAAATGAAATTAATCAAAAGGTTTTTGACCATTCTAAAGAACATGAAGAATGTGAAGGAATGGGGACAACTCTAGTCGCTGCAGTATGTACCAGTATCTTTGTTACGATTGCAAATATCGGTGACAGTAGAGGCTATATTCTTAATGAATCTGGACTAGGGCAGCTTACAGAAGATCACTCGCTAGTAAATGAACTTGTGCGAAGCGGTCAAATTTCACGTGAAGATGCTGAGCATCATCCACGAAAAAATGTTCTAATAAGAGCATTAGGAACAGAAGAAAAAATTATTATGGATTTAAAAACCATAACCTTTGAAGAAGGAGATTATTTATTTCTTTGTTCAGATGGATTATCAAATAAGGTTTCAGAAGAAGAAATGTTAACGATCCTTAAAGAAGAACAGTCATTAGAAACTAAAGGTGAGAAGCTAATCGCCTTAGCTAATGATCATGGCGGTGAGGATAATATTACTCTTGTCATAGTGGAATATGCCGCTGAAGGAGAAAGCGGGTGAAATGAATGCTAAAAGGTAAAAGATTGAGTGGGAGATATAAGATTCAAGACATGGTTGGCGGCGGAGGTATGGCAAACGTATATCTTGCTCATGATATGATCCTAGACCGAGAAGTAGCTATTAAAATGCTGCGATTAGATTTTGCTAATGAAGAAGAGTTCATCAAACGGTTTCAAAGGGAAGCACAATCCGCTACAAGTTTGGCACATCCAAACATTGTCAGTATATTCGATGTAGGGGAAGAGGACGATCTTTATTATATCGTCATGGAATATGTTGATGGAATGACGTTAAAACAATACATACAACAGCATTCACCTGTATCAGTAGAAAAAGTTTTAGACATAATGACACAAATTACATCAGCAATCTCTCATGCACATCAAAACCATATTATCCATCGTGATATTAAACCACAGAATATTTTAATTGATAATCATGGGAATGTGAAAATTACGGACTTCGGGATTGCGATGGCTCTAAGTGCTACTTCTATCACGCAAACAAATTCTGTTCTTGGTTCTGTCCATTATCTATCGCCAGAACAGGCTAGAGGTGGAATGGCAACGAAAAAATCTGATATTTATTCACTTGGTATTGTCATGTTTGAGCTTCTTACTGGAAGGCTTCCATTTTCAGGCGAATCTGCAGTTTCGATTGCACTTAAGCATTTACAATCAGAAACCCCTTCTTTACGCAGGTGGAACCCAAATATTCCACAAAGTGTGGAAAACATAGTCCTAAAAGCAACGGCAAAGGACCCGTTCAGAAGGTACAGTGCTGTAGAAGAGGTTGAGGAAGAACTTTTTACAGCTTTAAATCCTGATAGGGTTGATGAGCCTAAATTTTCAGTCCCGGAAGATAATGATGCTACAAAAGCAATCCCTGTTATTACAAATGATCGTCCATATTCAAATATGGACCATACCATTGTTCATGACAAAAATGCTAATGACAAACAAACAGTTCCAAATCCAGATGCTAAGGAAGAAAATAAGAAAAAGAAAAAAAGGAAATGGCCAGCAATCATCATTTCGGCTTTCTTTCTCTTAGCACTTTTGGCAGTTCTTGCTGTAGTGTTTCTACCAGAACTACTTGGTCCAAAAGAGGTTAATGTACCGGATGTATCAGGAGAAGAAGTTGAAGAAGCGATTAGTGAATTAGATACTGTAGGTTTAGTTGTTGATAAAGAAATTGAACAACATAGTGACGAAATTCCAGAAGGGTACGTCATTAAAACCGATCCAAAAGCCGGATCAAAAATTAAAGAGGGAAAGTCCATTAATCTTTATATTAGTAGTGGAAAAGAACCTTTTAAGCTCGGAAACTATGAAGGGCGTCCAGTTGATGATGTTCAATCATTATTAGAAGAAGAAGGATTTAAGGAAATTAAGATTGAAAAAGTTTTTAGTGATGCACCACAAGACGAAATAGTAAAACAAGATCCAGAACCAGGGGAAGAAGTCATTCCTGAAGACACTGTATTAACCCTATCCGTTAGCCAAGGTCAGGAAACCTTCGAATTACGAGATTTAAAAGGGTATAATGAAAAAAATCTTGATGTTTATGGAGAAAGCACAGGACTTGAAATCGTCAAAGTTGAAGAATTCTCTAATGAAGTACCAGAGGGTGTCGTCATATCTCAATTGACAGATCCAGGTACACCAATGCTAGTAGGAGACAGTGTCACAGTGATATTGTCTAAAGGCAAGGAACCATTACCGCCTCAAACGGTAACAGAAGAAATTTCTGTACCTTATGAACCAAATGAAGAGGGGAAACCTCAAACAGTCGAGATATATGTTGAAGATAATGATAGTACCTACTCTGAGCCTGTGATCAGTGAGTCCATTACGGAAACGAAGAATTATAGTATTGATCTACTTATTGAACAAGGAAAAACAGGTAAATATAAAGTAGTACGAGATGGAAAGGTCTTTTTTGAAAACGAAGTTCCATATCCAGGGGAAGAATGATAAAGTTGGAGGTACTCTATGCAAGAAGGAAAGATTATTAAGGCCCTCAGCGGTTTTTACTATGTTCTAAGCGCTGAGAGTATCACCCAATGTCGAGGTCGAGGTAACTTTCGAAAAAACAAAATAACCCCCCTTGTTGGAGATCACGTTGAGTTTCAAGCTGACAACGCACAAGAAGGGTACATTTTGAAGGTGTTAGATCGGAAAAATGAACTTGTAAGGCCCCCGATTGCTAATGTAGATCAAGCGATTTTAGTTTTTTCTGCAGTGGAGCCCGATTTTAGTACAGCATTACTTGATCGCTTTTTAGTATTGGTGGAGAGTAAAGGGATCATGCCTATCATTTGTATCACTAAAAAAGATTTATTAAGCGATAAAAATAGTGAGAGGATTCATTCTTACTTTGAAGATTACCGTTCTTTAGGGTATGAGGTATTAATCACTTCTTCAAAAACAGAAGAAGGCATGAAAGATCTACTTCCCTATTTGAATGGTAAAATTTCAGTTTTCGCTGGTCAATCAGGAGTTGGTAAGTCTTCGTTGTTAAATGCCATTAGACCTGAGCTAGAACTGAAAACAGATGATATCTCAACACATCTAGGTCGCGGAAAGCATACGACTCGGCATGTGGAATTAATTGAAGTCGAAGAGGGGCTTGTTGCAGATACTCCTGGATTTAGTTCTTTAGAGTTCAGTGAATTAGAGTTAGCCGATCTTCCATTCTGCTTTCCGGAAATGGTGAAAATCGGACAAGATTGCAAATTCAGAGGTTGCTTACACATAAATGAACCTAAGTGCGCTGTGAAAAAAGCAGTGGAAGAGGGAGTCATCCCTTCCTATCGTTATGACCATTATCAAACGTTTTATGAAGAAATAAAAGATAGAAAGCCGAGGTATTAAGAACTATGGTGAAAATTGCCCCCTCCATTTTATCAGCAGACTTTGCTCATTTAGCAAGAGATATACAAGAAGTAGTAGAAGGTGGAGCAGACTACATTCATGTCGATATCATGGACGGCCATTTTGTTCCTAATATTACAATGGGTCCGATGATTGTTGAGGCTATTCGCCCTGTGACAGAATTACCTTTAGACGTGCATTTAATGATTGAAAATCCTGAGCGATATATTGAAGCATTTGCAAAATCAGGTGCCGATATCATTACAGTGCACGTCGAAACATGCCCACATTTACATCGTACTATACAACAAATTAAAGCTCTTGGAGTAAAGGCGGGAGTCGTACTTAATCCTGCTACACCAGCAGAAATGGTGAGACCAATAATAGATGAACTTGACATGGTATTGCTTATGACAGTAAACCCAGGATTTGGTGGGCAATCCTTTATCGAAAATGTCCTGCCCAAAATTGCAACAATCAGGGAATGGGCAAATAAACTAAATCCATCTTTGGAAATTGAAGTAGATGGAGGAATTAACCCAGAGAACGCTCAAAAATGTGCTAAATCAGGTGCCGATGTCTTTGTAGCAGGTTCGGCCATTTATAACCAAAAAGATCGAAAACAAGCTATTCAAGAGATTAGAAACGCAGCAATTAATTCATAGGCACTACAGAGTTGATGGAAAATGAAGGATGTTATTTTTAAATCCTTTATTTTTCATCAACTCTTTTCTATTTTCAATTAGATTATGTGCTTATAATGTACCGATTTGGTACACTTAAAGAAACTAACGATAATAAGGTGATAGCATGATTATACATATACTAGCTGGAGGACCCGAAAAAAATATCCCTACTTTAGAGCCTTACGATGAAAAGAATGTATCTTGGGTAGGGGTGGATCACGGAGTTTTCAGACTTGTGAACCAAGGAATTATACCAACTGCTGCTTTCGGTGATTTCGACTCTGTAACGAAAGAAGAGTGGCAGGACATTCAAGATAATGTTTCGAAAATTAATCAATTTAAGCCTGAAAAAGATGAAACAGACATGGAATTAGCCTTTAATTGGGCTGTTGGACAAAACCCATCCATCATTCGGATTTTTGGTGCAACAGGGGGAAGGCTTGATCATTTTATGGCAAATGTTCAATTGCTTTTGCGAAAAGAAAGTTTGCACCCGTCCCTTAAGATTGAATTAATCGATACAAATAATATCATTCATATCGTATCTTTTGGTGAATATACAGTGGAAAAATTAAAAGAAAAAAAATTTATTTCATTTATTCCCCTTACAACTGACGTTGAAAACCTAACGTTAAAAGGATTTAAATATCCATTAACAAATAGGAATATTCCTCTCGGATCCACACTATGTATTAGTAATGAACTTATTCAATCTCAAGGTACTTTTTCATTCACGAATGGCATATTAATGGTGATAAGAAGTCAAGATTAGAATCTTAATTGAATTGAAATGTAAACGTACTTATTATATTCGTTTGAATAGACTGTATATGATTCAGGCGAAGGGTTTAGATCCATTGGGGAGGGACAATAAATGAGATTTTATACGATTAAATTGCCAAAATTCCTTGGAGGACTTGTAAGAGCAATGTTAGGGACGTTTAAAAAAGAATAATGATTTTATTTGGCACCCTTTAGCAAAAGGGTGTTTTTGTTTAGGTTTACAAAATAAAAAAGGAGCCGACCATTATGGCCAGCTCTTTTTTATGGTAAATTAAACTCGTTCAACTTTACCAGATTTTAGTGCTCTTGCAGATACCCAAACACGTTTAGGTTTTCCATCTACTAGAATGCGAACTTTTTGTAGGTTAGCGCCCCAAGTACGCTTGTTAGCGTTCATTGCGTGGGAGCGAGAGTTACCTGAACGTGCTTTACGGCCAGTTACTACGCATTTCTTTGGCATATGGTATTCCCTCCTCACTAAAGAGACTGAAATTATTTTCAGTTTCACATTTCACATAGTCATAAAAGATACTTTAATAATTTATCACACAACCCTATATAATGCAATACTACAATTAAAACCTTTCAAGAAAAATTACTTGACATTCAAATGAAACCATCATGTCCTATGGCAAATATTTCACTGATGATCTTTGAGATTGTAAAATAAGGCAGCTTAAATTATTGGGTCCAATTAAATGAATTTGCTAGAAAATTATCTTTAGACGGAGAAATTGCGAAGGTTCACTACTAGAGTATGAACCTTCGCAACTTTTATAAAGCTAGTTAGCAGATTTATGAGCTCTCTATCATGCTTCCCTAAGGAGATAGGCACTAGAGATAGTTATTTTAATTAATATAATTCTAAAAATAGTCACATATTACCCTAATCTCAGTCACCACGTCTTTTTATACAAATTATGGCCATAATGTTAAGGAGAATGTCCTCAAATTTCCGTTCAATATTAGTTCTATAAGCTTGTAAAACTCTGTTAAGCTTTTAATAATATGGACTTTATAGTAAAATGTTTTTAGCCAAGCATGTATATGAAGGGGGAACAATCCATGTCCATCGAACTAAAAACGAAGTACGGGCAAATTGATATAACAAATGATGTTATTGCAACCATTGCAGGAGGAGCGGCTGTTGATTGCTATGGAATTGTTGGGATGGCTTCTAAAAGTCAAATAAAAGACGGTTTAACCGATATTTTACGTAAAGAAAACTTTACTCGTGGTGTAATTGTACGCCAAGAGGACGAATCCGTACATATTGATATGTTTATTATTGTGAGTTATGGAACGAAGATCTCGGAGATTGCTCATAATGTCCAGTCCAAAGTGAAATATACCCTTAATAAAACCGTCGGCTTGGCGGTCGATTCAGTAAATATTTTTGTGCAAGGAGTTCGTGTAACGAACCCGTAGTGAGGAGGAAGATTTGTGTCGATTACATCTTTGGAAGGAAAACGTTTTGCGGAAATGGTGATACAAGGTGCCAACAATTTATCAGCAAATGCGAAAATGGTTGACGCTTTAAACGTTTTTCCTGTTCCTGATGGAGATACTGGAACAAACATGAACCTATCGATGACTTCTGGTGCTAAAGAAGTTCAAAATAATGTACAGGAGCATATAGGAAAGGTTGCAAGTGCGTTATCTAAGGGATTATTAATGGGTGCTCGAGGCAACTCAGGTGTTATCTTGTCCCAGTTGTTTCGCGGCTTTGGCAAATATATTGAGCATAAATCATCGTTAACAAGCGAAGAATTCGCTTTGGGATTGGAGCACGGAGTGGAAACAGCTTATAAAGCTGTAATGAAACCTGTTGAAGGTACGATATTAACAGTTGCTAAAGATTCAGCTCAAAAGGCAGTTGCTGTCGCAAAAACGGAAAAAAACTTCATCCGTTTAATGGAGGAAATTGTAAAAGAAGCAAGGGCTTCTCTAAATCGCACTCCAGATCTACTACCAGTTTTAAAAGAAGTAGGTGTTGTCGATAGTGGTGGTCAAGGGCTACTTCATGTATATGAAGGATTCTTGGCTGAATTGAAGGGTGAGCAACTTACAGATCCTTCTACACTGCCTTCAATGAATGAACTAGTAAGTGCAGAGCATCATAAAAACGCTCAAAGCTTTATGAGTACAGCTGACATTGTTTTTGGGTATTGCACTGAATTTATGGTCAAATTCGAAGACCAGAAGCTTTCAGAACATCCATTTTCAGAAGAACAATTCCGTAATGACTTAAGCGAGTATGGTGACTCGCTTCTCGTGATAAGTGACGATGAATTAGTTAAAGTGCATATCCATTCAGAACAACCAGGTACTGTTCTCTCTTATGGACAAAAGTATGGAAGCTTAATTAATATGAAAATAGAAAATATGCGTGAACAACATAGCAGTATTTTAGAGGGAACGCAGCATCAATTAACGGCGGATACACGAAAAACTCAGCTTAAGCAAAAGCAAGAATATGGTATTGTCACTGTATCAATGGGAGAAGGGATAGCTGAACTCTTTAAGAGTATTGGTGCTACTGTAGTTATTGAAGGTGGACAAACCATGAACCCTAGTACGGAAGACATTGTAAAAGCTGTGGAAGAAGTGAATGCTGAAAAAGTATTGATTCTTCCTAATAATAAAAATATCATTATGGCTGCAGAACAAGCTGCAGAAGTAATTGCAGGGGAAGTGCAGGTTGTTCCAACGAAATCAGTACCTCAGGGAATGGCAGCACTATTAGCCTTTAATCCATCAGCACCTATTACAGAGAATAAACAAGGGATGTCAGAGGCATTAGACTATGTGAAAACAGGTCAAATCACTTTTGCTGTACGAGATACTAATATTGACGGTGTGACCATTGCCAAAGATGATTTTATGGGTATAGCCGATGGGAAGATTATAACTTCTCACCAATTTCAAGTTGAAGCAGCTAAACAATTACTAGATACAATGCTAGATAAAGACTCTGAAATTTTGACAATTCTTTATGGAGAGGATGCTACAACTGAAGAAGTTGAAGCTATAACTTCATATGTTAACAAGAAATTCGAAGATGTGGAAATTGAAGTACATAATGGAAAACAACCATTATATTCTTTCATTTTTTCAATAGAATAATTTACAATGAAATAGAAGGGGTATCCCTTCTATTTCGTATGTATAAGTGTAAAAAGCAAATTGCTATCTAAGATAGAGTAAGAAAAGGGGAATCAGTAATGAAATATAAAAGTGTATTTGATATTATAGGACCTGTCATGATTGGTCCCTCTAGTTCACATACGGCCGGTGCTGCTAGGATTGGAAGGGTTGCAAGAGATCTTTTTCGTCGAGAACCAAAATGGGCGACTATTTCTTTTTATGGTTCATTTGCGAAAACATATAAGGGTCATGGAACGGATGTGGCTATTGTAGGCGGATTACTTGATTTTGACACATATGATGAGAGAATTAAAGAGTCGCTCACGTTAGCAAAGGAAAAAGGCATGAAAATTCGTTTTATTGAAGAGGATGCCATTACTGATCATCCTAATACGGCAAAGGTAACGATAGGCGATGATGAAGGAGAGCTTGAATTAGTTGGAATTTCTATTGGTGGAGGAAAAATTGAAATTATTGAACTAAATGGATTTCAATTAAAATTATCTGGGCATCATCCTGCATTACTAGTTGTTCATGATGATAAATTTGGAGCAATTGCCTCAGTATCAAATATATTAGCGAAGCATGCGATCAATATTGGACATATGGATGTTTCCAGAAAAGATGTTGGAAAAATGGCTTTAATGACAATTGAAGTAGATCAAACTATAGATGAGAAGGTAATTGAGGAGTTAACTACACTTCCAAATATTACTCAGGTTACAAGGATAGCAGAGTAGCAACTATGCTATAAATGGTAACGTTTTCATTATCATTGGAGGGATATAGATGTTTCGAAATGTAGCGGAACTAATAGAATTAGCAGATAGTCAAAATAAAAAGATCTCAGAAATTATGATTGAACAAGAAATGGAATTCACTAAGAAAACAAGAGAACAAGTCGTTTCTCAGATGGAAAAAAACTTAGAGGTAATGGAAGAAGCAATCGAAAAGGGTATTAAAGGAGTGAAATCCCATTCAGGATTAACTGGCGGTGATGCTGTTCTAATGCAAAAGTACATTGAAAAGGGAAATTTCCTTTCAGGACAGACACTCTTGGATGCTGTAAGTAAAGCGGTTGCTACAAATGAGGTCAATGCTGCCATGGGAACGATATGTGCAACTCCAACGGCTGGTTCTGCCGGCGTTGTGCCAGGTACATTATTTGCTATAAAAGAAAAGCTTAATCCAACGAGGGAAGAAATGGTTCGATACCTTTTCACTTCAGGAGCATTTGGATTTGTCGTTGCAAATAATGCATCAATTTCAGGTGCAGCTGGTGGATGTCAAGCAGAAGTGGGTTCTGCTAGTGGGATGGCTGCTGCTGCGATTGTTGAAATGGCAGGCGGAACACCAAGTCAATGTGCAGAAGCAATGGCAATCACTCTTAAAAACATGCTAGGTCTTGTCTGTGATCCAGTTGCTGGTTTAGTGGAAGTACCATGTGTAAAACGTAACGCAATGGGTGCAGCAAATGCAATGGTAGCGGCTGATATGGCTTTAGCTGGGATTACAAGTAGAATTCCTTGTGATGAAGTGATCGATGCTATGTTCAAAATCGGTCAAACAATGCCTGTTGCACTAAGGGAAACTGCTCAAGGTGGATTGGCAGCAACTCCAACTGGCAGAGAGCTTGAAGCAAAAATATTCGGAGTGTCCTTAAATAAGCGTGACTAGTTTACTAAAAAATAATGTACAAGACTTGAAAGGCATTGGGGAAGAAACAGCCATTCAGTTAGGGGAAATGGGGATTTATACAATTAACGATTTAATGGAGTATGTCCCCTACCGCTATGATGATAACCGATTAAAAGACCTAGCAGAAGTTGAACATGATGAAAGAGTTACTGTAGAAGGAAAAATCCATTCAGAACCCTCTCTCATGTATTACGGAAAAAAGAAATCACGTGTAACATTTCGTTTACTGGTAGGAAGATACCTTATTCAGGTTATTTTTTTTAATCAACCATATTTAAAAAAGCAGATGAACTTACAAGATATCGTGACAATCACCGGGAAATGGGATAAAAATAGACAAACTATTACAGCGCAAAAATTTTTAAAAGGTCCCCAGCAGAAGAGTGGTGATTTTGACCCTGTTTACTCATTAAAAGGGTCTATCACCAATCATACGTTAAGAAAATTTATCCGCAACGCTTTTCAACTACACCAATCAAAAATCGTTGAGATTCTGCCTAGTAATCTACGGGAACAATATAAATTGATGGATCGTGGACAAGCTCTATATCATTTGCATTTCCCTGATACAGTAGATGATATGAAGCAGGCAAGAAGAAGGTTTGTATACGAAGAATTTTTGTTATTCCAATTGAAAATGCAAGCATTACGTAAGTTTGAAAGAGAGCACTCACAGGGGATATCACAGAAATATGATTTAGAAAAAGTAAAGACATTCATTTTAAAGCTTCCTTTTCCACTAACAGCTGCTCAAAAAAGAGTTGTCAATGAAATTTCAGCGGATATGCTTTCACCTTATAGAATGAATAGACTTCTTCAAGGTGATGTTGGTTCAGGGAAAACAGTAGTTGCTGCCATCAGTTTATTCTCATCTGTGACAGCGGGGTATCAAGGTGCGTTAATGGTCCCAACTGAAATTCTTGCAGAACAACATGCGGATTCATTGAATGAATTATTAGAACCTGCAGGATTACAGGTAGCGTTGCTAACTAGTTCAGTAAAAGGAAAAAAAAGAAAAGCCATCCTCGAAAGATTAGTAGCTGGTGAAATTGATATCTTAATTGGTACTCATGCACTAATACAAGAGGAAGTTAATTTTCATAATCTAGGACTTGTCATTACAGATGAACAGCATCGTTTCGGGGTTCAGCAGCGTCGGGTGCTGAGAGAAAAAGGAGAGAGTCCTGATGTTCTCTTCATGACGGCAACACCAATTCCAAGAACACTTGCCATAACAGTCTTTGGTGAGATGGATGTCTCCATAATTGATGAAATGCCAGCTGGAAGAAAGTCAATTGAAACCTATTGGGCAAAGCAAGATATGCTCGAACGTGTTCTTTCATTTATGGAAAAGGAATTAGCGAAAGGAAGACAAGCGTATATCATCTGTCCTCTAATTGAGGAATCCGATAAACTAGACGTTCAAAATGCTATTGATGTACACAGTCAATTCACTCACTTTTTTCAAGACCGGTATTCTGTCGGCTTGATGCATGGACGGCTCCATCCTGATGAAAAAGAAACTGTGATGAAAGCATTTAGTCAAAATGAATTGCAGGTATTGGTGTCAACGACAGTTGTTGAGGTTGGGGTTAATGTCCCAAATGCAACATTAATGATTATTTATGATGCAGAAAGATTCGGTCTATCACAACTCCATCAGTTAAGAGGTCGAGTGGGGAGAGGAAGCGAACAATCCTATTGCATTTTACTCGCTGATCCTAAAACAGATGTGGGTAAAGAAAGAATGAGCATTATGACGGAAACGAATGATGGATTTGTTTTGAGTGAGAAAGATTTGGAATTACGTGGACCAGGGGACTTCTTTGGTAAGAAACAAAGTGGACTACCAGACTTCAAGGTGGCAGATATGATTCATGATTATCGTGCACTTGAGGTTGCAAGAGATGACGCAGCACAGTTAATCAATACTAAACAATTTTGGAAAGATGAAGAATACCAATCTTTAAGAAACTATTTAGAATCATCCGGTGTGATGGAAGGGGAAAAACTAGATTAAAGCAGATTGTAAGAATCATCTTGCAATCTGCTTTTTTAAATTATATACTACTATTAGTACCTAGTACTAGTAGCGGAGGGTGAATAATCATATGAGACCTTCAAAGAAAGACAGGCAAATGAATTTAACAGAGACAATAAAGGATAATCCATTTATTACCGACGAAGAACTAGCAGACCAATTCTCTGTTAGTGTTCAAACGATCCGCTTAGATCGAATGGAACTATCCATCCCAGAATTAAGAGAAAGAATCAAACATGTGGCCGAAAAAACTTTCGGTGATGAAGTAAAATCTCTCCCGATAGAAGAAGTAATTGGAGAGATTATTGATATGGAATTAGATCAAAGTGCGATTTCCATTTTCGATGTAAAGCATGAGCATGTTTTTAAAAGAAACCGTATTGCAAGAGGACATCACTTATTTGCACAAGCTAATTCACTAGCAGTAGCAGTGATTAACGACGAATTGGCTCTAACCGCTAAATCTCAAATAGTCTTTACAAGACCTGTTAGAGAAGGGGAAAGAGTAATCGCAAAAGCAAAAGTGGTTGAAATACATAATGATCGAACAATAGTAGAGGTAAATAGTTTCGCCCTTGGAGAAATAGTCTTTACTGGCGAATTTGAAATGTACCGCAGCAAAAAATCCGCAAAGGATGAGACGAAATGAAAATGGCAATAGATGCGATGGGTGGCGATCACGCTCCCAAGGAAATCATCCTCGGCACGATGAAAGCAGTGGAGCAATTTGAAGATATTGAAATTGTTCTTTATGGTGATGAAAAGCAAATCCGTGAGTATTTAGTCGACCATGCTCGTATTAGTATCGTTCATACTGAAGAGGTCATACTAGGAACGGATGAACCGGTTCGTGCTGTTAGAAAGAAAAAACAAGCGTCAATGGTTTTGATGGCACAAGCTGTTGCTAATGGTGAAGCCGATGGCTGTATTTCTGCCGGTAATACAGGCGCATTAATGACGGCGGGGTTATTTATTGTTGGGCGAATTGATGGAATAGATCGACCAGCTCTTGCTCCAACCTTACCTACACTTGATGGAAAAGGGTTTCTTATGTTAGACCTCGGTGCGAATGTAGACGCAAAACCAGAACATTTAGCCCAATATGCAATTATGGGAAGTGTGTACGCTGAAAAGGTACGTGGGATCCAGAACCCCAAAGTAGGACTATTGAATATTGGAACAGAAGATAAAAAAGGGAACGAGTTATCGAAGCAGGCTTTTCAACAGATGAAAGAAATTAAACTGAATTTTGTTGGAAATGTAGAATCAAGAAACATATTAGAAGGCCCTGCAGATGTGATCGTGACTGACGGTTTTACAGGAAATATGGTTCTGAAAACGATCGAAGGTACAGCTTCTAGTATTTTTTCATTGTTAAAAACAACCTTTACTTCATCATTGAAGTCAAAGATAGCAGCGGGGTTAGTGAAAAATGACCTGAAAGAGCTGAAGAATATGATGGATTATTCAGAGTACGGTGGTGCTGCTCTCTTTGGATTAAAAGCACCTGTGGTGAAAGCTCATGGTTCATCAAATAGTAATGCTCTTTTTAACGCTATAAGACAAACAAGAGAAATGATTAAACATGATGTTGTAAATACAATAAAGGAAGCTGTTAATCAGAATAAATGATTGAATGATTGAATGAATACAAACTGAAAGAGGGGATAAGAGTGGGGAAAATTGCTTTTATTTTTCCAGGTCAAGGGTCACAGAGTGTAGGAATGGGGAAAGATCTACATGATCGTTATAGTGAAGTGAAGAGCTACTTTCAATTAGCGGATCAACGTTTAGGGTTTAGTCTTTCTACCCTTATTTTCGAGGGACCACAAGAAGAATTAACACTAACAGAAAATACCCAACCGGCTCTTTTAACGACTAGTATTGCTATTTTACAAAAGCTTAAAGATGCAGGGATTTCACCTGATTATACTGCTGGACATAGTCTTGGAGAATATTCCGCTCTTGTAGCATCGGAAGCGATTTCCTTCGAGGATGGCGTTTATGCTGTTCGAAAACGAGGAGAGTATATGGAAGAGGCAGTGCCAGCAGGAGAAGGAACAATGGCAGCTGTTCTCGGATTAGATCGAAAAAGCTTACAGGAAATAACAGAAACCATCACGGAGAAAGGGAACAGTGTACAACTTGCGAATATAAACTGCCCTGGACAAATTGTTATTTCTGGTACAGTCAACGGGGTTGAGGAAGCCTCTGCTGCTGCCAAGGAAGCTGGAGCGAAACGTGTCATTCCTCTTCAAGTTAGTGGTCCATTCCATTCTCAATTAATGAAGCCCGCAGCTGAAAATTTTTCTGGCGTATTAAATGAAATTTCTATAGCTGAAGCAAGTGTTCCTGTAATTGCTAATGTTTCAGGTGAACCAACGACAGAGGCAGGAGAGATTAAAAGTAATTTAATAGAGCAGCTTTACTCGCCTGTGCTTTGGGAGGATACAGTTACTAAACTGCTTGATTTAGGAGTCGACACTTTTGTAGAAATTGGACCAGGAAAAGTATTGTCTGGACTTGTGAAAAAAGTAAACAGACGAGTGAAAACTTATTCCGTTCAGGATGAAGAATCATTACAAGATACCATTACTAGACTAAGAGGGGGAGAATAGCATGTCATTAGATGGAAAGACAGCGCTAGTTACAGGTGGTTCTAGAGGAATTGGAAAAGAAATTGCTTTAGAGTTAGCTCGATTAGGTGCAAATGTAGCAGTTAACTTTGCGGGAAGTGAAGCAAAGGCGAACGAAGTGGTCGATGAAATTAAAACCATGGGTAGAGATGCCCTAGCCATTCAATGTAATGTTGCAGATGCTGACTCTGTTCAAACGATGGTTAAGGAAGTGATCTCTCATTTTGGCTCCCTTGATATCCTAGTTAATAATGCTGGAATTACTAGAGATAATTTGATTATGCGAATGAAAGAAACGGAGTGGGATGACGTTATTAACACAAACCTTAAAGGTGTGTTCCTCTGTACAAAGGCAGCCACTCGTCAAATGATGAAGCAGCGTAGCGGACGTATCATAAACATTTCTTCTATTGTGGGCGTTAGCGGAAACCCTGGACAAGCTAACTATGTCGCCGCCAAATCTGGAGTGATAGGTTTAACGAAAACAACAGCAAAAGAACTTGCTCCAAGAGGGATTACTGTTAATGCAGTGGCTCCAGGCTTTATTGCAACAGATATGACGGATGAATTAAGTGAAGAGGTAAAAGCAGAAATGCAGAAACAAATTCCATTAACACGTTTTGGGGAACCAAAGGATATTGCTAAAGCCGTTGCATTCCTAGCTTCCGGTGATGCAAGCTATATGACAGGACAAACACTTCATGTTGACGGTGGAATGGTGATGTAATAAGATTTTCACTATGAGAAGGGTATATTTCAATTAGGTGATTTCGTTTCGAGCGGAAATCCTATATAATGACCCTTGAGGGGAGGTGACAACAATGGCAGAAGTATTAGATCGCGTTACAAAAATCGTCGTAGATCGTCTTGGTGTAGATGAATCTCAAATTACTCTTGAAGCATCTTTTAAAGAGGATTTAGGTGCAGACTCTCTTGATGTAGTCGAATTAGTAATGGAGCTTGAAGATGAGTTTGATATGGAAATTTCTGACGATGATGCTGAGAAAATTAGCACAGTAGGAGATGCTGTGAACTACATAAATAGCAAGGCGTAATCGTTAGAAATGGTTTGGAGAGCAATTCTTCTACCCATTTGAACGGGGATGACACAGGAAAAGTTGGCATTTTTGGTTTTATGAATCGATTGGTTTTTTCTGATTGATTGATAAAAACTCCAAGCTACCTCTTCTGTGACATCTCCGTTTTTTGTTTTAGCTTTTTTCGAGTTGAGACTATTAAAAAGCGAGATGGACAAATCGATTCCGATTCTCCTTTTGACATCAAGTGTACAAAAGGAAACATGATAAATACTTTAATTGTTTAGCAACAAAGATTATATCAGTATTATTTCATGACAATTTATACAAAGGTCTAAGAAGTTTTTGCGATTTTATCAAATTTAGCATAAACTTGACTAATGGATATTAGAAATTTGAAGAGCAAGGTGGAGGACCTATGCGAAAGCAGTATAAAAATAAAGAGAGAAAACTAACATTACATAAATTTGAGGAGAAGTTTAAAGCCTTTCAAAAGAAAATAAATATTAAGTTTCAAAACGAAAAGCTATTGCGTCAAGCTTTTACCCATTCATCCTATGTGAATGAGCATCGAAAGAAGCCGTATGAAGATAATGAGCGTTTAGAATTTTTAGGAGATGCAGTTTTGGAATTAACCGTTTCTCAATTTCTATATAAAAAATACCCGACGATGAACGAAGGTGAATTAACGAAACTGCGTGCAGCTATTGTTTGTGAGCCTTCCCTTGTTACATTCGCAAATGATCTAAATTTTGGCGAATTGGTTCTGCTTGGAAAAGGAGAAGAAATGACAGGTGGACGAGAACGCCCTGCTCTCTTAGCAGATGTATTTGAAGCGTTTATCGGAGCTCTTTATTTAGATCAAGGATTAGAAACGGTTTTAGACATTCTAGAAAGTATTGTCTTCCCAAAAATAAACGCCGGTGCTTTTTCTCATGTGATGGATTATAAGAGTCAATTACAAGAATTTGTTCAACGTGATAATGCAGGAGTCATTGAATATGAAATAGTGCAAGAAAAAGGTCCCGCCCATAATCGTGAATTTGTTTCAAGAGTTTGTCTGAATAGGCAAGAACTCGGCGTCGGTACGGGAAGATCGAAAAAAGAAGCAGAACAACATGCAGCCCAAATGGCTCTAGAAAAATTAAAGCAAAAGCTAGAAGAGAGGTAGGAGGAAGAATTATGTTCCTCAAACGATTAGAGTCAATAGGTTTTAAATCCTTTGCAGAACGAATAACCATTGAGTTTGTACCAGGTGTTACCGCTGTTGTAGGACCAAATGGTAGTGGGAAAAGTAATATTATTGATGCTGTTCGCTGGGTGTTAGGTGAACAATCCGCAAAGTCCCTTAGAGGAGCAAAAATGGAAGACGTTATTTTTGCGGGAAGCGATTCAAGAAAATCGTTAAATTATGCAGAAGTGACACTTACTTTGGATAATCAAGATGCAGCTCTTCCAATTGATTATAGTGAGGTAAGTGTTACAAGAAGAGTCTTTCGATCTGGGGATAGTGAGTACCTGTTAAATAAACAATCCTGTCGATTAAAAGATATCATCGAATTATTCATGGATTCTGGTTTAGGCAAGGAAGCTTTCTCCATTATCAGTCAGGGGAAAGTTGAAGAAATTTTAAATAGTAAACCTGAAGAAAGACGTACCATATTTGAAGAAGCAGCAGGGGTTTTAAAATACAAATCCAGAAAGAAAAAAGCAGAGAATAAACTAGCAGAAACACAGGAGAATTTAAATCGTGTTCATGACATCATTCATGAACTTGAGGGACAAGTAGAGCCCCTTAAAATTCAAGCTTCAATGGCTAAAGATTATTTAGAGAAGAAAGAGGAATTAGAGAAATTCGAGGTTGCCTTAACGGTACATGAGGTCGAAGAACTACATGAAGAATGGCAATCATTAAGTAAGCAATTTGAAGAGCATGGAGAGCAAGAAATCGCACTTTCCACTCATGTTCAAGCAAAGGAATCTCACTTAGAGGAAACTCGGGATCAAATAGCCGCTTTAGACGAGTCGATTACTCAATTACAGGATGCATTACTAGTAACGAGTGAAGAACTTGAGAAACTAGAAGGTAGAAAACAAGTTCTGCATGAACGAAAGAAAAACGCATCAAATAATCGTGAACAACTAGAAATGAACTTGTTGGAGTCTAAAGAGAAACTACATAGATTATCCGAAGAGTTAATTAAAGCTAAGAGTGAATATACTCATTGTCTAAAAGAAGTTCAAAATTTAAAAGAAGAGCTATCGAAAAAACAAACTCAATATAATCATTTTAGTGAAAATTTAGAAGATGTGATTGAGTCGTTGAAGAGTGATTATATTGAACATTTAAATCAACAAGCAAGTGCAAAAAATGAAATTCAATATTTATCACAACAAATTCAGCAGCAAAAGTACCGCAATGATAGACTGGACACTGAAAATGAAAAATACCTTTCACAAAGAAAGGAAATTGTCATTTCGCAAAAGAAAGTCTTGAAAGATTACTCATTAATAAAAGAACAATTAGAAAATCAAGTAGTTATTTTTAGAGAAGAGCAAAAAAAATTAGAATCTCTCCGTGCTCACTATCAAAAACAGGAAACAACCCTATATCAAGCCTATCAGTATGTTCAACAAACAAAATCTAGAATTGATATGCTTGAGGAAATGGAGGAAGACTTTTCAGGTTTTTTCCAAGGGGTAAAAGAGGTTTTAAAAGCTCGTGGAAAATCTCTTAATGGGATTGAAGGGGCTGTGGCTGAGCTTATTACTGTTCCCAAAAAATATGAAACGGCCATCGAAACAGCACTTGGTGCTTCCATGCAGCATATTGTTGTGGGAAATGAAGAAGACGGACGAAATGCCATTACATTCTTAAAGAAGAATCAATTTGGTAGGGCTACATTCTTGCCTTTAAACGTAATGAAATCAAGAAATATTCAAGAGAGTCTCCTTTCAATGATTAAGGATCATTCCTCTTTCATAGGAGTTGCTTCTAACCTCATTGAGTATAAATCAAAACACACATCCGTTATCTCTAACTTATTAGGGAATGTGATTTTGGCTAAAGATTTAAAAGGAGCCAATGAATTAGCCAAAATTGTCCAATATCGGTTTAGATTAGTCACCTTAGAAGGAGATGTCGTAAATCCAGGTGGTTCGATGAGTGGCGGGGCAGCGAAACAAAAGAAGACATCTCTTCTCTCGAGAAAAGGTGAGCTTGAAGAGCTGAAAGCTAAGCTATCTTCGATGGAGGAAAAAACAAGTGATGCTGAGAAACATGTTAAATCACTAAAGACTGAAACAGCTTATCAAGAGAAAAAAATTGAAGAGCTAAGGGTTAAAGGCGAACAACTACGTCTCCGTGAACAAGAACTCAAATCAAAGCAAAGAGAGCTTGATATTGCACAAACGAATATGGATGAACGTCTTTCTTTATACGATATGGAAAAGTCCGATTTCTCAACCCAAGAGCAAAAAAACAAAGAACGACAAGAAAAGTTGGAAAAGGATCTAAAGAACATCGATAAGGAATTAAAAGACCTAAACAGTAAAATAGAGAAGTTAACATTACAAAAAAATAATAATAACACCTCAAAGGAAGCTTTATCTGATGAGATCAGTGATATGAAGGCTGTTTTAGCGGCTAAAAATGAACAGCTTAATTCTAGTAAAAATGGTCGATCTCGCATTGATAATGAAATTCAAGAAACTGAAAAGAAGAAGAAGCATTATGAAGAAGAATTAAATTGGCTATTAAATGAAATGGAAAATGATTTCTCTGGGGAAGAGAAAGTGGAAGAAGCTGCAAATGTCCGTCTCCAGGAAAAGAAAGAGACAACAGAGCTCATTTCTATAAGGCGCGAAGAAAGAATAAAGAAATCAAAAGCAGCAGAAGTTCAAGAGTTGGAATTAAAAGAATTGAAGCGTCAGCATAAAGGGTTAGTAGGGGCATTAAAAGATGAAGAGGTTAAAATAAACCGATTAGATGTAGAATTGGAAAATCGATTAACTCATTTGCGCGAAGAGTACTTACTTTCCTTTGAAGCAGCTAAAGAAAATTACCCGCTAGGAATAGAGGTAGAAGATGCACGAAAAAAAGTCAAATTAATAAAGCTTGCCCTTGAAGAACTGGGAACCGTAAATCTAGGTGCTATTGATGAGTATGAACGAGTATCTGAACGATTTGAATTTTTACTTGAACAAAAGACAGATTTACAGGAAGCGAAAGATACACTATTCCAAATCATTGCTGAAATGGATGAAGAAATGGTCAAGAGATTTGATACTTCTTTCAAAGCCATTAAAGGGGAATTTGAAGAGGTCTTTAAAGCGTTGTTCGGAGGAGGAAGAGCAGAACTTAAACTTACAAATCCCAATGATTTATTGAATACAGGGGTAGATATCGTTGCACAGCCTCCCGGTAAGAAGCTTCAAAATCTTGGCCTTCTATCTGGTGGAGAGCGAGCATTAACGGCCATTGCTTTATTGTTTTCAATATTAAAAGTTCGGCCAATTCCATTCTGTATACTTGATGAAGTGGAAGCGGCCCTTGATGAGGCAAATGTCCATCGATTTAGCAAGTATTTAAAACAATTCAGTAAGGAAACCCAATTTATCGTGATTACCCACCGTAAAGGCACAATGGAAGAAGCAGATGTATTGTACGGGGTAACAATGCAGGAGTCTGGTGTTTCTAAGTTAGTATCTGTTCGTTTAGAAGATTCAAAACAATTACTAGAGACTAAATAGAGGTGAATAGCTTTGAGTTTTTTTAAAAAGTTAAAAGACAGGTTTTCCCAATCATCCGATTCTGTTACAGAAAAATTTAGGGACGGTTTATCGAAAACACGTGATAACTTTGCAACAAAGGTCAATGATCTTGTTGCACGCTACCGTAAAGTAGATGAAGATTTTTTCGAAGAGCTTGAAGAGATATTAATAGGGGCAGATGTTGGTTTTGAAACCGTCATGGAACTAATTGATGAACTTAAATTTGAAGTAAAACGAAAAAATATTCAAGAAACAAAAGAGTTACAAAGTGTCATTTCAGAGAAACTAGTGGAGATTTATCAAGGTGATGAAGACACTTCTAGTAGCTTAAACATTCAAAGTGAAGGGTTAACTGTCATTCTAATGGTTGGGGTTAATGGGGTAGGAAAAACAACGACAATAGGAAAAATGGCCCATATGTTTCAATCAGAAGGCAAAAAAGTTCTTTTAGCAGCTGGGGATACCTTTAGAGCCGGCGCTATTGAACAACTCGAGGTTTGGGGAGAACGAGTTGGAGTGGATGTCATTAAACAAGGTGCAGGATCAGATCCTGCAGCAGTCATGTATGACGCCGTTCAATCAGCTCGGGCAAGAAATGCGGATGTGCTATTATGTGACACAGCTGGACGACTTCAAAATAAAGTGAATCTAATGAATGAACTTGAAAAAGTAAAGAGAGTGATCGAAAGAGAAATTCCAGGCGCACCACATGAAGTGCTTCTAGTATTAGATGCGACAACTGGGCAAAATGCGATGATCCAAGCAAAAACCTTTAAAGAAGCAACAAATGTATCAGGGATTGTATTAACAAAGCTGGACGGTACTGCCAAAGGTGGAATTGTTCTTGCGATTCGAAATGAGTTAAAAATACCGGTGAAATATGTAGGTCTTGGAGAGAAAATGGACGACCTCCAACCATTTGATGCGGAAAAGTATGTGTATGGTCTATTTTCTACTCTGGTAGATGAAGAGAAATAGTAGAATGGTAAAGGGGCTATCCTAAAAGGGGTCTGGAACCACTATAATTGCTCATATATAGAAGATGTCTGAGGATTTCTTCTATATATGGACGTTGTGGTTCCAGCAACCTTGGTTGGGACAGTCCTTTTTTCAATGCTGCCCAATCCTAAAACCATTATCAAATAGACCCAAAATCATGCAAGTTTATTAGGGCAATTCCTTGACATTTACCTAATATGCCTGTATATTTTCTAATGTAAAGGTTTTTCACTTAACAAGGAGGGGAAGACATGCTGGAGAAAACAACTCGTATGAATTATCTTTATGATTTTTATCAATCGTTGTTAACTCCTAAGCAGCGAAGTTATATGTCCCTCTATTATCTTGACGATTATTCGTTGGGAGAAATAGCCGAAGAATATAGTGTTAGTCGTCAAGCTGTATATGACAACATTAAACGTACAGAGGCAATGCTCGAAGAATATGAAGAAAAACTTTTATTGTTTCAGAAGTTTCAAGAGCGTAAGGTCATCTTACAAAATATGAAAGAATCGTTAGATAACAATACTTCTAAAAGTGGGATGCTTAGTCTTTTAGACTCACTTGAGAAATTGGATTAGGAGGCGGCATAGATGGCATTTGAAGGATTAGCCGACCGACTGCAGGGTACGATTCAGAAAATCCGTGGAAAAGGAAAAGTTTCAGAAGCGGACGTTAAAGAAATGATGAGGGAAGTACGTTTAGCTTTATTAGAGGCTGACGTCAACTTTAAAGTTGTTAAAACTTTCGTAAAAAAAGTTAGTGAACGTGCTGTTGGCCAGGAAGTCATGCAAAGCCTGACTCCAGGTCAGCAAGTTATTAAGGTAGTAAAAGAAGAACTTACTGAACTCATGGGCGGAGAGCAAAGTCAAATAGCGACGGCTAAACGTCCACCAACTGTCATCATGATGGTGGGTTTACAGGGTGCAGGTAAAACAACGACTACTGGAAAATTAGCTAACTTATTGAGGAAAAAGTATAACCGTAAACCGCTATTAGTTGCGGCAGACATTTATCGACCTGCAGCAATCAAACAGCTTGAAACACTCGGGAAACAGTTAAGTATGCCTGTATTTTCCATGGGGGACCAGGTAAGTCCTGTAGAAATTGCAGATAAAGCCATTGAAAAAGCAAAGGAAGAACATCATGATTATGTTCTTATTGATACCGCTGGTCGTCTTCATATTGATGAAGAACTAATGGGGGAATTAAAGAACATAAAAGAGTTGTCTAAGCCTGATGAAATCTTCTTAGTGGTAGATGCAATGACAGGGCAGGATGCTGTAAATGTAGCACAAAGTTTTAATGAGTCTCTTGGAATCACAGGTGTTGTTTTAACAAAGCTTGATGGGGACACACGTGGTGGAGCGGCACTTTCTATCCGTTCTGTTACAGAGAAACCTATCAAATTTGTTGGGATGGGTGAGAAACTAGACGCATTAGAGGCATTTCACCCTGAGCGTATGGCTTCTCGTATACTTGGAATGGGAGACGTTTTATCCCTTATTGAAAAAGCTCAAGCGAATGTCGATGAAGATAAAGCAAAAGAGCTTGAGCAGAAAATGCGGACGATGTCCTTTACATTCGATGATTTTCTGGATCAATTAGGTCAAGTAAAGCAAATGGGACCATTGGATGAATTGATTAAAATGTTACCAGGCGCTAACAAAATGAAAGGCTTGGATAAAATTTCAGTTGATGATAAACAACTTGTTCATGTTGAAGCCATTATTCAATCTATGACAAAAGAAGAAAAACAACATCCTGAAGTGATTAATGCAGGCCGAAGAAAAAGAATTGCAAGAGGAAGTGGTACCTCAATTCAAGAAGTAAACCGCCTACTTAAGCAATTTGAAGAAATGAAGAAAATGATGAAACAAATGAGTGGCATGCAAGGGAAAGGCAAAATGAAAAAAGGCATGAAATTCCCATTTATGTAGCCCATGGTAAGTCTTAACAGCAAAAGAAATTCGGGCTGTTAAGAAAAAACACTTTACAAACAAAACATACATTTGATATTATACTATCTTGTGTGAAACTATTCGGAGGTGCTTTAAAAATGGCAGTAAAAATTCGTTTAAAACGTATGGGAGCTAAAAAATCTCCTTTTTATCGTATTGTAGTAGCAGATTCTCGTTCACCACGTGATGGACGTTTCATCGAAACAGTGGGAACATACAACCCAGTTGCACAACCAGCTGAAGTTAAAATCGATGAAAGCCTAGCTCTACAATGGTTACAAAATGGTGCTAAACCATCTGACACAGTTCGTAACCTTTTCTCAAAAGAAGGCATTATGGAAAAATTCCACAATGCTAAGAATAGCAAGTAAGCATTTAGCCTATGAAAGAATTAATTTTAACGATTGTCAAGCCCTTGGTTGATTACCCTGATGAGGTTAGCATTAACCTAGAAGAAAGTGATCGATCCATTACTTATAAACTTTCCGTGCATCCTGAGGATATGGGGAAAGTAATAGGTAAGCAGGGGCGCGTAGCGAAAGCCATTCGAACTGTGGTCTATGCTGCATCAGGATCTAAACAACAGAAGAAGGTCTTTTTAGAGATCGTTGAATAGAGGGAGGATTATCCTCCCTTTTTACATACCCTTTTTTAATCGATAATGTTAAATTTTTGAAGTTGTTCATTTTCATCTCTGAAGAAATTGCCTGAAGAAAAGGTATGGGGATTCATATTAGGGGGCGTTAAGGTGAAAATCCTTCAGAAGATTACAATAAAACAAGTATTAACAGAGGAAAGTAAGCGCACTTTAATCAATAAGTATGAAGGTAGAAAACATCAACTCCAAAAAGAGTGTGATCAATTACGTTTTGAGTTGAAAAAATTAGAAAAGTCTAAGAAGTTTTCTTCTCAACGCCTGAAAGACAATTTTGAAAAAGAGATGTCGATGAGG
Source organism: Rossellomorea sp. BNER (assembly GCA_024213275.1). Classification (GTDB taxonomy): domain Bacteria; phylum Bacillota; class Bacilli; order Bacillales; family Bacillaceae_B; genus Rossellomorea. The sequence continues at coordinate 53,075 of JANAVG010000003.1, forward strand.
CAAGAAAAGATAAAGCTAGTTGATTTTCAACTAGAGCAATTACATATCCTTCCGCTAGAAAGTGAATTGAAAGAAAAAGAAGTTCAAGGTATTGTAGACATAAAGATTGGTGACAATTGGGATGAACAAATCTTAGACAAAACCATCGTAGTTAAAAACGGAATTGTAACGGAAATACGCTAGAGGTGAATGAAATGGAAAAATGGTTTAATGTTGGTAAAATCGTAAACACTCATGGTGTTAGAGGGGAAGTAAGAGTCATTTCTAGAACGGATTTCCCAGAAGAGAGGTATGAACTGGGAAATACACTCTACCTTTTTTCTTCTCTACAAGAAGAGCCGCTTCCATTAGTAGTGAAAAGCCACCGCAGACATAAGAATTTCGATCTTTTAACATTTGAAAGTTATGATAACATTAGTCAAGTTGAATCCTTTAAAGGGAGTCTATTAAAAGTTCCTGAAGAGCAACTAAGTGAGCTAGAAGAGGGAGAATTCTATTTTCACGAGATTATTGAGTGTCAAGTGATAACGGTTGATGGGCAAGAAATAGGTGTCGTGAAAGAGATTTTATCAACAGGGGCTAATGATGTATGGGTTGTAAAGGACAATACTAATAAAGAGCATCTTATTCCATTTATTGATGATGTTGTTAAAGAAGTGAATATTGATGATAAACAGATTATTATCGATCCAATGGAAGGGTTATTACAATGAAAATAGATGTTCTATCCCTTTTCCCTAAAATGTTTGAAGGTGTTTTTGGCGAATCAATACTAAAAAAAGCTTATGAAAAAAATGCGGTTGAATATAATGTCCTTAATTTTAGAGAGTTTGCTGACAACAAACATGGACAAGTGGATGACTATCCATACGGTGGAGGAGCAGGAATGGTGTTAAAGCCTCAACCAATCTTTGATGCTGTTGAGCACTTAACAAATCAAGCACAAAACAACCAGAAACCACGAGTAGTTCTTCTATGCCCCCAAGGCGAACGCTACACACAATCAAAAGCGGAAGAGTTATCTAAAGAAGGCCATTTAATCTTTATTTGTGGGCATTATGAAGGCTATGATGAAAGAATACGAGAGCACGTTATTACGGACGAGATTTCAATCGGGGATTTTGTTTTGACAGGTGGAGAGCTAGGAGCGATGGTAATCATTGATAGTGTTGTTCGCCTCTTGCCTGGGGTTTTAGGTAATGAAGACTCACCGGTTCTCGACTCTTTTTCATCTGGACTACTTGAACATCCACATTACACAAGGCCAGCAGACTTTAGGGGGCTAAAAGTCCCGACTGAATTAATTTCTGGTAATCATAAGGTTATTGAAGAATGGAGACAAAAAGAATCTATTAGAAGGACTTATGAAAGAAGACCAGATTTATTAGAAAATTATCCACTAAGTGAAGAGCAAAAGAGCTGGGTGGAAAAATGGAGAAATTCTTGAGTTGCCATTGCAACATGGATGTGGGTGTGGTATTATAATCTTTGTGACTTGAGCTGAAATGCACTTGTCATTCGATCTGGATGTTCCGCTACAATCATCGCTTTTGTAAGAGCATCTGTTGGAAGGAGTTGAAAAAGATGCACAAATTAATCGAAGAAATTACTAAAGAACAACTTCGCAGTGATTTACCATCTTTCCGTCCTGGTGATACAGTACGTGTACACGTTAACATCGTTGAGGGTACTCGTGAACGTATTCAGGTATACGAAGGAGTAGTAATCAAACGCCGCGGTGGTGGTGTAAGCGAAACGTTTACAGTTCGTAAAATTTCTTATGGTGTTGGTGTTGAGCGTACATTCCCAGTACACACACCAAAAATCGCGAAGCTTGAAGTTATTCGTCGTGGTAAAGTCCGCCGTGCGAAACTTTACTATCTACGTAACCTACGTGGTAAAAAAGCTCGTATTAAAGAAATTCGATAGTCTATTGAAAGAAGGAGCTTGGTTACAAGCTCCTTTTTCTACTTTTAAAAATAGAAAACTCTAGCTAAGATGAGCAATATTCAAGATAACTAATGTAAAACTACTCCGTTTTCTGTAAAATGAATGGGAGAACTTTATTAAGAGATAAAAAATGTTTAACGGTTTCATCTTATTGGAGTTCATCGTTTTAAAAGCGCAAGAAGTCAGCCTCTTTAAATATATAAATGATGATGCTGATCAAGGACTTGCGCCATTTCATACTACATACTAGGTGGTGTACTATTTTGGCTAGAGAGAAAAATGAATTATGGGAGTGGACCAAAGCTTTACTTATTGCAGTCGGGTTAGCAGCAATTATTCGCTACTTTTTATTTGCGCCAATTGTTGTTGATGGCTTATCGATGAGCCCGACATTAGATAATGGTGACCGAATGATAGTCAATAAGATAAGCTATAATCTGGGGAAACCTGATCGATTTGATATTGTTGTATTTCATGCACCAGAGAAAAAGGATTATATTAAGCGGGTAATCGGGCTGCCAGGTGATAAAATTGAATATAAAGATGATACTTTATATATAAATGGCAAACCCTATGAAGAACCATATTTAGATGAAAAAAAGCAAAAATTAGCTAACGGAAAACAATTAACAGAAGATTTTACTTTAGAAGAGAAAACAGGAAAAGAAACCGTGCCGGAAGGACATCTTTTTGTAATGGGTGATAACCGTCAATTTAGCAAAGACAGCCGACATATTGGAACAATTCCTATTGAAGAAGTGATTGGAGACACAAATATGGTTTATTGGCCAATCGAGGATATTCGTTTGGTGGAATAGTTTTATGTTAAACAGGGTTTTTAAACCTAATGTATAGAGAAAAAGAAAGAGGTGGTCGTATGACCATTCAATGGTTTCCTGGCCATATGGCCAAAGCTCGGAGACAAGTAACGGAAAAATTAAAGCTTGTCGACATTGTCATAGAACTAGTAGATGCAAGAATACCCCTATCATCTAGGAATCCAATGGTAGATGAAATCGTTCAACAAAAGCCTCGATTAGTACTTTTAAATAAAGCTGATATGGCAGATCCAGAAATGACAAAGATGTGGATCGAATATTTTAAGGGGAAAGGCTTCACAGCTCTTGCTGTTAATGCACAAGGCGGAACAGGTCTACAAGAAATTGTAAGGGCATCTAAAACGATTCTAAGTGCGAAGTTTGAACGAATGAAAGCGAAAGGGATGAATCCCCGGGCAATACGTGCAATGATTGTTGGTATCCCGAACGTAGGGAAATCAACCATTATTAACAGACTTGCAAAAAAAAACATTGCTAAAACAGGGAATACCCCTGGTGTAACGAAAGCCCAACAGTGGATTAAGGTTGGTAAAGAAATGGAGTTATTAGACACACCTGGTATTCTTTGGCCGAAATTTGAGGATCAAGAAATAGGTTATAAACTGGCATTAACAGGTGCCATCAAAGATACAATTCTGAATCTCCAAGATATCTCCGTATATGGTCTTAGATTCTTAGAAAAGCATTATCCCGAACGATTAAAGAATCGCTACAATATGGATGAGATTTCAGAAGATATTGTGGATCTGTTTAACATAATTGGAAAACAAAGAGGCTGTTTGATGGCAGGTGGAGAAATCAATTACGATAAAACCTCGGAATTGATCGTTAGAGATATTCGCGATCAGCGATTAGGAAAGATAACGTTCGATTTACCTGAAAAATTATAGAAATATGACAGAGACTGACACTATTTAGGTTCAGTCTCTTCACTTTTACGATGTCATTGTCGATACATATAGGAGAGGGAATATGTCTAAATTACCAAACATTAAAGAAATAGAAATCATACTAAAAGAAATAGAAGATCCAAAAGATAATAGACTTCAAGAGTTTGAAAAAGATTCGCGGGTAGGGGTTCAACGATTATTAGAAAAATGGATGAAGCAAAAGCGCAGAGAAGAAGCGGACAACCTAGAATTTCAGAATCTATGTATATTTGAAAAAGAATTAAGAAACGAGGGATACAAATTTATTACAGGGATTGATGAAGTTGGACGTGGTCCGATAGCAGGCCCCGTTGTTGCTGCAGCAGTAATCCTTCCATCGACCTTTTATCTTCCTGGAATAAATGATTCGAAAAAGCTAAATGAGAAAAAAAGAGAACTTTATGCGGAATATATACATAAACATGCGATTTCTGTAAGCATTGGAATTGTATCTTCTAAGGAAATCGATCAAATTAACATCTATCAAGCAACTAAAAAAGCGATGGTTTCAGCCATTCATCAGCTAGAGGAAAAGCCTGATTATTTATTGATAGATGCTATGCAACTAGAAGTCCCTTATCCTCAAAAGTCAATCATTAAAGGAGATTCCAAAAGTGTTTCGATTGCTGCTGCATCAATCATTGCAAAAGTAACAAGAGATCACATGATGAAGGAATATGCTGAGGAGTACAGGGGCTATGGTTTTGAAAAGAATATGGGTTATGGGACAAGTGAACATCTTAATGGGCTGAATTTGCATGGAGTAACACCAATCCATCGTAAGTCCTTTGCTCCGGTTAAAGATCTGATAGGGCAATAATGGACTCATTTCATTGAGCTAAACAGTTAAGGGAGACAGGAAAATGTTTCAGTATGGTATTCAAGGAAGTAAACCAGATGGATACTCCTATCAACAAAAAGAAAAGAACTTCGTAATGAAAGAAGATCAAGTAATCTATGCTAAGGTTAATAAAATTCTTCCTGAGGGGTTTGCTGAGATTCAAATAGGGAAGCACAGACTTGTAGCCAATTTAGAAGTGCCAGTTCAAGCGGGAGAAAAATATTGGTTTCAAGCGGTTTTTAACAATCAATCACTTACCTTGAGTATCTTATCGCCTCCAAACCAACAGGTAAATTTATCCGTTCAAATTAGTACAATACTAGAAAATCTAGGACTCGACCCAATTAAGGAGCACCAGATGATCTTATCGACATTTCTATCGGAAAGAATCTCATTCCCAAAAGAGATGGTTTCTTTAACAGGTGAATGGTTATCCGGGGTTGAAAACAAACAAGCAGGACTACAAGTCATTCTTAAAATGTTGAAACGAAATTTACCGATGACTAAAAATATATTTGATAGTCTCATAAGTCTGAAAGATGTGAAACCTATAACCAATTTAATTGAGGAGTTATCACAGGTATTAAATAATGAAAATCAGATCAATAAGTCATCTCGAAAGCTATTGACAGAATTAGAGAGTATTAAAAAACCATTTGAAACTATAGTGTTTCACCGAGTAATTGGAGAAGCGATGAGTATTCTTCTAGATGGAAAACAACCATTTTCAACTCGATATTCTAGTTTTCAATTACTCCAAAAGTTAAATGTATTGAATGCAGAAGCTAATTTTTCTTCATGGGAGAATCAGCATTTCGAACAATATAAACAAAATAAAAGTTTATCACTTCTCAATTCATCCTTAGTTGAGGAACTAGCTCAATTAGAGGCTCTTCCTTCAAAAGGAAATACACCCGTAATGGACCAAACCTTATTTCAAAAGCTCATAAATAACCCAAGTCAATTTACAAAGTCAGAACAATTAAAGGTTTTTAATTTATTATTAGCTAATGTTTCACTACATGATAATCAATCTCATCTAATTCGTTTACTCGATTCGCCTGTATCAAACTCAAAGGATCCCTTTCAACTTATGAGTCAATTACTCTCATTACCATCAGAAGAGCCCTATATCCAGCTTTTACGTGATCTCATTGTTCGTGCTGAAGCTGACAGGAATCACTTATTATCTGGTCTTAATATAAAAGATGCTATAAAAGAAATATTGGGGAAATTAGGATTAAATTTAGAAGCAAGATTGCATGGCAATGAACCTTTCTCAAATAATAATCTTGAAACGGTAAAACCTTTACTTCTTGAAGTCCTTGCCTCTTCAAGGGTAGCAGCGGAAGTGAAAGAAATGGCTGAAAAGTTATTATTAAGGATGAACGGGCAGCTATTATTATCACATGACAATGGTCCATTACTGCAAATTATTCAGTCTTTTCCTTTTTATTGGTTAGGTCATCAGACAGATATACATATTCAATGGGTGGGTCAAAAGAATGAGAATGATGAATTGAATGCTGAGCATTGTCGGATTTTATTTTACATTAAGCTAGAATATATTAACGAGGTTATTGTAGATATGCAGGTACAAAATAGAATAGTACTCTTAAACATAATAAATGAACATCCAAAGCTTAAAGATTTATCATCAGAATTCATTCCTCTATTAAAAAAAGGACTAGAGAAATTAAACTATCAACTTTCGGCAGTTCAATTTAAAATGCCTGTAATGAATGATTCCTTAATTGAATCTTATTACACTTACACTCAGGATAACGACATAAAAACCGGAGTGGATCTTAAAATATGAGGGGAAATGGCTTTAAAAGAAAAGAAGTAATTGCCCTTAGCTATAATGAGGAGGGTTTACAGGCACCGAAGATTGTTGCAAAAGGAAAAGGAATGATTGCTGAAAACATTGTTGAAAAAGCCAGAGCCCACAACGTCCCAATTCAAGAGGACAAAAGCCTAGTAGATTTACTCGGTCAATTAGATATCAATGAGTCTGTGCCTGAGGAGCTATATCAAGCAGTAGCAGAGGTATTCGCGTTTTTATATCGAATGGATCGGATTGCAAAAGATACTAAGTGATAGAGTTAACCTTTACTTGCCAAGATTAAACATAGATACCTATTTATGTTTTTGTGAAATAGTTTTTTTAATGAAGTTTTTGTAAGCGAATACATTTTTTTGGCGTATTACAATTCGAAAAATTTAAATTAATATAATATATTTGTTATAATGGTAGACAGATATACTGTCATTTTATACAATGAAAGCGCAGTCTATATTTTGAAAAGATTGATAGGAGGATGGGAAATGAATATCCATGAATATCAAGGGAAAGAACTCCTAAGAAATAATGGGGTTTCTGTACCAAATGGAAAAGTCGCCTTTACTGCAGAAGAAGCAGTAGAAGCAGCGAAAAGCTTAGACTCAAGTGTCTATGTTGTAAAAGCTCAAATTCATGCAGGTGGCCGTGGTAAAGCTGGCGGAGTCAAAATCGCTAAAAGCTTAGACGAAGTTCGTACATATGCAGAAGAGTTAATAGGAAAAACATTAGTAACACATCAAACTGGCCCTGAAGGTAAAGAAGTGAAACGTTTACTTATCGAAGAGGGTTGCGATATTCAAAAAGAATACTATGTTGGTTTAGTATTAGATCGTGCTACTTCACAAGTGGTTCTTATGGCTTCTGAAGAAGGCGGAACGGAAATTGAAGAGGTTGCAGAAGAAACACCAGAGAAAATCTTTAAAGAGTATATCGATCCTGTTGTTGGATTAACAGGCTTTCAAGCTCGCCGTATTGCTTTCAACATTAACATACCAGCTAAGCTAGTAGGGAAAGCGGCTAAATTTATGCTTGGTCTTTATAATGTTTTCATCGAAAAAGACTGTTCAATCGCTGAAATTAACCCGCTTGTCGTAACTGGTGACGGAAATGTTATGGCACTTGATGCAAAATTAAACTTTGATGATAATGCTTTATACCGTCATAAAGATATCATGGAATATCGTGATTTAGATGAAGAAGATGCAAAAGAAATTGAAGCATCTAAATATGATTTAAGTTACATCTCTTTAGACGGAAATATCGGTTGTATGGTTAATGGTGCTGGTTTAGCTATGGCAACTATGGATATTATTAAACATTATGGCGGGGACCCTGCTAACTTCCTTGATGTTGGGGGCGGTGCTACAGCAGAAAAGGTAACAGAAGCTTTCAAAATCATTTTATCAGATCAAAATGTTAAAGGGATATTCGTCAACATTTTCGGTGGAATCATGAAATGTGACATTATTGCTACTGGTGTTGTGGAAGCCGCTAAGCAAGTAGACTTAACGGTACCACTAGTTGTTCGTTTAGAAGGAACGAATGTTGACCTAGGGAAAGATATCCTTAAAAAGTCAGGTTTAAATATTATTGCAGCTGAGTCTATGGCAGACGGTGCACAAAAAATTGTTGAGCAAGTAGGCTAAGAAAGGCAGGGGAACGTAATGAGCGTATTTATTAATAAAGATACGAAGGTCGTTGTACAAGGAATTACAGGTTCAACAGCGCTTTTCCATACGAAACAAATGCTTGAATACGGAACACAGATCGTAGCTGGTGTAACTCCAGGAAAAGGCGGAACGGAAGTAGAAGGAGTTCCGGTTTTTAATACAGTTGAAGAAGCGAAACAAGCAACAGGTGCTAACGTGTCTGTCATTTATGTTCCGGCTCCATTTGCGGCAGATGCCATTATGGAAGCTGTTGACTCAGAGTTAGATTTAGCAATTTGTATTACAGAACATATTCCTGTTATGGATATGGTAAAAGTAAAACGTTATATGAGCGACAAGAAGACTCGTTTAGTTGGTCCTAACTGTCCTGGAGTTATCACTCCTGAAGAATGTAAAATTGGAATCATGCCAGGATATATTCATACTAAAGGACATGTCGGAGTTGTTTCTCGTTCTGGAACTCTAACATACGAAGCGGTTCATCAGCTTTCACAAGCAGGTATTGGTCAATCAACTGCAGTTGGTATTGGTGGAGATCCAGTTAATGGAACAGACTTTATTGATGTATTAAAAGCTTTCAATGAAGATCCAGAAACTAAAGCGGTTATTATGATCGGTGAAATTGGCGGAACTGCAGAAGAAGAAGCAGCTGAATGGGTAAAAGCCAATATGACTAAGCCTGTTGTAGGATTTATCGGTGGCCGTACTGCACCTCCAGGAAAACGTATGGGACATGCAGGTGCGATTATTTCTGGTGGAAAAGGTACTGCAGACGAAAAAATTCGCGTAATGAATGAATGCGGTATTGAAGTAGCAGATACTCCATCTGTAATGGGAGAAACATTAATTAAAGTTTTAAAAGAAAAAGATCTTTACGAGCAATGTAAAACACATTAATACTAGAGGATGACCTCTTTTAGGACATACCATTTCTTTCATTATTGAATAAACACTAAGGTTTATTTAATAAATTGTAATGTGTACTTCTTAGAAGGGGTCATTCTTTTCTTTAATAATAGTTCAAGGAGGTATTTATGGACTGTTCGCGTAAAACACTTATACATCTATGCCATTGTCGGGGAATCGGTTGGAGGACCATTTTTCAACTTTCTAAACATATTCGACCATTGGATCAAATTTATATTCTTACCAAATCAGAATTACAGTCAATCACAGGCTTATCACTCCACAATTTATCTACATTTTATAAAGATTTGCATTCGATTGATATTACCTCACAAATTATCTCCTATCAAACCAAAGGAATTCAACTACTCACCATATTAGATGAACGATATCCACCACTCTTAAAACAAATCTATGATCCCCCATGGATGCTCTTCCTCAAAGGAAATCAAAATCTATTAGAACAAGAAAGTAAAATTGCTATTGTTGGTTCTAGGAAAGCAGACACTTATACAGATAATGTTCTTCATTTTCTCATACCGAAACTAGTACAGAAGGGCTATGTTATTATAAGTGGGCTTGCACAAGGTGCAGATGAGAAAGCCCATCGTAAGACAATTGAAAATAATGGTTCAACAATAGGTGTATTAGGAGGAGGATTTTTTCACCTCTATCCAGAAAGAAATATTAAGCTATCTCATATGATGATGAGGGATCAATTAGTCATTTCAGAATTTCCACCAGATATGAAACCACAAAAATGGTGCTTTCCACTGCGCAATAGGATCATTAGTGGATTATCTAAAGGGATTATTGTTACTCAAGCGGCAGAACGTAGTGGATCTCTCATAACGGCAGAATACGGATTGAACGAGGGAAGAGAAGTATTTGCATTACCTGGACCCATTAATCATCCACTATCAAGGGGAACAAACCAACTTATACAACAGGGAGCAAAATTAATTTCAAGTCCTGATGATGTTTTTTCAGAACTAGAGTATAAATTTCATTAAAAACATATACAATTTTATAAATAGAGTTGCAAGTAATTTAATGGCAAAAAACCAAAATATCTATCTTTTCATACAAAAAGGTTGCAATTATGCTCAATCTGTTATACATTTTGCAACAGACGCATTACCTTATCTGAATAAATATTCCTTTTTTAGTTCAGTAGATAATTTGGCTTAACTTACATTAAAGATTCAAACCGTATAGAGGTGTCTAGCACAAGTGCCTGCTCAGGGTGCTTGCGCTTTTCTAATAAGAATTACTTGAAAACGTTTCCTCAAAAGGAACGTCATATTGACAATAGAGAATGAAAGAGATAATAATAAGACTTGATTATTTACCTCTTTAAGGAGGCTTTTGAATGTCGGACTACTTAGTTATTGTGGAATCGCCGGCAAAGGCGAAAACGATTGAACGCTATTTAGGAAAAAAATATAAAGTGAGAGCATCTATGGGACATGTTCGCGACTTGCCGAAAAGTCAAATGGGTGTAGATGTAAAAAATCGCTTTGAACCAAAATATATTACGATTAGAGGAAAAGGCCCTGTATTAAAAGAATTAAAAACAGCGGCAAAAAAAGCAAAGAAGATCTATCTTGCTGCCGATCCGGATCGTGAAGGAGAAGCAATTGCCTGGCATCTTGCTCATAGCTTAGATCTTGATATTAAGTCTGATTGCCGAGTTGTCTTTAATGAAATTACAAAGGATGCTATAAAAGATTCATTTAAACATCCCCGTCCAATCAATATGGATTTAGTGGATTCCCAACAAGCTCGTCGTATATTAGACAGATTAGTAGGGTATAACATTAGTCCGTTACTTTGGAAGAAAGTGAAAAAAGGATTAAGTGCAGGACGAGTCCAATCGGTTGCAGTCCGGATGATCATTGACCGCGAAAATGAAATAAATAATTTTATTCCAGAAGAATACTGGACAATCGAAGCTGCTTTTGAAAAAGGGAAAGAATCCTTTCAAGCACATTTTCACGGTGTAAATGGTAAGAAAATGGAACTAAAATCAGAAGATGACGTACAAAACATTATGAAAAAACTGAAAGGTGATACTTTCGAAATTTCTAATGTGACAAAAAAAGAAAGAAAACGTAATCCAGCACCCCCGTTTACAACATCTTCCCTTCAACAGGAAGCTGCTAGAAAGTTAAACTTTAGAGCGAAGAAAACCATGATGTTAGCACAGCAGCTTTATGAAGGAATTGATATTGGTAAAGAGGGAACAGTTGGTTTAATTACCTATATGAGAACAGATTCGACTCGAATATCAGAAATTGCCCAAAAAGAGGCAAATGAATATATCATTGATAAATACGGGAAAGAGTTTGCTCGAACGACTGAAAGAAAAGATAAAAAGCAGCAAAATACTCAAGATGCTCACGAAGCGATTCGTCCTACGAGTACTCTAAGGGATCCTGCTTCTGTAAAGGAGTATTTATCAAGAGATCAATTAAGATTGTATAGGCTGATTTGGGAAAGGTTCACTGCGAGTCAAATGTCTCCTGCTATTATGGATACAATGAGTGTTGATTTATTGAATGGAGACGTCATGTTTAGAGCCACTGGATCAAAGGTGAAATTTAAAGGGTTCATGAAAGTCTACATCGAAGGTTCTGATGATGGTAAAGAAGAAAAAGATAATATCTTGCCTGCCATGGAAAAGGGAGATCAGGCAAAGACGAAGATGATAGATCCGAAACAGCATTTTACACAACCGCCTCCGAGATATACAGAGGCCCGACTCGTCAAAACACTTGAAGAGTTAGGCGTTGGCAGACCTTCAACGTATGCACCGACACTGGACACTATCCAGCGTAGAGGCTATGTAACCCTGGATAATAAACGATTTGTACCTACTGAACTAGGTGGAATTGTGTTTGAACTTATCATGGAGTTTTTCCCTGATATCATCAATCTGGAATTTACTGCCAATATGGAAAAAAGTCTTGATAATGTTGAAGAAGGAAAAGAGGAATGGGTCAATATTATCGATGAATTTTATAAGGACTTTGAAAAGCATCTTGAAAAAGCTGAAGAAGAGATGGAAAAGGTTGAAATTAAACCAGAGTTTGCTGGTGAAGATTGCGAAAACTGTGGAAGTCCAATGGTATACAAGATGGGAAGGTATGGAAAGTTTATGGCATGTAGTAATTTCCCTGATTGTCGGAACACGAAGCCCATTGTGAAAGAAATTGGCGTCAAATGTCCTAAATGTGAAAAAGGTAATATCATTGAAAGAAAAAGTAAGAAACGACGAATCTTTTACGGTTGTGATCAATATCCTGACTGTGATTTCCTTTCATGGGATAAACCAATTGAAAGGAAATGTCCTAAGTGTGAAGGGTTGTTAGCTGAGAAGAAGCTGAAAAAGGGTATTCAAGTACAGTGTGCCAACTGTGACTACAAAGAAGAACCCCAGAATTAGTAAGAAAGGGTGAGCTTGAATGCTCACTCTTTCCTTTTGTCTCGTGTTTTCCCATAAACTAACCATTATTGGAACAAAATAACCATGGGAAGTCTAACTTTATAAACTTTTTCCTTTTGTGTATTCCGGTAGTATTGTACAATGCAATAGGGAAACGAGAAAATGAATCAAATAGTGTAGCTAGGAGGCTTTATATAAATGGAAAAAGTAGTAAATGTGGTAGGAGCTGGGTTAGCGGGAAGTGAAGCAGCGTGGCAAATTGCCAAAAGAGGGATTAAAGTAAATCTATATGAAATGAGGCCAGTTCGCCAAACACCTGCACATCATACAGATAAATTTGCCGAACTAGTATGCAGTAATTCACTTCGAGCAAATACATTAACAAATGCAGTTGGTGTATTAAAGGAAGAAATGAGAATATTGGATTCTGTGATTATTTCAGCTGCTGATTCTAGTTCGGTCCCAGCGGGTGGGGCTCTTGCGGTAGATCGACATGAATTTGCAGCAAATGTTACCGAAAGAGTAAAAAATCATCCGAATGTAACTGTATATAATGAAGAAATGACAGATATCCCAGAAGGAACCACAATTATTGCCACGGGACCTTTGACAAGTGAAACTCTCGCTCAAAAACTTAGAGACTTAACAGGTGAAGATTATTTATATTTTTATGATGCAGCAGCTCCTATCCTTGAAAAAGATAGCATCGATATGGATAAAGTATATCTTAAATCCCGCTATGATAAAGGTGAAGCAGCATATTTAAATTGCCCTATGACAGAAGAGGAATTTGACCGCTTCTATGATGCACTGATTTCTGCTGAAACAGTTCCTCTTAAGGAATTTGAAAAAGAGATTTTCTTTGAAGGGTGTATGCCGATTGAAGTAATGGGGCAACGAGGGAAGAAAACAATGTTGTTCGGACCATTAAAACCTGTAGGATTAGAGGATCCGAAAACGGGTAAACGCCCCTTTGCTGTCGTGCAATTAAGACAAGATGATGCTGCCGGAACGCTATATAATATTGTTGGTTTTCAAACACATCTAAAATGGGGACCACAAAAAGAAGTGATTCGCATGATTCCTGGACTTGAAAATGCCGAAATTGTTCGATATGGCGTAATGCATAGAAACACTTTTATTAACTCCCCAAAAGTTTTAAAAGCTACCTACCAGTTTAAAAACAGGGAGAATTTATTCTTTGCAGGCCAAATGACTGGTGTAGAAGGATATGTTGAATCCGCAGCGAGCGGCCTAATTGCTGGTATTAATGCCGCTAAATTAGTAATGGAAGAAGAACTAGTGGAACTACCCAATGAAACAGCAATGGGAAGTATGGCAAGATATATTACAACAGCAAATCAAAAAAACTTTCAGCCAATGAACGCAAATTTTGGGTTATTGCCTGAACTTCCAAAGAAAATTAAAAACAAAAAAGAGCGAAATGAAGAGCATGCTAATCGAGCTTTAGAAACAATTCAAAATTTTGTGAAAAGATTGTAAAATTAATTGCAAGGGCTACTAAACTGTGTTACTATTTAGTAGCCCTTGTGAGGTGTTAAACCAATGGAGAAAAATTTGAATCTTTTTTTACAGTTATTCGTAGAATATTTACAAATAGAAAAAAACTATTCAAAATATACTATTGAGTACTATCAAGATGATATCCAGGAGTTTTACTTATTTTTAGCACAACAGAGTATAAATCAGTTAGATGAGGTCGAGTATTTAGATGCAAGACTTTTTCTAACGTCTTTACATGAGAGAAACTTATCAAGAGCTTCTATTGCAAGAAAGATATCAAGCCTTCGAAGTTTTTATCGATTTTTAAATCGAGATAAGAAAACAAGTGAAAATCCTTTTTCATTAGTGAATCAGCCCAAATCAGAAAAAAGGCTCCCGAAGTTTTTCTATGAGGAAGAACTGGAAAGCCTTTTAAATGCATGTAAAGGGGATGAGCCATTACAAGTTCGAAATCGGGCGATATTTGAACTCCTTTATGCCACGGGTATACGAGTGAGTGAATGTGAAAAGTTAACCTTATCAGATATGGATTTTTCATTATCGACCGTCCTCGTAAAAGGAAAAGGGAATAAAGAAAGGTATGTACCATTTGGAGGCTATGCTCATGATGCTCTAGAGTTATACATAAAACAGTCGCGTAATATACTAATCAAAGAACAGGATCATAGCACAGTCTTTGTTAATTTTCGGGGGGAGCCTATAACATCCAGAGGAATCCGCCACATATTAACGGAGCTGATAAAAAAGGCTTCTTTAAATGGGAAAATACATCCGCATATGTTAAGGCATACGTTTGCAACGCATTTATTAAATAATGGAGCTGATTTAAGAACGGTTCAAGAACTATTAGGTCATTCCAACCTTTCTTCAACTCAGGTTTATACACATGTGACAAAGGAACATTTACGGAAAACGTATTTAAATCACCACCCGAGAGCATAACTTATTTTGGAGGGTCAGAAAATGGGGAATTTCCATGCGACAACAATATTTGCTGTGCATCATAAAGGGCAGTGTGCAATGTCCGGAGATGGACAGGTTACATTTGGAAATGCGGTAGTCATGAAACATACAGCCAAGAAAGTTCGAAAACTTTTTAATGGTAAAGTAGTAGCTGGATTCGCAGGTTCTGTTGCTGACGCATTCACCTTATTTGAAATGTTTGAGGGAAGGCTCCAGGAATTCAACGGTAATTTACCGCGTGCAGCCGTTGAACTAGCTAAAGAGTGGAGAAGTGACAAAGTTTTAAGAAAGCTAGAGGCTATGCTCATTGTCATGGATCAAGATAACATTCTTCTCATTTCTGGAACCGGTGAAGTAATCGAACCAGATGATGGAGTTTTAGCTATCGGATCCGGTGGGAATTACGCTTTATCAGCAGGAAGAGCATTAAAGCAACATGCTGGAGAACATTTATCAGCAAAAGAAATTGCCGAGGCTGCGTTAAATATAGCAGCAGACATTTGTGTGTATACGAACAGCCAAATAATCGTGGAAGAGCTGTAAAAAGGAGTGTACATCTTGAAAAATCCAAAAAACCAATTAACCCCGAGACAAATTGTTGAACGTTTAGATCAATATATTGTAGGTCAAAATGAAGCAAAAAAAGCGGTGGCCGTAGCATTAAGAAATCGCTATCGCCGTAACTTATTAGAAGAACAGCTTCGAGATGAGGTAATACCTAAAAACATCTTAATGATGGGACCAACGGGTGTGGGAAAAACAGAGATTGCCAGGAGAATGGCGAAACTAGTAGGTGCTCCTTTTATAAAGGTAGAAGCTACAAAGTTTACAGAAGTAGGCTATGTAGGACGTGACGTTGAGTCAATGGTTAGAGACTTGGCAGAAACCTCTGTTAGGCTTGTGAAGGAAGAAAGAATGCAAGAAGTTAAGGAGCCAGCAGAAATAAATGCAAATAAACGTCTTGTTGAGCTGTTAGTTCCATCCAAGAAAAAGGGAAACAGCTACAAAAATCCATTTGAGATGATTTTTGGTGGAAATCAAGCGGAAGGTGAGCAAGAAAACACCGAAGCAAAAGAAGAAAGCACTCTTCAGGACCGTAGAAGGATTATTTCAGAAAAACTTGCAAATGGAGAACTTGAAGAAGAAATGGTAACAGTAGAAGTAGAAGAACAATCTCCATCCATGTTTGATATGCTTCAAGGTTCAGGTATGGAACAAATGGGAATGAATATGCAAGACGCCCTGGGAAATCTAATGCCGAAAAAGAAGAAAAAGCGTAAACTCAAAGTCAAGGAAGCTCGCAAGGCACTAACGAGCGAAGAGGCTTCTAAGCTTATCGATATGGATGAAGTAACATCTGAAGGTGTCCATCGAGCTGAACAGACAGGGATCATTTTTATCGATGAAATTGATAAGATTGCAAGCAAAGGTTCTAATCAATCATCAGCAGATGTTTCAAGGGAAGGTGTACAAAGAGATATTTTACCTGTTGTAGAAGGTTCAACAGTAGTAACAAAGCATGGTACGGTTAAAACAGACCATATCCTCTTTATTGCTGCTGGTGCCTTCCACATGGCGAAACCTTCTGATCTTATACCTGAGCTGCAAGGAAGGTTTCCAATCCGTGTTGAACTACAAAAACTTTCTGTTGAAGATTTTGTAAGAATATTAGTTGAGCCGGATAATGCAATTGTTAAACAATATATTGCATTATTGGAAACGGAAGGTATACAAATTGAATTTTCTGACGAAGCTATTCGTAAGATTGCAGAAATCGCTTTCTCAGTAAACCAGAATACTGATAATATTGGTGCAAGAAGACTTCATACTATCATGGAAAAACTTCTTGAAGATTTATCATTTGAAGCACCTGACATTAATTTAGAAAATGTCAACATTACACCGAATTATGTCGAAGATAAACTTGGAGCGATTTCAAAGGATAAAGACCTGAGCCAATTTATTCTCTAAGTTTGCAACCTTTAAAAATAGGGTAATGAATTAATATTATTTAACATGATACATTTATATATTCGATAACATTTAATTGTACTAGGAGGAAGAACAATGAATTTATTAAGTAAAACAAGAACGATTAACGCAATGCTTCAAAAAGCAGCAGGAAAGCCTGTTAATTTTAAAGAGATGGCTGAAACATTAAGTGGTGTGATTGAGTCTAACGTATTTGTTGTTAGTCGTCGTGGGAAACTATTAGGATTCGCTATTAACCAACAAATTGAAAACGAGCGTATGAAACAAATGCTTGAAGATCGTCAATTTCCTGAAGAATATACGAAGAACTTATTTAATATTCAAGAAACATCATCAAACTTAGATGTGAACAGTGAATATACTGCCTTCCCAGTTGAGAATAGAGAGTTATTTGAAAAGGGATTGACAACAATTGTTCCAATTATTGGTGGGGGAGAACGTTTAGGTACGCTAATTTTAGCCCGACTACAAGCTAGTTTTGATGATGATGATCTAATTCTTGGAGAATACGGTGCTACAGTTGTAGGTATGGAAATCCTTCGTGAAAAAGCAGAAGAGATTGAAGAGGAAGCAAGAAGTAAAGCAGTTGTTCAAATGGCTATTAGTTCCCTATCTTATAGTGAATTAGAAGCGATTGAACATATTTTCGAAGAGCTTAATGGAAACGAAGGACTGCTTGTGGCATCTAAAATTGCCGATCGTGTTGGAATAACACGTTCCGTCATTGTAAATGCATTACGTAAACTTGAAAGTGCGGGTGTAATTGAATCTCGGTCATTAGGAATGAAAGGAACTTATATCAAAGTTCTAAATGACAAATTTCTATTTGAACTTGAAAAGTTGAAAACAAACTAATAAGTAAAATTCTTATCTTGAGGATGCCTTAATTATGGTATCCTCTTTTTTTTGTTTGCAATACAATAAGCTATCTGACATATTTTATAAAGTGATCTTGGTAATATGAGGGGCTGAATTTTTCATACTTCAACATTAAAGCTCTACATCTTAGGAAAAACCTTGTGGGGGAATATGCAGTTGTAACAAATAGAGGATTTACACAAACTATTTTGCTTTTGAATTATATTAAATTAAGAAATGCAAATTGACTATATGTAGAAAGACATATGTTATATTTCAATATACCGTAAAAAATATAGTTAAAAAGGTATAAAATGATAGAAAAGTCCTAGTAAATATTTGAGTAATTATATTGTTTTTTACTCTAATGGTAGTAAAATGTAATTATGACGAAATTCGACAATATTCTTTATGACGATAAAGCCAAACTCAATCGAAAGATGGGGACGCAAAGCCACGGGCCGAAAAGAGAAATTCATTGGTAGCCGGGTTACCAGAAAAGGTGTTGACATTTAAATCGACTCTTTCTTCAATTTGCCTCCTTAAATAGGAGGTTTTTTATTTAACTATATGAATTGTTTCATTTGATAAGAAATGGAATTATAATCCGCCGAGAGGAAAAGAAAATTAATTGCGGAACCATTATGAAATATATGTAAACTAATTGAAACTATTAAACAAATTATCAGAAAGCAACAATGAAAAAATAGTATAATAGTCATGATTCTGTAGTTGTTTGAATATTAATGAAGAATTAACAAATTATTCATAGACAGTAAAATACATAAACATTACAATAATAAGGGCTTATGAAGTATTTTGTCGAATAATTGTAATGATAATGAAATATTTAGATTGAGGTGTCGAAATGAACCTATTCTCTAGTACATTTAATGTTTTGGAAGCTGGATTAAATTATTCCTCTTTAAAGCAAAAAATCACTTCTCAAAATATTGCAAACATTGATACTCCAAATTATAAAGCGAAAGAAGTTAGCTTTAATCAGCATTTTCAAAATGCTTTACATAATCTAGAAGCAAACCGAACAGATCCACGTCATTTCACTTTTTCTAACGGGAGTAGTCACCCGACGGTTATTCAGAAAAAGAATTTTCAGTATAACCACAATGGAAATGGAGTGGACCTTGATAAAGAAATGACCGAGCTTGCAAAGAATCAAATCTATTTTAATGCTTTAAGTGATCGAATGAATGGTAAATTTAATTCACTTAAATCGGTTATTAGAGGAGGAAAATAATCTTGTCAATTTTTCATAGTATGAACACGACTTCTTCGGCTCTTACCTCACAACGATTAAGAATGGATGTAATTTCATCGAACATGGCTAATGTAGATACAACTAGAGGGAAATTAGTGAATGGTGAGTGGGAGCCATATAGACGAAAAACAGTAACATTTCAATCAAAAAATAACTCATTCTCTGGATTTCTAAACCGAGCAGTGAATTCCAAGGGTTCTCAGAATTACGGCAATGGTGTGAAAGTAACAAGAATTAATGAAGATCATGAGACACCATTTAAATCAGTTTATGATCCGAGACACCCTGATGCGAATGAGGACGGTTATGTGCAATTGCCAAACGTCGATCCATTAAGAGAAATGGTAGATTTAATTTCTGCGACAAGATCTTATGAAGCAAATGTAACTGTATTAAATGCAACTAAAGGAATGTTAATGAAATCATTAGAAATTGGTAAGTAGGGAGTGTACTAGATGGCAATACATAATATTAATTCGATAGAAGCCAATCATTTAAGTCCGTCGATTAAAAAAAATTTAGTAAAACCTTCAGAAACTCAAAACTCATTCTCGAATTTTTTAAAGCAATCAATTGAAGAAGTTAATAATGCCCAGCTTCAATCTGATGTGATGACAAATAAACTGGTCAATGGGGAAGATATTGATTTACATCAAGTGATGATCACTTCGCAAAAAGCAAGTATAACCCTTCAAGCAACAATGGAAGTTCGTAATAAAGTAGTCGAAGCATATCAAGAAGTCATGAGAATGCAAGTTTAATATAACTTTATGACCCGATAGACTAGACAGAAATACCGGGGGATTGTGATGAATGAAAAAGTGAAAATGTATCGAGAGAAAATTAAAGCCTATTGGACTTCTCGAACAGGGAAACAAAAAGGGTTTATGGCGACATCAATCTTAATTGCCATTTTAGCTATCATCTTGATTAGCTATTTTACAACCAGAACGACACTCGTACCACTTTACAGTAACCTCAAACCATCTGAGACAGGGTCTATTAAGGAAAATCTCGATGGTAGAGGGATTCCTTCTGAAATAACTGATGGAGGAGCTACAATTAGAGTTCCTGCAGAACAAGTTGACACTCTTAAAGTTGAGTTAGCAGCTGAAGGCATCCCTAACACTGGAAATATTGATTATTCTTATTTTAGTGAAAACGCTGGTTTTGGTATGACAGATAATGAATTTGAAGTAGTAAAATTAGATGCTATGCAAACTGAGCTTTCTAATTTAATGCAGGGAATTGAAGGTGTCAAGGATGCAAAGGTCATGATTAACCTCCCTGAAAAAGGGATTTTTGTTCATGATCAAACACAAGATGCATCAGCATCAATAGTATTAAACACAGAACCAGGTCATCAGTTTGATCAGAAACAAATTGCTTCACTATATCATTTGGTTTCGAAGAGTGTCCCTAATCTTCCTGCTGAAAATATCGTCATAATGAATCAGTTTTTTGAGTATTACGACTTAGAAAAAAATAATAGTTCATTTGGAACAGGTAATGTTGTTCAACAAATGGATATAAAAAATCAAATTGAACGTGATATAAGAAGACAAGTACAGAATATGCTCGGAACATTGATTGGCTTCAATAAAGTCGTTGTATCTGTTACAACTGACATTGATTTTACACAGGAAAATAGGGAAGAAAATTTAGTGACTCCTGTTGACGAAGAGAATATGGAAGGTATCGCCGTGAGTGCACAGCGAATAACGGAGACATTTACAGGAAATGGCGAAGTCACAGGCGGTGAACCCTTAGCAGAAGAACAAAATGATGCTGGATCCTACCTAGAAGGAAGGGAAGGCAACGGTGATTATGAACGATTAGAAGAAAAGATTAATAATGAAGTAAATAGAGTCAGAAAAGAAATAGTTGAAAGTCCATATAAAATACGAGACCTAGGAATTCAAGTAATGGTAGAACCTCCAGATCCTAATGACCCTGGATCGTTGCCACAAAATCGAATCGATGATATCCAACAAATACTTGGGACGATTGTCAGAACATCGATTAATAAAGATGTCGGAACAGAATTAACGGAAGAATCAATTGAAGACAAAATAGTTGTTTCTGTTCAACCTTTTGCCGAGAATTTTGAAGTAAATAAGGAAGAGCAGCCGTTTCTACCATGGTGGGCTTATGCGATTGGTGGATTACTACTTGCTGTCATTGCCATTTTGATCTTCTTGATGATTCGTTCTCGAAACAAAAAAGACTTGGACGAAGAATTACTTGTTGAAGAACAGAAGGAAACGATCTATATCCCGGATGTGAATACAGAAAATGAAACAGAGGGTTCAATGAAACGCAAACAACTGGAAAAGATGGCAAGAGAAAAACCAGAAGAATTCGCAAAATTACTTCGTACATGGTTATCTGAGGATTAGGAGGTAGAACATTGGCTAAGAGAGAGAAAGCATTATCAGGAAAACAAAAAGCTGCCATACTCCTTATATCTCTAGGACCTGATGTTGCATCATCGGTATATAAACACCTTTCTGAAGAAGAGATTGAACGTTTGACATTAGAAATTTCTGGTGTGAAAAAAGTAGACTCAGAAGCAAAAGAAGATGTTTTGGAAGAATTTCACCATATCGCTTTAGCTCAGGATTATATTTCTCAAGGCGGGATAGGGTATGCAAAAACTGTATTAGAGAAGGCATTAGGGAATGACCAGGCAACGGCAATCATAAACAGGCTAACATCATCCTTACAAGTAAAACCTTTTGATTTTGCAAGAAAAGCCGAGCCTGCTCAAATTTTAAACTTTATTCAAAATGAGCACCCACAAACGATTGCATTGATATTATCTTATCTAGATCCTCAGCAGGCAGGGCAAATTCTTTCTGAACTCCCCCAAGAAGTGCAAGCTGATATTGCAAGGAGAATTGCCGTTATGGATAGTACTTCACCTGAGATTATTAGTGAAGTCGAGGCAATCTTAGAGAGAAAATTATCTGCGACTGTTACTCAGGATTATACTCAAACAGGTGGAGTAGAAGCCGTTGTCGAGGTTTTGAATGGTGTAGATAGATCAACAGAAAAAACCATTTTAGATGCACTTGAGATTCAAGACCCAGAGTTAGCAGAGGAAATTAAGAAGCGTATGTTTGTCTTTGAAGACATCGTCACGCTTGATAATCGTTCTATCCAACGAGTCATCCGTGATGTGGATAATGAAGATTTACTTCTATCTCTGAAAGTTTCAAGTGATGAGGTAAAAGAAATTGTATTCCGTAATATGTCTACAAGGATGGTCGAAACATTTAAAGAAGAAATGGAATTCATGGGGCCAGTTCGATTACGGGATGTTGAAGAGGCGCAGTCACGTATTGTGGCCATTATCAGAAGATTAGAAGAAGCTGGTGAAATCATCATAGCCCGTGGTGGGGGGGATGATATTATTGTCTAGAATTATCAAAGCGGACAGTGAAGCATACCCTACCAAGAGTACCAGAAGGATTTCTCTTAGAAATATTACTTTGAATGATAACGAATTTTGTGAAGATTCATCGCAATCAATCGAGAATATTGAACAAATAAAATCTGAAATCATCCTTCAAGCAAGGAAAGATGCTGACGAGCTTATTAAAGAAGCTACAAGTATGAAAGAGAGCATGATTCAAGAATTAGATCGTGAACGGGAGCGCAATGAAAAAGAAAATGAAAGATTAGCTCATTTAGCAAAAGAAGAAGGCTACTTTCAGGGGCTTCGAGAAGGTCAACAAAAAGGCTTCCAAGAAATGACCGAAATGATCTCACAAGCGAAAGAAATTGTTAAATCTACTCAAACCGAATTTCAACAACATCTTGAAAAATCAGAGAAAGTCATTGTTGAGATTGGTATTAAGGTGGCAGAGAAGATAATAGGCGAAATTTTGGAAGAACAACCTGAAGCATTTCTAAGTGTTGTTAAGAGGGGATTAAAAGAAGTAAGAGATTTACCACATGTTCAAATTCATATTCACCCATCTCAATTTTCATTATTTGATTCACATAGGGAGGATTTAGAAGCAATTTTTCCAAGCACTATTCAATTGTATCTCTATCCAAATGAAGATTTACAGGAAATGGACTGCTTTATTGAATCAAATCATGGAAGGGTTATGGTAGGTATTAATGAGCAATTGACAGAAATAAAGAGTAAATTAATGGAATTACTTGAGGGTGATGACAATTGAAAGCAATAGATTTAATTGAAAAAATCCCTTCAATAAATACTTTTAAAAAGTATGGAAAAGTAAAAAAAGTAGTAGGTTTAATGATTGAGTCAAAAGGGCCTGAGAGTTCAATTGGAGATGTATGCTTTATTCACCTCTCACAAACTGGACGGAGAATCAAAGCAGAGGTCGTTGGTTTTAAAGAAGAAACGGTGATTTTAATGCCATACTCTACTATTCATGCAATTTCTCCAGGATGTTTGGTAGAAGCAACATCACAATCACTTCAAATTAGAGTAGGACCTTCACTTATTGGTAGAGTGATAGATTCGATGGGGAATCCTTTATTAGGTGAAGATCTTCCGAAAGGACTAACTTCTGTTAATACAGAACAATCTCCTCCTAACCCGCTCCAGAGACCACCAATTTCAGAAAAAATAGAAGTGGGAGTACGAGCCATTGATAGCATGCTGACAGTCGGAAAAGGTCAACGTGTAGGTATTTTTGCAGGAAGTGGTGTAGGGAAGAGCACCTTACTCGGGATGATTGCAAGAAATACAAAAGCGGACATTAATATTATTGCGCTAATCGGTGAACGTGGAAGGGAAGTCCGAGAGTTCATTGAAAGGGATCTTGGAGAAGAAGGACTTAAGCGCTCGATAGTTGTTGCAGCTACTTCTGATCAACCAGCGTTAATGCGAATTAAAGGAGCCTTCACAGCAACAGCGATAGCTGAGTATTTTCGTGATAAGGGATATAACGTCATGCTAATGATGGATTCTGTTACACGTGTAGCGATGGCACAAAGGGAAATTGGTTTGGCTGTTGGTGAACCTCCGGCGACCAAAGGCTATACTCCTTCAGTTTTTGCCACTTTACCCAAATTGTTAGAACGGACGGGTACCAATCAACATGGTACGATAACAGCTTTTTACACCGTTTTAGTTGATGGAGATGATTTGAATGAGCCAATTACTGACACCGTAAGGGGAATATTAGATGGTCATATTGTATTAGATAGAAATGTTGCGAATAAAGGGCAGTATCCGGCGATTAATATTCTGAAAAGTGTTAGTAGGTTAATGAATCATCTCGTTCCTAAGAATCATCTTCATGCAGCCGAAAGAATAAGAGATTTACTTAGTACTTATACCAATTCAGAAGATCTTATCAATATCGGTGCTTATAAAAAAGGAACTTCTAGAGAGATTGACGATTCAATAGAATTCTACCCGAAGATTATCTCGTTTTTAAAACAAAGTACAGATGAAATAACAGGTTTAGAGGAAAATGTTGAAAAGCTTTTGAACCTTGCAAATAAAGGAGAATGGAGATAATGGCTTACCAATTTAAATTTGAAAAGGTTCTTAATATAAAGGAACAAGAAAAAGAAGAAGCTCAGGTTTATTATAAGGATTCGATTTCAAAATTTGAGTTGGTAGCTGAAAAACTCTATGATCTTCTGAAAAAAAAGGAAAATCTTGAAACGTTTCAAACGAATAAACTCATCAGCGGGTTTCACATTCATGAAATTAGGCACTACCAGCAATTTATCTCGAATATCGAAAAAACAATCGAATATTATCAAGAACTAGTCATTCAGGCGAGAAATAGAATGAATTGGTACGAACAGAAATTATCTGAGATGAGTGTTGAAGTTAAAAAATATGAAAAAATGAAAGAAAAAGATTTTCTTCAATTTAAAGATTCATTGAGAATATCGGAAGAAAAATTTTTAGATGAACTTACAGTCATGCAATTTATGAACAGAGGAAATTAGGTGAAACGTATGGTGAAAACAGTAGAGAAAGAAAGGGATGAGAAAACTTTTTCACGATTACAATGGATCTTCTTTGCAGGAATCATTCCGCTTTTATTTGCTGTCATCGTTACATTAATTGTTATGACATTTATGGGAGTAAATATTTTTGAAAAAGTTAGCGAAATACCAGTCCTTTCAAAAGTCTTACCATCAGAAGGAAAGAAAAATATTGAAAAGTTTGATAAGAAGATTGTAAATCTTAAAGGACAACTCAAAGATAAAGATGCGAAAATTACACAGCTTCAAAGCAAGATTGATAATCAGGAACAAGAAAAGGAACAACTGCTTCGTCATGAACAAGATCTAAAGAAGCAGATTGATGAGTTAAAACAAATACAAGAAGATAATAAGCGTGCTTTTAAGGAAGTTGTTTCAACATTTGAAGCAATGTCAGCTAAAAGCGCTGCTCCAGTATTAATCGCAATGGAAGAGGCTGAGGCTTTAAAGATTCTATCAAATATTAAACCTGACTCATTAGCGAAAATTTTAGAAAAAATGCCTCCTAGAGAAGCGGCTACCTTTACTGAATCAATATCCATTGAATCAGAATCAAATGAACAAGCAAACGATTAAAAGGGGGGGTGAAACCGTGAATGTTGGATTAATAAGTATAGGAAATCAAGGTTCTATTCCTCTTGGAAAGCTGGGCGGGGGTAATCAAAAATATAGTGGAAGCTTCACCGCCATAATCGGAAACGTAAGAACCCTGCAGGAAGGGATAGAAGAGAATCAAACTAGTGACATTCAAAATATCTTTAACCTTCTATCAGGGGAAAGGCATTTAGAAGCATTAGGAATGGAAATTTCAAAATCGTTTACTCTAGTTGATGCCTTAAAGGGTATGAAGGTAGATCCGAAAAAATTTAAGCAGTTAATAGCTCGAATAAAAGAATCGATTCAACAATTAAAGCCGGAACTACAGCAACCAATTAAATCCCTTGAATCATTTGATGAAGAAGAAATGCTATTTGACACACTGCAACTCATTCAGTATTTACCAGTTAACGACTTTAAGAAATTACCACAAGCAGAAATAAATCAAATCCTATCAATTGCAAAAGTATTCCAGACACTTCAGGGACAAGCTGATACTTTAAAGCAATCGGAAAAACGTTTTTTACTTAATAATTTATTAAAGAATATCACTGAGAAGGTAGAGGGAATCATGGCAAATCAGATTCCCAAATCATCATCACACTTACATAATGTTCTTAAAAAAGCCCATATGTCTATTGAAACAGCATCAGTTGAAGACTCGTTTGAGAATGGATCGATTTCTATAAAAGAGACATCAAGAAATACAAGTATTTTATTTAATACTGGACAGACAATACCAAAGATTGAGCAATTAACATTATTTCTGACAAAATCGGATAACTCAAACATAAATTATGAGCAGTTCACCAAAGAGTTTTCCAATTTGATTTCAAAATCACAATTATTAAAAAATCCTAATATGAACAAGCTGTTAGTAAAACTTTATCCTGAGCACTTGGGGACGTTAAGAATTGAATTAGTGCAAAAAGACGGGATGATGGCAGCAAAGATCCTTGCGAGTACAGCAGGCGCTAAAGAAATATTGGATTCACAAATTCATTCATTAAAACATGCTTTAACTAGCCAAAACCTTCAAATAGAAAAGATAGAAATCTCTCAATCCATGAATGACAGTCCGAAGCCATCTGATAGAAGTAACACAGGACAGCATGGAAACCAGCATCAATCCAAGCATTCTCAACGGGAACATACAGCGGATAATGATGAAGAATTAGATAAAAGCTTTAAAGAACTGTTGATGAAAATGGAAGAGTAGGGGTGAAAGAAATGTCTACCAAAATTGATCCAAACTTATTGTATACCTCACTTCATAACAAAGTAAGAGAAGGCGGAAACAACATTCTTGGAAAAGATGATTTCCTTAAAATTTTAATGACACAATTACAAAATCAAGATCCGTTAAATCCAATGGAAGACAAAGATTTTATCGCACAAATGGCAACATTCTCTTCATTAGAACAAATGACAAACTTAACTAAAACGATGGAAAGTTTTGTGGAATCAAATAGTCAAAGTCAAATGATTGCATATAATCAGTTTGTTGGAAAACAGGTAACTTGGCATAAAGTCGAAGAAAGTGAAGATCAAGATAATCCTGTTGAAATCATCGGAGGTCAAGGGATCGTAAAAGGGATTCGCTTTAATGGCAACTCTGTAGAATTTATTATGGTTGACGGAACAATATTAACCCCAGCAAATATTTCTCAAGTGAATGATCATACAGGTGAAAACTCATCCCTTGTAACAGCAACATTATTAATTGGTAAAAAGGTTACATGGGGTGCTGAAGGAGAAGAAAAATCAGGAGTAGTAAAATCAATTTCTCGAAAAGATGGATCGATTTGGGTGCATTTTGAAGATGGAAGTAAAGTAGAAGCGAAAGAGTTAATTAAAATAGAATTATAATCGGGGGTGGTTGTATGGAAAGAAACTGTATGCATAGTGTCTCATTGCAGCCAATTACATCCAGTTTCCCTATTAGTGAAAAAAGATTACACAATCTGAATCATTCATCCTTTTCTGCTTATTTTAATAATGCATTTAATGAAAAACTTACTATAAAGGGCGCTATGAAGCGATTGGTAAAGGTGTAAATGAATCACAAGTTTTATTGAAGGATGCGGCATTGATTAATAGTGCTAAAAAACATAAAGTCATTACTGCCATGGACCGAAAAGAAGTACAGTCACACATTTTCACAAATATTAACGGAACCATTTTAATAGACCAATAGGCTAGACCTAAGTGAGGCCATTTACTGCAGATTGAATGAAGCAGTATAACAAGAGAGGGGATAGAAATATGCTACGTTCAATGTATTCTGGAATTAGTGGAATGAAAAATTTTCAAACTAAACTTGACGTTATAGGTAATAATATCGCAAATGTGAATACATACGGATATAAGAAAGGTCGTGTAACCTTTCAGGATTTAATGAATCAAACAGTATCAGGGGCGAGTCGTGCAACAGCGAATCGTGGTGGACAAAATGCTAAACAAATTGGATTAGGTTCAACCGTTGCAACCATTGATGTAATCAGCACACAAGGGAGTATGCAAACAACGGGAAGAGCTTTAGACGTCGGTATTTCTGGTGATGGTTATTTTGTTGTTCGTCAAGGGAATAATGAAATGTTCACACGAGCAGGTAATTTTTATTTGGATTCTGAAGGTCGTCTTGTTACTGGGCAGGGTCAGTTAGTGCAAGGATACGGAATGAGTGCTGATGGGACAATCAACCAAACCGCATTAAATGATATCGTTATTGATACGGATACTACGATGGCTCCACAGGCTACATCAAATCTATCATTAAAGGGGAACCTGAAAAACAGTCAACCAGGAAATGAACAAGAGGTTATTGACTTTAAAGTGAAAGATTCTTTGGGACAAGACCTGGATCTTCGAATAGTACTTACAAATAACGGAGATAACACTTGGGCTTATGAAGTCACTTCTACTTCAGCAGGGGTATCTTTTGAAGGGGATTCTGTAACAGGAACATTAAAATTTGATTCTGAAGGAGCTTTTGTAAGCGGGAGTAATCAATTTACATTAAATTTGACAAATAATGCTGAGTCAGGGCAGACCATTAATCTTGATCTTTCGAAACTTACTCAATTTGATAGTTCAACTTCTGCTAATATTGACACAGTTGACGGTAACTCAGAAGGGTATTTGGAAAGCTTTAACATCGGGTCTTCTGGTGAAGTAAATGGAGTATTTAGTAATGGTGAAGTAAGGGTATTAAGCCAATTGGTACTTGCGACTTTTTCCAACAGTGGGGGATTGATGAAAGCAGGAAGTAATCTTTTTCAACAATCTAATAACTCAGGTTTACCGAATTATGGAGTTGCTTCAGAGGGGCGTGGAAGTCTCTTATCCGGAGCGCTTGAAATGTCAAATGTCGATTTATCAGAGGAATTCACTGAAATGATTACCGCTCAACGTGGTTTCCAAGCAAACACGAGAATTATTACAACATCAGATGAAATCCTCCAAGAGCTTATAAATTTAAAACGATAATAGATAGTAAGGGAGGGATGGGATGGCGTGGCGTAACATTTAAATTCTAGCAAAACACTTTTGTCATCCCAGCTATCACTATGATTTCTCTAACAAGATTAAACGGAAAAAAATTCACAATAAATGCGTTATACATAGAAACGATTGAAACCTTTCCTGACACGACAATTACTCTGACAAATGGTCGAAAATTTGTTGTGAAAGAAAGAGAAGATGAAGTCCAACAATTAGCGCATATTTTCTATAAAAACATACAAATTCTAGGTGGGAACTTCACAGGGAGGTTAGAAGATGAAGAATAAGCTTCTTACAGTCACACTTATTCTGATAGCAACCACTCTTCTTGTTGGTGTAATGGCCCTCATTGTCATCCTCAAGTTTGATAAAGATGAAAACACTAAACCTACTATTGACGAAGTGTTAGAAGCTTCAGTCGATATTCCTGAAATTACTACGAATTTGAGAAATAATGATTTTATTAAAATTTCATTTAAAATGCAAACAGAAAATAAGGATGCGAAAGAAGAATTACAAAAAAGAGATTTTCAAGTTCAAAATATCATTATAAATGAGTTATCAGAGTTAACTCCTGAGAAACTTGAAGGAAAAGAAGGCAAACTCGAGTTTCAGGAACAAATTGAGGAAAAGGTAAATTCTCTCATGCAAGAAGGAAAAGTAGAGAAGGTCTATATCACCTCTTATATTATTCAATAACATTAAGAAACAGGGGGTGGGGAAATGTCGAGTGATGTTTTATCTCAAAATGAAATTGATGCCTTATTATCTGCTCTATCAACGGGAGAAATGAGCGCAGATGAATTAAAAAAAGAAGAAGAAGAAAAGAAAGTTAAACTTTATGATTTCAAACGAGCACTAAGATTTTCAAAAGATCAAGTGAGAAGTTTAACAAGGATACATGAAAATTTTTCCAGGATTTTAACCACTTATTTTTCGGCGCAACTACGAACATATGTACAAATTTCCGTTGTTTCTGCCGATCAGGTTCCCTATGAAGAATTCATTCGATCCATCCCGAACATGACTATCCTTAATGTATTTGAGGTACCACCTTTAAATGGTAGGATTCTAATGGAAGTGAATCCGAATATTGCTTATTCGATGATGGATAGAGTGATGGGGGGAAAAGGGACAGGTGTCAATAAGGTAGAAAATTTAACTGAAATTGAGACGAAGATTATGTCTAATCTCTTTGAAAGAGCATTTGAAAACTTACGAGATGCATGGAGTAATATTGCTGATATCGATCCGTTTCTTGCTGAATTTGAAGTGAATCCTCAATTCTTACAAATGGTATCTCCGAATGAAACGGTGGTAGTCATTTCAATGAATACCACCATTGGGGAAACGAGCGGGATGATCAATATCTGCATTCCTCATGTTGTTCTTGAACCAATAATACCAAAGTTATCTGTAAGCTATTGGATGCAAACGAAGAAAACGGAACGTTTACCTGAAGAGATTACAAATTTGGAAAAACGAGTGAAAAAAGCTGACTTGCCTATATCTGCTGAGTTAGGAATATCAAGCATTAGTATTGAAGACTTTTTATCACTATCCATTGGAGATGTTATTGAATTAGAAACGAGTATCGCCGATCCATTAGTAGTAAAGATAGGCGATATACCGAAATTTACGGGTCAACCAGGTAAAGTAAACAAAAAGCTAGCTGTACAAATCATAGACACAATGAAAGGGGGAGATGAGGATGATGAGTGATGATATGTTATCGCAAGATGAAATTGATGCACTTCTCCGGGGAACTTCCAATGAAGGTAATGATGCCAGATCAACCTCGATCAATACAGGGGAATATCTCAATTCCTTTGAACAAGATGCTTTAGGTGAGATAGGAAATATCTCTTTTGGCAGTTCTGCGACTGCCCTCTCGACATTATTGAATCAAAAGGTAGAAATTACAACTCCGAAAGTTTCTATCATTGATAAAGGAAATTTGCAGGATGAATTTCCTCATCCATATGTAGCGATTCAGGTTCAATATACAGAAGGATTTTCTGGTGCAAATTTATTAGTTATCAGACAATCGGATGCAGCCGTTATTGCTGATCTCATGTTAGGAGGGGATGGGATTAACCCTTCTGATTCCCTAGGAGAAATCCAATTAAGTGCTGTACAAGAGGCAATGAATCAAATGATGGGGTCAGCTGCAACAAGCATGTCAACGGTATTTGGCAAGAAAGTTGATATATCTCCCCCTTCGATTGACCTTATGTACATTCCTGAAGGTGAAGGAACCGAAAACATACCGGAACAGGATTTGCTGGTTCGTGTTTCGTTTTCATTAAGAATTGGAAATCTAATTGATTCTAGTATTATGCAGCTGCTTCCCCTTCATTTCGCGAAAAGTTTAGTGGAAGAATTAACAAGTCAAAATGAACCCACTGTACAGGAACCATTGAAAAATCAGGAATCGGACTATAAGGAGATTTCTTCGCAGAATGAAATTACAAATCGTCCAACCACTGAAACTGATCTTAGTGGTATTGGGAATGTAGCTGTTGCGACTCAACAAAAGGTTAATGTCCAACCTGTCTCTTTCTCTGAATTTGCACAGACTAGTAATCTAAATCATGAATCTAGAAACCTGGATATGTTACTTGATATCCCATTAAATGTATCTGTTGAGTTAGGAAGAACGAAGCGTTCTGTGAAAGATATCTTGGAGCTATCATCTGGCTCTATCATTGAGCTAGATAAACTTGCAGGTGAGCCAGTCGATATACTTGTAAATAGTAGACTTATAGCACAAGGGGAAGTCGTTGTTATAGACGAAAATTTTGGTGTTAGAATTACCGATATCGTTAGCCAATCTGATAGATTAAAAAGATTAAAATAAGGTTATTGGAGGTTTATGAAATGGCAAACAAAATTCTAATCGTAGATGATGCAGCGTTTATGCGAATGATGATCAAAGATATACTGGTAAAAAATGGTTATGAAGTAATTGGAGAAGCAGCAGATGGTGTACAAGCCGTTGAAAAATATAAAGAATTAAATCCAGATTTAGTTACTATGGATATTACAATGCCAGAGAAAGATGGAATTGCTGCGTTAAAAGAAATTAGAGAGTTTGACAGCAGTGCAAAAGTTATTATGTGCTCAGCCATGGGTCAGCAAGCAATGGTCATTGATGCCATTCAGGCAGGGGCTAAGGATTTCATAGTCAAGCCATTTCAAGCTGATCGTGTTTGTGAAGCGATTCAAAAAGCTTTAAACTAACCAATCAACACAAGAAGGTGCTCTAGTTTTGTTCAAATTACTAAACGTTACTATTATTCTTGCAATCCTGCTGACCTTTTCTTCTACTATTGGCTATACAGTTCATGCGGAGTTTAAGGGTAATGTAAAAGAATGTATGGAGAATCCTGAGAAATGTAAAGAGGATTCTCCGTCGCAAACAAATAATGAAAATGAATCGAATCCAGAATCAACGAATGCAGCAGGAGTCGGCTTTCTTGATTATGTCAAAATGCTCTTTGCCCTAGTGTTTGTCATTGCACTCATATATGGATTATTAAAAGTTATCAATCAAAAAAGTCGGTCATTTCAACAGTCAAAACTTATTCACAACTTAGGAGGAACACCTTTAGGAGGTAATCGTTCCGTTCAAGTCGTAAAAGTGGGAACACGTATACTAGTCCTAGGAGTAGGGGAAGACATTCAATTATTAAAGGAAATAGATAGTGAGAAAGAAAAAGATGAGATTCTTAGCTTTTATGATGATAAAAACAATCAACTTTTAAATCAAAAGGATCTTATTACAAAATGGTTAGGGCAAAAAAAACAAAACAGCAGCCATCAGCCCTTCAACTCTATTTTAACGAAACAGATCAATGAGCTTCGAAATGGAAGGAAACAGCTGATGAAAGAGTTTGAGGAGAAGGAGAATCGTTCAAATGAATGAGTTTATGGAATTCTTTAACGGAACTTCACCTGATGCAGTTTCTACTTCTGTTAAATTATTTTTGCTGCTTACTGTTTTGTCCTTAGCACCTAGTATTCTTATTTTAATGACGTCTTTTACAAGAATTATCATTGTGTTATCGTTTGTTCGAACGTCACTTGCAACCCAATCGATGCCACCTAATCAAGTATTGATTGGTCTTGCGTTATTTCTAACGTTTTTTATTATGGCACCTACTTTTCAAGAAGTGAACGATCAGGCATTAACCCCATTATTTAATGAAGAAATTAATCTCGAAGAAGCATATGAGAAGGCAGCTGTACCATTTAAAAATTTTATGAGTGAGCATACAAGACAAAAAGATTTAGAACTCTTTTTAAATTATTCAGGTGCAAAGGCACCAGAAAGTGTGGAAGATATTCCATTAACTTCTCTGGTACCCGCATTTGCACTAAGTGAAATCAAAACCGCTTTTCAAATTGGGTTTATGATTTTTATTCCATTCCTTGTTATTGATATGGTTGTTGCGAGTGTATTAATGTCAATGGGAATGATGATGTTACCTCCTGTGATGATTTCATTACCGTTTAAGATTTTGTTATTTGTGCTAGTAGATGGTTGGTATTTAGTAATGAAATCTCTATTACAAAGTTTTTAAGTAGGTGATATGTATGAGTACTGAATCGGTGATCGCTTTGGCAGAAAGAGGAGTTTATACAACATTGATTATATGCGGTCCCTTGTTATTACTTGCACTAGTCGTCGGGCTAGTTGTGAGTATTTTCCAAGCAACAACACAAATTCAGGAACAAACTCTAGCTTTTATTCCTAAGATTGTTGCTGTGTTAATTGGAATCGTGTTCTTTGGACCATGGATGCTTACGAAACTAGTCACTTACGCTTCCGAAATTTTCTCAAATCTTACAAGGTTCGTAGGTTAAGTAATGAATGATATTATCCCGAATCTGTCTGTTTTTTTATTAATACTTGTAAGAGTGACAAGTTTTTTTGTAACAATGCCTTTATTTTCATATCGTACGATCCCTGCTAGACATCGAATTGGATTTTCCATCGTTCTTTCGTGGATTATGTACTATTCCATTGAAGCAACTCCTTTTGAAATTGATGGGACATATCTATTGTTAGTTATCAAGGAAGCATTGGTTGGTCTTCTCATTGGGTTTGCGGCATATATGATTATTTCTGCCATTCAAATTGCCGGCAGCTTTATAGATTTTCAAATGGGATTTGCGATTGCAAATGTAATTGATCCACAAACCGGGGCACATAGTCCCCTCATCGGTCAATATTTATATACTTTTTCTTTATTGTTGTTATTAGCTCTTAATGGTCATCATTTAATTTTGGATGGAATCTTCTACAGCTATGAATATGTCCCAATGGAACAATTATCGATTCCTTTTGAGGACGATGATGTCGTGGAATTTATCATAAACACTTTTAATTCCGTCTATATTATTGCCTTTCAAATGTCGATTCCTGTCGTTGCTACCCTGTTTCTTGTAGATGTTGCTCTCGGTATTATAGCGAGAACGGTGCCACAATTAAATATTTTTGTTGTCGGTTTTCCGATAAAGATTGCCGTTAGTTTCATAGTATTGTTTATCGTAATGGCTATTCTAATGGCTGTTATGAAGGAATTATTTGAAATGATGTTCGTTACTATGAGAGATTTAATGAGATTAATTGGGGGCACATAAGGTGAATCTGTTATCACTTGATCTTCAATATTTTAGTGGTGAAAAAACTGAAAAGGCGACACCAAAGAAACGCCAGGATTCAAGAAAAAAAGGGCAAACGGCTAAGAGTCAGGATCTAAACACGGCCATTATTTTGTTTGCCGTTTTCTTATTTTTTCTTTTTTCAGGTACTTTCATAGGAGATACTGCATTCAATCTTTTCCGTCATTCCTTTAAAGAGTATATGTTGATGGATCTATCAGAAGAGACGGTCCATGTCATTATGATCGATCTTCTGAAAGAAATTGCGTTACTAATTGGACCTATCATGATTGTTGCGATGATAGCTGGAATTTTATCAAATTACATACAAGTTGGAGTGTTGTTTACTAGTGAACCTCTTCAGCCTAAACTTGAGAAAATCGATCCAATTAAGGGAGCAAAAAGAATTTTCTCTATGAGGGCAATTGTAGAGTTATTAAAATCGATATTGAAAATATCATTTGTTGGGGTCATTACTTTTTTTGTTCTCTGGTTAAGAATTGATGAAGTTTTAGGGTTAGCTTTCAAATCTACCTATGATTCGCTGGTTACTATGCTTAGTCTAACGATTCAAATGGGTATGGCTGCTTCTCTTTCACTACTATTTTTATCAATATTCGATTATCTTTATCAAAAGTACGATTATGAAAAAAATATTCGAATGTCTAAACAGGATGTTAAGGATGAACACAAAAATATTGAAGGTGACCCTTTAATAAAATCAAAAATCAAGCAGCAGCAGAGAGAAATGGCTATGAGAAGAATGATGCAAGAAGTTCCAGATGCAGATGTAGTCATAACGAACCCAACCCACTATGCAATTGCATTGAAGTATGATGAAAATAAAATGGAGGCTCCCTTCGTTGTGGCAAAAGGAGTCGACTATATTGCCCAAAAGATTAAATTTATTGCAAAAGAAAATGATGTGATGATGATAGAAAATCGTTCACTTGCTCGTTCCTTATATGATGGAACTGAAATTGGAGATGGGATTCCAGAAGAATTCTTTAAAACAGTAGCTGAAATATTAGCTTATGTTTATAGGTTGAAAAAAAAGTTGTAACGTTTAGTTAGGAGAGAAAAACTGATGTCAGCAAGAGATTTATCTGTACTCGCTAGTGTCATACTTATTGTAGCGATGCTCGTGATTCCTTTTCCACCATGGCTGCTTAGTGTTCTAATCATAATAAATATTGCTCTTGCACTTCTTGTGCTTCTGACATCAATGAATATGAACGAACCATTACAGTTTTCAATATTTCCATCCTTGTTATTATTATTAACGCTTTTTCGATTGGGACTAAATGTTTCCACAACGAGATCAATCCTAAGTATTGGTGATGCAGGCGACGTTGTGGAAACCTTTGGAACGTTCGTAGTAGGGGGAAATGTTCTTGTCGGAATGGTAGTTTTTATTATTCTTATAGTCATTCAGTTCGTAGTCATTACGAAAGGTTCTGAGAGGGTTTCAGAGGTTGCCGCACGCTTTACTCTCGATGCAATGCCAGGAAAACAAATGAGTATCGATGCAGACTTAAATGCTGGAATGATTTCAGAGCACGATGCAAGAGAACGAAGAGAAAAAGTCAGTCGTGAAGCCGATTTTTATGGCGCGATGGACGGGGCTTCTAAGTTTGTCAAAGGAGATGCCATAGCTGGAATTATTATCGTTATGATTAATTTAATCTTTGGAATCATTATTGGAATGATGCAACAAGGTTTAAGCTTGGCTGAATCTGCTACAAAGTTCTCATTATTAACTGTAGGAGATGGGATTGTTAGCCAGATTCCAGCGCTATTAATTTCTACAGCTACAGGGATCGTTGTCACAAGGGCTGCATCCGAAGGTAATCTAGGACAGGATATTATGAAACAGTTGTTTGCCTACCCAATGATGCTATATGTTTCAGGGGGCACAATCCTTTTGATGGGACTCTTTACACCAATCAATGACATTCTTACGATTCCAATCGCAGCAGTACTTATTATCGGCGGCTATATGTTATCAAGAACTCCACAACCAGATGAAATAGATTTAATGGAAATGGAAGAAGAAACCGAACATGATGAAATGAAAAGTCCTGAAAGTGTTGTGAATTTGCTAAATGTTGATCCAATTGAGTTTGAGTTTGGTTATGGTTTAATTCCGTTAGCAGATACAAATCAGGGAGGAGACCTTCTTGATCGAATCGTTATGATAAGAAGGCAGCTTGCGATTGAACTCGGTCTTGTGATTCCTGTGGTTAGAATTCGCGATAATATCCAACTGCAGCCGAATGAGTATCGCTTAAAGATTAAAGGAAATGAAATGGCTAAGGGAGAATTACTTCTCGATCATTATTTAGCCATGAGCCCAGGTGTTGAAGAGGATTCTATCGAAGGCATTGATACAATAGAACCTTCATTTGGACTACCGGCAAAGTGGATAGGGGAAGACATGAAAGAACAAGCAGAGATATTCGGATATACTGTTGTAGATCCGCCATCTGTTGTATCTACGCATATTACTGAAATTATTAAAAACAATGCGAATGAATTGTTAGGACGTCAAGAGACTAAACAGCTTATCGATCATCTGCAAGAATCCTATCCAATATTAGTAGAAGAAGTAACACCTAACCCACTATCAGTAGGAGAAGTTCAAAAAGTATTATCAAAACTCCTAAAAGAAAATGTTTCAATAAGAAATTTACCAATCATATTCGAAACTCTTGCAGATTACGCGAAAATGAGTTCTGATACAGATTTGTTAGTGGAATATGTTCGTCAAGCGTTAGCCAGACAAATTACAAATCGATATGTTGAACAGGGTAATTCATTAAAGGTAGTCACGATGTCTGGGAAAATTGAAAAAATTGTAGCGGACGCAGTTCAACAAACAGAACATGGTAATTACTTATCTTTAGACCCAAATGATTCACAACGCATTTTAGAAAGTATTGCATCTCAAATCGAACAATTGTCACTTATGGAAGAATCACCTATCATTCTATGCTCGCCTGCCATTAGAATGTACTTGCGTCAAATGACTGAAAGGTATTTCCCTCAAGTGCCTATCCTTTCATACAATGAACTTGAAGCAAATGTTGAGGTTCAAAGCTTAGGGGTGGTGAACGTAGAATGAAGATAAAAAAATATGTCGCTTCTACAATGTCAGAAGCGATGAAAGCGATAAGAAATGAACTTGGAGAACAAGCAGTGATTTTAAATTCTAAAATCATATACAATGGTGGTTTTCTTGGATTGTTTAAGAAAAAAAATATAGAAGTTATTGCTGCAATTGATCCAAAACCTGATCAGAAACTGGAAACGAAAGTATCGAAAGCAAGCAGGTCATCAGATGAAGATATTTTACAAAAATCAGTACAACAACAAACTTTTTATGACTATGATCACTTAGCTAAAGAAGTAAAGCAGTTAAAAAACCAATTAAATTCAATTTCTAGTTCATATAAATCGGTAAATTTAAAAGATTATCCTCAAAATATTCAAGAAGA
The DNA here is from genome assembly GCA_024213275.1 of Rossellomorea sp. BNER. Lineage (GTDB taxonomy): Bacteria > Bacillota > Bacilli > Bacillales > Bacillaceae_B > Rossellomorea. Next base: position 91,376 of record JANAVG010000003.1, read on the forward strand.
ATTAATACCATTGCTGCATCAAGAACTTGAAGAGAAATGGGTAATAGAAATTGCAAAAAGCTTGAATGAAAAATGGAGAAAGTCTGATGCTAATGTAAGTAAACTACAATTGAAGGAATGGAAAAGAGAGTGGTTTTATCAAAAATTAGATAACTTATCATTTGGGAGTATTGATTACGATAAAAGATACATTCATCTAGTCGGACCAACAGGAGTAGGTAAAACCACTACTTTAGCAAAATTAGCCGCTGAAGCAGTCTTGGTGCATAAGAAAAAAATAGCTTTTATTACGTCAGACACTTATCGAATCGCAGCTATCGAACAATTAAAAACATATGCAAATCTCTTAAGTGTTCCAGTTGAAGTAGTGTACAAGCGGGAGGATTTTCAAAAGGCTATAGATCAATTTAGGGCTTTTGATTTGATTTTCATCGATACTGCTGGAAGAAATTATCGTGATTTTCAATTCGTGAAAGATTTGAAAGATCTAATCTATCTAGACCATCAGGAGTTAGTGAGTGAAACATTACTTGTTCTCTCCCTGACATCAAAACAAAAAGATATGGAGGAAGTAACCAACCAATTTCGAAGTTATGGAATTGAGAAATTTATTTTTACGAAAATGGATGAAACCTCTACGGTTGGTGGAATGATGAATCTAATTTTGAATCATCAAAAAGGTGCTGCTTATATTACGAATGGACAAGGTGTGCCAGAGGATATTCATGAAGCTAATAAACGATTTGTTGTTGATCAAATACTTGAGGATATTAGTATATGAAGGATCAAGCTGAAACATTAAGAGTAAAGCTTGGTAAATCTACATCTATAGCTAAAACCATTGGTATTGTTAGTGGAAAGGGAGGGGTTGGAAAGTCAAATGTCTCCGTTAATTTTTCCCTCTCACTTTCTCAAAAAGGAAAAAAAGTTTTATTGTTTGATTTGGATATTGGGATGGGAAATGTGCACATTCTCCTAGGTGGTCATGTAAAAAAGTCAATAGCAACATTTATTAATGATTTCGACACGGAACTCAACGATATTATATATGATTCAAAATATGGCATATCCTATATTAGCGTTGGTACGGGATTAAATGAAATGGCTGAATGGGATAAAGAACATATAGAAGCATTCCTTTATTCCATGCAAGAGTTACAAGCACGTTATGATTTTATTATTTTTGATATGGGGGCGGGGGCTTCAAGAAATACATTGAATCTGTTAATGTCGGTTGACGATATATTCGTTGTCACTACCCCGGAAACAACCTCATTGACTGATGCCTACTCAATGATTAAATTTATTCACTTAAAAGATCCAAACAAAAATTATTTCCTTATTTGCAATCGTGCAATCAGCATGAAAGAAGGAAATGAAACGATTAATCGATTACAAACAGTAGGAAAGAAATTTTTAAATAAGGAAATGTCTATATTAGGAGTATTGCCTGAAGATTCAAGTGTACGAAAAGCGGTAAAAAGTCAAATCCCTTTTCTATTAATATATCCGCGTTCACAAGTATCAACCTCACTTCTAAATCTGACAAATCAATATTTATTACATCAAAATGGGAAAAGTATATTCGTTTCTTCGGAGAGATCCCCTTTCTTTGAGCGATTAAGAAAGATATTTTTAGTGAGGTAGAGTTAGATGAAGAAAAGGAAAGTATTAATCGTAGATGATTCAGCTTTTATGAGAAAGCTAGTAAAGAGCTTTTTATCTAGCTCTCCAAGTTTAGAGGTAATTGGATTCGCAAGAAACGGTCAAGATGCGATTGAAAAAGTAAAAGAATATCAGCCTGATGTCATTACAATGGATGTTGAAATGCCAAAAATGAATGGACTTAAAGCGCTGAAGGTTATTATGGAAGAATACCCAATCCCTACTGTCATGCTTTCAAGTACTACAGATGAAGGAACAGAAAATACAATGAAAGCATTTGAGATTGGAGCAATAGATTTTGTTGCTAAGCCATCTGGAACCATTTCATTAGACCTGGACAAAATTAAAGATGAATTAATCGATAAAGTCGAAAATGCCTCAAAAGTGCAAATATCTAAGATTATAAAACATTATGGTCATAAGGCAAATCAATTTGAGAATAAAACAAACATGCCCCCTATAGTTGAGAAATGGAATAAAGAAAAATTAATTTGCATAGGTACATCGACAGGTGGACCAAGAGCACTGCAGGAAGTTTTGACTGTATTACCTTCTTCCATTAATGCTCCGATCTTAATTGTCCAACATATGCCAGCAGGCTTTACAAAATCTCTCGCTCAAAGACTTAATACGATTAGTTCAATTGAAGTAAAAGAAGCTGAATCAGGGGAAATCATTAAAAAAGGGATAGCCTATTTGGCACCTGGCGGCTACCATCTTACAGTTGAAGAAACAATGGAAGGTTTAAAAGTTGTATTAGATAATATAAAGCCATCGCGAAATGGACATCGCCCATCTGTAGATATCCTGTTTGAATCAGTCAGCAAACTTTTAAATGTGCAAAAAATTGCCGTAGTTATGACTGGAATGGGTTCTGATGGGACTAAAGGTCTGGTGAAATTGAAGCAAAAGGGCGATTCGAAGGTCATTGCTGAATCAAAAGAAACAAGCATTGTATATGGAATGCCAAAGGCAGCCATTGAAGCGAATGTTGTCGATCATGTTGAAAAATTAGGTAATATCGCTCATTCAGTTATGAAGTATATGCCCTAGAGAGGTGTGGAGCTAATGGATATGAATCAATATATAGATGTTTTTATTGAAGAAAGTAAAGAACATCTACAAACATGTAATGAGCAATTATTAGAGCTTGAGAAACACCCGGATAATTTAATAATAGTTAATGAGATTTTTCGGTCTGCTCATACCTTAAAAGGAATGTCAGCAACAATGGGATACGAAGACCTTGCAAACCTTACACATAATATGGAAAACGTATTAGATGGGATCCGAAACCAAAAGATTTCTATTACTTCTAATCTATTAGATATTGTTTTTCAAGCCGTTGATGACTTGGAAGAAATGGTTGTTTCTATTGCTGATGGTGGAGATGGAAAAAAAGATGTTACGGAAATAGTACAAAGGTTAGAAGCAGTTGAAAAAGGAGAATTGTTTGAATCTCTGCAAGCAGTTAATGAAACTGCTGTAACAACTATTTTAGAGAATTCCTCCATTAAATTAAGAAATACATATGATCAGTTTAACCAAACAGTAATAGAACAATCTCATGAATTGGGTTTTTCTTGTTATGAAATTGCGATCTCATTAAGAGAGGATTGTTTACTTAAGGCAGCGCGAGTTTTTATGGTATTTGAAGTGCTTGAAAAGTGTGGAGAAGTAATTAAGTCCATCCCATCAGTTGATCAATTAGAAGAGGAGCAATTTGATCAAGAATTTGTTGTAACGCTCGTGACGAAAGAAGAAATAACGGATATCAAAAAGAAAATATTAAAAGTTTCAGAAGTGGAGAAAGTAATCATTTCACTAGTAACAATCGAAATGATTAGAGAGATTGATTATAAAACAGAAAGCACCATTTCTCCAAGGTCTGTGGGAAATGAAAGTACTTTAGAAGTCTCAAAAGCAGAACAAAGTATCCAAACTGAAACAAATATTCAAACTTATGAAAAGTCGAAACCGCAATCTAAGCCATCAAGTCATACAAACAAAACTATTAGAGTAAATATTGAACGTCTCGATATTTTAATGAATTTATTCGAAGAACTCGTGATCGATCGCGGAAGGTTAGAGCAAATTTCAAAAGACCTTAAGCACTCGGAATTAAATGAAACAGTTGAACGAATGTCTAGAATTTCTGGAGACTTACAAACGATTATTTTAACGATGAGAATGGTTCCAATTGAAACCGTTTTTAATCGCTTCCCAAGAATGGTTCGTCAACTCGCAAAAGAGTTAAATAAGAAAATCGAACTGGAAATTATCGGTGCTGAAACCGAACTTGACCGAACGGTCATTGACGAAATTGGAGATCCATTAGTACATCTTATTAGAAACGCATTAGATCATGGAATTGAAGCGACTGATGTTCGTGTAAAAATAGGGAAACCTGAAATCGGTACTGTCCAGTTAAAAGCGTATCATAGTGGAAATCATGTATTCATTGAGATTGAAGATGATGGTGCCGGGATTTCTCAAGAGAAAGTCATTAGTAAAGCGGTATCGAGAGGGATTATAACAGAAGAAATGGCCTCGACTTTATCCAATAGACAAGTAAATGAATTAATTATGGCATCTGGATTTTCTACCGCTGAAACGATTTCTGATATATCTGGAAGAGGTGTAGGCCTTGATGTAGTCAAGTCTACAATTGAATCTCTTGGAGGTTCCATCACCATTGATTCTGAAAAAGGAAGAGGCAGTGTTTTCTCTATTCAATTACCTTTAACTCTTTCTATTATTGCTGTCATGTTAGTAGAAGTTCAAAAAGAGAAATACGCAATCCCTCTTTCCTCGATCATTGAAACGGCGATTGTGAGAAAAGACGAGATTATGAATGCGCATAATCAAAAAGTAATTGATTTTAGAGGCAGAGTAGTACCACTTGTTCATTTAGAAGATGCTTTTCAAGTTCCTGTTGAAGAACAGACAGAAGCTGAATTTTTCTCAGTTGTTATTGTGAGAAAAGGCGAAAAGCTGGCTGCTCTAGTCGTAGAATCGTTTATTGGCCAACAGGAGGTTGTTTTAAAGTCACTGGGAAATTACTTGACAGATGTTTTTGCAATTTCTGGAGCCACAATTCTAGGTGATGGTCAAGTTGCATTGATTGTTGATTGTAATGCTTTAATTAAGTAGGGGGAAACAATATGGGCGAAAAGGCGGCATTGAAAGAAATCAAAGTAATTGTATTCCAACTTTTAGATAAAGAGTATGCAATACCAGTAAGTCAAGTTCACTCAATTGAAAAAATACAGCAGATTACCCGTGTACCAAGAGTAGAACGGTATGTAAAAGGTGTTATAAATCTGCGTGGAGTCGTGACTCCTATTATAGATTTAAGAAGTAGATTCGATTTATTACCGCAAGAACAAACAGATAATACAAGGGTAATTATTGTAAATATTGAAGGAATGGAAGTTGGTCTTGTGGTTGACTCTGCCAATGATGTATTAGATATTCCATTAGAAATCATTGAACCACAGCCTGAAGTTGTTGGGGGAATTGAAGCAGAATATATAAGTGGAGTAGCTAAGATTGAAAAAAGACTATTAATTCTCCTACATTTAGATAAAGTTTTAATATCAAATAAAGCAGGATAACGGATATGAATTATGAGGAAAAGTTTTCAACTGTTCATCTAGATCTTTTAAAAGAAATTGGTAATATTGGTGCTGGTAATGCTGCAACAGCACTTTCAAAACTTATGAATAAAAAGATCGATATGAAAGTTCCAAGTGTAAGAATCGTTTCATTTAATGAAATCATGGATTTAGCGGGTGGGATAGAAAAAGTGGTATTAAGCATTTTCTTAAGAGTCGATGGAGAAGCTCCTGGCAGTATGTTTTTTGTACTTCCTTTGGAACAAGCAACGTGTTTCGCCCAAAGAATGATTGGAAACGATTCAATCACTTTTGAAGAACCACCATATTCTGATATTGGTTTATCTGCAATGCAGGAGCTGGGGAATATTTTGTCAGGGTCTTATCTATCTGCATTATCGGATTTTACAAACATGAGTTTATATCCATCAGTTCCTGAACTAAGTATAGATATGGTGGGGGCTATCATCGGTTATGGTCTTATTGAAGTTTCACAAGTTAGTGATTATGTGATTGCCATTGATACTGCGTTGAAAGAAGATGAATTACCCAACTCAGAAAGTGTAAACGGGCACTTCTTCTTACTACCCGACCCTGATTCATTTCAAACAATTTTTAAAACACTAGGAGTCATTTGATGGTTGCTTCCCCTGATGTGATTAAAGTTGGTATTGCAGATATGAAAATAGCTAAAGAACCTCAAACAATAAGAACTTCAGGTCTTGGGTCTTGTGTGGGTGTTGTGATTTATGATGTGATAGCGGAACTAGCAGGAATGGTGCACATAATGCTCCCAAGTTCAAACCTCTTTAAAGGAAAGATCATTAATAAGGCTAAATTTGCAGATACTGGGGTTCGTGAGCTAGTTGAGCTGTTATTATTAAATGGGGCACAGGCGAAACGATTAGAAGCAAAAATATCAGGTGGTGCACAAATGTTTCAGTTTACAACTAAGAGCGACCTTATGAGGATTGGCCCTAGAAATGTTGAAGCCGTAAAAAAAGAATTAAGGATGTTGAATATCCCTCTGATTGCAGAAGATGTAGGTGGAAAAAATGGACGTACCGTTGAATTTACCCTCGAAACCTGCATGCTTCAAATCAGAACAGTTAATCACAGAGTGAAAGAAATTTAAGTGTTGATAAATCATTACCCTTTTAATCTATCAATCTGTAGTTAGAGTTCCATTAAAGATTTTATTAAAGAGAGATATCTATATAGTACTAAAAATGATTGTAGTACCTAATCCCGATAATCAATCTATTTGTGTTGCTATTGATTGAAAGGAGTAGGGCAGCTGCGAGGAGGTTTATAATGTCACAGCCCTCAACAGTGGATGAACAACAGTATTGGAAATTATGGGAAAAGTCCCGTGATTCGCATGCAGGAGATATGCTTGTAAAACGGTATTTGCCCCTTGTATCCTATCATGTCCAGCGCATTGCTGTCAGTTTACCGAAAAATGTTTCCCGTGATGATTTAAAAAGTTTAGGTTTAATGGGATTATTGGATGCACTCCAAAAATTTGATCCGACTAGAGACTTGAAATTTGATACATATGCATCCTTTCGTGTTCGTGGCGCGATCATTGATGGCCTGAGAAAAGAGGATTGGCTTCCACGCTCGACACGTGAACGTGCAAAAAAAATTGAAGCGAAAATAGAGCAATTGGAACAAAGGTTATTAAGACGAGTAACATTTGAGGAGATTGCAGAGGAATTAAATCTTACTTCATATGATGTATGTCAAACAATGAATGAACATTTCTTTGCGAATGTACTATCAATTGACGAACACCTCCAAGACGATGAAAATGATCAGCATTCATATACAATACGAGATGAAAAACAAATGCTTCCAGAAGATCGTTTGTTAAAGGTTGAAGCATTGAATGATCTTGAAAGAGTCATTGAGAAGCTCTCTGAAAAAGAGCAACTTGTACTTAGTTTGTTTTATCATGAAGAATTAACTCTTACTGAAATTGGCGAAGTCATGAGTTTATCAACATCTAGAATCTCACAAATTCATTCCAAAGCCATCTTTAAATTAAGAAACCTTCTTAGTTCATAGTGGTTAAAGAGAGAGGGAATTTAAATGAGTCTAAAAGCGATTGAATTGCAAATTGCTCTCCCAAAAACCTTTGAAGCAGGGAAAATCGCCGAGCAACAGCAGCAACAAAGTCAATTAGCACAAAATTATGCTGCAGAAGGGTCAGCAAAAGAATTAACGGAAAAGAGAACATATGTCAATAAAAATGAGGATAAACAGGACGTAATGATAGCGGAAGACTCTTGCCACAGAGATTCTGTCAACCATATAAATAGAAAGAAGAAACAAGAAAACAGCCAACACTCATCACATCATCCATACAAGGGAATTCTAATAGATTATAATGGGTAATCACGAATTCCAAGAAAAAACGAAAGACAAAGGTGAGAAAATGACAACAGTTTTTTTAATAATCATTAGTTTTATACTTAATGCGGTTGCTCTTTTAGCAATCGTTATTTTATATACTAGACAGAATCGCCTTTTGAATGTTGAGAAACAACAGAAGAAAATGCTAGAAGATATGGAGGAAGTGATTTCAACTTATCTTATAGAAATGAAAGAGGAAAACGAACAATTTATTAGAAGGTTTGACGAACGATACAAGTCCCAGGCTGATAGAGATACATCATTTATAAACTACTCAAAAAAAACCACTATAATAGAGGAGTCAGATGGAAATGAATCAGAGAGTACATTAGAGTCCCCTCTTTCATATAGAAAGGCAACTGCAATAAAAGCATATAAAAATGATCACAAAAAGGAAGTCACAACTTATGATGATGATCTATCCTACCTTAATTTAGCTCAAAAAGAAGAGAAATCTGAATTTGAACAAATTTTAATGCTTAAAAAACAGGGATATGATCTTAGTCAGATTGCCAAAAGATTAGATAAAGGAATGACTGAAGTAGAATTAATAATTAAATTCAATCAAAATCAGTAAAATTTTCTTGATTGGTCCTTAGTGTTATGCTATATTAATTCATGGTGTTATTACACACGCTTCTGGATTTAAATAGAGGGTGCTATTTTTCAATAGTCTTTATTTGAAAATGAATGAAGCGGAGGAAAACAAAAAACCATTTAGGAGGAAACACACATGTCAGTAATTTCAATGAAACAATTACTAGAAGCTGGTGTACATTTCGGACACCAAACTCGCCGTTGGAACCCAAAAATGAAGAAGTATATCTTCACTGAGCGTAACGGTATCTACATTATCGACCTTCAAAAAACAGTTAAAAAGGTTGAAGAAGCTTACAACTTCGTTAAGGAATTAGCTGGTAACGGCGGTAAAATTCTTTTCGTTGGTACGAAAAAACAAGCACAAGAATCTGTGAAAGAAGAAGCAGAACGTGCTGGAATGTATTTCATCAACCAACGTTGGTTAGGTGGAACACTTACAAACTTTGAAACAATCCAAAAGCGTATTACTCGTCTTAAAAAGATTGAAAAAATGGAAGAAGACGGAACATTTGAAGTTCTTCCTAAAAAAGAAGTAGTACAACTAAAAAAAGAGCATGAACGTTTAGTTAAATTCCTAGGCGGAATTAAAGATATGCAATCTCTACCAGATGCTCTATTCATTATCGACCCACGTAAAGAGCGTATTGCAGTTGCTGAAGCTCGTAAATTAAACATCCCTATCGTAGGAATTGTTGATACAAACTGCGACCCAGATGAAATTGACGTAGTAATTCCTGCAAATGATGATGCAATTCGTGCAGTTAAGCTTCTTACCGGTAAAATGGCTGATGCTATTCTTGAAGCTAAGCAAGGTGAAGAAGTAGCTGTAACGGCTGAGTAATGATGTTAAAAAGGTGATAACAGGGACCTGCCCTTATCACCTTTTTTTAAAGAATACTTGATATTTGGTATGAAAAAGTTAATAAATGGATTTACTAATTTTACATAGTAAATATAAGGAGGAAGAGAATTATGGCAATTACTGCGCAAATGGTTAAAGAACTTCGTGAAAAAACTGGCGCTGGAATGATGGACTGTAAAAAAGCGTTAACAGAAACTGATGGGGATATGGATAAAGCAATTGATTTCCTTCGTGAAAAAGGAATTGCAAAAGCTGCTAAAAAAGCTGACCGTATTGCTGCTGAAGGTACTACTTATATTCAAAGTGAAGGTAATGAAGCAATTATTCTAGAAGTAAATGCTGAGACTGACTTTGTTGCTAAAAACGAAAACTTCCAAAATCTTGTGAAAGAGCTTGGAACGCATCTTTTAAACAACAAGCCAGCATCTGTTGAAGAAGCTCAAGATTCTAAAATGGAAAATGGTTCAACAGTTGGTGAATTCATTAACGCTGCAATTGCTAAAATTGGTGAGAAAATCACTCTTCGTCGTTTCGAAATTCGTACAAAAGGTGATAATGCAGCATTTGGTGAATACTTACACATGGGTGGCCGTATCGCAGTTCTTGCTGTTGTCGAAGGAACTACAGATGCAGATGTAGCGAAAGATGTAGCCATGCATGCTGCTGCTTTAAACCCTAAATATGTTTCACGTGATCAAGTATCTGCTGAAGAAGTAGAACGTGAGCGTGAAGTTCTTACACAACAAGCTCTTAATGAAGGTAAACCAGAAAATATTGTGGCTAAAATGGTAGAAGGTCGCCTTGGTAAGTACTTTGAAGATATCTGTATACTTGATCAAGCTTTCGTTAAAAACCCAGATCAAAAAGTACGTCAGTTCTTAGAATCTAAGGGTGCTACTTTAACTGACTTCACTCGTTATGAAGTAGGAGAAGGATTAGAGAAGCGTCAAGAAAACTTTGCAGATGAAGTTATGAGCCAAGTAAAAAAATAATGTAGCCAAGTATATACTTTACTAATGCTAGGGAACACATAGTGTGTTCCCTATTTTTCAAGAAAATAATTACATAATGGAGGTTCACATGAGCGTTCCAAAATATAAACGTGTCGTATTGAAATTAAGTGGTGAAGCTCTAGCAGGTGCTGATGGCTTCGGAATTAACCCAAGTGTTATAAAAAATGTAGCAGAAGAAGTTAAAGAAATTTCAAAATTAGGTGTTGAAGTAGCTGTTGTTGTTGGTGGCGGAAACATCTGGCGTGGTAAAATAGGTAGTGAGATGGGAATGGATCGAGCTTCAGCCGATTATATGGGTATGTTAGCGACCGTTATGAACTCACTAGCTCTTCAAGATAGCCTTGAGAATATTGGTATTGAAACGAGGGTTCAAACATCCATCGATATGAGGCAGGTTGCAGAACCTTATATTAGACGCAGGGCCATTCGTCATCTTGAGAAAAAACGAGTTGTCATTTTCGCAGCGGGAACTGGGAATCCATATTTCTCAACAGATACAACAGCTGCCTTAAGGGCTGCAGAAATTGAAGCTGAAGTGATTCTAATGGCGAAGAACAATGTAGATGGAGTTTATTCTGCTGATCCGAAACTTGACGAAAATGCAGTAAAATATGATGAGCTTTCATACTTGGATGTACTTAAGGAAGGTCTTGCTGTTATGGATTCAACGGCGTCTTCCTTATGTATGGACAACGACATTCCACTCATAGTATTCTCTATTATGGAAGAAGGTAACATTAAGCGAGTATTACAAGGTGAAACGATCGGTACTATTGTTAGGGGGAAAGTATAATGCCAAAACAAGTTATGACAAATGCAAATGACAAAATGTCCAAAGCTATTCAAACATTTACACGTGAGCTTGCATCGATTCGTGCGGGTCGTGCTAATGCATCGCTTTTAGACAAAATCACAGTCGATTATTATGGTGCACCTACTCCAGTTAATCAATTAGCAGGTATTTCAATTCCTGAGGCTCGTATGCTTGTTATTCAACCATATGATAAATCAGCTCTTGGAGATATCGAAAAAGCCATTTTAAAGTCTGATTTAGGAATTACTCCTACAAGTGATGGAAATATCTTGAGAATCGTGATTCCTGCATTAACTGAAGAGCGCCGTAAAGAACTAGTGAAGCTTGTGAAGAAAGAAGCTGAAGATGCAAAAGTAGCGATTCGGAACGTTCGACGTGATGCAAATGATGACCTTAAAAAGCTTGAGAAGAACGGCGAAATTACAGAGGATGATTTAAGAGGTTACTCCGATGACGTTCAGAAGCTTACAGATGAAAATATTGCTAAAATTGATAGTATTACAAAGGATAAAGAAAAAGAAATTCTTGAAGTATGATCGAAAACCCTCTATATTAGGGGGTTTTTTATCATTTAAAGTCATTTACTCATAGAAATATAATACAATATTACATAAAAAAAAGGATTTTAATATTAAAAAATGAAAAATTTTTCATTAAATGTGTGATCTGATAAGTTGGAATACTAATTTTTTTACAGATATCCTGTTTGTTTTTTGTTATGATAGTAAGGGTATAAACTTTCTTTGATAGTGTAGTGGAGGATTTATTTATGTTAAATAAAATGAAGTTATGGAAAAGTCAAAAAAAAGATATCGCTTTTGATGACCGTTTCCAAGAAGTATTACAGCATTCTATTCCCCATCATATCGCCATTATTATGGATGGAAATGGAAGATGGGCGAAGAAGAGAGCTCTTCCACGCGTTGCTGGCCATCATGAAGGAATGAAGGTTGTTCGTAAAATCACCCGATTAGCGAATAAACTGGGTGTTAAAACCCTTACTTTATATGCATTCTCTACAGAGAATTGGAAACGACCTAAAATGGAAGTAGATTATTTAATGAAGCTACCTGAAGAGTTTCTGGGTAAATTTCTTCCTGAATTAATAGAAGAAAACGTTCGTGTGACAATGATGGGCTATGATAAGAATTTGCCTGATCACACAGCAGGTGCCGTATTGAATGCAATGGATGCAACAAAAGATAATGACGGACTTGTATTAAATTTTGCACTTAATTATGGGTCACGTGCTGAAATCCTTGATGCAGTGAAAAATGTCTTAAAAGATGTAAATAATGGTATAATAGATGAAGGTCAGATAGATGAAGAGACATTCTCAAACTATCTGATGACTAAAGAATTACCAGATCCGGACTTGTTAATTCGCACAAGTGGAGAGATTCGACTAAGTAACTTTATGCTTTGGCAATTAGCTTATACAGAGTTTTGGTTTACACCTGTATTGTGGCCAGATTTTGAAGAAAAGCATTTAATCGAAGCGATTGAGGCTTTTCAAGGTCGCTCTAGACGGTTTGGTGGTTTGCAAAGTGAGGAATTAAAATGAAGCAAAGAATTATTACCGCTATAGTTGCGGCAGCAGTGTTTTTACCTATCGTTTTATACGGTAATATGCCGTTTATCATTTTAACGTATTTACTCGCAACAATTGCTTTATTTGAAACGTTAAAAATGAGAAATCAAAGAATCTTATCAATACCTGGCATGATATCTATAGCACTTTTATGGATTTTTTTGTTGCCAAGTCAATATAATAAAGTATTAGAAGATATGGGGTTTTCTAAAATTGAATTAGCCTTGTTAGCTGTTCTATTATTTTTGACTTATACCGTGGTGACAAAAAATCGTTTTACATTTGATGATGTTGCCTTTGCGACACTTGCCACGTTATATGTAGGGATTGGTTTCTACTACTTTATTGAAACACGTAATCATGATCAAGGGTTGGCCTTTGTTTTTTATGCTTTATTTATTATATGGACAACAGACTCAGGGGCTTATTTTATTGGACGGGCAATAGGGAAAAAGAAGTTATGGCCTGATATAAGCCCTAACAAAACCATTGAAGGTGCACTTGGTGGTGTTGTCTGTGCTTTAATTGTCGCGGTATTATTCACTTTCTTTGTTGACTTGGGGGGAGTGTCTATTCCAAAACTCTTTATTGTAACAGCAATATTATCTGTCTTCGGACAAATTGGGGATTTAGTGGAATCTGCTCTTAAACGCCACTATGCAGTAAAGGATTCTGGGCAACTGCTGCCAGGTCATGGTGGAATTCTAGATCGATTCGACAGCTTGTTATTTGTTCTTCCTTTGTTGCATTTTCTTGTTTTCGTTTAAACGGTTGGCAGAGATTGAGGAGTGAAAAGATTGAAGAAGATTAGTTTAATGGGTGCTACGGGGTCCATTGGAATGCAAACCTTGGACATCATAAGGGAACATCCTGACAAGTTTCAACTGGTAGCAATGTCTGCAGGTAGAAATATTGATGAGACGAGAAAAATTATCAATGAATTTCAACCTAGAATGGTATCTGTTCAAAGTGAAGAAGATGCTATTAAAATTAAATCAGAATACACATCGTCAATGATAGTTCTTTTCGGAGAAGAGGGACTCGTCGAAGTTGCATGTCAGCAAGACGCTGACATATTAGTAAATGCTGTTTTAGGAAGTGTTGGGCTATACCCTACACTTCAAGCAATTGAGGCGGGAAAGGATATTGCAATTGCCAATAAAGAAACACTTGTCATCGCAGGACATTTAGTAATGAAGGCTGCTAGAGAAAAAGGTGTATCTTTATTACCAGTAGATAGTGAGCATTCTGCTATATTTCAATGCCTTCAAGGTGAAAAAGAAAAGAATATTGAGAAATTGATCATTACTGCCTCAGGTGGGAGTTTTCGAGATAAAACGAGAGATGATCTATTGGGTGTAACAGTTGAAGAAGCTCTAAATCATCCAAATTGGTCAATGGGAGAGAAAATCACCATTGATTCAGCGACAATGATGAATAAGGGACTAGAAGTTTTAGAAGCGCATTGGCTGTTTGATATACCGTTTGATAAAATAGATGTTCTCTTACATAGAGAAAGCATTATTCACTCGATGGTGGAATTTCATGATAGTTCTGTAATGGCACAACTTGGAACACCAGATATGAGAGTTCCTATACAGTATGCTCTCACCTTTCCTGATAGGTTCCCCAGAAAGCAGATGAGCAAGCTAGATCTAGCTGATATTGGCACATTACATTTTGAGAAGATGGATTACGAACGATTCCGCTGTTTAGCATTTGCATTTGAATCGGGTAAAATTGGTGGATCGATGCCAACGGTTTTAAATGCAGCAAATGAAGCAGCTGTTGACCTTTTCCTTAAAGGGAAAATTACTTTCTTAGAAATTGAGGATTTAATTGAAAAATCAATATCGAAGCATAACACGATCATGAATCCCAGCCTTGATACAATCAGACAGCTTGATCATGAGACAAGAAGCTATGTCTATTCCCTTTAATAACGTATATTGAAAGTGAAATTAAAAAGTAATTTATACGATAAGAAATGATATTGAAAAGGTGGTTTTTCATTTGCAAACAGTGATAGCCTTTATCGTCATATTTGGCGCACTTGTTTTCTTTCATGAACTTGGACATTTTATATTTGCTAAACGAGCCGGGATTCTTTGCCGTGAATTTGCAATAGGATTTGGCCCTAAAGTGTTCTCCTACAAAAAAAGTGAAACAACATATACGATACGTTTATTACCGTTAGGTGGATTTGTTCGTATGGCAGGGGAAGATCCTGAAATGGTTGAATTGAAACCAGGCTATCGGGTAGGACTCTTGTTAAACCGTGATGAAACCATTAAGAAAATAATCGTCAACAATAAGGATCGTTTTCAAAACTTACGTGTAATTGAAGTAGAAGAAGCAGATCTCGAACACAAATTATTTATACGTGGGTACGAAGAAGGGGATGAAGAAGCGACAACTTTTACAATTGACAGAGAAGCTGTAATTGTGGAAGATGGCGTAGAAACACAAATTGCCCCATGGGATCGACAATTTGCTTCCAAAACACTTGGGCAAAGAGCGATGGCTATTTTTGCAGGTCCATTATTTAACTTCATTTTAGCTTTCTTCATCTTTTTACTTGTAGGATTATTGCAGGGAGTTCCAACGAATGATCCAGTCTTAGGAAAATTAACAGATGAAGGTGCTGCTAAAGAGGCTGGACTTCGATCCGGTGATGTCGTTCAAAGCATAGATAATAATGAAATTTCAACTTGGGAAGATATCGTAAAAGTGATTCAAAAGCATCCAGGGGATGAATTAGTATTCACAGTCGATAGAAATGGAGAATCACAAGATATTTCCGTTACCCCTAAGCTTCAAGAAATTGAAGGGGAGGAAATTGGGATTATTGGTGTTCATAGTCCTGTTGAGAAGTCACCACTCCGCGTAGTAAGTAATGGATTTGAGCAAACCTACGAATGGACTAAGATGATTTTTGTTATGTTAGGAAAATTAGTCACAGGGCAATTTTCTATTGATGCCTTGTCCGGTCCGGTAGGTATTTACCATTCCACAGATGTGGTAGCCAAATCCGGTATATTCTATTTGATGAAGTGGGGAGCTATACTAAGTATTAATTTAGGGATAATGAATTTACTACCTGTTCCAGCCCTTGACGGCGGAAGATTAATGTTTTTTGCTGTAGAAGCAGTACGAGGTAAGCCAGTCGATCGCCAAAAAGAGGGAATGGTTCATTTTATAGGCTTTGCTCTCCTGATGGTTCTGATGTTGGTTGTAACATGGAATGATATCCAGAGGTTCTTCTTATAAAAGAATCCTATTTATTGAGTGGTTGACTTACTAAATGTAATGGATCACCATATACAATATAGAGAAGTTTCTATCTATGTAAAGGTGATTTCATAACTATGTAAGTCAACCTTTTTAACTACGAAACAAGATAAGAGGTGCTAGACAATGAAGCAAAGTATGACACTTATTCCTACTCTAAGAGAGGTTCCTGCTGATGCAGATGTAAAGAGCCATCAGCTTTTATTGAGGGCGGGTTTTATTCGTCAAAATGCAAGTGGAATATATAGCTTTTTACCATTAGGGAAAAAAGTATTGCAAAAAGTCGAAGAGATTATTCGTGAAGAAATGATGAATGCTGGAGCAGTAGAAGTATTAATGCCTGCCATGCAGCAAGCTGAGCTTTGGAAGGAATCAGGAAGGTGGAATACATA
Source organism: Rossellomorea sp. BNER (assembly GCA_024213275.1). Taxonomy (GTDB): domain Bacteria; phylum Bacillota; class Bacilli; order Bacillales; family Bacillaceae_B; genus Rossellomorea. The sequence continues at coordinate 107,639 of JANAVG010000003.1, forward strand.
TGGTCCTGAATTAATGAGATTAAAGGACCGCCACGATCGTGAATTCGCTTTAGGAGCAACTCATGAAGAGGTCATTACCAGCTTAGTTCGTGACGAAATTAAATCATATAAAAAACTACCGCTTGCTCTTTATCAAATTCAGACAAAATTTCGTGATGAGAAAAGGCCAAGATTTGGTTTACTTCGTGGTAGAGAGTTCATTATGAAAGATGCCTATTCGTTTCATTCGAGCTTCGAAAGTCTAGATGAACAGTATGAAAGAATGTATACTGCCTATTCGAATATATTTAAACGCTGTGGGCTAAATTTCAGAGCCGTCATTGCCGATTCTGGTGCAATGGGTGGAAAAGACACTCACGAATTTATGGTGCTGTCAGATGTTGGAGAAGATACAATTGCTTATTCCGACACATCCCAATATGCTGCAAATATTGAGATGGCACCAGTAATAACAGAATATGCACCATCGACAGAAAATCAACAGGAGCTTGAAAAGGTGTCCACTCCAGGTCAAAAATCGATTGAAGATGTATCTCGATTTTTACAAGTGGATCCGGAAGCATGTGTTAAAACAATGTTGTTTAAAGCAGATGATGAATTTGTTATTATATTAACCCGTGGTGATCATGAGATTAATGATATTAAGGTGAAAAATCTACTTGAGGCTGAACTTGTTGAATTAGCTTCTGATGAAGAGGCGGAAAATGTATTTCAATGTAGTATAGGATCTCTAGGACCAATTGGGATTAGTAAAGTTCGAATCATTGCGGATAATGCTGTAAAGAGTATGGAAAATTTTGTATGTGGTGCGAATGAAGAGGGCTATCACTATAAAAATGCAAATTTAGATCGAGATTTTCAAGTTATCGAGTTTGCTGACTTACGATTTATTCAAGAGGGTGATCCCTCACCAGATGGAGAAGGGACCATTCAGTTTGCAAAAGGAATCGAAGTTGGTCATGTGTTTAAATTAGGAACTCGTTATAGTGAAGCAATGAATGCGACATATCTTGATGAAAATGGAAGAGCTAAAGAAATGATTATGGGTTGTTATGGTATTGGAGTTTCGAGAACTCTTGCAGCGGTTGCGGAACAATACAACGACGAAAATGGACTATTATGGCCAACCATACTTACCCCATTCGACCTTCATTTGATTCCTATTAATTTAAAAGATGAAGCACAATCATCACTTGCCTTCGAATTGTATGGGTTATTAAAAGAAAATCGTTATGATGTTCTTTTAGATGATCGCGCAGAAAGACCTGGTGTTAAATTTGCAGATTCGGATCTCATAGGACTTCCTATTCGAATTACGGTTGGAAAAAAGGCAGCTGAAGGGATTGTGGAAGTAAAGGTTCGAAAAACAGGAGAAATGCATGAAGTGAAAAAAGAAAATTTGATGGAGAAACTCCAAGATCTATTTCGTTCTCTCCATTAGATAATTCATGATAAGATAATACAAGTAAGAAGGGGTTGACCCAACAAGTGGACTAACAGAACTAAATGAAATAGAAGGGGGCATTCCTACTATTCTCGAAGTTCTAATGTCAAAACGGGTCACCCCTTTTAGTCTGCTTATATTCAATTAAAGTTTACTATACAAATAGATAGAAGAAAGGGGGAGAGAAATCATGCAACTAGATGGAAAGAGGGAGCGTTTTCAATTATTATTGCAACAATTAAACTTAACAGATGATGCTTATGTTTCGTATTTTCAGAATGCCGAAATTGAAAAATTGGTAGTCGATCGAGTAGAAAAGAAATGGCATTTTTACTTTAACTTCGAGAAACTTCTGCCTTGTTCAATTTGGACTCAATTTTCTCATTCATTACAAAAAGCATTTCAACATATTGCTAAAGTACAATTTAGCTTAAATGTACATGACCCACATCATACTAATGAGCTTGTATTAGATTACTGGAGTGAATGTATAAAAGAAATTGACGGAATTTCTCCTCCGTTATTAGCACTATTGAATAATAATGTTCCAAAAATTCAGGGAAACAAAATTCTAGTAGAAACATCTAGTGAAATGGAAGCAATGGCGATAAAAAATAAGTATGGACCTGTTATATCACATATCTTTCAAAACTTTGGATTTCCCTCACTTCAAGTAGAGGCATCGAAAATTGAAACAGCCAATAATCAAGATGATTACCAAAAGTTCTTAGAAGAAAAAAGAAAAGAAGATGAAGAGCGTGCTAAACAAGCTGTAATAGAAATGCAGAAAAAAGAAAATGAAAAGTCAAATGGTGATGAGGCTCCAAGCGGTCCTCTAATGATAGGGTTAACAATTAAAGATGACGCTGATTTCCGAAAAATGGAGGACATCATCGATGAAGAACGCAGGATCGCATTAGAAGGGTATATCTTTGATGCTGAAACAAAAGAACTGAGAAGCGGTAGAACGTTGTTAACTTTTAAAATTACGGATTATACAAGTTCATTCCTGGTTAAAATGTTCTCTCGCGACAAAGAAGATGCAGCAATTATGGAACATGTTAAAAAAGGCATGTGGGTTCGTTGCCGTGGAAGTATTCAAAATGATACTTTTGTCCGCGACCTTGTCATGATTGCGAATGATGTCAATGAAATTAAACCTGTCCTGCGTTTGGATACTGCACCACAAGACGAACGTAGAGTAGAATTGCATTTGCATACTCCAATGAGTCAAATGGATGCAGTTTCGTCTGTAGGTGAATTAGTTAGTCAAGCGAAGAGATGGGGCCATAAAGCCATTGCAATAACAGATCATGCAGTGGCTCAATCTTTTCCTGAGGCATACAGTGCAAGTAAAAAGAATGGTATTAAGATGATCTATGGATTAGAAGCTAATCTAGTAGACGATGGAGTTCCAATTGCCTATAACGATGCCCATATTCCACTAGATGATGACGCAACATATGTTGTTTTTGACGTAGAAACAACAGGCCTTTCAGCGGTGTACGATACCATCATTGAGCTTGCTGCTGTGAAAATTCGGAACGGAGAAATCATTGATCGTTTTGAATCATTTGCTAATCCACATCATCGTCTTTCAGCAACAACTATTGATTTAACAGGTATTACAGATGATATGGTAGAAAATGCACCTGAGATTGGCGATGTCTTAAAGGATTATTTTAATTGGGTGGAAGATGGGATTCTTGTCGCACATAATGCATCATTTGATATGGGGTTCCTGAATGTTGGGTATAAACAATGCGGTCTTGGTAAAGCCACAAATCCAGTTATTGATACTTTGGAGCTTGCGAGATTGCTATACCCTGAAATGAAAAATCATCGACTCAACACGCTTGCAAAGAAGTTTGATGTAGAGCTTACACAGCATCATCGTGCCATCTATGATGCTGAAGCAACCGGATACCTTTTAATTAAAATGTTGAAGGATGCTCTTGATAAAGGGATTAACTATCATGATCAGTTCAATGATTTTATGGGTAAAGGTGATGCATACAAACGCTCTCGCCCTTATCATTGCACACTTCTTGCTCAAACCGAAGAAGGTTTAAAGAATCTGTACAAGCTTGTTTCAATTTCACACATGAATTATTTTTATCGAGTTCCTAGAATCCCACGATCTCAATTACAAAAGTATCGATCTGGAATTTTAGTAGGATCTGGATGTGCAAAGGGAGAAGTTTTTGAAGGAATGATGCAAAAAGCTCCTGAAGAGGTTGAAGAAACGGCTAGATTCTATGATTATATTGAGGTCCAACCTAAGGAAGTTTATCAGCATCTTATAGAGCTTGAGCTTGTTCAAAATCAGAAGAACTTAGAAGACATTATTAAAAAACTAATAGCATTAGGTGAAAAATTAGAAATCCCTGTTGTGGCAACTGGAAATGTCCATTATTTGAACCCAAATGATAAGATATACCGAAAGATCTTAGTTTCTTCTCAAGGGGGAGCTAATCCATTAAATCGTCATACATTGCCAGACGTTCATTTTAGAACAACGAATGAAATGCTTGATTCATTTCGCTTTTTAGGAGAAGAAAAAGCAAAAGAAATTGTTGTGACCAACTCAAATCATTTAGCTGATCTTATTGAAGAGATTAAACCAATTAAAGATGATCTATACACACCAAAAATTGAAGGTGCAGATGATGAGATGCGTAGGATGAGTTATGATATGGCGAAAAGTATCTATGGAGATCATCTTCCAGAAATAGTTGAAGCAAGACTTGAAAAAGAATTGAAAAGTATAATTGGACATGGGTTTGCTGTTATTTATCTCATTTCACATAAATTGGTTAAGAAATCTTTAGATGATGGGTATTTGGTGGGATCACGTGGATCTGTTGGTTCGTCATTTGTTGCGACAATGACAGAAATCACAGAGGTTAATCCGCTTCCACCACATTATGTATGTCCTAGTTGCCGTCACTCAGAATTTTTTAATGATGGATCTGTTGGTTCAGGTTTTGATTTGCCAAATAAAGACTGCCCAGAGTGTGGAGCAACATACCGCAAAGATGGACATGACATTCCATTTGAAACCTTTCTTGGTTTTAAAGGGGACAAAGTTCCTGATATTGATTTGAATTTTTCAGGTGAATATCAACCGAAGGCACATAATTATACAAAGGTTCTCTTCGGGGAAGATAATGTATATCGTGCAGGAACAATTGGAACTGTCGCAGAAAAAACAGCATTCGGTTATGTAAAGGGGTATGCATCAGATAACAATATCCAAATCAGAGGCGCTGAAATCGATCGGTTAGTAAAAGGTTGTACAGGGGTAAAACGTACAACTGGGCAACATCCAGGGGGGATCATTGTTGTCCCTGATTATATGGATATCTTTGATTTTTCACCCATTCAATTCCCTGCAGATGATACGAAATCGGAATGGAAAACCACTCATTTTGATTTCCATTCCATTCACGATAATCTATTGAAGCTCGATATTCTTGGGCACGATGATCCAACAGTGATTCGTATGTTACAAGATTTATCAGGAATAGACCCAAAAACGATTCCAACTGATGATCCTGAAGTAATGAAAATTTTCAGTGGAACAGAATCACTAGGTGTAACAGAAGAACAAATTATGTGTAAGACAGGGACATTGGGGATCCCTGAATTCGGTACTAGGTTTGTTCGCCAGATGCTTGAGGATACGAAGCCAACGACATTTTCAGAGCTTGTTCAAATCTCGGGATTATCGCATGGAACGGATGTATGGCTGGGGAATGCACAGGAACTCATTCACAATAACACTTGTACATTAAGTGAAGTAATTGGTTGTCGAGATGATATTATGGTTTATTTGATCTATCAAGGTTTAGAACCATCCCTTGCCTTTAAAATAATGGAATTTGTGCGTAAAGGAAAAGGCCTAAACGATGAGTGGGAAGAGGATATGAAGAACAACGGTGTCCCTGATTGGTATATAGATTCATGTAAAAAAATTAAATATATGTTCCCAAAAGCCCATGCAGCTGCATATGTACTTATGGCTGTAAGAATTGCATACTTCAAGGTCCACCATGCATTACTTTATTATGCTGCCTATTTTACTGTACGTGCGGAAGATTTTGATATTGAAGCAATGGTAAGAGGGTCACAAGCTGTTCGAGCGAAAATAGAGGAGATTAATAGCAAAGGTTTAGATGCATCACCTAAAGAGAAAAATACCTTAACAGTGTTAGAATTAGCTTTAGAGATGTGTGAGAGGGGTTATAAGTTCCAAAAGGTAGATTTATATCGTTCTTCAGCAACGGATTTTATTATTGATGGGGATAGCCTAATTCCACCCTTTAATTCGATTCCTGGTTTAGGAACAAACGCCGCTCTAAACATTGTAAAAGCAAGAGAAGATGGAGAATTCCTTTCAAAAGAGGATCTTCAGCAGCGTGGAAGAGTATCAAAGACAATTATCGAATATTTAACCAACCATGGATGTTTAGATTCGTTACCAGATCAAAATCAATTATCATTGTTCTAAACTCTATACTGGCGGGCGGTTTTGTTTGCATAAAAATGTTGATTATGGTATATTTTTATTGGAAATACTAAAGATAACTCTGAAGGAAAGAGTGGGGCCACCCCACTCTTTCGTTTTTGCTTAGGGTAATTATTGAACTGGAGCGTCCATTTCTTGGTTCATTATTCTTCTTAACCAGGAGGTCTGTATGAGTAAGATAACTGAACTTGTTGATGAATTAATCACACCTATATTAGATGAGATGTCACTAGAATTAGTCGACACGGAATACGTCAAAGAAGGGTCTAACTGGTTCCTTCGTGTATTTATTGACAAGGATACAGGTGTAGATATCGAAGAATGTGGAATAGTAAGCGAGCGTTTAGGAGAAAAACTAGATGATTTAGATCCGATTCCACATAATTATTTTTTAGAGGTTTCTTCGCCTGGCGCTGAACGCCCGCTAAAAAAGGAAAGAGACTTTGAAAAAGCTATTGGTAAAAATGTATATGTAAAAACATATGAGCCTATTCAGGGTGAAAAAGCGTTTGAAGGCAAGCTACTATCTTATGATAGTGAGTCTTTAACAATAGAAGTAACGATTAAAACTAGAAAAAAACAGGTTGATATTCCAACAGAGAAAGTCGCAAAAGCTAGATTGGCTGTCACTTTTTCTTAAAAGGAAACACCTTAAGTAGAAGGGGGATGACATGTTCCATGAGCTCTCAATTATTAGACGCTCTTATTATTTTAGAGAAAGAAAAAGGAATCTCACGTGATGTGATTATTGAAGCCATTGAAGCTGCTTTAGTCTCGGCATATAAGAGAAATTTCAATCAAGCCCAAAATGTTCGGGTTGATCTTAACTTAGAGTCAGGTACAATGCGTGTATTTGCAAGAAAAGAAGTAGTAGATGAAGTCTTCGATTCACGTTTAGAGATATCACTTGAGGATGCAAAGGATATTAATCCAAGCTATGAAGTGGGTGATATTGTAGAACTAGAAGTTACTCCGAAGGATTTTGGTAGAATCGCTGCCCAAACAGCTAAACAAGTTGTTACACAACGAGTTCGTGAAGCTGAAAGAGGAATCATCTATTCAGAGTTTGTCGATCGTGAAGAAGATATTATGACAGGAATTGTTCAACGTCAGGATGGTCGCTTTATTTATGTAGCTCTAGGAAAAATTGAAGCTCTTCTTCCACTAAATGAACAGATGCCTAACGAATCCTACAAACCACATGATCGCATCAAGGTGTTTATTACAAAAGTAGAAAAAACAACAAAAGGTCCACAAATTTTCGTTTCGAGAACACATCCTGGTCTTTTAAAGAGATTATTTGAAATTGAAGTTCCAGAAATCTTCGATGGAACAGTTGAAATTAAGTCCGTCGCTAGAGAAGCAGGAGATCGCTCGAAAATTTCTGTACATGCAGAGAATTCAGAGGTAGACCCAGTTGGAGCATGTGTTGGAACTAAAGGCGCACGCGTTCAAGCAATCGTAAATGAATTAAAAGGCGAAAAAATTGATATCGTACAATGGTCAGAAGATCCTGTTACATTTGTAGCGAACGCTTTAAGTCCTTCAAAGGTATTAGATGTTCAAGTTGATGAGGAAGACAAGGCAACAAAAGTTATTGTTCCTGATTATCAATTATCACTTGCGATTGGTAAAAGAGGTCAAAACGCGAGACTGGCTGCAAAGCTTACGAACTGGAAAATAGACATTAAGAGTGAGACGGATGCTCGTGAACTAGGAATCTATCCACGTGATGACATAGATTTTTCTTCATTAACAGATGATGAAGAAGACTTTATGGAAAACGATAATGATCTTGACTAAGGGGTGAGGAAATGATGAGTACTCGAAAAAAAATCCCTTTAAGAAAATGCGTATCAACTGGTGAAATGAAACCTAAAAAAGAAATGATTCGTATCGTTCGATCTAAAGAAGGCGAAGTGTCCATCGACCCGACCGGGAAAAAGTCTGGTAGAGGAGCTTACCTATCAAAAGATAAAGATGCGATTTTAAATGCAAAAAAGAAGAATACTTTAGCCAATCACCTGCAAGCCAAAATTGATGATTCTTTATATGAAGAATTATTGCAGCTTGTAGAGAAAGAGTAGTGATCGTCCTATGAATCAAAATCGTTGGATGTCGCTGCTTGGATTGGCCAATCGAGCACGCAAGGTCATTTCCGGAGAAGAACTTGTGTTGAAAGAAGTCCGAAGCGGACGAGCGAAATTGGTGTTATTATCCAGAGATGCTTCAAACAATACCATGAAAAAAGTAAGAGACAAATGCAACTACTATGAAACGCCTATCTTTTTGATTGAAAATAGAGAAATTTTGGGCCAAGCAATTGGGAAAGATGCAAGAGTAGTAGTCACCCTTACCGATGATGGTTTTGCCAAAAAGCTCTCCATGCTGCTCGATGAATCTCAATGGGGGTGAACATATGAGCAAGATGCGTGTATATGAATATGCGAAGAAAGTCAATGTTTCAAGTAAGGATATTATTTCAAAACTAAAAGAAATGAATATTGAGGTATCAAACCATATGGCAACAATTGAAGAGGAGACTGTCAGCAAGTTAGATCAGTCATATAATAAAACAGCTGATAAAAAAGAAAACAGCGGTACAAAATCAAAAGGGAATTCCCCACAAAATAGAGCTAATTCAGTGGATGAGAATGACAACTCCCCTTCAAAAGAAAAGGTTAAATCCGCTCCTAAAAATCATGAAGGTAAAAAGCACGTACAAGACAATCAATCCAAGGAAAAAAAGGTCTTCAACAACAGTAACAACAATTTCAATAATAACAATAAAAAAGGCCGAAACAACCGAAACAATAAAAGGCAAAATCGTAATGTTAAGTCTACTTTTGTTCCTACTCCACCTAAGAAAAAAGAATTACCCGAAAAGATTACTTTTACAGAATCTTTAACGGTTGCTGAGCTTGCGAAAAAGCTACACAGAGAGCCATCAGAAGTAATCAAAAAGTTATTTATGCTTGGAGTCATGGCAACAATCAACCAAGAGCTTGACAAAGAAGCAATTGAACTAGTAGCAACAGATTATGGTGTAGAAGTGGAAGAAGAAATTTTAGTGGATACTACGGACCTAGACACATACTTCACAGAAGATGAAGAAGGTAGTGTAGAAGAAAGACCTTCTGTTGTAACCATTATGGGTCACGTTGACCATGGAAAAACAACTCTTCTTGATTCCATCCGTAACACGAAAGTTACAGAAGGTGAAGCAGGTGGTATCACGCAGCACATTGGTGCGTATCAAGTTACTGTAGATGGAAAGAAAATAACTTTCTTAGATACACCTGGACATGCTGCGTTTACAACAATGCGTGCTAGAGGGGCTCAGGTAACGGATATTGCGATTATTGTTGTAGCTGCTGATGATGGCGTTATGCCACAAACGGTTGAAGCCATCAACCATGCAAAAGCTGCTGAAGTTCCCATCATTATTGCTGTAAATAAAATGGATAAAGAAGCAGCAAATCCTGATCGTGTTATGCAGGAGTTAACAGAATATGAATTAGTTCCAGAAGCATGGGGCGGGGATACGATATTTGTTCCACTTTCTGCACTAAGTGGAGAAGGAATTGATGACTTACTAGAAATGATCGTTCTTGTAAGTGAAGTTGAAGAACTTAAAGCAAATCCAAACAGAAATGCCATTGGTACTGTTATTGAAGCACAATTAGATAAAGGTCGCGGTTCTGTGGCTACACTACTTGTCCAAAATGGGACACTCCATATAGGAGATCCTATCGTAGTAGGAAATACATTTGGCCGTGTTCGTGCAATGGTGAATGATTTAGGTCGCCGTGTAAAAGACGCTGGGCCCTCAACACCAGTTGAAATCACTGGGTTGAATGATGTACCACAAGCTGGAGATCGTTTTGCTGTACTTAATGATGAAAAAACAGCACGATCTGTAGGGGAATCTCGTGCACAACAAGCTTTACAAGCACAGCGAAGTGAAAAATCTAGAGTAAGCCTAGACAACTTGTTTGAACAAATGAAACAAGGGGAAATGAAAGACCTAAATCTTGTTTTAAAAGCTGATGTTCAAGGTTCAGTTGAAGCCCTTGCTGCATCCCTTCAAAAAATTGAAGTGGAAGGTGTGAATGTTAAGATTATTCATACTGGTGCAGGTGCAATTAACGAGTCTGATATTTCTCTTGCGGCTGCTTCTAATGCGATTGTGATTGGATTTAATGTTCGTCCTGACGTAAATGCGAAACGTGCTGCTGAAGCAGAAGATGTTGAGATTCGTCTTCACCGCATTATCTACAATGTAATTGAAGAAATTGAATCAGCAATGAAAGGTATGCTTGATCCTGAATTTGAAGAAAAAATAATCGGTCAAGCTGAAGTTCGTCAAACATTTAAAGTGTCTAAAGTTGGGACAATTGCGGGAAGCTATGTAATAGAGGGGAAAATCTCTCGTGATAGCGGCGTTCGATTGATTCGTGACGGAATTGTTATTTTTGAAGGTGAGCTAGATGCTCTTAAACGCTTTAAAGATGACGCCAAAGATGTTGCAAAAGGCTATGAATGTGGAATCACGATTAAGAATTTCAATGATATTAAAGAAGGCGACATAATAGAAGCCTTTGTTATGGAAGAGATTAAAAGATAATGATCCATTATGTAGAGTGTGAATGTATAATCCATGATTCTCATTCTCTTAAGGAAAAAAGAGCCGTGCTTCAGCGGGTGCTGACACGGCTCAAACAAAAATTAAATGTGTCTGTTTCAGAAATTGACCACCAGGATGTATGGCAACGCACTAGGATAGGGATCGTGGCAGTTGCATCATCTTTGAAAGCGGCTGAAAAGGAAATAGATAATGCTCTTAAAGTGGTTGATTCTTTTCCAGAATGGGAAAGAGGAGAAACGGTGCATGAAACACGTTAAAATGAACTCGAGGTGATATTGATGAGCCATCGTGCAAATCGTGTTGGTGAACAAATGAAAAAAGAGCTCAGCGATATTATCGGACGCAAAATTAAAGATCCTCGTATTGGCTTTGTCACAGTTACGGATGTTCAAGTTTCTGGTGATCTTCAACAAGCAAAAGTATATATTACAGTGCTTGGTGATGAAGAGCAACGGGAAAATACGTTAAAGGGTCTTGCAAAAGCGAAAGGTTTTATTCGTTCAGAAATTGGTGGGCGTGTACGTTTACGTAAAACACCGGAAATTATCTTTGAATTTGATGAATCCATCAATTACGGTAATCGTATCGAATCAATTATTAAAAAAATTCAAGACGAAGATGAATACGAAGATCAAGACTAATTCATCTAATATAGTGGCTGTCCAATAAGGTGAATAAACCCTTATTAAGGCAGCCATTTTTGTATGTAGAGAATGGTTTAAGTAAGGAGTGAAAGACTTGGATGGAATACTACCATTATGGAAGCCCAAAGGTCTAACATCGCATGATTGTGTGTTCAAAGTTAGAAAGCTGCTTAGAATGAAAAAGGTAGGTCATACTGGCACCCTAGACCCAGATGTGACAGGAGTTCTACCTATTTGTTTAGGTAGGGGTACTAAAATTGCTCAATATATAACGGATAGCGGTAAATCATATGAAGGGGAAGTAACTCTCGGTTTTTCAACCACTACAGAGGATGCTTCTGGCGAAATAGTGGAAGAAATAAAGGTGAATCGATCGATCATGAGAGAAGAGATTATGTCGATTTTCAAAAGTCTAGAAGGCGAAATCACACAAACTCCTCCTATGTTTTCTGCCGTAAAGGTAAATGGTAAGAGATTATATGAGTATGCCAGACAAGGAATAGAGATTGAACGTCCATCAAGAATCGTTCATATCAAGTCTCTTACTTTATTGGATGAAAGGCAGGAATTTAAAGGAGATCTCATATCTTTTAAGTTTAGAGTTTCTTGCAGTAAAGGAACATACATACGTACCTTAGCCGTCGCAATAGGGGAAAAGCTTGGCATTCCTGCCCATATGTCGAAGCTCACAAGAATTCAATCCGCTTCTTTTACAAAGGCAGACTGCGTGACACTAGAAGAAATTCAGACACTGATCGAATGTAATGAAATTTCAAAGGCAATCTTTCCTATTGAGACTGGTCTCTCTCATTTGCCGAAATGGGAAATTAGTGATACATTAGCAGAGAAAGTAAAGAACGGTGCAAGGCTAGAATTACCGGAGGATTGGCCAGAAAATGAGGAAGTCGTAATGACTGAAAGTGGAAAAGCAATTGCGATTTATCAAGTTCATCCTGAGAAAGAAAGAACCATAAAACCGGTAAAAGTACTGTATAACGACTAGTGAAACAGGTGAGGAAAAGTGAAAATCATAACCATTCATCATCCCCATAACTTCCATAAAGATAATTTTCCTCCGCTATCAATGGCATTAGGGTATTTTGATGGCGTCCATAGAGGACATCGAAATGTGATTGGGAAAGCAAAACAAATAGCCGATGATCAAAATTTGAAATCCGCTGTTATGACGTTTGATCCCCATCCATCCGTTGTATTAGGTAGAAAACATAAACATGTTCATTTCATAACACCGCTTATAGATAAGCAAGAATTAATAAAAGAATTAGGGATTGATTACTTATTTATTGTTAGATTCACTTCTGACTTTGCTAATTTGCATCCACAAGAGTTTGTTGATCAATATATAATAAATTTCAATGTAAAGCATGTTGTTGCAGGGTTTGATTATAGTTATGGCAGACTTGGAAAAGGAACGATGGAAACCCTTCAATTCCATTCAAGAAATCTTTTTTCTCAAACCACTGTCAATAAACTAACTGATGGTAAAGTAAAAGTAAGTTCTACATTAATAAGAGATATGTTAGGGATTGGTGATATGACAAAGGTTTCCACTCTGTTAGGACGTAATTACCATACAAAAGGTACAGTTATTCACGGAGATAAAAGAGGGAGAAAGATTGGTTTTCCTACTGCTAATATTGAATTATCAGAGGACTATATCATTCCTAATAAAGGCGTATATTCCGTTAGAATCATGGTTCAAGATCGATGGTATAATGGCGTCTGTAATATAGGTTATAAACCAACCTTTAACGACCCAGATCATGTGTCACTCTCGATTGAAGTCCACATTTTTGATTTTGAAGGAAGTATTTACGGTGAGGAAGTAATTGTCGAATGGCATAACAGGATCCGATCTGAGAAAAGGTTTAATGGAATAGAACAATTAATTGAACAAATTGAAAAGGATAAATTAATAGCTATCGAATACTTTGCTGCTTGTTCTCATAAAGAATAGAATATTTAATCCCATTTTGGCAATTTATCGGACTAACCCTTGCAATTTAGCGGAAATAGTAGTATTCTATTAAACGTATGACATGAACCGTTGCTTGGCAACACGATTCTCCAACGTTTGCTCAGTAATAGGGGATTTTCAGAAAGAAATTTTAGGAGGTGAATAGGATGGCTATCACTCAAGAGCGTAAAAATGAACTAATCAGTGAGTACAAAACTCATGATAATGACACTGGATCACCAGAAGTTCAAATTGCTATCCTTACAGAAGAGATCAATAATCTGAACGAACATTTACGTACTCACAAGAAAGACCACCACTCTCGTCGCGGTCTTTTGAAAATGGTAGGACGTCGTCGTAATCTTTTAACTTACTTACGTAATAAAGATGTACCACGCTACCGTGAGTTAATTAACAGACTTGGTTTACGTCGATAATGATTCTAGGAAGCGGGATTTATTCCCGCTTTTTTCTTAGAAAAAAATTTTCAGTAGAATGCTACCTTAAGAATCATTTCAATTGTGGCATTCTTATTTATTTAATTGCCTCTATAAATTTTCTATTTTTTATAAATAATGGAATACTTTTATGAACATTTTGACCACAATACATAATAATGACTATTTACAATACTTTTCAACACATCGTGTTTTGAATAGATTTAATTAAGTTAATGATCTTCTTGAAATTAAGAAGCGAGATAAGAGAGGGGTTTAATATGGAACAAACGAAACAAGAATTCTCCATAGATTGGGCTGGCCGTAAATTGACGGTTGAATATGGTCAACTAGCTAAACAAGCAAACGGTGCAGTATTAATTCGTTATGGTGATACAGTAGTATTAAGTACAGCGACGGCTTCAAAAGAACCGAAGCCATTAGACTTTTTTCCACTTACCGTAAATTATGAAGAGCGTCTATATGCAGTAGGTAAAATCCCTGGAGGATTTATTAAAAGAGAAGGACGTCCAAGTGAAAAAGCGATTCTTGCAAGCCGCTTAATTGATCGTCCGATTCGCCCATTATTTGCAGATGGATTCCGTAATGACGTACAGGTTATTAGTATCGTTATGAGTGTTGATCAAAACTGTTCTTCTGAAATGGCTGCTATGTTTGGCTCATCACTTTCATTATGTGTATCTGACATTCCATTTGAAGGACCGATTGCCGGTGCTGTAGTAGGCTTAATTGATGATAAGCTTATCATTAATCCAACAGTTGATGAGCTTGAAAAAAGTGAAATCAATTTAACAGTTGCGGGAACTAAAGATGCTATTAACATGGTTGAGGCTGGAGCTAATGAAGTATCAGAAGAAAAAATGCTTGAAGCTATTATGTTTGGCCATGAAGAAATTAAGCGTCTTATTGCCTTCCAAGAAGAAATAGTTGCAAAAGTCGGAAAAGCGAAAAGCGAAATTACTCTTTATGAGCTTGATAAAGATATTGAATCTTCCGTCAGAGATATGGCTGGACAAGATTTGGTCACGGCTATCCAGGTTCAAGAAAAACATGCACGTGAAGCTGCAATTAAAGAAGTAAAAGAAAAAGTCGTAACCTCATATGAAGAGAAAGAATCAGATGAAGAAACACTTAAACAAGTTAAAAAAATCTTAGATAAGCTTGTAAAAGAAGAGGTTCGTCGTCTTATTACAGAAGAAAAGGTTCGCCCAGATGGTCGTAATCCTGATGAAATTAGACCGCTATCTTCACAAGTTGGCCTCCTGCCACGTACACACGGCTCTGGTTTGTTCACTCGTGGGCAAACACAAGCTTTAAGCATATGTACTCTTGGAGCATTAGGCGATGTTCAAATTCTGGATGGTTTAGGGATTGAAGAATCGAAGCGATTCATGCATCATTACAATTTCCCTCAGTTCAGTGTTGGTGAAACAGGACCTATTAGAGGTCCAGGTCGTCGTGAAATTGGACACGGAGCTCTTGGTGAACGTGCTCTTGAACCAGTTATCCCTAATGAAAAAGATTTCCCATATACAATGCGCCTTGTATCTGAAGTGTTAGAATCCAATGGATCTACATCACAAGCTAGTATATGTGCAAGTACACTAGCAATGATGGATGCTGGAGTTCCGATTAAAGCGCCAGTAGCTGGAATTGCAATGGGACTTGTAAGTTCCGGTGACCATTATACAATTCTGACAGATATTCAAGGAATGGAAGACTTCTTAGGGGATATGGACTTTAAAGTTGCAGGTACTTCTAAAGGTGTGACAGCTCTTCAAATGGATATTAAAATTGAAGGTCTTTCTCGCGAGATTTTGGAAGAAGCACTTCTTCAAGCGAAACGTGGACGTATGCACATTCTGGAAAGTATGCTATCAACAATTTCTGAATCGCGCCAGAAGCTTTCTCAATATGCTCCTAAAATCCTTACAATGGCCATTAAACCTGATAAAATCAGAGATGTTATTGGACCAAGTGGGAAGCAAATTAACAAAATTATCGAAGAAACCGGCGTAAAGGTTGATATCGAACAAGATGGTACAATTTTCATTTCATCAGTAGATGAAGAAGCCAATAAAAAAGCTAAGAAAATCATCGAAGATATCGTTCGTGAAGTTGAAGTTGGCCAAATGTATCTTGGTACCGTGAAGCGTATTGAGAAGTTCGGAACCTTCGTTGAAATCTTTAGTGGAAAAGATGGACTTGTTCATATTTCTGAACTTGCAGAAGAAAGAGTGCGTAAAGTAGAAGATGTCGTCTCGATTGGAGACGAGATTCTTGTAAAAGTTATTGATATTGATAACCAAGGTCGAGTGAATTTATCTCGTAAAGCTGTTCTTAAAGAGCAGCGTGAAAAAGCGGAACAAGAACAAAAATAGAAAATGAAAGAGAGTTGACCAAAAATAATGTTCGGTCTATTTCCTAACAAATAGGGATAGATCCGAAAATTATGTGGCTCAGCTCTTTTTTGTTTTGAAGACCGATTTTGTTAGAAAAAACCATCTATTCAAGTCGAGTCTACTTTCTCTTTCACCACAGTGATGCGCTGTTCTACCTTGTCCCATTCCTTCATATGATGTAAGGAAGAGGAAGGTGAAATCATGATGGCAAAAAAACACTTGATTGGAATAGTCTTCATTGCTATTCTAACGGTATTGGTTGTTTCGAATCCGTTATCATCTCAGTATATATCGTTATTAAAAGAAGAGTCGGTGACTGTATCAGGAGGGGAAAAGAGTTCATTACTTTTACAAATTCAAGAACAAGCTGAAAATTTTGAAGTTCCTGCGGAGGATGCTAAAATTGACGCTGTCTGGAAAGCGAGACCAGGTTACAATGGATTAAAGGTGAATATTGACGCATCATATAAGAAAATGAAAAAGAGTATGAAATTTGATCAAGAGAAATTGGTTTTTGAAGAAGTATCCCCTAAGATTCACCTAAATGATTTACCGCCAGCACCCATTTACAAAGGTCATTCAGACAAATCCATGGTGGGTTTACTTATAAATGTTGCTTGGGGAAATGAATATATACCTGACATGCTTTCAACGTTAGAAGAAAATAAAGTTTATGCGACATTCTTTCTTGAGGGAAAATGGGTAAAAGAAAATCCCGATTTAGCGAAGATGATAGCAGAAGCAGGCCATGAAATTGGAAATCATTCTTATACCCACCCAGATATGAGGACGATTTCCTCAACAAAGGCTAAAGTAGAGTTAGAGAAAACTACAAAGGTTATCGAAGGTACGACTGGGAAAAGTGTCAAATGGTTTGCTCCCCCGAGTGGAAGCATTCGTGATGAAGTTGTAAAAATAGCAGATGACATGAATATGGGAACCATTATGTGGAGTATCGATACAATTGATTGGCAAAAACCAAGGCCAAGTGTCATCGTCCAGCGTGTGACATCAAAACTTCATAATGGAGCATTGATTCTTATGCACCCTACTCAATCCACTGCTAGTGCACTTCCGATTTTAATTCATGAAATTAAAGAAAAGAATCTTCGGTTAGGAACCGTTACTAATGTATTAAAAGAAGAAAGAATTGAACAAGGTGGAAATAAATCTCTCCAACAAGGAGAGATTAATATTAAACAGTAGATGTAGGCAACAAGACAGGAGGATTAACATTGATTAAGAAATATACTTGTCAAAATGGACTAAGAATTGTTCTAGAGGAAATTCCAACTGTTCGATCAGTAGCAATTGGTGTTTGGATTAATGCAGGATCAAGAAACGAACATGCTAATAATAATGGGATTTCACATTTTCTTGAGCATATGTTTTTTAAAGGCACAAAAACACGTTCAGCTCGCGAAATTGCTGAATCGTTTGATAGTATTGGGGGACAAGTAAACGCCTTTACTTCAAAAGAATATACTTGTTACTATGCTAAAGTACTGGACACTCACGCTTCATATGCTCTTGAAATACTTTCTGATATGTTTTTCCATTCAACTTTTGTTGATGCGGAATTAAAAAAAGAAAAAAATGTTGTCTATGAAGAAATAAAAATGTATGAAGATACACCTGATGATATTGTTCATGATGTTTTAAGTAAAGCTGTCTATGAGAATCATTCATTGGGATATCCAATTCTTGGAACAGAAGAAACGCTTGAAACTTTTTCCAGAGATACATTAAATGAATACATGCATGATATGTATACCCCTGACCAAGTTGTTGTATCTATTGCAGGAAATATACAGGAGTCATTCATAAATGAGGTAGAAAAACTGTTTGGAAACTATGAAGGCGGTAATAGACCCGAAAAAGCTGAAAGCCCTGTATTTCACAGTAATAAAATTGCTCGTAAAAAAGAAACAGAACAGGCTCACCTTTGCATAGGGTATGACGGGTTACATATCGGTCACAAAGATATTTATAGCTTAATTGTACTGAATAATATTTTGGGTGGAAGCATGTCTTCCCGTTTATTCCAAGAAGTTCGTGAGCAAAGGGGATTAGCTTATTCTGTTTTCTCTTACCATTCTGCCTATGAAGATAGTGGAATGTTGACGATTTACGGAGGGACTGGTGCAAAACAATTAGATCAACTATTTGATACCATTCAATCTACATTGAACTCCTTTAAATTAGAGGGAATTACATCTAAAGAACTTACAAATAGTAAAGAACAGCTAAAAGGGAACTTAATGCTGAGCCTTGAGAGTACAAATAGTCGAATGAGTCGCAACGGAAAAAATGAATTACTTCTAAAACGACATCGTACACTTGACGAGATTGTGGAGGAAATTGACAAGGTATCGGATACAAGTGTCAATAAATTAGCAAATACACTTTTCACAAATGAATTTTCTGCAGCTCTTATTAGTCCAAATGGAGAAATGCCTAAAAATATAGGTTAGTTACTCTGGAACGGGACTGTCTCAAAAGGGGTCCGGAACCACTATGAACGTCCATATATAGAAGTTGTAATGAGGATTTCTTCTATGTATTGAAGTTTTGGTTCTTTACACCTTGGTTTTGGGACAGCCCTTTTTTTCATTTAGGTTCTTTTCTAAAAGATTGTTGTTTCATAAATAGATTTTGTGAAAGCAACTTTCATTTATGGTCAGGTGATGTAGTAGATATAGGTTAACCGTCAAACTTCTTTCCCAATATGCTCAATTTAGATGGACTTTTGTTCTAAAAAGGAAAAGCCTATTATACATTTTATTATAGAGAAATGAAAAGGAGGTTTCTTGCATTGAGATTAAGTGAATTGAGTGGGAAAGAAATCGTTGATTATAAAAGAGCTGAACGATTAGGGGTTTTAGGGCAGACCGATTTGGAGTTTAATGATAAAACAGGTCAAATAGGTGCTCTTGTCATTCCAACAGGAAAATGGATGAGAAAACAAAGTAGTGAAATTCGCGTACCTTGGCATCAAATTCGAACGATTGGTACGGATATGATTATTCTCGAAGTGTCTGAACGGAGTTGAAAACTACAATAGTTGTGAAGATGGCCCAATTGGTGTTTGGAAGCACATGCTGGGTATTAAGATGAAATCTTAAAGGTTTCTCTTTATATTGAAGTTGTGAATCCTGTATCAACTTTTTTATTGAACACCATTTAAATTAACGTAATTCCCTTAAAAAATATGAATCCTAATAGCTCTAAGTTAAAAAGCCTCGAGTCATAAGGCGAGCCATGAAAGACTGGGAAAGTTCCCACCTTTCATGGCTCGTTTTAATGCTTATGCTTATCCTCTAAACAAAAACTGCAGTTTGTGGTCTTTTTAAAAACTTTAATAATCCCCTTTTTCCTCTATTCTTTCTTATCTTCACTCACCTATTCTAGATTACATTCATACACTGTTGAAGTGATAACCTTATATTTCTAGTAATTCGATTATGGATAAAAGAAGGTGAAAGTGTTGATGTTGACTGGAATGCAGATCGCAGTATTAGGCGGAGATGCTCGTCAACTCGAGATCATTCGTAAGCTTACAGAACTTGATGCAAAACTATCCTTAGTTGGATTTGAGCAGTTAGACCATGCATTTACAGGTGCGACGAAAGAAAAATTAACTGAAGTGAATTTTAGTGAGGTAGATGCCATTATTCTTCCCGTACCCGGAACCAGTCTGGACGGGGATGTAGACACGATTTTTTCAAATGAAAAAATCAGAATAACAGAAGAAATACTTATGCAAACTCCTTCTCATTGTGTAGTTTACTCAGGAATAACTAATCGTTACCTTGATGATATTATTCAATCCTCTAATAAAAAACTAGTTCAATTATTTGAGCGGGATGATGTCGCCATTTACAACTCAATCCCAACTGTTGAAGGAACGATTATGATGGCGATTCAGCATACGGATTTTACAATTCATGGTTCAAAGGTTGCCGTACTTGGCTTAGGTCGTGTTGGAATGAGTGTGGCACGTACTTTCCATCATCTAGGGGCGAGAGTAAAAGTTGGAGCGAGGAAAAGTGAACACCTTGCAAGAATCTCTGAAATGGGTCTAACTCCATTTCACTTAGATGATCTTCAGAAAGAAGTAAATGACTGTGATATATGCATAAATACAATCCCGGTATTAATTGTTACAGCAAATGTAATTGCCAAAATGCCTTCACATACCTTAGTCATTGATCTAGCTTCTAAGCCAGGTGGCACGGATTTTAGGTATGCAGAAAAAAGGGGAGTTAAAGCATTATTAGCCCCAGGACTTCCAGGCATTGTCGCACCGAAAACTGCAGGTCAAATCTTAGCAAATGTATTATCTCAGTTGTTAGAAGGTGACAAGTAAACAAGAAAGGGGAATTCATAATGGGTGTAAAGGGTAAAAGAATCGGTTTCGGATTAACTGGTTCACATTGTACGTATGATGCCGTTTTTCCTGAAATTGAAAAATTGGTTAATGAAGGTGCAGAAGTCATCCCTGTTGTAACAAGTACTGTAAAAAATACGGTTACTCGGTTTGGAGATGGAGAAGATTGGATTAGAAGAATAGAAGAGGTTACAGGCCATAAAGTAGTTGATACGATTGTAAAGGCTGAACCTCTTGGTCCAAAGCTTCCTCTTGATTGCATGATTATCGCTCCCCTTACAGGTAATTCCATGAGTAAATTTGCAAATGCAATGACAGACTCTCCAGTTTTAATGGCTGCAAAAGCAACATTAAGAAATCATCGACCAGTTGTTTTAGGGATTTCTACAAATGATGCACTTGGTTTAAATGGAGTTAATCTTATGCGTTTGATCTCAACAAAGGATATTTATTTTATTCCTTTTGGCCAGGATGATCCCGAAAAGAAACCAAAATCGATGGTGGCTCGAATGAAATTGCTACAAGAAACGGTAGAATCAGCAATGGAAGGAAAACAATTACAACCGGTTGTTGTCGAACGTTTTTTAGATTAACTATATAGAAGGCTAGACTACTACCATCCCCCATTCTTATAGTAGTTAGCCTTCTTTTATTGCGAATAGAAAAAACTTCAATTACTGAAAATGTAATGTTTATATAGGTTTATTAATATTGTATGGAAATAATATGCACTTAATTTTTTTAATGCAAATTTATATTGTCAAACAATTGTTTATGTTAGAATATTCTTTATTACGATAAACCATTGAATTGTTTATAGGATTTCGTTATACAGGAAGGGGAAGATGTTAAGATGGTATCTAGTTATCATGTAGCTGTTGTAGGTGCAACGGGTGCAGTAGGACAACAAATGATTCAAACATTAGAAAGTAGGAACTTTCCTATTGGAAAATTAACCTTACTATCTTCTGCGCGCTCTGCAGGTAAGAGAGTAGTATATAAAGGTGAAGAGATCACTGTACAAGAGGCTACTCCAGAAATTTTCGAAGGAGTAGATATAGCTTTATTTAGTGCAGGTGGAAGCGTTTCTAAAGAACTAGCTCCAGAAGCGGCAAAACGTGGAGCGATTTGTATAGACAATACTAGTGCATATAGAATGGATCCGGATGTTCCTCTTGTTGTTCCAGAAGTAAATGAAGATGATATTAAGAATCATAAAGGAATTATTGCTAATCCAAATTGTTCAACTATCCAAATGGTTGCAGCATTAGAACCTATTCGTCAGAAATTTGGGTTAACGAAAATTATTGTTTCAACTTATCAAGCTGTATCGGGGGCAGGGGCTGCTGCCATCGAAGAGCTTGAGGAACAAGCAAAAGCCATTCTTAATGGTGAGGATTTCACTCCCGAAGTACTTCCGGTGAAAGGTGACCAAAATCATTACCAAATTGCTTTTAATGCCGTTCCTCAAATTGATAAGTTTCAAGATAATGGTTATACATTTGAAGAAATGAAGATGATTAATGAAACGAAAAAGATTATGCATAGTGATGACTTAAAGGTAGCTGCAACATGTGTCAGATTACCGATTGTAACAGGACATTCTGAAAGTGTGTATGTTGAAGTAGAGCATGAAAATGTATCTGTAAAAGATATCCATGAAGTTCTTTCAAATGCACCAGGAATTGTTTTAGAGGATGCACCTCAAGAACAAATTTATCCAATGCCTGCTAATGCTGTTGGTAAAAATGATGTATTTGTAGGCCGTGTTAGAAAAGATTTAGATGATGACAAAGGAATCCACCTTTGGATTGTATCCGACAATCTCTTAAAAGGAGCTGCATGGAACTCAGTCCAGATCGCTGAAAGTTTAGTTCGTCTTGGTTTACTAAAACATTAAAAAAGGTAGAGGTTATCTTGTATCTCAATGAACTTTATTCGTATCACTATTCTCGGGCATACCTCTAATTAGACTTCTAGAAAAGCAATGAGGTGTCGAAATGAAATTAACAGTTCAAAAGTATGGTGGTACATCCGTACGTGATGAGAACGGCCGATTAAAAGCAATAGAACATATTAAGGGAGCCTTATCACAAGGGTATAAAGTCATCGTAGTTGTTTCTGCAATGGGAAGAAAGGGTGATACCTATGCTACGGATACCCTTTTAACTCTCATTAATGGAAACAAAACAAAACTGAGCAAGCGGGAGCAGGATTTGCTGTTATCATCCGGCGAAATTATCTCAAGTCTTGTTATGACTAATATGTTATTAGAAGAAGGAATTTCTTCAGTAGCTTTAACTGGTGCTCAAGCAGGATTCCGTACGAATCAAGATCATACAAATGCAAAGATTACTGAAATGAAATGTGATCGATTGCTAGATGCATTAAGCCTCCATGATGTTATTGTTGTTGCTGGTTTTCAAGGGATAGCACCAAATGGCGATGTTACTACTATTGGACGTGGAGGAAGTGATACATCAGCCGCGGCTCTTGGTGTGACATTAAAAGCAGAATGGATCGATATCTTTACAGATGTAGAAGGGATTATGACGGCCGATCCGAGAATTTCTGAGAAGGCTCGTCCTTTAACTGTTGTTTCATATAATGAAGCTTGCAATATGGCTTATCAAGGAGCAAAAGTGATTCATCCAAGAGCTGTAGAGATGGCAATGACCGGTAAAGTTCCAATCAGAATCCGCTCAACCTATTCAGATAATCCTGGAACTTTAGTCACTTCAATCAATAGAGCAAAAGAAGATTTAAAATTTGGAAAGAGACCGGTCACAGGTATTGCCCATGTTAATCATGTTTCGCAGCTGAAAGTATTTGCTAAAAAAGATCAATATAACTTACAGGCTGAAGTTTTCAAAGCAATGGCTAATGATAATATAAGTGTAGACTTTATCAATATCTCTCCTACTGGAGTCGTTTATACCGTTTCAGAAGAAATGACGGAACGTGCCATTCAAACATTAAAAGCATTAGGTCACGAACCGATTATTGAGAGAGAATGTGCAAAGGTTTCGATTGTTGGAGCGGGGATGACAGGAATTCCTGGAATTACTTCCACAATCGTATCTGCTTTATCGGAAAAGGGAATTCGAATTTTACAATCTGCTGATAGTCATACAACCATATGGGTTTTGGTAAAAGAAGCTGATTTAAAAACGGCCATTAACTCATTACATGATGCTTTTCAACTTGAAGCAGAAGCGTATACATTGGAATTGGATGAAATTTAAAGGAGTGTGAAAGACTTGCGTTTTGGGCGAGTATCAACTGCAATGGTTACCCCTTTTGATCATAAAGGTAACATTGATTTTCAAAAAACCACTCAATTAGTGGAGTTTCTCATTAATAATGGAACTGACTCTTTAGTAGTCGCAGGAACAACGGGGGAATCTCCTACGCTTTCCTCAGAAGAGAAGTTGGCTCTATTTCGTCAGGTGGTAAAAGCGGTAGATGGACGTATCCCTGTTATTGCGGGAACAGGCAGTAACAATACGTACGCTTCGATTGAATTAACGAAGAAAGCAGAACAAACGGGTGTAGATGCGATAATGGTCGTTGCACCATATTATAATAAACCGAGCCAAAGAGGAATGTATGAACACTTTAAATCGATTGCTGCTGCCACTTCCCTCCCGGTTATGCTCTACAATGTTCCAGGTAGAACGGCCGTTAATATATCGGCTGATACCATCATCGAGCTTTCAAAGATTGATAACATTGTCGCAGTAAAAGAAGCAAGCGGTGATTTAGATGCAATAACGGAAATTATCTCA
This sequence comes from Rossellomorea sp. BNER, assembly GCA_024213275.1. GTDB lineage: Bacteria > Bacillota > Bacilli > Bacillales > Bacillaceae_B > Rossellomorea. Next base: position 131,922 of record JANAVG010000003.1, read on the forward strand.
AATACTGATGAAGATTTCTTACTTTATAGCGGGGATGATGCTTTAACGCTTCCGATTCTTTCAGTGGGGGGAGTCGGTATCGTTTCTGTTGCATCTCATGTTGTGGGAAATGAAATCCAAGAAATGGTTAAAGCCTTTTTAGAAGGAGAATTAACTAAAGCAGCCAAACTTCACCAAAGCCTTCTTCCGTTAATGAAAGGCCTTTTCTCTGCTCCTAGCCCAACACCAGTAAAGACAGCGTTACAAATGAACGGGTTTGATGTGGGGTCTGTTCGATTACCTCTTATCCCCTTAACAGAAGAGGAAAGAAAGAACATTTCAATTTTATTAACCAGATAACTATTATGTATAAAAAGAGGCCAGATTAGTTCTGGGCTCTTTTTTTATCAAAAAAATAAAGGGTTTTTCGTATTTAAATAGAAATTATTAAGATTGAAAAACTATACATATAAATTGCGAAGTGAAAATGAATGATATTACTCCTTTGTTTAATGGGTTATTTTTGTGGACAAATATTAACAGCCCATATAATTGGTAAACTATTTTACAAACAAGATATTTTTAAAGAGGGAAGTCAAAACCCTGGTGCACGTAATGCGGGTCGCGTGTTCGGAAAAGCGGCCTTTCTCCTAGTTCTTTGTGGTGACATAGTTAAAATGATTGTCCCTATGTGGCTTGGAAAGCATTTTGGAGTAAACCTTGAGGAATTGGTATTGCTTATGGTATCAGTTGTTATAGGACATATGTATCCTAGTCTTTTCTCGTTTTCTGGAGGGAAAGGTGTTGCTCCATTCTTAGGTGGATTATTATTTCTTTCCCCATTCACCGTTGCTGTTACTGCTGTTATTATGTGCATACTATGGCCGTTTTTTGGTTTTACTCGTTCGGGATTACTTACACTATTAAGCGTTCCCATTTCCTTTTATCTTTTTACAGAATCATTAACAGGCTCCATTTTTTTAGGAATCTTAATTATTATAGTAATTTTAAAACATCTAAAAAAATAAAAAATGACATTTGGTTATATGGGTTAGGAACCTTAGAAAAGATATACTGGTGAACGCTCATTTGTTAAAGGCTGTTTTCTAAAACTGCAGGTGCGAGACTCCTGCGGGAGTAGCGGGACAGGTGAGACCTAAGCAGGTGCAAGGCGACGAGGTGGCTCACCGCCCGCCCCGCGGAAAGCGAGCAACCTTTCACTGCAACCAACCAACCAACCCTATTCAAATTACACAATGTTTACGAAAACAGCCTTGTTAAATGACACCGTATATAAACTCCTTTTCCAAGTATGAAAACATTTCCTCCAAGGGATACTATACAATATCATTTGGAAGAAGGAGTGTAGCATTATGAGTGATAATTATCGAATGGAAGATCCACAAACTTCACCTGGTTCAGAGCCTGATAAAGGGGATCAAGATAAAGATCAAAAATCTGGTTTGATGGAAAAAATTCAGCAATTAGGTCAAACAAATGTGCCACAAATGTCAAATGATTCAAATATTCATTGTTTAACAATAGTAGGTCAAATCGAAGGGCATATGCAGTTGCCACCTCAAAATAAAACAACGAAATATGAACATGTTATTCCACAATTGGTAGCTATTGAACAGAACCCTAAAATAGAAGGGGTACTTGTTGTCTTGAATACTGTTGGTGGTGATGTTGAAGCAGGATTAGCTATATCAGAAATGCTGGCTTCTTTATCAAAGCCGTCCGTATCCATTGTACTAGGTGGAGGTCATTCCATCGGAGTTCCAATAGCTGTTTCATGTGATTATTCCTTTATAGCTGGTACTGCTACGATGACCATTCATCCAGTCAGGCTTACAGGATTAGTAATCGGAGTACCTCAAACGTTTGAGTACTTGGATAAAATGCAGGAGCGGGTCGTAAATTTTGTGACGAAACATTCGAATATTACAGAAGATGATTTTAAAGATTTAATGTTTGCGAAAGGAAATCTAACTCGAGACATTGGAACTAATGTTGTTGGTCATGATGCTGTGAATTATGGTCTAATCGATGGTGTAGGCGGTGTCGGTGAAGCTATCAAGAAATTAAATGAACTGATTTCACAAAACGGAGGATATAAGGAAGAAGGGATGATTCAGTGATACTGTATACAGTCATTCCAAACGAGCACGTATTTCCTACAGCCGATTCTGATTATGCCGGGCAGATGATGATTGAGCGCCAAGGAATTCCAATGATTGTACAACAAGTTGATCAACAATATAGAATCGTACGATTAATGAGTAGTGACCCTGCTGATTACTTGAATGAACAATTTTGTCCAGGACAATATATCAATTGAATTATTGAAAAGAATGGGTAAGCACTTATGTATTATATGAAAGAGATGTTCTGAAGAAAATGGATATGATATAATAAGGATGGAAACAGCAGCCAATGTTGGCTGCTTTCTTCATCTTACATAACATTACATACTAGAAATACTGGAAAAGAATTTAGGTGAATGATATTGGCAAAAAGAAAAAAAAGAAGGAAGAAAAAAACCTCTGATATAAAACAAACGATAAAATACGAACTTATTGGAATGCTTCTTATCGCTTTAAGCTTAATTGCCATCATTGAATTGGGAGCAGTAGGAAAAGCATTTGTCTTTTTCTTTAGGTTTTTCCTTGGCGAATGGTACATTATCGCGTTTTTAGGGATGCTTTTTTTAGCAGGATATTTAATGATCAAAAGGCAGATTCCCTACTTGTTTAAGAGAAGATTGGTTGGGATTTATATTGTGTTATTCAGTGCTTTACTCTTAAGTCATGTGAAATTATTTGAACTTCTATCAAATGATGGTGCATTTCAAAACCCAAGTGTAATTGCTAATACATGGGATTTATATTGGATGGAAGTCAAAGGTGAATCAAGTACTTCAGATTTGGGGGGAGGTATGATAGGAGCAATCCTCTTTGCTGCTTCTCACTTTCTATTTGCTTCTCAAGGTACTGAAATTATTAGTATTGTTCTTATCATAATAGGGTTTATTTTAATAACAGGTAAATCATTAGGAGAATGGATTGGCAGAGTCGGAAGTAGAGCCTTCCATTTTATGAGTGATCAATGGAATGAATTTAAAAAGGATTTGTCCGAATGGAAAGATGAACGACAAGTGAAAAAGGACGAACGCCAAAAGGTAAAAGCTGAAGAAAAAGCAAAAGACGATTCAATTCTAATCCCTGAAAAAAGTTCAGAAGAGAAAACGGAACCCATCATTTCAAGTTTTGCAGAAAGAGCCTATCCAGATGATGAACATCAGAAAATGGATGCTCAAAATGAAAATAATAGCACTGAAACGGTAAAGCACTCACCCTCTAACTCAGGGGAAATAGAAGAGGAACAAGCACCTCCGATAACGTTTACAGAATTAGAGAACAAGGATTATAAACTACCACCAATTTCTTTGTTAAAGAGACCGCAACAAACGGATCAAAGCAACGAATATCAATTGATTCATTCAAATGCAGCCAAACTCGAACGAACTTTTCAAAGCTTTGGTGTTAAGGCAAAGGTTACTCAAGTTCACTTAGGTCCTGCAGTGACGAAATATGAAGTCCACCCTGATGTTGGGGTTAAGGTTAGTAAAATCGTGAATTTAAGTGATGATTTAGCCCTTGCCCTTGCCGCTAAAGATATAAGGATTGAAGCACCAATCCCAGGAAAATCTGCAATTGGAATTGAGGTCCCGAATTCAGAGGTTGCCATGGTTTCTTTACGAGAAGTAATAGAATCAAAAGCCAACAACAAGCCCGATTCCAAGCTAATGATTGGTCTTGGACGAGATATTACAGGGGAAGCGGTATTAGCAGAATTAAACAAGATGCCGCATATGCTTGTAGCTGGAGCTACAGGAAGCGGAAAGAGTGTTTGTATCAATGGAATTATCACTAGCATACTCATGAGAGCTAAGCCTCATGAAGTTAAAATGATGATGATTGATCCAAAAATGGTAGAGTTAAACGTTTATAATGGAGTGCCTCATCTATTGGCACCTGTTGTGACAGATGCGAAAAAAGCTTCTCAGGCACTTAAAAAAGTCGTGAGTGAAATGGAAAGACGGTACGAACTGTTTTCACATACAGGAACTAGAAACATTGAAGGATACAATGAATATGTAAAAAGACAGAATAATGATAAAGACGAAAAGCAACCATTACTCCCTTATATCGTCGTAATAGTTGATGAATTGGCAGATTTAATGATGGTTGCATCAAGCGATGTTGAAGATGCTATCACACGACTAGCACAAATGGCACGTGCGGCAGGGATTCATTTAATTATCGCTACCCAAAGACCGTCTGTAGATGTCATTACAGGCGTAATTAAAGCAAATATCCCTTCACGTATCGCATTTGCGGTATCTTCTCAAACAGACTCAAGAACAATTTTAGACTCGGGAGGAGCAGAGAAACTCTTAGGTAAAGGGGATATGCTCTTTATGCCAGTAGGTGCATCAAAGCCTACCCGAGTACAAGGTGCTTTTCTATCTGATGATGAGGTGGAAGAAATTGTTGACTTTGTCATAGATCAACAGAAGGCCCAGTATCAAGAAGAGATGATACCAGACGAAATTCCAGAGAATGAGAATAGATCTGATGTGGATGATGACGTCTATGACGACGCCGTTCAATTAATTGCTGAAATGCAAACAGCATCCGTATCTATGTTGCAACGAAGATTTAGAATTGGTTACACAAGAGCGGCAAGATTAATTGATGAAATGGAAGTCCGTGGAGTGGTAGGACCATATGAAGGAAGTAAGCCTAGGACAGTGCTGGTTCCAAAGCCTTCAGATGAACAAACATCATAAAAAAAGGATGATTCATATGAGTCATCCTTTTTTATCTCTTTTCGAAGTTAAAAATTGAATGCCATAAACTTTGTCATTTCATAAAGGAAGTAAATGTATAAAATGGAAAACAAAAAAATCTATAATATATGATGTCAGACGTCTAGTAAGGATATCCACGATTGTGCTATACTATTAAAAGCGTTTACATTTGTAAAATGAATGTCTCTTGTCTGTTATAAATGAAAAATATCGCATTAAAATGTATTATTTTTATTTATATTGAAAAGAAAAGGGTTTACATCCGTGCATTTTTCAATGAAAACAGGTTTTGTGGATTCTGAATATTGCCATTTTAGAGTTTTTTCGACAAAATCACACAATCCTATTTATTTATTTTTTGAAAAGTGTTATAGTATTTTCGATTAGTAGGAATGAAATACGTCAGAGGTCTGATGTCTTGAGAAAATTTGGTGGTGGTTCCAGGATGACAATTAAAACGGATACGAGACATTTATACTTACAGGTCATTGATCGTCTTAAGAGAGACATCAAGGCAGGGGTTTATAAAGAGAAAGAAAAGCTCCCGTCAGAATTTGACTTAGCTAAACAGCTTGGGGTTAGTAGGGCTACTCTTAGAGAGGCTCTTAGAATATTAGAAGAGGACAATGTCATTACTCGTCGTCATGGTGTAGGAACATTTGTAAACGCTAAACCGCTCTTCACTTCTGGTATTGAGCAGTTAAACAGTGTATCAAGTATGATTAAACAGGCAGGAATGGAACCAGGTACTATTTTCTTAAGCTCTAGCACTCAAGGTCCAACAGAGGAAGATGTCCGTAGGTTCAATTTTGAAGTGGAAGAAGAAGTTGTGGTAATTGAACGTGTAAGAACAGCAAATGGTGAGCCGGTTGTTTATTGTGTCGATAAAATACCAGCTAGTGTATTTCCTCGAGCCTTTACCCATGAAGATAATTCTATCTTTCATGTACTTGAACAAGAAGAGAACCGCAGAATCACACATGCTGTAGCTCAAATTGAGCCCGTTGGATATCATGATAAAATTTCTCCAATTCTTGAGTGTGAACCAGAAACGGCGATGCTTGTTTTAAAACAAATGCACTTTGATGACTTTGACGAGCCGATTCTTTACTCTGTAAACTATTTTAAAGCGGATATGTTTAGCTTCCATGTTTTAAGAAAACGTGTATAGCAACATATTCCTAGTGTTTCTACTAACTTATTACATTATTAATGGGGGGTACTTTAAGTGAAAAAGCGTAAATTGGGTATGGCGCTGTCACTCGTGCTTGCAGCAGGTGCTATTTTAGGTGCATGTGGAACAAGTGGGGACCAAGAAGAAGGATCTTCTAATGGCGGCAACGAGAAGGATAAATTTACTGTAGCAATGGTAACGGACGTTGGTGGAGTTGATGATAAATCATTCAACCAATCAGCTTGGGAAGGACTTCAAGCTTTTGGTGAAGAAAATGGTTTAGAAAAAGGTACTGATGGATTCGACTATCTTCAATCTCAATCAGATGCTGATTATGCAACAAACTTAAACAAATTAGCACGTCAAGATTTTGACTTAGTATATGGAATTGGCTTCTTAATGGAAGGGGCAATCAAAGAAATTGCAGGGCAACAAAAAGAATCAAAGTTTGCAATTGTTGACGCAGTTGTTGAACAACCAAACGTAGCGAGCATTATGTTTAAAGAACAAGAAGCTTCTTTTTTAGCTGGAGTTGCTGCTGCAAATGCTACAAAAACTAATAAAATTGGATTTATCGGTGGGATGGAAATTCCCGTGATCGACCGTTTTGAAACTGGATTCCTTGCTGGTGTTGCATCAGTAAATCCTGATCTAAAAGTAGATGTCCAATATGCTGGTGCATTCGATAAAGCAGAAGTTGGCCAAGCGATTGCTTCTAAAATGTACTCTTCTGGTGTAGATGTCATTTTCCATGCAGCCGGAGGAACTGGTAACGGATTATTCACAGAAGCTCGTAACCTAAAAGAAAAAGATCCATCACGTGTCCTTTGGGCAATCGGAGTTGACTCTGATCAAACAGCTGAAGGTATCGTAAAAGTCGATGGAGAAGAGAAGAACATTGTTTTAACTTCAGCACTTAAGCGTGTAGATAACGCAGTAAAAGATCTTTCTACAAAAGCAAAAGAAGGAAACTTCCCTGGAGGAGAAACAATTCTTTATGGCTTAAAGGAAGAAGGAGTAGGTCTTGCACCACTTAATGATGAAATTGAAAACAAAGATGAAATCATGAAAAAAGTAGAGGAATGGAAAGAGAAAATCATCAATGGTGATATTACTGTTCCAGCTACTAAAGATGAGCTTAAATCTTTCAAAGCTAACTAATATGTGATTTTTGGGATAAGCGGCTTTCATTGTCGGTCTCTTATCCCATTTTTCTTAAAATTTTAATTGAAGTGTAGATTTCGATTCTACTTTTCACTTAGAGTTTTACCAGGGGGATGCCCCTTTTTTCTTGACACTACGAGGTCTGACCTCTAACTACTAGCCTATTATTCCGTATACCTTGGAACAAGGAGTGAGAAAGAATGGATTTTGTAATAGAAATGCTCAATATCCGTAAAGAATTTCCTGGTATTGTTGCAAATGATAATATTACTCTTCAATTGAAAAAGGGAGAGATACACGCTCTTCTTGGGGAGAATGGAGCAGGAAAATCGACGCTGATGAATGTTCTCTTTGGCTTATATCAGCCTGAAAAAGGAGAAATTCGCGTTAGAGGTAAAAAAGTGAATATTTCTAACCCAAATATTGCAAATGATCTAGGAATTGGGATGGTGCACCAACATTTTATGCTTGTCGATACCTTTACTGTCACTGAAAATATTATTTTAGGTAGAGAGCCTAATAAAATGGGGACAGTTGATATTAAAAAAGCTGAAAAAGAAATTAGGGAAATATCTGACCGCTACGGTTTATCTGTAGATCCTACTGCGAAGATTTCAGAAATTTCAGTAGGTATGCAACAGCGTGTTGAAATTTTGAAAACGCTTTATCGCGGAGCGGAAATATTAATCTTTGATGAACCTACAGCTGTACTGACTCCACAAGAGATAAAAGAATTAATTCAAATTATGAAAACCCTTATAAAAGAGGGTAAATCTATTATTCTTATAACCCATAAATTGAAGGAAATCATGGAAGTTTGTGATCGAGTAACCGTTATTCGTAAAGGTGAAGGGATTGGGACGCTGGATGTAGAAGGTACTAATCCAAACGAACTAGCAAGCTTGATGGTAGGTCGTGAGGTCACTTTTAAAACAGAAAAAACACCATCCAGACCTAAGGGGAATGTCCTTGAAATTTCAAATCTAGTAGTGAAGGATCATCGTAATATTCCGGTGGTTAAGCAATTGGACCTAGAAGTGAAAGCAGGCGAAATTGTTGGGATTGCAGGTGTAGATGGTAACGGTCAAAATGAACTAATTGAAGCTATTACGGGGCTTATGAAGGCGGAAAGCGGTTCAATTAAGTTAAATAATAAAGAAATTCTTAATATGAAGCCTAGAAAAATCACTGAATCAGGTGTAGGTCATATTCCTCAGGATCGCCACAAGCATGGTTTAGTTCTTGATTTTCCAATTGGTGAAAATATGGCTCTGCAAAATTATTACATTAAACCGTATTCAAACGCTGGAATTCTAAATTACAAGAAAATCTATGAAAAGGCAAGAAATTTGATTAAGGAATTTGATGTTCGAACACCTACTGAATATACAATGGCTCGTGCACTCTCTGGAGGGAACCAGCAAAAAGCGATTATTGGGCGTGAAGTCGACCGTGATCCTGATTTATTAATTGCAGCTCAGCCTACACGTGGACTTGACGTTGGAGCGATTGAATTTATTCATAGTCGCTTAATTGAACAAAGAGATAATGGTAAAGCTGTATTGCTCTTATCTTTTGAGTTAGATGAAATTATCAATGTCAGTGATCGAATTGCTGTAATCTATGAGGGGAAAATTGTTTCAATTGTGGATCCTAAAGAAACAACAGAGCAAGAACTAGGACTACTTATGGCTGGTTCGAAACAAAAGAAAGCAGGTGAGGATACTAATGTCAAGTCGTTTGATTAATATCATCATTCCGGTAATTGCCGTCTTTCTTGGTATTCTTGTCGGGACAATCATCATGGTCTTTAGCGGCTATAGTCCTGTTGAAGGTTATACAGCATTATGGAATGGGATATTTGGAGAAATTTATTATGTTGGTGAAACAATACGTCAAGTAACACCTTATATATTTGCTGGCTTAGCAGTTGCATTCGCATTTAGAACGGGTTTATTTAACATCGGGGTAGAAGGGCAATTAATCGTTGGATGGCTAGCAGCTGTTTGGGTCGGAGTTTCATTTGAACTACCCAAGATTATTCATTTACCACTTGCTATTTTAGCAGCAGCTGTTGCAGGTGCACTTTGGGGATTCATTCCGGGACTTCTGAAAGCCAAGTTTAAAGTACATGAAGTAATTGTCACGATTATGATGAATTATGTGGCCTTACATGTAACAAATGCCATCATTCGTACGTATTTATCTGAAAGTAGTGATCGTACAGAAAATGTTGCAGAATCTGCTAGCTTAGCATCACCGTTTTTTGAAACGTTGACAGATTATTCACGTATGCATTGGGGAATTTTTATTGCATTAGTTTGTGCTTTTATTATGTGGTTCTTTTTAGAGAAAACAACAAAAGGTTATGAGTTAAGAGCTGTTGGGTTTAATCAACATGCATCACAATATGCAGGTATGAACGTCGGAAATAACATTATTCTTTCAATGGTTATCTCTGGAGCTTTTGCTGGTCTTGCAGGTGCCATGGAAGGATTGGGTACTTTCGGATATGCTTCCATTAAAGGTGGATTTACTGGTGTCGGGTTTGATGGAATCGCAGTAGCTTTATTAGGAGGAAATGCTGCGATCGGAGTGATCCTGGCGGCGTTATTATTTGGTGGTTTAAAAATAGGAGCCTTAAATATGCCGCTTGAAGCCGGTGTTCCGAATGAACTTGTAGATATTATTATTGCATTAATTATTTTCTTTGTAGCTTCAAGCTACATGATTCGTTGGTTTATTGAACGTTTAAGAAATAAAAAGGGGGTGAAATAAGTGGGCTTAATGGACATTTTGATGATTGTTATACCTTCTACATTGCTGTGGGCCACTCCACTTATTTTCACTGCTTTAGGAGGAGCATTTTCTGAACGATCAGGTATCGTTAATATTGGTTTAGAAGGATTAATGGTTATTGGTGCATTTGCTAGTATTGTATTTAATCTTGCTTATGCTGATACTTTTGGAGATGCAACACCTTGGATTGCTTTAATCGTAGCTATGCTAGTTGGAGCTATTTTGTCTGTGCTTCATGCCGTAGCATCCATCACTTTTCGTGCAGATCAGGTCGTTTCTGGGGTGGCCATTAACCTATTAGCTATTGGGGCTGCATTATTCCTTGTAAAATTAATTTATGGGAAAGGTCAAACAGATATTATCCAAAAAGGATTTGGTAAGTTTGATGTCCCAATTCTAAGTGACATACCACTAATTGGAGATTTGTTTTTCACCAATACGTATGCTCCACCTTTCCTAGCTATTGCAGTTGCTATCCTAGTATGGTTTATCATGTTTAAAACTCCGTTCGGACTGCGTCTTCGTTCCGTAGGGGAACACCCAATGGCAGCAGACACCATGGGGATTAATGTAACGAAAATGCGTTATATTGGGGTTATATTGTCTGGAGCACTCGCTGGTATCGGTGGTGGCATTTACGCTCAAGCGATTTCATCAGACTTTGGGCATGCAACCATAAATGGTCAAGGCTTTATGGCATTAGCGGCACTTATCTTTGGTAAGTGGCATCCACTAGGTGCAATGGGAGCAGCTTTGTTCTTCGGGTTTGCTCAAAGTTTAAGTATCATTGGAAACAGTTTACCACTTTTAGAGAACATCCCGAGAGTATACTTATTAATCTCTCCATATGTACTGACGATATTAGCCCTTGCAGGATTTATCGGCCGTGCTGATGCGCCTAAAGCACTTGGTAATCCTTATATTAAAGGGAAAAGATAATAGAAATTGTAGAAAAAAGACGTGGTTTTCCACGTCTTTTTTCTATACATACTTGGCAAGTCGTTATGCAAAAAGAGGAATGTAAGTATATGTAGTAATAGAGCCGAATATTTGTAACTTATGAGGTTATTTCGCGACTAATCGTTCTGAGTTGGATAAACTATAGCTACTAAGCTAGTTAATTATCCAATAAAATACTCTTATTTGGAATCACCTCAAATGTATTATTAGGGTCCTATGTAAGGAGAATATTGGATTAATAAAATGCAAATTAATCATTAGTGCAACAATCTATTGTCGAAATTAAAGTTCGCATTGAAGATATTACAAAAAAATGAGTGTAGGGAGGAATCCCAATGATTAAGAAATTCGGGTTTTTACTCATTCTTATATTGGTAGTTTTATCTGTAGTTCTATTCTTCCGAGATAACAATAATGGAAAACCTCACAACAAAGATTACGTTGATCACATTGAACCACCTAGGGAAGAAAAGCCTTCCCAATCAGATCAAAACAATAATTTAAGCTCAGAGTCATTAGTAAGTAGAGTATTCTTAAACTCTAAAGAAGGAAGAGTGCCGGGTACTTCATTTGTTGCCGGTCAGACAGAAATACAGGAAATAAATCATGAATGGGGCAATGCAGAGAAAACGACGACATCCGAAAAAGGCAATTACGCACATTACCCTAAGTACGACGTAACAGTGGGGTACCATGAACAATTGATATTCGATGTCAGGTCATTTCATTCTGAATTACAAAATATACACCTGAAAGATATAAAGAAGGTTAAAGGAGACCCGGATGAGGTTCGATATTACAAGGGTAAAACCCATAACCAAATCATACTTGTTTATCATGTCAATGAAGAGTACGAATTAAAGTGGATTTTACCCAAACCGTCGGATCGTGAACCTAATCCAAGAGTACACCATATTTCTGTTTTTACACAGATTAGTAATAAGGACCATAATCAGGGAGACAACTATGAAGTCATATCAGACATGAGTTTAAGTGAAAAAATCGGACAAATGATGATTACTGGAATCTCTGGTACCAAAATCAATCAAAACACCAAAACCTTAATTAACAAATACAAGGTGGGGGGGATTATTTTTTACGGGGATAATTTAGAAACCCCTCAGCAAACCGTTCATTTGTTGAATCAAATTAAATTCGAGAATAAGCATAATCGTTTCCCGCTTCTATTAAGTGTCGATGAGGAAGGGGGACGGATTTCTAGAATGCCTGGAAACATAACAGATCTTCCGACAAATAAAGAGATAGGAGCAATAAATAACCCTCATTTTTCTTATGAAATTGGGACTCTCTTAGGGAAGGAATTAAATGAATTCGGCTTTAATCTAGATTTTGCTCCTGTGCTTGATGTGAACAGTAACCCCAATAACCCGATTATTGGAGACAGATCTTTCGGAAACAACCCTAAAATTGTAAGTAAGCTTGGAATCCAAACAATGAAAGGCATTCAGTCTCAAAATATTGTACCGGTAATTAAACATTTCCCCGGTCACGGTGACACATCCGTTGATTCACATTTGAATCTTCCAAAGGTTAATAAAAATCTGGAGGATTTAAATGAACTGGAAATTATTCCGTTTAAAAACGCTATTGATAACGGAGCTGAAGTTGTGATGGTTGCCCATATTTTATTACCAAAAATTGATGCTGCCTATCCGTCTTCGATGTCTGAAAAAATCATCTCTGATATTCTAAGAAAACAACTTGATTTTAACGGGGTAGTAATGACAGATGACATGACAATGAAGGCCATTACAAACCATTTCGATATCGGTCAAGCGGCAATCGAATCTGTAAAGGCTGGCAGTGACATAATATTAGTTGCACATGACTATAACAAAATTTTGTCCACAATAGATGCGTTGAAAACCGCTGTCCAAAAAGGAGAAATTCCGGAAGAAAGAATTAATGCAAGTGTCAATAGAATTATACAGCTAAAAAAGAATTACAATATCAATAATGAAGAAGTAGAAGACATAAATATAAAAGAACTTAACCAATCGATTGAAAATGTGCTTAACAAGGAAATGAGTTCTTCTACGACAAATAACCAATCCGAATAAGTAGTCAGTAAAAGAGATAGGGCTTGTCCGTTTGAATTCGTTCTTTTTAGCTATAAAAGGTACTGGATCTACCGCTCATACCTTCTTAGCATTCAGTATCTTATCGGTATTTATAAACGGTGAAAAAATCACATATTTGGATTTAAAGGTAAAAACTTGAAAGGATAAAGTTCTTACATGTATAGTTAAACTAACTTTATAACAAAATAAATTTGATATAGACGAATTTGATAAATTTTATTGTGAATCGTTGCTTTTGAATACAAAAGGAGGTTTGAGTATGAGCATGATTAATGAAATGGTAAAAAATAAACAAGGGTATTCATTACATATAGTGAAAACCGAAAAATATAAAACGAATACCCTCGTATGGAAAATGAAAGCTCCTCTTCAATCGAAGGATGTGACCCTAAGAGGATTATTACCACATGTTTTACAAAGTAGTAGCAAAAATTACCCGACTACGACAGCATTTAGAACATACTTAGATGATCTATATGGTGCTAGCTTTTTTGTAGATGTAGGAAAAAAAGGCGAAAATCATATTATGAGTTTCTCCATTGAAGTCGCAAATGAAAAATTCCTAAAGGATTCTGAACCTCTTTTGAAAAAAGGACTTCAATTTTTGGCGGAAGTGCTTCTTAATCCAAATGTTGAAGGAAATACATTTCATAAAGAAACGGTAGAAAAAGAAAAAAGGAACCAAAAAGTCAGAATTCAATCTGTATATGATGATAAAATGAGATACTCTAACTCAAGGCTTGTTGAGGAAATGTGTAAAGGAGAACCATTTGCCTTACATGCAAATGGAAACGCAAATGATGTAGAGGCTACAACCGCATCTAGCCTTTATGAATATTATCAGAAAGCCATTGCCGAAGACAGTTTAGATCTTTATGTCATTGGAGATGTAGATGAACAAGAGGTGGAAGGATTTTGTGATGAGATCTTTCAATTAACTGAAAGAGAAGAGAAACGAGTTGACTCAAAAGTAGAGAAAACGATTGAGGAAGTTAATGAAGTAAAAGAGGAACAAGATGTAAAGCAAGGGAAACTAAATATTGGATATCGTACAAATGTTATGTATGGAGATGAGGATTATTTTGCCCTTCAAGTATTTAACGGAATATTTGGAGGCTTCTCTCATTCCAAGCTTTTCATTAATGTTCGTGAAAAAGCAAGTCTTGCTTACTATGCGGCTAGTCGTCTAGAAAGCCATAAAGGCTTGATGATGGTGATGTCTGGAATTGATATGAAGAATTATGATCAAGCTGTTCAGATTATTAAAGAGCAAATGGATGCAATGAAAAATGGAGAATTTACAGATGGTGAGCTGGAACAAACGAAAGCAGTTATTAGAAATCAGCTCTTAGAAACCATTGACACTTCTAGAGGGTTAGTAGAAGTTCTTTATCATAATGTCGTCGCCCATCAACAATTGGTACTAGAAGATTGGTTAGAGAAAGTAGAACGAACTACAAAGCAGGAGATTATTGAAGTAGCGAAAAAAATAAACATGGATACGATTTATTTTCTTACTGGAACGGAGGCATCCGCATGAAAAATATTACCTTTGATCAATTAGGAGAAGAACTTTTCTATGAGAAAATGGCCAATGGGTTAGACGTATATATTCTCCCTAAAAAAGGCTTTAATAAAACGTATGCAACATTCACTACAAAGTATGGTTCAGTGGATAATCACTTTGTTCCAAAAGGAAAAGATGAGTATATTAAAGTTCCAGACGGAATTGCCCATTTTTTAGAGCATAAATTATTCGAAAAAGAAGATGGTGATGTTTTTCAACAATTTAGCCGTCAAGGAGCATCAGCCAATGCCTTTACGTCTTTTACCCGAACAGCTTATCTATTTTCATCTACATCAAATGTAGAGAAAAACTTGGAAACATTAATGGATTTTGTTCAAGAGCCATATTTCACTGAAAAAACTGTAGAAAAAGAAAAAGGAATTATTGGGCAAGAGATTACAATGTACGATGATAACCCGGATTGGAGATTATACTTTGGGGTCATTCAAAATATGTATAAAAATCATCCAGTTAAAATCGATATAGCAGGGACCATTGATTCAATCGCTGATATAACAAAAGATATGCTCTATGAATGCTATGAAACCTTCTATCATCCGAGTAATATGCTATTATTCGTTGTTGGGGCTGTTGACCCTAAAGCAACGATGAACCAGATTCGTGATAATCAAAATCGGAAAGATTATCGAAAGAAGGATGAAATTCAAAGGAAATTTGATGACGAACAGGAAGAAGTATCAGAAAAGAAACAAGTTCTTAAAATGAATGTTCAAGCACCTAAATGTTTAGTTGGTATAAAAGCGCTGGAGTCAAACCAGTCTGGTCAAGAGATGTTAAAAAGGGAACTTACAATGAACCTTCTACTTGATATGCTTTTTGGAAAAAGCTCAAGTCTCTATTTGGAGTTATATAATCAAGGGTTAATTGATGAAACATTCCATTATGATTATACACAAGAAAATGGATTTGGTTTTGCCATTTTGGGTGGGGATACAGAAAAGCCAGATCAATTAGCAGAAGAACTTCAAGGGATTTTGCTTAAAGCTAAAAATGGGGAGCATTTATCCGAAGAAGCCCTTGAACGTACAAAGAAAAAGAAAATCGGATCATTCTTAAGAGCGGTGAACTCACCTGAATTTATTGCCAATCAGTTTACGCGATATGCCTTTAATGAAATGGATTTATTTGAAGTGGTTCCTACCCTTGAAAAGATCACATTTAATGACGTTAAAGAAGTTGCTTCGAAATTTATTGACGAGAAAAGGTTTACAGTGTGTCAAGTAGTACCAAAAACATCATAAAATTGTCATAAGAGGTTTGACCAACAAGAGGGCTGGCTCGAAAAAATGTGTCTAGAAATCAAGACTTCATTTATAGGAAAATCCTCAGGGATAATTTCTATATAATGTTGTAATAGGCATCCTTCGAGTCAGCCCGACTTTATTTTGGTTACCTTCTTTTCGTTAGGAGAAAAGCTATGAGGAAATTTGCTTTAATTATCGGGGCATCTGGTGGTATTGGAGCAGAAACTGCAAGAACGCTTGCAAGTCAGGGATGGAATTTATATTTACATTATTACTCGAATCATGATTTTATCATTAATTTGAAGACAGAATTACTATCAAACGATATCGAAATCCATTGTGTTCAAGCTGATCTATCTAAAAAGGAAGGAGTTACTAAGATCCTTTATAGCATTTTTCAAATAGATGCTGTTGTTTATACATGTGGAGTAGCTCATTATGGCTTATTTCAAGATATTAACGATAAAGAGATGGACTTAATGTGGAATCTCCATGTGAAAAGCCCAATGCTGCTGCTTCAAAGCTTACTTGACAAGCTTAGGGGAACAGATCATGCAAGTATTGTTTTAGTCAGCTCAATATGGGGGCAAACAGGAGCTTCATGCGAAGTGATGTACTCCACTGTGAAAGGGGCTCAAATTTCCCTCGTTAAATCTTTAAGTAAAGAGTTAGCACGCAGTGGGATTAGAGTGAATGCCGTTGCACCTGGTGCGGTAAATACGAATATGATGAATCAATTCACACAAGAAGAGAAATTAGAAATAACTGAGGAGATACCAATGGGGAGAATGGCGCAACCAAATGAGATCGCTGAGTCCATCTCCTATCTACTTTCACCGCAATCTTCTTATATTACTGGACAGGTAGTAGCGATTAATGGCGGATGGTATACATAATTTCATTTTCTACATGAATATTTTTCATCCTCCGATGCAAACTAACGATGTACTCCGAAAACAGGAGCAGATTTATTTAGTTTTGTGGATATTAGAAGGAGGGTATAAAATGTCTGTATTAGATAACTGGTCAGAGTGGAAAAACTTTTTAGGTGATCGTTTACACCAAGCCCAGCATGAAGGAATGGATGGTAAAGTGGTTTCTGAATTGGCTTATCAGATTGGTGACTACTTATCGAATCAAGTAGAAGCAAAAAATGACCAAGAAAAAGTTCTTGCTGACTTATGGTCTGTTGCATCGCCTGAAGAACAACATGCTATTGCGAATATGATGGTGAAGCTAGTAAATAATAATGGTACACGTTAAGAGGGGATACTTCCTCTCTTTTTTTTATCCTGAAGAAAAACCATGCCTCTATGTCCATAAAAGTCATCATCCACATCCTATGCTGTGTAAGAGTCTATTAGTTATTGCTTGGGTTATTCTATATACAGATTTCGGATAGTTTTCCTTTTCTAATAGAAGGAAATCATATATTATAGTATCTAGACAGTCTAAAATGTCCTTTAAATTATAAAGTGTTTACTATTAAAGAATCTTTGTCGTTGTCGAGCGCAAAGCAACCAGCCTAGGTAGACTAAGTAAATCGCAAGGATAAGAAATGTCATCTTTCCTAAGCGCCGCGTCTTATACATATCTGAGGCTATTCAATGCGCCTGCGCTTTTCAGTATCCAGTTCCGGAGCCTACGCTTTTCCAATGATCAGGAGGGGGAAACATGGAGAGAAAAGAATGGTATTTAGAATATGAAATTCAAAAAAATCGTCCAGGCCTCTTAGGTGACATTTCTTCACTACTAGGAATGCTTTCGATTAATATTATTACGATTAATGGTGTAGATGAAGGACGTCGAGGGATGCTTCTTTTTGCGAATAGTGATGAACAAATCACTCGCCTTGAATCGATCTTACAAACAATGGATACGATAAATGTAACAAAGTTAAGGGAACCTAAGCTTAGAGATCGACTTGCAGTTAGGCACGGCCGTTACATTCAAAGAGATGCAGACGATAAAAAGACATTTCGTTTTATACGAGATGAACTTGGATTACTTGTCGATTTTATGGCTGAACTATTTAAACAAGAAGGTCATAAATTGGTTGGAATTCGTGGAATGCCACGTGTTGGAAAAACAGAATCGGTTGTAGCATCAAGTGTATGTGCAAATAAAAAATGGCTATTTGTTTCTTCTACTTTGTTAAAACAAACGATCCGCAGTCAGCTCATTGATGATGAATATTCATCTGATAATATTTTTATTATTGATGGGATTGTATCAACAAGGAGAGCAAATGAAAGGCATTGGCAATTAGTTAGAGAAATTATGAGATTATCAGCAGTAAAGGTGATTGAGCATCCAGATATTTTTGTCCAGAACTCTGAATATTCATTGGATGATTTTGACTATATTATTGAATTAAGAAACGATCCAGAAGAAGAAATTACATATGATTTAGTACACAAGAACAACATGTTTCAAGATTCTGATTTTGGAGGATTTGATTTTTAAATTTGGTAGGTGTTATGTTTGACAGAATTAGGAGCACGTTTAAAAGAAGCCCGCGAAGCAAAAGGCTATTCATTGGAAGACTTACAAAGGGTAACGAAGATCCAAAAACGTTACCTTATTGGGATTGAAGAAGGAAATTATGATTTGATTCCAGGGAAATTTTATGTCCGTGCGTTTATTAAACAATACGCGGAAAGCGTGGGGCTTTCTCCGGAAGTTATTTTTGAGGAGTATAAGAATGATATTCCTACTTCCTTCAATGATGACATTCCGGAACAGCTTTCAAGAGTTAATACACGTAAAACAGTTCCCCAAAGTTCATCAAAGGCATTTGATATTATTCCGAAACTACTTGTCGCCATTTTTGTTATTGGAGCATTATTTGTTATTTGGTTAGTGGTATCTAATTATTTAGGAAGTGATAAGAGCAGTGACCAAACAAATGAGGATCGATCACCAGTACAGGTAGATCAAAACAAAGATGCCGATAAAAACGAAAAAGCAAACGAGAACATTGAAGAAAAGAATGAAAATGCTGAAGGGGATATTGAACACAAAGAAGAACCCGCAGAAGAGTCTGAAAAACCAAAGCCTGAGCTATCAGTCGTAGAATCTTCTGGGATTGAAACGACGTACGCATTAAAAAATGCAAAGGAATTTAAATTAGATTTAGCAACCTCTGGCGATTCATGGATTGAAGTTTACAATTCTAAAGGTGAACAGCTTTCGTATGGGATGATGTCGGACGGAGAAAGCAAAAGCATTGATTTAAAGGCTGACCCTGAAGCGTCCCTTGTTATTGGGAATGCTTCTAATACAGAGATTAAGGTCAATGGTACAGTATTACAGTATGAAATTTCCCCGACAGAAGTAGTTAGACAGAATATTATCATTCAGTTTTCAAAGTCTGAATAGTCATCATCAGGAGGTACGAACCCGTGAATTTACCTAATAAAATTACAGTATCAAGAATATTATTGATTCCATTGTTCGTCATTATTATGATTGTTCCCTTTAATTGGGGGGACATAACGTTTTTAGGAGCTGAAATGCCCGTCTCTCATTTTGTAGGTGGGTTATTGTTCATTATCGCTTCTACAACGGATTGGATTGATGGATACTACGCTAGAAAACTTAATCAAGTCACAAATCTTGGAAAGTTTTTAGATCCATTAGCAGATAAGCTACTAGTGTCTGCTGCATTAATCGTGTTAGTAGAACTTGGTTTCGCTGCTTCTTGGATTGTCATCATTATTATCAGCCGTGAATTTGCTGTTACAGGCTTACGTTTAGTACTAGCTGGTGAGGGAGAAGTAGTAGCAGCCAATAATTTAGGAAAGATTAAAACCTGGACACAAATCATTGCGATTTCAGCGCTTCTCCTTCATAATACAATTTTTGCAGCAATAAATTTCCCGTTTGCAACAGTTGCTTTATGGGTAGCAATGATCATGACGATATGGTCTGGCTGCGACTATTTCTTTAAAAATAAACAAGCTTTATTAAACTCAAAATAAAGAATTAAAAAGAATTAAGGGGATGATGTCATGAACGCTGAGATCATTGCTGTAGGTTCAGAATTATTATTAGGGCAGATCGTAAATACGAATGCCCGTTTTTTATCTGAACAATTAGCAGAAGTTGGAGTAAATGTATATTATCATACAGTTGTAGGAGATAACTCAACAAGATTAAAGGATGCATTAGTGCTTGCAGAAAAACGAGCGGATTTAGTTATTTTCACTGGAGGTTTAGGCCCTACAAAAGATGATTTAACAAAAGAAACGATTGCTAACCATTTGGGAACAACTCTTGAGATGAATGATGATGCCTTTCAATCAATTAAGGAATATTTTCACAAAACGAAAAGAACAATGACACCAAATAATGAAAAACAAGCCCTGGTTCTAAAGGGTTCTACAGTGTTAAGGAATGAAAATGGAATGGCTCCTGGGATGTACTTTAGTCATAACGGAAGGCATTATATGCTCCTTCCCGGTCCTCCATTTGAAATGGAACCAATGTTTGAAAAGTATGGAAAAGTGGCCATTGAAAAGACTTTAGGCCGTAAAGAAACAATTCATTCCAGAGTACTAAGATTCTTTGGAATTGGTGAAGCGCAACTTGAAACTGAAATCGAAGACATCATCAATGAGCAGTCGAATCCAACAGTAGCTCCCCTAGCTTCAGATGGTGAAGTAACACTTCGTTTAACAGCTAAACACGAGTCAAAAGAAATTGCAGGAGAAATGTTAGACCGTGTTGAAGCAAAGATCATGAAGATTCTTTCGCCTTACTTCTATGGGTATGATGATACATCCCTCATGAGGGAGTTATCTGATAGATTGAAAGAAAAAGAACTTTCGATAGCGGTTGCAGAAAGCTTAACTGGTGGGCAATTTCAATCACAGTTAACGAATATTTCAGGTGCGGGTTCCATTTTAAAGGGAGGAATTGTTTGTTACACCAATGAGGTAAAAAAAGAGCTTCTCTCCGTTTCAAAAAATACATTAAGTATTCATGGTGCGGTTAGTGAACCTTGTGCAAAAGAACTAGCGGAAAATGTTAGAGAGCTATTCAAATCTGACCTTGGAATCAGTTTTACAGGCGCAGCAGGTCCAGGTCCGCATGAAGGGATGCCACAAGGAACCGTTTGGATTGGTATAGCAGAGAACGGTAAGGAGACAAGAACATTCCTGTTAAACTTAGGCGGTGGAAGAAACGCCAATCGAAATCGGACTGTGAAGTATGGATGTTATTATTTACTAAAAGAAATAATAAAAGATAAATAACTATTAATGCTGACCCAAAGTATGGTAACATGTCAATCTGTTATCATTTGCTTTAAGGGTCAGTTTTAATGTGTGAAAGATTCTTTTTGTTTCAGATAATTAGATAAAAATGATTTTTTCATGATGTTTGCAGTGTCTATTTACTATTTGTTATAGAAGATATGCTTTTTTTCATTGAAAAACGGTCAATAAAAAAACCGAATGAATGTTCGATTTTTTTATTGATAAAGTGAAAGAAAACAGATATAGTAGAGATAGGTTCAGAAATGAGACAAATATTTTTTGTCTTCTTATATATTAATTGAATGGTATAAAGGAGGAAGTTTTGTGAGTGATCGTCAAGCGGCATTAGATATGGCTCTTAAACAAATTGAAAAACAATTCGGAAAAGGCTCCATTATGAAATTAGGTGAACAAACAGATAGACAAATCGTTACTGTGCCAAGTGGTTCATTAGCATTAGACACAGCACTTGGAGTGGGCGGCTACCCTAGAGGACGAATTGTTGAAATCTATGGTCCAGAGAGTTCAGGTAAAACAACCGTAGCTCTGCACGCTATAGCAGAAGTACAGGCTCAAGGGGGGCAAGCAGCGTTCATAGACGCAGAGCACGCGCTTGATCCGGTATATGCACAGAAATTAGGGGTTAATATTGATGAACTATTACTCTCTCAACCTGACACAGGTGAACAAGCTTTAGAAATTGCTGAAGCTCTTGTTCGAAGTGGAGCAGTGGACGCAATTGTCATTGACTCTGTTGCAGCCCTTGTACCTAAAGCGGAGATTGAAGGGGAAATGGGAGACTCACACGTAGGTCTTCAAGCACGTCTAATGTCTCAAGCCCTTCGTAAACTATCAGGTGCTATTAACAAATCTAAAACGATTGCTATCTTCATTAACCAGATTCGTGAAAAAGTAGGAGTCATGTTTGGTAATCCTGAAACAACTCCAGGTGGACGTGCGTTAAAATTCTATTCATCTGTACGTTTAGAGGTAAGACGTGCTGAAACATTAAAACAGGGGAATGAGATGGTTGGTAACAAAACACGTGTAAAAGTGGTTAAGAATAAAGTGGCTCCTCCTTTCCGCGTGGCAGAAGTTGATATTATGTACGGAGAAGGAATCTCAAAAGAAGGGGAAATTGTTGACCTCGGTTCTGAAGTGGATATTGTACAAAAAAGTGGTGCATGGTACTCCTATAATAATGAGAGACTTGGACAAGGTCGAGAGAATGCCAAACTATTCCTGAAAGAAAACCCTGAAATTCGAAGCGAAATTATGCAAAAGATCCGTGAGCACTACGGACTTGATACCGGAAAAGCGTCATCGGAAGAAGGTCAAGAAGAATTATTTGCTGATGAGTAAAGAGTGACAACTAAGGGTTGGCCCAAAAGGTCAATCCTTTTGTTATATTTGTAATAATTTAAAGTGGTGTTTAAAAAAGTGCAGAAAGTTAAGAATGATAAGGGGTGAAAAGGGAGTACCCCTTGACAATGAATTTTCTGAGATTTAAAATTAACATGTATATTTTACAATTTTTTCGAAATGAAATGATTGAAAGCCTAGCGCTGTATATTGAAACCTTTGGAAACAATGTACCAGCCGACATGCAAAGAGACATGACAAAAGTTCATAGCAAGAGGAGGTGAAAAGATGGAACCCATTACAATCATCTCCATTTTGCTTGGCCTAATCGTCGGTGTAGTTGTTGGATATTTTATTCGTAAGTCCATTGCTGAAGCGAAAATTGCGGGAGCAAAAGGTTCTGCAGAGCATATTCTTGAAGATGCTAAGCGCGAGGCAGAAGCTCTGAAGAAAGAAAAGCTCTTAGAAGCAAAGGATGAAAATCATAAGCTTCGTACTGAAATGGAAAATGACCTTCGTGAACGAAGAAATGAATTGCAAAAGCAGGAAAATCGTTTAATGCAAAAGGAAGAGAACCTCGATCGAAAAGATGAAACACTTGATAAACGTGAATCATCTCTTGAAAGAAAAGAGGATGCTCTTAACGAAAGACAACAACATATTGAAGAGATGGAAAGCAAAGTGGACGAGATGGTACGCACACAACAAACTGAACTAGAACGCATCTCGGGCCTAACACGCGATGAAGGAAAAGCGATTATTCTCGATCGACTTGAAAATGAGCTCTCTCATGATCTTGCATTAATGGTAAGAGAACAAGAGACACGTGCGAAAGAGGAATCGGATAAGAAAGCGAAAGAAATTCTATCACTTGCGATTCAACGTTGCGCAGCAGAACATGTTGCTGAAACTACGGTTTCTGTAGTAAACCTACCAAATGATGAGATGAAAGGTCGCATTATTGGCCGTGAAGGTAGAAACATTCGTACACTTGAAACATTAACAGGAATTGATCTTATCATTGATGATACACCTGAAGCTGTTATTTTATCCGGTTTTGACCCGATTCGTCGTGAAACGGCTCGTATTGCATTAGAAAAACTGGTTCAAGACGGTAGAATCCATCCGGCTCGTATCGAAGAAATGGTCGATAAAGCGAGACGAGAAGTAGATGAACATATTCGTGAAATTGGTGAACAAACAACGTTTGAAGTTGGTGTTCACGGGCTCCATCCAGATTTAATTAAGATTTTAGGGCGATTGAAATATCGTACAAGCTACGGTCAAAACGTTCTAAAACATTCAATGGAGGTTGCTTATCTGTCTGGTTTACTAGCAGCTGAGCTTGGTGAAGATGAGACATTAGCTCGTCGTGCTGGATTACTCCATGATATTGGAAAAGCAATAGACCATGAAGTAGAAGGAAGTCATGTTGAGATTGGTGTTGAATTAGCAACTAAGTACAAAGAGAATTCTGTTGTTATAAACAGTATTGCTTCTCACCATGGCGACACGGAACCTACTTCAATCATTGCCGTTCTAGTTGCGGCAGCAGATGCGTTGTCAGCTGCAAGACCTGGAGCGCGTAGTGAAACCCTTGAGAATTATATTCGTCGTCTAGAGAAGCTAGAAGAGATTTCTGAGTCCTATGAAGGTGTAGAGAAATCATTTGCGATTCAAGCTGGAAGAGAAGTGCGAATTATGGTTCGACCAGAAAGTATTGATGATTTAGAAGCACATCGATTAGCACGAGATATTCGTAAGCGTATCGAGGAAGAACTTGATTATCCTGGTCATATCAAGGTCACGGTTATTCGAGAAACAAGAGCAGTTGAATATGCTAAATAAAGATTGGTTGGCCCGGAGTATTGGGTCAGCCTTTTTTGGTTGTTAGGAAATAAATTTGTTAATGATTTTAAATAAGTATGGCTTATCATGAATTTAATAATAATAAAATTTTATAGTGTTTCCTGAACACATTTTATAGGTTTATCATTAAAAAGGTTATGGGAATAATGTAGGAAAGATGTAAAAATGGAGGTTTAAAGATTGGTAACAGAAATAGAACCCTATGTAAGTAATGAGTATGATATTCTTAAAAAAGTAATTGTTTGTCCTCCAACTTTTATGAAAATAGACAAAGTTATAAATGAAACACAGAAACAATTTATTGAAAAAAATATAAATCAAGAGAAGGCTACAAGCCAACATCAGCTTTTCGTGAAAACATTATTAGACATTGGAATTGACGTCATCTTTTTACCAGAAAAATCAAAGTATCCAGAACAGGTTTTTACTCGTGATATTGCTTTTACGATTGGAAATACGGTCTTTGTATCAAAAATGGGGAATAAAATCAGAATAGGAGAAGAAGAAATAGTAAGGTCATATCTAATGGAAGAAGAAATCGCTTATAGAAGTATGAAGACAGGAAAAATTGAGGGAGGAGACGTATTAGTAGCAGGTTGTAAAGTTTTTGTAGGAATCAGTGATCGAACAAATAGAAGTGCGGTTATTGAACTTCAAAAATCTCTTAAACATTATGAGGTACTTCCTATTAAGATAGAGAAAAAGTATTTGCATTTAGATTGTGTATTTAACATTATATCTTCTAACGAGGCTCTGGTTTATTCTCCTGCTTTTAGACAAAAAGAACTTGACCTATTATCATCTTATTTCGATCTTATTGAAGTAGAGAATAGTGAACAATTTACGATGGGAACAAACATTTTATCACTAGGAGATAAACGATTAATTAGTATACCTCAAAACATTCAGGTAAATAAAGAGCTTATAGATAGGGGATATAATGTGATAGAAGTTGAATTTTCAGAAATAATTAAATCTGGGGGCTCCTTCCGGTGTTGCTCACTTCCAATACTACGAAGAACAAAATAGTAATGCTAAGCAAAGGAATATATGTTATAGTATGTACTGATAAAAGAAGAAATTCTGCCATTAATTTTTGCAGGAGAGGTTCTAGCTATACCCTCTATAAAAAACTAAGGATATTGGTATCTCCTTAGAGATGCCGTTTTTTTATGTTTTTCGTTATAAAGTTAGAATTTCTCTTTCTTCTTAGATGGAGCAATCCACAAAAGAAAGGTGAATATTATGAATAGAAAAAAAGCATTAGTTGTTTTCAGTGGTGGTCAGGATAGTACCACATGCTTATTCTGGGCCATGAAACAGTTTGATGAAGTGGAAGCCGTTACGTTTAATTATGGTCAACGACATATAGAAGAACTTCGATGTGCTGAAGAGATTGCTAAAGAGTTGAATATCCGACATCATCTTCTTGATATGAGCTTATTAAACCAACTCGCTCCAAGTGCTCTAACAAGAAACGATCAAGAGATTATTGAAAAAGAGGGAGAGCTCCCCTCTACATTCGTTCCAGGGAGAAATTTATTGTTTTTCTCATTTGCAGGAGTACTAGCCAAACAATTAGACGCCAAGCATATCATCACAGGGGTATGTGAAACTGATTTTAGTGGATACCCGGATTGTCGCGATCAATTTGTAAAATCATTAAATGTCACTTTGAATTTATCCATGGAAGAGTCATTTGTTATTCATACTCCACTTATGTGGCTAGATAAAGCTGAAACCTGGGAACTAGCAGATAAGCTAGAAGCATTAGATTATGTTCGAGAAAAAACGTTAACATGTTATAACGGTGTTAAAGGTGATGGATGTGGAACATGTCCTGCATGTAAGCTTCGACAAAGAGGTTTGGAACAGTATTTAACACGTAGAGAAGAGGGAAAAAGAGCATGATTCAACAAATTTATCCCAGCCCTTGCCACTCTTTTCAATATGAATTAAATAAAGATTTACAGTTTGCTGCGGCACATTTCGTTCCTCATAGTGAAGCAGGTGTTTGTCAACAAGTGCACGGGCATACTTATTTTGTGAATATTACCATTGCTGCCGATGAATTAGATGATTCAGGGTTTTTAGTGAATTTTAAAGATATCAAGACTCTCATTCATAATCGATTCGATCATCGCACTCTAAATGAGGACACATTATTTTCGAATGACAACGCAAATGATTTTCCGACGTCTGAGGTCCTAGCGAGAAAAGTGTATGAAATCATTCAGGAATATTTAAATACCCGAGAAAATTCCCCAAAATGCTTACAAATATTCTTAAGAGAAACACCAACTAGTTATGTGATTTTTCGACCGAAGGAGGCTAACGGTTTATGAAGAAGCTTCCTGTGTTAGAAATCTTCGGACCAACTATTCAAGGAGAAGGTATGGTGGTCGGGCAAAAAACAATGTTTGTGAGGACAGCCGGCTGTGATTATTCCTGTTCATGGTGCGATTCTGCGTTTACATGGGATGGTTCAGCTAAAGAGGAAATAAGAATGATGACAGCAAAGGAAATATGGGAAGAGCTTAAAAGGATTGGAGGGGACCGATTCAATCACGTTACAATCTCAGGTGGAAATCCAGCCCTTCTTTCTCATTTAAATGAGCTGTTAGACATTTTTCAAGTAAATGAAGTTGCCTCAGCACTAGAAACACAAGGTAGTCGTTGGCAGGATTGGTTCCTTGAGATCAATGATTTAACAATTTCACCCAAGCCTCCAAGCTCAGGAATGGTTACAAATTTTGAAATACTTGACGGTATAATCGCCAAGCTCTCAGAGTTTTCTAAGGGGAATTACAGTCTTAAAGTAGTCATCTTTGATGATGGGGACTTGGATTATGCATCAAAAGTACATCAGCGCTATCCGAATGTCCCTTTTTACATTCAAACGGGGAATCCTATTGTAAGTGAGAAAGACGATGAAGTTCTAATCAAGACATTATTACAAAGGTTTGAAGCCCTTACAGATCAAGTAATGAATCGAACAGATCTTTTAAATGTAAGAGTCTTGCCCCAGCTTCACACCCTAATCTGGGGAAACAAACGTGGAGTTTAACACTTTAACGTACTGAGGGACGGTTCTCGACCGCTTTAAAGCGGTCGAGAACCGTCCCCAGTTATGTTAAGATATAAGAAATTGAAGATGAGGAAGGATTTGTAGATGAACATTCTATTTATTGGTGACGTTGTCGGCTCTCTTGGCCGTGAGATGATCACAGAATATTTACCTAAATTAAAAGCGAAATATCGTCCAACATTAACGATTGTAAATGGAGAGAACGCAGCCTCAGGACGTGGGATAACTCAAAAGATCTATAAAGGGTTCCTTCAAGACGGTGCGAATGTTGTAACGATGGGGAATCATACATGGGACAATAAAGAAATATTTGAATTTATCGAAAGTAGTAAGAATATAGTGCGCCCGGCTAACTTTCCAAAGGGTACGCCAGGAAAAGGTCTTATTTTTGCCAATATGAATGGAGTAGAAATTGCTGTGATCAATTTACAAGGTAGAACCTTTATGCCTCCATTAGACTGTCCTTTTGAGAAAGCGGAAGAACTAGTTAACGAAGCTAAAAAACGTACTCCGTTTATTTTTGTCGATTTTCATGCAGAAGCAACAAGTGAAAAACAAGCAATGGGTTGGTTTCTTGATGGAAAAGTAACAGCAGTCGTGGGAACACATACCCACATTCAAACAGCGGATAATCGAATACTGCCAAATGGGACAGCGTTTATTGCAGACGTTGGGATGACAGGACCATATGATGAAATCCTTGGTATGACAAAAGAAGCAGTGATTAAAAAATTCATGACTAGCTTACCAGTACGTTTCGAAGTTCCAAAAACAGGCCGCAAAAATTTAAGCGGAGTGCATGTCGAAATCGATTCAAAAACAGGATTGGCTAAAAACATTGACCGTATCCTAATTAATGACGATCATTTATTTTTAGCAGAATAATTTCGAACCTTGTCTTTCCATGCTTTTTTCGTCCAAGCCGGAATGATTTGACTTTTTTGTGAATATAGTATCAGTGGAATCATTCTTACCAAGTTTGTTCTTGCTTGTGGACATTCGGTATGGGGAAATGACAAGGAGGAAATGAAATGGAAATATTAAAAGTTTCAGCAAAATCTAATCCCAATTCTGTAGCTGGTGCACTTGCCGGTGTTCTTCGTGAAAGAGGCGCAGCAGAGATTCAAGCGATAGGAGCAGGAGCTCTAAATCAAGCTGTTAAAGCGGTGGCGATAGCTAGAGGATTTGTGGCCCCAAGTGGAGTCGATCTCATTTGTATCCCTGCCTTTACAGATATTCTAATTGATGGGGAAGAGCGTACGGCTATAAAGTTGATTGTGGAACCGCGTTAATACTAAAGGTCTGTTTTCTTGCCTGACTGCAAGAAAACGGGCCTTTTTATTTTTACTGAAAGGATTTAAGATTTATAAGGGACATGTACCTTGTAGAAGAAAATGCTGTT
This sequence comes from Rossellomorea sp. BNER, assembly GCA_024213275.1. Taxonomy (GTDB): domain Bacteria; phylum Bacillota; class Bacilli; order Bacillales; family Bacillaceae_B; genus Rossellomorea. The sequence continues at coordinate 160,790 of JANAVG010000003.1, forward strand.
TAACACATTTATAATTTTGATTCTAGAAGGAATAAGCTGCATTAGAAGCGAATGGAAAATATAGAGAGGAGAGAAAAACATGATTTTTGATGCACATTGTGATGCTTTGTTAAAACTACATTATTATAAAGAAAAGGCTTCATTTCAAAGTAAAAATGAATTACATATAACTTATCCCCAGCTCATTTCGGCTGGTAGTAAGGTGCAACTCTTTGCTATTTTCCTAGAACCAGAGTTAAAGCCTGGTCAGCGATTTCAAACAGCGTTAGAAATGATTGAGGTGTTTCATAAGCAAGTACTCGCTCCAAATCCTAAGATGAAGTTGGTCAAAAGCAAAAGTGATATTGAACAATTAAAGCAAGATGAAATTGGGGCGATGTTAACACTTGAAGGTTGTGAAGCAATTGAGGAAGATCTAGTGAAACTCGAAACCCTTTATCAGCTGGGAGTTCGATCTGTAGGGTTAACTTGGAACTGGGCAAATGCTGTTGCAGATGGAGCGTTAGAACCGAGAGCCGCAGGCATAACAAAATTCGGAAAAGAAGTCATTCAATTTTTAAATGATAAAAAAATATGGACGGATGTCTCCCATTTATGTGAAAAGTCTTTCTGGGATACGTTAGAAATTGCTAAGTATCCGATTGCCTCGCATTCGAATACCTACGCTTTATGTGAGCATCCACGAAATCTAAAGGATGAACAAATACAAGCACTCCTAGCCAAAAATGGAGTAATAGGAGTTACTTTCGTACCAAAGTTTTTGACGAAGAAAAATAAAGCAACTATTAACGATATCATTCGTCATATTGACTATATTTGTTCATTGGGAGGCAAAGACCAGGTTGGGCTAGGCTCTGATTTTGATGGGATTTCAGAAACTGTTGAAGGATTATCTTCCTATAAAGATTACTCTTTATTGATCAATGAACTACAGAAGCAATACAGCGAAGAACAGGTGCACAAGATTCTTTATAAAAACTTTTTTAATAGGTTGCCATAATAATAACTAGCGGATTTCCGCTAGTTACTTTATTTTAAATAACGGATTGGTAATGGTTACAGGCAAAAATCCCCTAGTGTTTAATAACTTGATAGACCATCGTAGTTGTTTCCTAGCCCAATAAATTAAAAATTTTACAATATAAGGGTTTTCACTACAAAATTAGTTGGAAACTGTCTGAATTCCTAGTGATTAACCCTGAAAAGTGGTAAACTAGTAAAGATATTTCAATTAATGATCGTGTTTTGAAGGGGTGAATGAAATGGTAGAACAACTGTCGTGGAAAGTTGGAGGGCAGCAAGGTGAAGGGATTGAGAGTACTGGCGAAATCTTTTCTATGGCTCTTAATCGTTTAGGGTATTATTTATATGGTTATCGTCATTTCTCTTCTCGTATTAAGGGGGGGCATACAAATAATAAGATCCGAGTTAGTACAAAACAGGTTCGTGCAGTTTCTGATGATTTAGATATTTTAGTAGCTTTTGACCAAGAAACTATCGATGTGAATTATCAAGAACTTCATGAAAACGGAATTATTATTGCAGATGCAAAATTTAAACCTATTAAGCCAGAAGATTCATCTGCAACATTATATATCGTTCCTTTTACAGAACTTGCAACAGAACTAGGAACTTCTTTAATGAAGAACATGGTAGCAGTTGGAGCTTCTTGTGCGGTATTAAATCTTGAGCCAGAAGTGTTTAAAGAGGTAGTTGAGGAAATCTTTGGACGCAAAGGTGAAACAGTTGTTGAAAAAAATATGGAAGCAATCAGACAAGGCTTCTCTACTATGAAGGAACAACTAGGTGATAGAGTAGGAGTAATGCAATTAGAACTTGCAGATGGAAAAAAACGTATGTTTATGATCGGAAATGATGCTATCGCTTTAGGTGCATTAGCAGCAGGTGTCCGACTCATGCCAGCGTATCCTATTACACCTGCATCAGAAATAATGGAATACTTAATAAAAAAACTACCTTCTGTTGGTGGAACAGTCATTCAAACAGAAGATGAAATTGCCGCTGCTACGATGGCAATTGGTGCAAATTATGGTGGTATCCGTTCATTCACTGCATCTGCAGGTCCAGGCCTTTCATTGATGATGGAAGCAATTGGTTTATCAGGTATGACGGAACAGCCGTTAGTAGTAGTAGATACTCAACGTGGCGGGCCGTCAACAGGGTTACCAACAAAACAAGAACAATCTGACTTAATGGCAATGATTTACGGAACACATGGAGATATTCCTAAAATCGTCCTAGCCCCAAGTACAGTTCAAGAGGCATTCTACGATACTACTGAAGCATTCAACCTGGCAGAAGAACATCAATGCCCGGTTATTATCCTATCAGACTTACAGCTTTCACTTGGAAAACAAACAGTGGAACCACTTGATTACAGTAAGGTAGAAATTCGTCGCGGGAAATTAGTGAAGGATGCATCCGAACTTCCTGAACTTGAACCAAAGAAATACTTCAAACGATATGAAGTAACGGAAGATGGTGCTTCGCCTCGTGTTGTACCAGGAATGAAAAACGGGATTCACCATGTGACGGGTGTTGAGCATGATGAAACTGGGAAGCCGTCTGAAGCAGCATCTAATCGTAGAGCACAAATGGATAAACGATTCCGCAAAATTGAAAAAATTAAATTCAATCACCCTATTCATGTGAATGCTCCAAATGAAGATGCAGATTTATTACTAATTGGATTCAATTCTACACGTGGTGCAATGGAAGAGGCGATGGAACGTTTAGAAGCAGATGGAATAAAAGTAAATCATGCACATGTTCGTCTACTTCATCCATTCCCAACAGAAGATTTGCGCCCACTAGTAGAAACTGCTAAGAAAATTGCTGTGATTGAGCATAATGCAACAGGTCAATTAGCAAATATTATAAAAATGAATGTTGGTCATGCAAACAAAATGACAAGTCTAACAAAGTATGATGGTACGCCATACTTGCCGCATGAAATTCATTCACAGTGCAAGGAGTTGTTTTAATCTATGGCAACATTTAAAGACTTTCGTAATAATGTAAAACCGAACTGGTGCCCTGGATGTGGCGATTTCTCTGTACAAGCTTCCATTCAACGTGCAGCAGCAAATGTTGGTCTTGAACCAGAAGGACTTGCTGTTGTATCAGGTATTGGGTGTTCAGGAAGAATTTCTGGCTATATTAATTCCTATGGATTTCATGGAATACATGGTCGCGCACTTCCAATTGCACAAGGTTTAAAAATGGCGAACCGCGACCTAACCGTTATCGCATCTGGTGGAGATGGTGATGGGTTTGCTATTGGGATGGGGCATACCATTCATGCAATGCGTAGAAACATTGATATTACGTATATTGTTATGGATAACCAAATTTATGGTCTTACAAAGGGACAGACATCCCCACGCTCTGCTGCAGGGTTTAAAACGAAATCAACACCTCAAGGAGCCATCGAGCCTGCACTGGCTCCAATGGAAATGGCGTTAACGGCTGGTGCGACATTTGTTGCTCAAAGCTTCTCTTCTGATTTAAAGGAATTAACGGCTCTTATTGAAGCTGGAATACAACACAAAGGTTTTTCTGTCATTAACGTATTTAGCCCATGTGTTACGTACAACAAGATTAATACGTATGATTGGTTTAAAGAAAACTTAACAAAACTTAGTGATATTGAAGATTATGATCCTTCAAATCGAGAAGAAGCAATGAACACATTGATGAGAAAAGATGGACTTGTTACAGGGTTGATTTATCAAAATAAAGAACAACGATCCTATCAAGAACTTGTTACGGGTTATTCTGCTGAACCATTGGCACATCAGGATATCAAATTGGATGAACAGAAATTCGATGAACTACTAAAAGAATTTATGTAATTTTAAAGAACCGAACTCCAATCAATGGGGTTCGGTTCTTAATTTGGGTTTTGTTTTAATTTTTGGATTTCTTCCATAAGAATTGCGTTTGTGTATAAAAGGTGATGAATAATCGTTTGATCCTTTTGCTCTTGATTATCGACGGATTCCTGTTTTGTTTCATCCTGATTCTTCTTCTCAAAAAGGATTCTGACTTCTTTCATTAAATTGATTTCTTTTTTGAATTTTTTAAGTCCCATTACTATTTCATGTTTTTCTTGATTAAGAATTTGGATATTTCCTTGTAGGGAATGAATCAACTCTTGTGCTTCATGAAGTTGTTTTACTTTTTCACTTTCTTTTATAGTGAGGGTTTCAATTAGATCTTTTTGGTCTTTTTGAAATTGCTTTAATTCATCCATTTCCTCAATCTTTTTCTGTGTGTCTTTTTCTATTCTCTTTAATTCCATTTCATAAAGGTCTACTTGTGATTGATAAAGCTGAAACTTTAATGATTGTATTTCTTCAAATTGATTTTGGTTTTCTTTAATAAGATAGCACTGTTCCATTTGGGACGTCACAGCATCGTTTTTCACGCAGCTCAATTGATCTTCTATAGATTTTGCCCTAGATCGTTCAGATGCTTGTTGTGCTAAATTAATCTCTTGAATCTGATTGGACTTGAGAAGTTTATCTTTGTATTGGTTGAGAGTTAAATTTAACTTTTTGATTTCAAGTTGTTGTGCTTTTAAATTATTGAAGTATTTTTCAGTGAATGTTGTTTCTTCTTTTAATTTGTACTGATATTCCTTGATTTGATGGTTTTGGTCAAGGACTTTTTGATTTAGTTCTTGAATTTCACGATGGAGGGATTTTATCTTTTGCGATAAATAGTCATCATCAAGTTCCAGGACTTTATGTTTGTATTTTTCTAATTCTGATTTATAGTGAATAATCTGCTGTTGCAGCTGTACATCCGTTAGCCGTTTCATATGGTAATGGTTACTCCTTTCAATTGTTTAATTCTATTCTGTATGTATATGTTCAAACAAGGGAAGGCGCTATTCAACAAGGTAAAAAAGACCTGAAAACTTCCCAGAGTTTACAGGTCTTTTAAGGTTTAAAAATATATATAAATATCATTGCAATGATAGATTGTGATAAAACATTCCGTCCTAATATTCATTTTAAAAGAAAATGAAATGCGTAACTATTAGAGTACTACACTTTAGCCTCCATTCTTCACATTAGAATGAAAAAAATAATATATATATAAAATTAATATTTTAAATTTATAAGTTGGTAGTTCCAATTATTAATGTTTCACATTCCTCCTTTCTTTTACTATATACTATGAATTTTTTTGAGGTGGAGAACTGTCAAATGACTATTTATTTGCCTATTTTTCAATAGATTTTAATAAAACTATGAAACCGCCTATGAATTTTTTTTTCAAAAATAGGTCATTACTCTATACCAAATTCCATCTCGTCCATAGGATATAGTGTGATAAAAATATTCATTTAAAAGAAAGGAAGGATATGTGTGAATAAGCGTAAACCTATTAGGGGTTCCCAGACTCCTACGCCATCAGCGTCTCCGATTCCATTAGATCCGAATGATTTGGCTCCAGAATGTATTCGCGTCGACAAGGTATATGACTGGGTATTCTTTGCAAACAAGTACGAAAACAAAAACTTCATTCCAGATGAAGCTTGTCGTGCAGCTGTAAGTGCAGCATTAGCAGCTGGTCAAAGAGTAGAGGTTCGTTGTACTCCTCCAGATCCAAGTGAAGTTCAGAGCACTGCAACAATCCAGGAAAACGGAAACCCAGGAAGAGTTCTTATTATTTGGACAGTTCCTGTTTTAGTAACAATCCTCATCGACGGGGAAGCAGAATGTTCGTTTACTGTTCGTACACAATTTACCGATGAAATTATGCTTTGTGTACCAACTGGAATTACAAATGCTAACCTCAACGTAAGAGCTACTCAAGTTATTTGTAGTACTGGTGGAGTATTAATGGGACCAGATCCTTTTGGACCAATGATTCCATTAAAAGTTGTTCTATGTAAAGACGTTCAAGTAGAGTTTCCAGTTAAACTAGAAGTCCTAGCTAAATTCTGCTTCCCACGTCCAAACAATATTAGGGTCCCAGAAGAGAAACTAAGATGTGATCTAAACTTACTAGAATTCCCACGTCAATGTCCAGGATTATTCCCAGTAGATAACTGTGAATGTCAAGCAACTGCCCTTGCAAGAAACGAAGATACAGATGCAACATTTGGTACAGGAGCTTCTACAGATATCGTTACAGGTCTCTCTACCTTAAGAGCTGAAATCTGTCAAGAATGTTCATTAGCTGATAGTACATTCACCTATTCATTTACAGACACAGAAGTTGGCCCTACACCTGCTCCAACGGCAACAGGATTCCAACCAGACTTTAGCTTTACATTTAACCCAACTTCAATCGATCGTGTAACATGTGGTGATGATGCATTAACAGCAGTTGGTGAAGGAACTCGTTTCTTTGACGGTGTACCTGAACAATTATTCTATGAACTTCAAATCTTTACAGGATTAGTCGGACCGATTACAGAAGGATTCCGTTTAATTCTAAGAAATACAGCTAATGCTGTTATCTTTGATAGCGGAGTAGTAGAAGCACTTGTAGAATTTGGAGAGTGTGATACTTTTGCAGATTTAATCGGGGACGATTTTGTCGATTAAGTAGTTAAAGAGGAGGGAGTAACTTCTCTCCTCTTTAATTATTATTAGAATCATGGCAGTTGAAATTCCCCTTTCTTCCTTAAATCAACACGAGATTATTTTAACCTTGTCAATAAACGATACATACAATAGTACAACATTAAAAAAGATGGGGGTGAGATAAATGACAGGTAAAGAAATCCTTTCTAAGAACAATCCAGATACATCAGAAGAGAGTTATTTAGAAGTACTTCAAGATATTCATTCAATTTCGACTGAATTGGAATCCCTCTATAAACAGTACACAATCGGGCTTAAGAGCTTATCGGAAGAACTTTCAGAGGAAAAATCTAAACATCGCCTATATCAACTAGAAATTTCAGATAATCATGAAACCATTCAAACCTTATCTGATCAAATTGATCATTTGCAAAAGGACAGACAGAAGAGAATAGAGGTTATTTATCTTTTAAACAAAAAGCTTTCACAGGCACAATCGCAAGATCAATTGAAAGAGATTACTCCAAATACAGAGGTATTCTCCGTTTCTGAACCCCAAATCGAACAAATTTCGAATAGTTCTCCTACTCAACCTCCAGAAATTATGATTGTTTATGAAAGTAATCATCAGGAGAAATTGCTTCTTATCGAACAATTTAAAAAAGATTTTATTTCTTTCTTGTTAGATTCGAAAAAATTTTTACTGCGTTCAAAAAGTGTACACACGGACATTGAAGTATATGGTCGGCTGATTGAAAAAGAGATTAAGGAAGTAAACATTTATAAAAAAGAGTTGATGAAAAACAAAAAAGGTGGAAGGTGGCTTATAAAAATGTGGAATTTTTTATGGGGGAAAAATGAAGAGAATCAAAACCCTGAAGTATTGAAAAAGCTCGAAGTCATTGAGAATCATCTCCAATCCTATTCTAATAAGTTTAACGAAGTAAGTGAATCAATGAAAGAAAAGGATGAGAGAGATAAAAAGACTGAAAGCTATCTCGAAAAGATGAGTAATCTACATGCAGAACTAAAAAAAATAGAAGAGTATTATGAAGAAGAATTAGACGCATTAAAGGCGAAATTAAATAAGTATAAGCAGAAAGAAGTTGAACTACAAAAAGAAGTCTCTTTATTAAACAAGAATCTAACTGAAAAACAAGTTCCATTAACAAGCGAAAGAGAAAAAGAGTTAGAGAAAGAATTGGAAACACTGAGGAAACAACTTCAGTCTCAATCAAATAAGAAAAACAACATGTATCAACAAATGAAAAATCAGGCCAGTACAGAAAATAAGAAAAGCCAAACAGAACAGATGAGTAATCCAGAATACGAAAAATACGGTAGTGTTCCGATGCCAAATGAATCAAAAAAGACAATGTTTGATCCAAGAAGATACAATAGATCATAAAACTTAGAAAGGGGGGAAACAGATGCAGTCAAGAGATTTGAATAAAGTTTATCGGCAGCTAAAAAGTATGCCCATTGGGGAAAGAAAAGAGCAACGAAAGCAAATGGAAGCCAAAAGAACAAAATTTAAATTTAAAGGTTGCGGATGTGGAGCAAAATAATACTGTCCTTCTGTCCAAAAATATCTACACTAAAATCATGTATGAGTGTAAAATGGGGATGCCAAATGAAGCTTGTGGTTTACTATCAGGATGTGGCAATCGTTGTAAAACGGTATGGCCGATGAAAAACATTGAACCAACTCCATTTTCATTTGCGATGGATATTCAAGAGCAAGACTTGACATTCGATATGATGAAAAGGAGAAATGAAAGTTTTGTAGGTATTTATCACTCCCATCCATTTGGTAGTGCTGTTCCTTCTCATGATGATGTCATCCATGCATTATATCCAAGCGCCTTTTATTTTGTGATCTCAATTAGTCATCGTTCAGCAGATTTAAGATGTTTTAAAATTATTAAAGGTAAAGTGAAACATGTAGAAGTTATCATTACAGACTAAGAGTGCTTCATTTGAAGTACTCTTTTTAACCTTCCATTAAAATGGGATATAATACAAGCCGAAATGGATGATTTACATATTATATTGTAGATGATACTCGAAAGAAGGTATAGACATGAAAGTATCTATCATCATTCCTTTTTATAATTGTCCTTATGTAGATCAGGCGATAAAAAGTGCATTGAACCAAACTTATCAGAATATTGAAGTGATCGTGGTTGATGATGGTTCAACGCAATATGTGGAAAAGATTAAACCGTTTATAAATAGAATAAAATATTTAAAGAAAGCTAATGGTGGAACCGCTTCTGCCCTAAATTATGGTCTCAAGCATGCTACTGGACAGTATTTTGCTTGGTTGAGTTCTGATGATATGTTTGTTACTAACAAAATTGAAAGACAATTATCATTTATGAAGAGCACTGGTGCACTAATTTCTTATACTGCATTTACTACAATAGATGCTAACAATAAAATAATTGATAAAATACACTCACAACAGATGAACAGAAAAAAATTTATGAGACTTCTTTCAAGCGGTTGTCCTATCAATGGATGTACAGTAATAGCTAATATGAATCTAATCAAAAAGGCTGGATTGTTTGATGAAAGTCTTAAATATACTCAGGATTATGAAATGTGGTGTAGATTGATTCTTCATACGAATATTTATTATTTGGATGAAACTCTAGTTTTATATCGTGTTCATAATTCTATGGGTTCTGTAAAATATAGAAGAGGTGTAGCAAAAGAGACAGCGGTGGTTAAAAACAAGTATAAAAAATTCTTCTGGCTTTACTTGAGAAGGAAATGAAGTGATAATGAAAAAATCCCTCTAAAACTTGATGAGGGATTTATTATTGGTTTTAGTGATTAACAGAAAAATTATATGTTTCATGAATTCCCTGCTTAATATCATAAGATGGACTCCAAATTAAATGTTTTTTTGCCTTTCGGTTAGATATAGAACTATGCTTAATATCTCCGATTCTTTCACTTGAATGGAAATAATAAAGATCATCATTGTGTTCCTCACTTAAAATGCTGATCAAATCCATAATTGATGTAGATGTACCCGTGCAAATTTGAAACGTATTATTGTCTCCATTCTTAATAGCAGCAATGTTTGCATCCGCCACATCTTTCACATAAATATAATCTCTGGTCTGTTTACCGTCACCATGAATTTTTAACTTTTCATTGTTTCGGATTTTATCTAGAAATACCGCAATAACTCCACCTTCACCCTTAGCAGTTTGCCTGGGTCCATAGACATTTCCATATCTTAGTATAGTGTAAGGTAATCCAAATATATGATTGTATCGTTTTATATAATTTTCAGCTGATAGTTTTGAAAGACCATAATAAGAAAGGGGAAGTGTAGGGTCTTCTTCACTAATGGGATTTTTTGTTATGTTCCCATATACAGCCGAAGTAGAAGAAAAAATAAATTTTTTGACCGATGCCTCTTTACAGGCTTCCAGGAGATTAATAGTACCCATAATATTAATATTTGCATCTTCCATGGGATTTAAAGTAGACCTTACTACATCTGCTTGAGCGGCTAAATGAAAGAGATAATCAGGTTTTATTTTTAAGATAATTTCTTTAGCTTTATTACTACATATATCCATTTCATAAGGTATTGCTAAGGGATGAATATAGCCTTGTTTTCCAGTGGAAAAATTATCAATTACATGAACCTGGAATCCTATTTTTATAAGTTCCTCCACTATATGGGAACCAATAAAACCAGCTCCTCCGGTAACTACTGCCTTCATAATTATAGTTCACCCTTATTAATTTTTTATATCATATGTCAATTGACAACCTTTTGTTAATGCTGGAACTTAAAATGATAGTTTAGAAGGGTAAGTATTTTATTATATTTGTAAAAGAATAGATATAATCCCCTATTTAAATACCTAATGACCTTAACATGTTTATAAAGTTCTTACGATACTGCTCGTGGCTGAACTGTGTTTTGACATGGTTTTTGGCATTATCGATGATATAATCTCGAGTGTTTTTATTAGACATAAGTTCACCAGCTTGTTTCACTGCATGATTGATGTTCCCTATTTGATAATACTTCCCTGTTTGGTTATGGAGAATGGCACTTCTTACGCCATCTGAATCAGTCGTTAAAATAGGACATCGACAACTCATTGCTTCTAATAGGGAATATGGTGCACCTTCTACCTTAGAAGTAGAACAATAAAACCCTCCAGAATCTCCTATTCTAGAAAAGTATTCTTGCATTTTATTATTTGGAACATTTTGTAATAAAAATAATTTTTCCCTTAAGTTTAATAATTTTACCAGTTGAAAAAAATCATTTCTTTCTTTTAGTGAAGAAAGGCTTGGGTCCTCGAACATGTAAAGCTCAATTTTAGGGTTAACATCCTTTATTAATCGGTGGCCAATTTGTAGAAACTCTCTCCAGTTTTTATTATCTTCAAGTCTCCCGATCCAAGCAATAATTGGATTGTTCTTTACTGGTAGAGGTTTATAGTGAAAAGCTGTAGTATCAAAACAATTATTGAAGCTGAATTTAGGAGTGGATGGAAAGTATTGATCAAAGATTTTAATGATATGTGGAGTTTTTGGATTCAGTAAAGCATTACCGTGTTGTGTGACATATGGAATGGCTTTTTTTAACTCCTCACTTGCGACATGTTTTGGACCGAAACCTTGTATTTCAAGAATGATTTTCCCTTTATATCCTAGTTGTCTGAAACGAGGAAGTGCTGAATAATCAGATGTCACGATTATTGCATCGTAGTTTCCCTTTTGAATTATATTTCTAATTTCTTCATCTTTATCGTTTATAAAAACTGTTGCATTCTCATGGTTTAACAGATTTCTTCTTTTGCTATAATACAAAAAATGGCAAGTCACTCCAGCTTGTTTAAGAGCTATATGTCTCTGTTTATTTAAGGTTTCTACACCTCCACTCGGCACATAAAAAACAAACAACAATTTCATAGCTTTTCCCTCCGGACTAAATACAGATTTCTTCTTATATTATATATATGTCTTATGAATACGATTGTAGAGGGCATTTAAATCAATATTATGATTATTAGAGGTTGCCTATGGCATTGAGAGAGGATTGTACATAGTATAAATAAGAATTTCTATATTATTAAAAGGTAGATAATGTTTCATCGTTAGGAGTGTGAAAAGTGGGTCAGTAGTAACTATTAATTATCGTACCTTGTTTACTGTGAATAATGGAAAACTCTAAATAACCGAATGGCATCTATAACGGAGAATCAATGTAGCCTTATCAGTTATGTCAGTCTAAATTCCAAAATCATTATAGTTTGATAAATAAAAATAAAGGATGGATTATGATTTGTAAAATAAAATTAAGAGGGTGATGTTGAATGAGTAAATTATATTTAGTTGGAGCTCAACAAAAATCAAAAATATTTAGTAATTGGGAATTATATAAAAAAGGAATAGTACTAGAAATTGAATTGGAAAATCACAAAATAAAAAAGGTCGTTGAGTACAATTCTCCCCCAGCAGTTTGTCCGGATGAAAATGCATCCATCTCTTTTACAGCGGCTACTCTTTCTAATCAAAAACTATTCGTGGGCACTCTTACTGAGGTTTTAGTATATAATGAAAAAAATTTCAAAATCGAAAATTACATCTCACATCCAATGTTTAATGATATCCATCATGTAAAGCCAAGAGCAAATGGAAACTTGTTAGTTGTAAATACTGGATTAGATATGGTAATAGAACTTTCTCCAGAAGGCGAAATTGTAAATTATTGGAGTGTAATAGATGAGCAACCATGGCAAAGATTTAATAAATCAACTGATTATCGAAAAATTCCTACCACAAAACCCCATAAATCCCACCCGAATTTTGTGTTCGAATTAAACGATGAAATTTGGGTTACTAGATGCCTTCAAAAAGATGCAGTATGTTTAACGGATCCAAGTAAAAAAATCTCAATTGGAAGAGAGTTAGTACATGATGGGATTATCCATAAGAATAAAATTTATTTTACTCAAGTAGATGGTAGAGTTGTAATTGTTAATGCAAATACACTAAAGGTTGAAAAGGAGATTAATCTCGGTGGATTATCTAACCGTAAGATGCAGATAGGATGGTGTAGAGGAATAAAGCCGCTAAATGATGACATAATATTGGTTGGTTTTACAAGGGTAAGACCTTCCAAAGAAGTTAATCCAAATGGGAAAATTAATTGGAGAGGCCAATACGGTCATATGCCAACCAGATTAGCATGTTTTGATCTCAAAAACAAAAAGTTATTATGGGAAAAAAACTTAGAAGATTATGATTTAAATGCTATCTATTCAATCAATTAAATTTATATATTTTTGATGGAGATGGAATTAATTTTGTAACTATCTCCATCATTTGATTATTAAAATATATATCTATTAATTAAAAAATATACAATTTGGTGGGATTTAATATCTGTTTATATCCTAAGATAAGGTAGTCACAAGTACGTTCATTAATTCACCCGTTAAAAGCTTACATATAATAAGTCCCGTAATAGGGACTTTTATTGTGCTTTATCAATTCCCAAAGCATTTAGCATAATTTTAAAATTCATACTATAACGGTCTAAACTGAAATTAGTTTCGACATGTTTTAAAGCATTTTTTCTGATCTGTTCTCGTAATGTTGAATTGGTCATGAGATCTTTGGCCTGTGTCAATGCGTCATTAATCAGACCAATTTTATAGTATTTCCCAGTTTGGTTATGAATCACAGCAGGTCGAACGCCATAGCAGTCAGTTGTAAGAACAGGACAACGACTACTCATTGCTTCTAATGGCGAATACGGGGCACCTTCTGCTTTAGAAGTAATACATAAAAATCCACCTGAATCACCAATTCTTGAGAAATGGTTACTCATATCATTATTTGGTACATTAGCATATAAACTTATGTTTTTATTTAAGTTTAATTTTTTTTTCATTGTTTCAAATCGTTCTCGTTCTTCTGGTTTAGAAAGAGTAGGATCTTCAAACATGTATAATTCTGTATTTGGATTATCATCAACTAATTTTTTACCAATTAGTAAGAATTCTTTCCAGTTCTTATTATCTTCAATTCGTCCAATCCAAGCAACTATAGGGTTAGGGTGTAAAGGCAATTTCTTATAGGCATACTTAGTAGAATCTATACAATTATTAAATCCAAATCTTGGAGTATATGGGAAAAGGTCTTTAAATAAATCTGTAATATAAGGTGTTCGTGGATATAATAGACCATCTGCATATCGAGTTATGATTGGCTTAGCTTGTTTTAAAATATCCGTTGCTTGATCTTTTGCCCCACCTTGGAGTTCATAGATAAACTTTCCTTTAAAACCTAATTTTCTAAACCGAGGCATTGCTAAATAATCTGAAGCAACAACAACTACATCGAACTTTCCATTGGATAAAATATTCTTAATCTTTCTATCTTCATTTGTAATATAAACTCGTGCTTGGTGATCATTAATGTATTTCTTTTCATTTCGATAATAAAGAAATTCGCATTGAATACCTTTAAGTGCTACTTGGCGATGGCAGTTAAGGGTCTCAATCCCTCCGCTAGGTAGATAAAAAACAAATAATATTTTCATGAACAAGCCTCCATCATAATTAACTATGATATCTCTGTTTCAATTTTATTAGAGAAATTAAGCAACTATTAAAATAGTATAAAATTTTAAATGTTGACTTCTGATTTTAGAATGAAAAACTTAATTCAATATATGTAATTGTTCGAATTTTGTTTACAAGAACCCAAACATAGAAACTTGCTTGTACATACTATAAATAGAGACTTCTAGGGTGAACGAATTAAAACCTGGTATGGGGCTGTTATGAAGAATAATTAAAATACAAAGCTAGTTAAAAGGAGTGGACTAATGAATCGATCAGTTAGCATTATGATTACAACTACGATAGGCAGAGAACAAGTACTTTATTGGGTAGTTAAACATCTTTGTAAAGATATTCCCATCCCTTTTCATCTTTACCTTTATAATGATCATGCTAATCCTTTGAATACTACATTACTCAAAATCATAAATGAAGAAAAAAGAAATGATATTAAATTAGTTGTATACAATGATTTGGGTAAGCTCAATACGAAAAAAATCGGTTGTGGGGGAGCAAGGCATTTTCTGTTTGAACAAGTAAAACGTAATCACGATATTGTTATTTCATTAGATGATGATATGCAATTAAAACCTAAATGGCTAGAGAATATTATGTTAGCAATGGACAAGTTTCCAAAACACTGTGTCTTTACAGGAGTGGTCAGAAGAAATGATGGCAGTATCCAAATGGCAGGATCTAATTTTAAAATTGAAAATAAAACATTATACCGTACAGAAAACCAAAAAATATTACCATTATCAAAATACCATATTACTGAATGGGGGCCAATGGGGTGTTTGGCTTTTTGTCGGTCTGCTTTAACAGAACCTTGCATTATCCCGCCATTATACATTAGAGATGATGCTGCTTTTTATCTTTTATTAAGACGTTTTGGGATCAATGAAACGGTCGTTGTTCCTGAATCCGAAGCAATCCACAAACCTTTTCCTGTCCCCAGCTCAAATTTAAGATTAAAAGAAGAGATGGAAAAAGAAGTAATTTATTTTAAGAAAGTACACGGTCTGACATTTGGTTATTGAAAATAATTCAAAAAACAATAGAGGGAAGAGTTTATCTAGGAGTAATTCCTATGAGAAATAGTCTTTCTTCTACAATATTAAGTCCGTTATCATCAATAACAGCCATTGAAGATAACGGCTTTTATTGTTTTACTCTCCCAAAGTACGACAATAAGCTCATTTTTCTCGCATAACAAAATGTTTAATTTTCTTTGTATATCTATACGAGCTGGACACCCGCCTTTTTTAAAAATATAGAGATATGTCTAGGACAAGAACTTCCTATAATCATAAACATATAAAAGAGAGGGAAGGAGGGAGAGGTGCTTATGAAAATATTAACGGTTTTAGGAACAAGGCCTGAAGTGATCAGATTAAGCTTAATCATTAAAAAGTTAGATGAATTAGCAGAAAAGCATGTCTTAGTTCATTCCGGACAGAATTTTACTCACTCTTTAAACGGAGTCTTCTTTAAAGAACTTGGAATCCGTAAGCCGGACTATATATTATCCACTAAACAACAATCTTTGGGAGAGCAGCTTTCTTCGTTATTTACTGGATTAGAAAACATCCTTCTTAAAGAAAATCCTGATAAAGTCCTTGTATTAGGTGATACCAATAGTGGGTTAAGTTCAATATTAGCCGAAAGACTGATGATTCCTGTGGTTCACATGGAAGCAGGTAATCGCTGTTTTGATTTGAATGTACCGGAGGAAAAGAATAGAAAAATTATCGATGCCATTTCATCCTTAAATCTTGTGTACACTACCTATAGTAAAAACAACCTACTGAGAGAAGGAATGAATCCCAGTAGAATTTCAATCTGTGGGAATCCAATTTATGAAGTAATTACTCATTATGAAAAACAAATAACTAAAAGTAGGATATTAGAAAATCATAATCTCCATGAAAAAGATTATTTTCTTGTAACCATTCATAGGGCAGAAAACGTAGACAACCCTGAATATCTAAACTCAATATTCAATGCATTAAATACATTAGCATTAACTTACAAAAAAAGAGTAATATTTAGTACTCATCCTAGAACTAGATCAAAACTAATTAGTACAAATGACATTTCTCTTAGCCCCTTAATCGAATTTCATGAACCTTTTGGTTTTTTTGACTTTGTTAAATTAGAGAAAAATGCTCAATGTGTTTTGACAGACAGTGGTACTGTTCAAGAAGAATGCTGCATTTTTCATGTGCCCACAGTGACTGTTAGAAAGACAACTGAACGACCAGAGACAGTAGATTGCGGTAGTAATTTAATATCTGGTTTAGAGAAAAAAAACATAATTAATGGCGTAAAAGTCATGATATCAAAACCTTCAAATTGGGTTTGTCCTACTGAGTATCTTGATTTAAATGTATCTGATAAAGTAATTAATATTCTTTTAGGGGGTTCTAAAATTGTTTCCGAATAAAACGATCTTAGTAACAGGGGGAACTGGCTCATGGGGGCAGGAATTGGTTAACCAATTATTGTATAAAGGTCCAAAGGAAATACGGGTTTTTTCTAGAAATGAAACGAGTCAGGTCTCAATGAAGCAGAAATTCGAAAATAATCCTAAGCTTAAATTCGTAATAGGAGATGTAAGAGATAAGGATGCCGTTAATGAAGTGTGTGAAGGTGTCGATTATATCTTTCATCTTGCTGCATTGAAGCATGTTCCTGTATGCGAGTTCCAACCGTTAGAGGCATTAAAGACGAATGTTATCGGTACTCAAAATATTATAGGAGCAGCGATTACGAATAAGGTAGAAAAAGTCATCAATATTTCAACAGACAAAGCAGCAAATCCATCTAATTTTTATGGGTTTACAAAAGCAATGGGAGAAAAACTCATTATTAATGCTAATGTTTTAACAGATAAAACGAAATTTGTATGTGTTCGCGGAGGGAACGTACTTGGTACAAACGGAAGTGTTATTCATATATTTAAGCATGGTATAAAAAATAAATCTAGAATAGGTATCACAGATAAAGAAATGACCCGTTTTTTCCTGACGGTAAAAGATGCGATTAAGCTATTGTTTAAAGCAACATACGAAAGTCACGGTGGAGAAATTTTTGTCATGAAGATGCCTACTTGTAAGATACTTGATTTAGCTCAAGTGTTAATTGATAAGTACGCAGATGGTGAGGTAATAATTGAAGAATCTGGTATAAGACCAGGGGAGAAGCTGCATGAAATCCTGTTAACTGAGTTTGAGAGTCATAATACAATTGTCTATGATAATGAGTACTTTGTCATTCTTCCAACAATTCCAATTGAAGGACTTAAGGAATATTATAAGAGCTATCCAAAAGTAGACTTAGAAACTTATTGTTCAAGTGACAATCTTATCAATTATGATGAAATTAAAGTCATGCTCAAGGATGGAGGTTTTCTAGAATGAAAATTTTCATTCTAGGGGGACTTGGAATGGCGGGGCATATAATCGTTGACTATTTAGATGGAAGTGGGCATAGTGTTTCTTTTTCAGCAAGAGATGAAGGGAATCACGGAGGGGTGGCGCTGGATGTAAGGGACATTGATAAAGTTAAAGAATATATCCTTGTTAATACCCCTGATATTGTAATAAATGCAGTAGGACTACTGAATGAAAATGCTGAAAATCATATAATTGATGCAATTAAAGTTAATAGCCTTCTGCCTCATTTTTTAGTAGATGTATTAGATACCTATGGTGGTAAACTTATTCAAATAAGTTCAGATTGCGTTTTTTCTGGTAACAAAGGTTCTTATAAAGAAGACGATAAAACAGATGGTTCAAATGTTTATTCAAAATCAAAATCGTTGGGGGAAGTAAGAAGTGCTCCACATTTAACTATTAGAACCTCTATTATTGGACCTGAACTGAAAAAGAATGGCATAGGTTTACTTCAATGGTTTTTAAAACAATCTGGTACCATTAAAGGCTTTGAACAGGTATATTGGAATGGAGTAACGACATTAGAATTAGCAAAAGCAATAGATAAACTGATAGAAAACAAAGTAACAGGAATTTATCATCTCTGTACACCTGAAAGAATATCGAAATATCAATTACTATTATTATTTAAAGAAGCATTTAACAAGCAAGATGTCAGCATCATTCCTTCCTCATACCCGGCGCACGATCGTACTTTAGTACACACAAGACTGGATTACAAATATATAGTGAATGACTATCCTACAATGTTAAAAGAAATATATGAATGGATGAACAGTAGATGAATAAAATCCTGATTACGGGTGCGGCGGGATTTACAGGTGTAAAAGCTTGTGCTTATTTCTTAGAAGAGGGTTACGAAGTATACGGAATGGTTCATAAAAGTACTTTTAAGGAAGATAAAATTAAGTTTGTTTCTTGTGATTTAATGAATAGTGAAGAGGTAGAAACAGTTATAAAAGATATTCAGCCACACTATCTCTTGCATTTAGCGGGACAAAATCATAGCGGTATTTCATGGGAGAAACCACTCCAAACCTTTATGGTAAATGCAAATGGGACATTAAATTTACTTGAAGCAGTGCGGCTTCATTCACCTCATGCAAAAATAATCGTGGTTGGATCTGTAATTGACTACAATCCTTGCTCTTTAGCGAAACCTAATCATCCATATGGACTATCCAAATATGTACAAACACTTTTGTCATCAAGCTGGAGTTCATTATATGATCTTAATATTATGATTGCTAGACCCTCAAACTTAATTGGGCCAGGTCCCTCCAATGGAATTTGTTCTCTCCTTGCAAAAAAAATAGTCATGAACGAAAAAAACTTAACAAGCGAAGGGTTTCATTTTCATAATCTTCTAGACCAACGAGACTTTCTAGATGTTAGGGATGCAATCAGAGCCTATCAATCTATCTTTAAATATGGTCGGAAAAATAAATCCTATAATATTGCTTCTGGAAATAATAGAACAATATTAGAAGTACTGAAAGCATATAAAGAGTTTTCCTCTTCTGATTTAGAAGTTACAACAGATCTTTTTCAACGACAAGAACCGATAAGAGTCGATACAAAGGAGATTAAAATGTTAGGATGGAAGCCTCAACATACTTTTCATGAAAGTATATTAGAGACATTAAACTTTCATCGAGGAGAAGTCTCTTGATATCCTTCAAGCTTTTGAAAATAAATTTTAATTCGACTATTTTCAAAAGCTTGAAGGGTTAGAATGAAATTCTAAACTTCTTAAACATATCATCAATCTGCATTTTTCTTCTTTTTTCGTATAACTTTGTTTTCGTAAGTACCCCATCATCAAGCACTTTTTTTTCAATTATTGCTGCATTACTATGAATGATTAAAGACTTAGTTCTTTGAATTCTATTTACATCAAAATGAAGGTAAGCCATTCTCAATAGATTATAATAAGTTTCCTCAAACTTTACTTTATAGGGATGGTGTGTTCTGAAAAGATGAAGAACTTTTACTGAAGGTTCACAATGACAACGATATCCAAATAGCCAAAGTTTAATGGAGAGCTCTACATCTTCATGTCCCCAACTGGCAAACCCTGTGTCAAATCCTCCAATATCATCGAAAACTTTTTTTGATAGTATAATACAAGCCCCTGGTAAAATTGCGGTTTCAAATAAATACCTTTTTCGCTGATTCCACTTTATTTTCAAATTGGTATTTAAAGATTGTCCATAACCAACAACATTTGGGTTATCTATAGATCCAATAGCAGGGCAAACAACATCTGAAAGGTTTGTTATGAGTGGAAAAGTTAAACGATCTAGCCAGAAGTTTTGAAATGTCATATGAGCATCACAAAAAGCTAAGTATTCAAATTTAGCTCTTGAAGCTCCTATATTCCTTGCATTGGCAGGACCTACTCCATTTGTTTTAACATATGTTACTTTACTTTTATGTTCATAGCTTCTAAGGAAAGTACAACCATTATCGGATGATGCATCATCCACAACAATAGCTTCAAATTCAGTATTTGTTTTCACGGAGAACAATGAATCCAAGGTCATCTTTACATTTTTCCCTTCATTTTTGACAGGGAAAATGATTGAAATCTTTGGTGGCTGAATCCCCACAAACTCTCTCTCCTTTTCTAAATACATCCATTCATCATAAGCTTATGTTGGCCGTATAGGTTCTGTTACATCAGAATGAGGTTGTCATTACAAGGGAAACCACTTATCTCTCTGTCAGATTATTCTTTTTTACATATAAATGAAGGGTTTTTTAAGATATCTTTGTTGTAACATAAGGGTTTATTTGTTTCATAGTTTAATACGTGACCTCCAGATTCTTCTACAATGATTTGACCTGCCGCTGTATCCCATTCCATTGTTGGAGAGAGCCTTGGGTAATACATTGCCAAACCTTCAGCAACATAACAAAACTTTAATGAACTTCCAACAGAAATTAATTCTGTTTCCCCATAATTTTCTTCAATCATATTAATATATTCTTTCGTTTCACGGGACAAGTGTGAACGACTTACGACAATTTTTGGTTTTAAAACAGTTTGATTTGGAAGATTGGAAGCCTGTCGTATGAAATCTTTCACCTTACTAGAATGGTCTAGTTTGTAGGCTCCTTGATTTTTTTCTGCAAAATAAAGGGTGTCTAATGAAGGGGCATAGATGACTCCCATTACCGGTACTTTATTCTCTATTAGAGCAATATTAATAGTAAACTCCCCGTTTCGATTTATAAACTCTTTTGTGCCATCTAACGGATCTATTAGCCAAAATGTTTTCCAATGTGTTCTTTCTTTAAAAGGGGTCTGTATTCCCTCTTCACTTAAAATCGGAAAAGAAGGATCTAAGTCCTTCAATTTTTCTAAAATGATTTTATGAGAGCTTTGATCGGCAAGTGTAAGGGGAGAGTCATCAGGTTTATATCCCACAATATTAGAAGAGGAGTTATAAATTTTCAAAACTTCTTTTCCTGCTACAAGTGCAATAGAAATAATATCTTTTAACATTATTAATTCTCCATTCTGAATTAAAGTTTAATCTCCATATGAACTATAATTTACAATTTTAATATTTGTTAAAGAGGGTTTTTACCAAGGGTTTGGTTTTTTAATTACCATTTAAATTTATATGAGCATGGATTTGTTATTTAAATAAATCCTTTTAAATCCCTTAGAAATAATATATGAAAAACTGATAAGGTTTGGTAAGGCATATTTGTTATTTAACCTAAAATAATTTAGAAAAAAGTAGAATAAGTTATTAGGCTCAAACTAAATAAATCATGGGTTTTATTTAAATAGTTTATATACGCACTCATTTATTTATAAGTTAGTAATATTTATAAGGACAAGCCCTCACAAACCCTCCTTTATTTGAATAAAGATATTATATGAGAGTATTGAATTATGAAACTTTTTGGAATTACCATTCTTTTAAACTTTTCTAAGTGCAATCTGTTTAATCATATGTGGATAGAAGGGTGAAAATAAAAGTAAACAGATTAAAGTAATAAATACTAATTATTTATTCGGAGGTGATCTTTAAATGAACAAATCAAAAGTAATTTGTATTCTAGGATCAGGTAGAACGGGGACATCATTAATGGCTAAAACTATAAATATTATGGGAGTTAATCTTGGAGATAATTTAATAGAGGCTGATCAAACAAATCCTAAGGGATTTTGGGAAGATGCTGAGATTGTGAAAATCCACAGACAATTACTTTCCAGAATTGGCAGATTTAATTATTATGCATCTAAGTGGGAAAACGACCCAGTAGTTATTGAAAGAAAAAATGAGCTAATAAACTATATTGATGACCAATTTAATAATAGTAATATATGGGGATGGAAAGATCCAAAAACTTCTCAATTATTAGACTTATGGAAGGGAATTCTAAAAAAACGAAATACAGAAGTATATTACATTATCATGATAAGAAATCCGAATGATGTACTTAACTCATTTGATAGGGCATATGGAACACAAAAGGAACTTTCGTTAAAGTTATGGTATTTAAGGACAATTTTATCTTTGTTAAAAACTAGTGGAGAAAAAAGAATAGTTGTTGACTATAACGATTTTATAGAAAATAGTCTTTACTATTTTGATAGAATAATGAATCAATTTAATATCAGTAATAAAGAAAGTAAAGTATCTTTACATTCTAAACTAAGAGATTTTATTTCTCCAAATTTAAGACACAGTAAAACCACTCTAAACGAGCTTAATTCAAATTCAGATATTCCAATTGAGCATAAAAATTTATATAAATTATTAAAAAGAGCGTCACATCAGCCTAAGTTTTTAGAGTCTGAAAGCTTTGAAAGAAAAATTAAAGAGCATTTCAATAATTATGAAATAAAGTATAAAGGTAATGATTTTAATTAATTGTTAATAAAATTACTATTATTAATAAATTTTAATAGAGATGAGGCTAATTTCTCTTAATATAAATTGGTCTCATTTTTTGTTTTAAGAATGAAATAAGGTGACTAAAATAAGCCACCTTAATCATTTCAAATAATATTTATAGATTTTAAATAGATGATTATTTTGTTAACAGCTTCCACTACACTCAATTCACTGGTATTGACAATTATTTCAGGCTTAAGAGGCTCTTCATATGGTGAGTCAATACCAGTGAAGTTTTTTATTTCCCCTTTTCTTGCTTTTTTATATAGTCCTTTTGGGTCTCTTTTTTCACAATCTTCTAAAGAGGCTTGAACATAAATCTCAATATAGTCTTCCTTTAGTAACTCTCGGACTTTTTCACGTTCTAAACGATATGGAGAGATAAAAGCTGTTAATGTCAAAATACCTGCATCTGCAAAAAGTTTTGAAACTTCTCCAATCCTTCTAATATTCTCTTGTCGATCTTCCTCTGAAAATCCAAGGTCATAATTAAGTCCATGACGTATATTATCTCCATCGAGACGGTAAGTGTGAATCCCAAGAACGTGAAGTCTTTTTTCAAGCTCTACAGAAATGGTTGATTTACCTGATCCAGATAAACCAGTAAACCATAGTACAGCACTACGGTGTTTATTTAATATATGCCTGTCATCCTTTGTGATTTTTCCTTGATGCCAAGTTATATTTTTTTGTTTCAACGATGACACTTCCTTTCAGATAATGATCTCAGAAATTCAGTCTGTTAAACTTTCCTTTGTTAGCTTATTGAATCAAAGAGTCGAGGAATAAATTTTCTACTATTCGAGGTTATTTTTATAACCAATAGAAATACACAACTATTACGGTTGTTACCATAACGAGAAGGTTCAGCGGGATACCAATTTTCAAGAAGTCTCTAAAGTGATAACCACCAGGACCATAGACAATTAGATTGGTTTGATATCCAATTGGTGTTGCAAAGCTAGCTGAAGCTGCAACCGCAACAATGGTGGCTATAGCAATTGGATCAATACTCATTTTTTGAGCTACTTCTATTGCAATCGGAAATATTAGAACAGCTGCAGCATTATTAGTCATTAACTCTGTAAATAGATTGGTCAAGAGATATACACTTAAGATGACGGCAAAAACCCCAAATGGTTCCGTAGTTTGAATAAGGATGTTTGCGATAAATTGTGCGACTCCTGAATTCATAAGTGCATACCCAATTCCAAACGAGCAAGCAACGAGCAGTAAAACATTCCATTGTATATAGCTTTTAGCTTCAGATGGAGTAATACTTTTAATAAGCATTAATATCAACGTACTAACGGCCATTGCAGTGATCATAGAAAGGATTCCAAATGAAACTAATGTAATCATAATAGCCAATAAAACAATCGTAAACCATCCATATTTGGTTTGGTTTCTTGTACTCATTTTCTTTTGAATAGGAGTTACAAAATAAAAATCATTAGTATATTCATTTTTATTAAATTCTGGTCCCGTCACCATTAAAATAATATCTCCAGGCTTTAAAATGATGTCACCAACTTTAGATTTCAATCGTTGATTTTTTCGATGGACAGCAATAACGGCTGCATTATAATGACTTCTGAAATTAGTGTTTTTTATTTTTTTGTGTAGAAGTGAGGAGTAATGTGAAACAACAGCCTCTACGAGACTATGATGGTCCTTAGGAAAATGCGTTCCTAGACTTGTTTGTAGATCCATACCTTTCCTATTTTGGAGTTCAGTAATAGTTGTGATATCACCTGTGAAAAGAAGACGATCATTCTCCTTTATAATGGTCATATTTGATACAGGGGTGACATGTTCTTGATCGCGAAGAATACTCACCAAGAACAATCCTTTTAAACTACGTAATTTTGCATCTTCTACCGTCTGGTTTATATAAGGAAAGTTCTTATTAATGAGAATTTCTCCTGTATATTCTCTTAAAGCATCAACTTCTTCAATAGTATTTACTTTTCTTTCGGGTAATAGATAGCTACTAAAGAATATGAGGTAACCAAGGCCAATGACAGTGATCGGGATTCCAACAATCGCGAGTTGGAAGAAAGAAAAACCACTTAGTCCCTTTTCTATAAGTAGACCATGTACGACTAGGTTCGTAGAAGTTCCTATTATTGTAATTGTCCCACCAAGTATAGTCGCATAGGATAAAGGGATTAAGAACTTGGAAGGAGACACACCTTTTTCTTCGCACCATTTCCTAATCATCGGGGTAAACGTAATGACAATAGGGGTATTATTAATGAAAGCGGAAATAAGTGATATTGGTAAAAGTAGTTTGCTTAGAATATGTTTACTTGTATCTGTATTTTGCAGTAACTTATGAAAGACTCGATCAACAATACCACTTTTTTGGATGCTTCCAGCAATGACGAATAATAGTCCAATCGTAAGCATACCTTCATTTGAAAACCCTTTTGTAGCTTCTTCAGGGGTAATAATACCTGTAATTAGAAAGAGAACCACTGTAGAAGCTAGAATAACCTCTGGTCGTTCAATTTCAAACACAAGTCCCACTAGCATAAGAATCGTTGTAAAGAGAACAAAATAAAATTCTATCATGATGACTTCTCCTTAGAGTCAAATATCCGATTTTTCATTGTGGTTAAGTTCTTCCATTAGAATAGTAACTACTTCAGGTCTCGAAAATTCTTTCGGTGGAATTTGTCCATTTTTCAACATTGCCCTTACTTTTGTACCGCTTAAATGAATATGATTCTCCCTAGGGTGTGGGCACGTCTTAGATGTAGCCATACAAGTACATTTAGTGCAATAAAAGGCATGCTCAAATTTTAAAATTTCTATTCCCAATTCATCTTTCGTGAATTGATTGAAAATCTCCTGAGATTCATACGTACCATAATAATCTCCTACACCCGCATGGTCACGACCTACGATAAAATGGGTGCACCCGAAATTCTTTCTAACTATCGCATGGAAGATGGCTTCTCGAGGTCCTGCATACCGCATTGCAGCAGGGAAAACCGAGAGAAAAACTCGATCTTTAGGATAGTACTCCTTCATTAATGCTTTATAGCTTTTCATACGAATGTCAGCTGGGATATCATCTTCTTTCGTATCTCCTACAAGCGGATGTATTAATAACCCATCAACATTTTCAAGAGCGGTTTTTTGAAGATATTCATGCGCCCTATGAATGGGATTCCGAGTCTGAAAGGCAACGATTGTATTCCAACCAAACTCTTGAAAAAGTTCCCTTAATTCTATTGGTGTTTTATATTCGTTGGAGAATGTTTTCGTTTGGCTTATTAACGTAATGGGTCCAGCTAAATAGACTTCCTCTTTTTCAAATGTCTTTTTTACACCTGGATGGTTCTGATCTAGTGTTTTATAAACAAATAGTGCTTCAGCTTCTTTACTGTAGTCATACATTTCTTCAATGAGCATCAAACCAAAAACGTTTCCATCTTCTCCTTTTAGACTCACCATTTCACCAATTGATAGAGTCTTTCTTCTTTCTTTTGAAACGGGAAGAGTAATAGGTAAACTCCAAATCGTTCCATCTGATAACCTTAAATCTTTCAAAACACTTAAATAATCTTTTTGACCCATAAACCCAGTTAATGGACTGAATGCACCGTTAGCTATAAGTTGTAAGTCAGATAGACTCCAAGAGTTCAATGTAATGGATTGAAACGTAGTGGATTGCTGCCATAAACTTTTTCGATCTGCCTCGTTTGCTATTCGGTTAATCAGCTTGCCTCCATGTGGCGTGATCATATGAACAGTCTCCTTTCGTGAAAAATTGCCATAATAGATATGTTATTAGTTTATGAGAGTGTGAATTAATAGGAGAGGGCAAAGGGTTAAAACAAGCATAAGCCTACTGATGATATTAAAATTTGGCTTCATAGGTTGGATTTTGCATTCATATGATAAATAGAATAAATATATAAATTAGGGTGATGGTTGTGGATATAAATCTAAAGGTTAATGGTAAAGCGAGAGGAACCATTCCATATGGATCTATTGCATCTATTCAGTTATACTGTGTTCAACATAACCTTGAGACAGACTGGAATGAAGAGCAACGAACACTTGAAATTAAAAGTACTCTAAGGGGGAAAAAGGTGTGGGTGCTCATTAACACAGATAATGAAGAGTTTAATGAACAAATCCTAAATAAAATGGATCTTTTTCTTCAACATTACGGAGTCGAGTTAAATAGAGCGGAGAAAAAAAGATATTCTGAAGGTGATTTGTTTGTTGATTTACAAACGATCAATCAACAAATCGAAAAAGTCGAAATCGCATTAGGAACAAACAAAAGCTTAAAAACTGTAGACGCAAGGGAGAACTTTAAACCTTATCTACGACAAGTTGCGTTTAAAGGATATTATTATCTTGAAAATGAACGATCTCATGATATTCCCCATCTTCAATGTACGATTCGATTTTCAGAGCATAACCGTTTTTTTACAACCGACCTTCCCATCCTTTTATCGAATTGTATCGTAAAGTTTATCCTTCAAAGTGAAAAAACCAATTTCATAGATTTGAATTTAGATGAAGTCCTGTTTCAATCTAAAGTCACTGAGGTAAAGAAAGAAGTAAAGGGCGAAAATGCTTTGCCATCAAAAAATAAAAATATGAAGAAAGAAATAAATCAAGAAGAAATAGATTATTTAGAGGCAAAACGAAAAAGGGCTTCAACTATGAAAGGGAAAATCCAGAAAGCTGAAGTGTATTTTGATTACAATATTATGCCGAACAGACAGCTTGATCGCTATTCGGTTAAAGCGGACTTTCTCATTAAGAATACAGGTACATCCGAATTACTGAATCCTAAAGTCTGTTTTAGAATTGACCCAGCAGATAAAATAGAAATAGGTGGTCAAATTCTTCCACCCGAAATGAGCGAGATATTCTCGGTCCAAGGAAATCAAGGTGCACAAGGATGGCAGTATATGGGGAAGGATTGGTTGGAAAAAGCCTATGAAAGTGGCGAGTATTGGATCGAATCTGTTCAAGACCTCACGATTATGCCAGATGAATCTGCCGTTATAGAGGGAATTCATTTCACGATTGAACCTTTAGAAAAACAAGGTGTTGCGACCATTGTCGGATTTGTTTACTTTAATAATCAGAGACTGCAAATAAGCTCAAACAATAAAATTATGATATCGTTTTAATTCATATTCATTTTGTATAAAAAAATAAAGAAGTCCGATACCACATGTGATCATTAGCCCAAAGGTTCGGAACCAATTCAAAATATTACTTTAAAGATTTAGCAATATTTTGTGGACCTTAGCTTTTGCGATCAACCAAATGTGGTGCCGGACTTTTTTAGTCATGTTTTTGATTCTGTTTTTGATTATGATGAGGCTGTGCTCCACGTATGCCATATAAAGTATTTTGACGCTTCATGATAAACTGTGCTTGACTTCGTTTTTGCTTCTCAACAAATTCCTTTATTTCAAAAAGGTTATGGGACATCTTATGATTATGATCCCTTATAGAATCTAATTGCTCGACAAAGTGGGAAAACTTCTCATCTACATCTTGAAATCCTTTTAGAACTTTTTCTTTGTAGTCCTTGAAATTGTTTATACTATTTTGTTGATCTTTTTCTATAACTTCTAATTTTTTCTCCTGTTGTTTGGTCGTTCGATCAATATCTGCAAATTGATTCGAAAGCCACCATTCATTTTCTTCAAATTGTTTTTTATATGCCTCAATAATTTCCCAAAAGAAATCGACCTTCATTTTTTCTGCTTCAATAAGCTGTTGTTTTGCATGATTAAATTTCTCATGAAGATACTTTCTCTCTGAAAGGAGACTCTCTAAGTTTTGTGATTTTTCAAGGAGGTGATCAAGTAGTTCTCTTTTAGTTTCTTCGGAGAGCTCTAGAGCGTCCTTTAGGTCTTTAAGATGTGCCTTTTTTGATTGTACATCAGTCTTTAATTTTTCATTTGCTACGTTTTCAATATTAAGCTGCTGTTCGAGTTGTTTCTTTGTAGTGGACAATTTTTTCATTTCTAATTGCTGTAATTCCATGTTTTCTTTCATCTGCAATAATTGATCATCCTGTTGTTCTAACTCTTTTTTAAGAGAATCGATTTCGTTCTGACATAAAAGTAATTCTTGGTCAACTTCATGTTTATTGTCGATAATAGAATTTATTTTTAATGATTTATCATAGAGTTCATCTTGCTGCTTCTGTAATTTGAGCTCTAACCGGTATTGTGTATCAAGTAAAATATTTTTTTCCTTGAGGAGTTCTTCTTCAAATTCTTCATTAATCTTTAATTGCTCTTGAGCATTGAGGAGCTCATCTTGTAATAAATCGTTTTCTGCTTGAAGTGATACATTTTTTTGGTGAAGGTATCGACCTTGAAGCTCTTCCACTAGTTTTTTATAACGCATCAATTCAGATTTTAAAAAGATGGTATCTTGTTGATAAATGGTATAAAAGGGAGTTTCCCCTTGTTGTTTCGTAATCTTCATCTCCCCCTTTGGGATTTTTCCTTATTTCACGATATGCATAAAGAGAAATAAGCGTGACAAACATCTAGTTTATAGGGAATAAGGGTGGGCTTGAATGAAATTTCAAACAAAATTCAACAGTTTAATCAATTTGTTGTGAATATAGGGTAAAACCTTTATACTAATGTAATGGGTAAATACAATTGATAAGTGAGAACAGTTAGTTAAACTGTTTTATAATAATGTTTTATTAGGTAGAAAGGGGATTTTTCATGAACGAAGAACAACGCAAGCAGGGACAACTTGTGGAGTCTGCAAATCCTTCGGACAAAAAATCCGAAAAGGACTATAGTAAGTACTTCCAAAGTGTGTATATTCCACCTTCTTTAAAGGATGCCAAAAAGCGTGGTAAAGAAGAGGTAAAATATCATAATGATTTTGATATTCCTGTAGAATTCAAAGGTTTAGGGGAAGGCAAGAAGTTCTATATTAGAACATATGGCTGTCAAATGAACGAACATGATACTGAGGTTATGGCTGGAATATTCATTGCACTTGGATATGAAGCAACGAACACAACAGAAGATGCTGATGTGATTCTTCTTAACACATGTGCAATTCGTGAAAATGCTGAGAATAAAGTGTTTGGTGAAATTGGACACTTAGTTCATTTGAAAAGAGAAAATCCTGAATTACTTATTGGTATTTGTGGATGTATGTCTCAAGAAGAATCAGTGGTAAATCGAATTCTTAAGAAACATCGCCATGTAGATATTATCTTTGGTACGCATAATATCCATCGTTTACCAAACATTCTTAAAGATGCCTATATGTCTAAGGAAATGGTTGTGGAAGTTTGGTCGAAGGAAGGGGACGTTATTGAAAACCTCCCTAAAGTTCGACGCGGTAACATTAAAGCATGGGTGAATATTATGTACGGCTGTGATAAGTTCTGTACGTATTGCATTGTTCCATATACTCGTGGAAAAGAACGTAGCCGCCGCCCTGAGGAAATCATACAAGAAGTGCGTCAACTCGCAGCGCAAGGCTATCAAGAAATTACGCTTCTTGGACAAAATGTCAATGCTTACGGCAAAGACATTGAGGATCTTGATTATGGTCTGGGCGAATTAATGGATGACTTGCGTAGTATTGACATTCCAAGGGTTCGATTTACCACAAGTCATCCGCGGGACTTTGACGATCATTTAATTGAAGTATTAGCGAAAAAAGGAAACTTGGTTGAGCATATTCATTTGCCTGTTCAATCTGGTTCAACAGACGTATTAAAAATTATGGCCCGAAAATATACTCGTGAACAGTTCCTAGAGCTTGTTCGTAAAATCAAAGCAGCGATTCCAGATGTATCTTTATCAACGGATATTATTGTAGGGTATCCAAATGAAACGGAAGAGCAGTTTGAAGAAACTTTATCACTTTATCGGGAAGTCGGTTTCGAAGCTGCTTATACATTTATTTATTCCCCACGTGAAGGTACACCTGCGGCGAAAATGAAAGATAATGTTCCAATGAGTGTGAAAAAGGAAAGATTACAACGTTTAAATGCTTTAGTGAATGAATTTTCAGGTGAGGCAATGAAGAAATACGTTGGACAGGTTGTTGAGGTTTTAGCAGAAGGGGAGAGTAAAAATAACCCTGATATCCTAGCTGGATATACAAGAAAAAATAAACTCGTCAACTTTAAAGCACCAAAGACAGTGATTGGAAAACTTGTTAAAGTAAAAATTACGGAAGCAAGATCTTGGTCACTGAATGGTGAATTGGTCGAAGTAGGACCAATTGGAGCAGAGTTTCAAGAAGCTGAAGAGGTGAAATAACATGACAAAATATACAAAAGACGATATTATTGCACGAGCAGAAGACTTGGCGAGAATGATTTCTGAAACAGAAGAAGTTGATTTTTTCAAGAAAGCAGAATCGCAAATTCATGAAAATCAAAAGATACGTGAAAAAATTGCAAGCATCAAAAGCTTACAAAAACAGGCCGTCAACTTTCAGCACTATGGAAAAATAGAAGCACTGAAAATGGTTGAAGAAAAAATTGATAAGCTTGAAAAAGAATTGGATGAAATTCCAATCGTTCAAGAATTCAAACAATCTCAAATTGATGTCAATGATTTACTTCAAATCGTTGCATCCGCCATTTCTAATTCTGTTACAGATAATATCATCACATCAACGGGTGGAGACTTACTTCGTGGAGAAACAGGAGCGAATGTGAAAAATTCAACACCTGGAAGCTGTTCATAAATAATGGTGAAGCCGATCCTTTTGGGTCGGTTTTTTATTGTTCGGAAATAATTCAATATAAAAAACGATTCCCTTTTCATCACTTGAATTAAGAAATCGTTTTTTATGTTTTTTATGAATTTGTTTTAACAGTTCACTCTTTGATTTCGTTTTTCTTTCATGTGTACTAAAGGATGGTTGTACGTTTCTGAAGAGTGATACATCTTTACCGTTATTCCGGAGAAGATGATCTCTCATTTTTCTCGCCTTGCTTTTAGCCAAGGACACTCACCTCTTCTTTTCATTTTCCTAAAAATATTAGGTTCTTTCATTATATAGGATTGTCATGAAAAGAAGAAGGCTCATGTGTATTAGAACTTGATTATTTTTGAAGTGAGAGGATTAAGAATAGAGGTATTCTTTGTCTTCGTTGATACTCTTCTTCATTAGAAAAGAATTTTTGGTCTGGTTTACCTTCTTTTATCCCTTTAATGGTGAATCCACAGTAAAGGGCGGTTGATAGGTATTCTTCTATTGTTCGATGGTATTTGACAACAGAATGCTCCATCCAGCTTTCAACGCGTTCCCCACTTCTAAAGTAGTGATCGACTAACCAATGTCCTCGCTTTTCTTTTCCACTGTGATGACTCATATATGAGGTTATGACAGGATGTTGAACACTGAACACAAAATGCCCACCTGGAACGAGTGAGGTATAGACTTTTTCAAAAAGCGGTTGGATGTTAGGTAAATAATGAAACACGAGTCGAGAGGTAATGACATTATATTGATTACTTTCGAATTCAACTTCATCTAAGTTTTGACATACAATTGATGTGGGAAGACCCTGTAAATTTATATTAGCTTGTTGAGCCATTTTTTCAGATCCATCGATTCCTTTATAATAGTAAGTTCCTAGTTCTAGAAGCTCTTTTCCAAACAATCCATCTCCACATCCTAAGTCTAAAACTTTACTCCCCTTAATCTTTGGAAGTAGTTCCATGATTGCTGGTTTTTCAATAGCATTATTAGGACTTTCCGGTCTCATCCTTCTTTTAGTAAATGTATCAAAAAATTCTTGTTCTTCATAAGCACTTGAACCTCTATGCTCCATCCAGCATTTCCCCCTTTAGGCATTTTAACTATCTTATCACAATGTGTGCATAATTCGATTTGGGAACATTCATTATTTTTCCGCATACAATGAACTATCTCGAAACAATCTTGTCAACGATTTAAAATTACTCGCACAAACACCTAGACGGTCGCATAAGATGAAATGAAAATGAATGAGGAGGTTCGCTCGAATGGCAGAATATAGAGAAATTATTACAAAAGCGGTCGTAGCGAAGGGACGTAAATTCACACAGTCTCATCATACGATTTGCCCGCCGCATAATCCATCGAGCATTTTAGGCTGCTGGATCATAAATCACGAGTATGAAGCACACAAAGTCGGCAAAAAAGTTGAAGTTTGTGGCTCATATGATATTAACGTTTGGTACTCACACAACGATAACAGAAAAACATCCGTTGTGACTGAAAGGGTAGAGTATACAGACGTCATTAAGTTAAAATATCGTGATCCAGACTGCTTAGATGATAAAGAAGTATGTGCGAAAGTACTTCAACAGCCTAATTGCTGTGAAGCGGTGATTTCACCATGTGGTTCAAAGGTAATTGTTCATGTCGAACGCGAATTCTTAGTAGAAGTTATCGGAGAAACAAAGGTATGCGTACTTGTAAATCCAGAAGGATGCGACGATGACGACTGGGATTGCGAAGTAGATGATGAAGAGTTTGAAGAGCTCGATCCTGATTTCTTAGAAGGCATCGAGGAATAACTAGGACTAGGAAGAGATGTTCTTCCTAGTTTTTTCTTTTTTTACAAGTAATGAAAAAATGTTAGGCACATTGAAGAAAGTAGTCTTATTCTGGTTCTAGATATAAACCTGTCTTAAGAACAAGCTCGCTATAAAAGAAGGAAAAGCCGATCTTTCCACACTCCTTACTTTATAAGATAATCCTATATGAATTTTTAATTGAAGAATCGTCAACAAATTAATTTTAAAAGGAAAGACGAAAACGAAAGGAGGAAAAACATTTCAGACTAAGATGGTAGAGGTTTCGTTATGAACTGGTTCTTGGAAGTTCGAAATGAGTGGTTTATGGAGGTTTACCAGGAATAAGTTATAAAAATTAGCATTTCACTTTACCTCCCCTGTTATGGATGAAACAATTATAGTTAGTAAATTTAGAGTCTAACTATTATTTAATTGATTTTCTATTTTTGATTTCGACATTGATGAATGATAAAAGATTCTCTAGACTACTATTTTCGCTACCAGTATTTTTTTGTAAGTAATCAATGATGCTCATTTGCATGCAAATCAATACTTCGAAAGAAAAAGTGTTTAGCTGATTTTTAATAGTCACTGTATTACCCCCTTTCTTAAGGGGAGGACAAACTCGATATTACAATATATCGTAATCGTTTAGGTCCAAAAAATTAAAAAAGCTAAGATTCATCTAGGCATAATTTAATAAACAGTGAAAAAGAATTACTTTTAAATTTCTTTTAAAATTTGTCGGCTAAACAGAATAAGTGAAAACCCTTAGAGGAAAAGAGATAGTAGAAAAAGGATGGTTTGACCATTAATACGAAAACAAATTTTCCCGAGCAAGAAATTTAATACTTGTTCGGGATCGGATAACTTTTATTTTTTCTCTTTATTTTCTTTATTCTCTAAAGTGAACTTCAAATATTTATTTTGAGAAATAATTACGCTATTAAATATGGTTGTAGCGACTAGCCCAAAAATAGAAAAAATAAGAAGAACGACAAATTCATTACTTGAACGCATATGTTACCTCCTAAAAATTTGTAAGTATAGTATCTGCAAAATTATCCATCTGATACAAATATATAAGTAGCCTTATAAAAATGGGGAAGAAACTGAATGACCGAAATGCATTTTCAGGATTACTTGAACTTTTGAGGATAGAGTTTATAGATATAAACAAGAAGGTCATTAGGGGAACTTCACGCTTTTATTCCTTCATTCAAATTATTTATCGAGTTACATTAAAATTTCCGAATTGGCATTGAGCATTATTATGGATAAAATAAATGGGAAGAGGAGTGAGAATATGACCTATAAAGTTCTTGGTTTCGATCATGTGCAATTAGCAGCACCTAAAGGGTGTGAAAAGGATGCACGGGCATTTTTTTCAGATGTTTTAGGGTTTAAAGAAATTGAAAAACCGGCTAGCCTCGGAAACCGTGGAGGTTGCTGGTTTCAATGTGGGATTCAAGAAATCCATGTAGGAGTAGAGGAACCATTCGTTCCAGCAAAAAAAGCTCATCCTGCAATTGTTGTGGAAAACCTAGAGGCTTTAAGAGACCACCTTAACGCTTCAACTATCGCAGTAAAAGAAGACAAACCAATCAACGGAAGAAACCGATTCTTCGTTAATGACCCTTTCGGAAACCGAATCGAATTCCTTGAATATCTTTAAGACTTTAGTGTACTGAGGGACGGTTCTCGACCGCTTTAAAGCGGTCGAGAACCGTCCCTCATCACTTTAAAGCGTTACTGTATTCTTATGCCGTGCCCAAAAGGGAGTGGCTATGTTATAATATATGTTTAGATTAGTAGTTTTGGACGGAAAGGTATGGTTGTGAGAATGGCAAATTATACTCCAATGATTCAGCAATATTTACAGGTGAAGGCAGAATATCAGGATGCCTTTTTATTTTTTCGTTTAGGCGATTTTTATGAAATGTTTTTTGATGATGCAATTCGTGCATCACAAGAGCTTGAAATCACCTTAACTAGCCGTGATGGTGGTGGGGAAGAAAGAATTCCCATGTGTGGTGTTCCTTATCATTCTTCCCCTAACTATATTGAGCAACTAATAAACAAAGGGTATAAAGTAGCGATTTGTGAACAAACAGAGGACCCTAAACATGCAAAGGGTGTTGTGCGAAGAGAGGTTGTTCAGCTTGTTACTCCCGGTACGGTAATGGAAGGCAAGGGGCTTTCGGACAAGGAGAATAATTATATAGCAACATTAACTCAATTGGCCGACACTACATATGGACTCGCCTATAGCGATCTGTCGACAGGAGAGTCCAAGGTGACGCAAATTTCTAATGTATTTACTGATGTGTTAAATGAACTGGCTACGATTGGTGCAAAGGAAATTGTCATCGATCCCGATTTCAGCGAAGAAAGGCAAAGACAGCTGAGAGAACGTGGGGATGTCACCCTTTCGTATGAGAAAAACGACAGCTTGACGGAGAAAGCACATGAATTATTGTCAGGTGTAGAACAGGATAACCTGCAAACCACTGTTGCTAGATTATTAAATTATCTCTATCGAACACAACAAAGAAGCTTAGACCATTTACAACCTGTAGAGTCATATGAAGTCTATCAATTTATGAAAATGGATTATTATTCAAAACGAAACCTAGAATTAACAGAAACAATCCGTTCAAAAGGCAAAAAAGGGTCTCTTTTATGGTTATTAGATGAGACGATGACGGCAATGGGGGGACGGTTATTAAAACAGTGGATTGATCGCCCATTAATCAATAAAGCTGAAATCGAAAAACGTCATCATCTAGTGGAACTTTTTAAAGAAAGCTTTTTTGAACGTCAAGACATTCGTGAACGCCTGAAAGAAGTCTATGATCTTGAACGACTCTCAGGTAGGGTTGCCTTTGGAAATGTAAATGCACGTGATCTCATACAGTTAAAAAAATCATTGGAACAAATCCCTACTTTAAAGGAAGTCATTTTAGGTTTAGGAAACGATCTTTCACAAAATTTAGCAGAAAAAATGGATCCATGTGAGGAATTGACTTCTGTTCTCGAGGAAGCGCTGGTAGAAAATCCGCCTCTATCTATAAAAGAAGGGAACCTAATTCGGGATGGTTTTCATAATGAATTAGATCAATATCGTGATGCTAGTCGAAACGGAAAAACCTGGATTGCGCAATTGGAAAAGGATGAAAGAGAACGTACAGGAATCCGTTCCTTAAAAGTCGGATATAACAGAGTATTTGGCTATTATATTGAAGTGACAAAAGCAAACCTTCATCATCTTGAAGAAGGTAGATATGATAGAAAACAAACGTTGACAAATGCTGAGCGATTTATTACACCCGATTTAAAAGAAAAGGAAGCACTCATTCTTCAAGCAGAAGAAAAAAGTGTTGATTTAGAATACGAATTATTCTTAGGAATTAGAGAAAAGGTTAAAGCTTACATTCCACGCTTACAGCAGCTAGCGAAAACAGTGAGCGAAATTGATGTGCTCCAATGTTTTGCCACTGTCAGTGAAAAACGTCACTATACACAACCAGTTTTTAATGAAGAAAGACGAATCGTCATTAAAGATGGACGTCATCCGGTAGTTGAAAAGGTAATGGATCGTCAAGAATATGTACCGAATGATTGCTACATGGACAAAGAACGAGAAATTCTTCTCATCACTGGACCGAATATGAGCGGTAAAAGTACATTTATGAGACAGTTGGCACTCACTTCGATTCTTGCGCAAATTGGTTGCTACGTTCCTGCAAGTCAAGCAAGCTTACCGATATTTGACCAAGTATTTACACGTATAGGTGCAGCGGATGATCTCATTTCTGGTCAAAGTACCTTTATGGTAGAAATGCTTGAAGCGAAAAATGCGATAACGAACGCATCTACGGAAAGCTTGATCTTATTCGACGAAATTGGCAGGGGTACATCTACTTATGATGGAATGGCATTAGCTCAGGCAATAATAGAATATATTCATGAGAATATTGGTGCAAAAACGTTATTCTCCACTCATTATCATGAACTAACCGCACTAGAAGAACAGCTTCAGAAGGTGAAAAATGTTCATGTTAGTGCGATGGAGCATAATGGAAAGCTTGTTTTCCTTCATAAAGTAAAAGAGGGAGCAGCGGACAAAAGCTATGGAATACATGTTGCTGAACTTGCCGAATTACCTGCAAAATTAATTGATAGAGCAAATGAAATCCTTGATGAACTAGAGAGAAAAGGGGAGGGGAACACAGAAAAACAGTCATCTAAAAAAATTCAAAAAGATGATTCTTTATCCCAGCTTTCCTTTTTTACGGAAGAAATTAAGGAAAAACCTTCTAAAGATGAGAAGGTTTCAACAAAAGATAAGAGAATTATGGAAGAAATAAAAAACCTAGACATTTTAGAAATGACACCAATGGAAGCACTAAACGTGCTCTATAAAATTCAAAAAAAAATGAAAGGATAGGGAGGTGATTATCCTTGAGGAAGATTTTTCAGCTTGATGACGCTCTTTCAAATAAAATTGCCGCAGGTGAAGTGGTAGAGAGACCTGCTTCTGTTGTAAAAGAGTTAGTTGAAAACGCTATAGATGCGAATAGTACCATTGTTGAAATTGTGATTGAGGAAGCGGGGATGTCCTCTATAAGAATTATTGATAATGGTGATGGGATACTAGAAGACGATGTGGTTACAGCTTTCAGACGGCATGCTACGAGTAAAATCAAGGATGAAAATGATCTTTTCAGGATTCGTACCCTAGGATTTAGAGGGGAGGCCCTTCCAAGTATCGCTTCCGTTTCACATCTTGATCTTCAAACGGGTACAGGAGAAGATGCAGGGACGCTATTAGCCCTTCAAGGGGGAAAAGTTATAAAACACGAGAAGGCATCGAGTCGAAAAGGTACTGATATTACCGTTTCGAACTTGTTTTATAACACCCCAGCTCGACTAAAGTACATGAAGACCATTCATACAGAACTAGGAAATATCACAGATGTTGTGAACCGAATTGCACTTGCACATCCAGAAGTTTCTATTAAGCTCCTCCATAATGGAAAAAGTATTTTGCATACTAATGGAAACGGTGATGTAAGACAAGTAATTGCCGGTATTTATGGTATAAATATTGCTAGAAAAATGGTGCGAATTGAGACCAGCTCACTTGATTTCTCAATAAAAGGATACATCTCACTTCCTGAGATTACTCGTGCATCAAGAAACTATATATCTACGATGATTAATGGACGGTTCATAAAAAATTATGGGTTAGCCAAGGCAATTGGTGAAGGTTATCATACCTTATTACCGATTGGGCGTTATCCAATTGTTCTTTTATCTATCGAAATGGACCCGCTTTTAGTTGATGTGAATGTTCATCCTTCTAAAATGGAAGTACGTATTAGTAAAGAACTAGAACTTTTTCAGCTTATAACCAATAGTATTAAGGATGTTTTTAAAGATCGTGAATTAATCCCTTCAGGAGTAAGTCAGCCTAAGCAAGAAAAAGCGAAGTCGGAGCAAACCTTTTTGTCCTTAGATCATGTGATAGAAAAGCGGGTAAGCTCGAGTACTGAACCAATTCAACGGTCATCTAAAAGCTTTAAAAGTGAGCCTCTTCTGCCAAAAGAAGAAATGAAAAAACTATATGACTTTACAGAAGAAAAAGAAAGTAAGCCAGAAGGGATGAAAATTGCAGAAAAAATTATCGAGGAGCCGCTTGAAGAACCCATCGTAGAAGAATTGGTTGGGGAAGATTTATCATCTTTTTCTTCAAGAGTGCCTCCCTTATACCCTGTCGGCCAAATGCACGGAACGTATATTTTTGCTCAGAATAATCAGGGATTATATATAATTGACCAACATGCTGCACAGGAAAGAATTAAATATGAGTTCTTTAAAGAAAAGGTAGGGCAAGTGGAAAAGGAACTTCAGGATCTATTAGTTCCCATGACACTAGAATACAGTACTGACGAGTATATTAAGATTAATGAATATCAGCATGAGTTAGAAAAAGTAGGTGTATTTCTAGAGCCATTCGGTCATAACAGCTTTATAATTCGTTCGCATCCACAATGGTTTCCTTCAGGTGAAGAGCAAGAGACAATCGAGGAAATGATTGAACAATTGATTCAAATGAAAAAAGTAGACGTGAAAAAGCTGCGTGAAGAAGCAGCGATTATGATGAGTTGCAAAGGCTCTATCAAGGCAAATCATCATTTAAGGCAGGATGAAATCACTGCATTATTAGACGAGCTTCGACAATCGACTGATCCGTTTACATGTCCACATGGGAGACCGATCATCATTCATTATTCGACATATGAAATGGAAAAAATGTTTAAACGAATCATGTAATAAAAGGGGCTGCTGTATAAGCTTTTGTATTCCAACAGCAATTAAGTGGAAGACAAGCATACTGCAGTCTTTTTTATCTAGGTACGATACAGAGGAAAAGGGGATAGAAAAATACACGCATATGAAAGGGGGGCATTTATTACTGATGTTCAAGGTAATACTCCTATAAAAGCTTACATAGGTTATAAGCTCTTGATAAACAGGTTTCACTGGTATTGATAGTTCATAATATTTTTATGTAAACTGAATGAAAGGAAAGGTAGATGATCCACTTACTCCTAGTGTCGAGTGGATTTATATTTAATCATGGATATTATAGGATAGTATTATGCCAGGTTTTTGGTTATCTTTATAAAAGAAAGAAGTGAAAAACATGTCATTTAACGGACAAAAGATATTACCGGCCGTTCGAAATATGAAAGATTTTGATAAGATGATGGATACTCAATATCTATATGGGGTCTTTCTAGATTTACATGTAGGGCAATTGAAAAGTGTCTATCAATATGCAAATAGAGCGGGGAAAAATATGTTTCTTCATATTGATCTCATTCAAGGGCTGAAAAGTGATGAATTTGCAACAGAATATGTTTGTCAGGAAGTAAAGCCTTATGGGATTATCTCAACAAAAGGTAGTGTAATTCAAAAAGCTAATCAAAAAGGTGTAGCTACAACGCTCCGAACCTTTATCATTGACTCGAGCGCACTTAAAAAAAGTATAAACCTCATTCAAAAAGTTGACCCAGATTATATTGAAGTTTTACCAGGTGTTGTCCCAAAAGTCATTAAAGAAATCCACGAAGCCACTGGTAAACCAATATTCGCAGGTGGATTAATTGAAAGTGTCGAGGAAGTAGAAGTAGCGTTAGATGCTGGTGCGTCAGCGATCACTACCTCAAATCGTTCATTGTGGAATCAATATAATTTACCCCGCATTAATGGGCAGTAATCTCCCACTATTTGAAGTTTCACTTTATCTGAAAAATAAAAACATATTGACAACGCTTTCATTCTGCTGTAGCATTAAGCCAAGTTAATATTTTGTGAAGAGAAGTAGAGACTCACACCAATTCCATTATTAATAGGAATTCGTGTGAGTTTTTTGTTTCTTTAGTTCCAAATTTTAGTAATTGAGGAGTGAGAAAGATGACAGCATTCATTGGAGAAATTGTTGGTACAGCCCTATTAATTGTATTTGGTGCAGGTGTATGTGCAAATGTAAATTTGAAAAAGTCATTTGCCCATAATTCAGGATGGATTGTAATCACTTTTGGTTGGGGACTAGGGGTTGCAATGGCGGTTTATGCAGTCGGTCAATTTAGTGGAGCCCACCTGAATCCGGCCGTAACCCTTGGGCTCGCATTTAATGGTGATTTTCCCTGGAATGATGTGCCAGGATATATTGTTGCGCAAATGATTGGAGCTATCATCGGTTCAATCATCGTCTATCTGCATTTTCTTCCTCATTGGAAGGCAACGGAAGACCCTGGAACAAAGCTAGGGGTTTTCTCTACAGGACCCGCAATCCCTCATTACTTTTCCAATTTAATGAGTGAGATCATTGGAACTTTTATTTTAGTAGTAGGAATATTATCAATAGGGGCGAATACCTTTACTGATGGGTTAAATCCCTTTATTGTCGGATTCCTAATCATTGCGATTGGAATTTCTCTAGGAGGTACTACTGGTTATGCCATTAATCCTGCAAGAGATCTCGGACCAAGAATTGCACATGCGTTTTTACCGATTCCCGGAAAAGGCCCGTCTAATTGGGGGTATTCTTGGATACCAGTCGTAGGTCCTGTTTTAGGTGGCTCATTTGGAGGGTTATTTTATAAAGCCGTATTTGTAGGGAATCTAACGAGTACTTTTTGGATTGTGCTAAGTATCATGATAGTAGTTTTAGTTATTGCATTTTATGCTGATCGTCAAGAAACCGTTAGCATGAAATCTAAGAGATTAACAGCTTAATAGAGAGGGGTCTTATTTATGAAAAAATTTATTCTTTCACTTGACCAGGGAACAACTAGTTCAAGAGCGATACTTTTTAATGAACAGGGAGAGGTTGTTCATATTGCCCAAAAGGAATTTACACAGTATTTTCCTAAACCAAGTTGGGTAGAACATAATGCCAATGAAATTTGGGGCAGCATATTAGCTGTGATTGCGACGGTTTTATCCGAAACATCGATTAAGCCTGAGCAAATTGCTGGAATCGGTATCACTAATCAGCGTGAGACAACGGTAGTTTGGGATAAACATACAGGAGAGCCAGTTTATAATGCTATTGTTTGGCAATCTAGACAGACATCAGGCATTTGTGACGATTTAAAAGACAAAGGATATAATGATCTATTTCGAGATAAAACAGGATTATTGATTGATGCTTATTTTTCAGGAACAAAGGTGAAGTGGATTCTAGATAATGTTGAAGGTGCAAGAGAAAAAGCAGAAAATGGAGATCTTCTATTTGGAACGATCGATACTTGGCTTATTTGGAAGCTTTCTGGTGGAAAGGCACATGTCACCGATTATTCAAATGCATCTAGGACATTAATGTACAATATTTTTGATCTTAAATGGGATGAGGAACTACTCGACATTTTGGGAGTCCCGAAATCTATGCTTCCAGAAGTAAGACCGTCATCAGAAGTTTATGCTAATACGATTCCATACCATTTCTTTGGTAAAGAAATTCCGATTGCTGGTGCAGCGGGAGATCAGCAAGCAGCATTATTTGGTCAGGCTTGTTTTAGCGATGGAATGGCGAAAAACACATATGGAACTGGTTGTTTCATGCTAATGAACACTGGGGACAAAGCAGTTAAATCTGAACATGGTTTACTTACGACACTTGCATGGGGTGTGAATGGGAAAGTAGAATATGCTCTTGAAGGTAGTATATTTGTAGCTGGTTCTGCCATTCAATGGTTACGTGACGGCATGAGAATGCTCAAGTCAGCAAGTGATAGTGAAGACTACGCGAAAAGGGTTGAATCAACCGATGGAGTGTATGTGGTGCCTGCATTTGTTGGGTTAGGTACTCCCTATTGGGATAGTGATGTCAGAGGAGCGGTATTTGGTTTAACGCGGGGGACTTCAAAGGAACATTTTGTAAGAGCTACATTAGAATCATTAGCCTATCAAACTAAGGATGTCCTTACGGCGATGGAAGCAGACTCCGGAATTTCCTTAAAAACGCTGCGTGTGGATGGCGGGGCTGTTAAAAATGATTTCTTAATGAGATTTCAAAGTGACATGCTTGGAGTACCAGTTGAGCGGCCAACCGTTAATGAAACGACTGCGCTTGGAGCTGCCTACCTTGCTGGTTTAGCCGTTGGATACTTTGATAGTATGGATGATATTGCTACGCAGTGGAACGTGGAAAAGAAATTTGATCCTGAAATGAATGAAGAAGCACAAACGGCTCTTTATAATGGTTGGAAAAAAGCAGTGAACGCAACAATGGCTTTTAAATAATTCAATTATATGATATACTTTTAATAAGTTAATAATTCGGTAGAGACGTAGAGAGACCATACTACACTATGTAACAGTTCCTGTTCATAGTGCTGAGTGTGGTCTCTTTTTGTGTTTATCGGCTGGTATATAAAGGTAAAATATAAAGGAAGTATCAAGGAGGACACGAAAAAAATGACATTTTCGAACCTACAACGGAAAGAAATAGTAGAAACATTAGAGACTGAACACTTTGAATTAGCTATTATAGGCGGAGGAATTACTGGGGCAGGTATTGCTCTTGATGCAGCATCAAGAGGAATGAAAGTGGCACTTATCGATATGCAAGACTTTGCAGCAGGTACTTCTAGTCGATCTACAAAGCTTGTCCATGGAGGATTAAGATACTTAAAACAATTCGAAATCAAACTCGTTGCCGAAGTTGGAAAGGAAAGGGCGATTGTTTATGAGAACGGCCCACATGTAACATCTCCTGAAAGAATGCTTCTTCCAATCCACAAAGGGGGAACATTTGGGAAATTCAGCACTAACATTGGTCTACGTGTTTATGACTTTCTGGCAGGTGTCAAAAAGTCGGAAAGAAGAACTATGCTTTCTCCAGAAGAAACCCTTATGAAAGAACCACTTATTAAAAAAGATGGTTTAAAAGGGGGAGGATACTATGTTGAATATCGGACAGATGATGCCCGCCTGACAATGGAAGTCTTAAAAAAAGCAGTGGAGCATGGAGCAACCGCCATCAACTATGTAAAAGCTGATCGCTTCCTATATGATCATAACCAAAAAGTAATAGGGCTTGATGCAACGGATCTTCAATCCAATCATAAATTTTCGATCAGTGCAACAAAAGTGATTAATGCTGCAGGACCATGGGTGGATGAAGTTCGAAAAAAAGATATTACCATGAACAACAAGCAACTCCGTTTAACCAAAGGTGTACATGTGGTCATTGATCAAAGAAATTTTCCATTGAAGCAAGCCGTTTATTTTGATACTCCGGATGGTCGAATGGTATTTGCAATCCCGCGAAATGGGAAGGCATATGTCGGTACGACAGATACATTCTTCGATGGGGATACGGCTAACCCGAAAATGACCACCGAAGACCGAGATTATATTCTTCAATCGATAAAATTTATGTTTCCTAATGTCGAAATTACAGCAGAAGATATTGAATCAAGTTGGGCTGGTGTTCGTCCATTAATCTTTGAAAAAGGAAAAGACCCTTCCGAAATTTCAAGAAAA
The DNA here is from genome assembly GCA_024213275.1 of Rossellomorea sp. BNER. GTDB lineage: Bacteria > Bacillota > Bacilli > Bacillales > Bacillaceae_B > Rossellomorea. The sequence continues at coordinate 204,972 of JANAVG010000003.1, forward strand.
GATGAAATTTGGGAAGGAGAAAGCGGCTTAATTACAATGGCTGGTGGAAAATTAACAGGTTATCGGAAAATGGCTGAAACTGTAGTAGATCTTGTCGCTGAACGGTTAAAAGAAGAACAAAAAAAATCTTTTCCAACATCTAATACAAAGACATTGAAAATTTCAGGTGGAGACGTTGGGGGTTCCCATAATCTCGAAGACTTTATTGAACAAAAAAGTGAAGAAGGTATACAGTACGGATTAACTAAAGAAGAAGGTAAGCTTCTAGCGAGACAATATGGTTCAAATGTGGATGAATTATTTAAAATCGCCCTCGCATACGAAAATTCTCAAAAGGAACGTTCAATACCTGCAGTGTTATATGCTCAATTGATTTATAGTATCCATGAAGAAATGGTGTCTACTCCAATCGATTTCTTCGTCAGAAGAACAGGTGCATTATTTTTTGATATTGATTGGGTAATGAAATGGAAGAATGATGTTGTGAATTCAATGAGCGAACTTCTTAGTTGGTCAATGGATGAGAAATTATTGTATTTAACGGAATTAGAGAAAGAGATTAAAGATGCATATATCCCAAGAGAAGGATAGCGCTAAAAAGGTTGACCCAATCAAAAGGGTCAACCTTTTTGTTTCTTCATTAAGTATTTTTTTCATAAAATGCCAATTATTATTGAAATTCCTCTCCATAAGTGTAAAATTACACTAAAGATTACAAAAGGGGAATGGAAATGAATTTAGAGAAGAAAAAGGTCACTCGAAATAAATTATTGTTACTGATTTGCTTTGTTGCATCTTACCTTTTTTTGATGAATATATCATCAAATGAAAGAATCCCAAAAAAGGTGATCTCAGATGTTGGGAATTTAATGCCGGTGAAAATTAAAGAAGTAGTTGCGGGGAAAGAGGTAGAGACTTTTGAACAAACTTTAAAAGAAGCTGAATGGAAAAAGCTTGCTGTTTCCATTGCAGGAAAAATGCATAGCCAAGGAGGGCATACCTATTATCCGAATGGAATTGTTCTTGACATGACTTCCTATAATAAAATCCTTCAAATTGATCCAGAAGGGAAGACAATTACCGTTCAAAGTGGGGCAACATGGGATGATATTCAAAAAGCAGTTAACCCATATGGACTTGCCGTAAAAGTGATGCAGTCGCAAAACATTTTTACCATTGGAGGATCATTATCAGTAAATGCACATGGTCGAGATATACGTCATGGATCCTTGATTGAAACCGTAAATTCGTTTCGTTTAATGATGGCAGATGGAGAAATTATTAAGGTTTCACGTACAGAGAATAGTGAGTATTTCCCGCTTGTGATCGGCGGCTACGGATTGTTTGGCATTATCTTGGATGTGGAACTAAAGTTGACGGATGATGAGTTATACAAGGTACGAACGACTTCACTTTCCTATAAGGATTATTCGGACTTTTTTAAAGAAAAGGTGATGGCAGATGATAAGGTGAAAATGCATCTTGCACGGATATCAACTGCTCCAGACTCATTTTTGAAAGATATGTATATTACAGATTGGGCGATTGCAAGTCAAGAAGAATATTCAACCTATAATCATTTGAAGGAAGATAAAGGAACGTTTTTAATGAAATTTTTACTTGGGTTATCGAGAAACTTCGGTTGGGGGAAAAATCTTTTTTGGGATTTGCAAGAGGGTTATTTTCACAGGCAGGATGGTGAACTTATGACAAGAAATAACGTGATGAGGTCTGAGTCAAAATTCTTAGAATATGAAAATAAATCCGATACAGATATTTTGCAAGAATATTTTGTCCCTGTTGATGAATTTGAAAGCTATATTGATGATTTACGTCATGCACTTCAGGATGAAGACTTAAATTTGATGAATATAACCATTCGGTATGTAGAGGAAAATCAGGAGGCCGTTCTTTCCTATTCCAAAGAAGACATGTTCGCTCTTGTTCTATTAATCAATCAAGGGTTAACAGAGAAAGACAAAGAGGAAACGGGCAAAATCATAAGAGAAATGATTGATGTGACGATTGATCATAATGGAAGCTATTATTTGCCGTACTATTCATATCCAACTGATGGCCAAATGAGGAGAGCTTACCCGAGGACAGAAGAGTTTTTTCAAAAAAAAAGAAATCTAGATCCCGATAAACGGTTTAGAAATAAGTTTTATGAGGTGTATGGAGAATGAAATGGTTTATAACGGCGCAAAGCTTTGCATTAATGGCTTCCTCTATAACATTTCCTTTCTATCTCTTATTCATAAAAAATATTGGTTCCACCTTTTCCAGTTTTGGGTTTGCCTACGGATTATTCACTTTAAGTTCAGCCATTTTTCATCGCTGGATTGGTGTAGGGGCAGACCGATTTGGAAGTAAGAGCTTTCTCGTCGGGTATGCATGGGGGATGGCGTTACTATTTTTATTGATACCTGGATTAACGACGTTAACAGAAGTGTATGTCATGCAAATCGCACTTGGTCTGTTGGGAGCAGTGCAAAAAACGTGTGAAAAAAGCATGATTGCTGAGATTAGTGATGGTCATGCAAGAGGAAAAATAATCGGAAATTATCATTTTTGGACAACGCTTTTTTCTGCAATTGCTGTTATGGGGACAGGGATTCTCATTGATTTTTTTACGATTCATTTTATTTTTTATATAGGTTCCGTTTTGTTCATGATTAGTGGGGTTTTCCTTATTCTGTTTGAGTTTAATAGCGGTGAGTAGGGTTGTCACGGTTGGAGCTAAGTAGCTTCAATTGAAAATTTGATAAATGTCACAACATTAAATTGAACAAATGAATTTTTTGAAAATTTCTAGGATTTCCATTCAAAATTATATTGGATTTATGTATAGAACTTTTGAAAATGTCAAATAAGTAAACATTTCCAATTTATTAGAAGGATTCCCACCTAAAAAGAGCTAATATATTCATTAGGATAGGGGGGATATCAATGGAAGTTTTGATTCCAGAGCAGAAAAAAAGATCCAAAAAGAAATTGATATGGGGATGTACAGGGGGATTTACTTTTTTAATTCTTTCAGGACTCATTTTTGCAAACATTTACATATCAAAATCATTACCTGTAACCGAAGGAACGATTATACTGTCATCATTAAATGAGAAAGTTGATGTAATTAGGGATGACAATGGGGTCCCGCATATTACAGCTGAAGACAAAAGAGATCTTTATATTGCTCAAGGTTATGTGCAAGCACAAGACAGGTTATTTCAGATGGATTTAAGCAGAAGACAAGCGTCTGGTGAGTTAAGCGAGGTTATTGGGAAGGCGACGCTTGACCGTGATAAATTTTTCCGTACACTTGGATTAAGAAGAGCAGCAGAAGCATCACTTGATACATACTCAGAAGAAGCGCGTAAGGTATTGGAATGGTATGCAGAAGGAGTCAATGCATTTATGGAAGAAGCTAAAGAAAATGGTACTCTTCCAATAGAATTTACACTTCTCGGATATAAACCAAATGAGTGGACGCCGATTGATTCACTGACAATCGGGAAGTATATGGCTTTTGACTTAGGAGGACATTGGCAGGGACAAGCATTTCGTTATTGGGCACTTGAAAACTTACCAAAGGAAAAGGCACTTGATTTATTTCCTTCCTATCCAAAAGATGCACCTACTATTCTAGCTGAATATGAAGAAATTGATTTAGATATTAGCCAATCATTCGCTAAAGCAGTGATTCCGCCAGAATTCAACGGAAGTAATAATTGGGTCGTAAGTGGAGAAAAAAGTGTAAGCGGTAAGCCATTGTTGGCTGATGATCCGCATTTAGGACTTGGAACTCCTTCGATTTGGTATCAAATGCATTTAAATGCACCTGAAATGAATGTCAGCGGGGTTATTTTTGCTGGAGTGCCAGGAATCATTCTTGGCCATAATGATCAAATTGCATGGGGGGTCACGAATACTGGACCTGATGTCCAGGATCTGTATATTGAGAAAAGAAACCCTAATAATTCGAATGAATTTCTCTACAATGGTAAATGGGAAGAAGCTCAGATTATAGAAGAACCAATTAATGTGAAGGATGAAGAAACGGTTCCCTATGAAGTGACAATCACTAGACACGGACCTATCATAAATGAATTTGCCTATGAAACGAAGAAAAATACAGCATTAGCAATGAGATGGACAGCATTAGATCCGTCAAATGAGTTACAAGCCATTTTAGAAATCAACAATGCTACAAATTGGGATGAATTTGAAACCGCCTTAAAAGACTTCCACGTACCTACACAGAATTTTGTGTTTGCAAGTGTAGATGGAACAATCGCCTATAAGGCAAATGGTAAGATTCCGATTCGAAAAAAAGGAGATGGCATTCTGCCTGTACCAGGTTGGACAGATGAATATGAATGGGAAGGATTCATTCCTTATGATGAATTACCGAAAGTGGTTAATCCAGAAAAAGGGTTTATTGCAACAGCAAATAATAAAGTAGTAAACGACCAATACCAATATCACATTAGTCATCATTGGGCCCAACCCTATCGTTATATGAGAATAGAAGAATTTCTTGAAGAAAAAGAGAAACTTTCTCTTAAGGATATGAAAACCTTGCAGATGGACCAGAAAAATCTACATGCAGTGGAATTTTTAAAAAGTATGATAGATGTAATTGAACATGAATCATTAACACAAACGGAAAAAGAGGCTTTTGCTGAACTAAAAGAGTGGAATTTTATAGACGATAAAAATCAGGCAGCACCACTCCTTTTCAATCTCTGGATGAAAGAGATTCCTAATGTACTTTTTAATGACGAAATCCCAAAGGAAATGAGGGAGCTTTTCACTGGAAAAGGAGGTGTTGTTGACGAACTAATCCGTCAAGCTTTTGAGGGAAATGTTTCGCCATGGATTGAAGATCAAGGGGGAATCTCAGAGGTCCTTCATCAATCATTATCAAATGTTGTAACCAATTTAGAAAAAGAATATGGTTCATCCCCAGCAAGCTGGAAGTGGGGAGATTACCATCAATTATATTTTGCTCATCCTATTTCCAGTTCATCTGATATACTTGCATTCTTTTTCAACCGCGAAAAGCCCATTCCTGTAGGTGGCAGTCATGTTACAGTTCAAGCTGCTTCCTATGGAGATGATGGTATAGCCGATCATGGGGCATCGTGGAGATTTGTCATTGATACTAGTAATATGACAGTCGGAGAACATATTGTTGGACCTGGTCAATCCGGTCATATTAAAAGTCGGTGGTATGATGATCAAATCGATGACTGGGTAAAAGGAAATTATCATAAAACTTCACTAGAAGGACCAGAGAAAGAAGAGGAAAAATTAGTTCTTCTTCCTTCTAAAAAATAATTATTAAGAGGCTATCCCAACCTGATCTCATTTGTATTCCATATAGAAGTTTTTGGGGTTTTCTTCTATATGTTGAGTTTATAGGTCCTTGCCTATTGTTCAGGGGTGCCTCTTCATTCATTTAAGGAAATCCTAGTTCGTTTAGTTTCTTTACCTAAACCGAAAAAGGTGGAATTTTAATGGAACAAACTTTATCAAAGCTGGTAACGATTTTTAAAGATAACTTAGATGAGAATTTAATTGGTGTGTATCTTCGTGGATCTCTGGCAATGGGGTGTTATCATCCTGAGAAGAGCGATATTGACCTATTAGTCGTTGTAAAAGAACCACTTTCAGCTACTATTAAAAGAACACTTATTAATAGCCTTTTTACAATAGAAGAAGAATACCCTCAAAAAGGATTAGAAATGAGTGTTGTGAAAGAAGCTGTATTGAACCCTTTTCAGCATCCTGCTCCATTTGAACTTCATTATTCAAATGCTCACAAACATCATTATATAAATGATCCAGAGTTAATCCTTGAAGGGGGGGAGGATCGGGACCTCGCAGCACATGTAACGATTATAAAACATCGAGGGCGGTGTTTAATAGGATTACCGATTCAACATGTATTTGGAGAAGTTAGCTCAAAGGATTACCTGGACTCGATTATTTTTGATATTGAAAATGCAGGGGAACAAGTTTGGAAGGATCCTCTCTATTACATTCTTAATCTATGCCGTGTTCTATTTTATATTAGAGATAAGGGGATTGCTTCGAAAAAAGAAGGCGGAGAGTGGGGGAGAGAGAATCTTCCAGATAAATTCTCAAAACTATTGAATGAGGCTCTGAATTCATATGAAAATGGAATTAAGTTCAATATAGGAGGACGAGAAGAACAAGTCAGCGGGTTTGTTCAATACGCATTAAAAACAATTTCAAAAGAAAAACAAAATGTTGTATAAATAGAAGAAATTCGGGTAAACTAATTTGATGTGATTCCTGTCATGAAGTTATGGTACGATAATGTTAAGATATTAACGAATCAAAGAAAGCAGTGAAAACTTTGAAACAAAAATTAATCGTACTTATTGGACCTACGGCTGTTGGGAAAACAGAAACAAGTTTACTATTAGCCAAAAGATTTAATGGAGAAATCATCAGTGGCGACTCTATGCAAATCTATAAAAAAATGGATGTGGGTACGGCAAAAATAATGCCAAATGAAATGAAGGGAATTCCTCATCATCTCATTGATATAAAAGAACCCGAGGAAAGTTTCTCAGTAGCAGAATTTCAGCAATTAGTGAGAGAAAAAATAAACGAAATTCATGCTCGCGGCCATCTTCCTATGATTGTTGGTGGAACAGGACTCTATATTCAATCAGTAATCTATGATTATCACTTTACTGACACTGCAGGAGATGAAAGTTTTCGACGTGAGTTAGAAATTGAAGCTAAAGAGCATGGAAATGAGTATGTACATAAGAAACTAATCGAGAAAGATCCACACTCAGCAAGTCAAATTCATCCTAATAATATTCGACGTGTTATTCGTGCGCTTGAAATTTTTCATTGTACAGGTAAAACTATTCGTGAGTACCAACAAGATCAAAAGCAAGAACTTCTATATGATGTTGCTTTAATTGGCTTAACAATGGATAGGGAAACACTGTATGAACGGATTAATCTTCGGGTAGAGTTAATGATGAAACAAGGTCTTTTAGAAGAAGTTACTAGTTTATATGAAAATGGGGTCAGGGATGTTCAATCTATTCAGGCCATTGGCTATAAAGAGTTATACGAGTATCTAGAAGGTAAGGTATCACTTGAAGTAGCAATTGAAAATTTAAAACAAAACTCACGAAGATATGCAAAAAGACAATTAACATGGTTCCGAAACAAAATGAATGTTGAATGGTTTGACGTAACTAACAAACGGGAACAAAATAAAAAAGTCGAAGAGATTTCTGATTTTGCAGCAGGAAAGTTAAGCTTAAAGTCGAATAGTTAGAGTGTAGAGATAGAAAGAGGAGGACGATTCATGAAGCAGTCTGTAAATATCCAAGATCAATGCCTTAATCAATTAAGAAAAGACAATACAATGGTAACGGTTTTTCTATTAAATGGTTTTCAAATCCGCGGATATGTAAAAGGGTTTGATAACTTTACGGTATTATTTGAAACAGAAGGTAAGCAACAGTTAGTATATAAACATGCCATTTCAACTTTTGCACCACAACGTAATGTATCAATTAATTTTGATGAATCAAAATAATGCAGTAAATCGCTGGGTTGATCTATAAAAGCTAGGAATATCAATGATAATCTTGATAATACCTACTTTTATGGATCAACTTTTTTTTATTTTGGACGAAAGTAACGTTCATTGGAAAAAAGGAATAATGAATTAAGAATTGGGTGAATAAGATGATAAGAGAGCCTATAAATTTCCCATTATTTCTTGGGAAAGCGCATAAATTGACAGAATATTATAATAAATTATGAAACATTGTCGGTTAAGCGATTGAATTGTCGAATAACCAAAGAAATTAGGCATCTATCACCGTTAATGACCGAGAGTCGTATACTGTAGAAAATGGTGAGGTGAAGCTCTTGGATCAACCAATGCGAAAAAGGAGTAATGGTCAGATTAACGTAGTCTTAAACTCTCAAAAACGAATCCATGTGAAAGATATAGTAAATCGTGAGACAACTCCAAAACCATTTCCACAAGAGCATGCTGCCTTAAGGGATATAGAAGAAGAATTAGGAGCACTTGTCGGGATGGAAGAGATGAAAAAAATGGTTAAAGAAATCTATGCTTGGATTTATGTGAACAAGAAGCGGGAAGAAATGGGTTTGAAGGCAGGAAAACAAGCTTTGCATATGATGTTTAAAGGAAATCCTGGAACGGGAAAAACAACTGTCGCGAGGTTGATAGGGAAGTTATTTCAAAAAATGGATGTGTTAACGAAAGGTCATTTAATAGAAGCAGAGCGGGCAGACTTAGTTGGAGAGTATATTGGTCATACAGCACAAAAAACAAGAGATCTAATTAAGAAGGCACTTGGTGGTATCCTCTTCGTTGATGAAGCTTATTCATTAGGCAGAGGAGGGGAAAAGGACTTCGGTAAGGAAGCTATTGATACAATGGTCAAACATATGGAGGATAAGCAGCATGATTTCATTTTAATTCTTGCAGGTTATTCTCGGGAAATGGATCATTTTCTAACATTAAATCCTGGCTTACATTCACGGTTTCCACTCGTGTTCCATTTCCCTGATTATACAGTTGACCAATTAATGGAGATTGGGAAAAGAATGTTGAAAGAAAAAGAATATATATTGAGCAGTGATGCGGAAAGAAAAGTTCGGGAGCATTTGGCACTTGCGAAAGTAGCTCTTTCATCGTCAGCTTTTTCCAATGGGCGTTATGTAAGAAATGTATTAGAGAAATCGATACGTGCACAAGCCATGAGGCTGTTAATGTCAAATCACTTTGACCGCAATGATCTCCTAACCATTAGGAGCAATGACTTAGTATTACCGAAACATGAGTAAACACTGCTCTTAGTGGTGCCTGGCACAGAAACGGAATTTATGAATCAAACAAAAAACCCGAGAATTCTTATATGAGTTTTCTCGGGTTTTTACTAGGAAGCTTTCTAAGGTGCACCAAGATAAAGACGAAGGCACCGGAAGATTATCGGTTATTGAGTTGCCCTTATATTTCTGTTTGGAAGTCTCCATTTAAAGAGATAAGACATTACCCGGAGTGCGGTTGTGAGTACAAAAAGGATGTATAACTCCAGGGATGAATTTACAACGCCAATCCCGATTGCTAGACCTGCTAAGATAGCCCATACAGCATAGATTTCTGAACGAAGGACAAGTGGCTTTCTTCCTGCAAGCAGATCACGAACGATTCCCCCGCCACTACCAGTTAAGACTGCTGCAACAATTACAGCACTTAATGGATGGTTCATGTCGGAAGCATATAAGGCACCTTGTATAGCAAATGCTGCTAATCCAATGCTATCAAAGAAATTTCCCCATCTTCTCCAATGCTTGAGTAAATTGTTTGGAAATAGAAAGACTGTCGTAATGGCTAATAATGCAATTTGGAACATCATTCCTTGCTCCCAAAGAGCTGAAACAGGAACTCCGATAAAGAGGTTACGAATGGCTCCACCACCGAAAGCCGTAACAATTCCTAATATATAAACTCCTAAAATATCATATTCTTCTTCCATAGCAACAATTGCACCTGAAACGGCAAAAGCAATTGTTCCAATAGTACTTAAAACTTCCCAAGTCATTGCCCTTCCTCCTTATCTATGAAAATATGTATTCTTCAGGAATAGGCCGTCATTGTTTACATATTCTTTCATATAGCATTTCTTCAAGCATATTGATTTTAACATCTAATTGCCTTTTTGCAACCACTTTTTTAAAGATAAATTATGATGAAAATTTTGGAGTGTTTATAGTTAAACTGGTTTATTTGTGTCCAGCTTCGGCGCCTAGGTATTCAAGTCATAAGCCCAGCCTCTTCATGGCATCTTCGCTTTTCGCGTATGTTTTAATGGTTTTTTAACATAGTGTTTACATTTCATTTTTGATATGATGAACAAAAGGATTTTAAATAAGAAAGAAGGCTACATATTGAACGAACCAATTAAGGAAAAAGCCATTTTAGTTAGCTGTCAGTTAAATGAGGAAGATACCCGGTTTTTATATTCGTTAGAAGAATTATCTTCGCTAACAGAAACGGCACAAGCTGAAGTAATGGCTACATTAACACAGAAAAGAGAGCGAATCCATCCAGGTACATATATTGGAAAAGGAAAAGTGGAAGAGCTTGTTATGCTTGAAGAGCAATTTGAGCCAGACCTCATTATATTTAACGATGAACTTTCACCGAGTCAAATCCGAAACTTATCAGAAGAAGTAAACGCAAGAATAATTGATCGGACACAGTTAATCTTAGATATATTCGCACAAAGAGCCCGTTCTAAAGAAGGGAAGCTACAGGTTGAACTTGCTCAGCTTCAATATTTACTACCTCGATTGGTTGGTAAAGGTACTGCCCTATCTCGCTTAGGGGGAGGAATTGGGACAAGGGGACCTGGTGAAACAAAACTTGAAAGTGACCGTCGTCATATTCGAAGAAGAATCGATGACATTAAGAAACAATTGAAGATTGTTGTAGAACATCGTGAGCGCTATCGTGAGCGGCGAAAGAAGAATAAAACTTTTCAAGTTGCCCTAGTAGGGTATACGAATGCAGGGAAATCAACGCTTTTCAATAGACTCTCAACGGCAGAATCATATGAAGAAAATCAACTGTTTGCTACGTTGGATCCAATGACAAGAAAGTTTGTTCTTCCATGCGGATATTCTGCGTTATTAACGGACACCGTGGGATTTATTCAAGATTTACCAACGACGTTAGTAGCTAGTTTTCGTTCAACTCTAGAAGAAGTGAGGGAAGCAGACTTGCTTCTCCATGTAGTGGATTCATCAAACCCTGATTATAAAAATCAAGAGGAAACCGTTCAATCCCTTTTGCAAAGCTTGGAAATGGATCATATTCCTCAATTGACGGTATATAACAAAAAGGATCAAATGCATTCAGATTTTGTTCCAGATAGTGAAGGTGAAATAACGGTCATCAGTGCTTTAGATGTGGTTGATCGAAGTAAACTGAAAGAAAAAGTCGAAAAGCTTGTCATTGGTTTAATGGAACCTTATTATGTTCAACTACCTTCAGATGAAGGTAAACTACTGTCGCAATTAAAAGCAGATACCATTTTGAGAAAACTTGAATTTAATGAAGAAACTCAAGAATATGAAGTGAAAGGCTTCACTTTAAGTGATCACCCAATAACTGGTTACATCAAGAAATATCAGAGCTAAAGGAGAAAGTAATGTTTGAACAATTAAAGTATGGAAGTAAGCTTGAACCAATTGTGAAAGAAATAGAAAAACTAATCAGTTCGCGTCATTCTGAGGTCGATCAACAAGCAGAAAATAATCAATTTCGAGTGTTAAAAGCGTTTCAGAATCACAAGGTAAGTGATTCACATTTTATTCCTACGACAGGTTATGGGTATGACGATAATGGGAGAGATACACTTGAGAAAATATATGGAGATGTATTTGGAGGAGAAGCAGGACTAGTCCGCCCGCAAATCATCTCTGGAACACATGCTATTTCGATTGCGTTATTCGGTGTGCTAAGACCGGGGGATGACCTTTTATACATTACTGGAAAGCCCTATGACACATTAGAAGAAATTGTAGGTATTCGTGGATCTGGAGCAGGTTCTCTCAAAGAATATGGAATTGGTTACCAATCAGTTCCGTTGACTAAAAACGGAACTGTAGATTTCAAAGCAATAAAAAATGCAATCACTTCGAAAACGAAAATGATCGGAATACAGCGTTCAAAAGGGTATGCTACTAGGCCCTCTTATACAATTACACAAATAAAAGAAATGATTTCTTTTGTAAAAGAAATGAATCCTGAAATTGTCGTCTTCGTTGACAATTGCTATGGGGAATTCGTAGAGGAACAAGAACCGTGTCATGTAGGCGCCGATTTAATTGCAGGTTCTCTCATTAAAAATCCAGGTGGTGGAATAGCGAAAACGGGTGGATATATTGTAGGGAAGAAAAATCTCGTTGAAGCATGCTCTTACCGTATGACTTCGCCAGGTATTGGTGCAGAGGCTGGGGCATCGCTTTATAGCCTGCAAGAAATGTATCAAGGTTTCTTTCTCGCACCGCATGTAGTTGCTCAATCCTTAAAAGGAGCTATTTTTACTGCCGCTTTATTAGACAAAATAGGAATGAACACTAATCCAAAATGGGATGCTACAAGAACGGATTTAATCCAGTCTGTTCAATTTGATGACAAGGAGAAAATGGTTGCGTTTTGTCAATCAATCCAATATGCATCACCTGTGAATTCTCATTTTACTCCATATCCAAATTACATGCCTGGTTATGAAGATGATGTCATTATGGCAGCGGGCACTTTTATACAAGGGGCAAGCATTGAATTATCTGCAGATGGACCCATTCGCCCTCCTTATGTGGCCTTTGTTCAAGGTGGATTAACCTATTCTCACGTTAAAATTGCCATTTGTACAGCATTAAATCAAATGATTGAAAAAGGATTATTGGAATTATAAATAGGATAAAAGAGTAGTCAGTCCTTAAAGGGGGGTGGAACACGATATCCGTCATACTATAGAAGAAGTTTTGAGGGTTTTTTCTATTATAATGAAGATGCGGTTCCTGACCACTTGCTTTGGAATTGACTACTCTTTATTTATATCAAATAAATTTTTCATGTAAGAAAATATAACATACAATTGACAATATATCTAACATTACATATAATGAAATTATCAGTAGGAAAGAAAAGGGGGAATCATGATGAGCGGAAGTGAAATTCGTCGTGGAATGCCACTTTTTCCAATAGGAATTGTTATGCAGCTCACTGACTTAACAGCTCGTCAAATTCGTTACTATGAAGAACATGAGTTGATTTCACCAGCACGTAACGATGGGAATCGTCGGGTGTTTTCCTTAAATGATATTGATAAGCTCTTAGAAATTAAGGATTTATTAGATCAAGGTATCAATATGGCAGGGATAAAGAAAATCTTTGCTGTGAAAAATGAACAAGTAGAAACGAAGGAACGAATTCAGCAGGAAGCGGATAAAGTTAGACGGAACCTTACTGATGAAGAATTAAGGAAACTGTTACGTAATGAACTCGTTCATACAGGACGGTTTAACAAACCTTCATTAAGACAAGGAGATATGTCTCGCTTTTTCCATTAAAATAAACTTTTTTATAATTTTGAGGAGGAATTTTGACAGATGGCAAAGTACACTAGAGATGATATTAAGAAGCTTGCAAATGAAGAAAACGTAAAATTTATTCGTTTACAATTTACGGATATCCTAGGAACTATTAAAAACGTTGAAATCCCTGTAAGTCAATTAGAAAAAGCATTAGATAACAAAATGATGTTTGACGGTTCTTCGATTGAGGGATTTGTACGTATCGAAGAATCTGATATGTACCTATTCCCTGATCTAGACACATGGGTAGTATTTCCTTGGACTGCAGAAAAAGGAAAAGTTGCTCGTCTAATCTGTGATATTTATAATCCAGATGGCACTCCATTTGAAGGTGACCCACGAAATAATTTAAAACGAGTCCTTAAAGAAATGGAGGATCTTGGATTCACTGATTTCAACCTTGGGCCAGAGCCAGAATTCTTCCTCTTTAAATTAGATGTTGAAGGGCAACCAACACTTGAATTAAATGATAATGGTGGATACTTTGATTTAGCTCCAACTGATTTGGGTGAAAATTGTCGTCGTGACATCGTTCTAGAGCTTGAAGAAATGGGATTTGAAATTGAAGCTTCACACCATGAAGTTGCTCCAGGACAGCACGAAATTGATTTTAAATATGCAAGTGCATTAAGAGCTTGTGACGACATCCAAACTTTTAAGCTTGTTGTTAAAACCATTGCACGTAAACATGGGCTACACGCAACATTTATGCCAAAACCATTATTCGGTGTGAATGGATCAGGAATGCACTGTAATATGTCCTTATTCAAAAATGGAAAAAATTCATTTTTTGATGAAAAGGGAGATCTGCAATTAAGTGATACGGCACGTCAATTCCTAGCGGGAATTATTAAGCATGCTACAAGTTTCACAGCGATTACTAACCCAACAGTTAACTCATACAAACGTCTTGTACCTGGATATGAAGCTCCTTGCTATGTAGCTTGGTCAGCGCAGAATCGTAGTCCGTTAATTCGAATTCCTGCATCACGTGGATTGAGTACTCGAGTTGAAGTACGCTCTGTTGACCCTGCGGCTAACCCTTACTTAGCGATGTCAGTACTTTTAGCGGCTGGGCTTGATGGTATTAAAAATAATATGACACCACCTAAACCAATTGATCGCAATATCTATGTTATGAATAAAGAAGAGCGTGAAGAAGAAGGAATTATTGATCTACCTGCGACATTACACAATGCTCTTGAGGATCTTAAGAAAGATGAAGTCATGATCAAAGCGTTGGGCGGTCATATTTTCGAACACTTTATTGAAGCAAAAGAAATTGAATGGGATATGTTCCGTACTCAAGTACATCCATGGGAGCGCGAGCAGTATCTACAAATGTATTAATAGTATTTTTTGAAAAGCCTTGTTCACTTTGAACGGGCTTTTCTTAATTTACTAAATTTTTTGTGAATAGTTAAAAAAGTATGTCGGAGCTCTATTATTGTAAAATCTTCTTGAAATTATAGATAAACCTATGAAATTAATATTAAATGAAGGCTCTTTTCTAAAAGATTGTTGTTTTATAATTAGATTTTGTGAAAGCAAACCATCGAAAAAGAAGTTGATTGGAGCGAAAGGTGCGAGACTCCTGCGGGAGCAGCGGGAGAGGTGAAACCCAACAGGTGCAGAGCGCAGAGGAGGCTTACCGCCCGCCCCGCGGAAAGCGAGCAACCTTTCGCTGCAATCATCCACTACTCTTTTTCGGAAAATTGCAACAAAGTTTACGAAAATAGCCTAAATAATAATCAATAAAGATTAAAATAAGTGATTATTTAAATGTTAAATAACCATATCTTGATAAAGGAAGGAGTTTGTGATTAACTAGATATTAAATCGTAATTATTACGATTTAATATCTAGTTTTTATATGGGAGAGATGAAAGTTGTGTAAAATTCCAGTTACAGTTTTAAGTGGTTATCTAGGTTCAGGAAAGACAACATTATTAAATCACTTGCTTAATCATCAGAACGGCTACAAAATTGCTGTTATTGTAAATGATATGAGTGAAGTGAATATTGATGCGGAATTGGTTAAACAAGGAAGGCATTTGTCAAGAACAGATGAAAAGTTAGTTGAAATGTCCAACGGGTGTATTTGTTGTACTTTAAGAGAGGATCTCCTTATTGAGGTGGAGAAGCTAGCAAAACAGGGCGATATTGATTACATTGTCATTGAATCGACAGGAATAAGCGAGCCCATTCCTGTTGCACAAACTTTTTCCTATATTGATGAAGATTTAGGGATTGATTTAACACGATTCTGTAGACTTGATACGATGGTAACGGTGGTGGATGCTAATCGTTTTTGGAATGACTTTCGTTCAGGAGATAGTCTTTTAGATCGCAAAGAAGCATTAGGTGAAGCAGATACAAGAGAAATTGCTGATCTTCTAATTGATCAAATTGAATTTTGTGATTGTTTAATTTTAAATAAATGTGATCTTGTGAGCGATGATGAATTACAAAAATTAGAAAACGTTCTTCGTACACTTCAACCTAAAGCTAAGTTATTGAGATCAGTAAATGCAATAGTAGAACCTAATGAAATCCTTAATACTCAAGCTTTTAATTTTAATGAAGCGAGTTCATCTGCAGGTTGGATCAGGGAGTTAAATGCAGGACATCAGCAACACACTCCAGAAACAGAGGAATATGGAATATCTTCATTTGTTTATTCAAGAAAGCTCCCATTTCATTCAGAACGATTTGAGGAATGGGTCCACAACATGCCTGAAAATGTTGTAAGAGCAAAAGGGATTGCATGGTGTGCAACTCGAAATAATCTCGCATTATTTATGTCTCAAGCTGGTCCATCTGTTTCAATTGAACCTGTCTCTTATTGGGTGGCTTCACTTCCCCGACAGGATCAAGATATGATCATTGAACAAAATCCTCACTTAATGGATGACTGGGACATACAGTTTGGAGATCGGCATACGAAATTAGTATTTATTGGAGTTGACTTAGATCCATCAGCGATTTCTAATGAGCTTGATCATTGCTTACTAACGTCTGATGAATTCGATGAAGATTGGGAAATGCTTAAGGACCCGTTTCAATGGAACTTACAGCAAACCTAGGGAGTATGTGAGCCACTGGCATCTTATCTTTTATTAGTTTTTTATGAGATATAGGATTTCCTAAAACCAATGGAATAGACGATTTGGATATAATTCTAATGATTTTAACATGGAAAGTTTACAAGAAAGGTATGAATATGATTAAACAATAAATCGAAATGATTATGATTAATAAATAAAGGAGAGTAGATTATTTTGGCGAAAAAATCGAAAGTGGCAAAGCAAAAGCAACGAGAGGTAATGGTAGAAAAGTATGCGGAAATTAGAAGAGAATTGAAAGAAAAAGGTGAATATGAAAAACTGAATAAACTACCTAGAGATTCTTCACCGACTCGTTTGAATAGTCGGTGTAAAGTAACGGGAAGACCTAGGGGGTATTTGCGTAAATTTAAAATGTCTCGTATTGCATTTAGAGAATTAGCTCATAAGGGACAGATTCCGGGCGTGAAAAAATCAAGCTGGTAAACAATTGAGCTTTTTACTTTATTTATAAGTGGGTGAGAAGATATGCACGAAGGCTTAGTTGAAATATTATTGAGAGAAATGGTATCGTCGCTTCCTAATAAAAAAAGGGAGATCTATCAGTTTATTGTTAGCCTTGAAGATGAACTCGCTGCCCGGTCAACTACATCTGAACAATTTATGGATCTTCTTGTTTTACATGCACCCCATCAACAAGCAGCTGAACATTTTAAACTGTCTTTCGGTGAGGTGTTGACTTTAATGCATGATATCGAAGGTGAACTAAATGAGAAAATAGAAATGAAAATTAACAAACTAAAGTGGATTAATTGTAGTTCTATTGATTCGATTACACACAGAGATCAAAAAACTTTTTTATTAATTACTTAATGCTGTTAATTTGTGTGTTATTTTAATGTGATTCAGGATTGAGTCACCAAAAGACCATAAAGAAAATTAAAAATACTCTACCTTTATAGGTGGTGTATTTTTAATTCCTATTGTTAATTGTATCCCTATAAGCAACTTGAAAAAGTCTCAACCTTAGCTTCAATGAAAAACTGTATGAAAACTTTCTTTTTTTATAGGCAGTTTAGACAATTGATATCAGAAAATTCCTACTATATAATCTTTAGTATTATCTTCAAGGAGGGGAGAACTATGATTCATTCTGAAATTGCAAAACATAGAAATGACATCACAATCCGTAATATTTGGGAAGCAAGAAAACAAATATCTTCAATGGTAAATAAAACCCCATTAATTCAATCTTCTATTCTATCTGAGAAAATCGATCGCCCTGTTTATTTAAAACTTGAAAATGTTCACGAGGTGGGAGCATTTAAAGTAAGGGGAGCAGCAAATAAAATCTTAAGCCTAAGTGAAGAGGAAAAAAACCGGGGGGTTACAACGTTTTCAACCGGAAACCATGGATTGGCTGTTGCATATGTGGCAAAAAAACTTGGGATTGAGGCAACTATTTGCATTTCAAATAGAGTACCAAGGGCAAAGGTGGACTCTTTACGAAGATTGGGGGCCAACATTGAAATATTCGGTGAAGATCAAGATACTGCGGGAGAGCGTTGCTATCAATTGCAAGCAGAAAAGGGTTTGACTGTCATTCAACCATTTGATGACCCTTATGTCATTGCAGGACAAGGTACTATTGGCTTGGAGTTGATGGAAGAGATCCCAAATCTAACCGATGTGATTGTTCCTCTTTCAGGAGGAGGACTACTCTCCGGTATTGGCTTAGCATTAAAGTCTATTGAACAGGATATAAGAGTAACGGGTGTTTCCATGGAGCATTCAGCCGTAATGTATGAAAGTTTAAAAGCTGGTAAACCAGTAAAACTAAAGGAAAGTGAGACACTCGCTGATAGTTTATTAGGGGGAATCGGTCTTGATAATCAATTCACGTTTCGAATGGTTCAGAAGTATATGGATGAAGTGGTACTCATTCCTGAAAATGAGATTGCTTATAGCATGGCATTTATGATGGATAAACATCGAATGATTATGGAAGGGGCAGCTGCAACTGGGATTGCGGCAGTTTTAGGAAATAAAATCCCTCATCAAGATGGTGGTATTGCCATTATTATTAGTGGGCAAAACGTAGATCTAACTGTTTTGCTTAAGTTAACACAAAATTATATTTTTGATCAAAATGAGTAAATATATTTAATGGCAACGGTATTTTGATTAGGTGATATTTGGAAAGGTTTTTTCGGAATATTGGAAGTGCGAAAAAAGTGTAGGATCATCATGTTTGTGAACTATTTCAAATTACGATGTAATAACAGAAGTTGAACATGACAGAGGTTTTCCCCTTAGATCAAATAGAAAGGGTCATTTAATAGGTCGCTCTTATTGAGAGAGAATAAATTAACTGAATTTTTTCATCCTTCATATATTATATTAAGTGATACAATATTAATATAGTATTTCATTAATAATAAAATTTTGTAGTTTTAATCTTCAGTTGGTTAGAGGGAGGCAACATGAGTTTAACTATACAAGATGTTTTGAATTACGACATTATGAAAAATGGTAGAATTATTACTGGTAAAGACTTTGCTGAAGAACGACATGTTCAATGGATTTCAGTGATTGAGATGCCAGTAGAAAATTTTGTTCGAAAAAATGAAGTTGTATTGAGTACTGCCATTGGATGCAACCAGGATGTTGAGTTATTTAAACAATTTGTACAAGATATTATTGATTCTGATGCATCAGCTCTCATGATAGCTTTAGGAAGATATATATTCGATATTCCCAAAGAAGTTATTGAACTAGCTGAAATGAATAATTTCATGATTATTGTAATCCCATGGGAAATTCGTTTTGCCAGTATTATTGAGGAAGTTATGAGGGAATTAAATGGTATACAGTATCAAGAACGAGAGAGATCAGAGAAAGTACAGCAGGAGCTGTTAAAGTTAATTCTGAAAGAAACTGACCTAAAACATATATCAAAATTAATTCAGAGACATATTGGCTGTCCAATCATTATTACCGATCGTTCCGGTTCCATTCAAGAAAAGCGTAATCATACGAAAGAGTTTATTAATAAATGGAAGAATTACGTCCTTCAGGGCATCCTTCCTTCAAGGAAAGAGACTTCACTAATAACACGCGATCCAATGTTTCAGAAATTTCAAATGATGAAAGTGGAAGATCAGACTGTACTTCAACTACCGGTCTTACAAGTTTCAGGAGATGCACAAGGCTATTTATTTGTGATGTTGTCTCCCAATACATCAGTAGAATCATTTTTAACCCAGTTTCGAGTAAATGTTTTAGAACATTCAGCGACAACAATAGCTTTATGGCTTTCAAGAAAGAATGCTATTGAAGAGACCAAAATGCGTCTTCGTAGTGATTTTGTACAAGAGCTTGCTAAAGGTGAATTTGTTTCCTATGAACAAGCAAATTCAAGGGCCAAATTACTAGGATACAATATAAAGCATCCGTTTGTTTGTATTGTTGGACTTCCTGAAAACATGAAGGGTCTGTTTCGAAAGCGAAAAAAAGATTATGATTCATTTGAACATTGGCTTGAAAGTATGATTCTTTATATTGAAGAGGAAATTTATTATGCAGCACAATCTTTAAAAAGAGAAGTAATGATGACATACCAAGGAGAACAATTACTTATTTATCTTGAGGTTCAAGGTCAAATAGAAAATGAAAACGCCACCAATTTCTTGGATCTTGTAGAAAGACGCTTACGTAATTTACTTCCTGATGTTGTCATATCTTGGGGAGTTGGTAATTATGGCGAGGATTACAAAGGGTTTTCCGAAAGCTACCAAAACGCTAATGTAGCTTTAAATATTGGAAGACGTAAAAAGGGAATTGGGAATCGAATGATGTATGAGAATACGCGGGTTGATCGAGTTCTTTTAAACCTTGCAAAGAATCAGGATATGAAAGAAGTCATTATGTCAACAATAAATCCATTGGTTCAATATGATGAGCAGCGCAATATGGATCTAATAGGGACCTTCAGTGCATATAACCAAAGCCATGGAAATGTAAGTCAAACGGCGAGGTCATTGAATTTACATAGGCAGTCCTTGTTGTATCGACTGAGAAAGATTGAATCCTTGACAGGTCTTTCTCTTATTGATCCAGATGATTTATTTTTATTGGATTTGAGTATAAAGACTTGGAAAATCGGGGTTTCTGAAAAAATAGCCGGCCAATGAAAAAACCTTTTATATAAATAGACCGTCATAAAAATCCAGTATTAAGAAGGATTCATATGACGGTCTATTTTATTATCGTAATTAGAAATTATTCACCAAATCATCCCTCAAAAATTCTTTCTATAATTTGTTTATAAATTTCCTCAATTCATACTCTTTTGATAATTTGACTAGAAACTTGTTTAAAACTTCATACATTTTTGCAGATGATACCTTTTTCGTTGATTAATTATAATAAACCCATAGTTACACAATTCAGAAAAGTTCAATAAAACAGTTGAGTTCTAACAGGAGGAATGTACCCATGTCATTTGGAACAGCAGAGTATAAAAAGAGAATTCGCGAGACAAAAGAAAAAATGGCAGCAAAAGGGATCGAAGTATTACTGATTACAGATCCCGCTAATATGAATTATTTATCTGGTTATGACGGTTGGTCTTTCTATGTCCATCAGATGTTAGTAATTATAAATGATGAAGATCAACCCATTTGGATTGGGAGAGGACAGGATGCCAACGGTGCTAAATTAACGACTTGGCTTTACCACGAGAATATCATCCCATACCCAGACGAATATGTGCAATCTGATACAAAGCATCCAATGGACTTTGTAGCTGATATTTTAAAACAAATTGGCCAAGATAATCGTTCAATTGGTGTTGAGATGGAAAACTATTACTTTTCAGCAAAATGCTATGAACAGTTGAAAAAAGGCTTGCCAAACGCCTCGATCCATGATGCATCACTTCTAGTGAACTGGGTTCGTATTGTGAAGTCTAATACAGAGATTGAGTATATGAAGCGCGCTGGAAAGATTGTTGAAAACGCAATGATGGCAGGAATTGAACTCGTGAATGAAGGTGTTCGTGAATGTGATGTTGCGGCGAAAATTTTCCATACTCAAATAACGGGAACAGATGAATATGGTGGAGATTATCCAGCTATTGTTCCACTACTTCCATCTGGAGAAAAAACATCAACACCTCACTTAACATGGACAGATCAACGCTATAAAGGGGGAGATACAGTTATCTTAGAATTAGCTGGATGCTATAAGCGCTACCACTCACCGCTTGCAAGAACAGTTAATATTGGTCAGCCTTCCGATAAAATAAAAGCGCTTTCAGATATTGTAGTGGAGGGATTAAATGCCTGTCTTGATATGATTAAACCAGGAATCGCGTGCGAAGAAATTGAAGAAACTTGGAGAAAAACAATCGAGAAAAGCGGCATTATAAAAGAACATCGACTAGGTTATGCAATGGGTCTTAATTATCCTCCTGACTGGGGCGAGCATACAGCTAGTATCCGTAAAGGAGACCAAACCATACTTAGAAAGAATATGACATTCCACCTAATTCCAGGCATTTGGTTAGATCAATATGGATTTGAAGCAAGTGAATCATTCCGAGTAACGGAAACTGGATGTGAAACGTTTGCATCACTCCCTAGACAGTTGTTCATCAAAGATGGAGTCCTTACAAAAAATTAGAGATATTAAAGGAGGTGAAGAACGAACGTGATCATATTTACAGAGCAAGATCTCAAACAATATGTGCAATTAAATCAAGAAGCCATCACCATTATTGAAGAAGGGTTTACAAAACTAGCAAATAATGAAGTAGAAATGCCACCGATTATGAGAGTTGATGTTCATGATCAAAATGGAGAAGTAGACGTAAAAACAGCATATATCAAAGGCAAAGATATGTTTGCGATAAAAGTTTCTTCTGGATTTTTTAATAACTTTAAGCTTGGACTTCCGAGCGGGAACGGGTTAATGATGTTGATTAGCGCACAAACTGGTATTCCACAGGCACTTCTTTTAGATAACGGGTATTTAACTGAAGTTAGAACAGCAGTAGCAGGAGCGATTGCTGCAAAATACCTTTCGCGGGAAAACAGTGAAACAGTTGGTGTAATTGGAGCAGGGAGCCAAGCGAGATTCCAAGTACGGGCATTAAAGCTTGTACGGGATATTAAGAAGATCCTTGTGTATGCTCGTTCAACTGAACGTGCCAAAAAATACGCAGAAGAAATGGAGACGGAAATTGGAACTGAGGTCCAAGTGATGGACAGTGCGGAACAGGTTGTTCGGAACAGTGATGTAGTAATAACTACAACACCTTCAAAAGAGCCGATTATTAAAGCAGAATGGCTTCGACCGGGTCTCCATATTACAGCGATGGGTTCTGATGCTGAACATAAGCAAGAGTTGGAAGCGGAAGTATTGGTTCGAGCGGATATGCTTGTGTGTGATACTATCGCGCAATGTGCTAGATTAGGAGAATTGCATCACGCACTTGAAAGCGGTGTATTAACAAACGACTCGTCCATTGTTGAACTGGGTCAACTAACTTCAAAAGAGATGAGCGGCCGTGTGAATGAAGAACAAATAACTGTTAGTGATTTAACTGGAACTGGTGTCCAAGATACAGCGATTGCACTGTTTGCCTACAACGAAATGGTGAAACGAAATTTAGGACTACAGGTTGAAAATAAAAATGTATTATTAAAAAATTAATGAGGAGTGGTCATATGACAAACAAAAACATTAAAGTAGGTACGAAATCAGTATGGGCAGGAGAAAAAGAATATTTAGTGCATGGTGCAACACAAGTACCGGTCGTTCTAAGTGTAGCTTACGGCTATGATGATATGGATGAGTGGTATGATGTAGCGATTGGAAAGAAGAAAGGCCATATTTATGGACGTAATACAAATCCAACTGTTCAAGCATTTGAAGATAAGGTAAAAATTCTTGAAGGTGCAGAAGCAGCAACAAGCTTTTCAACAGGTATGGCTGCGATAAGCAATACGTTATCTACATTTCTTTTACCAGGAGATCGCATTGTCTCCATTAAAGATACTTATGGTGGTACAAATAAAATTTTTACAGAGTTCCTTCCTCGACAGCAGATCGATGTGGTCCTTTGTGAAACAGGTAATCATGAGGAAATTGAAGCAGAAGTAGCAAAAGGCTGCAAAATTTTATACTTGGAAACACCAACAAATCCAACAGTCAAAATAACGGACATTGAGCGTATGGCAAAAGCTGGCCGTGATGCAGGGGCACTTGTCATTGTAGACAATACGTTTGGGACGCCAATTAACCAAAACCCACTTTCACTAGGAGTAGACTTAGTGCTTCATAGTGCAACGAAATTCCTTGGTGGTCATGCAGATGCATTGGGCGGCGTTGTTTGCGGATCACATGAACTTGTTGAAAAAATTTATCATTACCGTGAAATTAACGGGGCGACAATGGATCCAATGGCTGCTTACCTAAAATTACGCGGAATGAAAACACTTCACCTCCGTGTACGTCAGCAATGTAGTAATGCAATGGCTCTTGCTGAATATTTATTAACAAAAGATTTAGTCGAAGGGGTATACTACCCTGGTCTCGAAACACATCCACATCATGATATAGCCAAAAAACAAATGAAAGATTTCGGTGGAATGCTTAGCTTTGCAGTAAAAGGCGGAGTGGATACGGTAAGAGATCTTCTACCTAAATTACAATTTGCAAACCGTGCTGCTAATCTTGGTGCTGTAGAAACAACTGTAGGACCTGCTCGTACGACAAGTCATGTTGAATGTACACCAGAAGAGCGTGCAGCAATGGGAATTCCTGAAGGGCTCATTCGCGTATCGTGCGGTATTGAAGATATTGAAGATCTAATTGCAGATTTTGAGCAGGCTTTCAATCATGTTGAGAGTGCCTTACAAGTATAAAGATGACTAGGTTCCTATAGAGGTGAGTGGTGAATGAAAAGCAATCATCCTTTCGTTGAGAAAGTAAATAGCTTGTTTGACCAATTGGTCGAATGGCGGCGTAGGTTTCATCAACATCCCGAGCTCAGCTTTCAGGAGTTCGGGACCTCCCAATTTGTTGCTGAAACGTTACAAATGATAGAGGGAATGAAAGTAGAAAAAGGTATTGGTGTAGAAACAAGTGTTGTCGGTACCTTAACTTCGGGGGAAGGTCCTACCATTGCGATAAGGGCAGATATAGATGCACTCCCAATCGTTGAAGAACATAAGACAAGTTACAGCTCAAAAAACGAAGGTGTCATGCATGCATGTGGTCATGATGCACATACGGCGATTTTACTGGGTGTCGCAACCATACTTGCTGATTACATTAATAATGGTGAATTAAAAGGTACAATTAAATTTGTATTTCAGCCTGCAGAAGAAAGTACAGATGAAAATGGACTTTCTGGATCTCCTTATATGGTGAAAGCAGGAGTTTATGACAAAGTAGATGCTGCAATTGCACTTCATATGTGTCCTTGGCTTCCAGTCGGTGCTGTTCAATTGAATGATGGTTACAGCATGGCAAATGTGGATGTTTTTGAAGGGAAAATATATGGAACAGGAGGTCACGGAGCCTACCCAGAACTTGGGACTGATCCGATTTGGATGCTTGGACCTGTTATGCAAGCACTACATGGGATTGTTGCCCGAAATGTGTCTGCATTAGATGCAGCGGTGGTGAGCATCGGGCAAGTCCATGCAGGGACAGCGAGTAATATTATCCCGACAGAGGTCTTAATTGAAGGGACGATGCGCAGTTATACACCAGAAATCCGTGATCAATTAGCATTGCAATTACAGAAAGCGTTTTCAATAGTAGAGCCTCTAGGCGGTCAATATTCATTAAATGTCCAAAGGGGAGAACCGGCTTTAAATAATAGTGCTTTTATCAATGAGTGGATTACGGAAACAATACTTGAGATCTATCCTGAACTTCAAATTACGAAACGTCCATTCGGTCTTGGAGGAGAAGATTTTGGCTTTGTAACAGAAAAGCTTCCGAGTTCCATGTTTTTTCTCGGATGCGCACCATCAGATGGAGTGCAAAGAGATTTGCACACACCGATTTTTGATATTAACGAATCCTGCTTGTCGATCGGGACAGCTATTCTAGCACACACAGCTATAAAGTTTTTAAAAGGTGAGGTAAACTTACCAATCAATGAAAATATGGAGGTGCAAACGCATGGCGCATAAACTAGCATTTATTGGGTTCGGTGTAGTAGGTCAAGGATTAGCTGAAATCTTACGGGATAAAAAGGATGCGTTAAAACATGAGGAAGGCTTTGAAGGTGTTATTGTTGCAATCTCAGATCTAATGAAAGGTTCGATTTATCATCCTAACGGGCTTGATATCAATACTGTATTACAAGTATTAAAGGAAACTGGCAGTCTAGAAAACTATCCTAAAACACCAGGACTCGTAACAGGATGGGATAGTTTAAAAACAATTCGTGAAACAAACGCGGATACGATCATTGAGGTATCTTACACAGATGTAAATACAGGTCAACCTGCCATTAATCATTGTAAAACTGCATTCGAAAGTGGAAAAAACGTTGTTATGACAAACAAAGGTCCTGTCGCACTTGCTTACAAAGAGCTTTCTGAAATTGCCAATAAACATGATGTTTACTGGGGATTTGAGGGAACTGTTATGAGCGGGACACCAGCATTACGAATGCCGGTCGTTACATTAGCGGGAAATGATATTACCGAAATTCGCGGTATCTTAAATGGTACAACAAATTATATCTTAACCAAAATGGAAGCTGAAGGTGTGTCTTATGAACGTGCATTGAACGAGGCACAGGAACTTGGGTTTGCTGAAGCGGATCCTACAAGTGATGTAGAAGGATTTGATGCAAGATACAAAATTGTTATTTTAGCCAACTATGTCATGAACGTACCCCTGACAGTAGCAGAGGTGTCTTGCAAAGGGATTACAGACATCACTTTAAAAGAAATAGAAGAAGCAAAAGCAGAAGGAAAGCGTTGGAAACTGTTAGCAAAAGTACGAAAAGAAGATGGCGAAGTAATTGCCTCAATTGCACCTGAAAAAGTTAAGGTTACAGATCCGCTTGCCTCAATCAACGGGGCCACAAACGCAATCACGTATGAATGCGACCTTTTAGGAACTGTGACGTTAAGTGGCGCAGGTGCAGGGAAAGTTGAAACAGGGTTCTCACTCTTAATTGACTTAATTAACATTGATCGTGAAAGACAATTAGCAAAAATCTAATAGTGGAAGGCGGTAATGTAATGACAACTCAACTTACGGGTCAAAAGATGTTCCTTGCAGGAAATTGGGTGAAATCTGATCGAATGATCGAGGTTCGTGATCCACAAGATAACAGCATTATTGATACAGTGCCTGCTGCTTCAGAGGAACATATGTTGATGTGTATTGAAGAAGCGAAGATTGGAGCTAAAACGGCTGCATCAATGCCGGTTCATGAACGTATGAAAATTGTTAATTCTGCAGCAGAATATATTGAGAAGAATTCAGAAAAATATGCACGAACCATTGCTAGTGAGGGTAGTAAAACGATTCGCGAGGCAACAAAAGAAGTTGCAAGATGTGTACAAACTCTTCGGATTAGTGCAGAAGAGGCAAGGCGAATTCATGGTGAGACAATCCCGTTTGATCAAATGCCAGGGAGTGAGAATCGTGTAGGGTATTATTATCGGTTTCCAATCGGTATTATTGGTGCCATTACACCGTTTAATGATCCTCTAAATCTTGTCGCACACAAAGTAGGACCTGCCATTGCATCAGGAAATGCCATTATTGTTAAACCAGCAACTGTTACGCCGTTGAGCGCTCTACTATTAGCAGAAGCCTTTGTACAAGCAGGGCTGCCTCCTAAAGTGTTATCAGTGATAACAGGTTATGGAAGTGAGATCGGCGATGTTTTGGTTACTCATCCAGCTGTTCGAATGGTTACTTTTACAGGTGGATTAGAAGCAGGGGAGGAAATTTCACGTAAAGCCGGTTTGAAAAAAATTAGTATGGAACTAGGTTCAAATTCTCCTGTTATCATACTAGAAGATGCCGATCTAGAGGATGCTGTCGAATCTACTGTCTCTGGTGCCTTTTGGGCAGCAGGACAAAATTGCCTAGGTGTTCAACGTGTTTATATCCAAGACAGCATTATCGCAAAATTCGAGAAGGCATTTGTGGAGCGCACCAGCCAATATCGTGTTGGAGATAAACAATCAGTGCATATCGATATGGGACCTCTTATTTCAGAAAAAGAAGCGATTCGAGTAGAGAATTTAGTAAACGAGGCAATCGAAAAAGGTGCTTTATTATTAACAGGAGGAGAGCGTAATGGTGCCTTTTATTCTCCAACTGTTTTAGCGAATGTACCAGAAGGTTGCACTATTTCTAAAGAAGAAATCTTCGGACCAGTTGTTCTCCTTTACTCAGTTTCTGATCTTGAAGAAGCCATCCAACGATCAAATGATGTAAATTATGGTTTACAAGCTGGTATTTTCACTAGAGATATAGAAAAAGCCCATAGTGCCATTGCTAAGTTGGATGTTGGTGGGATTATGATTAATGACAGCAGTGATTACCGAATTGATACAATGCCG
This sequence comes from Rossellomorea sp. BNER, assembly GCA_024213275.1. Classification (GTDB taxonomy): domain Bacteria; phylum Bacillota; class Bacilli; order Bacillales; family Bacillaceae_B; genus Rossellomorea. The sequence goes on from JANAVG010000003.1 coordinate 232,855, forward strand.
TTCGGTGGTGTGAAAAAGTCAGGGTTAGGACGCGAAGGTATCAAGTTTTCGGTTCAGGAAATGACAGAGCCGAAAGTAGTATGTTTTAAATTAGCTATCCACTAAATTACTATCAATAATGTTAAACAGAAGGGAAGATGTATATTAGCATATTCCCTTTTAATTCCCTTGTAAATATCTGAAAATTCAATCGAAACAGTACATCCAATATTTAATTAGTGTAATCGATAAAGACTTTTTGAAAAAAACAGATAAAGGGTGGTTGATTTGAGGAAAAACATAGAACGTGTATCTTATAACAATCCGGTATTTAAGGTGTCGGCCATTGTCGTTGTCCTTTTTGCAATATGGGGAGCGCTCTCTCCAGAGAGTCTTTCAAAGAATGCTTCAGCTGTTTCTGGTTTTATTAATAATTCTTTTGGCTGGTTTTATTTAGCCTCTGTTGCATGTTTTGTTGCATTTTGTTTATTTTTGACATTTAGTAAGTATGGAAGTATTAAACTAGGACATGAACATGAGAAACCTGAGTTTTCTTTTTTTGCCTGGATCAGCATGTTGTTTGCCGCAGGATTTGGTGCTGGAATTGTCTTTTGGGGGGTAGCCGAGCCGTTAACCCATTTTGCCAATCCTCCTTTAGATGGAATTGAACCTCAATCAGCTGAAGCTGCTCGAGTAGCGATGCGTTATTCCTTTTTTAATTGGGGATTCCATCAATGGTCTGTTTTTACAATTGTTGGTTTAGCACTTGCTTATTTTCAATTTCGTAAAAAAAGTAAATTGCTTGTGAGTGAAACACTTAGTGAAGTAAACATTAAGAAAAGGAGTATAAAAAAGACGATTAACATTCTCGCAATCATTGCAACCGTTACAGGGGTTGCTACGTCGATGGGAATGGGAGTTTTACAAATTGATGCAGGACTAAGTTATGTATTTTCGATACCAAACAGTACATGGATGCCATTAGTGATTATTGGCGTAATGTTTGTGCTTTATATGATATCGGCAATAACCGGAGTCAATAAAGGAATAAAATTTTTAAGTAATACAAATATGGTTCTAGTTATAGGGTTTATGCTATTTTTCCTTTTTAAAGGTCCGACTGTGTTTATTTTAGAGAGCTTTGTACTTGCAGTTGGTGATTACCTTCAACATTTTCTTGAAATGAGTTTTTTCTTAACACCTTACACAGGTGATAAATGGGCACATGACTGGACAGTTTTCTATTGGGCATGGGTCATTACTTGGTCACCATTCGTAGGATCATTTGTTGCCAGGATATCGAGAGGAAGAACCATTCGAGAATTTGTCATTGGGGTATTAATTATCCCTCCAGTAATTGCCTTTATGTGGATGGCGATTTTTGGTGGCACAGGATTATATATGGATTTATTTCAAAATACAGCACTATCTGATGCGGTTTCAAAGGATGTCGCAACAGCTATATTTGTTTTCTTGCAACAGTTCCCATTATACGGCATTTTATCTGTACTAATGCTTGCGCTTATCATGATTTTTCTTATCACATCCGTAGACTCAACGGTTTACGTTCTTGGAATAATGTCGTCAGATGGTAATGAAAATCCGTCCATATCTGTAAAAGCTGTTTGGGGTGTGTTAATTGCAGCCATTACAGCTGTCTTAATAGTAAGCAGTGGATTAGAAGGATTACAATCAGTAGCCTTAATTGCGGCCCTCCCATTTACGGTAATATTGATCTTGATAAGTATATCGTTATTTAAATCATTATATTTAGAAAAAAAGAACTCTTTGAAAGAAGTTAATAAGCCCTATTTACAAAGGAAAGTGCAGTAAATATAAAAACAATAATAAATTTGCTTCCATCGTAATAATCTACACTTGCAATGGGAAAAGGAATACTACAAACAGTAGAAAGTGAGTTCATTATTTTCTATTTGATTGTAGTATTCTTTGTTTGTATACAAACTAATTTCAATATAATTGCTCCCTTAAAATTCGCGTATACCAAAATAAGAGAACAATAGAAAAAGAGAAACCCTAATGGATTTCTCTTTATTCTTTAATGGACCATTCTATAAACACCAATGACTTTTCCTAAAATTGATACATTACGAAGGATAATTGGTTCCATCAAAGAGTTCTCTGGCTGTAAGCGTACAAAATCTCGCTCTTTAAAGAAACGCTTAACAGTAGCCTCATCATCATCAGTCATTGCGACGACAATGTCTCCATTATTAGCCGTTTGCTGTTGCTTCACTATAACGAGATCTCCATCGAGGATTCCTGCCTCAATCATACTATCTCCCATAATTTCCAACATGAATATTTGTTCATCTGAAGGTGCTAATCTCTCAGGTAACGGGAAGAATTCTTCTACATTTTCTACTGCTGTGATAGGTTGCCCAGCTGTAACTTTACCGATCAATGGGACGTTCACAACATTTTGACGTGGGATATGATCTTCTTCTAGGTCTAACACTTCAATCGCTCTAGGTTTCGTCGGATCTCTACGAATTAGTCCCTTACTCTCTAATCTAGCTAAGTGACCATGGACAGTCGAACTGGATGCTAAACCGACGGCTTCGCCAATTTCCCGTACAGAAGGAGGATATCCTTTTGACTTAACTTCCTCTTTAATATACTTAAGAATATCCTGTTGCCTTTTTGATAATTTTGTCATTTTACGCACCTCTATATTCATCGATCTTATGTTCCCATTATAGCATGTCTTTCCAGTGGATACAAACATAAGTTCGAATTTTCTGTTGACACCAAACGAGTGTTCGCATTATAATAAAAACATCAAATGCGAACAAATATTCGGTTGGAGGTCTTTTTTATGTTAACAATTATCTGGAAAAAATACTCTTATATTCTCGTTCTTTTATTATTAGTCCTATTCATTAGCTTTACTATTCTGTTAAAATTAGACACCAATGGTGACCAATATCAACAAATTACGGTTGAAAAAGGAGATACTTTATGGACGATTGCAGATAAATATTCTGATCATTATACAATGTCGAAAGAGGATTTTATTGATTGGGTCGGAACGGAAAATAATTTGGTAAGCTACCAAATTAAGGCTGGTGATTCATTAACGGTTCCTGTTAAGAATATATCTGCCTATGAGAATACAGATTATCAACTTGCAAGTGAATAGAGGGTGCCTATAATGAAAGCTATTATATATTGTCGTGTAAGTACAAAAAAAGAAACACAAGAAACATCATTGGAAAGACAAGAAGACGAGTTACTAAAACTTTCTGATTCACTTGGTTTAAATGTATTTAAGATTATAAAAGATCAAGCAAGTGGATATGAACTAGATCGTCCTGGCATTCTTCAGCTTTTGGATATTATAAAGGAAGAAAAAATCGATGCAGTCTTGATTCAGGATGAAACAAGGGTTGGGAGAGGTAATGCAAAGATTGCTCTCATCCATTGTTTATTAAAAGAAAATGTAAAGATTTACACTATTTCTCAAAACGGCGAACTTCAACTTTCCGAATCCGATTCTATGGTATTGAACATTGTAAGCATGGTAGAAGAATATCAAAGGAAATTACATAATTTGAAAATTAAACGTGGGATGAAAAGAGCAGTTGAAAATGGATATAAACCTCAAAGAAACCTTAAAAACAGAGGGAATATTGAAGGCAGGGATCGTAAAAATATACCTGTTCAAGAAATTATTCGATTACGTAAAAATGACTTAACCTTTTCGGAAATTGCAGCGACTCTAAGAGGATTTGGCTATGATGTTTCAAAAGCAACAGTTCATCGTAGGTTTCAAGAATATCAATCTCAACCGGAAGAATCCTAATGCTTGTTATTTCACTCCTTTTCTAGTATCATTTCGAATAGTTAATAATTCAAATCCATGATAATTCATATAAATCAATCTAGAAAAGGGGTTTATTATAAATGCTTTCCAAACAAAAAATGGCACGTATAAATGAACTTGCTAACAAATCGAAAACATCAGGTTTATCGGATAAAGAAGCAAAAGAACAATCAAAACTACGCAAAGAATATTTAGAGACGTTTCGTAACTCGATGAGAAAAACTATTGAAAACACTAAAGTTTTTGATCCAAATGGAAACGAAGTAACTCCGAAGAAATTACAACAAATTCAGAAAAAGAAAAACTTACATTAAAGAGCACACCATAGTTGGGTGTGCCTTTTTTCGTTATATTGGAAATCATAAAATAAAAACATGATGGATAACTTTGAAATGAATTTGCCCTGATAATGACCAGCGCTATAGTCTTAGAGCCTAGCCATGAAGGGAAAAGAGAAGATAACCTTACCCCACATGGATCAATTTATGCAAAGCTGAGCTGAACGAGGCGTTTACATCTTTTTGTCTTTCTATAGAAAATAGTCTTTATATACAATGATTGAAGCAATTAGGGATATTATGGTATAGAAAACGGCCGTGTAGAAGGCAACATTAGGTTCGAATTTTTTCTCTTCACGTTCTACTTTCAAACCTGTTTGTGACTGGAGATTTAATCGGATGGAATCTGATATAAATCCTCCAGATGAAGTGAAAAACTTGATTATAATGGCAATAAGAAGTCCTACAGGAAAAGCTACATCAAGAAAGGATTGTTTAAATAGGAAGGCAATAACTGCATTTACTATTGAAATAATGACAAGCGTTAATACACTCCAAAAGACCTTATGAAGCATCATTTAATTCCCCCTAAATTAATTTTTATTTAATTGTTATACGTTACCAGCTGACTTTTTGTTTCAAATGGTAGAAATCTTTTAGTCTATTTCCACTTTTGGCAAAAAAATTAGAAGGGAATGATCTCCATATAATACTTTTTACTTGATAGTTCCTTTGCAATATGGTTGTATAAACTTTTAAAGAAGATTAATATTAATAATGAAGATAGAGAGAAAGGATGTCATACTATGTTTGATAAAACAGATCAATTAGCAATCAATACTATTCGTACACTATCTATTGATGCCATCGAAAAGGCTAATTCAGGTCATCCTGGAATGCCTATGGGTGCTGCTCCAATGGCATATACATTATGGAGCCGCTTCATGAATCACAATCCTCAAAACCCGGATTGGTTCAATCGTGATCGTTTTGTGCTTTCAGCTGGGCACGGTTCTATGCTTTTATACAGTTTATTACATCTTTCAGGTTACGATGTATCAATGGAAGATTTAAAGAATTTCCGTCAATGGGGTAGTAAGACACCTGGACATCCTGAATACGGACATACTTCTGGTGTTGAAGCTACAACTGGTCCACTTGGTCAAGGAATTGCAATGGCTGTTGGTATGGCTATGGCAGAAAGACATCTAGCGGCAGTTTATAATAAAGGTCAATATGAGATTGTAGATCATCATACATACAGTATTTGCGGTGATGGAGATTTAATGGAAGGTGTTTCATCGGAAGCTGCATCACTTGCAGCCCATCTAAAATTGGGTCGTCTTGTTGTTCTCTATGATTCAAATGATATTTCACTTGATGGTGATTTGGATAAATCATTCTCTGAAAGCATTGAAGACCGATTTAAATCATATGGTTGGCAATACATCCGAGTAGAAGATGGAAATGATCTTGAGTCGATTGCACAGGCGATTGAGGAAGCTAAAGGTGATACTGAACATCCAACGATGATTGAAGTAAAAACAGTCATTGGTTATGGTGCTCCTAATAAATCAGGAAAATCAGATGTACATGGTGCTCCACTTGGTAAAGACGAAATGCAATTAACAAAAGAACACTACGAATGGACATTTGATCAAGATTTCCATGTTCCTACAGAAGTTCAAGCTCGTTTTAAGGAACAAATCATAGATGCAGGTGAAATGAAAGAGCAAAAATGGAAAGAACAATTTGCAGAGTATAAACTGGAATTCCCTGAATTAGCGTATCAATTTGTATCAGCTATGTCAGGTGAACTTGCAGAAGGATGGGATAAAGACATCCCAGTATATGAGGAAGGTAAAAGTTTAGCAAGTAGAGCTTCGTCTGGAGATGTACTCAATGCCATTGCTCAAAATCTTCCAACCTTCATTGGTGGTTCTGCCGATTTAGCGGGATCAAATAAAACAATGATTAAAGGTGAAGGTGACTTTACTCCTGAATCATATAATGGAAGAAATATTTGGTTTGGTGTACGCGAGTTTGGTATGGGAGCAGCTATGAATGGAATGGCTTTACATGGAGGACTAAATGTATTTGGTGGAACATTCTTCGTATTTAGTGATTACTTACGTCCAGCAATCCGTCTTGCAGCACTCATGGGACTACCTGTAACATATGTATTTACACATGATAGCATCGCTGTTGGTGAGGATGGTCCAACACATGAGCCGATTGAACAATTACCGTCTCTTCGTGCAATGCCGAACCTCTCTGTCATTCGTCCTGCAGATGGAAATGAAGTAGCAGCAGCCTGGAGAACGGCTCTTACTTCAAAAGATCAACCAACTGCACTTGTATTAACAAGACAGAATCTTCCTACGTTAAAAGGAACGGATGCTAAAGCGCAGAATGGTGTTGAAAAAGGAGCATATGTAGTGGCTGCGGCAGGAAAAGATCAGCCAGATGCTTTACTCCTTGCCACAGGGTCTGAAGTTAGTTTAGCTGTAGAAGCCCAACTGGCACTGGAGAAGGATGGAATTTCAGTCTCTGTCATAAGCATGCCATCATGGGATCGCTTTGAGAAGCAAACTGCTGAATATAAAGAATCAGTTCTTCCAAAAGCAGTTAAAAAGCGTCTAGGAATTGAAATGGCTTCATCTTTAGGATGGGATCGTTATGTAGGTGACGAAGGAGATATCCTTGCTATTAACACATTTGGGGCATCTGCTCCTGGAGATAAAGTATTAGAAGAATACGGATTCTCTGTTAATAATGTGGTCTCAAGAGTGAAAGCTCTTTTACAAAAATAGTTTTTAAAAAGTTGCTGGCCATTTGGCTAGCAGCTTTTTATGTTTTAAAGTAGGTATAGTAAAGGGGAGGGGCGACATCGTTTCATAGAACTTTTTGCATGCTTAAGGTTTAGAAAGGGTCGTTCAGTATATATATAAACTCACTTGGATATTGAGATTATTAACTTTTGGTGATCTCTACATAATAAGTTATAAAAGTATTTCTATTAGAGTTCTTACATATCTATCTTTAACCAAATTTTGAAATGAGTGTAAAGTCATGATATGATTATGTTTGGTTTTGATGTTTATTCCATAGGGTTTTCGACAAAACTAGTGTTGATTTTCAACATATTTCAACAATTCAAGCTCCTTATGTCCTATATAATAATAAAAAGGACAAGGAGAGGATTGAAGATGGTGCGCTCCTATCAAATTTATTGGATTGAAAAAGAATTTGCTTCTTTTTTTTATGGTCGTGAACGACTCTTTTTTAACCTGTTCTTACAAAGACAATCTTCTAATGGTTGGTTAAAAGAAATACTAGACAAACAAGTAGATTTTATAACGAAACCAATTCCGTATCTACCTATACAACGTTATGTTGGCCAAGAGGTTCAAAGAAGGGAAGATATTTTGAAAGTAGAAGATTCCTACATAATCGAACTTCCAGATGGTTCTGGTGGGGTAAAAATGAATATCCAAAAGGATTATATTAAAATTGATGCATGGGGATTAGAAGTAATAGAAACCCTATTCTTTGAAATTCTTCGAAAAGTGGATGGGCGTCTTCTAGCAATTGAATTAGAACATGAACGATTTGGGTGGCTAAAGCCAATTAAGGAAAGAAAATACGTATAAATAAAGATTTTCACTTTAAAATATTGTATAATGTTTGATGGTTTAGTACACTTTTATAAGGACAACATGAAGGAGGAAAAATAGTTATGACTTGGCAATTTATTCTAGTCGGTGTCCTAGCTTTAATAGCTGGTGTCGCACTAGGATTTTTCATTGCTCGTAAATATATGATGAGCTATTTGAAGAAAAATCCACCAATCAATGAACAAATGTTAAGAATGATGATGATGCAAATGGGGCAGAAACCGTCTCAAAAGAAAATCAATCAAATGATGAACGCAATGAACAAAAATATGAAATAATAGTAAAGAGCTGTTATGGGGCATTTCTCCCAATAAACAGCTCTTTTTTCATCATTTCATTAAATTCTTATCTAATTAGTTCACTTCATTCAATAATCAATGATAGAATAGGTAATAGTGTTTTCAAAATGTAGTATACATAAATATTTGGAGGGTGAACGAACGAATGAAGAAGACTGTTGGGCTTCTCGTCTCATTCATGCTTTTGGTTTCAGGATGTGGTCTCTCCAACTCTCCTGAAGAATCAGAAACTGAGAAAAGCCAAGAAATAGGTACAGAAAAAACGGCTGGGGCAGAAGGTAGAGATTATTTACAATATAAAGTGAACCCGAAGCAATTTAGTGAGAACCGCGGGATGATTACACAGCGACTTAATAATCGAATTGATATGAATGGTATGGAGACAGGATTAATGACTCTATCACAAGAATATTTTCCTGCAGATAAACTGAACTACCAAGAAGGTCAACAACTAAAGGATTTATCCAATTGGGTATACAGAAAATCCACTCATAAAGAGGGACTTAATCCTGCTGTGAAGATCAGTGATAATATGAATTGGGAAGAAAAAATGGAAGTTCAGAAGAAAAACCCAGTATACCTTGCCCATATACAAGAGCAAAACTATGTAGATAAAGATGGGAAAATTAAGGGGATATCCATTGGACTGGGGTTAAATTCTATTGACTATATTAAGATTCAAGATGAACAAGGCCTAACCCACTTTGGGGAGGTAGATATTTCCCAAAAGAAGATGAAAACAGAAGGAAAGAAAATTGCAGAAGAGGTTATTAATCGAATAAGAAAAAAAGCTAATTTAAAAAATGTTCCTATCCTTATCTCTCTATTTGAATTAGGGGAGAAAAATAGTGTTATTCCAGGTAATTACTTTACGTATGCCTTTGTAGATGATGATCAAAATTCGATTAAAAAATGGGAAGATTTAAATCGAAAGTATTATTTATTCCCTTCTGATGATGGAAAGGAAAAGGATAAGGATATTTCTGACCGACTTCTTGATATTGAGGAATATGTAAATGAATATTTTACGACTACAGATATAAAATTAGTTAGTCAAGGCCTTTATGTTGATAACGAGCTCGAGAAAATGGTGATCAATGTTTCAACAAATATGGTGAAATATCCTGAAACGGTTGCTTTTGTCCAAGCTTTTACACCTGCTGTTTCTGATTATTTCCCGCATACACCAGTCTATATGTATGTGAACTCACCTGAAGGAATGAAAGCAACGATCATTAAAGAACCATCTGAAGAACCTATCGTTCATATCCATGATGAATTTCAATGATTATTGAAATCGGCTGTCCCAAAAGGGATCCGGAACCACCATGTTCGTCCATATATAGAAGATGTTGCATTCTTCTATATATGGAAGTCGTGGTTCTTGACTCCTTGGTTTTGGGGCAGCCTCTTTTATTTATACTGAAAAATATTTATTTTCTAATTTTTAAAAATTTGGTAAAATAAGTTGTTGGAAAATGAATATAACGGAGGATAACATCATGAGGGTTTTTCTTGAATTGATGTGGTTTTTTAGACAGGAAAAGAAGAAATACATAGTTGGAATTTTGATCTTATTATTTGTCGCACTCCTCCAACTCGTACCTCCTAAAGTAATCGGAATTGTCGTTGATAGCATTAAGGAGAATGAATTATCAACTACAAGTCTTGGAAAATGGGTTGGAATCTTACTTGCTACAGCAGTGAGTATGTACGTTCTTAGATTTTTTTGGAGAGTAATGATATTTGGATCGGCGGTTAAGCTTTCACGGTTACTACGAAATCGCTTGTATCATCACTTCACGAAGATGTCACCATCCTTTTATCAAAAACGTAGGGTTGGGGACTTGATGGCGCATGCCACAAATGATCTTCAAGCCATTCAAATGACAGCGGGACAGGGGGTATTAACCTTTGTTGATTCACTTGCTACTGGTGGGTTTGTCATAATAGCAATGGCTACAACAATCAGTTGGAAGCTTACTTTAATTGCACTAATCCCCATGCCGATAATGGCCATCTTAACAAACTATTATGGAACTTTATTGCATAAAAGATTTCATAAAGCTCAAGAAGCGTTTTCTTCTTTGAATGATAAAACCCAAGAAAGTATTTCAGGAATAAAAGTTACAAAAACGTTTGGGCAAGAAAAAGAAGATATTGAAGATTTTCGACAACAATCTGAGGGTGTTGTTCAAAAAAATATTGCGGTGGCAAGGGTTGATTCATTATTTGATCCGACGATTTCAATAATTGTAGGAATCTCTTTCTTTTTGTCAATAACCTTTGGTGCGCGTTATGTTATTAGTGGAGAATTAACAATTGGTGAACTTGTTTCTTTTACAACTTACTTAGGATTATTGATATGGCCAATGCTTGCGTTTGGATGGCTTTTTAATATTGTCGAACGCGGACGTGCTTCTTACGACCGTGTATCAAACTTACTTTCAGAGACTGTTGAGATTAAAGATGGTGAAAACCCTTTAGATTATAAGCCTATGGGTGATATCGTGTTTAATGTCGATTCCTTTACCTATCCAAATGAGGAAAAGCCTGTACTAAAGGATATTCGTTTTTCTTTAAAAAAGGGAGATACTCTAGGAATTGTAGGTAAAACAGGAGCAGGTAAAACATCATTATTAAAAATATTAATTAGGGAGTTTGAGGGGTATGAAGGGACAGTTTCCTTTGGGGGTCATTCAATAAAAGAATATAAAATGGAAAGGTTACGAGAAGCACAAGGCTATGTTCCACAGGACCATTTTTTATTTTCAGCAACGGTTGCCGAAAATATTGCGTTTGCGAATCCACTTGTTGAAAGAAAAGAAGTGGAACAAGCGGCGGAACTTGCTCATATTCATAGAGATATTTTAGAATTCACACATGGATATGAAACGGTTGTTGGAGAAAGGGGAGTGTCATTATCAGGTGGACAAAAGCAAAGGATCTCCATTGCTAGAGCATTAATAATGGAACCAGAAGTCCTCATCTTGGATGATTCTTTATCAGCAGTTGATGCAAAGACAGAAGAATCGATTTTAAATGCATTGAAAGAAAACCGAACGGATAAAACTACGATTATTACAGCACATCGCCTGAGTGCCATTCAACACGCAAATCTTATTATCGTGTTAGATGAGGGGCAAATCGTTGAAAGAGGCACACATGAAGAATTAATGTGTCAGGATGGCTGGTATCGGGAAATGTATTTAAGACAGCAATTAGAAGAATTGGTGGAGCATGGAGGTACTTCAAATGGATAAAACAACCATGTCAGCTAAACAGCAAAGGAATGTACTTACTCGTTTATTAAAATATACAATTCCTCATAAGAAAACGATTCTTTTGGCGTTTACACTTCTACTGCTAACAACGATAGGGGATGTTCTCGGACCAATATTAGTGAAAATATTTATTGACGATTATTTAACTCCAAGAGAATTTCCTTTTCAACCAATCGTTGGATTAGCAGCTGCCTATTTAGGAATACAGATAGCAAATGTATTAATATCTTATTTCCAACTGTTAAAATTTCAAGAAATTGCTTTGAAAATTATTCAACAAATAAGAGTGGATGTATTTTCAAAGGTTCAATCACTTGGAATGAGGTATTTTGATCAAACACCTGCAGGCGGCATTGTCTCGAGAGTCACAAATGATACAGAAGCAATAAAAGATATGTTTGTTACTGTGTTGGTAAGTTTCATTCAGAGTGGGTTTTTACTTATTGGAATATTCATTGCGATGTTTACGTTAAACGTTAAGTTAGCTACTTTCTGTTTATTTATTTTACCTGTCTTATTCTTAATCATGAGGACCTATCGAAAGAACAGTTCCATTTACTATCATGATCTTAGAGAAAGATTGAGTCAGCTAAATGCTAAGTTGAGTGAATCACTTCAGGGAATGTCGATTATTCAAGTGTTTCGTCAAGAAAAAAGATTAAGAGACGAATTCGCTGATATTAATGATAAGCATTTTAATGCAGGAATGAGAAATCTGAAATTAGACGGATTACTACTTAGACCCGCAATCGATTTGGTTTATGTTGTGGCACTCATAATGGTGCTTAGTTTTTTTGGAATCACTTCCTTTACCAATACTGTCGAAATAGGTGTGTTATACGCCTTTATTAGTTATTTAGACCGTTTTTTTGAACCGGTGAATCAGATGATGATGAGGCTATCAATGTTTCAACAGGCAATAGTAGCAGGTTCACGTGTGTTTAATGTTTTAGATGAAACTGAAGTTTCTCCTGCTCAATTAAATCGTGCAGAAAAAGGAATACTTGATGGTGAAATTCAGTTTAACAATGTCACATTTTCCTATGATGGAAGAAAAGAGGTATTGAAGAATATCAATTTCACCGCGAAACCAGGAGAAACCGTAGCCCTAGTCGGTCATACGGGAAGTGGAAAAAGTTCAATTATAAACCTGCTCATGAGATTCTATGAATTTGAACATGGTGATATCATGATTGATGGTCATTCAATTAAAGATTACCTAATAGATGAAATGCGTGACAAAATGGGACTCGTTCTACAGGATCCCTTCTTGTTCTATGGAAATATAGCAGATAATATAAGACTCTACACGAAAGATATGTCAGACGAGGACGTTATTAAAGCGGCGAAATTTGTTCAAGCCCATACATTTATTGATAAACTTCCAGATAGATATGAGCATCCTGTGGTAGAAAGAGGCTCAACGCTTTCGAGTGGTCAGCGTCAGTTAATCGCTTTTGCCAGAACCATTGCCACAAACCCGAAAATTCTAGTATTAGATGAAGCAACTTCGAATATTGATACGGAAACAGAAGAAGCCATTCAAGAGGCCTTGGCCAAAATGAGAAAAGGGAGGACAACGATTGCAATTGCCCATCGATTGTCTACAATTCAAGATGCCGATTTAATTCTAGTGCTCCATCAAGGAGAAATCGTTGAAAGAGGCACCCATCAGGAGCTTCTATTACAAAAAGGATTGTATCATAAAATGTATTTGCTTCAGAATGGATTAGTTGAAGGAATCGAGGATGTTGTTGGTTGAATGGGTGGAAATACTAATCTTTTAACGGAGGATTATATTACACCTCTCCCGCATGTAAATCAATGATTATAGGTACAAAAAAATATTTCAATCAAAAAACCACTTAGAATCTAAGCGGTTTTTTGGTTTATGCATGGGAATATTGTGAGCTATTGGTTTTTTTTATAAATCGTTGATTATAATGATTTAAGAGGTTGTCTAGTTCTTGACTGTATTGAATCGCAAGTGGGGAATTTAATCCATTGGCAGCAACGATATCAATCAGTTGAGCGCGTTTGTTTTCAATTTTATCTAAAAGCTCTTGTTTTGACACGGCTGTATGTCCTTTCATCTAATATTTCAATTTCAACTCTAGAATATTATGTTTTTGGTTCATAAATAAGATGATAACGTTACAATATAATTTTATTAACCTATTGAATTTTTCTAGAAATAATTGTATTTACTTTCTAATAGTATACCGAATTGGGAAAACATTTTCAAAAGAAATTAACAAGAATTTGAAAAAATAGAGATTTTGTGACAATAATATGTGTTGTTCATCATTAAAATTCCACAAAATCTTCACAACTGGAATAGGCATGAAAAGTAACAATGTCTGATAGAATAGATATAGGTTATAAATTTGTGTAGGAGTTGTCAATATGGATGTAAATCTATTTTTAGCGTTTGGAGCGGGTTTTCTAAGTTTTATATCACCTTGTGTGCTGCCTTTATTTCCTGCGTTTCTTTCATATATAACGGGTATGTCAGTAAGTGATTTGAAAAATGAAAATGCCATGCTGCAAAGACGCAGTTTGTTACATACATTGTTCTTCCTATTAGGGTTTTCGGTCATATTTATTGCTCTTGGCTTCGGAGGAACATTTATTTTAGGTGAATTATTTTTGCAATACCAGGATTGGATTCGTCAATTTGGCGCCATTTTTATAGTGATTTTTGGACTCATTGTAGTTGGAATCTTTACTCCAGACTTTTTAATGAAAGAAAGAAAACTTGAATTTAAGAATCGACCTTCAGGTTATTTTGGAACCTTTTTAATTGGACTGGCTTTTGCAGCGGGCTGGACGCCTTGTACAGGTCCAATCTTAGGTGCCGTTTTTGCATTAGCTGGAACGAATCCAAGTTCCGGAGTTTTTTATATGATAGCTTATTGCCTAGGTTTTTCGATTCCATTTTTCATTCTTTCATTCTTTGTTGGAAAAATGAGCTGGATCCGCAAACATAATGTGAAGATTGTAAAAGCGGGTGGTTTCCTTATGATTATTGTCGGAATCATGCTGTTTTTTAATTGGATGGAAATTCTTTATATTTTCTTTAGTAAATTGTTCGGTGGTTTCCAAGGATTTTAAGGATTATATAGGGCTGAAAATATTGAACTGTCAATCATTGTAATGATATATTTATAGTTGTTTAACGATTTAATTGGTATATATTGACGTTTATATAATTATATTTTATTCATTGCGTGATTGAGGAGGAGCATCTGTGGCAACTGTATTAATTGTAGACGATGCAAAGTTTATGAGAAAGACATTAATAAAAATGCTAGAGTCTAGTGAACATTGTGTAGTAGGGGAAGCTGAAAATGGACTTCAAGCGATTGAAAAGTACCAGGAGCTAAAACCAGATATTGTCACAATGGATATTACGATGCCTGAAATGAATGGGATAGAAGCAGTAAAAAAAATATTGAGTACTGATTCAAACGCTAAGGTTATCATGTGCTCAGCAATGGGCCAGCAAAAAATGGTTGTAGATGCAATTGAGGCAGGAGCAAAAGACTACATTGTTAAACCCTTTGATGGAGGGTGTGTTGTGGAAGCGATCAATCGAGCATTAAGTTAGGGTAGAACAGGGCTGTACCATAATGGGGTATGGAACTACTATAACTGTCTGTATAGAAGAGGTCATGAGGGTTTCTTCTATATGTTGAAGTTGTGGTTCCTGAACCTTGGTTTTGGGACAGACCTGTTTTTTTTTTTGATTTTTCATTACTCAGAAAGACTTCTCAAAATTTGTGTAGATCCTGAATTTTAAGGCATCTGTATAAAAATTGATGATAAGGTTGAAGATAATTTTACATTAATTTATTCACTATACTATCCTTTTTAAATTGATAAAAGTATTTTGTAAAACCGAGTTTTTTTGGTTTTAAATTTAAACAACTATTTTAGTTTTTATCAAAAATAGGCTATAATATAGGGCGAAAAGAATAATTAAAGGATGATATTTATGTCAATGGCGATTGTTTCATCCATTATTGCGGTTGGTATGGGATTTCTGGTTCTATTTATCCGAATGAAAGCACAAAAGAAACCTGTTTCTGCTAAAAAGATAATATTGCCACCTATTTTTATGAGTTCAGGGGCTTTAATGTTTTTTGTACCCATGTTCAGGGTAACCATTTGGGAACTATTAGAGGCATTGATTGTGGGAATGATTTTTTCTATTCTTCTTATTAAAACTTCCCGTTTCGAAATTCGTGATAATGATATTTATTTAAAACGATCAAAAGCATTTGCTTTTATTCTAATAGGGCTTCTGCTCATTCGGATTGTAGCAAAGTTAATCTTGAGCAGTTCAATTGATTTGGGAGCCCTAAGCGGGATGTTCTGGATCTTAGCATTTGGTATGATTGTACCCTGGAGAATTGCAATGTACCTTGAATATCGAAAGCTTGAAGCTAAACTTAAAGGTCCTATCACATCCAACACATCACTAAACTAAGCAGAGGTTTACCCAAGGAAAAAGGGTCGACCTCTGCTTTTCCTTTTATTACATGATTACAAGAAACAAAAAAAGGGAAAAAACAAAATGACCGGGACGGCACTCAATGCAGTAAAGCGTTAATCCACTCGGGGACGGTTCTCGAAACCATTAACGCGTTAATCTAGTGGAGGACCGTCCCTAGGTTGGGTAAAGCGGTGAAGCGGTGATGTGTGAAGCTTTGGAGGGGTGTTATTTGATTAGGAAAAGTGTTTTTGTTGGTTTTGTAATGTTGTTGGGGGTATTTGTTTATTTTATGGTTGGCGATGAGTCACTAGGGAGTAAGAAGGTGAAAGAGGTTATTGCTCTAGGAGATTCCTTAACATACGGCTATGGGGATGCGTCGAATGAAGGGTATACTGGAAAGCTGGAGGAAAACTTAAATCATAAATTTAGAAATCGAATTTACGACATTCAAAACTATGGAATAATAGGACAAGAAACTTCGCAAGTAATGCAACAACTTATAAAACCACCTTTAAGTGAAGAGTTAAATGAAGCTGACTATTTTATTGTTTTTATTGGTACAAATGACCTCATAAACAGTAATGGTGGTGATTTAGCTCCCATTTACCATAATGAAATAATGATAGCCAAAAAAGAATACCTTGAAAATTTAGAAGCAATCATCGAAAACATTGAAAGCTCAAATGATGATGCACCTATCCTTTTATTAGGTCTTTATAATCCATATCCTCAAGGGGAAAAGATTGAACAGTATATTGACAATTGGAATCAGTCAATAAAAAGGATGGCCATAAAGAATTCAAGAATTACTTATATTCCAGTAAATGATGTCTTTAAAGGAAAAGACAAAAAAGAGTATTTTCACGATTCTCTTCACCCAAATGGAAAAGGATATGAACTCATTTCTAAAAGGATCGAAGAAAAATATAAATTTTAATATTAGAACAACTAATAAAAAGGGTCCGTCTTCAACCTTGGTTTTAGGTAGAAGACAGACCCTATTATTATAAACCATAAGGCTCAAACTCTTTGTAAATGAGTATCCTTAAACGTAGTTTCATATTTGAGTCCATATCCAAGAAATCGATCAATGCTAATATGCGCAACCCAGATTAAACCAATGGAGAGTAACATCTGTGAATCTACTAAAAATCCTATAAGTAGCAATAATACAGAAACTGTAAAGGTATGAAATAAGTTATATACCATCGCTCCTATTTTTATATTTAGTAAATATCCCAGCATTCCAATATCAGGAGCAAGAATCAAACAAATAAACAACCACCAGCTACCCCCGATTACAGAATAGCAATAAATGGCGGTTATAAAAATTACTAGCCCTTCTAAATGCAAATGTAACTTAGGCAAACTAAATCACTCCCATTTTAATGATTTTTTCAAAAAACATAACCCTGCACACTACTAGGTAATCGTCTAAGCAAAATCGATACGGTATGGTTTTATTGAATCCTTAAAAGATTCTTTCATTAGAAAAAGATCCTCTTAAGAACAATCCTGCCTATATTCTCATTCAGGGTCTCTTCAATATTTTAAAATACATAAGATTTGTATTCCACAAAAATTGTTAAAATTTTCATTATACGTTATAGGGCTAATTTTTTTAATATTACTTTTTCCCATTCCATAAACAATACTTCGCTTCCAACATAGGCTATTGTAGATAATTAAGAAGGTGATGTGTATGATACAAATTCCATATGGGGTCATGAAGCCTAGCGGTAAAACAATTTCACCACTACAACAGTCGATTTATCAATCTATTAAAGATAGCCAAATTATGTACCATTATTTTACACAGAGAGAGATGTTGTTTGAACTCCGTATTCGTGAAAATATAGTAAAAGCTGCTTTTCAACTGAATGAGAGTAAAGTCAATTTTTCGGGATTTGAAAATTCAACGTTTAATAAAGACTACTGGGAGAAGACTGAGGGGGGGTATCGTTTAAAAAAAGGAATAAAGCCATCTGATGGAATCCGTGATGTATTTATCAATAGTGATCAATATATATTCGAATGTGTTACAAGTATTGTCATCATCTATTATAAAGCTGTGCTTGAATCAATACAGGAGCATTATTTTAATTATTTGTTTTCACACATGATCGTATGGGCCCACAATTATGACAAGGATTTAGGAATGTATAGCATAAAGAAAGTAGATCTTTTCCCTGGAGATGTTGTTTATTTTTATAATCCTGAATACGAAAAACCCATTTGGATGGGAGAAAATTGTGTTTATCTTGGAAATGAATTGTTCTTTGGTCATGGAATAGGGGTTGGGACTGCAGATGAAGTTATTGAAGCTTTAAACTCACTAAGAAAAACGGATGCGACAGAGTCAGCTTATTTGCTGCCGCAAGTAACAAGACTAGATTTTAGGTATTTATCAAGATATGAATAAAACAAGCCTGGATCCTTTCAAAGAAAAAGGTCCAGGCTTATTTTATTGATTTTTTTTAGATTTCATTTTTTTATATAAAAAAATGGCAGCAACTACAAATATAGTATAAAGAATAAGTGGTATGACCAATACGGCACCCATAATATGCTTCATCCTTTCAGAGGCATTTGTACTAAGTGAAAAGTTCTTAGAAGAGATGCTCATATGGAGCGACTTTAATATTCATTTCATCGAGTTTCTTCCGTAGAAATTTATGATCTCTTTTAGGTGTAGCAAGGATATAGCCACGAATAATTAAATCTGTCGTGATGCTTTTTGCTTTTTCTTCAAGGGCCAATTCGCCAATTTTACCTGCAATTTTTTGTTTGGCGACATCACGGAAGAGTTCAGGTACAGGGGTGACAAGTTCATTTAACATTGCTTTTTCTTGATCCCCCCAAAGGTGAATCGTTTCATTTACGTAATGTTCTTCCCAATCTAGAACCGATTTTCCATCTTCTTTTGGCATTCTTTTCAGGAATTTTCTAAACATGAAAAATCCACCGATAGCAAATGAAAAGATAAGAATGAAAACCCAAAATAGAATAAAGTATAAAAACCAACCATCTAACATGTTCTCACCTCAAACGAAGCTATTTCTTCGCTATTCATTATAGACAAGCATTCGTGTGGTGACAAGCAAATGATGTTTTAAAAAATCTATAACAGCATATTCCAATTTTTTATATCGACATGTTATACTATATTTAGATAATATTACAGAACTTTCGAAAAACTTTTCAAAGAATCGACATCATTTAAAAGGGTGACAGGATGAAACGCTATCGGGGAAGGTTTATAGGGGTAGGAATCGTAATTTTTTTTATGACTGTTTGGGACTTTATTTTCTATTATGTACTAAACAATCCGATTAATTGGACAGCTGACATGATCTATTCGATTTTAATCTTACTAGTAGGAGCTTGGGTTGGTGGGTTTTATGATCAGAATCTAATTAATTTAGCAAATTTGAAAAAGAGTGAAGAACGCTATAAAAAGCTTTCTGATGAGATGAGGATTGTATTAGAAAATATAGGAGATGTAGTCTTTCACTCAGATTCTGAAGGATATTTTCAATATTTGAATCCTGCATGGGAAAAATTCACTGGATATACTTTGAAAGAAAGTCTTTATATGAACGCTCTTCACTTTCTTCCACTTGAAGATCGCCATGACATTGTAAAAATGGTTAGAAAGGCACTAAGTGATAAAGCGGAGCATGCACGTTTTGAATTTGCATATAGAAAAAAAGAAGGTGGACGCTTTTGGGGAGAAGTCCAGATGAAGTTTTACTATGATCAATACGGTGAACTAGAAGGTACCATTGGAACAATTTCCGATATCACTGAAAGTATCTATGCAAAAGAAGAACTGATTGAGATGAATGAAAACCTAGCAGTCCAATCTCAAAAGCTCTCGATTGCTGGACAACTAGCGGCTGGGATAGCCCATGAAGTTAGAAACCCTTTAACAGCCATCAATGGTTTTTTACAACTTATCAAAGGAGATCAGAAAGAGAATCATCAGTATTTAGATATCATATTTTCTGAGATAAAAAGAATTGAACTTGTCTTAAGTGAATTACTAATATTAGCAAAGCCACAAGCGATAACCTTTAAAGAAAAAAATGTAATAGAAATCCTGCATCAAGTAGTAACACTACTTGAAACGAATGCAATTCTATATAATGTGGCCATACATAAACAGTTTCAAGACGAACATATACATATCCGCTGTGACGAAAACCAGCTTAAACAAGTATTTATTAATCTTATAAAAAATGCCATAGAAGCCATGCCGCATGGTGGTAACATCTACATAACAGCTAAAAACAAAAACGGTTGTGCCGAACTTTCTTTCAGGGATGAAGGAGTAGGAATGAATAAAAAGACATTAAAAAAATTAGGGGAACCATTCTATACAACAAAAGATAAAGGGACTGGCCTAGGGCTGACAGTATGTTTACGTATATTAAAAGATCATCATGGCTCAATAAACGTTGAAAGTGATGAAGGAATAGGGACCGACTTTCAAATTGCTATCCCATTGGCAGTTTCAAGAAAGGTTCAGACAAGACGGTTAAGCGTGGTAAGTAAAGGATAATGCTAAGCGATTTCTCTTTAGTGGGAAATCGTTTTTGCTTATTGGATTAAAAAGAAGGAAATCTCTGTACCTACCAAGAACTGATAAAGGAAACATTACATCCGTACATCATTTGACATTAATTAAATAAATAGTAGCTACATTATAAAGGAGAAGATGCTATGAAAATCGTCACTTTAAATGAGAAAAGATTAGTAGGATTTAGGGTAGTTTGTGAAACACTTGAAGGCTATCAACAAGAAATCCCACGAGCATTAGAAAAGTTAACACAACATATTGAAGATATCAATCATGTGGTTAATTCGAACACCATATATGGGATCTTTAAAGTTGATGCAGTACCAGAAGAGGATGGCTATTGGAAGTGTGTAGAGGTAGAAACATACGACAATACCCCACATGACATGGAACAAATTATCCTTAAACAAGGAAGCTATGCTGCATTGGACTATGATGGTCCTCCACAAAGAATACAATTAGCCTATGAATCATTGCATCAATGGAGTAAGGGCAATAATCTAGAAAGAAACCTAAATGCATGGACAATTGAAAAATATGAAAAAATAGAAAGTAGTCGGATAGAATGCACGATTTATGATCCAATAAAATAGTTTCATCCAAAAGATAGGCTAACGCCCAAGGGTGACCCAAAATAAAGTGTTTTGAACTTCAATTACGTTTTATATATAGAAAATCTTAAGGATTACTTCTGTATATGGATGGATCATTGTAGTTTTTAAGACATTTTTGGGTCACCTTTTCTTTTTTGCCGTAAAATTAGTATTGTTTCTCAGTAAAAAACAACAAAAAACAACAAATTTACAACATCTTAATATTGTTTTAATTTGTGCTTCACAAAAATCATTTAGTATTTGAAGTGTTAAAGCAAACCAATTAAAAACAAAACCACAAAAAACAACGAGGGAGTGTGTAAGATGAAAGCTTATATAAAAAAATGGATGATGTTGGTAATGGCCGTGGTTTTATTAACTGCATGCGGTCAAGAATCTTCAAATGGAAGTGCATCGGCAGGTGGCAATTCATTATCTGGAGAACTTACTGTCTATACTGCCATTGAAGAAGAACTAATCCCAGAATACTTAAAGTCTTTTGAAGACCAATATCCGAACATCAAGCTAAATATTGTTCGTGATTCCACAGGAATCATAACAGCTAAATTATTATCTGAGGGTGAAAATACGAACGCTGATGTTGTTTGGGGTTTAGCGGCATCAAGTCTGTTGGCGCTGGATCAAAAAAATATGCTAGCAGAGTATACTCCTGAGGGTAGTGAGAAAATCCAAGATCTATACAAAGATTCCAAAGAACCAACGAAATGGACAGGCAATACGGCTTTTATGACCGGTATTGTAGTGAACACAACAGAATTAAAAAAGAACAATCTTCCAATTCCTAAAACCTATAAGGATTTATTAAAACCAGAATATAAAGACATGATTGTTATGCCACATCCTGCTTCTTCTGGTACTGGGTTTTTAACGACATCCGCTTGGTTGCAAATGATGGGTGAGGAAAAAGGGTGGAGTTATATGAAAGATTTACATAAAAATGTTGCTACATATACTCATTCTGGTTCAAAACCAGCGAAATTAGCTGCAGCTGGTGAATATCCGATTGGCATCTCTTTAGTCTATAGTGGGGTGCAACAAAAGCAAGAAGGAGCACCAGTAGAAGTCATTCTTCCAGAAGAAGGTCTGGGTTGGGATGTCGAAGCAAATGCGTTGATTAAGAAAGAAGGAAAGGAAAAAGAAAAATTAGCTAAAGCATTTCTAGATTGGGCAATTACAGATGATGTAATGAAAAAATACTATGATGCGAACGGATTCTCTACTATGGAGAACGATTTTGCTAAGCCAGAAGGTTTTCCAAAAGGTGTTGAGGAAAAAATGTATAAAGATAATGATTTGAATTGGGCAGCTGAGAACCGTGATGACATTCTTAAAGAATGGGATTCTAAGTTCGGAACCAAAGCAGAGCCTAAAGAATAGTGTTCTACAGCTAATGGGGGAGGAGCCCCCTACTCCCCTGTTGGCGATTATAATATGAAATTATTAGAGAGGATGAGAGTCTTTGTCTCAACCATTCCTATCAATTAAAAATATTAGTAAAAACTTCGGCCATTTTAATGCCTTAAACCAAATCAATTTTGATATTAAAAAAAATGAGTTTGTCTGTTTACTTGGACCAAGCGGATGTGGAAAAACGACTTTACTTAGAATTATTGCTGGCTTGGAAGAACCCAATAATGGTTCCATCTTTTTAGAAGGAAAGGATCTAACTTCTTTGCCGCCTTCACAAAGGGATTTTGGAATCGTGTTTCAATCCTATGCATTGTTTCCGAATTTAACGGCTTTCCAGAACATTGAATACGGACTGAAAAATAGAAAGATTCGAAGTAAAGAGAGAAACGAAAGAGTCTTAGAAGCTTTAAAACTAGTTGATTTATTACAAATTAGGAATAAGTATCCGGGGCAGTTATCTGGTGGCCAACAGCAACGGGTGGCTTTGGCTAGAGCAATTGCGCTTTCACCAAAGTTTTTATTGCTGGATGAACCATTGTCAGCCCTTGATGCAAAAGTAAGAGAAAAACTTCGTTACGAAATCCGTTCGATTCAAGAAACTTTGGGAATTACGACGATAATGGTCACTCATGATCAAGAGGAGGCTTTAACAATGGCCGACAAGATCGTTGTTATGAACAATGCAGAAGTAATGCAAGTGGGTACTCCAGAAGAAATTTATGATCAACCGAACTCACCATTTGTTGCAGATTTCATTGGATCCATTAATATGTGGAAAACGGAGAGAGGACAATCCTCAACCTCTGCCATTCGGCCAGAGCATATTGAAGTTAGTAAAGAAGAAGGCTTACTTTCCGAAATTGAACACATCGAGTTCCGTGGTGCATTCTATCGTTTGAAGTTAAAGGTAAAAGATGCAAATTCACCTTTAAAAGACCGGCCCATTAAAGTGGATATATCAGCTCAGTTGATCGACCATCATCAATTGAAAAAGGGAGATTTAATCAATATAAACCTTCCAGAAAATCAAGTGTTAACCTATAAAGAACAGGTGGTTGTATAAATGGAATTGGTTCGTCGTTTCTTTCCCTCTTTTGAGGTTGCGTCAAAAAAGGTAAAACAAAAAAGTGGAAGGAATGAGCGGTTACAATCTCTCATGATCCTGTTTGTCATTCTCTCCTTTTTAGTTAGCCTTGTGATTCCTTTAGGGTTTTTGTTCTCACAGACTTTATTTAATAAAGCAGGAGAATTTGTAGGGCTACAGAATTTTATAGAGTATTTCGGGACCACTTCATTAGTCTCGTCATTACAAAATACTGTTTATGTTTCATCAATGACAATGGTCATTTCAGTTGGGTTAGCATTTGTCTTTGCATACTGTTTAACAAGGACAAAAATGGTGGGGAAAACTCTATTTCGATATGTTGCCTTACTACCGCTTTTTGCACCAACAATGATGCACGGAATTGCTTTGATGTATTTATTTGGAAATCAAGGTTTGATCACAAAAGGGTTCTTTGGAGCCATTCCTGGATGGGAAATCGATTTGTATGGTCCTATTGGTATTATTATCGCCGAGACGATCTATACTTTCCCTCAAGCTTTTCTAATTTTGTACATCACATTACAGCATACAGACTATCGATTGTATGAAGCCGCCAATACTTTAGGAACTAGTAAGATGAAACAATTCCTTTCCATTACACTTCCTAGTGCCAAATATGGCGTTATCAGTTCAATGTTCATTGTTTTTACACTAAGCTTTACCGATTATGGAGCTCCAAAGGTTGTTGGAGGTCAGTATAATGTGTTGGCAACGGATATTTATCAACAAGTAGTCGGTCAACAAAATCTGTCTATGGGGGCAACAGTGGGTGTGATTTTAATGCTCCCAGCTCTCTTAGCGTTTATCGTCGATCAAATAACACAGAAGAAACAGTCATCCTATGTATCAGCAAAATCTATTCCCTATAAATTGTCATCCAATCGTACAAGAGATGCAATTGCATTCCTATTCTGTTCTGTTATTACACTCATTGTAATCATGATTTTTATGGCAGTGATGGTGGCAGCCAGTGTAAAGGTATGGCCCTATAATTTAAGCTTTACTTGGGAACATTTCATGTTTTCTAGTATGACAGGAGATGGATTATCGGCGTATAAAAATAGTTTGATAGCCGCTAGTATAACTGCGGTAGTAGGAACAATCCTAACATTTTTATTCGCTTATTCTATTGAGAAAATTCGCAAACATTATGGCGTAAGGAAAATTGGTTATCTACTATCCATTATCCCATTAGCCATTCCTGGTTTAGTCATTGGAATAAGTTATGTGTTTTTCTTTAGCAAACCAGAAGTCAGTATTTTTGGACTGACGATTTCAAATCCCTTTCATTTTTTGTATGGAACGATTGCGATAATTGTAGTAGCAAACATTTTACATTTCTATTCTGTAGCCTTTGTCACAGCAACTACCTCATTGAAAAAATTAGATAAAGAGTTCGAATTAGCATCAGAATCAATGGGAGTCCCATTCTATAAGACATTTTTCAGAGTGACGGTTCCGATGTGTTTGCCAGCAATATTAGAGATGGCGATGTTTTACTTTGTTAATTCGATGGTTACGATCTCTGCAGTTGTCTTCCTTTATACGGCAGATTTTAAACTTGCAGCCATTTCAATCGTAAATATGGATGACGCCGGTAATCTTTCATCTGCAGCAAGTATGAGTGTCCTTATTGTGTTAACCAATATAGTTGTGAGAGTTCTGTATGGATGGGCTGTAAAAGGGTTGACGAAACGGAACGAAAAGTGGAAATCATTAAAAGCATAAGAAAGGTGGAATTTTTATGAACAAAATTGAAGGTGTCATTTTTGATTGGGCAGGTACAACAGTTGATTATGGGTGTTTTGCTCCACTGCATGTTTTTTTGAAGGTATTTGAAGATAAAGGAGTGTCCATCACTTTTAAGGAAGCACGTGAGCCTATGGGGCTTTTAAAGATTGAACATATCCGTGCCATTACGGAAATGCCGAGAGTTCGCAAGGAATGGATGAATGTACATGGAAATGAACCTGTAGAACAAGATATTCAAGCCATGTACAGCAATTTTGAAAAAACATTATTTGCTAGTTTAGCAGATTATACGACTCCGATTCCTGGAGTATTAGATGTAGTTAAACAATTAAGGGAAAGAAACATCAAGATAGGGTCGACAACAGGTTATACACGAGAAATGATGGACATTGTTGTAAAACATGCAAAAGAAAAAGGATATTCACCTGACTTCTATACAACAGCAGATGATGTTAAGCAAGGCAGACCATTCCCTTGGATGTGTTATTACAATGCTATGAAGCTAGGAATTTATCCGATGAACCGTATGATTAAAATCGGAGACACCACTACAGATATGAAGGAAGGCCGTAATGCAGGGATGTGGACAGTAGGGGTAGTTCTTGGCAGTAGTACTCTTGGTTTATCAGAAGAAGAAGTGAACCAGTTAGAGGACAGTATCCTTAAGGAGAAAATGAAGAATGCTCGACTAGAACTGCTAGAAGCTGGAGCTCATTATGTTATTGATTCAATAAGTGAATTAGTGGGATTGATCGATTTTATTGAAAATAAAGAAGAAAAACTACAGCATTCATAAGGAGAGGTACCAATAATGAATAATCCATATATATTACTTACTCCAGGTCCCTTAAGTACTTCCGATACGGTAAGGTCTGTCATGCAGAAAGATTGGTGTACATGGGATGAGGAATATTTACAACTTGTACAAACCATACGTCAGAAATTAGTGATTTTAGCGACACATCAACATATTGACTACACAGCTGTTCTCATGCAAGGAAGCGGAACGTTTACCGTGGAGTCTGTCATTGGAAGTGTAATCCCGAAAGAGAAAGGAAAACTACTCATCGCCACGAATGGGGCGTATGGTACCAGAATTGCAAAGATTGCGAGTATGTTGAATATTCCAGTTGCCGTACTTCAAGAAAAAGAAAATGAGTCGATTTCTCCTAAAGATATAGAAAATATACTCTTAGAAGATCCGGATATCACACATGTCGCTGTCGTTCATTGTGAGACGACAACAGGAATTCTTAATCCTGTAGAGGAAATTTGTCATGTAGCCAAAAATCTTGGGAAAGTAACGATTGTAGATGCGATGAGTAGCTTCGGCGGTATTGAGATAGACGTTCATGAATGGCAGATTGACTATCTCATTAGTAGTTCTAATAAATGTATACAAGGCGTACCTGGGTTTGGATTTGTGATAGCGAAGAGAGAAGGAATAGAAGCTTGTAAAGGTCATGCACGTTCATTGTCACTTGATTTGTACGATCAGTGGTATACGATGGAGAAATTTTACGGGAAATGGCGTTTTACATCACCTACACATACTGTCCGTGCTTTCTACCAAGCACTTCTAGAACTTGAAAAGGAAGGTGGAGTCCACGAGAGGAATAAACGTTACGAAGAAAATCAGACACTGCTAGTAGATGAAATGAAAAAAATAGGATTCCAAGCCTTTATAGATCGAAATCGTCAATCACCAATTATAACTTCGTTTCTGTATCCAGATGATCATTTTGACTTTCAAAGTTTTTATCAATTTTTAAAAGAAAAAGGATTTGTGATTTATCCTGGGAAAGTGTCAGAAGTGCAGACATTTAGAATTGGAAACATAGGAGAAGTGTACCCAGAAGATATAAATAAATTAGTAGATAGCATTAAAGAATATTCTACAATAAAGGGAGCGATTACTTTATGAAAGTCTTTTGTCTAGGCGGCGCAGGGAAAATTGCAAGAGAAGCGGTAGTAGATTTAGTAAATTACTCAAAGTTTGAGAAAATTACAATAGCTGATTACAACGATGAAGAAGGGAATCGTGTCGTAGAATGGTTAAATGATCCAAGAGTAGATTTTGTAAAAGTAGATGTTCATGACCATAATGATACTGTTGCAAAAATGATAGGCTACGATATCGTTATGGATGGAACCACGATAGCCCTTAATGGGAAAACAACCGCATGCATAGCGGAAGCAGGCTGTCATGGGATTAATTTAAACGGATTTGGAGAAGAAGATCCTTACCATGATATTTTTGTAGAAAAAGGGAAAACCTGCTTACCTGGATTTGGGATGACCCCTGGTTTAACTCAATTAATGGCCATGCATGCAGCAAACCAATTAGATTCAGTGGAAAGTGTAAGAGTAAGTCATGGTTCCTATCGACCAATCGCGTTCTCTAAATCCATTACAGAGACAACGACATACGAGTATGATCCTCAATTGCCAGGAAGGGTTGTTTATGAAAATGGAGAGTTTATTCAAGTGCCCCCATTTGCACGTCCACGAGAAATAGAATTACCGGAACCTTATGGGACAGGGACACAATATAT
This sequence comes from Rossellomorea sp. BNER, assembly GCA_024213275.1. Lineage (GTDB taxonomy): Bacteria > Bacillota > Bacilli > Bacillales > Bacillaceae_B > Rossellomorea. The sequence goes on from JANAVG010000003.1 coordinate 260,735, forward strand.
TATCCCTCATGCCGAAACGAAAACGCTTGCAAAAGCATTAGAATCGAAAAATGTTCAATTAATTGAAGTCAGAGGCACTTGGCCAGAACAAAATATGAAATTAGTCAGAGCTTTGTATGATTATGGCATTTTAAGAAATGATCCAATTAAATTAAATGAAAAAGATGTAGGAATCATGGATTGTATTGCAGAATATTTATCCCAATCAAAAGAAGGAACGGAAACAAAACTATACGGCTATGCTTTACATATTGAGGTAATTGGAAGGAAAAATGGTGATATAGTAAGGCATGTCTTAACCCACACACACCCAATGTCGGATGGAACTGTAGAAGGTTGGGAGGGATTAAGAGCTTATACAAGAAACGTAGCAATTCCTTTTGCGATAGCAACGGCATTGATTGCTGAAGGATTCGTACATGAGAAGGGAATCATTACACCAGAGGAAGCATTCAAAACTCCATCTCTATTTTTTGAAGAATTAGAAAAACGTGGTATCTTTGTACATGAAGAAATTGAAATGATGAATGTTCCTTCTGAGGTAAATTCGAATTTATAATAATAATGTAAGCAGAATTACTCAATCCTTTCCCTTAGCACACTATATTGGGGAAATTACAGTAATGAGAGAAAAATCGTTCGGAAAGGGTATAGAATATGTCGCTTTTAGCTGAAGAAAGAAAAACCGTTATCATGACGGAAATAGATGAGCATGGTCAAGTTAGAGTGAACGAATTGGCGAAAAAGTTTGAGGTGTCCACTGAAACGATACGTCGTTATCTTGAAGAACTTGAAAGTGAAAATAAATTAAAAAAAGTGTACGGTGGGGCTGTAAAGGTTAATGATGAGATCGGTGAACCCACCATGTATGAAAGAGAAATCATTCGTATTGACGAAAAGAAAAAAATAGCAAATAGGGCAATAGCCTGTATCGAAGATCAAGATGTGATTGTCATTGACGAAGGAAGTACAACGTTACAAATGGTAAAGGGGTTATGTGGAAAGAGAAATCTTACGGTCATTACCAACTCTTTTCCGGTTGCGTCCATGCTCATGTCCTATGCGAACAAACAGCAGTTTGATGGAGAAATGATCTTTATTGGGGGGAAGGTCCGCTCTCTTCATTATCGTTCATCAGGGTCATTATCTGAAAAAATAGCAGAGGAATTCTTTCCAGATAAAGCGTTCATCTCAGCGGATGGGATTGTGTCGAAAGAAGGAATTATGAGTTTTGACTTAGAAAAATCCATGCTTGCACAGGTTTATATTAAAAATGCTAGTACAACCTATATCCTAGCCGATCATTCCAAAATTGGCATAAAAGCAAATTATCGACTTGCTAGCATGAAGGATGTAGATTATATCATTAGTGATAGCAATATCCCGGAAAATTGGGAAAAAGTTCAAGGTTTAGAGAATAAATGGTTATCTTGTTGATTATGTAAATTTTTATAGTACTTCTCCAAATAAAGGAGGGGTACTATTTTTTTAGGCAAAATCCTTGAATTCTTTTCCTTATTTGTCCATAATAAAAATTGTTCTATGGGGCTGATCGTGTTGCTGGTGCATACCTAGGTCTTCAAAACCTCCTGGGAGGCGCGTGCCGTCTCCGCTGGGTTCGATTCCCAGGCAGTCCCGCCAATATAGGGTTTGTTAAAAATTCATACCACAAGGTCTATTGAATATATATACATAGAGAAAGACCTTATAAAGCTATTCCAGCTTTATAAGGTCTCTCTTTATAGCTCTGACGCAAGCACCATACTTCCCTTTGGCGTTTCGCTGTTTGCATTTGGTTCTAGTGTGATAGCAACAGTATCCCATTTTTGAGAGAGCTGCTCCTTATTTAGTTGAAAGACAACAGAACCTTTTCCGTCATCGGAAGGTATAAAGGTACCCGCTCGTTCCGGTTGTTCATTCTTGATAAGCCATACTTGGTATACCTCATCATCCTTCAACTTTTGAAGCTCTGCTGCCTGAATAATAATACTCTGTGTACCGTCCTGCTCAACAATGGAAGCAGTTCCTTCTGCTGTACCCTCCACAGGTGCTAATGTTACATATTGAAGAACCTTATCTACGGATGCTTTCTGTGTATTAACTGAATTCTGCTTTTGTTCTAGTTCACTATATAAATAGGCATTTCCTGTTAATGAGATAGCCAGGATTGCTGCTAATGGTACAAGCCATCTAACTTGATTTTTTTTCGGTTTCTGTAGATCTCTTGTGTCCCTCTCTTGGCTATCTCCAAACACTTTATCGAATACGCGAGCCTCTAAATCCGCAGGAGGTACAACTGGTTGGGAAAGAAAAGGTATATCAGCTGTTAAATTTTCTAATTCATAGAGCTCTTTACGACATTGGATACAGGATTGAACATGATGTTCAAATTCCGTTTTTTCTTTTTCTGATAACGAATTATTAAAATAATCCAATAGTTTGTCGCATTGATGGTTAGTCATTAACTTTCCCTCCTTTCCCTTCCATACAGGAACGTAAATGTTTAAGTGCGAGTCTTATGCGGCCCTTTACAGTGCCCAACGGAATTTTTGCTTTGTCTGAAATAGACTGTTGTGTATATCCTTTAAAATAAAATAGTTCCACAATTGTTTGTTGTTCATTTTTTAACAAATCCATGCATTTTCGAATCGCTTCACCTTTTTCCTTCCATTCTACAATGTCTTCCGGCGTTTCGTTATTGATACTTAACGTATCCTTTTCCATGTATTCCACAGTGCTGTTCTTTTTTCTTTAACCTTTTTAACTAGCTAACGGAGAAAAGAGAGGTTTAGATCACTTCAAAATGGAAATTAAAGCTGGAAAACTGAAGTGTATTAATAGCTTGATTTTAATTCAAGAATGCGCCCATTAATGGTCATTATAAAGTTCAATAACTAAAGCCTACTCTATAAATATCAAGCCAAGTGTAGAATTTTAAAAACCCCTTTTTAAAAACTATTATTTATATCGACTTTTTGTAGATATTTTTATTTAACAAAGGGGATTATTTTGAAAGCCACTATTTATCTATATTGTAGTCGTAATTGTAGGAATGTCATTAAGTTTGAAGATGCAATTGGAGGTCCGTTAGGGGGATAAATAATTAATCTATTGTGGTTCTAATTGGGGTATTTTACATTTTAATGTATAAAAATAATTCACTCTAAATTACAAATATTTGTAAAATTTAAACTTTGGAGAAAACAGGAAATATTTCTTTACGTCTGAAACTTCTACATGATATGATACAAATTGGTTAAGGATGGAAAATGTAATCGTTATCAATTTCTTGACCTTAAAAAGATCTAACAGGGGGTTACATACATGAAAAAGCTATGGGCGCTAGGTTTGACATTATTGTTAGTAGCAGCAGGCTGCTCCGATAACAAAGCAGAAGAACCAGCAGACAAAGACAAAGAAACAAAAGAAGAATCAACTGAATCTAAAGACACTTCTGGTGCAGTGATGGATTTCTATCTAAACCTAACTTCAACGATTAACGGATTAGATGGTGAATTAAATGAGTATGAAGCGGCGATTGTTTCTGATGAGCCACCATCTAAAGAAGAACTTGCAACTCTTAAAAAAGCAGCAGCTGAATCGGCAGCTAAAGTAGTAAAAGAATTGGAAGGAATGGAAGTAAGCGACGATCTTAACGATGTAAAGAAAGATCTTGAAACTTTCAAGAAAACACTTGTAGAATCCTACCAAATGAAAGCGGATGCTCTTGCTAAAGAAGGAGAAGCAAACCTTGATGCAGCGAATGAGAAATTTACTGAAGCTTCTGAGCAAGTAGGGGCTGTTCAAGAGGAAGTAGGACTTGTAAAATCGTCCCTAGAAAATGACTTAAACGGATAATAGCAAATGGGGATCCTAATGGGGTCTCCCTTTTTTATTGGATATATTATAACAAGTCATCATTAACCAGGGACAATATACAATCAAAAAAAATCCACCCGCATAGTATAAAGTAAGTACCGTTAAAGGTGGTAACTAGTGATGAAACGGCATTCAAGTATAAAAGAATGGACATATTTGATTCGTAACCTGTCCTATTTCGATTTTAAAAAAGAAAAACTTGATGAGTATTTTCTACAACTTGATGAGTTATCAGAAAAGCTAAACAAAGTTGATTGAAATGAGTGATCCTTAACAGAAGATCTCCGGTTCAATCAATTTTTTTTGTTCCCTTTTTTTTCTCCTATCCCTTTTTATATAGGGCATAGGAGGGATACCATTGTAATAGTAACGGTGATCATTCTGAGGGAGGATTTCACACTAATTAAAGGGGTTGTCCTTGTGACTGGGACAACCCCTTTAATTTTTCGAATGGGTATGTGGTTATACTTGGAATATAATCAAGAAATTTTTCCTTTGTTATTTATTGATCCTAATGATTGAAATGCTGGAAACGCATGTATTTTTGGAAGAAGTTGATTAAGAATCATCATTTGAAACAATTCCTGTTTTGTCATATAGTGAACGTTTCGAGGCCACACACTAAAAGCAAGGAAAATGACATCTAACCATGTACGATGATTACATACAATTACATAGCTACCTTCTTTTGGGAGATGCTCTCGGTTTACTACAGTGAATCTTCCTCCTAATAAAGTCATCACAACCTTAGCTAAACGATAAATGAATGAATACATCTTTTGACAACTACATCATTTTTTATTATAAAAATTTTAAACTATTTTTAAAAGAAATAGTAGATGTAATGACAAAATGATAGGAATCTTTAGTAAAGGAACAACATGGTTTTGATATAATGATAGATAGGAATAACGTATGAAGAGGTGATTGCATGAAGTTTATACATACAGCCGATTGGCATTTAGGAAAATTAGTGCACGGGATCTATATGACTGAAGAACAACGCGAGGTCCTGCTTCAATTCGTTGAATTGGTTAAAGAAGAAAAACCGGATGCTGTAGTGATTGCGGGGGACCTTTATGATCGCTCTGTTCCTCCAACAGAAGCGGTTGAATTGCTTGATGAAATTCTTTTTAAAATAAATGTTGAATTGAAAACTCCGATTGTGGCAATTTCAGGAAATCATGATAGCGCTGAACGACTTTCCTTTGGGTCATCATGGTACAAACATAGTCAATTTCATTTGAAAGGAAAGCTGACACAGGACTTTTCACCAGTGAAAATAAAAGGAGTCAATTTTCATTTAGTGCCATATGCAGAACCAGGGATTGTCCGTCAATTGTTAAATGATGATCGTATTACATCCCATCATGACGCAATGAAAGCAGTCGTTGAGAGGATTCAGGAAGAGATGGATCCATCTGAATCGCATGTGTTTGTTGGACATGCCTTTGTTTTAGGTGGGAAAACGTCCGATTCTGAAAGGACTTTATCTGTTGGTGGTTCTGGCTGTGTAGGAGCCGAGGTTTTTGAGCCCTTTCACTATACCGCACTTGGTCATTTACATAGTCCAGATGCCATTAAACATGATACGATTAAATATTCAGGATCTCTCTTAAAATATTCTTATTCAGAAGCGAAACAGCGAAAATGTGTGTGCATCGTAGAATTTAATGAGAAAGGCAAGGTATCAATAGAAGAGCGTAAACTTACCCCTTCGAAAGATATGAGAGAAATTGAAGGGTATATTGATGAACTTTTAGATCCTAGTTTTTATACATCACAACAAATTAATGATTACTTAAAAATCACTCTTCATGACGAAGGAGCCCTCATGGATCCAATCAATAAATTACGTCAAATATATCCAAATGTACTCCATCTTGAACGCAAGATTGACCGTATCGATTCTCGTCAAAAAGACCAAATGGAAGTACGACAACATGAAAAAAAATCAGAGCTAGAGCTTTTTGAAGAATTTTATCAAGACATGACTACACTCCCATATTCAGACGACAAAAAGAAAATTATTGCAAGTGTCATGGAAAAAGCGAAAAAGGTGGTGGAGAGCAAGTGAAGCCTCTAAAGCTGATAATGCAAGCATTTGGTCCCTATGCAGGGGAGGAAACGATTGATTTTGAATCCCTTGAAAATCGTACAATGTTTGTTATTTCTGGAAAAACGGGATCTGGAAAAACGACCATCTTTGATGGAATTTCATATGCTATTTATGGGAAAGCCTCTGGTGAAGACAGAAATGGAACCGATCTTCGCAGTCAATTTGCAAATGATGACATGATGACAGAAGTAAGCCTAGATTTTTCCCTTCGCGGAAAGACCTATCATATTTGGCGTTCCCCACAACAAGAAAAGAAGAAAGCCCGTGGCGATGGTTTTACAACTATAAATGCCCGAGCAGAGCTATATGTTTTTAGCGCTGATGGCGAAAAACAAATTCTCGGGTCAAATGTGAGGGAAGTCGAAGAGAAAATTAAAGCCATCATGCAATTAGATGCGAATCAATTTCGGCAAATATTAATGATTCCACAAGGTGAGTTCCGTAAGCTTCTTACATCTGAAAGTAAAGACAAGGAACTCATTCTTCAGCGCTTATTTCATACTGAATATTACAAAGCCATCCAGGAACAGCTAAAAGAAGAAAGTGATGAATTAAAGCAAAGTGTTGAGAAATCAATGGAAACAAGAACAAGGTTACTACGAAATTTACAATTCGAAGAAAATGAACTATTAAAAGAGGAGCTATTGGCACCTACTCTAAATGATAAAAAAATAATAGAACTCCTTCATCCTCATTTAGAACAAATGAAAAAAGAGCTGGAACGAATGAAAGTCAATTTTGAAAAGAAACAAAATGAACGAGATGGCCTGCAAAAAAAGATCATTGAAGCAGAAAGCCTTCTAGAACAGTTTAAGCTCCGTGACCAATTACGAACAGAGCAAAAAAACTTAGACATAAGAAAAGCTTCGATTGACGAAAAGAAAAAGGAAATTTCAAGAGCCCATAAAGCCGCACGCCTTCTTCAGCAGGATGAATATTGTCATAAATTAAAACGTGATCTAGATAGCATTAAAAAGGAAGAGCTTCAATTGAAAACGTCACTAGAAGAACTAAAGAAAAAGCTTGAAAAGGCTGAATATCAGTGGAATATTGAAAAGGAAAAGGAGACTGAGCGTGCAAATGCTGTTAAAAAAGTCAATCGACTTGAAACAATGCAAAAAGACGTCTATTCTTTTTCACATCTTCAACAACAAGTACTTCAATTGGAAAAACAATTAGCACATGAAAAAACGTCACTAGAAAAATTACAATCAATTATTACTAACTCCAAGCAGCAGTTGATTGATAAAGAAAAACAGAAAGAAGAACTTGAGAACGTTAGAGAGCAGCTTTTGGCTAAAGAAAAAGAGCTTTCTCATAATGAAACAATCGAAAAACAGCTTAGAATTGTTAAAAATATTGATGGAGAAGTAAGAAAACTCGATCAGTTGTCTAAAGATAAAAAAGTGAAGCATGACCATATTTTAAGTAGAGTAGAGGATGCACGCCAAACGCTACAACACCTAGAAGAGAAATGGAGGCGTGGACAAGCAGGGATTCTTGCGATGATGCTAAAAGATGAGCATCCGTGCCCAGTATGTGGTTCGACTCATCATCCGGAGCCTGAGCGTTCTCAGGATGATCTTCCTTTAGAGGGGGACCTTAAAGCCGCAAAAGATACACTTACATTTACTGAAAAAGAAGAGGTTCAAGCTGGAAGAGAATTCTATGAAGTAGATGCAAAACATAAAGCACGGGAAGAGGCTCTTGAACAATCCATATCAGATGTTTCAAATGAAATAACTGGGTTTACTCTAGAGAATCTTGGGAGATTCATTAGTGAAACGGAACAGAAGAAAAAGGAATTACAACTATTTATTAAAGAAGCAAATGAACAATGTTCGGCACTTACACCATTACGCAATCAACTACTTCAAATAAAAGAAAAACTTACAGAATCAGAAGAAAACTATCAACAAGGAATGAGGAAGTTTCAAGATTTAAGGGACCTATTTACAAATGAAAATGCAAAACTTGAGAATCTTAAAGAGACGATTCCCGAAGAAATACGATCGAAAGAAAGCTTCGACCGAACTATTCAGCAAGCACAAAATAACCGTGATGCTTTACAGAAAGCTTTTGAAGCGGCACAAAGTCAGTTTCATCGCCTAGACAATGAGGTTTCCGTGAAGGTAGCTCAAGTGCAAGATAAAGAAGCTCAAATCAAGACTGCTATCGAATCATTAAACGCAGAACGCCAGACCTTCTTAAAACTATTAGAAGAGCAAGGCTTTGATAATTACCGCAGCTTCCATGATGCAAAGCGAACAGATGACCAAATTACACTTTTAGAAAAAGAAGTTCAACTGTATGGCGAGGAATTGCGATCTGTTACAGATCGTCTTAAGGATCTAGAAAGAAATCTTGAAAATACAGAAATGCCAGAATTAGCGAATATAAAAACAGAATTTAGTCATGTAAGCAAAGAACTTCAAACCTTAAATGAACATGCAAACGAGCAAAGAAACAAAATAAAAGAAAATGAACGAATTCGTGAGCTGGTTTTACAGGTGAATGAAGATATGAAAGAGTTTGAAGAACGATTCAAATTAGTGGGGCATTTAGCGGAAATGGCCAGGGGGCAAAATGCACATCGAATCACCTTTGAACGCTATGTTTTAGCTTCATTTTTGGAAGAAATATTACGAGTAGCCAATAATCGATTGACAAAAATGACTTCAGGAAGGTTTCAATTAATCAGGAAACGTGACAGAAGCAAAGGAAATGTACAAAGTGGACTTGAATTATTGGTTTTTGATCAATATACAGGGCAGGAACGACATGTGAAGACTCTATCTGGAGGAGAAAGCTTTAAAGCTGCATTAGCACTTGCCTTAGGTCTAGCCGATGTTGTTCAGCAATATGCTGGAGGTGTTTCACTAGAGACGATGTTCATTGATGAAGGATTTGGCACCTTAGACCCAGAGTCGCTAGATCATGCAATTGAAGCACTAATGGACATTCAAAGCAGCGGCCGTTTAGTCGGAATCATCTCGCATGTTCCGGAATTAAAGGAACGAATTGATGCTCGTTTAGAAGTCATATCTACACAAGTGGGAAGTCGAACAGAATTTCAGTTCTTAGCATAAAAAGCAAAAGAGTCAACAATGTGTTGGCTCTTTTTGTTTGGGTATAAGGAAATAAAATGTGGAAAAGGATAACAAGATATAGATCAAGTTTATTTTTTCAAATTATAACAAATTTCCTTTAAATTAACATAATTTTCGAATACTATAGAAGTGTAAATGAAAACTTATTGGCAGGTGTGAGAGATGAAATTATTCTTTTATATTTTAGTCATCATTATTGCAGGGGGCGTTTCCTTCGGGTGGAGCTGGAAAAGGCTTCTCGATTTTAATAGCTATAAAAAACCGTTTATTGAAGGATCTATTTTAACTTTTTTGATCTTGTTTGTATCCTCTATTTGGTGGTACTTTACAGGGAGTAATCCTGAAGTTGGAATGACAGGGATCTTTTATAACCTCATAGCATTTCTTGTCATTATTACGTGTAATGGATTTATTCTAGCGTTATTGTTCTCTAAGAAAAAACAGAGAGAAGGATTACAATGAAACGTATCGGAATTGATGCTGGAGGTTCACTAGTGAAGGTAGCATATGAGGAAAATGGAAAACGTCATTATAAAACATTTGAGATCGCAGAAATAGGTAGGCTACTTGATTGGCTTCGTTGGATTGCTCCCGATACTCAGTTTTTTATAACAGGGGGTAATGCTAGTCGTTTGCAGGAGACGCTACCAATAACAACGGAGGTTCCAGAATTTGATGCTGTATGCAAAGGGGCACAGGTATTAATCACTGAGGAAATGAGCATGGATGAACCGTTTCTTTTAGTGAGTATTGGAACAGGAACTTCATATTATTTAGTAAAGCCAAATTTGGCCCCTCAACGACTTCTCGGAAGTGGAATGGGTGGCGGAACTTTCATGGGAATCGGAAAAATGCTGACAGGGGCAGAGGAATTTAAGGAGCTCGTAAAGCTTGCGAGAAAAGGGGATCGGACAACTGTTGATTTAATGGTAAAGGATTTGTACACTTTTGGGAATACCCCTTTACCTGGTCATTTAACAGCCTCAAATTTTGCAAAAGGAAAAAGTGAGGGCTATGTAAAAGAAGATGCCGTTAGATCTCTTATAAATATGATTGCTGAGACGGCTGTTTTGATGGCTAATGGAGCGGCCCAGATTCATGGAGTTCAAAAATGGGTTTTTGTTGGCAGTACTTTAAGTGGGAATCAACCATTGAAAGATGACCTTTCACAGTTTCGAGATATGATCCCTTATGAACCTATCTTTTTAACCCATGGGGCATATGCAGGAGCAGTTGGTGCTTTGGTGAATGGGGAAAAGTAAAAAAACACAATACGACTATAATTTTATTATGTAAACTAAAATTAAAATTATAAGCTGTTTCTTGATAAAGGTTGATCCTAATTGCTCTAATTACCGATCTTTTTATTTGGAAAATTAGGGTCCTTTGAATTCAGCTTTTTCTCTGTAATAATTTAAAAAATAAATTAATGTCTCAAGACTGCTCTGACAATGGTTAGAGTGTTTTTTTGATTAAAAATTATAATTGAAAAAATTTCTTAAATCAATTCTATCCAAAAAATTTTTATTCAATTATATTTAATTTGTTAACTAATAATTTTGTAGAAAGTAGGAAAAAGAAAAATGAAGAAATGGCTTATTGGTCTTATTTTAGCGTTTGTAGGTTTTGCGTTAACACCGTTTGTGAGTCATGCCGCAATTGTCCAAGAAGAGTTGGAAACATTCCTATTGGAGAATAATCTAACAGAAGAAGAACTTGTAGATCATCTATCTTTCTATCATGATGAAGAACTAGCTTCCTTTGCTTCGATTAATGAGCTATCTGAATATCTTGGGGAGAGATTAAATGAAGAAAACCTACTCCCTATTTTAGAAAGTCATGGTTTCGTCTCAGTAGAGGATGCAACGGATTATTTAATAGAATATGGTGAAATTCTGGAGGGGGAAGATATAATCTCGACTTACCTCTTTGCAAATGCATTAGATGAGACACTGTATTTTTATGAAGAGGTTGAATTCGACGCCGAAGATATTGGCTTGGAGGAATTTGATTTAACGAGTGAAGAAATGACGGCTCTATTTGAGCATTTAATGACGCTCGATATTGATGATAAAGGGTTTGAAGATAAATTACTCGCTTTTGATGCACGTTTAAATGCTTTAGGTGATTTTGAATCAGCCGAAGATTTAACTTCTGCACAAATTGAAGAATTGTATAATATTATGAATGAAATGCTTGCACTCTTTCAACTACAGGCAAAGTTTTACCTGCTGGATGCTGATGGGAATGCTAGGCTTCTGTCAAGTGAAGAACTTATTTCATTAGAATCTACAAATGGACAAGATCTCCTTATCGAAATTTATGACCTTGATGGAAACTTCCTAGCTGATATGATTTTTACAGCGGATATGTTCGACTCAGAATGGTTTGAGGAAACAGCGGATTCGATCGCTTCACCTGAAACGGTTAAAGCAGTCACAGAACCATTAAAAACATCTGTTAAAGGGGCTAAACTTCCGAAAACAGCAGGCTTTTATACAGAAAAACTAATTGTTGGAATTTTACTTCTTCTAATGAGCGTTTTATTATTTAGAAAATGGTGTGTGATGACAAACAGATGAAGAAAGCTGTAGTCATATGTTTAGCTATACTTTTTCTTGTAGCAGGTGGAAGCATGATCTTTACCAATGGTTTGATCTTATTTAAAGGAAACACAAACGCGAATACAGTAAAGCCCGTTTCTGCTGAAAAAGTAATTTCTGAAGAGGTCAATGAGACGGAAGATACACCTTTATATTCTCACAAGCCAAAAATGGGAGAAGAAATAGGTATGTTAACGATTCCGAAACTGGAGCAGTCTTTAGCCATCTATCATGGGGTAAATGAAGATGAACTTGAAAAAGGTGTTGGTCATTACCAAGGAAGTGTTCTACCTGGTGAAAATGATAATTCTGTTTTATCTGGACATCGGGATACCGTTTTCCGACAACTTGGGGAAGTTAAAATTGGGGATGAATTAGTGGTTACCACCGACGCCGGTGAATTCACGTATAAGGTTCAAAAAATCAGAATTGTTGCTCCTGATGATCGTACAATCGTTGTTCCAAAACCGAGAGCGACCTTAACTGTTAGTACATGCTACCCATTCCGATTTATTGGTCCTGCCCCTGAGAGGTATGTTTTAATTTCTACATTAGTTGATTCAAAGATTTATAGCAAATAAAGCTAAAAAGAGGCTGTCCCAAGGATAGTGGTTCTTGTCTTGGTATTGGGACAGCTCTTTCTTTTAAACTATTAAATTATAAAAAGGTTTATTCGTCACTCACTGGAACACGATATAGAACATATCTACCAGTCCACATTTGGGATTCAATGACCATTTTCTCACTGTGCTTATTTTGAAATATAAGACCAGATCCTAGTTGATCCACAAACATCCACCCTCTTTCTGCTTGATATTTAATCATTTCAATATTAGCTTCTTTTTGAGTTAATTTTGTTAAGAACCAATTATAGTCCTGTTCCTCCTTGATATTTGTTATTGCTTCGTCTGAACCCTCTGTTTCAAGAATAACGTGAATAGGGTTCCTATTATTAAAAGGGAGAGGAGGGATGGCGACGTATAAACATATACAAAAGATAATGATAGCTATTCCAGCTAAAGCAATCGATTTTTTCATAGCTATTCCTTTTCAATGAAGTCTTTTAGAACCCCGTTATAATCCTCGGGACTTACAAACAATCCCAGTCCATAATAAGTGCCTACTGTCGTGATGACCGTCCAGAAAGTTAAGCTTGTTATCATCCATCCGGTAACCCATTTGCGTTTCGCACCAAAGCTCATGCTCATAAATGCGGCAATATGGGAGCCAACAATAAGTGGTCCAATAATGGTTAAACCAGGAAGTCCGTATTGGTTCCACAGTTTATTAGCCCGCTTTGATCGTTTAGATTCAATCACTTCTTCATTTGAATAGGTAATGGATCCTTCCACTGCCATTTGTTTATTCAGCTTTCGCTTGAGCAAATATCCCTTCACTTTGTCTACTAGAAAAATCACTAATAATACTGTTAAGAGATTCCCTAAAAAGGCTGCTAGTGCAACAGGAATGGGGGAAAGTCCAGAAATAATTCCAAGTGGAACAATTCCGATAATTTCTAAAAGGGGAGTTGCAGCCAATAAGAAAATAACGATGTAAGCCCAAATAATATCCATGGTATAATTCTCCTTTTCAATGTTGTATTAATTGTAACAAATAATGGTAATATAAGCATTTAAGAAGTAATTTTCACAAAATCTTCAAGAAATCTTCATGGAAACCTTTTAACACGAATTGTTTTTCTGGAGGGGTTCGTCTAACATATAGAATGGAATACATAGTTCTTTATAGTTGGAGGGGTTACCTTGAAAAAATATACTTTAATGATCCTGATGGTGGGAGTACTTCTCTTGTCTGCTTGTGGTGGTGGTTTTAAAGCAGATACAGATTGGGAAGTTCAAGATTTTTCATACGTAAATCAAAATAATGAAAGGGTTAGCTTAAAAGATTTAAAAGGGAAAGTATGGATTGCGGATTTTGTTTTTACGAACTGTGAAACGGTCTGTCCTCCAATGACGTATAATATGACACAACTACAAAAAAAGCTTAAAGAAGAAGGGGTAACTGATTATCAAATCGTTTCCTTCAGTGTTGATCCCGAAGTAGACAAGCCAGAAGTGTTAAAAGAATACATCAGTCAATATGAAGCAAATACTGAGAAATGGGATCTTCTAACAGGCTATTCAATGGATGAAATCTCTGAGTTCGCAGAAAAATCATTTAAAACGATCGTAGCCGACGATCCTAAATCGGATCAAGTCGTTCATGGAACAAGCTTCTACCTTGTCAATCAAGAGGGTGTCGTAGTTAAAAATTATACCGGTATAGAAGAAGTACCTTTTGATCAAATAGCAAGCGATGTTGAAACACTTATTGAAGAAGGAAAATAGGGAGCCGTTTCGGTTCCTTTTTTATTTAAAAAATGGGGCTTAACCATTAAAGATTTTTTTGCTATAATGTTCAATTGTAAGAGAAAAGTGTATCACAATACGCCCATACATTTATATCTTGCAAATATAAATCATTAGGTGGTAATGGAAAATGAATCAGTATAGAGTCCTTTTATACTACAAATATGTAACGATTGAAAACCCTGAAGAGTTTACTGCACAACAAAAAGAACTTTGTGACAGCTTAGGGTTAAAAGGAAGAATTCTCATTGCATCTGAAGGAATCAACGGTACTGTATCAGGAACAGTGGAACAAACGGGACATTACATGGAAGCAATGAAAAATGATCCTCGTTTTGAAGACATGGTTTATAAAATAGATGAAGCAAATGAGCATGCATTTCCAAAAATGAAAGTGCGTCATCGTCCAGAGCTTGTTACTCTTCGCTTAGAAGATGATGTAAATCCTAACGAAACCACTGGAGAATACTTGGATCCTAAAGAATTTTATAAAAGGTTACAGGATGAAGATACCGTTGTTCTTGATGCCCGTAATGATTATGAATATGACTTAGGTCATTTTAGGGGTGCGATTAAACCAGATATTGAAAACTTCCGAGATTTACCTCAATGGGTAAGGGACAATAAAGAGATTTTAGATGGTAAGAAAATCATTACGTACTGTACCGGCGGGATTCGCTGTGAAAAGTTCTCAGGCTGGCTTGTAAAAGAAGGTTTTGAGGATGTTGGACAATTACATGGCGGGATCGTTACGTACGGTAAAGACCCGGAAGTTAAAGGTGATCTATGGGACGGGCAACTTTACGTGTTTGATGAGCGTATCGGTGTTCCAGTAAACCAAAAAGAGCATGTTGTTGTAGGAAAAGATTATTTTTCAGGCGAACCTTGTGAACGCTATGTGAATTGTGCGAACCCATTCTGTAATAAAAAGATATTATGCTCAGAAGAAAATGAACATAAGTATTTAAGAAGCTGTTCACATGAATGTCGTACACATGAGCGTAATCGATATATTATTGAGCATGAATTAACTGAAGAAGAAGTGACAGAAAGAATAGAAAAGATTAAAGAAACTGAAAAGGCTTAAAACCTTATAGTGTTAATGAAACGAGTAAATTCATATTAATGGATTTGCTCGTTTTTTAATGTGAATGGATGGTACCGAAGTCTTATTAAATTAACTAATTTGTCAAAATGTCTTCAACATAGGTTTTTTCTATACAACTGGAGGGAAAATAAAAGGTACTACCGTACGATTTGGAGGGTTGCTATGAAAAAACGTCGTATTGAATTTATGTTTGTACTTATATTATTATTCTGTCTTTATGCTGTATTTTTTACCGATATAGACCTGATGTGGAAGTGGTTTTATATAGCTGTGTATGGGGTCATTATTTTGGTTAGCTTATACTCACTCATGCTTGAAAACCGATCACCACAGTTTTCTTTGCTATGGATGTATGTCCTATTGTTCGTTCCAGTAATTGGGTATTTCTTTTATCTATATTCTGGTCAGCTTTATTTAAAAGGATATTTATTTAAAAGTAAACGTAAATATGATCGCGAAGAGTGGAAAAAGATAGTAAAGGATGAAGAATCACCTGACCTCTCATTTTTGGATGATCATCAGCAGGCATTTACAAAATTTTCTTCGAAGGTAGCGGATACAAAGCTGAGCACGAAATCAGATACATTTATCCTAAGGAATGGTCAAGAGACATTTACAAAAATAAAAGAAAAGCTAAAAGAGGCAAAGCGATACATACATATGGAGTATTATATTTTCCGTTCCGATCGTCTTGGAAAAGAGATCATGCAAATTTTAATAGAAAAAGCAGAATCAGGAGTAGAGGTGCTGTTCATTTTTGATGCGATGGGAAGTATGACATTTGCTGGTGAAGATTTTGAAAAGTTAAAAAAGGCAGGCGTTCAAGTAGAGCCGTTTTTACCACTTAAATATGGCTTTTTTAATCAAAAATTCAATTTTCGTAACCATCGGAAAATCATTGTCATTGATGGTGAAATCGGCTTTGTGGGAGGCTTGAATATCGGGGTCGAATATTTAGGTGAAGATCCTGATTTTGGATTTTGGAGAGACACCCATATGATGATGACTGGTGAGGCTGTACACACGCTTCATACAATCTTTTTGTTAGACTGGGAATACACCAGGCGTGACATGGTACTTGAGAAATATCCGCCTCAGTTTTGCGAGTCAAGGGAATTAAACGGGGCAGTACACGTGGTAGCAAGTGGTCCAGATACCCAACTGGATATTATGGGCGATTTATATTATTCACTTATTTCCAGTGCAACCAAGTCTATATGGATTGCAACTCCCTATTTTGTACCAAATGAATCCATTCGAACCGCTTTAAGGGTTGCAGCTAAAAAAGGAATTGAAGTTAGAATCATGGTACCCGAAGAAAACGATGGTTTTTTAACTCAATATGCAACAATGTCCTATTTTCCAGAATTATTAAGGTGCGGAGTTGAAATATACTCCTATCAAAAAGGATTTCTACATCAAAAAATTGTCATTATTGATGGGAATATTGCCTCTATAGGAACGGCTAATATGGATATGCGCAGTTTCCATTTAAATTTTGAAGTGAATGTATTTTTAATCGGGTGTAATTCAATTCGTGATCTAGTTGCCCATTATGAGGATGATATATTGGATAGTGAGAAAATTGGTGCCGTTGATTTTTACAAAAGGGGATTGATTAAACGAACGAAAGAATCATTTGCCCGTTTATTTTCGGGAATATTATAGAAAGAAAATTCAGATAAGGTGAACCTTTTAGAATGGCTTATACGTAAGATAAAATAGGAGGGGATTTACATGGTGTGGTTAATCATAATGGCTATCTCCGTCTTGGTCGTTCTTGGACTTGCTGGTGCTTTAGGCAGAAGACTCATGTATCAAAATAAAAAAGAGCATTTAGAGGAGATGGAAAGAATCAGGAATAATCATTGGCCAGGAGTTTGATCTATATCCACTATATAGGAAGGGCTGTCCCAAAACCAAGGGGGCAGGAACCATAACCTCCATCTATAGAAGAAACCTTTAAAACATCTTCTATATTTAAACAGTCTTAGTGGTTCCGGCCCCCATTATGGGACAGCCATTTTTAATGGGTTATTTATTTGATGCTTAATGATTTTTCTCAAATGCTAATTTTAGCCCAAACCCTATTAAGACAAGTCCAGTTGCTTTGTCCATAACTTTTTGCACTTTAGGGGATAGCAACCAGTCACGCATATAGTTAATAAAAAATACATAGGTGACAAACCAAGTAATAGAAAGGACCGTGTAAATCATTCCCATCATAATAAGCTGATAGATTGTACCTGAATCTGCACTCACAAACTGAGGTAGGAATGTTAAGAAGAACATCGCAACCTTTGGATTAAGAACATTGGATAACAGTCCTTGTTTAAAGCTTGAGTTTCGTTTTTGATCTTGCGTGTTATCTTCAAAATGGTCACTCTGTTTTTTCTTATTCGTCCAAAAGGAAGAGAGACCAAGGTAAATTAAGTAAATCGCACCTGCGTATTTAACGATTTCAAATGCAATAGCTGATTGCATGAGGATAGCTGACAAACCAAATGCAGCAGCAAAAGTATGAATCAGACATCCCGTTGAAATTCCTAAAGCCATTTGAAAGCCTGTTTTCTTACCAGTTGATATCGTTCTCTTCGTAATAAGTGCGGTATCAATTCCAGGACTCATGACTACCAAAAAAGGGAAAGCAATAAAAACGTAAGGAATTCATTCATTCCATATCCCCCCAAAGCAATTAAATTAAATTAAATTATTTGAAATTTAACTTAATTTAACACACTTCAAATCGTTTGTTAAGAAAAATTTCACTATTTTAAACTCAATTCAATATTATTAGGGGAATATTTATTATTCTAAGAAACTAATTTTAAACCCGCAATGCTAATGATAATACCACTAATCAAAAAAATCCGAATGCGATCTTTTGATTCACTAAAAAAAAGCATTCCGACAAGAACACTTCCAGCCGAGCCGATTCCAGTCCAAATTGCATAGGCAGTACCTACAGGTAGGATTTTGACAGAAAGAGATAGTAAGTAAAAACTAATAGCTCCGAAGATAATACACGAAATGCTTGGGAGAAGTTTTTTAAATCCTTCAGATAGTTTCATAGAAAGAACACCGCCAACTTCTGCAAATCCAGCAATAACTAAGAAGATCCATGCCATGATGTTCACCTCTAATCTTAAGCTTGTAATGATTCTTGTTCATTGGTTGAAGCTGTTTCTTCATGATTGGTTAGTTTTAAACCTATCACACAAGATAATAGTAATAGGATAAAAAATATTTTCAAAAATGAAACTGGCTCATCAAGAAAGATCATTCCAACAATGGCGGTCCCTGCTGCTCCAATACCCGTAAAGATTGCATATGCAGTCCCAATTGAAATGAGTTTCATTGCTTTAGCGAAAAAATAAAAGCTAGAAGCAATCAGTATAATCGTGATGATACTCGGTAAGGGAAGTGAGAACCCTTTTGAAAACTTTAAACCTAATGCCCATGCAATTTCTAAAAAGCCACCGATAATAAGATAAATCCACGCCATTTATTTCACCTCATTACTAATTCCATTCCAATATACTTGCCATGAACCTTCTACTATTTGTTCAAACTTATCAAATGACTCTACAACATTACTACGTGTAAAAATACCATCCAATAGACAATTGAAACTATGAAGGTACGGCTGAATATCGGAAGTTGGAATTTCATCTTTATTCATCGAATCTTTAAATAAACCAGCCATCATTTCATCAAACTCACTCTCAAAACGAATATTCATTTCATTAATTCGTCCTGTTAAAGGTTCGGGTGGAAAAAGTAACATACGTTTATAAAATAGGGTGAGATCCTGATCCTCCCAGCACATTTTGGCATTTTCAATAATGATCTGATAAAGTGTAGCTTTTAATGAAGAATTTTTGTCAGTAATCAGTTGAAAAAATTGTTCATTATAACCTTTAAAAACCTTTTCTAGTGCAGAAAGCAATATATCATCCTTACTTGAAAAATGATTATAAAGGGACGGTTTTTTCACCCCTACAAGCTTTGCAATATCTGCTAAAGAGGTACCTTCATAACCTTTTTGTGCAAATAATGAAATGGAAGTGTTGATGATTTTGGTTTGAGTATCCATTTTAATATCCTCCTCGTGAAACTAACGACCGTTAGTTAGTATTGTAGCATAGATTTTTTTATTAGTAAATCAGCAAAGGAATTTAAAAGCTTATGTCGAATGATTGAATGATAGAATAGGGGAGGAATCATAAATGGAGATAAGTATTAGAACAGTAGCAGTTAAAGATGCTGAAAGAATAAGTGAGATTATGAAACAAGAAAAAGTATTGCCTAATATCATTTCCCTGCCAAGCATGAGAACGGAAAAGATGGAGGAGCGGTTGAGAAACGCAACAGCTGAAAACCATGAGTTTGTTGCTGAAGTTAATGGTATTGTTGTTGGGTTTTGTGGGTTACATCAAGGACGAGGAAGACGGTCACATAGCGGAACACTTTTTATCATGGTTGATGAAGAGTATCATGGAAAGGGAATCGGTACTTCTCTTATGAAAAAAGTCATCAGCCTTGCAGACCAATGGCTGCTTCTTGAGAGGATTGAACTTACAGTTATAGAGAATAATCCTATGGCAAAATCACTTTACGAACGCCTTGGATTTGTTGAAGAAGGACTGGCACATGGAACCATCGTACAACATGGACAATATGTCGGGGAATACCAAATGGCTAGATACCGACCAAACGGAAGGATACAAGAAAGGATGAATAACACTTTTGAAGAAACGAAGCAGTAAGACACTATGGATCTTTGATATATTCATTACCATGATCATTTTATTATGGATGATTACCAATTTTATTAGCGGAGAGACAATGAAGGGCTTTATTTTTCTAGCCTTATTTATCGTCATGATTGTTGTCTTATTATTGAAAAAGAGAAGTTAGGGGGAAGAGAGTGGATAAACGATTTTACACGATCGGCATGGCTGGCCATATTGATCATGGGAAAACGACCTTGACAAAAGCTCTAACAAACGTAGATACTGATCGATTAAAAGAAGAAAAAGAACGGGAAATTTCAATTGAGCCGGGTTTTGCCTCCCTCTACGAAGATGATCAAATTCAAATATCTGTTGTCGATGTACCTGGTCATGAACGTTTTATCAGGCAGATGATTGCTGGTGTGGCAGGGATCGATCTCGTTGTCCTTGTCGTAGCAGCTGATGAGGGAGTCATGCCGCAAACCAAAGAGCACTTAGAGATCCTTTCGTTTCTAGGAATCACATCTGGAATTATAGCATTAACTAAAATAGATCGAGTGGAAAAGGAACTTCATGAATTAGCAAGGGAAGAAATTACTGAAGAGTTATTCGGAACAGTGTTCGAAGGGGCTCCCATTGTCTTGGTAGATAGTCTGTCAGGAAAAGGCGTAGAAGAAATTAAGACACTCATAATAAGAACCATCGAGAAAGCAGAAACAACGAGGATTCAAGGGGATTTTCGACTACCCATTGATCAAGTCTTTACCGTTAAAGGTCAAGGAACGGTTGTTCGTGGAACAGTTTATGAAGGAATGGTGGAAGAAGGTGAGGCACTCTATGTTTTACCATCAGGGTTTGAAACTCGTGCTCGTCAAATTCAAGTTCATCTAAAAGAAGCAAATACTGCAAATGGTGGGCAACGAGCAGCTATCAACCTCTCGAGCCTTGCTAAAAATCAGATAAAGCGTGGGGATGTTTTAGTGAAATCTCCGCATTTTACTGTGACAAAAACAGTAGATGTGACACTCCATCTCGTTCAAGATTTACAATATGAAGTGAAACAACGTATGACAGTGAAGGTTCACACTGGTACTGCAGAGGTAATGGGAAGGATTGTCTTCTTTGATCGTAATGATGTTATTACTACAGAAGAAGAGATTTACTGTCAATTACGTTTGGAAGAGCCAATTGTCACGAAGAGAAATGATCGATTTATCATACGAAGGCCAACTCCTCATGAAACGATAGGGGGTGGGGAAATTATTGATCCAAATGGAGCGAAATATAAATTTGGTAAAGAAACGATTTCTAAGCTGAAAGCTAAGCGTGAAGGTACAGCCGAAGAAAGACTAATAAGAGTATTGCAGAATTGGAAAGTAGGAAGTCGTGAAGAAATCCTGCAGAAAACATCACTATCAAGTGAGGAGCTTGACCTAGTTTTATGTAGGGAAGATTGGATTACATTTAGTGGAACCAAGATCACACATTCTTCTCTAGTAAGCGAATTACATACATATATTTCAAAAAAACTTGAAGACTTCCACAATAAAGAGTCAATGAAATACGGGATTAATAAAGCAGAACTTATTCAAACACTCCAACCAGGTTGGAACAAGGAAATGATTGAATATGTTCTTTCTCGAGGAATGGAATGGAAGCAGGAAGGTCCAACTATTTCCCAAAAAAATTTCACTCCTCATGTCCCTCCTCAGTGGAAAAAGCGTTCGGACAATAGCCTCCTAAGTTTGAAAAAATCAGGCAGGAAAGTGGAATCAATTGACGTTTATTTAGATAAAGAAGGAATACCAAAGGATCTTCAATCCGCTTTCATTCATTTTTACCGGGAGCAAAAAATGATCGTTGGATTGGAGGGTACTGTTTTTTGGCATAGAGAGGTATTTGATGATGCGTTAAAAACATTAATAGATCAAACGAAAGAAACATTTTCAATCGGGGAGGCGAAGGAAATACTAGGGCTTTCACGAAAATATGTAATTCCATTTTTAGAGAGCTTAGACAAAAGAGGACTCACCCTCAGAGATGGTGGGGAGAGAAGGTGGAAGACCTAATATTGCAGGATTCGAGAAGGGCATTTCCGAGATGGAAGTGCTTTTCTTTTTTAAAAAATTCAGTAGTTGAATGGTCACACTATAAAAAATCCGCTTAAATGATTATGAATGACAATATACTGAAAGGGGAGGGATGAGTAAAATGTATTCAACAAATTCTGCTTCATTGAAACGAAGAATAATCGCATTGCTGATTGATTATCTCATTATTGTGGTATATGGTGCATTGTTATTTATCATTTCCTTTTCTCTGGGGCATCCACTAACACCATTAATCGAAAATTCGGCTACCGGTGCCCAAACAGCAGGATTTACCCTCATCACTTTACCCGTTTTTCTGTATTTCTTTCTAATGGAATCTTCCGGACTGGGAGGAACAATCGGAAAGAAGAACATGGGTTTAAAAGTGGTTTGTATCAATGGATTGAAACTGAAAAGAGGGAAGTCTTTCTTGAGATCACTCATTAAATTTCTTCCATGGGAGCTTGCTCATTTTGCAGTTTATAGATTAATTCATCCAACTAGTATCGGTGAATCTATCATTATGATGATATTAGTTGTCGTCAATATTATCACTGTGCTCTATTTGATTATGCCTTTGTTTAATCGTGAAAGGAAATCGGTATATGATTGGATAGCGCGTACAAAAGTAGTAAAAGGATGAGGGTGAAGCAGAGATGGTTGCTTAGCTTTTTTATGAACAGTAAATTTGAGGATAAGGTGAAAATAAATTACCTCCCTAAAGGTTTCAATCCACTCTTCCAATAAATGCTCTTTTTAATTTGAGATATTCCACACGAAAACTGCATTAGATACTTCATCTGCAAAATTATATCTTCTAAATCCCACAACAATTCCAATAAAAATTGGTCATAGATTCCTTGGACAAGCATACTCTTAAATATAAAACGAAATCATTACGATTATTGGGGTGTAAAGAATGAGGGAGTGTAAAAAATGAATGCGATTAAGGAATCATCTCAGGATGTTATAGGAGTCTTCTTGTTCGGATGTTTTTTGTTGTTGTTTATAGCTGGTGATTGGGTAAAAAGTTTTTTTCCTAAAGAGTTCCCAAATGATTCGTTATTAACTATTAGTACCATCTTTTTAAGTATTATTCTTGAGGCCATTCCGTTTATTTTAATCGGAGTATTTGCATCCGCCATTATTCAAGTCTTTGTTTCAGAGAATCTGTTAAAAAAGCTGATTCCAAAAAATCGTCCATATATAGCGCTGGTTCCGGCAGCTTTGGTTGGAGCATTACTACCAGTTTGCGAGTGTGCAATAGTTCCTGTAGCAAGGAGGTTAATAAAAAAAGGAATTCCATTACACCTAGGAATCGTTATTATGGTAACAGCCCCAATCTTGAATCCTATAGTATTGGCTTCAACATATTACGCATTTCAAAATAACATGATAATTGTTTGGGGAAGAATGGGAATTGCGTTTGTTGCAGCGATTTTCATTGGAGCATTATTGTACAGGTTTTACGGTACAAAAAATGCACTTATTGAAAAAAAGAATCAAGTACCTCATCACCATCATCATGGGAAGCAAAATAAAGTACTTCAAACGATCATACATGCCAGCGATGAGTTTTTTGACATGGGAAAATACCTGATTATCGGGGCGCTAGTGGCATCTATTTTCCAAACATTTCTTGATCGGGAAGTACTGATTTCAATAGGAAGTGGAGATTTTGTTGCTCCAGCCATTATGATGGGGTTTGCTTATATTGTTTCATTGTGCTCTGAAGCTGATGCTTTCGTTGCATCTTCCTTTGGGACATTATTTACCTCTTCATCATTATTAGCATTTCTCGTTTACGGTCCAATGATTGATTTTAAAAATACGCTATTAATGTTGGCCTATTTTAAAAAAAGGTTTGTTGTTCTCTTCATTGGTGTCGTAACACTTGTTGTCTATCTATCGATTCTCTTATTTCAACAATTAATCTAAAGAGGTGAACACATGAATTCACAACTTCGATTTCATACTTTTATAAGAGGGATAATATTTATCGGTTATGCATTAATGATTTTTAAATTATTCATAACGTTTAATCTCCAAAACTTTGTGGCTTCAAAAATGCATTTGTATTTGTATTTTGGCCTTGGTGTGTTTATTTTTCTTGGAGCATTACAGGTTGTTAGGGGAACTTCACCCCATGTTGAGGAGCATCATTGTGGTTGTAAGGGACATGAACTGCCGAAAGGGGCTTTTCGATCAATTCTCGTTTATAGTCTTTTTGTCCTTCCAATTTTAGCAGGTTTTCTATTTCCGAATAATCTTCTTGATAGCTCCGTTGCCGCGAAAAGAGGAGTGAAATATGGGGAAGGGTTATTCGCCAAACCACCTTCTTCATCAGAACAAATCACTGAAGAAGAAGCATCTGAGAACCCCAAGGAAAACATTTTTGATATCACACCAACCATTGATAGTAATGCTGAATTTCCATTAGAATCTGATTTTGAAAAATTAAAAGAAAAGGTTTATTCTGCTGAAAAGATATATGTAAGAGAGGAACAATTCATTCCTACCTTAAGTGTGATTGATGAAAATGTAGAAGAATTTGTTGGAAGAGAGATCCAAATGACAGGCTTTGTCTATAAGGATGAAAGTTTTCCTAGAGATGAAATCGTTATATCTAGATTCACCCTAACTTGTTGTGTTGCCGATGCGTCCGTTTACGGGCTTCTAGCTAAAGACGCTTCACTCTCTAATTTAGAACCTGATACATGGATTAAAGTAAGCGGTATTATCGATACGATCGAATATAATGGCAATAAGATGCCGGTTATCAAAAAACCTGTTTTTGAAGTCATTCAAGTCCCTGAAAATCCTTATGTTGAAGAGTTTTATATGAGAATTGAGTAGGGGTGGAGTGACAATTAAGTGAGCAAAGTAGTGAATAGACCAAAAGATTTGCTACTTTTTTTATTCATAAAGATTATTCTACTCATCCTTTCAAACATCATGCACCCTTCCATGTCCCCATCTCATTTACTCTGTGAATTGGCAGTAAAGGTTTTATCTTGTGTAGCAGACTCACCCAATGTCACCTAGCTTTATATGAATTTCGTATTCCTCGCGGCGGAAGTATGCCACTAACTTCCTTCACTGTTCAGGACCCGCAATATAGAGGTGCACCCATACCGGGTACACTTTAAGAAAGCCAGTCAGAATCCCTCCGACTAGCTAATTTGATAAGATAGAGTTCAAAAGGGTGTATTTTATCCCGCTTCTAAATGGAGTAAGACTTCCGACCCTTAACAAGTAGAGGATGACCACACTGATGGTTTCACTTTATTGTTCTAAAAAGAATTTCTCAATATCATCTAACAATAAGTTAGCTGCTTTTACCCCGCCAGCGGTATTCCAAATAGTATCACTGACTTCATACGCATTGTCTGCTTTAACGACTTCTAAGTTTTGCCACAGGGGATCTTTTGTCCAATCTTTTGCCCACTTTTCAGCATCTGCTTTTGTTTCTTTGTCTGCATAGGTGAAATAGAACAGGATGTCTCCATCCATTTCAGGGATGATTTCTTTGTTTTCAGAGGTGTAAGCAAATTGATCATCAGGTTGTGTGGCAAATAATTCTTCTAAGTTAGAAGGACGTTTAAATCCTAATTCTCCTAGAATTACTCCTGAGAAGGAGTCAGTGTAGTAAATACGTGTTTGACCTGCCATGAAACGAACGACTGACACTTCTTGATTTGTTTTATCACCAAGTTTTTCTTTTAACTCAGCTACACGGTCATTATACTTTTCAAGGACTTTTTGTCCTTCTGCTTCTTTATTTAATGCTTTTGCGTAGAATTCGAAGTTCTCTTTCCATTCACCTTTAAGTGTTTCAGAATAAACAGTTGGCGCAATTGATTCCAATTTATTATAGATTTTTTCATGGCGCAGTTTATTACCGATGATAAGATCAGGCTCAAGGGCAGCGATTTTTTCTAAGCTTGGTTCACTTTCAAGTCCCACATTTTCGACGCCTTCCATATCATCTGAAATGTGCTCATACCATGGATCTCCTAACCAAGACTGAACAGCTCCAATAGGCTTCACCTCCATTGCTAATAGGGCTTCAGTTCCTTCATTTGTTAAGATGACAATTTTTTCAGGATTTTCTGGCACTTCCGTAGTGCCCATAGCATGTTCGACAGTATAGGTAGATGCTTCTCCATTGACTCCTTCTTCAGACCCTGTATTTTTTTCTCCACTATTATTGCCACATGCAGCTAAAACAGCAAGTGTTAACAATAAAGGGAAATATACAAGCCATTTGAATATAGCCTTCACTTGTGTCCCCCCATTTGACATTAATTTAAATCGCTCCTTATGTTGTTTCTCTTGTATTATTTATAAGCATTTGATGAGCCTCCTTTCTCATTAAGCTATGAAATTAGTAATAAGGAGGTAACTGACAAACGTTGATAAAGAAAAAACTAGATATATCCCTTTTGCAAGATATAGATTTGATGTTATCGGCCCATTAGTACAAATCTTTGTTTTGAACAATCATTAACAATCTCTATTTTAAAAGTACAAACTTTGTTTTAAATTTATATCAAGAAAAAGCGGAACAAGAAGTAATTATTTCCTTTTGATCCAAAATAAGAGGTCAGGAAAAACAGCCAAGGAAAAAAAGAATATTTAACTAAACAATGATCGTTATTGTATAGGAAAGCTAGTAAAAGTTCACTTTGACTAAGTTCCTTTCGTTTATAACCCATCCATTCTGTCATGTGATAGGTTACCGAGTATGGTATCTCAAGCAAGTAGTTTAAATTTTAAAAAAACTGAAGGGATAAAACTCTATCCTTTTGTGATTTGAAAAAGCAGTATGACATAGATTCAATTAGAAAATATAACTTTCAAATGAAACTCATCCTCCTTTCTCTTCCGTAAGCTTTAAATCCCTTTTTCTAGTAGACTCTCATATCCAAACCTATTTTAGTAGAATTCAAACATGTGACCTATTGCATTCTCTCTTTCAATTCATAATATAAAGTATTGCAATGTGATAGAGGGAAGTTTTCCAGAACATAAGTCATGTTAGTAAAAAAACCTGTCCATGTATTTGTGCTTCAGATTCTTAAACAATTAGATAACTGCAAAAAGAGTATTTTTGTTGTTGGAAGCCAGTTCTTAATGGGTGTTTTCTAGATACATTTTAATATGCTTTAACTAGTCCAAAAGTTTTCGCAGGTTAAAAATGAACAATCTTTTACCAAATAAGAACTGGAGAATTTGATAGATTTTGAAATTATAGTGGTTTAAGGATTAAAAGGTAGATAAGGAACGTGTAAATAGAAATTTAAAAGTAGCAATAAAGGAGCAGGTATTATGCTTTTGAAATCAGAGGCTGCAAAGATTTTTACATTGTTTATAAGTGTCCTACTATTATTGTTTGGAGTCTGTGCAAGTATTGTTTACGGATATACAGATACCTCGTGGCAGATGGCCTATGAAGCATTTACAGCTTTCAATGGTACAAATGAACATCTTATTTTGAAAAGTGTCCGCTTGCCCAGAGCAATCATTGCGGCAGTTGTAGGAGCTTGTCTTGCAGTAGCGGGTGCACTCATGCAGGCGTTAACGAAAAACCCATTAGCTTCACCAGGTGTTTTCGGGATTAATGCGGGTGCTGGATTTTTTGTTGTCGTGGCAGTTGCTGTCTTTCAAATTAATTCATTGCAATCATTTACTTGGATTTCTTTTCTGGGAGCTGCGATGGCGGCCATTATTGTCTATTTTGTAGGGGCAGTTGGAAGAGAAGGATTAACACCCGTAAAACTAACATTAGCAGGAGCTGCAATAGCCGCCTTATTTTCATCTCTGACACAAGGATTATTAGCAGTGAATGAAGCAGCGCTTGAACAAGTCTTATTCTGGTTAGCAGGATCTGTTCAAGGGAGAAAGATGGAAATGCTGTATGCCGTTCTACCATACGTTACTGTTGGTTTTATCGGGAGCTTGTTATTAGCTCCGAAGATTAACGTATTAACTATAGGAGAGGATATTGCCAAAGGTCTTGGTCAACGAACAGGCAGTGTGAAGATTATGACAGCACTAGTGATCATTATTCTTGCGGGAAGTGCCGTTTCTATTGCTGGACCTATCGGTTTTATTGGAATTGTGGTTCCTCACTTTGCCAGATATTTAGTTGGGACAGATCTTAGATGGATTTTACCTTATAGTGCTGTTTTAGGCGGAATTTTATTGTTAACTGGAGATATTGGAGCCCGTTATATAATCATGCCTAAAGAAGTCCCTGTTGGAGTGGTGACTGCCTTTATAGGAACTCCATTTTTTATATACATCGCACGTAAGGGGAGGCAAAAGCCATGAAAAAATATCAGCCTTTTAGAATTGGTAAAAACTTTGTGTCTTTGCTGCTTGATAAAAAGGCAGCAATTGTTATTACCACCCTTGCCGTGTTGTCAGCGATTGTTTTACTTACGAGTGCAGGCATTGGTGAGATAATACTAAATCCTTTTCAAGTGTTTATGACCTTGTTAGGTTATGGCGAGAAAATGGATTTACTTGTAGTTCAATCTTTTAGGATGCCAAGAATATTAATTGCTCTATTAGCAGGAATTTGTCTAGGAAGTGCTGGAGCAATCCTCCAAAGTTTAATCAGGAATCCTCTGGCTTCACCTGATATTATCGGAATTACCGGCGGGGCAGCTATTGCCGTTGTTGGTTTCTTTGCTTACTTCAGTGATAGTAGCAACTCACTAACTATTAGCATTCATTGGCTACCTATAGCCGCTTTTTTAGGCGCTACGTTAATTGGTTTATTGGTTTATTTTCTTTCATGGAAAAAGGGTGCCTCTTCATTTCGGCTTGTTTTAATTGGAATCGGAATGAGCATGCTGGCTCAATCTATAACAACCCTTCTCATGATTCAAGGGCCGATCTATCGCGCTTCTGAAGCAAATGTATGGATTACGGGATCTGTTTATGGTGCGTCTTGGGAACAGGTTCACATTCTAGCACCAGTTACGTTAATTTTTGTTTTAATCAGTTTTGTATCCTCAAGAAATATTAACATTCAAGAACTCGGTGAAGAGATAGCAACAGGTGTGGGAAGTACTGTTCAAAAAAACCGCTTTTTATTGCTTCTTCTTAGTACAGCTTTAACAGGTAGTGCTGTTGCTTTTGCTGGGGGTATAGGATTTGTAGGTTTAATAGCTCCTCACATTGCAAGAAGGTTGGTTGGTTCCTCTTTTGGAGCCTTGTTACCTGTAGCAGCGTTAATCGGCGGTTTACTTGTCATGATAGCAGATTTGATAGGTAGAACTTTATTCGCACCATTGGAAGTTCCGGCTGGTGTATTTACAGCGGCGATTGGAGCACCGTACTTTATTTATCTATTGTATAAAACTAGAAATTCTTAAAAGGGGGAGACATCCTATGAGTACAATCGAAACTCAAGCATTAACATTGTCATATGGGGATACGATTATCATTAATGAACTTGATTTAGAAATTCCTAAAGGGGAAATAAGTGTTTTTATTGGCAGTAATGGTTGTGGGAAATCTACTCTACTCAGATCATTAGCTCGATTATTAAAGCCGAAACAAGGATCTGTTTTGCTAGAAGGGAAATCTATAGCCAAACAGTCGACGAAAGATGTTGCAAAACAACTGGCAATTTTACCGCAAGGCCCAACAGCACCGGAAGGCTTGACTGTATTACAACTTGTAAAGCAAGGGAGATACCCTCATCAAAATTGGTTGAAACAATGGTCTCCTGCCGATGAAAAAGCCATCCAAGATGCTCTTAATGCTACAGGTATGAGTGAATTTAAAGAAAGACCCGTTGATTCTCTTTCAGGAGGACAACGTCAAAGAGCTTGGATTGCGATGACTTTAGCACAGGATACAAATATTATTTTACTCGATGAGCCAACGACTTATCTTGATATGACTCATCAAATTGAAATTCTTGACCTGCTTTTTGAATTAAATGAAAAAGAAAACCGGACAATCGTAATGGTTCTCCATGATTTAAATTTAGCTTGCCGATATGCTCATCATTTAATTGCTATTAAAGATAAAAAAATATTCGCTCAAGGCCGCCCTGAAGAAGTGATAAGCTACTCACTAGTACAAAATGTATTTCATATGAACTGTGAGGTCATTACAGACCCATTGTTTGGCACACCACTTTGTATCCCGCACGGTAAAGGCAGATGTATCATTTAAGAATGAGGACTAAATTATGTAAAGACATACAAAAAGGAACAAACCTATTAAATTTAATCAATTCAATTGTGATTAGACAAATCCAATAAAAAAAACCAGGATTTAATGGGGAAATAGTGCCTCCAACCTGTCGATAATTTCAATAGGCCATTTCTCATAGCAAAACAGTTACTAGATAACCCTAATTCATTAGCCCTATATGTTTAACTCGATCCAACCAAACATGAACATATGGGAGAGTAAATGGCTATCAAAGTTTCGAGTATAAATATCGCAGAATAGGGTGGAAAGGAGTAAAAAGCTTGTATTCACCAACTAAAGATCCACACTGGACAAAATCTTTTATTATTCTAGTGGTTGGGATTTTGTTTGTGTTAATGTCCTTTCAAATGCTTATCCCCACACTGCTGCCATACATAAAATCATTAGGGGCTTCAGGTCTAGAAAATGGGTCTAATTACAGCCTTTTTTCTATTTTGGCGGCACTTAGACATCCATTAATTTACATTTGATTAAGCATAAAGTTCGGAAGCAGGTTATATTACATGATCCGTTGCCAGCACTTATTGTGGAGTCATAGAATATGAGGCGAAGCCAAACATGGTTTTGCCTTTTTAGCTTATTTATGTAATTACTAATGAGAAAAAGGATAGTACAACCTTTGAATGGTAATCATGTTTGTAAATTCTTTTGATTAAAATTTACAATTTGACTAGTTGAATAGAGATGTTGTGAATGGGATAATAAGTCTACAAAGTTACTGAAAATTCCATCTTTAAAGATGGAATAAACATGGTTATGAAATAAGGAGATGTAGATAGTGAATCTTAAAGATGAACTGAAGAAATTAATGTTATTGAAGGACTGTGAATTACAAACAATAAATTTAGATCCAATTATTAAAGAAATGTTAAGGCAAATCGGGTCTACAGATCCTGAACTCCGTGATCATATGATCTATATATTTTTTTCTAGGTTAATTCAGGGAGATTTTTTAAAAGGTGATCAACTACAATACATATTAGAAATCACAATGGATAATGATCATTTATTTTACAGAATAGAAGAAATCAATACGGACGGCGTTTTTACTAGATCATTTTCATCTCTTGTCATGGCATTAGTGATAGAAGTGGATATCAAGAAAACCTTTCTTCCTCAAGATCTTGTAATGAAAGCATTTAATAGAACAATAGAATATTTTCATAAAGAAAGAGACTTGAGAGGCTATGTAGAAGAAAAAGGTTGGGCACATAGTGTTGCACATGGTGCAGATTTAATGGAAGCATTAATTAAGCATCCCAAAATAAATACCAGGTATTATAGAGAAGCGTTAGCAGCAATTGAACAATTCGTTTTAAGAGATCATGGAGTATACATAGATGATGAAGATGAACGACTCGTCTTTCCAATTGAAGCGATGCTGAAGTGGGAAACGGTAGAAATTGTTGAATGGATCCATGGTTTAGACTCGAAAGTTCTGAAGGTAAAAGGAGAAACCAGATATTTTCATCTGAAAATCAATACCTCCCATTTTTTAAAATCTCTTTATTTTCGTTTGAAATTTAATGAGAGCAAAGCTTTTATATGTCCACATATTGAAGGAGTTCTTAAAAACATCCATGATGATCATTAAAAAAAATTAGATAGAGTGGGAGGAATTGTATGAATGAGGCATTTTTAAAATTAAAGATACCAGAACTTCAAACATGTTTAAGTATATCTGAAATTAATAAAGGTTTTTCTGGTGACAAGAAATATTTGGTGGAATTCGAGGGCGGTAGTAACTATTTTTTAAGAACAGCTAGCCTATCGGATTATCCTAGAAAAGAAGCAGAGTTTAAGATTTTAAAAGTAATGAAAAATGATGAGGTTCTTGCACAAGAACCAATTAAGTTGGGGAAGATTGAAGAACTGGGAATTTGTTATTATTTATTAACCTATTTAGAAGGACGGGATGCGAGTGAACTTTTACCTAATCTAACTGAAAAACAGCAATATGAAATCGGTTGGAGAGCTGGGAAAGATTTAGCGACAATGAATGCATATCCTGCACCCATTACTATTGATTCTTGGTATGACAGAATAATGGAAAAGCATCATAGATACGTGAATGCCTATCGTACATGTGGATTAAGGATAAAAGGGGATGAGAAGATCCTAGAGTATATAGAAAATAACCATCATTACATAAAGAATAGACCGAATCGATTTCAGCATGATGACTTTCATGTTGGGAACATCCTTGTAAATGGTGGCGAGTATGGGGGAGTGATTGATTTTAATCGATTTGACTGGGGAGATCCCTTTCATGAATTTGTGAAAGTGGCTTTATTTAGTCTAGAGGTGAGTGTTCCATTTTCAAGAGGTCAAATAAATGGATATTTCAATCAAGGGGTTCCAGAAGAATTTTGGAAACTCTACTGTCTATATACAGGGATGAACATCTTTTCTTCTATTGTGTGGTCGTTGAAAGTTACACCAGATCGAATCGAGGAAATGATGGAAAGACTGTATCGAATTTTAGGGGAGCATAAGTATTTCGAGTTGGAAAAACCTGAATGGTATAGTCAGGTTTAATAGAATTAAAGCGGGCTATCCAAAACCAATGTGCCAGGAACCATCTTTAATTTATGGAAACCTTTAAAATATCTTCTATATGGACGAGTTGCCAAGACACGTTTTGGGACAGCCCTATTATTTATTAAGAATAAGCAGTTAGAATTACAGCAGCTCCATTAAATAATGCATGGATAATAATTGCAGGAATAATGGATTTTGTTTTTTCATAGGTGAGAGCAAAAACTACTCCACAAATAAAGTTAACAGGTAGTGCGTTGTAAGTAGGGATATGAACAATTGTAAAAATAGAACTACTAAAAATGACTGACCAAAAAATCCCACACCTTATCCGGAACCATTTATAAAAAAAACCTCGATAAAGAATTTCCTCATATATCGGTGATATTATTCCTGCAGAAATAATTGCTATAAATAGGTTGAAGATTGAAAGGTTACTTTTGATACTTTCGGTTTTTGTGTTTTCAGTACCAATATCAATAAAGGATAAAAGGACAAAGATGATTGTGCTCGCAGTGATTAAAGCTATTGTCCATAAAATAATTTTCCAACAATACCTTTTAGGAAAAGATCTTACTCCAACTTTTTTCCATGAGTATTGATACGGTTTTAAACTTATTAAATAAATGGCTGTTAAGAAAATAATGGCCATGATTAGACCAGTTAAGGTGCCAGAATATAGTTCATTATCAAATAATTGTTTAAGGTGATTTTTGACGAATGTTTCAATAAAAATAGGAACAAATAGTAGCGTAAGCAACAATAATGAAATGAACTCTTTTACTCCCCATTGGTTACTTTCTGAAAATTGCATTTTCCTACCTCCCAAAATGTGCTAATTTAATTGTAGTAGGTGACGTAACGTTACCTTCAATACTTTTTTCGGTGGATTATTAAATGTCATGGACAACAGGGGAAGTGTCAAAAAAAATGGGTATTTCAGTGAGAACACTCCGTTATTATGATGGAATTGATTTAGTAAAACCAAGCAAAAAAGAGCTTAGTGGAAGAAGATTATATTCAAAACAGGACCTTATGAAGCTTGAGAAAGTACAGATTTTAAAATCACTTTCGCTTTCCCTTGATGATATTAAGCTTCTAGTAGAAGAAATTTCTACAATAAGTATCCTTAAAGCCCAAAGGAAGCAGTTAATGGAGCAAGTGGAGCAACTATCAAATTCAATAGATAGGATCAATACATTACTTAATATGAATGATTTTGAAGGAAATCTTGATTGGGAAACATTACTTCCCCTTATACATTCATCAAAGGAAAGAATGGATTCGTGGGAAAATTATTTTGATGAAGGGGAACTTGAATTACTTAGATTAAATATGCCTAGGATGGAAGATGATTCAATTATAACCAAACAGTGGATATCGATTTTGAACCGAATCCAATATTGTCTAAGGAAGAAGATATTACCTGAATCCGAGGAAGGAGTCATTCTAGCAAAGGATATCATTCTTTTAAATGAGCAGACGTTTAATGGGAATCAAGTATTGATGGACAAGTTTTGGGATTTAAGAAAATCTTGAAAATGCTAGCAAAGCAGGATTAATTCCTATAAATCAAGAGATCCTTGAGTTTATTGATCGTGCCGTTTTAGAATGTCGAGATGAATGAGGAAGGGGATGTGGTATGAAATTAAGGGAAGCCCGTATTGATGATGTCTTTACGATTAATGAATGGCTCATTAATCAAGTTGATTGTTTTAACACAATCAACAAATCGACTTTTACCGAAGAGGATTTTCTTCATTGGTTAAAAGCAACGGATCAGCTTTGTTATATATTGGAGGAAGATCATCAACCTATCGCTTATGGAGAAATATGGGTGGATGATGAAGGAAGAGATTTAGAATTTGCCCATCTTGTCGTAGCCCCAAATAATAGAAACCAAGGAATTGGAAGAAAGTTAGTTTTATTATTGGAGAATAAAGCTCAACAATTTCATTACCCTTGGATTTACATTAGGGTTAGATCAGGGAATATGATGGCAAGGCGTTGCTATAAAGGTGCTGGTTTTCAGGAAGAGAACAGTCTTCGTGAACTATTCGGTGGTGATTGGGTGTGGTTCGGAAAGGAGAATTTCGGTGAGGTTCCTTAATACAGGAGAGTGTGGGAGATTAGGAATTACAACTTGTAGGGAGTTCATTTAATTAAGAATGGGGAGGCTCAATGATGGCGAGCTTCCCCATTTTTTTGGTGCTATTTCTTCTCTAGAGCTTTTTCCAATGTCGCAATGTTTTGTCTCATTAAACTGAAATAATCTTCTTCGTTCTTAATGTCTTCTTCTGTAAGGACAGATAAATTGTGAAGTCGGAGTGATTCAGCGTTAATTTCTTTACGAATGACTTCAGCAACTTTTGGCGTGACGTTTTGTTCGAACAGAATATACTTAATCTTATGTTCTTTTGCAGCCTCAATGATTTCTTGTAATTCCTTTTGTGAAGGCTCGTCAGTTGGTGAAAGTCCCGCAACCGCAATTTGATGAATCCCGAAAGACTTTTCCCAATAACCATAAGCAGCATGAGAGACGA
Organism: Rossellomorea sp. BNER; assembly: GCA_024213275.1. Classification (GTDB taxonomy): domain Bacteria; phylum Bacillota; class Bacilli; order Bacillales; family Bacillaceae_B; genus Rossellomorea. Next base: position 296,071 of record JANAVG010000003.1, read on the forward strand.
CAATTTCTGGCTGTTCTTTTCCTTCTACTAACTCATGAAATTCATGATCGAGCTCTTCAAGGTTTGCTTTTAGATCTTCGAAATTCTTATTAAATGTTTTTTTATCCTCAGGTGATAATTCTACTAGTGCATTCTTGATATTTTCTGCAAGTGTAATAGATTTATATGGATCTAACCATACATGTGGATCATAATCACCGTGATCATGGCCATGATCGTGACCGTGCTCTTCTTCATGGGTATGTTCTTTTTCGGCGTGAGTATCATTTCCTTCATGGTTATGATCCTCTTTGGAGTGAGTGGCATTTTCTTTATGAGTATGTTCTTCTGAGTGCCCCTCTTCGTTATGCCCATGTTCATGGTTATGCCCGCTGGTAATGACATCTACACCTTTTGATGCTTCTATCATTAAAGTTTTATCAGAATCAACTGCTTTCTTAATTTTTTCAGCATAGGGTTCCATGCCAAGTCCGTTGTAAATGAAGGCATCAGCTTCTGCCACTTCTATTAAGTCTTTGGTTGTTGGTTCAAAAGTATGTGCATCTCCTCCAGTTGGAATGAGTGTTTTTACTTCAACTTTATTCCCGCCGATTTTCTCTGCAAAATCTTTTAGTGGATAAAGTGTTGTGTAAATTGTTAGCTTTTCTCCGTCAAGCTTCTTGGTCTTTTCCGAGTTAGCTTTTTCCGTATCGGAACCACAAGCCGCTAAAATGGTGGAAAGAATCAGAATGAAACCTAATAAAATATTTCTAGTCTTCAATTAAATAACCCCTCTCAATAATCATTCCTAAACTAGTTTATCGTAATGATTACGTTTTGTAAATAAGAATAATTTCGATTTACTCTTAATCTTCCTTTTCCGACTTCAAAATAATTTACTACTTTAAAGTACCGCGGGACGGTTCTCGAAGGATTTAACGCGTTACCGTGCTCGAGAACCGTCCCGCGGTGCGGTGGTGCGTTAGCGTGGTGGTGTGTTTGCGGGAGTTTATTGTTTGGGGTGGGGTGTAGGTTGAGGGTATAATAGTAAGGAGAAGAAGGCTGTATATGGTGGTGGTATTGTTGAATTTAGATGATTTGAAGAAGATCAGTGGTCGTACTCCTAAAATTTTAGGGAGTGAGCATTTTACAAAGTTCTCCATCCTTCTACCTCTTATTGAAATGGAAGGGGAGACACATGTGCTGTTTGAAGTTAGATCTCTAACAATGAGAAGACAGCCTGGAGAGATTTGTTTTCCTGGAGGAAAAGTTGATCGTGATGATCAAAGTGAGAAAAGCGCCGCGATTAGGGAAACTTGTGAGGAGCTTGGAATTAATAGAGCTTCAATTGGTGATCTTATTCCATTAGATTATATCGTGTCTCCATTTGGAACGATTCTCTATCCTTTTGTAGCCGTGATTGATCCTACCGTTAACTTTAAACCGAATCCAACCGAAGTAGAAGAGATCTTTACGACCCCTTTATCTAAGTTAATTGAAAAAGAACCGGATTTATTTAATGTTGCTTATAAAGTAGAACCTTCAACAGATTTTCCTTTTCAAGACATTCCAGGAGGGGAAAATTACAACTGGCAGGCGAGAGACATGAAAGAACATTTTTATTATTTCGAGGATCGTGTCATTTGGGGATTAACCGCGAGAATATTACAGCATTTTATTGAGTTGGTTTCTAAAAAATAAAGATAATTTAATTAATTTTAAAAAAGCTCAACCGCTAATTGGCTTAATTCAAAGGTAGGAGAGAATAAAATTTTTAATTAATGTAGAGGGTGCGGTTTATAAAGGAGATAAATGGCTCGTCATTGAACGAAGCAAAAAGGAAGAGCATGCTGGTGGCCTTCTTTCACTCGTCGGTGGTACCGTTGAAAATGAAGGTAACTCAAGTGACCTTTTAGAGAGAACGCTGAAAAGGGAGCTGTTTGAAGAGGTAGGGGTTAAAGTGTAAGATCCATTAGATTATGTTCGTAATACCTCTTTTATTTTAGAAGATGAGCGAGTAGTTGTGGATATAGTTTTCTTATGTGAATTTGATTTTGGTGAACCTTATGCAAAAAGTACAGATGAAGTAGAAGCCGTTTATTGGATGGGATATGAAGAAATCCAGGACCATGTAAATTCACCAATATGGTTAAAAGAAAGTATTAAAAAGGCGGAAACACTTTGCAAGAAACATGCAAGCCAATCTGCCCGAGGATCAGATCAAATTCATTAATGAGTTAAGATTTGCATTCGGCATGGAAGAAATAATCATTGATATTTATTAAAGTATCAGGTATTATATCAATACAGGCTGCGTTGTGCGTAGTATATATAAAGTTTTAACCTTTACATTTGAATAGGGAGTTTTACATTAAAACTGGAATGTCATGCCTCATGGATTGAGGACGGCAGGAATGTTTTTGCAAACACCCACTTAGTGAAGTGGTGGTTTAAAACTTTCATATTTTATTGTTACGGCAACTGTGGCTGTTATCTATCGTTTATCCAAAGTCAGTTCTCAATAGGGAGCTGACTTTTTTAGTGTACATTTTTTTATTGCAAAATGATGAAAAAGAAGGTAAGATATTCTCATACCATCACGTTATAGTTTGGAGTGTGTTTCTAATGGGACAGAGAAACTAAGAATCGGTGAACTTGCTAATCTATCAAATGTAACGAAGCGAACAATTGACTATTACACTTGTATTGGGTTATTAATTGCAGAACGTTCTGCTTCTAACTATCGAGTGTACAATATGGACGCCGTAGATAAGTTGAAGATGATTGAAAAATGTAAGGCAGATAAAATGAGTTTAGAAGAAATTAAGAAAATACTATCTGAAGATAGTGAGGCAAGTTTTGAATCTAATGAGCTTAAGATGAGTATGGAAACACTAGAAAACGAAGCTAAAAAAATTGTGGATTATATAAATGAAAATAAACTAAATAAGGAAGATTTTCTGAGGAAACATTTATCCTCTGAAAGTATGACACTACTAAAGTCTCTTATTCTATTATTAGTGTAGAGTGTGTTTCCACGAAAATCTTCCTCCAAAAACCAAACACATTAGGAGGTGTACGCCTTACTCTTGTAAGGCTACTCGTTGGAAATAATAAATTTGATTCTTGTAGCGATTTTAATCGCATTAACAGGGTTTTTTGTGGCAGTAGAATTTGCCATCGTAAAGGTTCGTAGTACTAGAATTGATCAATTAATTGAAGAAAATAAAGTTGGGGCGAAAGCGGCCAAACATGTCATTACACATCTAGATGAGTACTTATCAGCTTGTCAACTTGGTATAACGATAACCGCCCTTGGCTTAGGGTGGCTTGGAGAACCTACTGTCGAAAAATTACTACATCCTGTATTTGAAAGATTTGAATTAAATGAGTCTCTTACACATATATTGTCATTTGCTATCGCATTTGCGGTTATTACCTTTTTACACGTAGTTGTTGGAGAATTGGCTCCAAAAACAGTTGCGATCCAAAAAGCTGAAGCAGTAACGATTGTTTTTGCCAAACCAATAATATGGTTCTATAGAATAATGTATCCATTTATTTGGGCGTTGAATGGTTCAGCAAGATTATTAGTTGGGATCTTTGGTTTAAAACCAGCGTCAGAACATGAAACCTCACATACCGAAGAAGAGTTAAGACTGATTCTTTCAGAGAGTTATAAAAGTGGGGAAATCAACCAAGCTGAGTTAAAGTATGTAAACAATATTTTTGAATTCGATAATCGTCTTGCCAAAGAGATTATGGTTCCACGGACAGAAATGGTTTATATGTCTTTGGACGATAATCTTGAGGATGTTTTCCAAATCATTAAAGAAGAAAAATATACACGTTATCCTGTAGCTAACGGAGATACAGACCATATTAAGGGGATTGTCAATATTAAAGATATTCTCACGGCAACCGTTAATAATGAATCATTGGACAAAGAAAATGCCATTGTTCCTTTTGTAAAGCCCGTTATTCAAGTAATTGAAACAATCCCAATTCATGATTTGTTATTAAAAATGCAAAAAGAAAGAACCCATATGGCCATTCTTATGGATGAATATGGGGGAACATCAGGGATTGTGACAGTTGAGGATATCCTCGAAGAAATCGTTGGAGAAATTCGGGATGAATTTGATACAGATGAATTACCAGAAATACGCAAAGTCTCAAATGATAACTATATCATCAACAGTAAAGTTCTAATAGAAGATGTAAATGACCTGTTGGGGATCCAATTAATTGAAGATGATGTTGATACTCTCGGAGGTTGGTTCTTAACAAAGCAATACGATGTTAAGCTAGGAGATACCGTTGAAGAGGAAGGGTTTATTTTTAAAATAAAAGAAATAGATGGACATCAAATTCTTCACATTGAAATAACGAAACAACAATCACAAAAAAACGCCGGATAAGGCGTTTTTTTGTTTGTTTATAAGGTTACTTGAATGATTGATAAAAGATTTCTCCGCTTACTGACGTCATTTATAACGGTATATAAGATAAGCCGACGCTTTTCTTTATCTGATATTAACCTTATAAAACTCTCAAATTAATCAAATTTTATGCTAAGATATTTGCGGAGGCGTGATTGATGAAAAATAAACCAATTTATGTTGAAATACCAATCAATACAGAGATGGAAAGATTATGGGAGGCAACACAAACCCCATATTATCATGAACAGTGGGATTTACGTTTTACTTCGATTAAGTATTTACCCAAAAAAGTAGATGAGCCTCAGCTTTTTACCTATAAAACTAAAATCGGTTTTGGGATGGCAGTAGAAGGCTGGGGGAAGAGTGTCGGGAGCCATCAAACAGATGATGAAACAAGGACTTCCTCCTTACATTTTGGCACAGATCAGAAATTTTCAATGATTCGTGAAGGGAAAGGGTATTGGCAATATAAGCCTAATCAGGATTCTATTAAGTTTTTGACCCAATATGATTATGAAGTGAATTTTGGCCGAATGGGAGTATTATTTGATAAGCTGTTGTTTCGACCACTCATAGGTTGGGCAACTGCCCTTAGTTTTGATGTTTTAAAGAGATGGCTTGAAAAAGGAGAGACACCACATTTACAATACATACGTTTTTTTAGTACATGGATGATTAGTTTTTTATTCTTCTTTATTTGGTCATATCATGGATGGATCCCTAAGATTTTTGCTCGCCATCCAGATGAAATCGCTATGGCAGGAAGTTTAGTTAAGATGACATCAAATCAAGCGGCTTCATTTGTTTTAGCAGTTGGTATTATAGAAGTTCTGTTTGGGCTTATTTGGTTGTTTTATCCTTATAAACGAAGATTACTAGGAATACAGATTATTATTTTTCCTTTACTAACGATTGCCGCAATCATTGCAGAGCCTAGTAGTTTAACACATCCCTTTTCACCACTTACATTCAATATCACATTACTCATTCTTTCGATTGTGGGGTTTTTTATCAGTAATGATGTTCCTACCTCTAGTAACTGCAGGAGAAGGAGAAATTAATGTCCATTTATAAAAAAGTACTGGCAGAACGGTATGAACAACTTCACCCAATGTTACAAAAAAGATATGACTTAAAAGAAAGATTTAAAGGATCTGGTGTGATGAAAACGATCCAAGGTGGTCCAAAGTGGTTATATCCCGTGTCATGGATAGGGGTTAAATGGAAATTGCTTTTTCCTGAAAACGGAAAGAATGTTCCTTTTTCAATCGTTAATTCTATAAAAATAGGAACGAATGGGGAAGAACAGGTTCATTGGGAACGAATATTTTATTTTAAGAATCAGAGGAGATATTTTAATGCCTTAATGAGTTTTGATTCTGAACGGAATGTTGTTAAAGACTACTTAGGTGAACCGCACATCGTTTATTCAGATTTATCATTCACGGCTACTCGACAAGGTTACTTGAAAATTGAATCGAAAAGGCAGCGGCTTGTACTTGGGAAGATAGAAATCCCTTTACCTAGACTGTTTCAAGGGATTGCGACTGTAATAGAGAAGTACATTGAAGCACGGGATGTCTACTATATAAAAGTTGAAGTGAGAAATCCGCTAATCGGGGTCGTTTTTCGTTATGAAGGAGAATTTACTGAAGATGAATAAATTAATTAGTTTGAATGCCATTTTATTTTTAATGATCCTATTTTTTGGTGTTTTTCCGTGGTATATGTTGATTTTAACGATTGCACAGTTGCTTTATGTGCCATTTATCTTACATCTTGTTTTGGAAAAAGAGAGTCGATTTCGTAACTATTACTTCGTGATCGGAATTCCTGCTTTTGCTTCGGTGGCGATATTAAATATGACAGATCATACATCATGGGATGGGATTTTAGCAGCAGTTTATTTTCTCTATACCATGTTGATAGCTCTTTATGGATTCCATCGTTTTTTACATAGAGGATTTACAAATCTTGAAGAATTCTCGATTAATATGGGGTTAATGTATATTACTATTGGCGGAGCTTGGTTTTTCGCATTTGAAGCTGGTATTACTACTGGATTTTCACCGTTGATCACCTCACTAACGGCAATCCATTTTCATTATTCTGCCTTTTTGCTACCTATTTTTGTAGGATTTCTTGGGAGACTTTATAAAACAAAACTTTACCACTTAGTCACTATTATTATGTTGGTATCTCCAATAATTGTAGCGCTTGGTATTACTTTCTCTGTTTGGCTTGAGGTCTTATCTGTACTCATATATATTGTTGGAATCTATTGTCTGATGGTATTAATCTCTAAAACTTCTTTTCACAATTTACTGCAGAAGTGGCTAGTTGGAATCTCCTTTGGTTCAATAGCCGTTACAATATTATTTTCGTTATCATATGCTTTAGGGAATTTAGTCGGGAATTCCTTCGTTACGATTGATTTTATGCTGAAATTTCATGGAATCATAAATTCGATTTTCTTTGGCTTGATAGGAATTATGGCTTGGTGGATTCATACACCAAACTCTAAAGAAAGGCCGAAAAGGTTTCCAGTTAGTAGAATTAGAGGGAAATGGAAGATCGGTGAATCGGTTCTAGAAGGCAAAATGGTTTCGGGGTATGAACACAGATACTCGGGACTTGTTGATTCAATGAAAATGTATGAACCGGATATAAATGTTGACACTTTGGCACCGTCGGTCATCGACTTTTATGAAAATACGAATGAATACCAGCTATTTGCAGAAGTAAAGTGGCGGATTTGGTTCAAACCGTTTGCAGCATTATACCGTCAAATCAGTCGAAACGTTCAACAGATCAATTTACCTGTATCAAACGAACGACTTGAAATGACAGGGGATATTTACTCAATCGATGATGAATTAGATGGAAGAAAGAATGTTCGTGCATGGATGAGGAAGGTCAAAGATGATGTTACCTTTGTGGCATTGTACTCTTCACATTTTAATAATGAACAAAGTCGAACATACATGAATATAGCATTGCCATTGCCATGGGCTGCAATGGTAGGGATCCTAGAGCTTAGTCAGCAAGGAAAAGCTTTGCGATTAAGTAGTAAAAGAGAGATGAATCCTAATGCAGATTCAGGAGTGTTTTTAACGTTCAGAAAATATTTATTTAAACTACCTCTTGAGGAACAATTTGATGTGAAGGAAGTAAGAGAAGGAGTAATGGAGGCGCAGCATAGAATGTGGATCTTCACATTGCCTTTTTTAGAGATAAATTATAAGATTCATCGACGTGTTTGACGGGTTGATAGGGGCTGTCCAAAAAAACAGCCTGTCAGGAACCGCAACTTCAATATATAAAAGAATGCCTCAGGTACATCTTCTATATACGGACAATCATAGTGGTTTCGGTCCCCTTTTTGGACAGCCCCTTTCCTTAGAATATTTACCATATACAGACAAATAGTTTAATGAAGATACATTTCTATCACTTCCAATAGTTCAATAAAGGACCATTAAAACCAAAAACTGGATCCAATTTTGGGAAGGGAACTTTTTCAATATCTTTCAACACTTGAGGTCTTTCGTTAAGTTCACCGATTTTTAGATTAAAACCTATGCCATCAGGATATGCGCCGACAACTGAGAAATCCGGGCTTGATGAGATCCTCTTATGACCAGTGCCTGCTGGCAATACGATTACATCCCCAGTTTTGACGTCTACGATCTGCCCATTCTCCCCACCTAATTGTATAGTGGCAGAGCCATTTTTAACACCTAATACTTCATGTGTATTGCTGTGGAAATGGTGGTAATCAAAGACACCATTCGTCCAACTATTTAACCAGTTATTTTGATTAAATGTTTTTTCGATTTTTTCTGGATGGGTCTTAAATACAGAAGGATAAATAAGTACTGGAAGGGAAGGGTTATTTGGGATATTGCCATCATCATTGAAGTGGAATAGTATTTCTTTTTGCATAAAGATAACCTCCTTGAGTGACTGTTGTGTAATTTAGCTTCCCTTTAGTTATAGTTTATAAACTGATGGTAGAAAAAGGGGTGCATTATATTTTGTCTAATTTACTGTTCAAACAACGGAATTGGAATAAGTAATTGATGAATCACACTTCCATCCTTTGGACTATTTTGGTATAGCTCAAGTGTTATGGTTTCGTTTTCAGGTAATTCCTTGTCACTAAGAGAAATATTTAATTTAAACGGGGACCAGCTCGGTGCTCCCTTTGTAAGCTGTACATGATCTTCAATTAAATAGGATTGATTATCCGACACTCGATAAAGAAACACTCCTTCAAATACACGTGCTTCACCTGTAACAATATAGTCCCCCTTATTACCTGTTAGGGTGACATTGCGATAGCTATCATTCTCGTAAACTTTTGGCTTTTCTTGGTCATCAAATCCATTTTTCTGTTCTTCCTGATTTTCTTTATTTTCTTCTTCGGGTTCGATCTTATCCACATTGTCTTCTACTTGATCAGTCTTTTCAATATTATCATTTTTTTGGTTGGCCTTTGCACAACCACTAAACACAATCAAACAACTTAATATAAAAATCATTAAATAACGCATTAAACCCCCCCTATGTTTAGAGATGCTTAAAACCAAATCTTGTTATATCATTTTATTCTTATTTACAGTGTAGCGGACCCAAACTGTGTAATAAAAAATAATTTATTGAAGTTCATAAAATGCAATACCAGATAAAAGATGGAGTGTGATTAGTCAAATTGAAGAAGTAGTGAAGTGGTGATTTCTGCGTTCGACATTAAGGTAGGTTCGTATGTAAAACGAATGCTAGAAAAGTCATCAAAAATACATGATTCCGTAATGATATATTAACTTAACACATATATAATGATGTGGTGATCTCTAGACGTCAAACACAAGAGAATAAGTAATCATCGATGATCATGATAATAAGGAGGGAATAAAGGATGTCACATCACGCATTGGAAATGTACGATTATCATGTATGGGCAAACAACAAAATCATTACGCGGGTCAAAGAGCTTCCAGAAGATATTTATTCTAGAGAAATTCCAAGTGTTTTTCCTTCAGTATCTAAAGTATTGTCCCATATTTACGTGGTTGATTACGGATGGTTTCAAGTGATGAAAGGCAAAGAGATGAAGGATTCGACTGAACAATCTATGCAATTATTGGAGCGAACCGATTTGGTTGGCATAAATGAGATGGAGAGGCTATTTATCGACCAATCTGAGAGTATAAAGGAATTCCTTAATCAACAAGATGATCTGGAAAGGTTAATCGATCTCGATAATCCTTATGCAAGTAAAAGAGATACAAGTTTAGCTGAAATGGTTTATCATATTGTCAATCATGGGTCGTACCATAGGGGGAATATTACCGCAATGCTAAGACAAATGGGGCAAGCTTCAGTGATGACAGACTATGCTTATTATTGGTATTCGAAATAATTTAAATCGTAAAGGGTGTGCCAGGTACAAAAGGACGTATTTGTACCTGGCACCGACAGTAAACTATTCTTTTAACATTGACCATTCTCTCATAATTCTATTGACTTCACTAACAAACCACTCTGTTTCTTCAGTGGAGTAGTCCTTTTGGCCATAGCGGGTACTTTCATACATGCCATAAAACTTAGTAGATTGTTCAATATCAATACGTTGAAACCATTCCCTAATCGTTTCCGCAGTTTTTCTTTCTTTTCCACATATCTTTGAAGTCTTTTCCAATTCAGCAACAGCCGCTCTTATTTTCCCTGCCGAAGATGAATAAATGTATGATTTCTGCGGAGGAGTTTCCGATAAGTCAACATCTATGTTAGAAGTTGAAATGGCTACTGTATTCTTAGGAGTAGGATCGCTTCCTCGCTTTCTTTTTCTCCAAAAATAGATTCCAGCTGCTAGTAATAAAAGGATGATCATGACTTGTACATAAGGAAAGGACACCGATTCATAAAATGCTTTTTCATGAATTTCCATATCAGACTGGGATACTTCAAGTGTCTTCTCCTTTTTATCCTCCATTCCAAAAGCCTTTTTAACATACTCTTCTGGTAAAAACGAAGAGAGAAGACCCATAATCGGATTAACAGCTATGGAAACAACACCAAGTACTTTAGAAAAAAAGAATATACCTAAATTTTTTACATGTGGAATCAAAAACCAGACGATTCCGCCTATGATAAAAGGCAATATTGAAGCTCCGAATAGATATGGAATTATCGAATGCTTCTTATTAAATGAACCAAATTGAATGCTTCTTAACAGAAATGTTCCTGTTATTAGTGATAATAATTGTATAAATAGGACGAGATATATCAAGCGACTGTTCTCAAATTCTGTCATACTTCCTACTAAGAGCGAAGTAGCTGCTAAAATCAAAAATAATAGAAAGTAGCCACTTCCCATCTCATAATAGACTTCTGCATCTTCTTTGTATCTTTGAAGTCGGCCAAATAGAATGATAAGAACCAGTAATAAAATCCATATTTTCATGTCCCAAAACAGATATCCAGCGACTGCTAATAATAGAAAAGTGGGTACTGTATTGATAGTAGCTTTGGTGCTAAATACATTTACAACACAAGTGATTGCTAGACATACATATGCAATCGCTAAAAATGGAAGATAATCCATCATTAATTCTTGATTTGAAAGAAGAACGGATAATCCCATGAGAATAAAAAGACAATCATTAAATAAAAGTAGAGCTCTTTTTAATGAAAGGAGCGTTCTTTCGTTTGGATAAGGATTTACGAGATCTGCTTCCATGGCAATAACGCTCCTTTCTCTTCACCATCTTGGATCATGAGGACTTCGACGCCATCAAAAGAGATCCGTTGCATCAATCGTTCCACATCCTGTGTAGTGGAACCACCATGAATCATGGTAGGGGGTAATAGCTTTTGGATATGTAATTGCTGAAGCACAATACTATATGGCACAGTTGTGTCATCTGTTGAAAGGGTGGATAAGACCTCTAGTGCCGTTTGACCTTGCGAAACTCCATTCCCTGCCGCAAGATAATAAAACGGGAAAACTCCCTGACTCCTAATATTGATCACAAGTGAAAAATGAATATCATCTTTTACCGCTTTGTGAATTAAGTAGGCTACTTCCTTTGTTAAGTCTTCAAGTCGTCGAGTAATGGAGTAATGCTCTGTTAAATTAAGAGAGATCAGCCATTCTTTTTTTGTTGAAGGAGCAAATACCTTAGTCTGTAAGGTTTGCATTCTAGCAGATGCCTTCCAGTGAATATCTTTAAACTGATCTCCATAGATATAATCTCTTGTTCCAACTGGTTGAAACCGATTTTGATAAAGAGATGTTTGAATAGGGAGATCACCATCACCCAAAGCTCTTGTCTCATTTCCAATAACAACTGGTTTCGCCTTTGGAAATACAAGAATGGTAGAATGTACAGGCTGTGCAAGTGTTAAATTCAGCTTTCCATTCCCGAATAAGTGTGGAATCTCTAGTTCCATCTTGCTAATTCTGCATAGTCCCCGTCGTTTTCCTTCGATTGGAATCGTAAAAGACCCGATCTCGTTCCTACCTAATTGAAAAGGGAAAGCCACCTCCACTTTGTCATGGTGATCAACCACGTATTGCAGTCCGATAGGCTCAACGATGTTAGAAAAAGTAATTTTTAAATGCGCCCCAAAAATCGGAAGTCCTTTATTTTCAAACTCAAGCTTCCACTTTTCTTGATCCTCCACATTTAAGCGAGTTCGTTGAATAGTATTTTTAAACCTAAGCTTTCTCCCAACCTGTTTAAAATAATAGTGGTGGAATCTAAAATAGATAAAACAAACAGCAAACACGGTGAGTGCAGTGTAATACTCTAATAAAAAGCTGAAAATAATGAATATGACACTAAAATATTGACTGAAGTCATGATAACGATCGTCTACTACAACTCGGTTCCACTTCACTGTCTAGCTAGCCTCGACAGGAGACCCAATCTCAGAAATGATTTCTTCCATAACTTCTTGGGTTGTATTTGTTAGAGAAGCCTCGGGAGTAAGTAAGAGTCGATGTTCAAGCACATAGAGGGCGACCTCTTTTACATCCTCTGGAATAACATAATCCCTTTCATTCACAAAAGCATGACCTTGTGAGGCTTTTAATAACGCCAAGCTTGCACGTGGGCTTGCCCCAACAGCAATCTTTTCATGTTCCCGTGTTTTTCTCGTCATATGTAAAATGTAGGACTCGATATCCTCTGAAACATGTACATTTGCCACTTCCTTTGATAAAGCTAAAATTTCCTCCAAGGTAAAGACAGGTTCTATCGTTTCTATGGAGTGGCTCTGTCTGAATCGTTGTAAGATGACTCTTTCTTCTTCTATGTCAGGATATGTAAACGGGATTTTCATCATAAAGCGGTCTAATTGTGCAGCTGGAAGTGGAAAGGTACCTTGCTGGCTCTCAACTGGATTTTGAGTAGCGACCACAATGAACGGTCGTTGAAGTTTTACGGTTTCTCCATCAATCGTCACTTGTTTTTCTTCCATTACCTCAAGAAGACTAGCTTGTGTTCTTGGTGTCGCACGGTTAATTTCATCGGCGAGAAGAACATTTGTTACCACAGGACCTGTACGCAGCTCGAACTCTTGTGATTTTGGATTGAAATACTGGATTCCTGTAATATCACTTGGGAGTACATCAGGTGTGAATTGAACTCTTTTGAATGTTCCTTGGATACATTGTGCGAAAGTGTTGGCTAAAAGTGTTTTTCCGGTGCCTGGTACACTTTCTAATAAAACGTGGCCATCTTGAAGAAGGGCAATGGTCAATAATTGAACTTCCTTTTCACGTCCAACTAAGACTTTATTCATTTCTTTAGTGATGTCTGAAATATTCACCGAATTTCCCCCTGAATAAGTTTTTTCTATAATTTGTAGTTTACCATATTTTTTATAATTCTAAGAGTTTTGAGATTTCTCACAACAGGGAAGTAAGTGTTAAGTTACTATAAATATATTATGTAAACTGTTTGAATTAAAAGGAATTTCCCGTTAATAAAAGAATTAATTATTGAAAGATTTAAAAAGCTGTAACTTTTTTAATGACTTATACGAATAATGGTTGAAAGCGAAAATTAGAGGGGGGAGTTACTTGGGGGAGAACTTAGAAGAGAGAATTAGTGAAATCTATCGTATGCACTATTTGGATGTCTACAGATTTCTCATTTGTTTTTCTGGTAACCAGAACGATGCGGAGGATATGACTCAAGAGGTTTTTATCCGTGTACTGAATCATTTATCTACCTATAATCAATCAACTAGCTTAAAAACATGGATTTTTTCAATTGCAAAGCATGTAGCAGTTGATGATTACAGAAAGAAAAAATTTACTTCGATTTTCAAGGAGAACTTTTTCAAACAATTAGTTTCAACTGAAAAAGAACCTACCCAATTTGTAGAACATAATGAAATGAAACAGCTCGTGCATGATGCTATTTCAAGGTTGAAACCACTCCATAGAGCGGTTGTCATACTAAGAGGAATTAACGAGTTCTCAATTAAGGAAACTTCTGAAATTTTGGATTGTAGCGAATCAAAAGTAAAAGTAAATTATCATCGAGCATTAAGAGAGTTGAAAAGGAAGATTCATTTGGACATAGAGGAGGTCATTGGAAATGCCAACTGATCATGAATTATTTAACCTGATAAAAGAAACCTATCCCCTTGTGCCAAAAGATGAGTTTATTTCAAATACTGATACAAAACTAAAACAGATGGCACGAAATTTAGATAAAAAAAGAAAAGCTAAAAAATGGTCTATTGCTTCGGCAGGGATGATATTCTGTATCATGGCATTTTCTTGGGTTTTCTTTTTTAACGGAAAAGAAACCATTAACAATACTCTATCCTCTATCAATCAAAACCAATCAGCAGCACCTATTTATGAAAAAGCTCCTACCATTTTAATCAATCATTCTCATAATCGTGAATCCTTCACATCGCTTATAAATGTAGATGATCCTGATCTTGCTCATCATAAATCAAAAAATATTACACTCGTTGGAGAAAGGTTAGCTAAATCATTGGAGGAAGAACAAATATACTCCTTCCATAACAAAACAGATATTATTGGCTTATTGAATGAGAGGGAAATGGAATACTTTCAGGCTTACCAAGTAGCCAGGGGGCCATTAACAAAAGTATTGGAGGAAAATAAAGGTATCAAAATGATCTTAGATATTCACCGGGATTCGAGCTCTCGAGAGGTTACGACAGTAGAATTAAATGGGAAAAAATATGCTAAGATTGCTTTTGTCAATTCAAAATCAAGTGAGAAATTTAAAGAAAATAATGCATTTGCGAAGCTTCTTCATCAGAAACTCGAAAAAAAGTACCCGGGCTTGTCAAGGGGAGTTATTGTGAAGTCACAGGAGAAACAAAGTACCTATAATCATGATTTATTGGGTCAATCTGTTTTAATCAATATCGGTGGAGTTGAAAATACCTTAGAGGAAGAGTATAGGACGGCCGATATTTTAGCGAATGTTATAGGTGAGGTTATGGGGGAGATGTGAGTACAAAAGTAAAAAAAGTTATCCCGCGCTCATTATGACAAAAAAGCTAATTTCAATATTAGAATGGTATCTTAAAGTCAGCTTTAATCCTTTTCAATTAAATATAAGTAGTTAATAATACGTAACATACCACCATAACAACCATCATAAAACCGACCAGAGTTCCAACAATTGCCCATATGGTGGTTTGTTTCTTGGTATATCCAATAAAATCCATACTTGAATAAGACTGATCTACTTTTCTTATGTGTAAAAGGAAACTAATATTTAAAATGATGGCGAAAATAAAGACTA
The DNA here is from genome assembly GCA_024213275.1 of Rossellomorea sp. BNER. GTDB lineage: Bacteria > Bacillota > Bacilli > Bacillales > Bacillaceae_B > Rossellomorea. The sequence goes on from JANAVG010000003.1 coordinate 311,306, forward strand.
AAGCTACTAGAAAGACAATATCGACATCAAATAAAGGATCTGTATCTTTGAGTGTTAAGTAGGCTTGTAAGAACATAAATCCAGATAACAGTAAATTACAAAAATGACCTACTTTATACTGCTTTTTCCATTCAGGTCCCATCTTTTCCTTCTCATAAATAGCGACTTGTTCGAGAATAGGAATGAATGATTTTGTTGATTCGCCTTTAATAAATCCATAGATTGATGAAATTAGTAACATTATTCCTAATAAAATAAACATATGGGTCATTTTGAATTCTAATACGTATAGTATAGTAGTGAAAATGGTTAAGAGTAAAAACAATATTCCATTCACAGCAAGAAATTGTTTTATTCTCATTTGTTTCAATTCTCTATATTCCATTTATACTTTCACCTCATTATTTAAGGTTTCAAAAGTCCATTAAAACATGAGTATTCCTATATTTTACATTTTAACATAACTTTCGAACTGTCTCATTAGAAATTCAATATAAAATAAATAAGAATAAAAAACAGGTCAAATCGATTCCGATTTGACCTGATAAAGTTGGATAGGGTAGAGTACCCTTATTTAGTAATACAACACTTCAATCTTATGACACAACAAGCACTTCTCATAGTAATCATTCCCTTGAAACTGATGGTTACATTTATGTTGTAATTCTTCCTTTCGCAATTCAAGTAAACGAATCTTTTCATGCATTTCGTGGATTTCCTTTTCTAAAGCAATGACCTCTTCTGCCGCGTCATTAAAGGAATTTCTCAGTCTACTCATTGATAGATCTTTCCACCTGATTGCTTGAATTCTTCCGCTTTTTCCTTAAGCCCTTTTTGAATGTACTCCTCTTCTTTATCTTTAACAAAATCACGGATATCTTGTGAAATTCTCATGCTACAGAATTTTGGACCGCACATCGAACAGAAGTGGGCGGTTTTGGCACCCTCTGCAGGGAGTGTTTCGTCATGGTATTCCAATGCACGTTCAGGATCTAATGATAGATTAAATTGATCGCGCCATCTGAATTCAAAGCGTGCTTTTGATAATGCATCATCACGTTTTTGTGCTCCTGGGTGACCTTTTGCTAAATCGGCTGCATGGGCTGCAATTTTATAGGTGATCACACCTTCACGTACATCATTTTTATTTGGTAACCCAAGATGTTCTTTTGGGGTTACATAGCAAAGCATAGCCGTCCCGTACCAACCGATCATGGCTGCACCAATGGCAGAAGTAATATGGTCATAGCCTGGGGCAATGTCTGTCGTAAGCGGACCGAGTGTATAGAATGGTGCTTCTTTACAAATTTCTAATTGTTTATCCATATTCTCTTTAATTAAATGCATTGGCACATGCCCAGGTCCTTCGACCATTACCTGTACGTCATGCTCCCAAGCGATTTTAGTCAATTCACCTAATGTCTCAAGCTCTGCAAACTGTGCTTCATCATTAGCATCTGCAATCGATCCTGGACGGAGACCATCTCCAAGGGAAAAGGATATGTCATAAGTTTTCATAATTTCACAGATTTCTTCAAAATGAGTATATAAAAAGTTTTCTTTATGATGGAAAAGACACCATTGAGCCATAATTGACCCGCCGCGAGAAACGATCCCCGTTAAACGTTTTGCCGTCATAGGTACATAACGTAGTAATACCCCGGCATGAATCGTAAAGTAATCGACCCCTTGTTCCGCTTGTTCAATTAACGTATCACGATACACTTCCCATGTTAAATCTTCAGCAATTCCATTTACTTTTTCAAGAGCTTGATAGATTGGAACCGTTCCTACTGGTACAGCAGAGTTACGGATGATCCATTCTCTTGTTGTGTGAATATTTTTCCCAGTCGATAAATCCATGATGTTATCGGCACCCCAACGAGTCGCCCATGTCATTTTCTCTACTTCTTGTTCGATAGAGGAAGAAACAGCCGAGTTTCCGATATTGGCATTGATTTTCACATGGAAATTGCGCCCGATTATCATTGGTTCACTCTCTGGATGGTTAATATTTGATGGAATGATTGCTCTTCCTCTTGCCACTTCATCACGAACGAACTCAGGTGTCATATTTTCCCTGATCGCGATGAATTCCATTTCAGGAGTGATGATTCCTTTCTTTGCATAATGAAGCTGTGTTACATTTGTTCCTTTCTTTGCACGCATAGGTTTGCGATCCTCACGTGGGAAAACTTCGATATTTAATCGTGGATCGTTTTCATCTTTGTAACCATTGTCTTCAGGTTTTATCTCACGACCTTCATATTCCTCGACATCTCCTCGTTCTGTGATCCAGTTTTTTCTAATGGAGGGAAGGCCTTTTCGAATATCGACTATATGATCGGGATCTGTGTATGGCCCACTAGTATCATAGACTCTCAAAGGAGCGTTCTCTTCATCTCCAAATGAGCCTGTAGTAGGAGATAGAGCAATTTCACGCATAGGGACTCTTAAGTCTGGACGACTTCCTGTTTCGTAAACTTTTTTACTTCCGGAAAAATTAGACATAATCGAGATGTTTTTTTCATTTACTGAGGATGACATGTTATTAAATCTCTCCCTTTTCTTTTTTTGGAATAGTAAACGGACAAGATCCAGAGCATAACAGTGTCATAGTTGAATAGTAGTACATAAAAAAGCCGGTTCCATCCATAATGGAAGGACCCGGCTAATATGTAGAAGTAGTTAATACAAATGTTGCTCACACTAAACTTCCCTACGCTGGTATGATCCAGATCAGGTCCGAAGAGTCAAGAAACTTCAACGCGTTCCTCTCTCAGCCCAGCTCATTGGACACCCCTAGTTTTACTATTAAGTTTTTCATATTCATATTACACTAGACTGTATGGGAATGGAAGGGACAATAATAAATTAGTTTGAGAGAATATTGGACAAAATCGATTCACAGTAAAAAGCTTTTTTACAAAGAATAATAGGGAATGTAGTAAAATTAGAAATAAAAAATTTTTAGAGGTGAAACGAATGATTCAATTAGAAAAAATGAGCCAACAAGACTTCAACGATTATTTAGAATTCATGATTCCAGAATATGCTGGGAGCATCTCAGCCAATTTTAATCTTCCTTTTGAAAAAGCAAAGAAAGAATCGGCAGAGCTGATGGAGAAGCTGTTTCCAGAAGGTCTAAATACGGCAAATCAATATGTTTATAATGTCTATGATTCTAGTGAGTATAAGAAGGTAGGAGTTCTTTGGTACAAGATTAAACAGGAAATGAGCCAAGCATTTCTTTATCATATTTATATTAACGAAGAATCAAGAGGCAAAGGATACGGCTCCGCATTGTTAGAGGAATTGGAAAGGAAAGCAAAAGAGCATAAGGTCACATCTTTGGCATTAAATGTATTTGGAAATAATGAAAAGGCCTATGAACTTTATAAAAAATTTGGTTATGAAGCTTCGTCGATTGCAATGAAGAAATCATTATAGATTAGGAATGTAATTTTTCGAATGAATAAATAGCAGGGGTTTATTAGGGTTTATTAAGTTTCCTATGTTTTTTGGGGCAGTGCTCCTTTCGTTGGAACTCTGCCTTTTTTAAAAAAAATACAATCTTTAATGTTAAAATATATATAGATTTTTAAAAATGTTTCGGAGGTCCATTTTGAATACCATTATTGTTTTTATTTGCATAATATTAATCGCATCAATACTTCAAACTAGTACTGGCTTTGGGTTTTCAATCATGGCAACACCCTTTTTGCTACTACTTTTTTTACCTCAAGAAGCCATTCAAATCAATCTTATTTTATCGTTGCTGATTTCACTGTCATTAATTTATAAAATTAGAAAGGAAATTGACTATCTTTTGTTAAAAAGGTTTATTATTGGGAGCATTGCCGGTGTCCCGATAGGAAGTATAGTCTTTATATCAGTTAATGTTGATCACTTAAAGTTAATCGTAAGTGTAATCATCCTTTTACTAACGTTGTTTATGATGGTTAATCTTAAGATCAAAACCACTCCATTTCGGGATTATTTTGTTGGAGGATTATCTGGAGTGTTAACAACCAGTATTGGTATGCCTGGGCCACCGCTGCTGCTTTATTTTACTGGAACGGATACAGGAAAAGAAAAGGTACGAGCTACTACACTAGCTTTTTATCTTTTCATTTATTTAATAAGTCTTGTGTCACAAGTCGTTACAGTAGGGACAAATATGATCGTGTGGAAATCGAGCTTGTACGCCATTCCGCTAGTTATTCTTGGATTGATTTTAGGGCAATTCCTATTTAAATGGCTTAACCAACGTGTTTTTAGAATTTTTACATATGTTCTTCTGATTTTTACGGGAGTGTACCTTTTAATTGATAGTTTAGGATTGTGAAATGAATGGAAGGGTTAAATTAGCTAGCAAAGTGAATAATTTTTTTTAAGATTTAACGTTAAGCAGTCTTTATTTTCTAGTTTCTAGTAGTTTGGGGGTGAAGTACTTGTTATAAGAATTTTATAAATGCAAAAAAATCATTATTCAAACCGGTCATATAGAAGTGAGGACGAATACTATTGGAAATAAAGTTTGATTAAAAATCCCCCATGTAACTCTAATTTATAAGATAAAAACGTGTATCTTGATTTTTATTTTATTGTGATTTAAAATGAATTATAGATATTAAAGATCTTTAATATATTTATAAAGGAGAGAATGAATGAAATATTAGAGAATTGTGCTTTACACACTATGGAAATACGATAAAGAATTTTAATCATTCCCATTAATTTTTTTATTTTAATTATAGATATTAAGAGTCTGTAATATAGTTAATTCAAAGGTGAAGATAAAACTCTTATGGGGTATTCATAACAAAACAAATGGAGATGGTTAAAAATGACTAAAGAATTTACATTTAATTCCGATATTGCAATTGCATACGAGGCAAACACTCGAACCTCGATTCCCACATATGACATGTTATTTGTGATGATCCAATCTTATTATCGAGTTCAATTTGGCGAAAAAGCGGCATCATTGCTTGTAATCGGGGCGGGCGGCGGAAATGAACTTTCCGCATGGGGACCGTCTAACCCGAAATGGACGTTCACCGGCGTCGATCCTTCAAAAGAGATGCTTGAGATTGCTAAAAATAAAACAGTTCAACTAGGATTGGAAAGCCGCGTGCGACTTATCCATGGAACGATTGACGACCTACCGCTTCCAGACTCGAAGTTCGACGCGGCAAGTTGTATCTTGGTTCTCCACTTCATTGACGATGATCAAGAGAAGTTGAAGCTGCTCGGAACCATTAAGGATCATTTGAAACCAGGGGCTCCATTCGTACTCGTTAGTGCGTACGGTGACCCGGATGGTGCCGAACTTCAAGACAGATTAAATGTATGGAAAAGCTTTTGGGTAGATGCCGGACATGAATCATCCAAAATGGACGAGATGGTAAACAGAGGCATTATGAAGATTTCTTTCCTTCCTGAAAATCACATTGAACAACTTTTGGAAGAATCCGGTTTTACGAATATAACCCGATTTTATTCTACTGGTATTATGGCAGGATGGATTTGCCATGCGGAATGATTTATCGCAGATAACAAGCGATGAGTTAGCCTATACTGCTTTATTCCGCTAACGGGACATGATAGCAATAAAAGCAGTGACAGTCTAGGTCTTCAGGTTCCTAGTCCGTCGCTGCTTTTTTAAACGAGTCAGTAAAGGATAAACAAGTTTGGAAAAGAGCGAACCGTTTTTGGTATTGATTGGGGTTTTAGTATTGATTCTTTCATTTTTTATTCCTACCTTTGTCATTGTAATTTTGGTCGGGCTTCTATCATTTCGATTTTTGCCTCATATATATTTTTCAAGCAATTAAATACATGAAATTGTTTAAGTGGTTTAATCAATAAAATATTTTGTCGTACCAATGGATTTGTTTTCCCTGGTGCTTTAATGCTATAGAATAGCAAAAAAGTATATTTTATTATATAATAAAGAGAAACATTGAATTTCTTTTACAATTATAAATAAATAATAATAAATTGTGTTTTAGAATGAAATGTATTATCATAATATTTAAAAAATAATATTATTTCTTGAAAGGAGAGTACTGATTTTCAAATGGATGATCCCTCGAGTAAGAAGGTATCGAAGATTTATCGAAAGTTGGTTACCTCTAACGAAGTAAAAGCCTATCTTATTTATGAAAGACTAAATGATGATATGAAAGCCAAGCTTAGAGAAAAGCTGAAAGAAAATCAATCAGCTTCTTCGCAGCACCTGCTCAAATTAATTGACCAGGATTATATTCCAACATCAATGAATAAGAACATCGCTGTCACAAAGGTGGATAGCTTATAGATTATACGTTATCAGTGTAAAAATACATGTTTGATTAGAGAAGATGGAGTCTACGGCTTCATCTTTTTTTTGATGGAAATTCAATTTGTGAAATAAATCACAAAGTTATTGATTTTATCATTTTTTCGTTGTATACTTTGATTATAGTTAAATTGTGAAACATTTCACATATACATGTGAATATTTTCACAAAAAACATCTTAACTTTCAAAGGAGTTTATAAAATGAAAATTGTCGTAGTTGGATGTACACATGCAGGAACTGCTGCCGTGAAGAATATGGCGGAGTTGTATCCAGAAGCAACAATCACGGTTTATGAAAAAAACGATAATGTTTCATTCCTTTCTTGCGGTATTGCTCTTTATGTAGGTGGCGTAGCGAAGGATCCGAATCAATTATTCTATTCATCCCCAGAGGAACTCTTAGAATTAGGAATACAAATGAACATGAAGCATGAAGTGCTAGATATAGATAGCGAACATAAATTTATCACTGTAAAAGATTTAGTAACGGGTGAGGTCAGAAAAGATACGTTTGATAAACTTGTCATGGCAACAGGGTCTTGGCCAATCATCCCTCCAATTAAAGGGATTAAGTTAGACAATATCTTGCTATCCAAAAACTTCAAGCAAGCCAATGCCATTATCGAAAAAGCGAAAGATGCACGGAATATTACAGTGATAGGTGCCGGTTATATTGGTGTTGAATTAGTTGAAGCATTTGAACAGTTTGGTAAAAATGTCACATTGATTGACGGTGGGGATCGAATTTTAAATAAATATTTAGACAAGGATTTTACCGATATTCTCGAGGAAGAATTCAAGCGTCGTAATATTTCGTTAGCTTTAAATCAAACAGTGACCCAGTTTACTGGTGATGATGGAAAAGTTAACAAAGTGATCACGGCAGAAGGAGAATTTGAGACTGATCTAGTAATTCTTTGTGTTGGGTTCCGTCCAAATACTGGGTTGTTGAAAGGGCAGGTCGATATGCTAGCGAACGGTGCCATCATCGTTAATGAATTCATGCAAACAAGTCATCCTGATATATTCGCAGCAGGAGATAGCTGTGCGGTTACTTATAATCCGACAGGTGAACATCGTTACATTCCACTTGCTACCAATGCTGTTAGGATGGGAACAATCGTTGCACATAACATCGAGGAGCAGAAGGTGAAATACCAAGGGACACAAGGAACATCTGGGCTGCACATCTACGAATATAACATGGCTTCTACAGGTTTAACCGAAGTAACGGCAAAGCAGGCAGGAATACCCTATAAGGTGATAGATTTAGAGGAAAATAACCGACCCGAATTTATGCCAACTTATGAGCCAGTGAAAATAAAAGTTTTATATGAAATAGATTCAAGAAGAATTCTAGGGGCGCAAATTATTTCTAAAGCTGATATGACTCAGATGATCAATACTATTTCTGTTTGTATCCAAAACAATATGACCATCGATGAACTGGGCTTTGTGGATTTCTTCTTTCAGCCACATTTTAATAAACCATGGAATCTGTTGAACCAAGCGGGTTTGTTGGCTTTGTGATTGAATAATAGAACTCCTTTTAATTGATTATCTGTATTTACGAAGTGTTAAAATCTTTGATGATTTGACACTTTTTTTTGATTATTGGAAAAAATGATTAGATGGAGATTAAATCAATGAGGTTGATAAGCATTATTTATTTCAAAGTTTATAAAAATTATGTAAATTAAACAAACACGATTTAGAGAAAATGATAGAATGAGAGGGTGAAATTAGACAAAAGGAGCCGTGACGATGAACTGGAATGAGTTTGAGACACAGCTATATACAATGGTAATGGTGGAAAGAGAAGATGAAGTTCTTTTGGTAAAGCGCCCGGATAGAAAAGGTTTTCCAGGACATATTGCTCCAGGTGGGAAGATTGACTTTCCGGAAAGTCCTGCAGAAGGGGCGATTCGAGAGGTTCGGGAAGAGACGGGCTTGAAAGTGGAGAGGTTGATCTTTAAAGGGATTGAAGAATTAGTTATCCCACATAAGAATTTTCGTTATACAGTCTATAATTACATAGCAAAAGAAGTTAGTGGAGATTTGCTTGAGAATCCACCAGAAGGGGAGCTTGTATGGGTAAAGAAAGATGAAGCACTGGAGCTGCCCATGCAATCTTGGTTCAAGCGCCGTTTTCCATACTTCTTTAAAGCTGGAACCTTTGAAATCCATTCAAAATGGGATGGAGAAGATCGAAGAGATGCTGAGGTGTCGATCAGAGAGCTTTAATTTGGTGCCAGGTACCACCTGAAATTAGGCGAATGAAAAAAATTAAAGTCGTGAAATCATTACTGATTTCGCGGCTTTTTTTAATAAAGATTTTTCGGGCGGTGCCAGGCACGACCCGGATTTTGACGAAATTTGTCGTCTGTGTAATTTGAATGAAACTTTGGGAAAAAGCGGTAGATATGTAGGAGGTTTTTCTATAAAATGAATGTATGACATTATTATTGATTTTTTAACAATATCACCCATAGAAAGGATTTTCTAGTTGAATAAAAAGAAGAAAAAGAAAAAAACCCATGTCCCGTTTAGGATGAATCTACTGTTTTTTGCCGTTTTTATATTATTCTCACTCTTAGTCATTCGTCTTGGTGTTGTTCAGATCGTCAAAGGAAGCGAATACAAAAAAGAGGTGGAGCGTACAGAAGATGTCATGGTACGAAATGGTACACCTCGTGGCAAAATTTATGATCGTTATGGGAATGTAATGGTTGATAATGTCCCATTAAATGCCATTACCTATACGAGAGCACAATCTACTCAACCAACTGAAATGCTAAAGGTCGCTAAAAAGCTTGCTCCCCTTATTAAAATGGACACTGAGAAAATCACCGATCGGGATCGTAAGGATTTTTGGTTGTTATCTAATCCTGAAAAAGCAAAAAAACTAGTATCACAAGAAGAACTAAAAAAATTAGATGCAAACGAAGAACTTACTAAGGATGATGTGAATAAAGAGGTGTATCAGCGACAACTCGAACGTATTACTGAAAAGGATATCAATTCATTTGACAATAATGAACTTGAAGTCCTTGCCATTTTCCGTGAATTTAATACGGGTTATGCGTTAACTCCACAAATTATTAAGAATAAAGGGGTAACCCTTGAGGAAATGGCTCGTGTGAGTGAACATTTGGATCAGCTGCCTGGAGTAAACGTTACAACGGATTGGGAGCGAACCTATGTGTATGATGATACATTAAGAACGATCCTTGGGAATGTTTCTTCCTCTAGAGAAGGGCTTCCAAGCGAGTTAGTCAATTACTATACTGCACAAGGATATTCCCTTAACGACCGTGTTGGTACGAGCTATGTTGAATCTCAATATGAAGATGTTCTGCAAGGACAAAAGGAAAAAATAAAAAACATCACTAAAGATGGAAGTGTATTAGATACTCAATTAATCAGTGAAGGCTATCGTGGCAAGGATGTAGTCCTGACCATTGATATGCGTTTGCAGAAAGAAATTGAAAAGATTGTGGAAGAAGAATTGTACGGACAAATTCAAAAAGGCTGGCAATCCCCATACTTAGATCGGGCATTCGTTGTGATGATGGACCCGCATACCGGGGAGCTTTTAGCAATGGTTGGTAAAAAGTATGCGAAAAATTCTGAGACGGGTAAGTATGAAATGCAGGATTATGCTCTTGGAACGTTTACTACTTCATATGAAGCAGGATCAGCGGTAAAAGGTGCGACAGTATTGACTGGTTATATGACCGAGAATCTTTATCCTGGTGAAAGCTTATTAGATGAAGCAATTCAAATTAAGGATACACCAATAAAAACTTCATGGTTTTACAGAAATCTTGGCCCAACCTACATGAATGATTTAAGGGCTCTAGAAAAATCATCCAATGCTTACATGTGGAAAGTAGCTTTTAGAATTGCTAATGCAACTTATATACCAAATCAGCCTATTGATATTGATACAAAAGCCTTTGACACTTTCAGGGATCATTTCAGTCAATTTGGATTAGGTATAAAAACAGGAATCGATCTTCCATCTGAAACAGCAGGATATGAAGGAGAGGAAATGAAGCCCGGTTTATTAATGGATTTTGCTATTGGGCAATATGATACCTACACGCCAATTCAGCTTGTCCAATATGTATCAACGATTGCTAATGGTGGAAGTCGAATTGAACCACATATTATGAAACAAGTCAGAGAACCGGATAATGATAAAGGGAGTCTTGGTCCGATTATTTATGAAAATGAACCAAATGTATTAAATAGAATTAATGCAACACCAGACGAGATTAATCAAGTTCAACGTGGATTTTACCGTGTCGCACATGGCAGTGAAGGAACGGCGAATAACTTTGCGAATGCTCCTTATGATGCAGCAGCAAAATCTGGTACAGCAGAGGCATTTTATAAAGGACCCAATATGGAAAAAGCAGTACCAACCTATAATACTACACTAATCGGCTATGCTCCATATGATTCACCTGAAATTGCATTCTCCGTATTTGTCCCATGGTCGCATCAGGACAAAGATCCTTATGTAAACAAAGTCATAGCTAAGAGAGTTATGGACAAATACTTCGAACTCAAAAAGCAGTCTGATAAAGAAGGCCTTTTTGATGCAGCAGTTGAAAGCGAAGTTCGAAACGCAGATGAAGCAGAAGAGCTGCAAGAACACGAAAGACAAGAAAACAACGAATAACAAAGAAGCCGCTCAAAAAAAGAGCGGCTTTCTTATAAAATGGAATAAAGAAAATTCGGGTCGTGCCAGGCACGACCCGAAATATGTCGAACTTGATTTCTAGTTGAAGAGATAAAAGAATCTGTCCGAGGAAAGCAAGGAATGACAGGTAATGTGTTGGTTGTAGCATTAAGATTGAATCAGAGAGGATGGATGGGATGGAGGCTTTTCAACGATTTAACGACAGCATCACGTATATTGAAGATCACCTTGACCGTGAAATCGATATCGATGAGGTGGCTACGGTGGCTTGCGTTTCAAAGTTCCATTATCATCGAATGTTCAATATGTTAACGGGTTTTACAACTGGTGAGTATATTCGAAATCGCCGATTGACTCTTGCTGCCCAAGAGCTTTCTGGATCACAAAGTAAGGTCATTGATGTGGCTTTGAAATACGGATACGAAACACCTGAATCTTTCTCGAAAGCGTTCCGAAGGGCACATGGGGTTAGTCCGTCTCAGGTCAAGGTTCAGGGCATACAATTGAAGGCTTTCCCGCGTCTATCCTTTCAAATTCAATTAAAAGGAGCAGAGGAAATGAACTACAAAATTGAAGAAAGACCTAGTTTTAAAGTAATAGGGAATGGGATTCGTACGAGTATGGCTAACGGAGAAAACCAAAAAAATATCACCAATTTTTGGATTGAATCGCATCAGAATGGTTCAGTAAAAGAATTAGAGCGTCATATGGGTGATTTAGGGGTGCTTGGAGTATGCATGGACTTTGATCATGAGGCTGAGGAGATTACTTACCTTATAGCCGTTGAAAAAGGAAAAAGTGAAGTGGATAAAAAGTATATAGAGAAGGAGATCCCTGCAGCAACATGGGCAATATTCGAGTCTATTGGAGCAATGCCTGATGCGATTCAAAATGTCTGGGACAGGATCTACTCAGAATGGTTTCCATCCACAGGTTACGAGCAAGCAGATGGTCCACAACTAGAAGTCTACCCTGCAGAGGATGCATATGCTGATGACTACCGATGCGAAGTATGGATTCCGATCAAAAAGAAATAATGAAAAGGTCTTTCCGAATTAGAAGTAATAAGAAGAAGCCTGTGGATAAATCCACAGGCTTCTTCTTATTAGTAGGAAATCGATCAATAAGATAGAATAGTATAAAATAAAGATTTTTCGACGCGTGCCAGGCACGACCCGGTTTTTGTCGAATGGAGGGTATTTATGGTGGTTATTCATGGTGTGGCTGTGAAAGGGGTCGAGGTGGATTCGGAGACCCGTTGCAAGCATTATCATACGGAGAGGGATATTATTGCGATAAAGTTTAAATGCTGTGATATTTATTATCCATGTCATCTTTGTCACGAGGAGACAGCTGGGCACAAGGCAATGACTTGGTCAAAGGAAGAATGGGACGAAAAAGCTATTTTATGCGGTGAATGTGGTAAGGAACTAACCATTAACGAATATATGAATTCTGAGTCCATCTGTCCGAACTGTTATGCATCGTTTAATCCAGGCTGCCAGCTTCATTATCATTTGTATTTTGATTAGTGAATTTTTGTGGGGTAATAATGAATGGATGTTAAGAATCCAACAAAAAAGCAGCCATCCTTGGCTGCTTTTCCATTAAATCAATACTTCAACTTTTGCATCTTTTTTCAAGTTTTCAACATGTTGAACAATTTTTTCTTGCTTTTTCTGGTTTTCTAGTTGCCCTTTAATCGTTTCCTTCACTTCTTCATATTTAGGCGCTTCTTGACCTGCCGCTTTAGCTTGTTCTGCCATTTGGTCGTATTGCTTCTTCATTTCTTCTTCTTTTACTTCTCCTGCTGAAATTTCTTTATCCATATACTTTGTATACTGAATGTTTTCAGCAATTTGAACTTTTAATTGGTCTTCGGTCAAATTATTTTCTTTTAGTACTTTTTCAAATTGACCTTTTTCTTTGTATTGCTCTTTCAACTTTTCAAGTTCTTTGTTTACTTCATCAGCAGAGGCAGAGTAACCTTTTTTCTCTGCGTCTTGTAGAAGTAATGTTTGTCCTACAAGGCTATCGATCACTTGTTCTTTTACTTGTTTTGCCGTTTCTTTTGATGTTGGATCTTGTCCCATTTGAGCATATTGCATTTGCAATTGATTAAGAAGAGTATTGTAGTCACTGCCAAGAAGTTCTTCATCATTAACGATGGCCACTTTTTCATCTTCTTTTAGTTTTTGCTCATCCATTTTCTTTTGCATTTCTTCCATCTGTTTTTTTGCGTCTTCTTCAGATTTAGCTGTTTCTTCTTGTTTGTTTTCTTTATTTTTATCATCTTTTTTTACTTCTTCATTTCCTCCACAGGCAGCTAACACAACAATCACTAAACCTGTAAGAAGGGTTACCAACATTTTTTTCATTTTCATAAGAAATGAACTCCTTTCTATAACCTCTTTGAATTTTTGTGAGAGGTTACTGAAAAATCACTTAATGCGGATTGTACATCATAATCACAAAAAAAGAAAGTGATTCGACAAAACTCGGGGCGTGCCTGGCACGACCCGCTTTTTTATGGATAGGGACCTTTGGCTTGTTTAGTGGGAGGAAAGCGCGGTTTGGCGCACTTTTTTGGTGAAGTTGGTTTGTTTTTGTACTTTTTGTGACAATTACTTTAATCTATTTTGGGATTTCATTCCTATATGATATAGTAATTTGGTCCAAACGGAGCAATTATCGAAAAATACACTTAATTTTACTTGCAGTCATCTCTAGTAAAATATTTTCCAATGAAGATTCTCTTAAATATTGTTAAATTAAAATAAACGATAGAAAATAGACATATAAATAGGGTAAGAAATGAAGTAGAAAGTAGGCTTTGGTATGATAGAGCTTTGGAGACAGTTTAGTTGGGTTATCCCCATCATGGCACTAGCTACAGCCACATTGATAGTAGTCGTCTATATATGGAAGCAGAGAAAGGGTGTCGTCCGTTGGATTGATCTCATCCCAATTTTGTTCACTCTTATTTCTCTTGGAGGCATTTTTCTTATAACGCTTTCACCGCTCGTTCCAGGTGTTGCCATCCAGGGGGAGACAAATTTCCAACCCTTTGACAATCTTAAACTAAATCTCGTCTATCGAAACCATCTCGATGTACCGATCAGAAACCTGTCGGCAAACATTGCTCTTTTCATACCATTCGCATTTTTCTATGCTTGGTGGGTAAGAAAAGGGAAATGGATTATTATCAAAACAACTATTGTTGGTTCATTTCTATCACTGTTTATTGAATTTGCTCAATACCAGCTACCACTCGGACGTTCCACTGATATTGATGATTGGATCATGAATACGCTTGGAACGATAGTAGGAGCTATTCTCTTAGTAATCATATTAAAGTTATACCGTAAAGGGATTATTTATAATAACAGTAAGAGCGCTTGAACTACTTCAAGCGCTTTTTTACATCGGTTGCATTTTTTTCTTAACAAACATTTAGTGCAACTTTTGGGGAAACTTTAACGGGGTATCAATTGTCCGCTGATCTTGATATCCACGATAGGACACCACTTTGTGATCATCCGTATGAACATCAAGTTCCAATATATGATGACCCCTGGTTTCTAAGTAATATTGGATATTCTCGGATTCCAAATGGTAATGAGTGAAGGTGAGACCTAGATATTCTTTAGTGCTCTTGTCTGTATTAGGATGCGCTTGGATGAATTCAGCTAATTGATTCACAGTGGCTGATGGAGTTCCGGTAATAGCAAATAGCTTTTCTCTTACATAAGTATTAGCTTGATAATAGGTCGATTTAGCCGATTCTACAAAGTTATTCAAATAGCCGTCCACGATCATACCCCCATAAAATATATTTATAAGTTTTATTGTTTGTTTTTTTCTCCGTACCATTCAAATAAGATATATTAAAGGGGGTTCAGACACAATATTATCCATTAATGCCAGCAACGGATGAAGCCATAAAGGCAATTGGATCCATGTATCAGCAGGTTCCTCAGTGATTATTCATCAAAATTTTGAGTCTAAACTAGGTTTGCACTTGAAAATTAGGTGCATAAAAAGAGAATTTAACAAATGAATGATGAAAGAGTTCAAACCAAACAGATACTCAACCATATAAAAAACACAACTGTTCAATGCTGAATAGTTGTGTTTTTTCATAAAGCAAGGTTTTACATTAATACGATAAAATAAGTAATAGTAGAAAGAACAATAGAGGTAATGCCCATAGCGATTAAAGGCTTAAATGCTTTTGTTCTAAGGTCTCGAAGGCTGACATTAAGACCGAGTCCAACCATTGCCGCCGTTAAACACCATGTTGTAATCGAAGAAATCCCATCGATTATGCCGGCAGATAGGTTGATGGTATTTCCTAATACATAACTACCAAATAGGCTCATAATAAGAAATCCGATAAGAAACCATGGAAATTCAATTTTATTTTGATTATCTTCTGTGTCTTTCTTTTTTGTTTTCATCCAATACATCAAGACAAAGCAAAGGGGGACTAGTAGGAATACTCTACCTAATTTGGCTAGCAATCCAATAGCGAGCGCTTCTTCGCCTCCTGGGGCCGTTGCTAAAGCAACATGTGCAATCTCATGCAAACTTATTCCTGACCAGACCCCATAATCAAGGGGAGATAACGGTAATATTGGGCGTAAAAGCGTATACGATAGAGCAAAAACCGTCCCTACCAATGCAATAATTCCTACACCGATTGCTGTGTCCTCATCTTTTGACTTGATTATGGGTGCCACAGCCGCAATAGCTGCAGCTCCACAAACCCCTGTACCAATTCCAAGAAGTAGTGAGATGTTCTTATCTGCTTTCAGTAATTTGGCCAACCATACTGTGACCACTATGGCAAAAAGAATGACTCCGGCATCTTTAATTAGTAATTCCAGTCCATCATGTACTACAGTATTAATATTTAATTTTAACCCGTATAAAATGATCGCCAATCTTAGTAAATGTTTGGACGAAAAAGCGATGCCTTTCCGAAGTGCTTCAGGATACCCCCATATTTGCCGGTATAGAATGGCAATTATGATTGCAGATGCCAGTTGACCCACATGATCAAAACCAGGTGTCTTAGACAATAAGTAACCGAGAAAAGAGATGGCGAAGGTAAAAAGAATACCACCTAGCCATCTGTATATCGAAAAAGGTCGTGGTTTAGGGCTAGGGGGTTCATTTAGGATTAGTTCCTTGCTACTCATGTTTGTCATTTTCTTTCCCTCCAATATTTCCTTCTCTATTAGAGTAAGATAGTATTGTGAATAAGGAAAATAATAATTTCGTATGTTCATCATAAGTAAATTTATATACATGAGGTGAGATTTAATGGATCAACAGCTCCAAGTATTTGTAACAGTTGTCGAGAAAAAGAATTTTTCACATGCAGCAGAAGAATTACACATGACACAGCCTGCAGTGAGTCAATATGTAAAGTTATTTGAACAAAGATATGGAGTGAAATTATTAGAAAGGAGTAATAAATTTGTTAGACTGAATAAAGCAGGTGAAATGGTCTATCATCACGCCAAAGAAATACTAGCCCTCTATTCAAAAATGAAATATTTAGTTGATGACCTGACATCTAATGCGAATGGTACAATTAAAATGGGGGCTAGTTATACTTATGGTGAGTATGAATTACCCGCTATTATTGGGAAAATGCATAAACTCTATCCTTTAATCGAACCAAATATATTCATCGGGAATACGACAGAAGTTGTAAGCTTGGTTAAGTCCCATGAGCTTGATGTAGGACTTGTGGAAGGAGAAGTAACGGATTCAACCTTACAAATCGATCCATTTGCAGAAGACATGATGTGCATTGTCATGCCTAAAGATCATCCTTTAATACAAGGTAGGAAAGAATTAGCTTTTTCAGATTTGGCAAATGAAACATGGATTGTAAGAGAACGGGGTTCAGGAACTAGGAGAGTAGCGGATAAGCTTTTTGATTCATATGAATATAAGCCTGATAAAATTTTAGAATTTGGAAGTATTCAATTAATAAAATCTGCCGTTGAATCAGGATTAGGCATTAGTATCTTATCAGAATCGGCCATAAAAAAAGAGCTGTCTATTGGATCACTTGAATCTATTCATTTAGAGGATTTCGTCATTAAGAGAAATTTCTCCATAGTACTTAATTCACCATTCCAAACGAAAGCATTAGAAGTATTCTTGAGTCTATTGAGATAACCTGATTAAATTCAATAAATAGTGTCTGGAAGCAAGAATGGAAAATAACTTCCAGACACTTTGGGTTCATCTATTTATAGTAAACGAAATATGGATTCGACTTTGAAATTAATATTCTCCGCTTAATACCTCAATTTTAACAATACATCTCTAATATCTTCATCCTCCATAATAGTGTCTTTATATTTTTGTGTGATTTCCGTTAAAGCCACATCATGATAAAAAAATTCAGTAAAGAACTTCACTAATGGATTCGATTGGGTTCGGATTGCCTGCCATTTTGATTCTTCTATTCCTGCAAATAATATTTCCTGTTTATCTACGATTAGAATTCTGCTTCTCTCGAGAGTCGCTTTAGAATCTGGAATTAGGGTAGACACAGTAGGAATCGATGTAGAGAATGGACCAACTACATGTATGTTTACCATAATGCCTGCATGATGTTTAGCCTCTAATAGTGGAAGATAGGTGCTTAAATCATCAGCCCATCCAGAAATATAAATAGAATGCTGTGCTTGTTGGATTAACTCAGTAAGCAAAGATTGTATGGAATGATTATCTTTTAATGTCCAAACACGTTCATCTGACGGTGTTTTTTTTATTTGTGTAGTCCTTAATTGCTGAAGATTTGATTCGAATTCCGTTTTAAGTTTTTTTATTGTAGCCTCAATGGGAAGAGCAGAATAAAGACGCTTTTTTTCAATGGTTGATTCAAGAATCATTCCTTTTTCATTTAAACGATGAAGGACTTCATATACTTTTGAACGAGGAACTCCAGAACTTTTAACAATTCCTGTTGCGTCTAAAGGTTGATCCACGGTAATGAGTGATTGATATACTTGGCTTTCATATTGTGTGAAACCGAATTGTTGAAGCATTTATCATTGACTCCTTGATTTATGTATTCATTACTACCATCATAGCATAGTCGTACATCTTTTTTTATACGATGAAATTTAATGTAGTCTTCTCTCGGATATTATGTTACTATTCTAGTGGTAACATAATAGAAAGGGCGTTATACTATGGATAAGCGTGTTTACTTACTAACGATTGTATCGTTTGTTGTTGGAATGGTTGAGTTAATTATTGGTGGAATATTAGATTTAGTTGCAACAGATTTGGAGGTTAGTCTTGGTCAAGCTGGCTTTCTTATTACGGTATTTTCACTTGTGTTTGCCATTGCGGCACCTATTTTATTAACTTTGACTGGAAAGGTTGAAAGGAAACGTTTAACATTATATTCCTTATTAATCTTTCTTGTAGGGAATGGGATAGCCGCTATCAGTCAAACTTATGGTCTATTATTAGTTGCGCGGATCATTTCAGCAGCTAGTGGTTCTTTACTAGTTGTTTTATGTGTAACAATAGCCTCAAACATCGTATCCGAAAAATTCCGAGCAAGAGCAATAGGAATCGTCTTTATGGGAATAAGTGCTTCTCTTGTCTTAGGGGTGCCGATTGGACTGATGCTTGGGAATTCTTTTGGTTGGAGAGCGCCATTTATTTTAATCACAATTCTCACATTACTTTCAATTATTGGAGTGTATTTCTTTATGGATAGAATTGCTCCAAAGCCTTCAATTCCAATTAAAGAACAATTACGGACACTAAAAAATCATAAGGTTTTATTTGCTCAATTGACATCATTTTTATTTTTAGCAGGCCATCTAACATTATATGGATATTTGACTCCGTTTTTAAAAACAACCCTGGGACTCAATGGGACTTGGGTGAGTATTGTTTATTTAATCTTTGGAGTTGCAGCAGTAGTAGGCGGGGGAGTGGGAGGCATTCTTGCTGACAAATTTGGGACAAAACCTACAATCCTTTCTGTGATTGTTTTCTTTGCACTATCCATCTTTGCTATTCCGTACACAACATTTGCTTTACCGGTATTTTTAGTTGTGATGGTGATTTGGAGTATGCTAAGCTGGGCGATTACCCCTGCGATGCAAAGCTATTTAATTGAGTCCTCACCCGAAAGCTCTGATATTCAGCAAAGCTTAAATAATTCTGCCCTGCACTTTGGAATTGCCTTTGGATCGTTGATCGGCGGTATTGTCATTGAGAAGTCGAGTGTCGAATTAAATCCAACTGTTGGTGGTTTGTTTATCCTATTAGCATTCGGCACAGCTGTTTTTTCGATGGCTAGAAAGGAAATGGCAATTTTTTCATCTTATCAAAAACAAAGAAAAAATGCTGGATGATTGGGGGCTGTCCAAAAACAAAGGTGTCTGGAACCACAACTTTAAGATGTAGAAGAAACCCCACAGACATCTTCTGTATTTGGACAATCCTATTGGTTCCGGACCCCTTTTGGACAGCCCAATAAAATTGGTGGTGTCGATACAGTCCCACCAATTTTATTTAAAGCTGTTTTCTAAAAGATTGTTGATTTTTAAGAAAATTATGTAAAAAGGTTGGTTGGAGCGGAAATCAACTAACTCCTTTTCAAATAACAACAATGTTTACGAAATCAGCCTTATTTAAATAATTCAATAAATCTATTCGCTGCTTTTGAAAGATATCTTTCTTTAAGCCAAACTAGTGCTGTTTCGGATTGAAGGGGGGTATCTTTTATATCTAGTACTTTAATGTCTTTATTCACTGAGGGAGGGATGGAGGTCTTAGGGAGAATCCCTGCCCCGATATTTGAGGCGATTAATGAAAGAAGGATATTGACATCAGGACATTCACACAAAATATTGGGCTTCATGTTTATTCGATTAAATTCCTCGATAATGATTTCGTAAATACCTCCACCTTTGGTTCTATGCATTAACAGTAAGGGAATATTACCGATTTCCTTCAGTGTAATCGAATCCTTGGAATGGAAGGACTCCCACTCCTTTGGTATGACAAGCACAAAGGGTTCTTTACCGATATGGACGATAGTCAGATCTTTCCCCTCTAGCGGGAGACGGATAATGGCAAGCTCAATATCGCGGTTTTCTAGATGTTTTCTTATTTCGTATGGATCTCCACCCCATATTCTAAAGGAGACATTTGGGTATTTTTCATTAAATTCTTGTATTTTCTTCGGTAAATAAGAAACACAAGATGGAACGACTCCAAATGATAACGATCCTCTAATTCCCTCTGTCACTTCCTTCACTTCAAGCATTGATTCTTCAAACAAACTTAAGACCCCTTGAGCTTTTTCATAAAGAACTTTTCCTGTTTCAGTTAACTCCATGCTTTTCCCATTTCGTTTTCTCTCTAATAATGTGGCCCCAAGTTCTTCTTCCATCAGACGAAGTTGCTGGCTCAAAGGAGGTTGTGACATATGTAGCTTCCCAGCTGCACGTGAGATTTGTCCTTCTTCAGCAATAACAAGAAAATAGCGTAGTTGTCTAATGTCCATTTTTTCACCTCATTATAATATATATGTAAATAATATATAAAAGTAATTATATAGATATTTTAAGTATGATTATATACATGATACGATTGTAAAGCAACATGCGGAAATGCTGAGTAATAATTATGTATTTAGTTGTAGTTGGAGGAGAAGAATTTTGAACAAACCTAGACTATGGACAAAAAATTTCATCGGAATTTCGATTGCGAATTTTCTAGTTTTCATTACCTTTTATTATTTGTTGGTTACATTGCCAATTTATGCATTACAAGATTTGAATGGAAATGCAGTAGAAGCAGGCCTTATTACCACAACGTTTTTGATTGCGGCGATATTCAGTCGTCCGTTTGCTGGAAAATGGATTGAAAAAGTAGGGAAATTCCCTATACTTATGAGCGCTTTACTTATACTCTGCCTAGCATCTGCTCTCTACTTTCTTCCACATTCTATGACGGCTATGCTCATTCTACGGTTTTGTCACGGAATTGGTTTTGGAATGGCCACAACCGCAATTGGAGCAATTGTTGCAGACCTCATCCCTGAATCTCGAAAAGGTGAAGGAATGGGCTATTATGGACTGACCATCAATCTCGGAATGGTTATTGGTCCTTTTTTAGGTTTAACGATCATGCAGCAATTAGGAACAAATGTGATGTTTACGATTAATGCCATTTGTGCGGTTCTTGCCATTCTTGCAGGGTTATTCATTAGATTACCTAAAAATAAGAAAACACCAAAAATGTCAGTTGAACCTAAACCAAGTGGAGGCATTAAGGGTTTATTTGAAATCTCCGCTATTCCTATATCATTGGTTGCGGCTTTCTTTGGCCTAGTTTATTCATCGATTATTTCCTTTGTTTCTATTTATGCAAAGGAGATTGGATTAGTTGAAGCTGCAAGTTACTTCTTTATTGTTTATGCAGTTGTGCTTTTACTTTCAAGACCGTTTACTGGCAAATGGTTTGATCAATACGGAGCTAACGTAATCATCTACCCTTCCATTTTATGCTTTGCCATTGGGACCTATTTGCTTAGTGTATCATCATCAGCTCCTATGTTCCTTTTATCAGCAGCGCTTATCGGTCTTGGATGGGGAACAGCTTTTCCAAGTTTACAGACCATTGCCATTCAATTAGCCCCCCCTAAAAAGAGAGCACTAGCCACAGCTACTTACCTCTCGATATTTGATTTTGGATTTGGGGTAGGTTCACTTATTTTTGGTATGGTTGTAACTGGAATTGGACATAGCGCATTATATTTTTATAGTACATTCCTAGTACTAATCGGACTCGGTGTTTACTATTTCCTTCATGGGAAAAAGGATTTACGTTTGAAAAATAAAGTTCAACAAGATCAAGTAGCAAGTTAAAGAAGCTTTTACCTATTAAATGAAACAACGGATATTTACTAAGAGAAAAACAAGTTTATGCATATGAAAGTAGGGTTGTCCAAAAAGGGGTGCTGAACCACTATAATTATCCGTATATAGAAGATGTCTGAAGGATTTCTTCTATATATTGAAGTTGTGGTTCCTGACACCTTGGTTTTAAGACAGCCCCTTCAAGTTTTTTAAAATTTTCGCTATGTATGGAATCCGAGCAAACCTTTACAGATTGCTTTCAATACTTAAACAGAAGCATTCCTATAAATGAGGGATATAAAAAATGAAGACCCCTTGGGTAAGATTCTTGGTGTCTGGAAGCTGGAGTAGCGACGAGGAACCAATCTGTTTACCAAGAGGACTTGCAATGATTGATCATCAAAAATACCTTTTTACCCTTTTATAATAAGCATTGACAATGCCAACTCAAAAATGTAGCTCGTGCTCATTTTGTTACTCGGGTGGACTATATGAAACGATTCCTTTGATTTTCCACTTTCCATCAACCTTCGAAACTAACACATCATCAGGGATCATATTTTCTACACCATTCATTTCAACCTTCGATTCAACACGTATCATATATTCCTTATCCCCAGTCATTTGTGAACGGAGTTGAACGGGTACATCATTTGTTGATTCCACCTTATCAACGGATTCGATAGAAAAGGAGTTAACCGTAAATCCCTGTTCTTCTTCCATTTGCAGAAATAGGTCAATGATTTCTTGTGGAGTTGCATTCAAAAAGTCAATATATTCTTCAGATAGCAATACTGTTGACTTTTCATAATTGCCTTCAGAAAGGTGGCTATAATACTGATCAACTATTTCTTCGGCCTCTTTACTATCGTTCATTCCGAAACATCCGCTACAAACAAGCATGAAGCCTAGCAAAATAGAAAATAAAGTTAATTTTTTCATTAATAGATTCTCCTCCTGATGCTATTTCCTCTTTGATTTCTTGAAAAATGGCACAAACGAATCGTCGAAAGCAGTAATCAGATCATTTTGTTGATGTGAGACATGACTAAAACAGTATGAAAAAAAACTTCATACAACAAGCTGGTCATTAGCTAACGCCAGCGCAATGCAATGAATAACCGGCAGCAATCCATATTAGCTACTTGTGATGTGAATTCTAAGCGTAGACCATCAGGATTGTATTGAACATCTACTTTTGAGGTAACCCCTATTGAATGAATTAAACGTCTAACCTCCTCGATATCAGATGCCTGTGCAGCATACATTAATTCAGCGTCAAATTCTTTAGATTCAGATAACTTATTAAGAACTATGCTCGCTTCCTTCATCAATTTCTTAGATTCATTTGCTGATTGATATAAAAGATTTGGGTCGATTTCAGGGTATTGACGAATCGGGTAATAAGAGTTTGGACGGTTAGGGGGGTGATGGTTTCTTGATTGATATAAATAACGCATGAACAGGTTTCCCTCCTTCGAAACGACATACAATAAACTATATGCACTGATGCTTATCTCAGGGAACAAAAAAACGCTCTAGAGTGTAGTTCATAATCGGGTGTATGTTTTATACACCAAGATGGATTCTGAGATATCACTTTCTTGGTAAGAAGGAAAATTAATATTGAGTGTAGAATTTGTACAAACACAGAATGAACTATATTCAGAAGTTCTAATGGATTTGGTTTAGACTCGAAGTTTACAATTCTCTTATTGAACCTATGAAAATAAAAATGAAAAGGATGACCATAATGGAAAAAAGACCAGAGAAAGATGAGTATGCCCATTTTTACACAACATACGTAAATTTAATTCCAGAAGGAGATATAGTACAAATTTTAAAACAGCAAATAGAGGATACCAGTGACTTGTTAAACGACATTTCAGATCAACAGGCAAGTTTTAGATACGCTCCTGGTAAGTGGAGCTTAAAAGAAGTCATTGGCCATGTTGCAGATACTGAACGAATTATGGCATGGCGCCTCTTGTGTATTGCCAGAGGTGAGACAATATCACTACCTGGCTTTGATGAAAATAGCTATGTTGAGAATGCATCGTTTAATCAACAATCGATGAATGAACTTCTTGAAAGTCTAGGTGTGGTTCGATTATCAACTCTACATTTACTAAAGGGCCTCCATCAAGAAGATTGGTTACGGAAAGGGGTGGCTAACGAATCAGATGTGTCTGTCCGTGGTCTAGTGAGTATTATCGCAGGTCACGAGCTTCATCACCGTACAATCATTAAAGAGCGTTATTTAATCTCGAATGATTATCCGACTATTTAAACTGATAATTCCCATTTCTCGCTAAATAGGAAAGGGCTGTCCAAAACCAAGGTGTCAGAACCACTATGAATGTCCATACATGTTCTATATATGGACATTCATAGTGGTTCCAGATCCCTTTTGGGACAGCCCTATCATTTTATTTTGTTATTTGCTAGAAACTGTACGGTTATATGCCTTTTTTCGTTGGTACGTAGAAAGAACGACCCCTCCTACAATAAAGACGGATCCTATTATTTCCACACCTGTGATGGGTTTGGATAGTAATAATAAACCAACAATCATTGCTACAAAAGGCTCTAAATTAGATAATATCGATGCCTTTGAAGCATCAACATGCCGAATGTTGTTATTCCACATAAGGGTAGCTATACCATGTACAACAACAGCCGTTCCGATCAAAAAAGCCCAATCAGAAATATCAAAGCTGATTCTTAAGGGGCTGTCTAGTGAAAAAGCAAACGGGATCGATATAATAAAGCCAACGATATTCGAATATAAAGTAATCGTGAGCGGATCTATTCTATGAGAGAGAAGCCTAGTCATAATAATCATAATCGCAAATGTTATCATCGTTACAACAATCCAGATAAGACCTTTGTCAATATGTAATGAAGAAAGATTGCCTTTTGTCACAACAAAGTAAATCCCTATGATGGCAAGTGTTGACCCCATCAACATTCGTATGGTTATTTTTTCTTTTAAAAATATAGCGGCTAAAAATCCAGTTAAAATCGGTGTCGTCGCTAAAATTAACGCAGACGTCGTAGGGTCAGCCGTTTGTAAGCCTACAAAAAAAGACCATTGGTTAATAAATACACCAATAACCCCAAGGGAAAAAATGGCGAGTAAATCAGATCGATTGATTCTTTTTAAATGTTTTTTGTAAGCCGATAATCCAATTAAAAATAGTACAATAAATAATAGCCTTAGTAGTGTTAATAGAGCCGGGGAGAAGTCTTGAACTAATATCTTTCCAAATACAAAGTTACTTCCCCATACCACTACACAAATTGTTAGCCAAGTATAAGCTTTTAACATAAAATCACCATTCCCTTAATCAAACTGCCAACTGTTTTATTCTAAACTTAATTGAAGGCTGTTTTCGTAAACATTGTTGTTATTTGAAAAGGAGTTAGTTGGTTGGAACGAAAGGATGCTCGCTTTCCGCGGGGCGGGTGGTGAGCCTCCTCGTCGTCGCCTTGCTCCTGCTTAGGTCTCACCTGTCCCGCTTCTCCCGCAGGAGTCTCGCACCTGCAGCGAAGACCAACCTTTTCACAAAGATTTATGTTCTTAAAAAACAACAATCTTGTAGAAAACAGCTAATTGAATGATCAGTATATTATTTTTTCGGTTTATTTTAACATATCTAGTAATTTTAAAGCTATTTAATAGTAGGATAATCAATAATTGTACGTTTCAAGGCTGCAATTTTTATTAAATGATAAACCCTAGTGGTACTTGACACAAAACTACCTTATATAATGGATGCTGCGAATGGTTTTTGATGAGAAAACCTTAAACAAGGAGGAGAAAATGCTGTTTTTGAAATCCGTTCATTTAACTTATATTTTCTTTTTGAAGATGGAAATGTGTAGATCCATACCTGAAGTTATAGGGTTGACAGGTCAGGGTACGTAGATATTCAGTTTAAATGATGATAATTTTCTGCAAAATTAGTAATCTAGTAATATATAATCGAATAACTGAAATGGGGGAAGAATATGTTTAAGGTTTTAATTATGGGTGGAACACAATTTGTTAGTAAGGCATTAGCCCAGCATTTAATTACGACAGGTCATCAAGTTGATATTTTTACAAGAGGTCACAAGGAGATTGATTATAACGGAATTCATCAACATTTAATTGGAGATCGAAACTCAATAGGGGATTTACGTAATAATCTATCTGATCATACATATGATTATATATTCGATATTAATGCTTATACCAAAGATCAAATCAAAAAAGTAATAGACAATATAAATCCGATTCAGTTAAAGCGCTATATATTTTGTAGTTCGGGTGCAGTTTATGCCCCTTCAGAAAAGGAGATATCTGAGACATTTTTAAAAGAAGAGCATCCAATTTGGGGTAAATACGGTATGAATAAAATGGAAGCGGAGGATTATTTATTTCAGTTGCACAGTGAGAAGGATTTTCCGATTACGATTTTTAGACCTTCTTATATATATGGAGGGGGTAATAATATTTACCGAGAGTCCTATTTCTTTGACAGAATAGAGAAGAAATTAAATATTCCGCTTCCAGAAGGTCATTGCCAGGTACAGTTTGTTCACATAACAGATGTAGTTCAAATTATGGAGAGTGTTATGTATAATGAACGCTCCAATGGGGAGGCATATAATTTAACTTATTCTGAATCTGTATCATGGAAGAAGCTTTTGGAAACTGCAGAGAAGGTTATGAAGAAAAAAGCGGTGGAAAGCGAAAAGGAAGACTACATATCGGTAAACTCTTTGGATACGAAAGAAGGGAAATTTCCGTTTCCGAATGTAACCTACCTACTCGACAACAACAAAAGCATTAAGCATGGATTATTTTCTCCTGTTATTGATTTGCAAGCAGGATTAGAAGAGGCTTACAAATTTCAAATTCAAAGACACTAACGGATGGATGTTCCTGGCTGTTTTTAGGCTACAAAAACTCTGATCTTGCTGTACTCTAAAGTAGTGGCAATAAATAAAAAGTAACCCATTCTGCCCATCCATGCAGGCAAGGGTTACTTTTTATAGTTTAACCGTACAAAAAAATCTCAATCTGTCGCTTGATAAAAATGTTTAAGGATCAAAACAGAGGCTCCGATGGCAGATGCGTCTTTTCCAAGCTTTGAAAATACAATCGGAGTGTTTTTCGCTTCTTCGGTTAATCCCCTACTTTTTATGGCTTTTTTAATAGGTTCTAAAATAAAGTCGCCTGCCTGCGCAACTCCTCCACCTAAGATAATCCGTTCAGGGTTCACCATATGAATTAAATTAGTGATCCCGATTCCAAGATATCTGCCTGTTTGGTTTAGCAGCTCGATACTGAAGGAGTCGCCTTGTTTAGCGGCTTCATGGATTATTACACCATTGATACGTTCTAGTTCTCCATCAACAAGCTCAATAATTTTCGATGATCTACCGGTTTTGAGGGATTTTATAGCATTTTCAGCAATCGCTGGACCTGCGGCTAATGCTTGTAAACAGCCATAATTGCCGCAGCTGCAAAGTGGGCCAGAGAGATCGATGGTCATATGACCGATTTCACCTGCAATGAAATGTTCTCCTTGATATAATTCTCCGTTTATTGTGATGCCAGCCCCTATTCCATTACCGACATTGATTCCAACAAGCGTTGATGCTTGATTCCCATTTCCAATCCACGATTCCCCAAGTGTCATCGTTTTGGCATCGTTTTCAACCTTCACTAACATCTCATATTCGGACTCTAATTCAGACTTAATTGGAATATTGTAAGTGTCGAAGAAGGGCGCATACAAGGAAACACCTGTTTCGGTATTTACAATGCCATGCATTCCCACTCCAATTCCTAAGAATTTCTTATTTAAGTGTTCGCTTTTAATTAATAAATGGTTTATCCCTGTTTTCATAGTGGTTAGCAATTCATTAGCATTGGGCATTTCTAAAGAAACTTTATCCACTGGGAAGCCGTGTAAATTGGTTACAACAAACTTCATCTCAAATTTTCCAACATCAATTCCGATAATGAAAAACTGATCCGATCGAATTTCTAGATAAGTCGGTTTTCGACCTCCATGGGATTCCCCTTGAGTCGTTTCAAGAACAAATTGATCATCGATTAATTCTTTGACAATATTTCCGACAGTAGGGGGGGTCAGCTTCGTTTGCTTCGCTATTTCAGCGCGAGAAATGGGGGCTTTTTCCCGTATCATATTTAAGACAATAGAACGATTGATAGATTTCATTAACTGAAAGCTACCTCGTTTATAATCATTAGACAATATAGTATCCTCCGATCATCTAGTTCAATAGTGCTAAAATAGTAAAGGTTTTTAATAGGCTTAAGAAAAGAATACACAATAATTCGACTTCACTCAATCATTTTCCACCAATAAAATAAATTAAATTAATTAACTAAAATTCTGAAAATTATATTGATTCGTATAAAAACACGTGTTAATCTGTATTAAACAATCATTGTAATAACAATTCAGAAAAATTCATCACTAAAAACTTAAGTAGAGGGAGGTTGGATTGGAAACTTAATAATTTATTTTAACAAAGTTTATGAAGTGAATAGGAAAGGGAGGTCATTACATGAAGAAATTATCTGTCTGGCTAATGGTGTTGTCTATGATTGGGGCTCTATTTTTAAGTGGATGTCAAAATGAAAAATCAGGTGGATCTAAAGATCAAGTGACATTAGATGTAACGATAAGGTGGGTCTCTGCTGCTGATATTATTGAAAATGAAATTGTCCCTGCTTTTGAAAAGGAGAATCCCGATATTAATATTGAAATTCAAAAAAGCTTTAACACGAGCTACACCCAATCACTTCAAGCAGCTGTAAACGGGGGCAATCTTCCCGATATTTTTGCATCACATCCAACTCTTCCAGTAAATAAATTATATGACCTTGGAGTACTTCATAAAATCGATGATGTCATTGGAGATCGTAAAGATGAATTTGAGGAAGGAACTTGGACAAAGGGAAGTACAGTGATGGAGGATGGAAGCATATATGCCTTCCCATTGATGACTGGACATAAAGACTCCTTCGTCATGTATTACAATAAGGATGTTTTAAAGCAAGCAGGTTTAAGTGAGGAAGATGTGCCTAAGTCATGGGAGGAACTACTTAAAGTTTCTAAAGAAATTAGTGATAAAACAGATGCTTACGGTGTGGTAGTCGGACTTAAAACCCCTTGGGTAGCAGAAGGAGCACTTACTCAAATGGCTTCAGCCATTACTCCAGAAGTTATGCCAGCAACCTATTACGATCCAAAAAAAGGTGAGTATAACTACCATACAGAAGGTACGATACAATCTATTGAGTTTTTCAAAAAAATGGAGGACGAAAAAGTTTTACATCCTAATAGTTTAACTTTAGATCCCGCAGAAGCTCCTGCCGTCTTCGCAGGTGGTCAAGCCGCATTCTTATTTGATGGAGCATGGACTGGATCTAATTTAGTGAAGGATGGTTTTGAAAACTTTGGGAGCGCTTTAGTCCCAACAAAGGATGGGAAAGAGCAGTACTTAGGATTCCAAGGGAATTTGGCTGCAGGGCTTCTTGTCAATAAAGAAACGGAACACTATGAGGAGGCAAAACTGTTTCTAAAATATTTAATGGATAAAGGGTATGAAGAATTAGTGAAAAATGGATCTCAATTTTCACCCATTCCGGAAATTAATGAAAAACATAAGCCTGACAATGTAGTAGGGGATACGTTCCAATTGCAATTTGATACGTTCATCCCTGCACCGAACCCTGTCGATAAGAATGAAAACGCACCTGCTGTGACAGCTGAAATGAGTGGAAAAGGTCCTCAAGAAACTGTTGGAGATATACTTGTCGGATATTTAACTGGGCAAATATCTGATTTAGAGGGAACTTTACAGAAAATGTCCGAAGGTAAGAATAAAGCATTTAAAGATGCGATTAAAAAGGTCCAAGATGAGGGTACCGAAATTGACCAATCTGCATGGATGTTTGAAGATTGGAAACCCTTCGAACCTTATGTGAAAAAAGATCAATAGTAACCTATGGACGCTTTCAGAAAGGCTGTTGATTTACATTGCCTTTTTATCCAAATGAAACAGTGTTTTTAAGAACAGATTAATTTTTAGAAGCTGTTCCATAATCAAGGTGTTCAGTGAAGCCGCGACTTCAACTCTAGAACTTCTAAAAATGAACAATCAATGTGGTTTTTGTCCTTATTGGGACAGCTTCTTCCCCCTTAAATAGGAGGTCTTTAAAATGGCTGAAACAGTTAAGAAAACGAATCGTGTTAGTCATCTACAAAAGAATAGTGTTAGTCGTCTACATAGAAAAAGACAGCTGTGGGCATTAGTATTTATTTTGCCGCAATTAATATTTTTTATTGTTTTTACGATCTACCCCATTATCATGAGCTATATCTACTCTCTCTATGATTGGCCAGGAATCGGAGCACTTGATGATTTTGTCGGAATCGATAATTTTATACGTGTCATACAGGATCCGAGCTTTTGGAATGCCTTTAAGAATACTTTTATCTATATGCTCGGTGTGACGGTTCTATTGTTACCTACTAGTTTGTTTGTGGCAATGCTTTTAAATAATGTCTTAAAGAGAAGTGCCGTTTTTTACAGAACAATTTTCTTCTTGCCCGTGGTTACCACTACGGCGATCATCGGGATCGTGATGAGAAAGGTGTTTGGATCTGGTGGTATTTTTGACGAAATATTAATGACCTTAAATGTTATCGATGCACCATACCCTTGGCTCGGTTCACCAGTCACAGCAATGATTATTGTGATTGTTGTTGGTGCTTGGAAATTCTTTGGGATGATGATGGTGTATTGGCTTGCAGGTCTACAAACCTTACCTAAAGATGTCCTTGAAGCTGCGAGTATCGATGGTTGTAATACATGGCAGAAGTTAAGGAATGTCATCATCCCTATTCTGATGCCGGTTGCGTTAGTGATTCTATTATTATGTGTAACAAGTAGTCTTCATGTGTTTGATTTAGTGTTAACCCTAACTGGTGGAGGACCTTATTTCAGTACGGATGTAGTAGATTTATATATTTATCGCTATGCCTTTAATCCAGAGGCAGGATTACCTTCAATGGGATATGCATCAGCAGCTGGTGTTGTGTTTGGTGTTGCTGTATTTGCGATTGTGCTTGCGATTGGATGGTTAACAAGAAGAGCGAAGGCGAGGATATAGTGGGGAGGTACTTTTGATGAAAAAATTCATACCAAGGCTTTTCTTACACATCGCCTTATTGGTAGCCGGTGTGATTTGGATCTATCCGTTCATTTGGATGATTTCGGCATCACTTAAAAAGAATTTCGAGTTGATTAATTCAGGATTATCATTAATTCCAAAAGAGGCTCAATGGAGTAATTATCTTCGCGCTTGGGAAGAAGCAAACTTCTCAGGATATTTCTTTAATACCGTTATTATTACTGTGTTTACCGTGTTAATTGTCCTTATTATGTGTGCGTTGACTGGATATGCATTAGCTAGAGTGCAATTCCCTGGAAGAAAGCTATTTGTTGTTTTAATTACCGCAACGATGTTTATTCCAAAAGGGTATACGATTATCCCAATCTATATGATTATTAAAAATCTAGGCTTACTAAATACGCTTGGAGGAGTCATTCTCGCGGAATCAAGCGGAGCCCATGTATTGTTTATCCTATTATTCATGGCATACTTCAGCAAGTTGCCAAAGGAGCTGGAAGAATCTGCTGTAATGGACGGAGCAGGGTTTCTTCGAACGTTTTGGAGCATTATGCTGCCACTATCTAAGCCCATTATTGCAACGGTAGCAATCATGCAATTTATTTGGACATGGAATTCCTTCTTTATCCCATTAGTCTTTACATTAAATAAACCAGAATTAAGGACTCTTGCAGTT
Organism: Rossellomorea sp. BNER; assembly: GCA_024213275.1. Taxonomy (GTDB): domain Bacteria; phylum Bacillota; class Bacilli; order Bacillales; family Bacillaceae_B; genus Rossellomorea. The sequence goes on from JANAVG010000003.1 coordinate 343,189, forward strand.
GGTATGTACTCCTTCGTCGGAGAGCATTCAGTGGACTGGGTTGGAATGGCAGCAGGTGCAACGATTTCTCTATTACCTGTCATTATCATTTTTATTATCTTTCAACGGTTCTTTATCGAAGGCGTATCAGGTTCTGTTAAAGGATAAGATCATCATTTTTATTGAGGAACTGAAACAAAAGATTTTTGAAAACAAGATGTAGATTGTGAATGAATAGGTAAAAGAAGTTATATGGAAGGGGAATCACTTTGAGAAATTTAAAGGTCCAGGACGGCAAGTTATGGCTAGGTGAAAAGCCGATTCAATTAATATCAGGAGCCATTCACTATTTTAGAATGGTACCGGAACAATGGAAAGATCGATTAGAGAAGTTAAAAGCTTGTGGTTTTAATTGCGTTGAGTTCTATATTCCTTGGAATTTACATGAGCCAAAGTCAGGGGAATATCATTTTGAAGGAATCGCAAATGTAGAAAGATTTATACAGTTAGCGGATGAATTGGATTTATTGGTTATGGTTCGTCCGAGCCCGTACATATGTGCAGAATGGGAGTTTGGCGGGCTTCCTTCATGGCTATTAAAGGATGAAAATATCCGATTACGTTCAAGTGATCCAAGCTTCTTAAAATATGTGGAACGATATTTAAAGGTGATTCTAAATGTGTTGAAACCATACCAAAGCACAAATGGCGGGCCAATAATCGCCATGCAAATTGAAAATGAGTACGGTAGTTATGGGACGGATCAGGATTATTTAAAGCATGTAAGAGACGTCATGGTGGATAATGGAATTGAAGTATTACTATTTACCTCAGATGGCCCGACAGATGCCATGCTTCAAGGTGGAACGATTGATGGTACTTTGGCTACACTGAATTTTGGTTCCAAATCAGATGAAGCGTTTGAGAAACTAGAAGAATTTTATCCGAATTCCCCTAAAATTTGTATGGAATATTGGAATGGCTGGTTTGATCATTGGGGAGAAGAACATCATACACGTGATTATAAAGATGCCGCTGACACATTTAAGCATATGCTTGAAACAGGAGTGTCTGTTAACTTTTATATGTTCTATGGCGGGACCAATTTTGGGTTTTACAATGGAGCCAACTTTGGAGAAAACTATCAGCCCACAATAACAAGCTATGATTATGATGCTCCATTAACAGAAGCAGGGGATTATACGGAAAAGTATCATGCCATTCGTGAAATCATAGCCAATCATACAAAGAAGGACTTGCCTTTACTACCTAAGGAATCAACGAAAAAGAGCTATGGAAAAGTGGAGTTACATCAATCTGTAGGATTATTTGATGTACTTCCTGTTTTAAGTACTGCTTTTCATTCACCAGATCCATTACCGATGGAAAAAGTAGATCAGGATTATGGTTTTATCCTTTATCGAAAATTAGTGAAAGGACCAAGAGAAAAAATGGTTCTTCAATTACAAGAGGTTCGAGATCGAGCACTCATCTTTCTAAACAATGAATATCAAGGGGTCATTGATCGTTGGGGCGATTCAACGGTAGAGTTTTCTGTTCCGAAAGAAGGAGTGCTCCTAGATATTTTAGTAGAGAATATGGGGCGCATTAATTATGGACCGAAATTAAAAGATCCTAAGGGAATAACGGAAGGAATCCGACACGGACGTCAGTTTCTTCATAATTGGGATATATATCCACTTCCATTAGATAATCTTTCCGCTCTGCCATTTACAAAGGATGAATCACCACAAGGTCCAGCCTTTTATAAAGGCAAGTTTCAAGTAGATGAACCACATGATACATTCCTTGTCCTTCCTGGATGGAAAAAAGGAGTAGTATTCGTCAATGGATTTAATCTAGGAAGGTATTGGGAGAAAGGACCGCAAGAAACTCTTTATGTCCCTGCTTCATTATTGAAAACGGGTGACAATGACTTGAAGATTTTTGAGGTTCATGAAACGAAGGAAAAGGCCGTTCAATTTGTCGACACACCTAAACTTGGTTGACTTTTCTAGGTCTTTTTTAAAGGTTGTCTATTAGAGAGTTACTTTTTTATAAGCCATAAATTAATAACCATTAATACGAGGTGGTCAGCATGGAGAAACTGGAAAAAGAATTTAATGAAAAGTTTGGCTCTGAAGGTGAAATGGAAACCTTCTTTGCTCCTGGTCGTGTCAACTTAATTGGGGAGCATATCGATTACAATGGCGGTCACGTCTTCCCATGCGCATTAAGTATTGGAACATATGCGGTTGCTAGAAAACGAAATGATCATAAAATTAAGCTATATTCGCTTAATTTTGCTGAGTCAGGTGTTGTGGAAGTCGATCTAGATAATCTATCTTATAACGATTCTCATGATTGGGCGAATTATCCAAAAGGCGTAATCGTAACATTCTTACAAGCAAACTATTCTATTCCTACTGGATTTGAGATAGCCTTTTGGGGAAATATTCCTAATGGTGCAGGATTATCGTCATCAGCCTCTATCGAATTAGTAACCTCTATAATAGTAAAAGAGTTATTCCAGCTTACCATTGAAAAGATAGACATGATCAAACTCTCACAAAAGGCGGAAAATGAATACATAGGTGTAAGTTGTGGAATTATGGATCAGTTCGCAATTGGAATGGGAAAAAGAGATCATGCGATTCTCTTAAACTGTGATACTTATGAATATTTCTACACTCCTATTCCACTAGATGAGTACACTCTCATTATCGCCAATACGAACAAGCGTCGGGGCTTAGCTGATTCGAAATATAATGAGCGCAGAAATCAGTGTGAAGATGCACTACAAGCATTAAAAAAAGAACTAGATGTCAAATCACTTAGCGATCTTACGAAAGCAGAGTTTGAAAATTATAAATATCTCATTAAAGACCCAATTGCTCAAAAGAGAGCAAAGCACGCTGTATATGAAAATAGACGAACAGTGGAAGCAGTTGAAAAGCTGAATCAAAATGATATCGAGAGCTTTGGACAATTAATGAATGAATCACATCGATCTTTACGTGATGATTATGAAGTATCAAGTATTGAATTAGATATCCTTGTGGAGGCAGCTTGGAAGGAAGGGGCAATAGGGTCGAGAATGACAGGTGCTGGGTTTGGAGGTTGTACGATTAGCATTGTTGCCCAAAAAGGGATTGATTTTTTTATAGAAAGGGTAAGTGCTGCATATTATGAACAAACAGGTTTAAAGGCAGATTTTTACGCTGTTGATATCGGAGATGGGGCAAAAAGACTCTAAGGAGGGAGCACAATGACGGTACTTGTATGTGGAGGTGCGGGATATATCGGGAGTCACGCCGTCGCACAATTACTGGATCGAAACGAAGAAGTCATAGTAGTTGATAATTTGCAAAAAGGATTTGAAAAGGCCATTTTGGATGGCGCTCACTTTTACTATGGCGATTTACGCGCACAGGAATTCATTGATTCTGTATTTGAAGAAAATAGGATTGATTCCGTCATTCATTTCGCTGGGAATTCCCTTGTCGGTGAAAGTGTTGAAGATCCCTTGAAATATTATGATAACAATGTTTGCGGTGCAATTTGTTTATTAAGAGCGATGGAGAATTATGATGTGAAACGCATCGTTTTTTCTTCAACAGCAGCTGTTTACGGTGAACCAGAGCAAGTACCGATTCAAGAGGAAGATTTGACTAATCCAACGAATCCGTATGGGGAAACAAAGCTTGTGATTGAAAAAATGCTGAAATGGAGTGAGAAAGCACACGGGATTCAATATATAGTCCTTCGCTATTTTAATGTTGCAGGTGCGGATCCGTTGGGACGGATCGGGGAAGATCATCGACCTGAAACTCATTTGATTCCACTCATATTAGAGGTTGCGCAAGGAAAACGAGACAAAATCATGGTATACGGCAACAATTATCCAACACATGATGGGACTTGTATACGTGACTATATTCATGTAAATGATTTGGTGAATGCTCACTTACTTGCACTGGAAAAGCTAAAAACAAGTGGTGAAAGTGCCATTTACAATCTGGGGAATGGTCGAGGATTTTCGGTTAAAGAAGTCATTGAAGCTGCTAGAAAGGTAACAAAGCATGATATTCCAACAGAAATAGCTCCACGAAGAGCAGGTGATCCAGCTAGACTCATTGCTTCTTCAGAAAAAGCGGTTCGTGAACTAGGATGGAAACCACATTATGACGGTATTGAAACGATTATTCAAACAGCATGGAATTGGTGTCAACGCAATCCTAATGGATATTGCAAATAATTAGAAGGAGGCGGTGAATAGGTGACCATTCATCACAATATTGAACGATTGATTCAGTATGGATTACAGAAGAAGTTAATTTCTGAATGGGATATCGATTATGTCTACAACTCTTTGCTTCAATTATTTAAGGTAGATGAAGTGGTGCCGTCTCCATCCCCAATCGATGAACAGCTTGATACGCCAGTACCCATTCTTGAAAATATGTTAGACTATGCTGTTCAATCTGGATTAATTGAAGATAATACGGTAACGGAGAGAGATTTATTTGATCCGAAAATTATGAATCTACTTTTACCTTGGCCTTCTGAAGTGATCCGTGAATTTTTCAAACGATATGATAACGAAGGAGCACGAGCTGCAACCGACTTTTTCTATCAATTCGCACAAGTTAGTCATTACATACGCACCAATCGAATTCTTAAAAACAAACACTGGTACAGTCGAACAGAATATGGTGATCTTGAAATCACTATTAATCTTTCAAAACCTGAAAAAGACCCAAAAACAATAGCAAAAGCCAAATTAAACCCATCTTCAACCTATCCGAAATGCCTATTGTGTAAAGAAAATGTCGGCTATGCAGGCAGGCTTAATCATCCTGCTCGAGATAATCATCGTATCATTCCGATTGATCTCGAAACCGAGCAATGGTTTCTTCAATATTCACCATATGTTTATTATAACGAGCATGCAATTATCTTTTCTCATGAACACCGTCCAATGAAAATCTCTAAAGAAGGATTTGATCGGTTGTTACATTTCACCGAACAGTTTCCGCATTATTTTATTGGCTCTAATGCAGATATTCCAATAGTAGGTGGATCGATCCTAAATCATGACCATTTCCAAGGGGGACATCATGAATTTCCTATGGCAAAAGCACTTATAGAGGACTCGTTTTCTGTAAATAAGTTTGAAGATATTAAGGCAGGGATTGTTCGCTGGCCAATGTCCGTCATCCGCCTCATTGGAGACAATCGTAAACGAGTATCTGAACTTGCGGGGGTGATTCTCGATTCCTGGCGCGGATACAGTGATGTACAAGCTGAAGTTTTGGCCGAAACCTTTGAGGGACAGCACAATACTATAACACCCATTGCCCGTTTCCGTGAGGACAAATTTGAACTCGACCTTGTATTAAGGAATAATCGAACGAATGAACAGTATCCTATGGGGATATTTCACCCGCATCAGGAAGTTCATCATATTAAAAAGGAAAATATCGGTTTAATCGAAGTAATGGGATTAGCTGTTCTACCCGGAAGATTAGTAGAAGAACTCGACCGCTTAGCAGAATATATTCTTCAAGAAGAACTTGATACACAAGCAATGAAAGATAAGCAAGCTTCACAGCATGTTCCATGGGCACATGAAATAGTGAGTAAATATGAAAGGCTAACAGAAGAGAATATCCACGATGTATTGCAACAAGAAATTGGTAAAAGGTTTTCTATTGTTCTTGAACATGCAGGAGTGTTTAAACGCAATGAAGAAGGAAAAGCAGCTTTCTTTAGGTTTATTGAACAAATTAAGTAGCAGGGGGGAGTAGAAATGATCGATTCGTCAACGTTCAAAACAACGATATTTAAAGGCATCGAAGCGATCACTCTTGAAAATGATCAAATCCGCTGTATTGTTCTCCCTTCATATGGTGGTAAAATGGTCAGTTTTTATGATAAAAAAGCCAAGTATGAATGGCTGTTTCAGTCACAACATGACTTACTCACGATTCCTCCATACGGGGCGGATTTCTCAAAATATGATTCTAGTGGATTCGATGATATGTTTCCTGGGATTGATAAAGGTCCACATCCTAATTCATTGATAATGATTCCTGATCATGGCGAGGTTTGGACACTTCCATGGGGGCATAAAGAGGTGGAGGGTGGCATTAAACTGGATGTCAAAAGCCCGAACTTTCCTTATACTTTAACAAAAACATTGATGTTAACGGAATCTGGTGTAAACATTTCTTATGAGGCATTGAATCTTAGTGATGAGAGATTTCCGTTTATTTGGACTCCGCATGCATTATTGAATTTGAACAATGTGACACGACTAGAATTGCCCAATGGCTTGGATCATGTAATAAATGTAGAAAAGGACACAAAGCATTTAGGGGATTGGGGCACACATCATACGTACCCTCAAACAAAATCGATGTCAACTGGAGAACGAATTGATTTATCAAGACTAGAACCAATGGAATCAGCGACAGTTGAAAAGTTTTATTTTACTGAACGATTGCAAGCAGGCTGGTGTTCACTAGTACAACCAGATTTAAAAAGAAAACTAACCTACTCATTTCCCGTTGAAAAGGTTCCGTTCCTCGGTGTATGGAAAACTCGCGGCGGCTACAGGGGGGAGTACAATGTGGCACTTGAACCTTGTACAGGAATCTATGATGATGTTTATTTGGCAGAAAAAATTGGGAAATCATCTAGTATTCCGGCCAATGGTTCGTATAATTGGTTTTTAAAAATGGATGTGTGCAGGATTTGATTCATCAAAAACCCATTAAAAAATTTCTACTGCACCCTTCAAATTTTAGTCCTTCATTGGTATTATGAAGGACAATTCTACTGCTATCTCCATAAGTGATTATAACTCGCATCCATCTTAACCCGTTACTGCTTTGTGCAGATGGGTTTTTTTCTTATTAAGAGCCAAAATAAAAAACTCTAATAAAGCAAATTAATAAAAATAGATGTTAGATTATGGATATTTATAATAGTATAATGATACCTAATAATGAATTTTTATCGTCAACTAAGAAAACTTGGAGTAAAAGATGATGAATTGGAAAGAACATCATATCAAAAACGCAAATAGGTGTTTTTGGATTGGAAGTTTCATACTGTTAGGGGATGTAGTGTTTGGTTTACTTAGCTGGAAGTTTGCATGGATTAGTAGCATCGAGGAAATTGTGCTTGTCACTGTGGAAATAGGTCTGTCTGGAATGCTATTAATAGGTGTTGGTTTTTCTCAAAAGCATAAAGCTAACATGAAAAAAACAGGTGAATTATCGCAGGAAGATTCTAATAACGAGTCATTGTTTATTCAGGATCATGAGATGATGATCAAGAGTTTATCAAGTTTTCAACCTACTTTCCGGTATTTTTCTGTTGATGGCGAGATTCTGCTAGAATTTAAGGAAACTAGTAAACAACTTAATTTGGTGTTAGGTTTTGTGATTAACGGGTTGAACCAGTTCTTAAATCGAGCATTTATTTTATCGGATAGACATGGGAAAACACGATTAGTTTTTATGCAAAAAGCAGGGTTAAATGCGCCAACCGAGGTTTTTCTTACATCAGGTGAGAAAATCGCTCATTATAAGGAAGGTATGGTGAAAACAGAAATCGAGATTAATGATGGGAAAGGAATGTTCCTTGGGAAAGTGAAAAAAGATGATGTTTTAGCTACATCGTTTACGGTTTTTGACCAGGATGAAAACAAATTAATTAGATTTTATAATGGTGGATTACCATCCCGTAATTACGATTATTGGTCAAGTAGTGATGATTTAATTAAGATTACTGATAACCTTTCATCTCAGGAGCTGCTGTTCATGCAGACTATTGCACTACCAGCATTTCTTAAAATGAAATATAAAAAGTGAACTTAAGGTGGTTCCGGAACCTTTTGAGTTTTGCTCATTTGTTTAATTTATAGGCTCTTTTCTACATGATTGTTGTTTTATGAATGGATTTTTTGAAAGCAATCTTTCTATAAAGAAGTTGATTGGAGCGGAATGTGTGAGACTCCTGCGGAAGCAGCGGAACAGGTGAGACTTAAGCAGGCACAGAGCGCCGAAGAGGCTCACCGCTCGCCCCGCGGAAAGCGAGCAACCTTTCGCTTCAATCAACCACTACTCTTTTGAAAAATAGCAACAAAGTTTACGAAAACAGCCTATTTATAAAGGGTCTATCTATAAAACTGAAAATCTTTAGTATAAGAAAAATAGTAGGATTGTTGTAACCACTCCAACCCAGATAGCAAGCAAAAAGCAATACCCCATAATATGGCGAATATGAAGTCCGACAATGCTTAATATCGGCAGGGCCCAAAACGGCTGAATAAGATTTGTCCATGCATTCCCCCAGCCAACAGCCATAGCAATCGTTGCAGGGTCCACGCCTAATTCCATTCCTGCTGGAACTTGTAATGGTCCTTGAAGTGCCCATTGACCTCCACCAGATGGGGCTAAAATGTTGACGAGTCCTGCCGTCCAATAAGTAAAGACATCGAAGGTTTCTTTATTTGCTACTGATATCATTCCATCGATAATGGCTTGACCTAACCCTGAGCTTGTGAGGACGGCAATGATTCCTGCATAAAAAGGAAACTGCAAGATGATCGGTGAAGTAGAGCTTGCTGCTTCTTTAAACGCATTTCCGAATTGGCCCAGTGAACGGTGAAGGATTAAGCCAAGTGATAGAAACATTATATTGATAATATTTAAGTCGAGATCACGCCCAATTATAAATTCATTTACTACATAAACGAGCCCGACAGCACCCGTTACGATTCCCAAAATAGGGGTTCGTTCTAATTTTAATGCAGGTGAATCAGCATGCTCTATGTTATCTTCCTTCTTTTCCGGAACTTCCTTTTCTACATATGGTTTTATGTTTGTCTTTGGTGCCATAAAACAGATAAATATCGGCATGGTTATGAATAGAACAGCAAAAATAATGAGCGTTGAAGGATTGAAGATGGTTTCTGATGTTGGTATGACACCCATCACATCAACTAAAAAGTGATCTCTCGTAGCAACCGTCAAGCCTATAGAGCTTGATAGTCCGGCTGTATACAGTACCGTTGGTGAATAAGCTGCTGCTACTAAGAGGGGAAAATGAGCATTTTGGTTTCGCTTCCCTACTTCCCGAACCAGAATAGCCCCAACAACCACCGCAAGTCCCCAGTTAATGTAATAGGCAAGGGCAGTAACAACAAAGGTTAAGACATAGGCTTTTTTTGGTGTGCTAGCAAGTCCGGCAATCGACTCAAGTCCTTTTTTTACAGTTGGAACAGCAGCTAAAACCATTCCTGTCAATAGAAGTAGGACCATTTGCATCGTAAAAGTAAGGTAAACCCAAAAGCCATCCCCGAATGATTTGAAAAGTGAAATCGGTTTAGATGGGTTTGTTAAGAAACCGACAATAAAGGTGAACAACGTAAGAAGAACAGCGATAACAAAGGCATCCGGAATGTATCGTTGCACTACCCTAGAGACCCGGTCTGCAATCCTGGCTAACATAAACAATCACTCCTTTTTATGTTCTTGATACAGTATATTTATTTTAGTTGTCATACATGTCCAAGAAACCTATTACCAAGGTGAAAAAGAGTGTAATCTAGATCGAGTTCAATAATTTTGACAAAGCAGCCTCATTTCGTTGTTTTATATATTTGAAAAAAGTTTTATCGGGTCGTTGAACGGATATCTTGTTACTTTACCAATCTTTCAAGTTTTATGACCCTGAATATTCCAAAAATGTAGACTATCAAATGTCTGAGATAGATCATTTATTGCGTAATAGAATAGTTTAACAAAAGAGATTCGAAGCCGAATTGTACCCTATAATTATATATCCATAGGAAAAACCGAAAAACAAAGGTTATGAGTTATAATTATGGATAAAAGATAATTTCTAAAATGATTTAAGGAGAGAAATATATGGAAATAATGGAAATTGGGAAAAAGATTGAATTATTTGACACTGCCGTTAATATTTTTTGGGGTCAGTGGGGCAACGAAGATAACTACAAGTTTTATCAAGATTGTATGCTCCATTCATGTAAGACTGTAGACGGATTACCGAGATTTTATGTTGCTTTAATCAATGAATCTATCATTGGTACGTATGCATTGCTTAGGAATGATCTTAATAGTCGTCAAGACTTATACCCATGGCTCGCTTGTTTATATGTCGATCCTAAATATAGAGGCAATGAAATTGGTTCAAAGCTTCTTCAACATGCCATTGAAGAGACATCAAAAATAGGATTTGAAAATCTTTTTCTAACTACAGATTTGGAAGGTTTTTATGAAAAATACGGATGGACTCACCTGACAGAATGTTATGGTGTGAGTGGTGGCTCTATAAAGGTTTATACAAAATCAGTAATGTAGGAAGAGTGGTTCCTTTCCATTAGTTTTTATTTCTTTATTAGTTAATAGGAATAGGGTTAACATAAAGGATGGCCAAAGCGAATAAAATGGAATCGGTGAAGAAAAATTTAAGGGGATGAATGTATGGTTAATTCATTTGTATCTCGTTCACTGGATGAAATCCGTTTTTGGTCTAGGATTATGAAAGAGCATGCCTTATTCTTAAGTCTTGGATTTAGTTTTGGTGATAAACAACTTATTCAAGAAGCTCAACAATTTATTAGTGTATTTGAACGTGTCGAAGAAAAATTGAGTACTTTCTCTGAGACATCAGAACCTGAACAAATCAGGCAATTAAACAATCAAGTGTACCAGGATGCGATATCTATTTGGGCATATAAACGTAAGGTGCTAGGATTAATTCTTCGTTGTGAGATTGTATCTAATAACTATGCTTTATTAGTGGATCACACAAGTCGAGAGGCAGCCTATTTTGCTAAACGCTTAAGAGAGCTAAATGAAGGAAAACTGAAGCCGTTGCCAGAAGCTATCATTAAAGAGAATGTATTTTTCTTGAGAATTATGGCTGACCATTCAAAGTTCATAGGTCATCTTCTTGATCCTTCTGAACGACAATTGGTTGAACAAGCGCGGGAATTCAGCCATGACTTTGATCAGCTTGTTTTTCAAGCGATTGATTTAGATTCCATGCGTCCCCAATCAGAAACGCAACCGATTTTAGACCAATTTCTTGATCAGAATCGTGTATCCGTTGCTTCTTTAAGAGACTTTAAGAAAACAGCGAGAGAGTTAATTGAAGCATGTAGAATAAAAAGTAATATTCATCCTCTTTTGGCAGACCATGTTTATCGTGAAGCGGAACGATTCCTTCATATTATTGACATGTTTGAAGATAGTCTTTCTTCTCAGGATGAGTCATAATTTCAGTTTTAAATATCCGAAGAATATCCGATTCGTAGCGTCATATTTTAGAATTATAGATAATTAGAAATGTTATTTGAATAATAACTTAATAAATTCCATTCATTTATAAAAAGGGAAGCAAATAGCCTCTCTTTTTTTTAGTATAATAAGTTATCACTAACTCATAGCAGCTCGAAGGGAGAGCAAAAAGATTAATAGTATTTGAAAGGGGTAGAGGGGCTTTTAATGAAAAATAATAAAGATAAAATCCTTGAAATAGATTTGTATAAACCAATCCAAAAATATTTCACAAATAAAGGATATGAAGTCCATGGTGAGGTTAAACATTGTGATTTGGCAGCTATAAAAGGGGAGGAACTACTAATCGTTGAATTGAAACGTAATTTAACGGTGGAGCTCCTGATACAAGCTGCAAAAAGACAGCGTTTAACCGATCTTGTCTACATAGCGATTCCGAAACCAAAGTACAGTCTTTATTCTAGAAAATGGCAGGATATTTGCCATTTGATCAGAAGGTTAGAGTTAGGGTTGATTCTTGTTTCATTTCAGAAGAATGGTGCAAAAATGGAAGTCAGTATACCACCGGCACCCTTTGATCGCTTAAAAAGTATGAAACGAAATAAGAAAAGAAGTAACGCGATCATTAAAGAGATTCAAGGAAGGAACGGGGACTATAATATTGGAGGCAGCAATAAAACGAAGATTATGACGGCTTACAAGGAGAATTGTATTCAAATTGCTTGTTATCTTGAACATTTCGGACCATTATCACCTAAAGCTCTTAAACAGGTGGGTACGGGTGAAAGGACACAATCGATTTTAAGCAAAAATTATTATGGGTGGTTTGAAAAGGTTCAACGAGGGGTCTATAAGATTAGTGGAAAAGGTAAAAAAGAATTATCATTATTTCCTCAAATTGTGAAGTATTATAATGATTTAGAACCCAAGACTCCTTTTAAGTAAAGCGCTAAAACCATTCGTAACGAATCCGCTTTAAAATTGAATGCGGTTTTTTCTATGTCATTAAAATAGAGCACAAACTATCAATCAATCATTCCAGTCGTTCTGATAAATATATTGTTCTCCACACTAATTTTTGATTAAATTTTCATTTATTCTTTGTTTTTCCTCTAGAATTCATACGATTAATCATTTTAGTTCGCTTCGCATAAAGAAAATCAATATTTCCTAATCTGGTCATGCTATGCTCGAAAATAAATAGGTAATGATGCATGAAAACTTAAAGTAAATGCACGAAATTTTAAATTAATGCACATGGTAATATGTAGGGGAACGAATCATGAAGGGAATCCAAACTAATCATTCTGATATTACTTATTAAAACAAAGAGCTGTCCAAACCCAAGGAGTCAGGAACCACAACGACAATATATAGAATAAACCCTCATGAACATAATTTCATTTATTGACGTTCATAGTGGTTTCGGATCCCTTTTAGGACAGCCCATTAAATATCACAATTTTAACCTTCTGATAACTGATTATGATTTTTTCAAAACCGGTATCCAAATCTCGCTTTTAAACGTTTGTGAAGTGACATCTTTATTTTCGTTCCATAAGATTTCTGGACCCTCTGTTTGTTCATAGTTTGAGGATGGAAACCATTCGGAATAAATACGTCCCCAAATATCTTGCAGTGTATCAGGGAATGGTCCGACTGATTCGAATACAGCCCATGTTGAGGCATGAACTTCAAGTTGTGCCAGGTTTTCAGGACACTCTAAAGTTGTTGCCACCCCAATATAATGATCAAGCTCCCCATTTTCTTCCATACGGCCTTCAGAAAAGTTTGTGGATGCACTAAGCAATCCTAAAGGATAAACATTAGATAACTTCTTAAGTGTATTGATCGTCTCGCCAGTTAAACTCTCCCACATAGAAGCAATCTCTGGATTCACTCCGTGGAAAATCAAGGGAACTCTTTTCTTAATCCCAACTATACGAAATGCCCCTTTCTCTACGATTCGATAGTTCATTTTACTTCCTCCTTTAATCGTTAATTGGAAGGTCATTTGTGGATAGGCTTTGAGTGATGGACCATTATTTCTTGCCTCCGTCGGCGTTACACCATGCATATTCTGAAAAGCTCTTGTAAAAGAGTCAGGTGAGGTGTATCCATATTTCAGCGCAATATCAATAATTCTAAGGCTGCTATTATTAAGTTCAAATGCTGCAAGCGTAAGACGTCTGCGACGAATGTATTCAGACAACGAAACACCAGCAAGGAAAGAAAACATTCTTTTAAAATGAAACTCTGAGCAAAAAGAAAGCCTCGCTGCTTCTTTATAGTCGATATCACCCGTAAGATTTTCTTCAATATAGTCTAATGCTTCATTCATTTTTTTAAGCAAATCCATTAATATGACCTCCTTCACTTAAAAGAATAGCAGGATTAGTACAGATCTATCCGACATTTCGTGCACCTTTATGTAGGGTTCATTTTATTCAAACATCCTAATAAAGCATCCTCCATAAATAAAATGTCGCATAGGATTCCCAATTTGTCCAAGTAGACGAAAGCTTTAGGATTTCTTCTTTGGATGGTTTCTTATCTGCTTTTAAGATGAGTTTAATAGAATTGTGTAAGCCGACATCATCAATCGGAAAAGCCGATGGGAAACGGAGACAGCGCATTAACACATAATTGGCTGTCCAAGGACCGATACCGCGAATGTTCACAAGCATTTTTTCAGCTTTTTTATAATCTCCCGCATTCATGAGCTTCTCTTTTGTTAATTCTTCATTAGTCAATAATTGGGCAATGCCGATTAAGTATTCGCATTTTTTAATTGTCATTTTGAGATCAGTCAAATCATCTACCGATAACATAGCAATATCTTTCGGTGACGGAAATATCCAATATTTTGTGCCATCCCATTCAACATGCTTTCCAAATCGTTCGACAAAACGTCTCTTTAGGGTATAGGCATATGTAAGGTTAATCTGCTGTCCAAGAATTCCCCATGCCAATGCTTCAAATAAATCAGGGATGCCAACATTTCTTAAACCATAGAAGTTGGAAACCGGTTGGCTAAGGAGAAGGTCTGTTTTCGCTAGTTCATAGAATGGAATTAAATCTGTATCGAAATCAAACCATTCACGTATATATCTCGCGACTCCCGCTCTCACCCATTTTTGTTTCGGCGTTGAGTTCCCGAAGAAACGGACGGTAAGAATGGTATCATTCTCCGAGCTAATTTCTACTAATGGGGTTTCATGATCAATGGGGATGGCTCTGTATATTTTATTGTCAATAATGGTAAACAAACATTCATTCGTCGATCTTGACAGGTATCTTAAGTTTTCTTTAAAGCTAAACTCCTTTGGTGCTTTGATCTTTAATACTTCTTCATGATCCTCCCATGAACCATAAGGAAGGCCCGAGTGACATTTTTTACATGCCCGATATCCTGCTTGCTCGGCTTCATGCCTTGTTTGAAATGGAAGAGTATTATTGGGTTTTGACTTTCCTTTACACCATGGAAAACAGTAAATCTTCATCGTTTTTACTCCAATAAAATAGAGTGCATCCCAGCTATTTTCATTCTCGTCAATTTGCATATAACTTCTCCTCGTTTGTGACTTCTGTACATAAATAGTTTTATCACATATTGGCAGGTGGAAATTTCGTTATCTTGCTCTTACATTCGGAAATCATTCATTTATCAACTGTTCAGGGTATACTTTAAGCAGAGGTGATGACATGAAACCTATCCCGATTGAATACTGGAAAGCCATTGTAGAAAATGATGCTTCTTATGATGATACATTTTTTTATGGTGTTAAAACCACCGGAATCTTTTGTCGTCCATCGTGTAAATCAAGGGTTCCGAATATCAAAAACGTACGTATTTTTAAAAATGCAAAATTGGCTCAGTCTGAAAACTTTCGTCCCTGTAAAAGATGTAAACCTAATGGATTAAGTTTACCTGATGAGGAGTGGATACAACAAATAATTGAATGGGTTAACCAACATTATCAGGATCAGCTCACTTTAGAAAACTTAGCGGAAATCAGCCACGGCAGTCCCTATCATTTGCAACGTACATTTAAACGAATAAAAGGAATGAGCCCACTTGAATATATTCAGCAGGTTCGGATCTCTCACGCCATTCATTACCTTGTGAATTCGGATAAATCCGTAACAGAAATCGGGATGGCCGTCGGGCTAATGAACAGCGCTTATTTTGTAACGTTGTTTAAGAAAAAAACGAATTGTACACCCACTGAGTACCGAAAGAAACACGGGAGTAAAGGAGGAAACTATTCATGAAAAACGTTCATAAACCAATCATTTATTGGTCAACTTTAAAATATGAGAATTGGTTATTTTATCTAGCTGCAACACTAAAGGGACTATGTTATGTAGGTTCGCCCAATGGCCCATTTAATGGGATGACGGATTTGGCGAAGCGCCGATTTCCTGATTTTGAATTAAGAGAGGATCACATAGTTCTAAATCCGTATAAAGAGGAACTATTTGAATATTTAAAAGGCAAACGTAACTCGTTTACCTTCTCTGTTGATGCTAAAGGGACTTCTTTTCAACAAGAGATATGGAATGCCCTCAATCAAATTCCGTACGGTGAAACATATACGTATTCGCAAATTGCTGAAATGATTCAAAGGCCTGCTGCCGTTCGTGCGGTGGGAACAGCCATTGGAGCCAATCCTGTCCTCATATCAGTTCCATGTCACCGAGTTATAGGGAAAAACGGAGCACTAACGGGTTATCGTGGCGGTTTGGAAATGAAAGAACATTTACTTCGTCTTGAGAAAGGGGATGACATGAATGGCTAGCCAAATTGGAACAACTATTGCCAAACTGAATTGGAATTCCATTCATCAAACGCTGGACGATCAGGGGTTTATAAAGCTGCCCCCTTTACTTGATAGTAAGCAATGTCAAGCCATTATCGATATGTATGATATAGATTCATATTATCGCAGCCGAATTGATATGGCGCGATATCGGTTTGGGGAAGGAGAATATAAATATTTTCAAGCACCACTTCCACCATTAATTCAGGAGTTGAGAAAAAATTTCTACCCTGAACTTGCAAAGGCAGCGAACCGATGGCTAGAGCTGTTAGGAAAAGAGGCTATTTACCCAGATACTCTTGCAGAATTTCTAAAGCAATGTCATGAGAAGGAACAAGTTCGTTCAACCCCGTTAATCCTCAAATATGAAACGGGTGGCTATAATTGTCTGCATCAGGATTTGTATGGTGAGGTGTACTTTCCTTTCCAAGTGTTATTCGCATTAAATCAACGAAATCAGGATTACACCGGTGGTGAATCAATCCTGGTGGAACAACGCCCACGAGCACAAAGTCGAGGACATGTCATTACACTTGATCAAGGGGAAGCTCTTATTTTTCCAACCAATCACCGTCCAATTGAAGGGAAACTTAGGTTCTATAGAAATACCGTTCGACATGGAGTGAGTTCTCTGAGATCGGGTATTCGATATGGATTAGGGATTATTTTTCATGATGCAAAATGAGGGGGATTATGAATTTCCAAAAAAACGAATTATTCCGGGGCAAAAAGGATTTATGTTTTAATGGGATAACCCCAACAAAACAAGCCATGTATGGTTTGCTTTGTTGGGGTTTCGTTTGATGTTGAATGATAAACAACCTATTCTATATATGGACAATCATAGTGGTTCCGGAACCCTTATGAACAGCCAATTTAAATATTTACTCCGCCTGGAGCTTTTAATATACTTGTTGCTCCTTTAAAGGAATGAGTATGACCATCATTATAAGAAGTCATTCCTGCAAATTCGTGATAATGGCCTCTGTTTGGAATTACAATTGGTGGTCCCGTCCATCCGCGGAAATAGTGAACATGCCCATCATCAAATGTTGTCTGCCCCTCAAAGGAATGAACATGTTGATCCAATCCTTGCACAGTGTCCTTTGTCGTTCCTTGTACAACGTGCTGGTGTCCATCGTTAACTGAGGTTTGTGTGGAAAATGAATGTTTATGAACAGCAACGACCCTATTGTCCCACCAAATATATTCAATATCATGATAATGATTATCCCTCATATGTTTTACCTCCTTTTTTCCTTACACTTTATATAATTCAGGAACATCACCTAAAGGAACATGTAAGTATTTTTTATTAAAAAAAATTTTGAATGTCGGTATCTTAGAGCTTGTTGTAGATATGGTATACTGTTTATTTGGAGTGGGAATTTTCAGATAGTAAAACTACTAATATGGTTAGGAGGAAATTCGATGTTTCAACAAATTACACATTTAACGACGGCAGAACAAATTGAGATTATAACACGTGAACTCATTCAAATAGAAAGTATAAATGGTACTAGTGGTGAAGTGGAGCTTGCTAATGCAGTTAAACAATGGCTGCAATCATTTCCTTACTTTAAAAAGAATCCAATGTACGTATGGGAGCAATTGATTCCAAATGATCCTATTGAAAGAAAAAATGTATACGCTTTCTTAAGGAGCCCTGCCCGTACAAGTAAAACGCTTATTTATCATGCTCATTTAGATACGGTTGGGATTGATGATTTCGGAAGTATGAGACAGAACGCACTAAATTCGGATGCTTTAGAAAGCTATTTTAAGGAGTATCCGTACAACAAAGATGTTCAAAAGGATGCCCATTCAGGGGATTATTTGTTTGGCAGAGGTTCCGTGGATATGCAAAGTGGTATCGCAGTGCATTTAGCCAATTTGCTGTATTTTTCAAAACATCTAGATGAATTGCCTGGGAATATATTATTCATGATCAATCCTGATGAGGAAAGCCAGCATAAAGGGGTTACAACTGCTATATCTGAGCTGAATCGCTTAAAAGAAGAGGAAAACCTTGACTATATAGTGGCAATCAACACGGATTTTATTACACCTATGTATGAAGGGGATCCCCATAGATACATATATACAGGCTCCGCAGGAAAGCTACTTCCAAGCTTTTATATATATGGACGGGAAACACATGTTGGAGATACATTATCAGGGATCGATCCAACATTAATTTCTGCTGAAATTAATAGACGAATTAACAATAATTTAGATTTAACGGAAGATATAGAAGGCGAACTTATTCTACCACCTTCTTGTTTGTATCAAAAAGATACAAAAATGGCTTATAATGTGCAAACAGCAAAGAGCAGCTATCTTTATTTCAACTACTTTATCTATGAATCTACGGCAAAAGAGGTGATGGATAAGCTTGAGAGCATCACAAATGAGGCTTGTCAGCATGTTGCCGAAACAGCATCTAAACAATATAAAGAATTTGCAAGACGGACCAAGCTTCCTGAAGCTAATCGTAAATGGAATATTGAGGTCACAAGTCTTGAGAACTTTATTTTGCAATTAGAAGAAAAAGGGTTAAATCCGCGGGGCGTTTCTAATCGGGTGGTACAGGAACATGGTTATTTGGATGAGAGAATGCTTTGTTTTAAAATTGCGGAAGAGTTACAACAATTGGATCCAGATAAAAAGCCGAGAGTCATTATTTTCTATGCTCCACCTTATTTGCCTCACAACTTTTTAAATGAGGAAAATGAGAAAGATCAACATCTCTTGAATGTTGTGCATGATGCCATTGATCATATAAACGAGCAAACAAATGAAGTGTTTTCTCTAAAAAAATTCTTTCCATATTTAGCGGATGGAAGCTTTCTTTCATTACATGAAACAGATCATGAAATTTCTGCACTAGTAAATAATTTCCCGGAAATGGATACGCTTTATCCAATTCCATTCAGTGAAATCAGAAAGCTAAACGTTCCTTCAATAAATATGGGGGTGTATGGAAAAGATGGCCACAAATGGACAGAACGAGTGTATAAGCCATATTCATTTGAGGTTTTACCTTTATTAATAAGAGATACAACTGTCCGCATGTTAACATCAGTTGGAAATTTTAAATCAAACTCATTAAATACAAAAGAAGATAAACGGTTGTTTTAAACGATTTTCGTACAATAGATTGGCTGTATCGCCTAGACATTAAGGCTGTTTCAAAAGTCTAGTTTCTAGATCCTTTGGGACAGCCTCAATGGATGGAATCATTTTTTTTGTCGATAAAAAGTGTTCCGTCGGTTTGGACCTCTGCATAAAAGATATCTGAAATTGAATTTACTCCCATTTGGCGTAGCTGTTGGTCTAACCATTCTGTATCAAGATTTAATTTGGACAAGTTTTTTTTGTTAATAGAACCATCAGACACTACTTCAGTTGCGAGAGGGAAGATCTTCTTTGTGGTTTTGTAAATATTTATATCACTTCTTGTTACGGGTTGTTTTTTCTCTTTTTTCATCACCGAAAGTTTTCCATCTGTCTCAAAAATAGCATACTCCACATCAGATAATGAAAATACTTCTTTTTTTCTAAGCATGACTCTTAATGCATCAATGTCTAAACGAGATTTACGTAGAGCGTTTTCCATGATTTGACCATCTTTTATAACAATTTCAGGCTCACCCTCAATGACTATTCGCGCTTTCTTAAATTTAATATCGATATACCCCATTACGATTGTAAAAATACTCCAACCTACTAATGCTATAACTCCATTTTGAATCGTCAGTGAATTGTCTGTAACAAGAGATCCACCTAATGTTCCGATAGTAATCGCAGAAGCAAAGTTAAAAAAGGTCATTTGACTAATTTCTTTTCTCCCGATGATCCTTGTTAATACGAATAACACTAAAAATGACAATAAAATTCGAATGAATAATTCAGTTATGCTCATTTCTAACCCTCCTTTATAATAGTATGTCAAAGCATGACGATTATATAAAAGTGAAGGTACTATTCATTATAATGAAAGCTGACTCCTTTTAGTTTTAGTAGTACCTGATAAAAAGGAGTCAAATATCAATTTCTTCTTACTTAAAATTTAATGGATTAAATGATATGTTGGTTAAAATAAATTAAAGTGAATAGAGGGAGACTTATGGAGAAAATTAATTATTCTATTGTTGATGTGTTTTCACAGGGGAAATATACAGGCAATCAACTAGCGGTTTTTAAAAACGCTGGAAAAATTCTGGATAGTGAAATGCAACAAATAGCTAAAGAAATAAATTATTCTGAAACGACCTTTATCCTATCTGATTCAAAAAAAGGAGGGGGGGTATGATGTTCGGATTTTTACACCTAATGAAGAGATTCCTTTTGCTGGTCATCCGGCTTTAGGAACGGCCTATATTATTCAAAACGAAGTTATAGGGGAACCAATAGAGAAACTTATAATAAATTTTAAAGGTGGTCAAATTCCGGTTTCATTCAATACTCGAGAAGAAATACTATGGATGAAACAAAAGGAACCAACCTTTGGTCAAATCTTAGATATAAACAAAGTTTCGGATGTTTTAAATATAGATAAAGAATACATTAATAATAGATTTCCTGTCCAAGAGGTTTCTACTGGACTTCCAGTGATTGTTGTTCCTTTAAAATCATTAGAAGCAGTTAAGAAAGTAAAGATAAATAGAGGAAAATATTATGAGTTAATCGAACATACTGATGCCAAAGCAATTATGGTATTCTCCCCAGATACGTATAATGTAAAAAATGATTTAAATGTTCGAGACTTTGCAGATTATTATGGTATACCAGAAGATGCTGCTACAGGTAGTTCAAATGGATGTTTAGCTTCTTACTTAGTTAAATACCGATATTTTAGAACTAGTGAAATTGACGTATGTGTAGAACAAGGTTACGAAATTAAACGACCTTCATTATTGTTTTTAAAAGCCAGTGATGATAACGGAAAAATCAATGTTAATGTTGGAGGGAAAGTAATAAAAATCGCTCAAGGTGAATGGTTTCTTTAAAAACCTTGAGTGTCCCATTATCAGGTACATTTTTGGGGTGAAAGAATAGAAAAACAAGTCAAATCACTGGCTCTTTCCTGAGTTTTTCACCACTTTATACACGGTGCACTTCACAAATGATTTCCGAGTGATTAAAGAGGAGATTTCTCCTGCGTTCTTATGAGATTTCGTCCTTCATCGGTATTCTGCTTTTCTACGGGGGTCCTTCATCAGCTTTATGAAGGCAATTTCTCCATAATATTTATTTATCAACACTGCCGATTTATAAACATCACGAAATATACTAAGAGCCTGTTTTGATTAATCTTTATTTAAAACAGGCTTTTAGTATATTTTGGATTAAACTTATTTATAAAAGTTTGGTTTAGGATCAGGTGTAAGGCTCTTCTTCATTTTTGTCTTTTTCATCATGTGTTTGATGTGCACCTGGGACTTGCCTTGGCAGGTCTTGGTGCAAGTTTCGATTTTCATACGTAAAAGCACTGTAGTATTGCTGATCTTCTTGCCATGGAGTTTCTTTATTTTCAACCTTGTCATTTGTCCCCATTGGCGATCCGTATGGTCCTTCAGGATATTCCTCTGAAGTTAAAAAATTTCTTTGGGTTTCTACATTTGAAACATCTGTATATTTTTCTTCTTTTGCCATGGTAGCACCTCACATAAATATTTTTTTATAGTGTAACCATGCTGGCGTGGATTATTTTAATGTTGGTAAAAAAATTCATATAATAAAACAAATCCAATTAAAATCGGCTGACAGAATGTTTGAACTCTACACAATGTTAAGGGGATGACTTTCTGCTTTTATATTTATAACGTTTCTAAATATATGTTCGTTATTAGTTAGTGAATATATTCTCTTTACAACGAACAAAAGGGTACTTGATTAAATGGAATTATTTGCAAAATGATCGGTGGACAATGTTATAATTGTTATCAGCAAGAATACTTGTAGGAGGAAGACGAATGAAGCCCTTATTAATGGTTTTATTATTAGGGATGACCATTGTGATTGATTTTTATTATTTGATCATGACAGGAAAAGATGGGGATGGATGAAGAGCTGGTCGAAACTTCGTAAAGGGGTATTTTTCTTAGGGTTTTTGGCTGCTGCATTATTCATTTATCTCGGTATAAGTAGAGGGCATGTATAAAGACTGTCGTTTAATTAGTGGTTTTTAAAGATTTTGGAGAGGTGATTTTATTGTTAGATTCAATCTTATTAATAACGTATATTCTAGCGCTTGCATGTTCGATTGTTGTTCTTTACAGAAAACATAATAAAGAGGCAGGCATTAAGAATTATTTGACGACAATATGTTTTTTCTTAGTTTCCATTATTGGTTTTTCAGCTTATTGGTTTGATCTAGGTGGAATTATAAGCTGGTTATTAGTCTTCTTCTTTTTACTTCTTGGTGCTTATTTCACCAAGTATCTTAAACCTAATACTGAATGGAATGATTGAAGTGGAAAATTTCAATTTGAAAAATAATGGGGCTGTCCAAAAATCAAGGTGTCAGGAACCACAACTTCCATATGTATAAGAAACTTTCCAGTCACCTTCTATCTATGGACAATCATAGTGGTCCCTGGCCCCTTATTGGACAGCGCCTTGATTGGTTCCAGACCAATCAGAAAGCACTAAATCATTTTCTCAGTAATCATTAAATACTCATTAATGGCATCCATGGTTGGTTGGATGGATGCTTCCCAAAAACTTTTTTCTGTAATATCTTGATTGAGGTAACGTTCGGCAAGTTGTTCGACTGTCATTCTGCCTGAATTTCGCAGGAGCTCATCGTAGCGTTCTGTGAACTGCTGACCCTGCTTTTTAGCCAATGCATAAATTCCATTACTAAATAAGAAGCCAATTGTGTATGGGATGTTATAGAAAGCTTGCTCTGTACTATAAAAATGGGAGATGGTCATCCAGTTATATGGGTTTATCTCGGTTAATGTATCTCCATATAGATCGGTTTGTATTTCTTGCATCAATTTTGTCATATCTTCTGCCGTCAATAGTCCATTTTTTCTTGCTTCATAAAGTTTTAATTCAAATTCAAACATAGAAGGGACTACACCGATATATTTTAATCCATTTGAGATTTTCATTTCGAGTAAGGATAGCTTTTCATCACCATTTTTGGCACGGGCGATTGCAGCATCAAGCACTAAATTTTCTGTGAAAGTGGATGCTGTCTCTGCTACACTGGTTCCTTTTTGCTGTGAAAACGCAGGTTCCTCATGCAATATATAATTATGGTAAGCATGTCCAAGTTCATGTGCGAGTGTCACCACATCTTGATAGCTCCCGCTAAAGGTAAGAAAAATTCGGCTTACCTTCGCTAGTGGCATTGATGCACAAAAAGCACCGTGCATCTTATCAGTTCGATCTTCGGCTTCAATCCATCCTTCATTAAAAGCCTTCTCAGCAAACAAGCCTAGTTTCTCGCTAAAGCGATGAAATTGAGTAATGACAATTTCAGCCGCTTCTTCGTAGGAAATTTTTATATTAGTAGTGAAACTAGGAGCCATTATGTCATACCATCCTAAATGATCCATTTTTGAAACTTGAGATTTCCGCTGTATGAATGTTTTGATCACATCTTTATGGTCCTTTACAGTTGAAACCAAAGCACGTAAAGATTGTTCGTTCATTCTATTTTGCTCCAATGATTCTTTCAGAAGATTATTCCATCCACGCTTTTTGTAAATATCTAATCTAAAGCCAGTGATGTGATTAAGAATAGAGGCGAAAGCATCTGCATGTTTTTCAGAGACCTTCATAATAGAACGAGCGGTTTTTTGGCGAATGGATCGATCGTTTGAAAACATCGCCTGATTTAACGCTTGACCAATAGATAGTACCTTATCTGTTTCAACGGGGATTTCGAGCTTGGACATTAATAGCGCATAATGATCTTCCCATCCGGAAAAACCATTAACAGATAAATCATTAATCATGATTTCCATTTCTGCCGGTAATTTATTTTTCATATGTAATTTTCGTTCTTCTAAATAAAACTGGTATGTCTTCACTTCATCGTTTTCAAGTAAACTTGACCATACCTCTTCTGGAATTCTTTCTAGTAATTGGTCAAGTTCTACTACAAGGGAAGCTAAATTTGCTTTAATTTTTGAGCTTTCTGTTAGTAAATTAGACACACTTTCATTTTTTACATCTTCAGAATAAACACAAATAAGGTAATCATCTACCTCAAGGGAACCACTTATTACGTATTGAATAGATTGAAAAAGGTTTACTAAAACAGGGATATTGCTTCTTTCAATGGGTAAATCAAAACGATTGATCTTTTCATTTAGTTGTTCAATATCAATATTAATCTGAGACATGATTTCTTTTAGCTTCTGAGACTCCGCTTCGCCAGCGTATAGTGAACTAAGATTCCAATTCTCACTAATGGTTTGCTCCATGTTTAATTCCTCCCAAAATTTTACTACTATTTAAGTATAAAATAAATTCAGATAATTTTCATCCACCTTAGGACTGACTAAAGAAAGAGATGCAATTGAATGAAATTTAGTAATATTCTCTCGCCTGAAATATGGTTATTTGGTACTTAATTCCATTATTATGATATTCTTAAATTATATGGTTTAGAATTTCTAAATTATATAAGGTATTTTTGTTTACTTTGTTTATGCAAACACCCACATGTATGGGTTGTAATAAAGAGGTAAAGGGGAACGATGAGGTTTATGTAAAGATGCGTTATCCCGAAAGAAGAGGTAGGACAGAAATAAGAGCATTTTTGCAGAATGAAGGAAAGTTCCTATGTAATGATTGCTATATTAAGAGGTGATATGAAGTGAGAAAACATTCTTTAGCAGGGAAAATTACATTTTGGATGGGGTTTTTATTTTTCATTATTGGCTGTAGTTCACTTCTTGGTCCAATGGGCTATTCTTCTCTTGTACCAAATCATACCCTTGCGATAGTATACATAGCCCTTGGGATCTCCCTGCTATTATCATCGAATTTTTATAAGAAAGAAAATGAGTAGTTGGGACTTCCTATTCTCCATTGAAAGATTTTCGAATTTTTCTACAAGATTAAGAGGGAATTTCAATTTTATATAGAATATATGTTCTATAGGAAATATCAATGGCGTTCAAATAGTGCCAAAAGAGATCTTCGGCTTATTGAATTGCTTAAAAGAAAATGTTAGTGAAACTATCTCATCCTAAAGTTTGGAGTTCGAATAATGAAAAATAATCCTAAAGTAAAAGAAAGATATTTTCTCTTCCTTTTAGTATTTTCTCTCATTGGGCTGCTTGTAAAACTATATGATTATAGTCAATCCAATCATCAATCGTTTTTCTCAATGGAAATTGTCATATTAATCATACTAATTCTTATAAGCTCAATAGGTTTGATGAAAATAAAGAAACGGCAAAATAACAAATACTAGCAAATGGCGATAAATAGCTTGCTAAAATGGCTTCTAATTTGTGAAACATAGAGTTGCTATATATCATTTGGAGGAATATTGAATGCTAACCAGTGAAAATATTTATATCAGACCTTTCGTTGAAGATGATGCCGAGGAACTCGTTCATTTTCAAATTAAAAACCGGAAATTTTTTGAGAAGTTTGCCATGATACGTGACAATGACTTTTATACTCTAGATGTTCAAAAACAATCGATTCTAGATGCTCGAAAACTAGCTGAAGAAGATAAAGACTATCAGTTTGGGATCTTTCTGAACGATCACAATCAACTGATTGGAACGATCAATTTATTTGGGGTTCTTCGTGGCTCCCTTCAAAACTGTTTTATCGGTTATTTTCTAGACAAAAAGCATAATGGGAAAGGATATACGACCGAAGCTGTAAAATTAATGGTTGAATATGCATTCGAAAAGCTTCACATACACCGTATTGAAGCGGGTGTCATTCCTCATAATATTGGCTCCATAAGAGTTTTAGAAAAAGCAGGCTTCCATAAAGAAGGAATCGCCATTAAAAATGTGAAAATAAACGGAAGATGGGAAGATCATCAGGTTCTTGCCATTATTAATCCCACCGATTGAGTTATGGGGGCTGTCCATATAAAAGCTATGATCTAATGGAAAGCGTTTCTGTTCATTACAGATTCGCTTTTTTTTTTGTAGTGAAACTTTTTTTATATATGAACGTATATGAATATAAGAACTAATTCTTGCACAAGTGGTGATTAAATGATTAACGGTAAAATTAGAATGGCTTTATTCACTGGTATCTTTGTTGGAATAATCGTGATTATTTCCGAATATATGATTCCACTAAAAAATTCAAACCTCATCATTTCATTACTCATTGCAGGGGGTTCAGCTTTGGTTGGTGGTTTAATTAGCATCAAGCTTTTTTTGAAGGAAAGTAGATAAATAATTCATGACTCTGCTTTAAATCTAGAGTAGATGAGGTGTGTTTGAAATATGACTAAATTTATAGAGAATCAATATGAAAGAATTCAATGGTTTACTTTAATAGCAGGATTAATAGTTTTTTTCTTTTTCAAAGATTATATAACAATCATTATATTGTTGTATTTGATCGTTAGAGCCATAAAGCATCGCGAAAAAATTAAAGATAGTCTTGCTAAGATGTCTATGAAAGAAAAATGGGTTCGTAGTATTGGATTTATTATCTTAATCGTTTTGTTAACAGCAATCATAATGAATACATTGGGTCCCTTAGACGCTTTTGGGGTACCAACCTGGTTATTGTATGTGTATATATTTCTTGTCATTAATATTATATCGATAGGTTATGCCTACATAGTGAAAAGGATTATGAAAAAAATGCAATTGAGAAAGAGTGAGTAACAATGTTATTAGATGAATTGAGAAAGAGAGCGTTACATATTGGTGACGTCACAAAAGAATATGAGCTTCTGATGGAAGATATAAATGAAGAAGACGCGGTTTTTGTATGGAAGTATAAGGAGAATGAAGAACGTGGTATCTTTGTCGAGCTTAAAGTGGATGACGGAAGTTTGATTAATTATAGTAAAGATTTGAATTCTGATAGTGGAACTTCAAGTTACATAGAAGAGCAATTAAGGGGGATAGCGTTGGAATTTGTTAAAAGGCAACATCCTGATGCACCTGAATTTTTCACTATGAAAGAGTGGGAAAAAATCGGAGAGAATAAGTATAGACTTTCATATGTTCAAACTGAATTTCATCTTCCACTTCCTTTTTCAGGTTTTTATATCGAGATTACTGTCAACGGGGAAATCATAAATTTCCGCTATTATGGAAAAGCAGTGAATGTCCAAATTCCTAACTCAGTCGTAGATAAAGATATGGTTATGAAAGAATATTTAGCTGAACTTGATTTCGAACTTCTTATATCAGAGATTAGCAGTGATATTTATGTTGAAGGGGATAATCTTCCACATCTTGTGTATGAGCCATCTCTACCATTTCGCTTTTATCCAGGCAATGGGGATAAAAAGGCACTAGAGTTTGAAGAAGAAGATGAGGGTGTAGAACGGTTAGAAAAAGTCACTAAACCTAAAGAGGAACTAGATGTTACGATTGATGAACTAATTGGTTTTGATGAAAATAAATTTAAAAAAGTCCGGGAACAAGATATGGGAGATGTAACAGGAACCGTTTGGCAGTTAGAAAACAACAAAGAGGATAAAGAAAATGATTTTACCATTGAAGCTTATTTTAAAAGAAGAAATGACAACACATTGAAAATCTTTCGGAATAATGAGACAGGTATCATTCACGGAATCGTTTCATTTCTAGAAAGAGAAGGCGAGAAGTCGCTGACTTATCAAAAATGTAAAGATGTGGCATTGAGGTTTTTATTTAGCATCTACCCTAGGGCAGATCGATTTTTTAGAATAATAGAGAAGGATAATAGTCAAGAGGTTAACAACAACCTTTATCACTATGAATTTCGCCTTTTTTACAATGAAATACCCATTCGATTCGGCTCAATCAGAGTCGGTGTGAACAGAACAACTGGAATCATTGATTATTACATGGGTCCAGATATTTTTCCTGAAACATTATCGAATGTAGCAGCAAACCCTGCTATTTCCGAAACTGAAGCAAAAGAAATTTTTTGTGACGAATTTAACATTGAGCTTCAATGGAGAAAAGAATATACAGATGACAATCAATCTTATTATACTTTGGCATACACACCCTGTTACCCAGGATTGTCAGGGGGTTTGTCGTTTATCGATGCTCAGACTGGTACGTGTATTATTAATAAGCTTTAGATCTGGAGAGCAGTATTTTACTGGTCCATATTCAATTTTTGAGTGAAGTATACCAAAATCACTTCTATGTAATTGAAACAAATAAGGAAGAAAAGTCTTAAGTGTTTTAATAAGATAGTTATTTTTTTTTTTTCAAAGTAATGTAAGAGAAGATAGGATACCAGGAAACAAGGAAAATTGTTAGTAATTTGTACTCTGGAAATAGGTAGTCGTTATGATTACAAGCCCAGTTATAATAAAAGACCATGACCCATGCTCTCCACAGCTATTTTTAACTGTTAATCCTCCTTATCGGCCGACGGCAATTAGTATGCAATCCTAATAATACATATAATAATGAAAGCCATGCGCCGATCTCCCTCGCATGGTTTAAATTTTGTATTAATATCCAAAAATTGATATTATTATACAAATAGAGAGGGCTCCCTAATTTGGCTTTGAAATAAAGTTCGATAATTTATAAAAAAGACTGCTCGTTTATAAAAAAGTTTAATAAAAGTCCTGTATTGATATGCAGGATTTTTTCTTGTTCAGCAATCGGGCCCTTTAATTGAATTAGACTTGCAAGAGAAATTCGATATTTAACAAGGATTATTTGTAGTGATTAGAGAAATTAATAGCAACTGGGAGGTGGTAAGAATGAAGGTTAAACGAATTGTTGCCAATGTGGAAACACAGGATATTAATAAAGCAAGGTACTTCTACGAGGAAGTACTTGGACTTGATCAATTAATGAATCTGGAATTTATTTCAACCTACGGCTCGCATGAAAAAATGGACACTCAAATTAGTTTCCTTTCAAAAGGTGGCTCCGGGGCACCGGTACCTGATTTGTCAATTGAAGTGGATGATCTTGATAATGCACTAGCTCGCATAAAAGAAGCAGGTATTCCAATTGAATATGGACCAGCCAAGGAGCCATGGGGTGTGCGGCGTTTTTACGTTAGAGATCCGTTCGGGAAACTTGTCAATATTTTAATCCATCTATAAATGAATGCGTTGACAGGCGTATTTCAAGATCTTACGAACCGTGCGCGACTGGGGAGCAACACAGGTAGTAAATGATCAATCTTTTTTATAAAACCATTGTGGAGGACCATAAATTCATTCCCCTTTAGTAAAAGGGCAAATAATATAGGTGGAATTTTTTATATTCAACTAAATAGTTGAATATAAAAAAGAAAACCGTTATATTTAACTACATGGTTAACCAGAATAAAGATAATTTAAATGAAATTTTTCATGCTTTAGCTGATTCAACAAGAAGAGAAATGGTTCATATGATGGCTCAAAAAGAAAGGACAGTTTCGGAATTAGCAGAGCCTTTTGATATGTCTTTGGCTGCCATTTCAAAGCATATAAAGGTTTTGGAGCGAGCATGTTTAGTCGACAGAAGTGTAAATGGAAGAACTCACATATGTCGCTTAAATAACAAATCATTATCCAAAGCTACAGAATGGCTACGTTTTTATGAAAAATTTTGGAGCAATCGTTTTGATCTTCTTGAGAATGAGTTATTGAAAGCAAAAAAGAAAGAACATTAAATTACATAAAGGAGTATTTAGATGAACAACATTTCAACAACCACTTTAAAAATGATAAGAAATTTTGATGTAGCACCTGAAAGGGTATTTGATGCATGGTTGAACCCAGAAATGATGAGAAAATGGTTTTTCACATTGGAAGGGACGAATAAGGTGACACAAAATAATCCGCAAGTTGGCGGTACTTGGGAAATTGTTGATCATCGGGAAGGAAAGGATTACCGTGCGATTGGGGAGTACCTTGAAATTGATCCTCCGAAAAAAATCGTGTTCACTTTTAAAATGCCACAATTCAGCGAATTAGAAGATATGATTACAGTTGAGCTAAAAGAACTCCAACAAGGCTGTGAGATGACGTTCACACAGGTCATCCATGTTCCTCATGAAGAGAATTGGACAGAGTCCGATATCGAAAAAGCTCTTGGCGAATGGCATGACAGCACTGAACATGGCTGGAATTTAATGTTTATGGGGCTTAAGGAATTATTGGAGACAGGAAAAATCAGCTATAAAGGTTAAAAAAAGTATTACTCGATACGGGGCTTGAGGCCCTGGTGAAGAAGGTACAGTTATACAAGCTGTATTCTCGCTAAAGGGGCAGGAGTTCATGTGTATCTACAGCCATGTTGACCATGAGTTTACGTTTACCCCGTCTTTTTCCATCTATCTTACGTGTGATACCGAAGTGGAAATTGACAGCCTATATGATAAAATGATGCAAAATGGCACAGCACTCATGCCTATAAATAACTATGGATTTAGCAAAAAATTCGGATGGCTGGTTGACCAATTTGGCATATATTGGTAGTTGAACTTGCGAGAGTAATCTGGCTGTAAATGGAGTGTGAAGCATTTTACCAGCGGGCGCTAATCAGGAATAAAGATCAGCGCTCTTTTTCATTTAAAGGTCCATTTAACGGGATAATAAAGGGAGGATGTATCATGGCCAAACATCAGATTTATACAATGAGTCTCGAAACAATTTATTCCTGTTATATTTTGAAAGCAGAGAAAAAGGGACGTACAAAATCAGAAGTCGATAAAATCATCCGGTAGTTGACTGGATATAGCCAGGAGGAGATAGAAGTAAAATTGGAAAAACAGATAGACTTTGAGACCTTCTTTGCGGAAGCTCCCCAATTGAATCCTTCACGGACTTTGATCAAAGGTGTAGTCTGCGGCGTTCGAGTGGAAGATATCGAGGAACCAACGATGCAGGAAATTCGCTATTTGGATAAGCTAATCGATGAGTTAGCAAAGGGAAAAGCGATGGAGAAGATTTTGCGGAAATAACTATTAAAAACGAAGAAATACTAATTCCATTTATATAGCTTTATTTTAAGTAATTATTAAAAAAACGGGCGCTTTCATAATAAAAACAACACCCCATTTTAAAATGATGGGGTGTTTAATCTTCCTTATTTCTTTGCTTGGATTGAAACACTACATACTCAAAATCCTTTACACTTTTTAGTAAACAATCGGGCCATATTCTGGAACAATTAACGTTGCAAAAGTAAACCTGAAATGATTAAAAAAGATCCTTTAAAAAATTCTGTTAACCTGTACTTTAATTCCCTATTCAGTATTTATGGGTTAGAATAAATTTGGAAAACTTTATAATAAAGTTTTACTTCTTTTTACGGAAAATCAAAAAATTAGGTGTGGATAAAATGGAACAACAAACAAAGATTTTAGTTATTGAAGATGACAATGACATTAATCAATTATTATCTGGCATCATAAAAAAAAGTGGTTATTTTCATCAGTCTGCTTTTTCTGGAACAGAAGCAATACTCTATCTAGAAAAACAAGATTGGGATTTGGTTTTGCTAGATTTAATGCTACCGGGAATGGCTGGAGAGGAAATTCTGATTAAAATAAGGGAACAAAACTCCGTGCCTGTCATTATTATTTCTGCAAAATTGGAAACACAAACAAAAATCGATGCTTTAAGGACAGGTGCGGATGACTATATTACGAAACCTTTCGATATTGAAGAAGTTTCTGCCAGAATCGATTCTTGCTTAAGAAGATATCGACATATGGCGGATGTGCCAATAACCAATCAGATTCGCCATAAAGATCTCTTGATTGATACAGACGCAAAAAAAGCGTTTGTGAATGGGAATGAGCTAAAATTAACAGCGCGTGAACATAAGATATTGTTTCTACTGATGTCCTCCCCCAAGAAAGTGTTCACAAAAGCCAATTTGTTTGAGAGTGTTTGGAATGAGGAATTCTGTGGAGATGATAATACGATTAATGTTCATTTAAGTAATATAAGAAGTAAGCTTACGAGAGCAAATCCGGATGAAGAGTACATCGAAACGATTTGGGGTATGGGATATAGGTTAAAAACTTAAGGTTTTCTTAAGGATTTGCTTAAGACTTTCTTATGTTTTGCTATTTATACTAAAAGCATCACATGAAGGAGGTAAAAGTAATGAATGAATATGTTCTTAAAACTAACCATTTATCGAAGAAATATCAAGATAAAATGGCTCTTAATAAAGTAAGTTTGTCAATAAGAAAAGGTTCTATTTATGGTTTTATTGGGCAAAATGGGGCTGGAAAATCAACGTCAATTCGTCTTATTACTGGTCTTGCATATCCGACAACTGGGACGTTTGAGTTATTTGGAGAGAACAATGAACGAGGGTTGATCGAAGCAAGAAAACGAATCGGAACTATCATTGAGGGTCCTGCTTTATATCCGAATATGACGGCTTATGAAAATTTAGAAGCACATAGGCTTTTAAAAGGAATACCTGGCAAGGAATGTATTGAAAAAACACTTAATCTCGTAGGTTTACAAGATACAGGGAAAAAGAAAGCCAAGAATTTTTCTTTAGGGATGAAGCAGCGTCTTGGCCTTGCTATCGCTTTATTGGGTGATCCTGAATTTTTGATTCTTGATGAGCCTATCAATGGACTAGACCCAATGGGAGTAGTTGAAATACGAGAATTATTAAAGAGGCTTAATCAAGAGTATGGAATTACGATTTTAATTTCAAGCCATATTTTAAGCGAGCTTCATTTATTAGCAACCCATTATGGAATCATCCATAACGGGGAATTGTTAGAGCAGTTATCGGCGAAAGAACTCAATGAAAAATGTCAGCAATACTTGCATATTAAAGTAGATGATCCAAACAAAGCAGTGACCGTGATTGAAAGTCAGTTGGCAACGCACGAGTTTAAAGTCATGCCGGATGGGACGATTAAGTTGTCTGCATATGTTGATGTACCAGGTGAAGTTTCAAAAGTTTTAACAAATGAAGGATTGGTTATCGAGCAATTTATGCCAATGGGAGAAGATTTAGAAACTTATTTTACTAATCTTATTGGGGGGGTACAGCATGGGTAATCTTGTAAAAACAGAATGGTATAAATTAAAAAAAGACCGATCTTTTTGGGTACTAACATTGTTATTACTTGCTTTCGCTATTCTGTATCCTCTTGATCAATTGAGATCACCTGGAGCAATTTCTACCTTACCTAGTGAAAATGACTACTATCGGGGTGCCGTTCTTTCAATTAACTCTCAAATAGTATGGATTCTTCCAGCTATTTTAGCAGGTTTCTTTATTGCGAGTGAATATTCGATGGGAACGATGAAAAGTATCGCGTCTTCTGGCAATAGTAGAATACGAATGTATTTTGCAAAGTTGATTGTGTTTTCGGTTGGATCTATAACCATTTTATTAATACTACCGATTTTTATGATGGGTGCTAGTGCTCTTTATTTGGGCTTCGATGCCATGCCTGAATGGACGTTTTATTTCCAAACGATTGGATTAATTGCGCTTTATGCAGCAGCCTTCGCCTCAATTATGGCGTTCTTTTCGACCATTTTTAATGACAGTGGAAAGGCTATAGGATTTTTATTTCTGTTCCTTCTGTTATCCCCGAGCTTGTTAGAGGCTGTAGGTGGTAAAGTTTCGTTTTTGGAGCCGATGATAACGCGTTCTATATTTATATCACAAGGTTCAATATCAGGTATAGATCAGATTGGTCATTGGAACGGTGATGATGTGCTAACCTTTCTAGTTGTTCCAATATTGACATTCTTAATATTCGGGATTTTAGGAAGTTTCATTTTCTGGAAAAAGGAAATTAAATAATCAGTAGGCGGGTGATATATGTGCTTTATGTAACGATAATATTTATGACTGTTTTTTTATATGTTCTCACCCGCCTGTATTTATTAAAAAAGGAAATCAAAAGAGCAACCCGACAACTGAGTGGACTGAACAAAAATGTAACTGAAAAGAAAATAGATATTCGCTATTTTGATCGAGATATTGAGAGGCTTGCAATGGAAATAAATAACCAAATTGATTTAACAAAGAAGGCAAAAGTAGAAAAGCGTGTGATTGAAAATGAGTTAAAAAAGTCGATATCATACATATCACACGATATTCGCACCCCTATGACCTCAATATTGGGTTATATTCAATTTTTAGAATCGGATAACATAACTCCAGAGATGAGAAAAGAATATACCCGTATCATTAAAAATAGTGCAAGAAGATTAAAGGTTTTACTTGAGGATTATTTCGAGCTCTCGATTATCGCACAAGCTGATTATCCAATGAAAATTGAAACCATTAAATTAAATCATTTGATATTAGAGGTACTAGTAGGATTTTACGAAGAATTTAATATAAGAAATATAGAGCCATCCATTAATATTCCAGATCATGATATTATCATAATGGCCGATTCATCTGCCGTTAAACGAGTCATAGAGAACTTAGTAGTAAATGCGGCTAGGCATTCAAGCGGACATGTAAGCATCCAGCTTGAAAAATTTAATACATCCGTTCAACTGACCATAAGTAACTCGGTTAACCAGTTAAGTGAACAAGATCTACACCATATGTTTGACCGTTTTTATAAAGCAGACCAAACAAGGACTGGAAGAGGTACAGGCCTAGGTTTACCGATTGCGAAAAGTTTAATGGAAAAAATGAACGGAAGCCTTACTGCTGAGTTAATCGAAAACCAATTATTTATGATTTGTGAATGGGAAATTTAGTTTGATTGATTTTATGTGATTTGGTGTATATTTGGACATTAAAATTTTAAATTACCAACCTAATCGGCACATTTAACTGGGCAATAATGGTTTCTCTGAGATGTAAAAGCAACCTAGGGTTGTTTACAAAGAAAATCAACAGAATTTATATTTAGTTCTTCAACAATCTGGCCTTTAATTGAACAACTATAATAAAACGATATTTGACTTTCACCCAAAACAAGATTACAATTTCTGTGAATTTTCTTTGAAGGAGAATCAAATAATAGGCACTTTGAAAAACAACGTTTCTGCTCATATTAAAATATACGCTAAAGTTCAAACAATTCTTTTGGGGGATCTTTGTGTTTTAACTGGTCACTGCTTATGGGCCATATAAGCTTAATCTCTCTTGTAAACCTTCTAAGACTTCCTCTGGTACTTCCCTGACCTTGATATCCCCACCTAGGAAAAGTAGCCAATTGGTCATTTCGGTCAATTCTTCGGGATTATTAACATTGATAAAAGTCTTTAGAATGGCTGTGGATTGGTAAGGATTCGTATAGGAAATTGAAACTTTTAAAGGATGGTATTTTTTGAACTGGGCAATCGCTTTTGGACCAAGTTCAAGGACAAGGTTGATTACTTCTTCCTGCTTACTTATTTTTTCTAAAATCTTTTTCTTACTTAATCTTTTTTTCGTCGGGTAGGGTTTGACATTAGTGAGGTAATCAACAGGAAAAATTTGCTTCTTTTCTTTCTTTAAGTCAAAGCCTTCAATCAGCCAAAGGCTTTTTTCTTTATATAGGTGCAAGAGATAAATTGGATAAGACTTTATTACCTTCCCTTCTTTGATGGTAATCAATAAATAGCTATCCAAAAGAAGGATTTGGATGAGTTTTTCTAACATGGGGTGGGGGAGGTCTGACAGATCAAGCAGGTCTGGATTATTGGGGTTGGTCCCTTCAAAAAGCAAGATTTGATTTAAAAGAACAAGGTCATCTTGCTGGTTTTCTGAGATGAGGCCAAGTAATTTTTCAGCTAAAGAATGACGACTCTTTAGATAGGGGAGCTGTTGATTTCTTGTGGCCATAAAGGCAATAAAAAGAGCTTTGACCTCATTATCAGTAAATTGAACATCGGGCAGGACAGAGTTGTGCATGACAAAATAACCCCCATCCCTTCCAACTTCAGCGACAAGCGGCATCCCCATGGCCTCAATTTCTCTGATATCTCTAATAGCGGTCGAACGAGAGATGTTAAATTCCCGCATGATTTCGGAAATTGTAAAGTGGGAGCGGTTGTTGATATACCGCATGATAATATTAATCCGTTCAACTTTTTTCATCGGGACTCCTAAACAGTATCATTTTTTGACATGATTTAAGGTTATTATATAACCATCAAGTGAAGAAGAAAAGTCATTTGATTAATTTAAAAAAGAGGAAGGTTTTGAATATGGCAAATTATACTCTAGAAGAAAAAGACAGCTTTACGGTTTTAGGTATTGGAACTGAGCTTAAGAGCGATTACACAGACTTTGCTGGCATAAGCAAGGAAAAGGCAGACTTTTGGCAGGCCGTCAAACAAGATGGAAGGCTTGACGCTTTAAAAGCCATAGCCACAAAAGACTACATTTTTGCCGTGAACGAAGCGGTGAATAACAAGATGATGCATTATGCTGGCGTCATGACAGAGTCATCAGTACCAGAGGAATCCAGAGTTATCCAATTCCCTAAGGGGGAATACCTGGTGGTTAAAGGGGAAGGGAAGACGGCTGAAGAGTTGAGTAATAAGCTAACTGGTATTGCCTTTGGTCAAGTCTTGCCAGAAGCAAAGAATTTTGCCTATGTTGGTGGGCCAAATGCAACGGTTGAGATGGGGCAGCGAAATGGCTTAGTATTTGGTGAAATGTGGATTCCTGTTGTTAGGAAATAAAGAGATAAAAGGAGAATGGAATTGTCCTATATCGTTGATTTTAAAAATGTGTCTACGGTTGGTTTAGAGTCTTCACCTATAGCAGAAGCGCTTGCTGGTTTACGTGCCAATGAAGCCCGTTACTTTATGAACAAATACAAGCATGAATTTACGGTTGTACCAGCTAGTGAAAGCCAGGAGACCCTTGATTATGTGAATCGAATTTTGAAAGAAGAACGTAATATTGAGTTTGCGGCCAAACCTTTAGAAACGTCACGTTTTCAAGTGGAAAATATCAAATTTTCCTACGTCTTTTATGAGGATGGTCTTGCGGTCAACGTTATGTATACAGTTAATGACCCTAAGAAACGAGCCGTTGGTTTTAAGCTTTCTGAGGGGATGGAGGTACCAAAGGAGTTAGAAGGGAAGTTTAAGTTTGCTCGGCAGAAGTCTAAATTAGCTGGAACAATTCGGGGCTCGTTTTTTGTAATTAAAGGAGAATACTAAAGTAAGCAAAAGCGCAAGTTGAGGAATCGAACCATTTTTTGTATTTGGTCATTATTTTTCTTCATTGAAATTAGTGAAAGCTAATTTCTCTCTAGGTAAAAATAGCTTTCGCTCGTTAGAAAACCCAAATTTTTTCGTTATTCCTTTAAAGGGTGTTTTAATCAACGAAAAAAGCCCAATTTCTCATTTGTAATACTGAGAAATTGGGCTTTTTAATATTTAAATTCTTTAAAGTTGTAAATGAGATTTCCTGACGCTATCCCTTATAAAAAGAATTTTACTTATTAATATTTTTATTTAAATTCTTACTTATATACCTTCATAGGTAGATAGGTTAAGGATTGTCCCGTAGCTGAAGCAGTTAAATTTTTTTCTAATTCAAATCCTTCCAATGGCTCAATATGGGAAAACGTTTGTAAGAACGCTTCTAATGCAATTTTAATTTCTAAACGTGCAAGTGGTGCACCTAAACAGAAATGCGGACCATTTCCGAACGTTAAATGCTTTTTATTGTTTGAACGATGAATGTTTAGAGAGAAAGGATCGTCAAACATGTTTTCATCCAAATTACATGCACTCATCCAAGCAATGACTACATCCCCTTTTTTAAATTCAGTTCCTAATAAATTATTGTCTTGTTTAACCGTACGATCTCTCCTTGAAATATGAAAACGATATCGAAGCATTTCTTCTACTGCTTTCGGGACTAATTCCAAATCATTTCTTAGCTCCTCATATAATGACTTATCATCATAGAGCAGCGAATAGAAAGTATTAGCTATCGCATGGCTTGTTGTTTCAACCCCTGCACCTAAAAGTAGCATTGTGGTCTGCACAATCTGCTCATCCGTAAACCTTTCCCCATCTACTTCAGCTTGGATTAAGTCAGAGATAATATCATCGGAAAGGTTCAAACGTCTTTGAACGACAATAGGGTATAGGTATTCGAAATATTCTTTTGCAGCTTTTTGTTTTTGTAGCTCAATCTCTTCCAAATTTTCTTTGTCGTAAGGTTGGAAAAGGATATCAACCCAATTTTTGAACTGATATCTATCTTGTATCGGTACCCCAAATAAGTCTGCTATAACCAGACTAGGCAAAGGAGATGCAAAGGATTCAACAATATTAACTGTAGAGTTTTCTTGTATGTCTTCTACAAGTCCGGTTGCAATCTGTTGAATACGAGGTTCCCAGTTCTTCAAACTGCGGGGAGTGAAAGCTGCTGCTAACAAGGAACGACCCTTCCGATGCCTAGGAGGATCTACGTTTGTAAGGTTTGTAATAGGTGAAGTCTTTTCTTGCTTGTTATTTGCCCCCACAAAAATAGTTGTTCTAGGTCCTTCACTTGAAAAGAATTCATAGTTGCTTAACACCTGTTTGACATCTTCGTATTTAAACACATTCCATGTATTCGTTTTTTCATGAAAATAAACAGGATGATTGTGAAGCATTTCTTGATACCAATCAATAGGAAAAAATTCTTCTGCACGTGATTGGAAATTTGGGATTTCTATAAGTGGGATTACTTCTTTATTCATACTAGTCCTATTCCTCCTTCAAAATTGCAATGCATTCATTAGCTTTCGTTTTTCAATGGATGGAAAACAACTATAGACATAGTGTCGGCTCGCCTTCAAAAGATACCTCCACTAAAAAGTAACTGGCAGGGATGTTAACCCTTGCGAACTTAGCGTAAACTTCCAAATGACGCTATCCCGAGGGACATTGAGCCGCAGGTTAGGTATGCGTCTAAGCAGGGTGGAAAACGCAACGTCTCCTTCTATACGAGCTAGCGGCGCACCCAAACATGAATGGATACCATGTCCTAAGGCGAGATGACGCTTGATTGTACGTGTAATGTCCAGCTCTTCAGGCTCCTCAAACTGGAGCTCATCCCGATTTGCTGATTTCAATACTGGAATGACCATATCCCCCTTCTTAATCTGCTGCCCAGCAAGCTCGGTATCTTTAATGGCAAAACGAGGTCCCGATATTGTAGCTGGACCATTGAAGCGAAGCAGTTCCTCGACGGCAGAAGGAACTAAATGAAGGTCGGTTTTGAGTTTTTCCAGTTGCTCGGGATGATCCAGTAACATCAAAGTACCGGTGGCGATCAGATTTGAGGTTGTCTCATGTCCGGCAAAAATCAATAGCGAGATCATCGAGAGAAGTTCTGTTTCGCTGAGCTGATCGCCCTCTTCTTCGATGGCAATCAACTGGCTGATCAATTCATCATCAGGATGTTGGCGTTTGTCCGCCACAAGCTTTGCGATGTATTCGCCAAAAGCACGTATTTGCTCCGCGACTCCCGGTTCTTCCCTTCCCAGCCCCAGACCGTGTGCGATCGCCCCAGACCATTCACGAATTTTTACCTGGTCTGATCGAGGAACACCAAGCATGTCAGAAATTACATTGATAGGTAAGGGATAGGCATAGTCCTTGACGATGTCCATTACGCCTTTATCTTGAACTTGATCGAGTAATTCGTCAGCAATCTTCTGCACGCGCGGGCGTAAACTTTCCATATATTTAGGAGTGAAGGCTTTGGACACAAGTCTGCGCAACCTTCGATGATCAAGATTATCGACAGAAAGCATGGATTTTCCAGTCAAGAAGGTAGGAGGAGCAGATGAATCAGTGTTGGTTTGATGGATGTCACTTTGGCCATCGATGGAGCTTTGGTCTACAGTAAAACGGGAATGGTCTTTAAGTACCTGCATTGCCTCTTCCATACGCGTAACCATCCAGGATTGTTGATTCGTTCCACCCATCGGAGACGGGATAGGAATAACGGATCCGACTTCCCGAATCTGTGCGAATAACGGAAATGGATTTTCACCGCTTTCAC
Organism: Rossellomorea sp. BNER; assembly: GCA_024213275.1. GTDB lineage: Bacteria > Bacillota > Bacilli > Bacillales > Bacillaceae_B > Rossellomorea. Next base: position 383,431 of record JANAVG010000003.1, read on the forward strand.
CACTAAGTAAGCCTAATACTGCTTTTTCTGGTAAGCGTTGATCTGAATTATTCATGACAACCTTCCTTTCTCCAAGTACCCTTTACGGGAGTAATCTTTTCTCTTTTCTGTAACTCTTGTTTATGTAAATGACCTGTTTGTCTAAATAATGAATCTAAAAATCATCAAGATAATAATCTTTAGCGTTCATTTGACATCAAATTTTCCTTTTGTATACCGGTTGTATATTTTTATACCTGTGGTATATAAATAGTATATATTCATTTTTGTTGATTCATCAATAGGAAAATATAACTTGATTATGTAGAAGATACATGCGATATATTAAACAATGAAGAAAGTGTGAATAAAGGAGTAATAGAATGAATAAAAAACAACGTGACGTTTTAGAGCATGCCCATAAGCTTTTTATAGAAAAAGGATACCTTGATACTTCAATACAGGATATACTAGAACGATGTGGTATTTCAAAAGGGACATTTTACAAATATTTCTCATCAAAAAGTGAATTATTAATATCGTTGCTCTCGATTTTACAAGAATCGATGACATTGCAGCGTGAAAAGTTAGCCATTGAATATAAAGGGACGGATCGTCTAGTTTTTGAAGAACAAATGATATTCATGATGCGTTTTATGGAGGAGAACAAAGTACCTGAAATGATTGAAACAACACTAGTCTTGAATGAAATTAAAATCTATCATTATATAGAAGAAATGAAAGCAACAACTTTAAGTTGGATATATACTCGTTTTCAAGAGATTTTTCCAAAAGAAAGTTCCTCTCAATTATTCGACAGTGCCGTAGTCTTCGATGGAATGATTAATAATATTTTTAGGATAAATAAAACGTTAAATTATACATTAACAATTGAACATATTGTCTGTTACTGTATGAAACGTACAGAAGAGATGATTATGGCCGTCAGTGAAAAAAAAGAGCAATTATTTGATCCAGAAATACTATTTTCTTTATTTGAAGAGCAAACTGATTACCATTTTTCTACTGAATTGATACGTGCAACAAAAAGTATGAAACGTTTTGTGGGGAAAAATGTAATGGATGAAACAAAACAAAAAGAATGTCTAGAATATATTGCATTTATTTCTGATGAATTATTGCAAAATAATGCTGACCCTCGTAAATTTATTATCAATAGTTCTCTTTCATCATTGGAGGAGATTGAACCTGTTAATAATAGTATTGAGATAACAGAATACAAGCAATTATTAAATCGATTAATAAAAAATCTATAACAACCTTTTAGGTGATCGTGGTTTTCATGTAAACCAAGTAACTAGTTTAAACAATCTTTGTCCACTTAACTGAATGATTCCATAATAAAAAAATCCGATTTTCCTTACCGTAAAGGAAAACCGGATTTTTGCATCTGGTTCTTAGCGTATGAATTTTTTAAATGCTGAAGGGTTTCTTTAGGACACAGATTATTTGATATCATTTTAATCCCGTTCATAAAAGTACATATTTACCCAACGGTTGTATTTTATAGAATCCTTTAAAAATTTCGTTCGTTAAGATCGGAAAGTATTTTGTAAACGTACGTTGTTTTTCTTGTTTCAGATAATTAAAAGCAGGAAAACCTGAAAAAGTTCCGAATGTAGTAGAAGATAAAAAGACAAAATTATTGGGGGAAATCATGAAGCTACAGATCTTACATACAAATGACCTTCATAGTCATTTTGAAAATTTCTCAAGAGCCGCTACATTAATTAATCAGTATAGGGACGATCATACTCTTCTCCTAGATGCTGGGGATTTTGCTGATTTTAAAAGCATTGAGCTTCAAGGTACGAAAGGGGAGGCAGCAATTGAATTATTAGGGTGTGTCGGTTATGACGCATTGACAATTGGCAATAATGAAATGTTTAACGGCATCGATACACTTGAACATATGGCAACCATCAGTACGATTCCGTTTATCAGCAACAACCTGCTTAGAAAGGATAAAACTAAAGTCAATGGTGTCGTTTCAAGTGCGATCATTATAAAAAAGGGTCTTCGTATTCTCATCACTGGATCGTCACCTGATTTGAGTGATTTCAATGATGGTCTTGGTGTACATATCCAATCTTATAAAAAAGCGATCGCAGAAGAATTAAAAAGAAATCAAGGGAAATATGATCTTTGCATCGTTCTAAATCATATCGGCACTGTCGCTGATACTGAGCTGGCAGAGGAAATGAGCGGGATCGATATTATTATTTCTTCTCATGACCATCAGCTTTATCCTGAAGCGAAAATAATAAATGGGACCATCATTAATAGCGCAGGCTATTATGGTGAGTATATAGGAATTTTGGAGCTAGATGTAACCGATGATAACGTAGAATTGCTTCATTCTGCTACACTTTCCACCAGCACTTCGGAAATGGATGAAAGGATTATATCAATTTTAAAAACGAATAAAGAGAAAGCTGTTGAAGTCTTGAGCAAACCACTTTATGCCATCCACCATCCTCTTTGGCATGACATTATCGAGGAAAATCCGATCACAAACTTAATTGCCGATGGTTTAAAAGATATGCTGAACTGTGATCTCGGTCTAATCAATAGCGGAATTGTCAATGCTGGGGCTTTCAATTTTCTTTCAAATAAAAAGTTAATTGAAATTTGTCCGTCACCACTTAATCCTACCTCCTTTGAAATAAAAGGAAAAGACATTAAGATAGCTATAGAACAATCACTCGATGCACAGGTTTGTCTAGCAGATGGAAGGGGGCCAGGATTTAGAGGGAAATACTCAGGAAGGCTGCATGTCTCAGGAGCGAAGATCTTACATGATGGAAAAAGAATCATTGACATGTACATTGGGGATCAACTTGTGGAAGATGAAACATGGTATACGGTAGCAAGCTCTGATTATTTACAGCGTGGCTCAGGGTACCCATCGCTTGCAAACAACAGAAACGAAAAGTATCTTCCAGAGGAAATCCGTGATGTCATCAGATTATATGCGTATCGACCCGAATTTATTGAAAGGGCAGTCTTAAATAGGTGGAGAGTAAGGAGTGAAATCCCTCTTCCAGGCTTTGTTGGAGCGGAAGCTGCGAGACCCTAATCAACTGGATAGATGTCTTGGTAGGTTTTAAGGTATTTATTTGTCTAAAAAGTTCTTATTGCCTAAACGTTATAGCAAATGGTGAATACACACCTGACAAGAAAAAGTAGTATTTAATCTCTCATCTATTTTAGAAAGGACTTTACATATGAAAAAAGATAAAAAAATAGGAATGGTTGTTGCGGGACTATTACTCGGAATCTTAATGGCTGCTATGGACAATACAATCGTAGCAACCGCAATGGGGACCATTGTGGCCGATCTTGGAGGGCTGGATAAGTTTGTATGGGTGACGAGTGCTTACATGGTTGCTGTAATGGCAGGAACGCCGATTTTTGGTAAGCTGTCTGATATGTATGGGCGTAAGCGATTTTACCTTTTCGGTTTAATTGTATTTCTATTTGGTTCGATTTTATGTGGGACGGCGGATAGCATGGTCCAGCTCAGTATTTATCGAGCAATTCAGGGTATCGGGGGCGGTGCGTTAATGCCAATTGCCTTTACGATTGTTTTCGACATATTTCCGCCTGAAAAACGTGGGAAAATGACTGGACTTCTTGGTGCAGTATTTGGAACATCAAGTGTTTTCGGTCCGTTGCTTGGGGCTTATATTACAGAATATATAAGCTGGCACTGGATTTTTTACATTAATGTACCATTAGGAATTTTGTCGTTAGTATTTTTATCGGTGTATTATAAAGAATCACTTGAGCATAAGGAACAAACGATTGATTGGTGGGGTGCGGCTACTCTTGTTACAGCAGTCGTGTCTTTAATGTTTGCGCTTGAACTTGGTGGGAATGAATTTGCTTGGAATTCTACTGTCATTATAGGTTTGTTTTCCATGTTCGCCGTTCTTTTTGCTGCCTTCCTTAAAATTGAGACCATAGCAAAGGATCCGATTATTTCTTTTGGAATGTTTAAGAAACGATTATTTGCGACAAGTAATGCAGTAGCCTTGTTTTACGGCGCTACATTTATTATTGCAACGGTTTATATTCCAATATTTGTTCAAGGTGTGTTTGGCGGATCAGCAACGAACTCCGGACTTATATTGACACCGATGATGCTCGGTTCGGTGGTAGGAAGTTCAATAGGGGGGATGTTGACAACGAAAGCGAGTTACCGGAACATAATGATTTTCTCAGGTTTTGTATTTGTATTAGGAATTTTCCTATTAAGTACGCTATCACCTGAAACCTCCCATACAATGATAATCATCTACATGATTCTTACCGGTTTTGGGGTTGGATTTTCTTTCTCCACTCTAAGCATGGCGGCGATTCACAATTTTGATATAAAACAACGCGGGTCTGCAACCTCAACAAACTCGTTCTTCCGTTCGTTAGGGATGACAATTGGTGTCACAGTATTTGGGATTATTCAACGTAATTTATTTGAGAATAAGTTGAGCAATGCTTTTGGAGATACGGAACAAGGCGGAAATTTCGGTGACCCTAGGGCAATCCTTTCTCCAGAAGCACGTGAGAATATTCCTACACCTGTGCTCGATAACATTATGAATGCTTTATCTTCTTCTATTGCAGAAACGTTTATGTGGGCGCTTGTCCCTGCCGTTTTGGCCATTGTCTTTATATTCATGATGGGTAAGGAACGTATTGAAATTTCTATTAAAAAGCGAAGTTAAGCATAGATTATAAAAATCAATCGCATGAAACCTCCCGAATTTGGGGGGTTTTTTGCTGTTATGTGAGTAAATTAAATAGAGTACATACTGTTTAGATTTAGGTCCGACTATGAAATAACTAGTCAAGTTTATCAATGGGCTATACAGTTAGTAAACTTAGAACCATAAATGTGTACTTTATCTAGTTTAATCGTCCATACACTTCAATTAAATAAACATACTCTAAATGCGAGAAGGAAATTTTGGAGTTTTCGAGTAATAGTTTCGCAAAATGATGAGCTTTTATTGAAGAGAGAGACCTGTATCATCAAAGTCAGGCACTCTCGTACACAACATTTAACTAAGGCAAAATGATTTGTTGCTAAATGTTGTATTTAGCAGAGAGAACCAGGCACTTGTAGATCACCTTTTCATTAGAAAGCAAAAACCTTCTATGAAACAAAGTTTGGTTAGAGGAGGGGAGATTAATGTCACGTGACTATCATCGTATATTTAACGATCGAGTGGGTGATTGCGTAAGAATCCGTTGTCATGACGGAAAAGTATATCATGGGTATATTGATCATTGTGATCAAAGAAATGTATATATGCGCCCATTATGTAATGACGACGGTCCAGATAGAGGAGTCTTTTTCTTTTTTGGAGCTGCCCTAATTACAATCGGGCTTGCTTCAATTGCTGCGTTTAGTTTTTCACCATTTTTTTGGTAACAAGAGGGAAAGGGTATGAGCATTATAGTTGCCTAATCCCTTTTTATATCGAACAAAGGGGATTAGGCAAATTATCCTAAAAAAGGCGACTGTTTTCATTTCATGAATGGTCATGTTTGTATTCCTTTTTTAAAAGTGAATAAATATTTATATCTGAAAACGAACCATTTCGATAGATTGTTTCCCTAAGTGTTCCTTCCAATAGAAAATCATACTTCCTTAAGATATGGTTTACAGATTTATTTTGCGGAAGTACTTTTGCATAGATTCGATTTAACGAAAGTTTTTTAAATCCAAAAGAAAGTATGGTTTGAAGTATTTCCCTTCCAAATCCCTGTTTCCAATATGCTTTAGCTATTACCGCTCCAATTTCACCTTGATAGGAAATGAGATCAAGGTTACGAAATCCAGACAAACCTATTAATTGATTCGTTTCTTTTAAAACAATCCCCCAGCTATAAAAGTTGGTTTTCTTCATGCGCTTTAAGTAATAATCCGCTTCTTCATAAGAAGTGACGGGATTACCCAAGTCATAGTTAACAACGTCTTGGTCTTGCAAAATCTTTTGTATAGAATAAATATCTTTCTCATTGAGTGCCCGAAAAGTTAGCCTGTTTGAATGTAATGTAGGTGGGGATCCGGTGTCATTAGTCATTAATAACTCCTTTCCCAATCGTTTTATTTTATAATACCTATTCAAAAAGAACTTTTTTATGCATATTTTTACATATATAAAGGGGAAAGTAACACCCCTATTTTGTACGATTAGCTTCATAGAGGGGGGGAACCATGAGATCCTCCTGTTTTTTACATAATTACTTTTACAATGATTAATAATCACACTAATTTTTAAAATAAAAGTATCACACGCCTCAAATTTGTTAATGATAATTAGAAGAGGAGGTGTGATACTATGGCACAAGATGTTCTTTGTGAAGTGAATAATTGTAAGTATTGGGGCTCTGGAAACAAATGCAAAGCAGATGCTATTTATGTAGTTAGTCATAAAGGCGATCAAGCATCCAATAGTGAAGAAACGGATTGTAAAACATTTGTTCCAGAAACTTAATTTCTTAGGGGCTGTCCCAGAAGGGGTCCGGAACCGCTATAATTGTCCGTATATAGAAGAGGTTTTCTTCTTAATGGAAGTTGTGGTTCTTAATACCTTTGTCTTGGGATAGCCCCTTTACAAGTTATAGTATTGATAATAAATATCATTTTCATTCAGGTTTGCTATTTTTTTTTGAATTTATTCGGAAAAGGTTAAGGAAAATCATTCTATATAAAGTTGAATGAAACTCTTAACGATAATTAAATTCCTTTTTATTTAAAAAGAACTCATCTATCATGAACCCCTATGGTATGTCATATATTTATCAATATAGGTTGGATAATATAGGGGAGGATGTGTATGTTATGAGATCAAAAGAAATACGTTTACGACGAATCCAACATCTTGCTCATGAAATCATGGATGAGATGAATTTTAAGGAGGGCCATGAACAGTTTGAAACGTTAAGGCCAGTAATAGATAACCTATCTCGGGCAATCGGTGATCTAGCAGATCCTTTAGGTGAATATTCCCTTGACTATATAGAGGAAAAAGTGGGAAAGGCTCATTCCCAGCTATTTCAAAATAAAAAGAAGGTATAGGTATTAGTCAGTGATACGTCCGATAAGTGAAAAATTTAAGCTATGTTTAATTAATTCTTGCCGACATAAATGTAAAAACCCCCTGATAGAATAACGAATTCCATTTAGATGTGCAAACAATTTAAATCACAGTATCGCAGGGGTTCATCCTTTTATTTTTCTACGATATATCAACGTTTTTATCTTTTTATGTTTAATTTAATGTGGAGTTTGTGGAATTGTACTTAAACGAACGGAAAAGTATTTTAAGAAGAGAATTTTCAAGGTACACCAATCTTTTGTCTAATACATATGAATAAATGAGTTGAACTTTTTATTGAGGAGGAAATTTTCAAATGCATGAAAGTTTTTATCACATCAACCAAACACAGATGTATAGACAAAGGATTACCAAGCAACAAGCTCAAGAAATTGCCCTTCAACATGTACCTGGGAAAATTCAACACGTAGATATGGATTTAGAAAATGGTGTTTTAGTTTATGAGGTCTTCATTTTAACTCCTGAAAATCAAATATTCGAAGTGGAGATTCTTGCAAAATCAGGAAGAATCTTAAAAATAGAACAAGAAAATGATTTTGATTAATACCACATATTCTTGAACGAACGGTGTGCTTTAATGGAAAACACGAATGAATAATGCAAAAGGGGCTGTCCAAAAAGGGGTCCGGAACCACTATGATTGTCAATAAATAGAAGATGCCTTGAGAGTTTCTTCTATTTATTGAAGTTGTGGTTCCTGACACCTGGGTTTTTGGACAGCCCCTTTTTTCGCTGCTAATGTAGTATGAAACCGTAGTTTATTTTCGAGTGATTTAAGTATGGTTAAATTGTGATTTTCTGTATCCTCATAACGGAACCCAATATCGAGAATTGGTTTTTTTACATTAGGATAGTCAATTTCTTTACTTTTTCAATAATAAATACATAAAGTAGGGGCCACCAATTAAGGCAATCATAATACCTGCTGGAATCCCATCTGGTTCTACGATGTTTCGTCCAATGGTGTCTGCAAGTAATAATAACCATCCACCCAGTAAAATGGCGACGGGGATAAATAATTGATTTCTCGGTCCAACTAAAGCTTTGGCAATATGTGGTGCCATGAGGCCGATGAAAGCAATTCCCCCAGTGACAGAAACGGCAGAAGCTGCTAATGCAACAGCCGTTAATAGTAAAACAATCCGTTCTTTTTCAATCGACACACCAACACCAATGGTAACAGGTTCGCTAAGTCCCAATAAATTCAATCGATTGGCTTTGAATAAAGTAAAGGGAATCAGTATAGCTAACCATGGAAGGATCGCCCAAATAAAAGGCCAATCAGTACCCCATATATTCCCTGCTAACCATTTTGCGATAAAATCTACCTTTGCACGTTCCGCGGATGAAATAAGAACAATCATCACCCCAGAAAGGGCCATCGAAAATCCAACACCGATTAATACTAATCTTACTGGTTGGAGACCTACATTTTTGTTATAGGAAAATACATAGATTAAGAACGCCGTTATTAAGGCACCAACAAAAGCGACAAGTGGAAGCATGTAAACAAATGATCCAGCATCTATAGGGAAAAACAAAAAGAATACGGCAATAGCCACTCCTGCTCCAGAATTAATACCAATAATTCCAGGATCAGCTAAATCATTTCTTGTTATTCCTTGTAAGATAGAACCTGATAAGGCAAGGGCCATACCTGCTAATAGCGTAATAAAAATACGTGGTAAACGAATCGAGAATAACACAAATTCTTCTTTAAATGTCCCTTGACCGAGAAGGGTTGGAATCAGTCTGTCATATGAAACAGAGGAATAGCCCATCCCAGTCCCAATAATAATGGTAATCATAATAAGGGCGAATAAAACACATAGAATGATTCTTTGTTTTTTCAGTAATGTTGGTTGAATCATGAGAACGCTTTACCTCCTTTATGGACAATCAACAGGAAGAAGGGTAAACCCATGATAGCAACTATTGCCGCTATAGGTGTTTCATACGGAGCATTGATCGTACGGCCAAGTGTATCGGCAGCAAGCATAAAAGCGGCTCCTAAAATCGCCGAAATAGGAATGATAAAACGGTAATCCGTTCCAACAATGGCACGAACGATATGTGGAACCATTAAGCCAATGAATGCCATATTTCCGACAAGTGCAACAGAAGCGCCGGCTAATAAAATAATGACTATAAACAGGACCGATTTGATATAGATGGTCTTTTGTCCTAATCCAACAGCAACTTCCTCACTTAAACTTAGAATCGTAAGTTGTCTCGAAAGGAGAAGAGAAATAAGGATTCCCACTGTTATAAACGGGACAATTGCATAAAGTTGACTCCACGAAGTACCGATAATTCCACCTGCCGTCCACATCGATACGTCCTTTGAGATTTTAAAGTAGATTCCAATTCCTTCTGCGATCGCATAGAGAAACGCAGAAACAGCCGCCCCCGCTAGTACAATTCGAAGTGGGGAAAAGCCACCCTTTTTCATTGCACCGATACCAAAAACCATTAAGGCTCCAACAGCGGCACCAATAAAACAACCAATCATAATCCCAAAGTAATTGGCTGCAGGAAAAAAGGCAATCGTCACAGCAAGTGCTGCATTTGCACCGGCCGTTAAACCAAGTAAACCTGGATCAGCGAGAGGGTTTCTCGTTAATCCTTGCATAATCGCACCTGAAACTGCTAGGGCTGCCCCAACAAAAATCGCCGCCATTTCACGTGGAAAGCGAATTTCACGGATAATCGAAATTTTATCCGTCTTCACATCAGAGGTAAGGGCTAACCATACATCTTTAACAGTGGTGTCTGCTGCCCCAAAGACAATGGCAACAATAAACATACCGATAAATGCAAGGAGACACGCAATTAGTTTATATATAAAGGGGATAGAACGTTGATTTTCTTTAGTCATCACAGTTTCTCATCTTTTCTTTAATAGTAGTATAAAGGAAGAGGCTGTCCCAAAAGGTCCGCAACCAATATAGAGAGTATTCTTCTATATATAGTGGTTAGAGCTCCTGACTCCATGTTTGGGATAGCCTCATTGTTATATTAGTTACCTAGAAAAATATCAATAAAGTAATCTAGTTGAAAATCCAATGTAATGGGATCATTAAAGTAGAATTCTTTCGCATCTACTTCAAATAGTTGATTGTTTTTTACGGCTGGGATGTTTTTAAACGTATCTGTTTCTTGGAATGAATTATCAGTATCCTGATTTTTACTAAAGATCACATAGTCACCTGCATACTCAGGAAGAACTTCTAAAGACAATGCGTAATAGCCATCTTTTAAGGCCATTTCTTTTACTTTTTCAGGCATTTCTAATTTGAATTCCTGGTAAAGTATTTCAGTTCCACGGCCCCAGTTATCGCCGAAAACGTAAAGCTGCTTGTCAAAGTTTTCGATGACAGAAACGGTTGTGTCTTCTCCAATTTTGGCGCGAATGTCTTCACCTGCTTTATTTGCACGCTTTTTAAAATCCTCTACCCAAGTTTTTGCTTCATCTTCTTTATTTAATAGTTTCCCAATTTCGATGTGTTGGGTGAGATAATCAACTTTTCCATATGTATAAGTTACAGTAGGAGCGATTTCACTTAATTTATCGTAGTTTTTAATATTGGATAAACCAATGATTAAATCAGGTTCTAATTCAATAATTTTTTCTAAGCTTTCATCTGTTACTTCTTCCACATCTTTTAATTCTTTCTCAAAACGTGGGTTCATTTTAGACCATGAGTCTACCCCGACAAGATTTACGTCTAAAGCCATTACGTTTCCTGCGAAAGAAGATAGGACTACAACACGCTGTGGGTCAGCAGGAACCTCGACTGGTCCATTTTCTGATTGGTATGTAATCGTGTCTTTCTTCTTTTCCTCAGTAGAGTTGCTCTTTTCTTCTGATGAGTCGTTGCTACAAGCGCTAATAACCAACACTAATAGCAGTAGGAATGGTATCAATAGTTTTTTCATTTTTATGTTCTCCTTTTAATAAGTTGTACGTGATACACATTGGTTTATTTGTTCGAGGATCACGTCCAATTTCTGCGTCAATATGAAATACTTTTTTAAGGACGTTATGATTGATAACCTCTTCACAGTTTCCAGCTTTTATGATTTCTCCATCTCTTAAAGCAATGATATAATCTGCAAAACGTGCCGCTTGGTTTAAATCATGAAGGACCATAACAATCGTGCGTCCCTGTTCAACATTTAATTTCTGTAAAAGTTCTAAAACCTCTAGTTGATGGGCCATATCTAAGTAGGTAGTCGGTTCATCAAGAAAAATGATATCTGTTTCCTGTGCAAGTGCCATGGCGATCCATACACGTTGGCGTTGGCCACCGGATAATGAATCTACAAGACGATATTTATATTCTTGAGTCCCAGTTACTTCAAGTGCCCAATGAATAACTTCATAATCCTTTTTTGTTAAACGTCCGAAACCATTTTGGTGGGGGAATCGCCCGTAGGATACAAGTTCACCGACGGTCAGTCCACTTGCACTTTCCGGTGTTTGTGGAAGAATTGCCATTTTTTTAGCGATTACCTTTGTGTTTTCTTTCGAAATATTTTCGCCGTCTAAAAAGACTGATCCAGATTGCTGCGAAATAATGCGAGTAATCGCTTTTAATAGTGTGGATTTCCCGCAACCGTTGGAACCGATTATCGTTGTAATTTTTCTATCAGGGATTTTAACACTAAGATCCTTTACAATTAAGCGTTCACCGTAACCAATATTTAATTCATCTGTATATAGGCGAACCATTATATTACCTCCATTTGCTGAAATAATAATCTTTCAATCTACTGATAATGATTATCAATATCGAATAATTAAATATTATAATTCTTTTTTATCATTGTCAATAGCCATTTCAGTTGTCATAGTGATGAAAACGTTGTATATTTAATTGAGAATGATAATCAATTATTTTTAAAAAGCTAAGAAAGCATACAATTTGAAGTGTATATGGATAGAAAGGTTTATCAGTGTCCAGCGCATGCAGTCAGATCCCCGAGATATTAGCATGAGCTGTTCAAGGCTCTTAAGCTTTTCTTGCTATGAAGGAGTGAACGAAATGGAACAGCCGGAATTATTTGATGTAACGGTGATTGGTGGAGGACCAGCAGGGCTTTACTCCGCTTTTTACAGTGGACTTAGAGAAATGAAAACAAAGATTATTGAATTTCAACCACAGCTAGGTGGAAAAATACATGTCTATCCCGAGAAAATGATTTGGGACATTGGTGGGCTAACGCCGATTCCAGGAGCACAATTAATTGAACAGCTTGTAGAACAAGGATTAACATTTAATCCAGAAGTAGTGCTAAATGAAAAAGTAGAGACGATTACACGAAATGAAGAAGGCGTTTTTGTTTTACAAACGGCTTCTGGTCAAAAGCATTTTTCTAAAACGGTTATTGTCGCCGTGGGTAGCGGGATATTGAACCCTCAGAAGCTCGACATCGAAGGGGCAGAGAGATTCGAAGTGTCAAATTTAAATTACACTGTGAAGTCTTTAAAACGTTTCAAAGATAAAACAGTCATCATCTCTGGCGGCGGCAATACGGCAATCGATTGGGCAAATGAATTAGAACCTATCGCCAAAAAAGTTTATGTAACCTATAGAAAAGAGTCTTTAACAGGGCATTAAGCCCAAGTAACGCAGCTAGTGAATAGTTCGGCTACATGTTTCTTACATACGTCGATTACAAAGTTAATCGCATGTGAGAACCATGAAGTGATAGAACGTGTGGAATTAACGAATCATGAAACGGGAGAGATTACATATTTACCTGTTGATGAAGTAATGATCAACCATGGCTTTGAACAGGATGCAACATTACTTAATAACAGTGATTTGCCTATTGAAATGGCCGACAATTATTATATTTCCGGGAAAGTGAATAGTGAATCTTCTATAGATGGACTTTATGCTGCTGGAGACATTCTTAAGCATGATGGAAAATTGAATCTTATTGCTGGTGCTTTCCAAGATGCAGCAAACGCTGTAAACAAGGCAAAACAATTTATTCAACCTGATGCAAATAAAATCGCAATGGTTTCTTCACATAATGAAGTTTTTAAAGAGCGTAATCGAGATTTAGTTAAAAAAATGGTGAAATGATCGATAGCCATTTAGTAAAGGAAAAATTCGGGTCTTAGCAGAATAAGACAATCTTGACTAAGAACTTAATTGTTAAAAATATTTCATCATTATGGAGCTGCAAAACGTGGCTCTTTTTTATTTGGCTGTTTTCGAAAACTTTGTTGCTATTTTAAAAAAAAGAGTGTTTGATTGCAGCGAAAGGTTGCTCGCTTTCCGCGGTGCTCTGAACCTTTGGGGTCTTACCTGTCCCGCTGCTTCGCACTTTCTGCTTCAATCAACTTCTTTATATATGGTATACTTTCGCAAAATCTATTTATAAAATAACAATCTTATAGAAAGTACCTTTATTTTTAATCATCATGGCAGCTTTGATCAAAAAATATGGGAATATTAAACCATTAATTAACAAAAATTATGCTAAAATGATTATAGCAATAAAGTAGATTTTGGCTCAGAGGAGGGTAAGGCATGAGAAATACTACATTGACATTTAAAATTGCATCTGAACCAGATGAATTGGAACAAATATATAAATTAAATTACCGAACATTTGTTGAAGAAATTCCCCAGCACAGGCAGAACGAGAATGGTAGTTTAGTTGATAAATTTGATAATGAGAATACATACATAGTCGCTAAAAATGAAGACGAAGTAGTGGGAATGGTGGCTGTCCGCGCCAATCGTCCGTTTTCCTTAGATTTAAAGGTAAACGACTTGGATCGTTATATGCCCCATTCAGCTAATCCGTGTGAAGTCCGTTTGCTTTCAGTAATAACCGAATATCGTAGTACAAGGGTGTTTTATCAGTTAATTGATTTTCTAGTAAGCTATTGTTTAGAAAAGGGCTATAATTTGGTCCTTATTTCAGGAACAGACCGCCAAATCAAGTTATATAAAAGAATGGGATTTGAACCCTTTGGTCCAATGGTAGGGTCTGAAGAGGCGATGTTTCAACCTATGTATTTAACAAAAGAGAAATTTGAAACCACAACAAAAGCTTTTAAAAAAATGATGATCCGAAAATCAAAGCCTACTAAAAATTTGAATTTCCTTCCTGGACCAGTTCCAGTCCATGAAAGTGTGGAGAATGCTTTTGGAAAAGAAGCGATTTCCCATCGCTCTAAAGATTTTATTGAAGAAATGAAGGAAGTTCGTTTGAAGCTATGCAGGCTAGTAAACGCAAACGATGCGCAAGTTGTCATTGGTACCGGTACGCTTGCTAACGATCTAATTGCAGCTCAATTAACAAAAATTCAAGGCAAAGGACTGATCCTTTCAAATGGAGAATTTGGCAGTCGCTTAATTGATCATGCGGCAAGGTTTGGTATGGATTTTTATACATTGGAGAAAAGCTGGAACGAAAAAATTTCATCAGAAGAAATTGATGACTTCCTTGAACAGCACCCTGATGTCACATGGCTTTGGACCGTACATTGTGAGACATCTACAGGCTATTTGTACGATTTAGCAAAGATTCAGCCGATTACCGAAAAGCATAATGTGAAGCTATGTGTAGATGCATGCAGCTCAGTTGGAGTGGTTCCAGTTGATTTTCAAAATATCTACCTAGCCAGCACAGTAAGCGGGAAAGGTTTAAGCTCCTATCCGGGCTTGGCGATTGTTTTTCACCAAAAACCGATTTTACCTGATCAACGAATTCCTAGATATTTAGATCTTGGTCAATATGCGATGGCGAATAGCATTCCTTATACACATTCATCTAATTTAATCGCCGCTTTGCATGAAGCAGTGAAGAATGTTGATTTAGATTATCGGACCTATTTAGCTGCAGTTGTTAGACGAAATCTAAAAAATGCTAGACTTAAAATCCTTGGTGATGATGATTATTCTCCTGGAATTATCACAATTCCTGTTCCTGATTTTATTTCTTCAAGAGAGGTCGGGGATCAGATGAAAGCCCAAGGCATTATCATTAGCTATGAAAGTGATTATTTACTTAAACGAAATTGGGTTCAGCTTGCCTTAATGGGAAATATGTCAATGACCGAAATTGAGAAGACATTTACCATTATTCAGCAATTTATCAAACAAGTTGTAGAGCAGGTATAGTCGTATGTTAGGTAATTTGGAAAAAACATCAGGAATGAAGCTTACTCTCATTGTCGCTGGTATCTTATGGATGAAGACCGTCATTGTTTCTTTTGTAGGATTTGATTTTACTATTCAATCCTTCCTTGATATCGTATTGATTGTTCTCAGTCCTATTGGCTCATTGTTGTTGGTCAGTGGCTTTAGTTTTTATTTTGGCAAACGGGTAAACAGACTCATTTTATTTGTCCTATTAGTAGTGGGTACTGGAATATTATATGGAGATTTACTTTATTATCGATTTTACATTGACTTTGTAACGGCCCCAATCCTGTTTCAATTTGATAATGTTGGGGGATTAAGTGCCAGTACTGTTGAATTGATGAGTCCATGGGATATCTTATTATTTATTGATTTATTTATTATTGGATGGTTTCTGATCAAAACGAAATCGAACAAATTTATAGTCGAAAAGAAGTCGAAAAAGAAGTTCATTGCAACAGGTACAATTTTAGTAGCTTTAACCGTTTGTTTAGGTCTAGTTAAGTCGATTCATCTTTTTTCTGAAACGTATGACCGCGAACAAATGGTGAAATCCTTGGGACCATTAAATTATCATCTCTATGATATCGCACTAGGGGCTACGGCACCACTTAAGCGAATATTTGTCACGGAATCCGATGCACTAGCTTCAACAGAGTATTTGCAAACAAAAGATTCAAAGCGAACTGATTTATTCGGAATAGCAAAAGGGAAAAATGTCGTACTTATCAGCTTGGAATCGACTCAGGACTTTGTGATCAATCAAAAGGTAAATGGAGAAGAAATCACGCCGTTTTTGAATGATTTAGTGAAAGACAGCTTTTATTTCAGTCAGATCTATGATCAAACCGCCCAGGGAAAAACGTCTGATGCTGAATTTATGGTCGATACTGGTTTGTATCCATTAGCAAGCGGCTCCGTTTTTGTCAGAAGGCCAGAAAATACGTTTTATAGTCTGCCGCATATATTAAAGGACACTAAAGATTACTATGCAGCAACCTTTCATGGGAATGAGCGAACGTTCTGGAATCGGGATGTCATGTATGAATCATTAGGCTATGATAAATATTTTTCTAAAAGAGATTATAATGTAACAGAAGAAAACTCCATTAACTATGGGTTGAAAGATATCCCTTTCTTCCAGCAATCAGTTGAATACTTGGAGGAAATACCAGAGCCATATTATGCAAAATTCCTAACCTTAACGAATCATTTTCCATTTCTCCTAGAAGAAAAGGATACGTTTATTGAGGAAGCGAACACAGAAGATGAAGTCGTAAACCGTTATGTTACAACTGTCCGATATTTGGACGAATCGATTGAGAAATTCTTTAAAACTTTGAAGGAAAAGGGGATGTACGAGGACACTGTATTTATCCTTCATGGTGATCACTATGGGATTTCTGAGAAATATGATGATGGTTTGAATGAGTTATTAGGTGATGAAGAAAACGTGGCCAATTATATGAAGCATCAGCAAGTACCGTTAATCATTCATGTGCCAGGTCAAGAGGGGGAAACGATTACAACCCAAGGTGGCGAAATTGATATTCGTCCGACACTTCTTCATCTATTAGGAATTAAATCAGAGAACAGCTATTCATTCGGACATAATCTGTTTACTCGTGATAACGATCATCCTGTCATTTTCCGTGACGGAAGCTTTGTCGCAAAGAATTATGTTTACAAAGATAATATGTGCTATGACAAGAATGATGGCACAATCGTAGACCTGCAAAAATGTGAGCCCTATTTTGAAATCGTCCGTCATGAGTTGGAGTTGTCTGACAATATTATTTTCGGTGATTTATTGCGTTTTGTTGTGGAATGATCGATTGATTAAATTTAGTTAACCTATTTGACATGTTTGAATATTCTTTATATAATAGCTAAAATTTTAAAAACAAATGCAATGAAAAGAAGAGTAGTTAAGAAGCTTTATTCACAGAGAGCTCCTATTTGCTGAAACGGAGTAATAATGTTCTTAATGAAAAAAGACTTGGAGCTTCGTATGTAATTAAGCAAATTGGCTTAAGGATGATACGACAGGATCTCCCGTTATAGAGATAGGGTATAAGCAATTTTGCCGTACCCGAAGAGATTAGCATGGTGACATGCTAATAAACTGAGGTGGTACCACGACGCTAATAATAAGCTCTCGTCCTCAAGATGAATAATCTTGGGGGTGAGGGCTTTTTTGTTGTTTCAAATATAATTATTTAGGAGTGATTGAAAGTGCATTGGGCTTATAAAATGGCGGAACAACTCATTAGGAACAACCCAAATAGAAACACATTTGTTTGTGCGTCCGGAATTAGTCCTTCGGGTTCTGTTCATATCGGAAATCTTAGAGAAATTGTTACAACGTATTTTGTAGTGAAAGCACTAAGATCTTTAGGTAAAAGCACGCGTTTTATTTTTTCTTGGGATGACTTTGACCGCTTTAGAAAGGTTCCCAAAAATGTAGACCCTTCTTTCGAGAAGTATATTGGCATGCCTTATTCCGAAATACCTTGTCCATATGGATGTCATAACAGCTATGCAGAACATTTTGAGAGAGAATTTGAAACGTCTCTCGAAGCCTTTGGAATGGATCCAGAGTTTATCTATCAAAGTCACGAGTACAAATCTACAAGATACAATCATCAGATTCAACATGCCTTGAAAAATAGGAAAATCATTTATGATATTTTAATGGAATACAAAACAGCCATTGCAAGTGAGGAAGAAAGGGATTCATTTTACCCAATAAATGTATATTGTGAAGTGTGTAAAAAAGATAGTACGTGGATTACTTCCTTAGAAGAGGAAATAGGAACATTGACTTATACATGTGAGTGCGGTCATGAGGATACCTTACCTGTATTACAAGCAACGAATATCAAACTTACATGGAAAGTCGATTGGCCGATGCGATGGTTGGCTGAGGAAGTCGTATTTGAACCGGGAGGACGGGATCATTCTTCAGAGACTGGGAGCTATAACGTTTCAAGAGAGATATCAATAAAGATTTTTAATAACCCGCCACCTGCCTATGAACCATATGAGTTTATTAATATAAAAGGAAGTCAAGCCAAAATGTCGAGCTCTTCTGGTCATAACCTTACACCAGGGCAACTTATCAAAATCTATAAACCCGAAAATGTCCTATTTTTATTTGCTAAATATCAGCCTAGTGCTTCTTTCCATATGGGATTAGACGAAGATGTTCTAAGAAACTATTCAGAATATGAAAGATTTAGAAAAAATATTCAATCAAAATCGTTAAATAACGATTTAAAAGTTTCTTTAGAATTATCAATGGTCGATGATGAAGAACCTAATACTCCGAACTTTAATCAAGTTGCTAGCCTATTACCATTAGTAAATTTTGATGTGGAATTGTTAAGAGATGCGCTTGCTCGAATTGGTGAAAACTACTCCTTAGAGCAACTTGTTGACATTAGTAACCGTGCAGAATACTGGATTAAAAACTGGCATCCACCAAAAATGATCGAACTAAATAAAAGGCAAGATATCGAATTCTTTGAAACTCAAAGCACATTGGAAAAAGATTGGTTAATGGAGCTCTGTAATCTGTTGCGCAATGCTGAAGGGTTATCAGGGGATGAACTAATGAAAAAAGTATTTGCGATTGGCCATGATGAGGATAATAAAACAATGAGAAATAATCAAAAAAGGTTATTCAGTCTAGTTTATAAGCTTGTTCTTAACAGTAGCAATGGTCCAAGGCTACCTTTATTAGTTGAAGTAGTAGGTAGAAAACAATTATTGGGGTTATTGGATTTTAGAACATGAAAAAAGAATTTTTTATGGAACATTTCTATTGACCATGAATCAGGGATTAATTATAAAGAATATTGCTGTTTAATATGTAATATATTTTACCATTAGGTCAAATTATACTCAGTTACGTAATTTTGGAGATGCATAAGAAAAGGAACAGTTGATGTTTTCTTTATTGATGCCACCATTGAACAAATCAACCGACTATTTTATATTGAGTGAAAGTTGGTGACCAGCTAAGAAAAAATGCTAGCAGAACTGTAACACTAGGTTTATCTTACTTTAAATAAAGGGAGGAACTTTTGATGGGCATACTTTCTACAGTTCTTCAAACTTTGCTTATCTTATACTTTCTTTTTTCAGGCGTCAGCAAGGTCATAGGGGCTAAATATTGGGTCGATATCTTCAATCAAATTAAACTACCTCAATGGTTTCGTGCCGTCACCGGAGTCATCCAATTTGTTGGAGCCGTCGCACTCATCATTGGCTATTGGGTTCCAGAGGCAGTCGCATGGGGTGGCATCTGGCTTGGAATCACGATGCTACTGGCGTGCCTTGCCCATGTCAGAGTCAAAGATTCGATTGGTAAAACGATGCCATCCATAGTGTTTCTTGCCATCATCATCGTTCTAGTCATTATTAATGCAGAAAGTCTGTAAAGTTCCCTTTTATAAGAAGGTATCGACTCAATGGATTTAGACGACTAGTTAAGTAGGCAGACCTATACCGGAGTTAGAAACGGGCGGCTTAGACGATTCCGCCCGTTTAGATTGTGTTCATTTAGATGGTAGCTATTTTAACATAAGTTTGCCATCTACTGTAGGATTCAAAGTGATTTCTAGACAGATATGTAGTTGAATTAAATTTAAGAAGAGCTTATTTTCGAGAACTTGGTGTTTATTTTCAACTTCTTCCTTTCTATTGATTCTCAATATAAAATGATAAACTTCGCAAAAAAACTGTAGCAGCTAAACCCTTTTTAAATATAAAACTAGTAAAAAAATCCTTGTTCAACTATCCTTCCTTTGGTAAAATCATGAAAAACTAGGGGGGATTTAGATGATTCACTACCCGAAATTAGAAAAAGGAACAACTATCGGTGTAACAGCACCTTCATCTGGAGTAGAGCCTGAATTACAGGAACTTATAAAACTGGCATGTAGTCGAATGGAGTCCAATGGGTTTCGGGTTAAATGTGGGGAAACGGTCTGGACACAAGACAAAGCAAAATCGGCACCAGCTAAAAAACGGGCAGCTGAAATCAATGAAATGCTTCAGGATGAAAGCATAAATCTAATCATTCCACCTTGGGGCGGGGAACTATTGATTGAGATCCTTGATGAGATTGACTTTGAAAAAATAAAGCCAAAGTGGGTATTAGGGTATTCAGATTTAAGTGTATTATTATTGGCGATTACATTGAAAACCGGGATTGCAACGGCTCATGGAACCAACCTTATTGATCTAAGAGGTGAGTATTCTGATGACACAACGGCAATGTGGAAGTCTGTATTATCAACAAAATCTGGAGATTCAATCCTTCAATATTCTTCAGAAAACTTTCAAAAAGAATGGCGGCATGGTAACCCGACACCATGTATCTTTCATTTAACAGAACAAACCGAATGGAAAACCGTTACAAGCAACAATGAAAAAATTCAAGGACGCTTATTAGGTGGATGTATTGACGTAATCAGACATTTAATCGGTACCCAATTTGGCGATGTAAATGCTTTTAGAAAACAATATATCCAAGATGACCCCGTTATTTGGTATTTAGAGAACTGTGAATTATCAACGACTGATTTACGCAGATCATTAGTCCAAATGAAGCTAGCTGGATGGTTTGATCATTGTTCAGGAATAATGTTTGGGAGAAGTGCTGCAAATCAGCCTGTTGAAAACTACACGATTGAAGATGTATATCATGAATTAGCTGATGAGCTTGAGGTTCCCATTATATATGACATTGATTGTGGCCATGTTCCACCACAACTGACCTTTATTAATGGGGCATGTGCTGAAGTGGAGGTGGAGGATGGTAAGGGGTCTGTTTTGCAAACCTTTAAGTGAAATTAAATAGTGAACAGTAACCTTAGCCTTCTTAGGACCTGAATGAATAGGTTCAAAGAAGGTTTTTTGGATAAATTTAAATATTCCAATAAATAATTGTTGCATTTTGCAAGTAAATAGTATATAAATAATATAAGAGTGAGATAGAAAAAGAAAAACCCTGTTGCTAAACTACATTCTGATGAGTGACCTAAAAAGTGGGAATATTTGATCCGAAATCGAATATTTCATGAATTTGGTCAACAATTTTTTCGGTAATAGTTGTAAAATGCAATTAAAATCTTTTGGGGAATTATTTGAATGTTCTAAGGAGGTGTTTGCCAACCTTGATTGAAAAAACGGATACTATTTCTTTCCAGAAATTTTCAAAAGCTTTGAAGTTATTAAGGAAGTACGACATTTAAAGAAAGGGACGATAAAATGTTTAACGAATATGAACTTCAATCACTTATCTTTGACAAGAAGATGGAAATAGAGCAATACAGCAAGGAACAGACTATTCTTCGTGAGCTTGGGAGATCCAAATGGTTTAAATTTTTTAAAAATGAATCAAAAAATTCACATCATTGTCATGAGTTAGAATGCTGTACGGCTTGTTAAATAAAATAATAAAAGATAGGGGAGTAATAAAATGAAAATGCATGTAGGCATAAATGTTACTAATTTAGAGGAATCCATTGAATTTTATCAAAAGGTTTTTAACCTGGAACCGGTGAAAGTGAAAGAGGATTATGCAAAATTTTTAATGGAAGACCCTGGTTTGAACTTTACTCTAAATGTAGTAAAAGAAGTGTCAGGAAATCAGGTTGGTCATTTTGGTTTTCAAGTTGATGGATTAAAAGAGGTATTAGACCATAAAGAGCGTTTAGAGAAGTTAGGTTTCTTTGCCCGGGAAGAAATGGATGTCACTTGTTGTTATGCGACACAGGATAAGTTTTGGGTTACTGACCCTAATGGGAACGAATGGGAGTTCTTCTATACAAAAACAGATGCGGATAGCATGGGGGAAGAAAAATCAGCTTGCTGTGATACCGCTTCAAAGGTAAAGTAGGAATCTAAAAAAGTAACCATGAAACTTTATATTAGTGTAAAATGGATAAGGAAAAACCGCTATTAACGTAATACGAGAGCCTGTTTTTTTGAAGAATTGACGAAAAAACAGGCTCAAATATTTATGGAAAGCTTTAATGATTGTCCAAAACGTAGATTTTAACTTGTTAAAAATATTTTACCGATAGTACTCTTGTTAGACTCAGCAATACGAACAGCCTCCTGTACTTCTAGTAGGTCGAATTGAGAACCTGGCTCCATAAGTGTCAATTTCTTATCCATTATAAAAGTGATTAATCGGTTAAAGGTTTCATGCCAAACCTTAACAGGAACTTGTTGATTCCAATGTCGCAAATGAAAC
The DNA here is from genome assembly GCA_024213275.1 of Rossellomorea sp. BNER. Taxonomy (GTDB): domain Bacteria; phylum Bacillota; class Bacilli; order Bacillales; family Bacillaceae_B; genus Rossellomorea. The sequence continues at coordinate 406,002 of JANAVG010000003.1, forward strand.
ATTTTAATATGCACTTTGGTTCTTTGTGAAATGTCTGCCCAATTGATAGGTACACCAGATAGAAGCCCAATGGTTAATAAAATTCCGTTCGGTTGAACACAAGTTGCTAACTCTGAACCAGCCGATCCGCCTATAGAATCAACAGCTGCATTGGCTCCACGTCCATTTGTTAATTCCCAAACTGCTGAATGTAATGAAGTAACTGATGTATCGATGACTTGCGAAGCCCCAAGTTGCAATAGTTCTTTGGTATAAAGCTGATTCCTTGTTACAGCAATCAGCTTAAAACCGAGAATCTTGGATAATTGGGCGAGGATACGACCGATAGAAGAGCCACAAGCATTTACAAGTAATACATCATCTGGTTTTAATGCTAGTACTTCTTTACAAATCAACCAAGCCGTGATTGGATTTATATATAGCTGGGCAGCAGTAAAATCATCAATAGATTGAGGGATAGGAATGACGAGATCTGCAGATGTATGAACGTATTCTTGCCAAGTCCCTTCCCCTCGCAATGGTAGAACACGCTTTCCAATAAGCTCTTTGGAAACGGAAGGACCAACGTCTTCTACAATCCCCACTCCCTCGTAACCTGGAATGGTAGGGAGAGAAATTCTGTGGGAGTATGCCCCATGAATAGGGATCAAGTCAGAGGGATTAATAGGACGAGTAGTCATTCGAACTAGGACCTCTCCATTCTGAGGCAGGTGAATCCTTTTATTTTCAATTTTTAAAACATCATAAGGTATACCGAACTCATAAAATTTAATACATTTTGCTTCCAAAATAAATAAGTCCCCTTTATAACCGACTGTAGTTGATCTTCCATAAACACCCAGGTAACTGATAAACTCATGATTAGGGCTTAATCGCATCAAGTATTAGCGAAGGAGCAACAAGTTTATCCCCTTGATTTCTAGGGTCATATCGTTTCGAACGAAAAATAACCCCGTCTTTTCCATCCCATTCATTGTAATGAAAATGGCCGTTCTCATCACAATATTCAAGTAATACAACCTTAAATCCAGCTGTTTCAAATATTTCAGACAATGTTTTATGATTATAAACGATTTTATGACTTGCAGCAGGATGATCCTTAGGTCCAGGTCCACCTATTTTAACGATATTTTGATAAACTTCATCTGGAAAAAAGGCATCTGGCACAGCACAACGAATATAGCCAGAGGATGTTAAATATTTATAACAAATTTTTGCCGCTTCAATTCCTTCTTCATTCGTTAGATGCTCCCATACATGTTCTGCTAAAATAGCTGAAATAGAGTCATGATCAAATTTAATTTTCCACGTTTTCTCTTTTAATAAATGGAGCTCGTCTTCTTGCGTATGGATCCAGCCAGGATTGTTATTATATTCGCCTGCTCCGATAACTAGTTTTATGTCATTTTTTATAACCAACCTGTTCACCTCTGGGAAATTTTTCAGCATACCCTAAATTTCTAATAACAAAAGTTAATATGAAGAGTAAGGATTATTTCTGTAATTCATTTACGGTTATAAATCGGTATCCTTTTTCAGATAAAGATTCTAATATTCCTTCAATCACCTTTAGTTTATCCCCGGTATCATCATACATGGGATGTAATAAAATGATTGAGCCAGGTTTGATATTTTCATTTACATAATCGATTTGATCCTGAACGGAGGTATAATAGCTGTCTGGTTCAAGATTCCATGTAATCGTATCAATTTGGTGTTTGTTTAAATAGTAGGGTAAGCCAATAAACTTCTTTCCATTGGGTGGACGGAAGTCAATTTCTCCTTTAAAACCCGTTTTACGAATTAATGTGTTGGTCTTTTCAATTTCCTGTTTAATAAAGGAAGGTTTCTTTAAAATCATCCGCTCATGAGAATACGTATGATTACCAATTTGGTGTCCGGCACCAGCAATTTTTTTCCCTTCATTAAGGTTCTTCTGAAGTTCATTACCAATTAAGAAAAAGGTTGCCTTAGCATTGTATCGATCCAGTAGGGATAAAATTTGGTCTACATGATCAGAAGGTCCATCGTCAAAAGTTAACGCGACCACTTTTTCATCTGTTTCGACCTGACTAGTTATTCCTCCAAAAAATTGATAGGTTCGTGAATTCATTAATTTGTAGGAACTAAATAATAATATGATAAATGCTAGCAATACGATACTTGTTATAACTATTCTTTTTTTCATAAGTTTACCTCTAAGGAATCAGTTTATTTTGATCAACCTTGATTATATCAAAATAAACATAATGATAGGGGGACAAGAATGAACCGACTAAAGATATTGCATTAATACTTGTAAAGTGCAAATAAATAAAGGTATAATAATGGTAAGAAGTAACAAAGGAGGAGGTCTGAATATGACAGTTAATAATTCGGGTAATCTCTCAGTCGAATATTTTATTAGCTATATGAATTTGCTTAGAAATGCTCTGGGGCTGACAATAGAGGGAAGTAAAAACCATTTGTTGCAAATATTTTTTAACGAAGATCCTAAATCAAGAGGATTGGTGACATATAGAAATTTTTTAGAGGCTTGTAATCGTGTCAATAGAGACAGGGAGGAATAAATATTGGAATCACCAAGAGAATTGTTACAAGTAATGATGCGTAGATTCGGGTTATTAAATAAAAATTGTTGTTCGATTGGGAATGTAGATATATCCCTTATTCAAAGCCATATTTTGTATGAAGTTGATCACAGGGAAAAACCCTCCATGCAGGAAATCGCTGAAACATTAGGGGTGGATGTAACAACGTTTAGCCGTCAAATTCAAACATTAACAAAAATGGATTTATTGAAGAAAGTCCAATCTTCCAGTGACAAGCGAGTCTACTATTTACAATTGACCACCTTGGGAAAAGCTGTTGCTGCTTCGATAGATACCCAGATGAATCAATATTTAGACGATGTTTTCTCGAATATGAACGATTTTGAGAGGGATACGGTTTTACGTTCGATTCAGTTATTAAATGAATCAATGGCGAAAAGTAGTATGTGCTGTAGACCGGTTCAATAAGGTTTACGCGCTTAATACCTGTGGAATACAAACAATGCTGAACAGTAGAATTTTTGAAGGGAAGTAACGAAAAGGACCATTGTTATAAAGAAAGGAACCAATCATGAATATTGAAGTGATCAATGAAAAACATTGGCTGAGCATAAAGGATATTTACCAATCAGGTATAAGGACAGGAAATGCAACCTTCGAAACAGCGGTACCTAACTGGGAGAACTGGACCAAAGGAAGACTAGTACCTTGTAGTGTCGTAGGAATCAAAAACCAAAAAGTAGTAGGCTGGGCTTCTGTTAGTGAGGTATCAAGCCGTTGTGCTTACAAAGGTGTTGGTGAGGTAAGTGTATACGTTCATCCTACATTCAAAGGATTAGGAATCGGAAAAGAACTATTATCAGAAGTGATTTTCCGTTCCGAAAAAAATGGATTGTGGACATTACAAGCGAGTATTTTTCCCGAAAACAAGGGGAGTATCTCGCTCTTTCAACAAACAGGTTTTCGGAAGGTAGGTAGTAGAGAAAAAATAGGGGAACTAAATGGAACTTGGAGAGACGTTATTTTATTTGAAAGAAGGAGTAAAACTGTATAAGGTATATGGCCAAGTCTCGTTTATTATCGAAGCTTGGTCTTTTTCGGGGAGAGTGCGGACGTCGAAAATTGTCGAATGACCGATATTTTCAGGAAATTGACCGATAAATAAAGAGTTTTAACCGATTTAAATGTGATCAAGACCGATTAATCAGGGAAACAGACTGATATATTTAGGATTTCTATGAAATATTGGAAATCGGCTGATGAACTTGGTCCCAGACCGATAAAATTAAAATCCAGACAGGTAAAACTAGGTTTGTCTATAATTGGTTGTATATCTTCTACCTTTTAATGAAAATAGTAAGGAATGGAGAACAACATTTTTTAAATTCTCCATTGAACATATAAGCAAATTATTATATATTAATAAACGAATCATTTAGGAGGTGGATGGATGCTTACGTCTACATTGAGTATAGAAAGGGCTGCCGTTATGCTGAAACTGCTTGGCGACAAGACACGATTGACGATGGTCAAGATCTTAGAAAATAATGATTGTTGTGTATGTGAATTCGTAGAAATTTTTAAGACCAGTCAACCAGCAATAAGCCAGCACGTTCGTAAATTGAAAGACGCTGGTTTAATCAAAGAATTTAGAAAAGGTCAGTGGGTCATTTACTCCCTTAATAAAGAGAGTGATGTGTATCCCTTTGTACAAAGCTTGCTCGAACACCTACCTAATCAAGATGAACGATTAACAGACTTAGAAAAGCAAGGATTGAGAATTTCTTGTGACTGATTGGAGGAGTTCAGTTGTTTTCAGTTATTTTAGCTACGATTATCTTTATTGCGACACTTATCCTTGTTATTTGGCAACCTAAAGGCTTGTCGATTGGATGGTCTGCTTGTGGAGGGGCTATTCTTGCTTTGATTGTAGGAGTAGTGGACTTCCAGGATGTAATAGCCGTGACGGAAATTGTATGGAATGCCACTTTGGCTTTCATTGCGATTATTATCATTTCCCTTATCTTAGATGAAATTGGATTCTTTGAATGGTCAGCGCTTCACATGGCGCGAGCGGCCAAAGGGAATGGAATCAAAATGTTTGTGTTTGTCTCGTTATTAGGGGCGGTTGTTGCAGCATTTTTTGCCAACGACGGAGCTGCTCTGATTCTAACACCGATCGTTCTAGCGATGGTGAGGAATTTGAATTTTGAAGAAAAAATGGTTTTTCCTTTTATTATGGCAAGTGGTTTTATCGCCGATACAACATCATTGCCACTTGTTGTAAGTAATCTAGTCAATATTGTATCTGCTGATTTCTTTGATATTGGCTTTGTAGAATATGCAACACGAATGATTATTCCAAACTTTTTCTCGTTATTCGCCAGTATTTTAGTGCTTTATTTATTTTTCAGAAAAAGTATTCCCAAGAATTACGATACCAATCAATTGAAGAAACCAGTGGAAGCGATTAAAGACCAGCGCATGTTCAAGGTTTCTTGGCTTGTACTAAGTGTTTTATTAATTGGTTATTTTATCAGTGAATTTTTAAAGGTTCCTGTTTCACTCATTGCAGGGGTTGTAGCAATCTTCTTCTTACTAATGGCAAAAAGAAGCTCTGTGGTCAATACTAAAACAGTCGTAAAAGGCGCTCCATGGGCGATTGTGTTTTTCTCCATTGGAATGTATGTCGTTGTTTACGGATTAAGGAATGTCGGGTTAACAAATGTTTTAACAGACGTCATTCAAGTGGCGGCTGACCAAGGACTGTTCGTGGCTACTATATCGATGGGATTCATCGCTGCGATTCTTTCCTCTGTGATGAATAATATGCCGACCGTTATGATTGATGCATTAGCGATCATGGATACAGATACTTCTGGAGTCATAAGGGAATCACTTATCTATGCAAATGTTATTGGTTCTGACCTTGGTCCGAAGATTACTCCAATCGGGTCTCTTGCTACCCTGTTATGGCTGCACGTCCTTTCACTAAAAGGTGTGAAAATTTCGTGGGGTCAATATTTTAAAACAGGAATTGTCCTAACGATTCCAACACTACTCATTACTCTAATCGGTTTATATATTTGGTTAATGATTATTTCTTAAACTCATAAAAAAAAAGGAGCTCGATCCATCATGGCTAAAAAAACCCTTTATTTCCTTTGCACAGGTAACTCTTGTCGTAGTCAAATGGCAGAAGGCTGGGCGAAACATCATCTAGGAGACGATTGGGATGTGAAAAGCGCTGGCATTGAAGCACATGGTTTAAACCCAAATGCTGTAAAAGCAATGAAAGAAGCAGGAGTTGATATTTCGAACCAAACTTCTGACATCATTGATCCTGAAATTTTAAACAATGCTGACTTAGTTGTGACACTTTGTGGAGATGCAGCAGACAAATGCCCAATGACTCCTCCTCATGTCAAAAGAGTGCACTGGGGTTTTGATGACCCTGCGAAAGCAGAAGGAACAGAAGAAGAAAAATGGGCGTTCTTTCAACGTGTACGTGACGAAATTAGTGACCGTATCAAGCACTTTTCTGAAACGGGGAAATAAAGAGGGGCTGTCTGATAAGTGAATTATTCTACTATCAGACAGCTCATTTTATTTTTTCGATTTTCCTTTTTACGGACAGCCTTTTTTTCTTAGGTGAAAAAACCCAACTTTCTACCTATCCATTTTTGCAGGGAAATAGAAATCAATAAAGAATATATCATTGTTAGAAAATAATCCATAAAGCAAAGGGTGAATAGGATGGCACTTAAAGCAGATAAGGTTTTTATCAATTTGGCGGTCAAAGATTTGGATCAATCCATTAGTTTTTTTACTGAAATCGGTTTTGAATTCAATCCACAATTTACAGATGAAAATGCAACGTGTATGGTAATCAATGAGAATGCTTTTGTTATGTTGTTGGTAGAAGACTTTTTTAAAACGTTTACGAAAAAGGAAATATCGGATACTACCAAAAGTACAGAAGCGATTCTTGCCATTTCAGCAGATAGTAGGGAGCAAGTTGATGAGATTGTCAATAAGGCACTAGCCGCAGGTGGTAAGGCCTCCAATGATCCCGTTGACCATGGCTTTATGTATGGATGGAGTTTCCAGGATATTGACGGGCATCTTTGGGAGTTAATTTATATGGATGAAAGTGTGGCAAATTAGGGATAACGTTCATTAATAGAATTATAGTAAACAGGTTTCTTAACACCGTATTGGGATAATCCAAACGGTGTTTTTCTTGCAGGATTCAACTGTGTATTTTTTCCTATTTTAACATTTTTTAAAGGGGAAGGAGAATGACTAGAGAATGTAAAAGATGGTGTATTTTTTTCGTCATTCGAACATGAGGAGGGGTTATTTTTGAAAAATTATAGAAGAAAAAAATTACTGATGTTAGGTTTGATCTTTAGTTTATCCATTCCAACAACAGTGTTTGGAAATGAAATCACTTCACAGTCAAGTCTTTCCGAACATCATCGAGATTTTAATCCACTTGATGCCACCAATGCTGCTAGAGTAAATGCTATTCCTAATATTAACTTGCCTTCAACAACTAATAAGGTGAAAGAAAATATCCAATCCTCTACAAAAGGTCCCATCATAGACAAAAATAAACATCACGATCGGTTCATTCAGAAAGCCGTTCAATTTGTAGATGACATGCAAAAAGGTGACTATCAACATGCATTGAAATCATCAACTCACGCTTTGAAAAAAGGGATTTCAGAACAATGGCTAGAAAGCTATTGGACAACGCTTCCACTCCAATTAAATAAGGGTGCTTTCATTGGGATTGGGGATGCAACGGTAGAGGAGGCGAATCGAGTTCATACAAATGTGGAAATCCAGTTGAACTTCGAACAGGGAACCGTTCCGATGACGGTTAGACTTGAACGTTCAGGTAAAGTAGATGACTTCCTAGTCACACCTCCAATGGGCATAGATGTCATTGCAGACGATCCTTCTTATAGTAACCCGGATACCTTTACTGAAAAAGACGTGGTAATAGGAAAAGGAGATTTTGCTGTACCTGGTACACTATCGATTCCAAAAGGAAAAGGGCCATTCCCAGTAGTCGTTCTTGTTCAAGGTTCAGGTGCAAGCGACAAGGATGAAACCATCTATGCAGTAAAACCATTCCGAGATTTAGCGTACGGCCTAGCTTCAAAAGGAATTGCAGTCCTCCGTTACAATAAACGAACATTCGAACATCCAATAAAAACCATAACAGATCCCAATCATACCGTTGATAAAGAAACAACAGATGATGCCCTGCTCGCAACCCGGTTACTTGAAAAGGAGAAAAAAATCGAAGACGATCAAATTTTCATCCTCGGACATAGCCAAGGTGGCATGATGGTCCCACAAATGATCAATCAAGACCATCGACAAAATATTGCAGGTGCAATCATAATGGGTGGACCTGCACGAACGATTCAAGATGTGATTCTAGATCAATTTGATTACCTTCTTTCTATTGGGCAGTTACCACCTGCCATGTATGAGTTTATGAAAGGACAATTTGAAATGTTAAACGATCCCAACTTCTCTGGAGAACAACCTCCTGAAGGATTTCAATTAGGTCAGGCAGTGTTTTGGGATTCGATTAATGATATTAAAGCAGCGGAAATGGCAAAGGAACAAACTGTACCGCTTCTGATTATACAAGGGGAACGGGATTATCAAGTCTTATCAGATACTGAAATTCCGATTTGGAAAAAGGAGCTTTCCCATCGTAACAACATAGAATATCAGCTTTATCCGAAGTTAAACCATCTTTTCACAGAAGGCGAAGGGGAGATGAGCACACCTGCGGAATATTTAATACCAGCTAATATTCCGGAATATGTAATCAATGACATTGTTGAGTGGGTGGAGTCTAAGCCAAAATAAGTTAACGAATAAACCCAGGTTCTAATCAGGACCTGGGTTGTTACAATTAAGAAGAAAAGAAACGCATTATATACATTAGTATAGTAGATTAATTTTCAAAGATGGAAACTTTTATTACAAGGAGGGTTAAAAGTAAAAACACCAAAACATATCGTGTCAGCTGGTGCAGTTGTGGTGAATGAGGAAGGGAAAATACTACTTATACGTGGCCCCCGCAGAGGATGGGAACAGCCGGGTGGTCAGGTAGAAGAAGGGGAATCCATTCAGGATGCGGTTATAAGAGAAGTAAAAGAGGAAACTGGCATTGATATTGAAGTCACCAAATTTTGTGGAATCTATCAAAATCTTAAATCAGGCGTTTGTGCTACATGTTGATTAGCAAAACCAATGGGTGGTGACATTCAAACAAGTAGTGAAAGTTTAGAGGTCGGATATTTTCCTAATAGAAGAAGCATTAAAGATGGTAAAATGGTCGAATTTCACGGAAAGAATAAAGAAAAGTTTAGATCATAAGAGCATCCATTTTTTGTCTCGTTTTAATAATGTTTTTATTAGTTTTCTCGATTTATCCCTCTCATTCTTTTAAAATGATGGGATGCTTTTATCCTACCGATTATGAGTCCAAATCGATATTTTAAGAGTGTGTTTCGATAAGTTAAGCTCGAACATGTACTGTTTATGAGTCAGGATTCCATAATTATGCGCCTCACTGTTTATGAGTCCAAATCGATAATTTAAGAGTGTGTTTAGATGAGTTAAGCTCGAACATGTGAGTCAAGTCCTGATTATTGTGTAAATTCATTTATACAATGTATCAACGGTTATAGTGTTTTGATTTTTTGACGAGGCTGGGACAAAAACTAGCCGAAAACAAAAATAAGAGTCTCTGATCATCAAAAAAGATGGTCAGAGACTTTTTTTCATTATTATTCGATGTGACTTAATCTATTTTTACACTTGCGGCAGCCAACTTTCTCAAGTTCACTGCCATTAGCGCAAAGCCTATTTCATTTTTCACACGTTCTTTTCCTCTCACGGAAAATCGTGTGAAACCTAAATTAGCCTTCAGAAATCCAAAAACTGGTTCTACGTCAATTTTTCTTCTTGAGTAGATTTCACCTGTTTTTGCTTCTGAAAGCAGTGTTCGAATCAACATTTTTTGTTGTTCCCAATTTTCATTATGTA
>JANAVG010000038.1 GCA_024213275.1 Rossellomorea sp. BNER
CTGTTCAATACAGGGATCATCTTCAGAAAGCAGCCTAGGCTTTTTTAAAATTGTCCTTTACAAAGGGTACATATTAACATGCTCTTATAGTATTTTATCGGTTTATTCTTATAAAAAACTTTGATCATTTTCTACCTTTAATCTTCCGTAATCGCGCCTTTAATGGAATAACTTATTTGTTGAATACGTCGTCTTCATAATCAATTTTATATGTTTTCAGTTGAAATAATGCACCAATCATAACAATTAGTAATATCCCTGCCTGTTCGTTTAAACCTCCAATATTTATGTAATCGTAGATTATTTTAAAGACACTAAAAGCCAATGACAAAATAACTATTACTAACGTTAACCTATATATAATTAAACTTAGTTTTCTTTTTGTTTCTTTCTTCATTAAAACTCCCCTCCAAACTAAACACACATTCGTATAACAACCTATATTTAATATTACGAATAAGTTTAATTTCGGTTTCAACCTAAAAAGTTCTTCAAGTAATCTGCCCTTTAATGAAGTACCGATAAAGCTTAGGACAGCACCTGATGAGCTATTGCATGGGAAATTACGACCTTTGCAAGCAATGGACAGTAATTTATTTGGTGAAATATAGGTGTAATAACGGGGATTTCTGTCCCGTTACTACACAACCCCCATTTAAGAATAATTAAGTTTGTTTTAGGGGTAGAACCAGCAACCGTGACACGAAGCGCAATTTGTCTAAATAATGGAAATAGAACCGACCTATGCTTAAAAATCGGTTCTTTTTATTTGAAAGATCCATTATATAGCCAGTCGTTGATCCAGATGCCATGCGAAACTCACTGTATGGAAAATCTAGCTTATTTAACAATCGCGCCCTTTTCTTGAATAAGCATGCAATAACATTGAGTTCAGACTCCAAAATGTATCATGTACTTCTTTTCTTCTATTGCTTGTAAAATTTTTGAAGCCAGTTCATTAAGTTCAAAAGATTTCTTAAAATCCCCTGAAGATGTAACAACATAAAAAAATAATGATAATGACTCAGGTGGAATAATTGTAATTCCAAAATAGGCTAAACCAAATTCTGGGCGATTAAATGAATGAAAGTAGGTTTTCATGATAGATAAATGTTCATTTACACTATTTATAATAGCATCATCGACAGAAATAGAGTTATATTTGTCTGGTTCGTAATTAATGTATTTTTTCTTATTGTCAAAATCATCAAGTATCCCAAATTTATGTACAAAAGGCATAGTCATCTTCCTTCTCATAATGAATTCCTTTGTTTAACTAACCTGACCAATTCTTGCATAAGAAAAAGGTGATCATCTTATACAACAATCGCGCCCGTTTTGCGGAAAAACCTATTTAACTAACCTTTAAAAAATTGAGATATCCATGCTATATAATGTGCACCTGGAATAAATAATAATTGAGCTAAAGCAGTTCCAAGGAGTCTTGAAAATATCATCATTATAGAGACACCTTTAAGGTTAGAGTAACTACCTTTCTCATTTACTACATCATCTGCCATTACCGAAATCTTCGGATCAACAAAAACAGTTAATAGTATTGTTGCAATCCCATTTATTAACCCGGATGCCATAATCGTGCTAGCAGCCCTGTCAGGAGCTATTAAAGATGCATACAAAGCTGAAAGCACTCCAATTGTATATACTGCTGTTACTACCATATTAATCAAGAATAATCTTTTAGGGATGTTTTTGAAGTTTACACCCTTTATGTACGTAAAATTAGGAGTTGAAATATGAGTTACTCCTCTCCTTATATATTGAAGGGTAAATCCTTTTTGAATAAGTAATGGTACTGAACCACCTTGTTTTGATAAATGAATAATCCCCCTTGAAAATATTGCTACGAAGGTTGGTAAAAGAATAATCCCAACAATTGTTCCTACAGTAGAAGCACCAATTAAAAGCCTGAATTGGTGCTCAACAACAGTCAAAGCATTATCTTTAGGAGCACTGTCTACTAAACCGCCTGTAAATGGCTGTTGCATCATATTAGATAGTCTTGAAATAATCACCATCATATTAAATAATGACAATGCTGAAGCAATTAACTTTACTCTTGCTCCAGACAAGCGTACCGCATAAGCTAATGTTTCAACACTATGTATAATGAGAATAAATAGTGCAATATACAAAACCTTGCCAGTCAGAAATTCCATTCTCTCTACTCCCTTTTTTATCCAACCCCATTATACCTTAACATAAAATAAAAAGAGCCAAATGGCTCTAAATTTATTTTATAATCGCGCCCTTATGTGGAAGACTTGAATTTAAGATAATTTTAAAAGACACTAGATTTGACTTATCATCGCGTTCTGGAACATTGTTTTTTTCTGGTTTCTTAAACAAGAATCTCATTAACACTATAACAATGACAATCCCATTTACTCCTCCCAAAGATATAATTATTTTCTTTTGAAAAAAATTGTGCGATAAGAACGCCTACTAATCCACCTAAAACTGCATTTAAAATAACTAACTAAAACACCTCTTAAGTAAAGTGTTTGGCTTGTATTTAGTTTGTTATTCCAACAAAATAATTTCCGTTATTTAACAAAAATCGAATTGTATAATTGTCATTTTGAATTTGCTTTTTCGTTTCTGGTAAAGCTAAATATTCTTGTGTTGCCAATTTAATTTCTTGAATAATTTCTTCAGAAGGTGGTTTATCCAAATCAGTTTTAATTGAAACATAGGAATGCCCTTCCTTCACTTTATAAGATACCCCTGTCAGTTTATAAGTCGATTTTCCTGCCATTGCATCATATATATCAGATGATATATACGCCCAACGATTATCTTGTTGACGATGTTCAAAGTTAAAAGTATTCACTTCAATATCTTTCACATCTAAATTTTGTGATTCTATTTCTTTTTCGATATCTGCAATAATTTCAGTTGACTCTTGAATATGGTCAGGCATTTCAATTGTGACAATGTTAGAAAACCATGATTTTTTAAGGCCTACTAATTCATAATCTGCTTCCGCAGCATATCCATAGGATGCGAATACTTCCTTCACAATTTCACGTACCTTGTCATAAAGACTTGTTTCATCCCCTTGATCAACTTGAGGTGCTTCAGTTACTCCTGTAACCTTTAATTCATAGTCGTCATAGCCTTTTTCATATAGATAATTCGTTATCTTTGGTTCAAGGTCATTTGTTGCTTGTTTCAATGTAGAATCCTTCAAAATGAGTGAAATTTCTATTGTATATGGAGATGGTGTTATCCCCACAGAATTAACAGTGTAACCTTCCTTTTCGACTAATTCAAAGAGTTGAGATGTTAAACCGGGATTATTCTGACCATCTGAAAAACTAGGAGTAATAGAAATTGGAAAAATTTTCTCCGCTATACTTGCCATTGTCGAAGAGTAGAACGGCGAAGTTATTATAAATAGCATACAGATCGCTACAGCAATCCAACCGTAAGGTTTTAAAATACGCTTTTTATTTTTATGTGCATTCTGCAAAATTTTACTTCTAAGTTGGTCTTTGGATTTGTCAGTTATCCTTAGATCTTCTTCTAATTCCCTAAATTGTTCATCTAAGAATTTCATTGGTAATCCCCCCTTTAATCAATTCATTTTTCAGTTCAACTAACGCTCTTTTTAAAGTCATTTTCACTTTACTTTCTGACCAGTTTAAAACGAGGGCTGTTTCAGCTGTTGAAAATTCTTTTAACTTCCGCAAAATGATGACATGCCTATAAGAAGGTTTTAATTGTTGAATAGCTTTATATAACTGTTCAGTTTGAAAATTCATTGCTACGATTTGTTCAGGTATTGACTTGTAGTCTTTCTCATCCATTGTTAAACCTAGATAATGTTGTAACGGGTGTTTTTTTCGAAAATAATCCTTTGTCACATTATGCGCAATTGAAAATAACCATGTTTTCACGGACGATTTATGTTCAAATTGCTGTTGATGTCTATATGCTTTTATAAAGGTTTCCTGTGTTAAATCCTCTGCTTGTTGATAGTCTCGCACCATTAAAAGTATGTAGGTTAGAATTGCTTCACCATATTCATCAAACCATTCAGTTAATTTCTCATGTTCCAAAACTGTTCCCCCTTTTCTATATACTTAGACGCAAATTAAAATGAACTCGTCACGTTTTAAACAATTACGATCATTTCACCATCTTCAAGCAAATTTACCAAAGTAAAAAAGCATTAATTCCCAGTTGGATATCAATGCCCCAGTCCTCTAAGATTTAAGATGAATTTCTGAAAACCCAACTACACTTAATTGAACAAACTGCTCAATACTTGGTGGACTTTTTGATAAATATTGATTTGGACGGCTTTTAAACCTTTTCCAAGTGGATGGGTTGAAAATCAATTGAATATCACTTACTAATCAAAATCCAGATAACATGCTTCAATTTTATTTAAATCCGTTATATTAGGAAAAAAGGCGAGAGTATTTAAAAGTGCTTGTATAAAACCCCACTTTTTTATGCAGTTGCCATGCTTCTGAAGAACCAAAAAACGTTAACCATATATAAAATACTGTATAATTGATAAAAAACAGAAAAGAGACAAACCCTTGGTACTAATGGGTCTGTCTCTTTCGCTAACTTCATATAGTTGCAATTATGTTAACTAGATTTGCATAGAGTACTCATAAGTGGTCTTGTTAAATTAACTATGTATTTGTCAACATTGATTTGAGCCAGAGCGATCACTTCAAAAGTGAGCCACTTCTTCCTAAGTTATTACCATAT
>JANAVG010000039.1 GCA_024213275.1 Rossellomorea sp. BNER
AAGTGAAGTTACGCGCGGGGTTAATCAGCTGATGCATAACTTTGGATTAACGTCGCAAGAGGCAATGGACTTGTTTGCAAAAGGGCAATCTGAGGGTCTTAATTACTCTCAAGAAATGTTCGATAACATTTCAGAATATGCTCCATTGTTTAAACAAATGGGCTTTTCTGCTAATGAATATTTTGCCATACTAGCTAACGGCTCACAAAATGGAGCCTATAATCTCGATTATATCAATGATATTATGAAGGAATTTGATATTCGGGTTCGTGACGGATCCAAAACAACTGCTGAAGCTTTTGGATCTATGTCACAAAAAACACAAAATATGTTCCGGAAGTTTAAAGATGGGAAGATTACTACAGAAGAGTTGTTCAACACAGTTATCCCTGAACTAGAGAAGATGGATGATCAAGTTTTGGCCAATCAAATAGGAGTTGGCTTATTTGGTACTAAGTTCGAGGATATGGGCGCTAAGACTGTTTACTCTCTTAATGATGTAAATACATCACTTAATAATACAAAAGGCGCAATGGATGCTTTAGGTAAATCTCAAGAAGAATCCTTTGGAACAAAGCTACAAAATGCCTTGCGATCTGTAGGAGAAGCGCTCGAGCCAATCGGTATTATTTTATTAAATATGCTTATTGCAATCGCACCTTATTTAAAACAATTCTCAGAATGGTTTCAAAATTTAAGTCCAACGATTCAAACGGTTATAGTAGCCATCGGGGGATTAGTCACCGTCATAGGTCCCTTGTTAGCAATATTAGGATTTGTAATACAAGGGATAATGCCAATTGTTGGTTTGTTCACAAAGCTATGGGGGTGGCTATCTAAATTAGCACCTCTTTTTAATGTGCTTCGAGTAGCTTTTTTAGCTATTACTGGACCAGTTGGATTAATAGTATTGGCAGTAATAGGGTTAATAGCAATATTCGTTACCCTATGGAACAAGAGTGATGCTTTCCGAAACTTCTTTATCCAATGTTGGAATAACATAAAAACATTGGTTTCTGTTGCTGTTCAAGCAATAAAGACAGCGATATCAGTAGCGTGGGTAACCATTAAGGTGATAACCAAAACGGTTTTTAATGCGGTTAAAACCTTCCTCACTGTGGTTTGGAATGCTATTAAAACAGCCATTTCCACGGTGATTAATGTCATTAAAAACGTCATAACGTCGGTCTGGAATAAGATTAAATCCGTCACGTCGAGTGTTTTTAATGGAGTAAAATCAGTCATATCTAGCGTTTGGAACGGAATTAAATCTGTAATATCAAGTGTTGTAAACAGCGTGAGATCAACTGTATCAAATGTCTGGAATAATATTAGGTCCAGGACATCATCCGTGTTCAATTCGATTCGATCCATAGCATCAAGCGTATGGAATAGGATTAAATCTACGATTACGGATCCTATTGAATCTGCGAAAAGAACCGTATTAGGAATCATCAATACTATTAAATCGGCATTTAGTCGAATGAGTATCAAAATTCCTAAACCAAAAATCCCTCATATTAGTGTAGATATGAGATGGAAAAAGATAAAAGGTCTTCCGGATATTCCTTATCCTGACTTTGATCTAACCTGGCACAAAACAGGAGGGGTATTTACAAAGCCTGTTGTAGCAGGCAATGCAGGATTTGGAGACGTAGAAGAAGGAATCGTACCATTTGAGGGCAGTCATGCTATGAAAATAGCTAAATTGATTGCAGCGGCACAAAATAAGATAAAGAATGTGTCAAATGGATTAGTTGGTAAAGCCTTAAACAACCTACTTGTGGTGAAAGTCGAATCATCCGAAATTTCGATGGATGGTAGAGCTGTAGGCAAAGTGGTGTGGAAAACTGTTAACGAAGAGATTCAAAAGGATGAAGTGCGAGACGCAAGGGCAAGGGGTGAGTGAATGAAGAGTGAACTAAACTTTATGATTAAGTACAAAGACGGAAGTACAGTAAACATGCATGATTTAGGGGTTTGGGTGGAGTCTTTTCAGATTCACTCCCCCGATGCTGAACGTACTTTAATGGAAATACCGGGTGTAAGCGGGTCTCGTTTAGGAGCATCTCGAATAAAAGTGAGGAAGGTTGAGATTGTCCTTCAGTTAGAATCTGATAGTTTGTTATCCTTTGACAATCTAAAACATACGATTTATAACACTTTTTACTCAGAAGATGAATTTACAATCATACGTGATTTAACTCCAACAAAAGAAATAAACGTGATTCAGGAAGGTTCATATGATATAGAAAACATTACTTGTTCAGATGGTTCGGCTGAAATTGAACTGATCATGTTAGACCCTTTTGTTTACTCAGACGAAAAACCCTACACCCTCCCTAACACGGTACAAAACAACGGTACAAAAGAAACATATCCAAAGTTTGACCTAACCGTCAATCAACCTATTACTCACTTAGACTTGATCACAAAAGACGGATACCTGCGAATCGGCACTCCTCCGTCTATTGACGAAGTACCGACAGAGAAGTATCAACGTGTTTTATGGAGCGAGTGTTCGAGTTTAGTAGGTTGGAGCAATTTAGGGACTGTTGTGGACGGTGGTGATGCAACGGGGACATTAAAAACTAATGGGGTACGATTCGAAGCTGAAAGTCATGGATCGGGCACAAACTGGCACGGTCCAGCATACAAAACAAGCGTACCTAATGGACCATTAAAGGACTTTAGGGTAGAAGCCATTATTGAACAATGGAACACATCAATCGTGGACTTAATCGGACGTATAGAGATATACCTACTCGATGACAACAACAACGTTATTGCGAAGATGGCTTTAAAGGATGTATTCCCATCATCTTCTAATCATATGGCAGAGGTTAGGCTAGGACCACAAGGCACAGGTAAATTTATCATCAATGAGCATGGTGATCGGGCCGGAGCGTGGAACGATTTTTACGGGATGATGCGCATAGAGAGAATCGGGAACATATGGAAAGCCTACGTTGCAAAAATTGATAAAACAACAAGGGAGCACCATACAAGACGAGAAGTAACGTTTATCGATGTGGAGAACGAAATTACAAGCAATCTCGCACAAGTCCAAATCCATTTAGGTGCACAAGGCTCACATACTACTGCTTATCACGCCATATACGATGTTAAGGTGTATAAGATTAACAGCCTTACAGACATGGAAATACCTTATATTGCTACAGATGGTGACAAATTTGAAATTGATCATAACCTTAATCGCATCTTAAAAAACGGCGAACCCTTTAATAACGAAAAGGACTTTGCTTCAAAGTTTTTTGCTTTAGGTAAAGGGGAGACAGAAATCAAGATAAATCCGCCTAATGTAGCAACAGGAGTAGTAACGTTTAGGGAGAGAAGCTTATGATTATTCATGTTTTAGATGAAAATGAAAACATCGTGGAGTTTTTAGAAAATAAGGACGCTGATACACCCGTCTTTTGGGATGACGAACATCACGAAAAAGAAGAAAATGCCTATAATGTCTATCAGTTTACGACAACGGACGACGGGAATAATCCTGCTGCACCTTATCTACTAAACAAGCGTAAATTTGTGATCGAGGATTTAGATGGAAACTTTTACCCCTTTATCATCGAGGACGCGGAGCAGGACTCTGCAAACGGAATCAAACGAATTGTTGGAGAAGGGGAGCATTTAGAGCTGCGTACAGCTAATATTATCCCTCCTACTTCGATGGAAGGTGTAACCCTTAACCTCGCTTTAGATCAAGTCTTACAAGGGACAAGGTGGCAGAGAGGAATCACTGAATACGCTGGATCACGCACTATCAAGATTGAAGAACATAAAAATTCGTTAGCAGTACTCAACCAAATAAAATCAGCGTTTGATGTGCAACTACGTTATCGAGTGGAGATTAAAGGTAGTAAAATTGTTGGGCGTTATGTCGATGCCTTAATAACTGAAGATGTGTATGACGGAAAAGAGATTGTGTTTAGTAAAGACTTAATAGGAGTTACACGAAACTCAAACTCACAAGGGTTATATACAGCGTTAGTCGGTGTCGGACAAGCTGATGCTGACGGGAACTTTATCACGTTTGAGTCAATCAACGGTGGTAAAAATTATGTAGAAGATGTGGAAGCGACTCAACGCTGGTCAAGCAATGGTAAACCATTAATCGGAATTTACAAGGTTGAAGCGAAAGATGGCCAAACGTTAACGCCTGAAATTGTGAAAGCTGAAACGGAAAAAGCACTAAAGAATGTGGTGGAAAGCATCGTCAAGTACGATGTGAAAGTCGCATATATCGAACAGATTCCAGGACTATCTCACGAAAAAGTCCGTAGAGGCATGACGGCAAGGATTAAGAGTGAAAAGTTTTCTCCGCCTTTGTACCTCGAGGCTAGGGTGTTAGAAACGAAACGCTCATACACAAAAAAGGACACAGGCTCTTTTGTCCTTGGAAACTATCGAGAAGTCAAAGTCGTCAAAGACCCAGCAATAGCTGAATTGCAATCAAAGTTGTTTAGAAACGAACAA
>JANAVG010000040.1 GCA_024213275.1 Rossellomorea sp. BNER
ATACGGGGGAAGTTTATGTTTGATGAAAGCTCAGCGAATACTTACTAATCTAAAAGTGTCATAGTTTTCATCATTTGGACGTTAACAAAAATAATCCCCTCTATTTTATACAATAGAGGGGGATATTTTTTTATCAACTAAAACAGGAACCAATTACAGCCGAAAGATTAAAGAAATCAAGTAAAGCACTTTTTGTGTCAGCGGCTAACCCATCAGATGCTGAATCTAATGCTTTTCTTATCGAATCATTTCTAGAAAATCCGTTGAAACGGTATTCATCATAGTATTTTTTTACTTTTGATACTGTTTTTGATACTCCACCAAGCGCTTTAATAGCTGCTTTAACTTTTAGTATTTTAGTAAATGGTATTCCATTACTAACAAGCGCTACCCCTATTGCTCCTATACATGCCCAGGAATTAAAGGACCTAATTTCAAGTTCTCTAGTATTAGGATCAACTTTACTAAACTGTAAAACTTGCTTACTATCAACGGTGACAAAATAACCAGTTTCTTTTTGTAACCATTCAGCTGTTTTTTCTGGTCCTTGTGCGACAACTTTTTCTGGAATTTTCTCAATGGCAGCTAGGATTGGTTTTACTTCTTCAAAATCTTCGTGTTCTTTTTGCAATTGTTCTTCTGTTACTTTTGGTTCACTTTCCGCGAATGAAAGTGAAGGTGCAACGGAACTAAATAGAAAAACCGCCACCAAAACTAGGATAATTTTACTTTTTACCATTTTCTTTCTCTCCCTTATAATGATTATGTATGTGACTTGGAAATTTTAACATATTAAGTTTAGGAAAGATACATTTTTTTGAAAAAGAGGAGGCATATTCCAAATGATAAAAAATAAGTTACCCATAATTGGTGCTATCTTTTTATTAATAATTACCCTTGTTAATTTTTTTGTGGGGAGTGAATTCTGGACAGGGATCACTAGTATTTCTTTATTCGTGATTACTTTAATTTTGTACATCATTTCTAGAAAAGAAAAAAGTGAAGAGACCAAGTAAAAGAGCATGTTCCATTACTGGCACCTGAAAGAGAATTTGGCAACAGCCGAATTGTTTTAAGTCCTGAAGGGGCTAAGTTATTAATGGAGGAATTACAAGATTATGTGGGAGTGAAAATTTAACTGAGTTATTTTACTCGTTTCTTCCTCTGTTTTCAAATCTGAAAATGAGAGTTATTAGAAGCAAATGAGAGATCGTCCTTTTTCAAAAAAGGGCGGTTTTTTTATTATTTCCCAAATCGAAAATCGGCTTAAATCGCTCGATAGGACGAAATTTGAGGGTCCGAATGTTTCGGAACTTCCTATAGGAATGATTATGTAAACTAGGATTTGTTGTGGAATATTTTACCTCATATATTTTTGTTTTTTATGTAAATAAATGGATATAATCTCTTGAAAAAGGAAAAATATAATGAGTTGATAAAAAAGGGGGCATGAATGTGCTTAGAAAAATCTTCTATTTACAAAACGACATAATAGTATTATGTGGAATAATCTTTGCTATTCGTTTTATCTATACAAAAGAAATATACTTGCACATAAATGGATATACGATTAATACGCTTAATCTCCTCATACTAACCATTGGATTGGTTGCCATCAATCGAGCAATGGATAAGGAATCTAGCCAAGAAACGAATAAAAACAGGAAACCTGATTTATAACAAGAGGTAATAACCTTAACCCTGTTGTGCCCCTTCTACTGTTCGGGTTTTAATCTCTTCCGGAATTTGGCCAACAAAAAACGTTCGTGTTTTTCAAGAAAATTGTCCAGGTATTTGGATCTGCAGCCCGCTGTAAATTGCGTAAAAACCGAATAATAAAAAATTCACTGTAAGGGGCGTACCACCAACAAAACGCGGAAAAATACTCTAACGAGATTTTACAAGGATTTTTCTATGAAATTCATACGCTAAGGCACTAATTGTGTTCATAAACTTATATTTTCAGTTGTTACTGTACATTGATTATGGGATGAGTTATTGAACAAATAAAATATTACTAAAGCTTATTAAAGCCTTTATTTATAAGCTGTCCAGTAGTCCTTGAGTTATTTAACACCCTATCTTTAAAGGGTTTATCCCATTTTTAAATGTCCAATAACTCATCCTTTAATCAGAGTTTAGTAACCTACTGAAATGTAAATTTTTTAACACAATTGAATGTCTTAGCGTATAAAGACACTAATAAATCTTTGTCAAATATTGCTTAGAGTATATTTTGCGCTAAATGTTGGCGATCCCCCTTCTCTAAAAACAAATTCCCTTTTTTCTATGGAATTTATTTTTAGGGAAATGTTTAACGTGAAAATATGGATTATTTAACTTAACCATTAAGATAAAGCTATTTTCGAATATTTGAACATTTAATTAAAAACTTCCTTTTGTAATATTAAATTCTTTTTTGAAATCTTCATAATCTAAATCAAGTTTTTCACATGAATATTTTACTTCTTTAAAAAAATCAAAGCCCTCCTCAACAGGTTGATCACGGTTTTCAGAATAAAAAATTAGTAGACTATGTAATTCTGCAAAAGCTTTCAATTTAATGTTTTTTTTCATTTCTAGTCATCCCTTTCCTTTTATCTTTCTTATCTAGCTGATATAAAATATTGTCATAAACCTATTTAAACAGGTTAACAATTAAATCGCAACGGGATTATTTTTAGTTGTATTTTTAATCTATAAGTGAAAAAAAGACTCTTTATTTAGTTATTCTCAATTTTCTGATTAACTGATACAATATTAAAATCTCATCTAAGTCTTCTTAGTTATACTAGCTTATTCTCCAATCATTCAAATGAGGTGTAATCTTGTTAGGGAGGTGCTTACTATGGGTATTACATTACAAAGTGCAATGAAGATTGGGAAATTTACAAAATGCGAAGTCGTAGCAGGAAACTCGGGATTGTCAAGAAAAGTTGAGAATATCACAATTATGGAAGTACCTAATGTTGTAAAGTGGTTAAAAGGGAACGAGCTATTATTAACCTCTCTTTATTCTATTAAAGACGATCTGGATGCGCAGGGAACATTGATCCAAAGATTGGAGAGTTCAGGAGTGGCAGCGCTGGCCATAAAACCCTTCCACTCCCTTGAGTGTATACCAGAAGTCATGTTGGAAAATGCGGATAGACTCGGGTTTCCTATTATAAAAATTCCAGAGCAAGTGAAGTACCTAGATATTTTATCGCCAGTCATGAATGCTATTTTTAATAACAAAATTGTTCTTCATAAAGATTTAGAACAGGCCAGTAGAATATTAAATGAAATTTCATTAAATTCCCAAGGTTTTGAAGCTTTTATTAATACATTAAGTTATCTGATCAAGAATGATGTGACAATTGAAAGTCGGTTTCCGTTTATGAATTTACCGAAACATCAGGTAGAAATCTCTCCGTTAACTTCTGAACAAATTCATGAACTGGCATTTATTAAGCATCCCATTCGTTTGCAAAGGCAACTAGAAGGGGAAAACGTTTCTTGTATTGTTGCCCCAGTAATGGTGGACGGAATTTTATATGGAAATATTACTAGTTGGGAAAAAAGAAGCGAGCAAATTGGTGTGGATTTGGCGATTTTAGAAAAAGCATCATCACTACTCGCACTAGAGTTTTTGAGACTTAAAGTTAGTTTTGATATAGAAAAACAATATCGAAATGAATTTATTAGGGAGCTATTATTCAACGAGACTATTACTCAGAATGATTTAATTGAATGGGGAAGA
>JANAVG010000041.1 GCA_024213275.1 Rossellomorea sp. BNER
TTAGTTCCTCGTACCTTCTGACAATGACATCACAATATACAGGAGAATACTCCATTGTATAGCATTTCCTGCCTGTCTGTTCAGCTGCAATTAATGTGCTTCCACTTCCACCAAATAAGTCTATTACTATATCATCTTTAACACTTGAGTTTCTTATTGCTCTAGCTGGTAAAGCGATAGGCTTCATTGTTGGATGATCAGCATTTCTATTAGGTTTATTGACTTTCCAAATTGAAGAGGACTCTTCATCAGTTGCACTTAGTATTTCAAAGTCACTAACTTTAATTGTGATCTGTAACTCTCCATCTTTAAAAGTTAAGATTGAGTAATCCTTTTCCTTAGTAATAGTGATGTTACTTGATTCCTCGTATATGACTGTGGTTTGCAGCCTATCTCCATTCCAGGTATGAGCCGCTCCCTCTTTCCATCCATATAAGATTGGTTCATGCTGCCAATGATAGTCTGACCTACTTAAAGTAAATGAGTTCTTTACCCATATCAGACATTGTTTAAGTAAGAATCCATTGTCAATCAAACCAGATCTGAAGCTATTCCATTCAGCATCTGCATGACAGACATAAATGGCCCCACCTTCTTTTGTGGAGTTGGCCATGTTTTTATATGCCGCACTCAAGAATTTATAAAATGACTCACTGTCCATATTGTCATTATCAATCGTCAGTTTATCTTTTGTTCCTCCGGAATAGTTTACATTGTAAGGAGGATCCGTAAAGATCATACTCGCTAATTTCCCATCCATCAACCGCTTAACATCATCTTCTTTTGTGCTATCACCACACATCAATCGATGATTACCTAGAAGCCAAATATCACCCTTTTGAGTAATAGGTTCTTTCTCCGCTTCCTCGTAAGCTTCTTCTACGTTAAAGTCATCTTCCTCTATATCTTCGATATTTGGTAGTGACTTATCAAAATGTGAATCTAGGAACTCCTTAGCCTCGGATTCTTCGAACCCCGTTAAACTAATATCTATATCCTGGTTCTCTTGCAATTCATTCAGAAGCTCGTATAGTTTCTCTTCATCCCAATCACCAGATATCTTATTTAATGCTAGGTTTAATGATTTCTCACTATGATCATCTAAATCCACTACAGAAACGTGAACCTCTGTATAACCCATTTCATTTACTAGGATTTTAAACCTCTGATGACCACCAACTAGATTCCCTGTCCGCTTGTTCCAGATCATTAAATCTACATATCCAAACTCTTCAATGGACCTTTTCAGTTTCTCATACTCGTCATCCCCTGGCTTTAAATCCTTTCTAGGATTATAAGGAGCAGGATTGATATCTTCCGCTTTTACCAATTTAACTTCCATTCCGCTCTCCCTCACTAACAATAACTTCTGGCTCTCGCTCTCAGAGGTTTTCTATTAATCACTTGACTCTTCATTTGAGTGATTGGTTTGTCGCTCCAATTATGTCTTTGTATAGTCAGCTGCCTCTCATAATATTGCTTTAATTCTTTAATATCAGACCAGATATTAATTGCTCGTTCGAGCATCTTATTAAATAACTCACGAAAAAGGTCAATTACCGCTGATTTGAATCTACCGAATGCAATTACACAATCTTTATACTTTTCTTCTATTCTCATGTCCATCACAATCCTCTCGGTTCTACCTTTAAATAAATAAGGATCCCTAAAAACTTATATCGAGTAATTTTTTCTGACCTCTGACATTGAACATACTTCCTGAACATTTTTTCATCTCCCTTCTAGTGTCTGAGAAACGCTCTACAACGAAATTAGATTGTTTTGAGCAATATATGAGCCCATAAATGCGAAATATTTAACCCTTTGAATTATCTTAATTACATAGACTGTTAAATTCGCCACATGCCATTTTTCGCAGTCACACCAAGGTTTTTCTCTATTTCTCAAATTGAACTATACAAGGCTAAAATGAAGACAATTAAAAAAGGCATAAAAAAAAGATTTTTATAGAACTACTTTATTTCTACGCTTATCTTTTTCCTCTTGAGCGATACCGATATAGCGTAATGTGTAGCTGGGATCAGCATGCCCCATCTGTTCCTGAAGGTCAGCAACATCGTTGTGTTCTTTATAATAAAAATAGCCCCAGGTCTTACGCATTGAATGCGTCCCGATGGCTTCTAATCCTACTTCTTCAGCTGCTTGTCTTAATATCAAATAGGCCATTGCTCTTGTTATAGGCTTATTTTTTCCAATCCTACTTTTAAACAAATACTCATCTCGTGGCTTCCCCTTAATATATGCCCTAATTTCTTTCTTTATAGGAGATTGCATTTTGATTCTCTGTGTTGGTCTGTTCTTATATAAAGTTTTTTGCCGTTTATAGATAATGTGCCAACCTTCAACATCTCTAACTCTGAGTTTTAGGAGATCCGCAATTGCAATTCCTGTATTGATTCCCAATAAGAATAAAATGTAATTTCGTTTGTTCCTCTTTTTCAAGTTATCTTTTATCTCCTGGATCAACTCTTTGTCTCTTATTGGTTCAACTAGATTCATGTTTTAATCACATCATTTCGGTCCTCCTTTAAGAACATTTAATAAATGACTCCATATAACGTCATGATCATAGGGAAATTCTTTTTTGTTTTTGAAAGGAGGACGAATTACCACTACTTTCATGACGCTATATGCAATTATTTATTTTAAATATCTGACTCGCTTTAATCACCCAAGAGGAAAAGCTAGGATTATGGAGTCAGCACTATGAGGAGTCATTAAATTTCGACCATACAACATAGTAAGACCTTGCAAAGAGTTTCACTTTGCTTCCCCGTAGCTATCGTGCGCAATACAGCATAGACTCCAGTTGCTCCCCTTGTTCAGCTGGCAACCTTCTCAGTCATTCGATACACCCGAGTACGTCATCAAGTAAAATACTTGATTGAGTTACCCAACAATGTTGGTCCTCTTGAT
>JANAVG010000042.1:0-1168 GCA_024213275.1 Rossellomorea sp. BNER
AGTAGATGAAGAAGCCTGGAAAGGCTCGTCACAGAAGGTAACAACCCTGTAGTCGAAACTTCGTTCCCTCTTGAGTGGATCCTGAGTACGGCGGGACACGAGAAATCCCGTCGGAAGCTGGGAGGACCATCTCCCAAGGCTAAATACTCCCTAGTGACCGATAGTGAACCAGTACCGTGAGGGAAAGGTGAAAAGCACCCCGGAAGGGGAGTGAAAGAGATCCTGAAACCGTGTGCCTACAAGTAGTCAGAGCCCGTTAATGGGTGATGGCGTGCCTTTTGTAGAATGAACCGGCGAGTTACGATTTCATGCGAGGTTAAGTTGGTAAGACGGAGCCGTAGCGAAAGCGAGTCTGAATAGGGCGAAAGAGTATGAGGTCGTAGACCCGAAACCAGGTGATCTACCCATGTCCAGGGTGAAGTCCAGGTAACACTGGATGGAGGCCCGAACCCACGCACGTTGAAAAGTGCGGGGATGAGGTGTGGGTAGCGGAGAAATTCCAATCGAACCTGGAGATAGCTGGTTCTCTCCGAAATAGCTTTAGGGCTAGCCTCAAGGTAAGAGTCTTGGAGGTAGAGCACTGTTTGGACTAGGGGCCCTCATCGGGTTACCGAATTCAGACAAACTCCGAATGCCAAAGACTTATCCTTGGGAGTCAGACTGCGAGTGATAAGATCCGTAGTCGAAAGGGAAACAGCCCAGACCACCAGCTAAGGTCCCAAAGTATACGTTAAGTGGAAAAGGATGTGGAGTTGCTTAGACAACCAGGATGTTGGCTTAGAAGCAGCCACCATTTAAAGAGTGCGTAATAGCTCACTGGTCGAGTGACTCTGCGCCGAAAATGTACCGGGGCTAAACGTATCACCGAAGCTGTGGATTGACACCTCAGGTGTCAGTGGTAGGAGAGCGTTCTAAGGGCTGAGAAGCCAGACCGTAAGGACTGGTGGAGCGCTTAGAAGTGAGAATGCCGGTATGAGTAGCGAAAGAAGGGTGAGAATCCCTTCCACCGAATGCCTAAGGTTTCCTGAGGAAGGCTCGTCCGCTCAGGGTTAGTCGGGACCTAAGCCGAGGCCGAAAGGCGTAGGCGATGGATAACAGGTTGATATTCCTGTACCACCTCTCTTCCGTTTGAGCAATGGGGGGACGCAGGAGGATAGGGTAAGCGCAC
>JANAVG010000042.1:1268-2648 GCA_024213275.1 Rossellomorea sp. BNER
ATCGTGAAGGCTGAGCTGTGATAGCGAGGGAAATATAGTACCGAAGTTCCTGATTCCACACTGCCAAGAAAAGCCTCTAGCGAGGAAGAAGGTGCCCGTACCGCAAACCGACACAGGTAGGCGAGGAGAGAATCCTAAGGTGAGCGAGAGAACTCTCGTTAAGGAACTCGGCAAAATGACCCCGTAACTTCGGGAGAAGGGGTGCTTTTTGAGGTGAATAGCCTCGAAAAGCCGCAGTGAATAGGCCCAGGCGACTGTTTAGCAAAAACACAGGTCTCTGCGAAGCCGTAAGGCGAAGTATAGGGGCTGACGCCTGCCCGGTGCTGGAAGGTTAAGGGGAGTGCTTAGCGTAAGCGAAGGTACGAACCGAAGCCCCAGTAAACGGCGGCCGTAACTATAACGGTCCTAAGGTAGCGAAATTCCTTGTCGGGTAAGTTCCGACCCGCACGAAAGGCGCAACGATCTGGGCACTGTCTCAACGAGAGACTCGGTGAAATTATAGTACCTGTGAAGATGCAGGTTACCCGCGACAGGACGGAAAGACCCCGTGGAGCTTTACTGTAGCCTGATATTGAATTTTGGTACAGCTTGTACAGGATAGGTAGGAGCCGTAGAAACCGGAGCGCTAGCTTCGGTGGAGGCGTCGGTGGGATACTACCCTGGCTGTATTGACATTCTAACCCTCGCCCCTGATCGGGGCGGGAGACAGTGTCAGGTGGGCAGTTTGACTGGGGCGGTCGCCTCCTAAAGAGTAACGGAGGCGCCCAAAGGTTCCCTCAGAATGGTTGGAAATCATTCGCAGAGTGTAAAGGCACAAGGGAGCTTGACTGCGAGACCTACAAGTCGAGCAGGGACGAAAGTCGGGCTTAGTGATCCGGTGGTTCCGCATGGAAGGGCCATCGCTCAACGGATAAAAGCTACCCCGGGGATAACAGGCTTATCTCCCCCAAGAGTCCACATCGACGGGGAGGTTTGGCACCTCGATGTCGGCTCATCGCATCCTGGGGCTGTAGTCGGTCCCAAGGGTTGGGCTGTTCGCCCATTAAAGCGGTACGCGAGCTGGGTTCAGAACGTCGTGAGACAGTTCGGTCCCTATCCGTCGTGGGCGCAGGAAATTTGAGAGGAGCTGTCCTTAGTACGAGAGGACCGGGATGGACGCACCGCTGGTGTACCAGTTGTCTTGCCAAAGGCATCGCTGGGTAGCTATGTGCGGAAGGGATAAGTGCTGAAAGCATCTAAGCATGAAGCCCCCCTCGAGATGAGATTTCCCATCACATTTGTGAGTAAGATCCCTGAAAGATGATCAGGTAGATAGGTCTGAGGTGGAAGTGTGGTGACACATGGAGCTGACAGATACTAATCGATCGAGGACTTAACCAA
>JANAVG010000004.1:0-65658 GCA_024213275.1 Rossellomorea sp. BNER
TTGTCTAATTGTTATTATACAAAAAAGTACCCTATAGGTAGACTTTTTTAAGTGTCTATTCTATAGGGTACATATTATGTTTTGATCAATCTTTTTTCAAAACATGCTCTTTTTATTCGCTTTTATATTAAGGTTATTAACGTCAATTTGATCAAACTTTATTTTAAACCAACATTAGCGTGGGTTTTATGTCAAAATGCCGATCGTGTATCCACCATAATACCATTTTTGGCCACTCGTGAACCAATGTTAAAGAAGGAAAGGTTTTTAAAGAGCAATCTAACATGACTCGGGATTGGAAGGACATTAAGGTATCGGAAGAAATACTGATTTATTAACCAATTTTATATATAGTACTTTGATCATATTAATGTGCGATTTCTACTGTTAATTACTTGAAAGAAACCGCGTTCAAATTAACTTGAAGGCTTTTATTAAACGAAAGGGATTTCCAATTCTAACTCAAGCCATATAAGATACTTATTAAAATCTTGTTCCTAACGGTATAAAAATCTGTATATATATAGTATAGGCCTAACAGGAGTTGATATCATTGGACAAACAAAATTGTCGTTTTAGATGGATTGTATTTGCTTCTGTATTGTTTACATATTTATTAATGTCGAGCCAACGAACCGCTCCGGGATTAATTACTAATCAAGTAATATTGGATTTTGATGTATCAGCAACAACAATGGGGTTACTAACAAGTATCCAATTTTTTGTGTATACTGGTTTGCAAATTCCGATGGGTATTTTGGTTGATCGTTTTGGACCTAACTTTTTTCTGATTTTTGGTGCGATCCTTACAGGTTTTGGTACAGTCATTTATAGCCTTAGCACGTATGAATTTTTATTATTTTTTGCCAGAATTTCGATAGGGATGGGAGATGCGACCATCTGGGTCAGTATGGTGTTAATCTTGAGCCAATGGTTTTACGCAAAGGAATTTACACGATTAATTGGTGTAGTAGCAATGACAGGAAGCCTGGGTTTCCTTTTGGCAACAGTCCCTTTCTCAATATTGATTGACTTCCTTGGATGGAGGGCGGCATTTTTTTCAGTGGGATTACTGTTATGTTTATGTGGCATTCTCCTTTATTTGGTACTCATAAGAAAACCAAAAGATTCGGTATTTATAAAAAATGAAATAAAAAGTGAAAAAACATTGGTTTTACTACGAAGATTATTTTCGAATCGGCAAGCCTGGGCTTTATTCTTTTGTCACTTTGGGATTGTCGGAACGTATGTTGGATTTATCAGTTCGTGGGGAGTGCCGTATGGAATTGATGCATATGGAATGACACGTTCAAATGCAAGTCAGCTTATTATGATTGGTCTAATCGGGGCACTAATTGGTGCTCCTCTAGCTAGTTGGATTTCAAGTCGTTTAGAAACAATTAAAAAGCCGTATATTGTTGTTCACATTATTCTTTTAATAACTTGGTCAACCTTTCTTTTATTTAATGGGAAACCACCATTTACATTGTTAACTATGCTTTTCTTTATTATTGGCCTTGCATATGGGGCAAATGCCTTAACTTTTGCTGCCGTTCGTCAATCTTTTCCTATAAAAGATTCTGGCATTGTTTCAGGTTTTGCGAATACGGGTGGATTTCTAAGTGCAGTATTGCTGCCAAGTATTTTTGGAACAATATTGGATCATTTTCAGGCAGTTTCGGGTAGTGTAAATCATGGATATTACTATGGTTTCATCACTCCAGTTATCTTCTCCATAATTGGCTTAATTGGAGTGATTTTGATTAAGGAAAATCGTCAGTTGCAGGCTTAGTGACAGGCTATATATAAATAGAAGAAACTCGTCACAAAAGAAACAACTGCAGAGAAGCAGATGCTTTACAATAATTCAAGAGTATCGGATTGCACCTATTGTTCCGGAAAAGGGAGCGATTCTGCAGTAAGGAATTACGCTCTATTTATATTTAAAGGGCAAGATTCTTGTAGGTGTTTTTATATTGGATTTATATAACTTTTATAAAGAAACGAAACTAAATAATATGACTTATTTCGACTCCATTAAGGGCGTAAGAATTAAACAACGAAGGACTGTATCAGCAGTCCATTTTTTTTCTTTAATCAGTTAAAAGACAGTTATGCTTAGAGAGTGTAGCAATAGTAGGAGGGTCTTATAATGCTTGATGTAAATTCCCGATAATGTTTCACAGACTTTAGTATCAAGCGCTTTACGATGATCTTAATGATAGCATAAAAAACTGTTTCTGATAGGTTATAACATGTTTGTACGACATACAGATGGCTCGTTTGTTGAGTACATTGAGTGGGTAAATGAAAAAGTAGATGCTATCAACCTCATCAAGAATAAGAGGGATATCACATGACCATGATGTTAATTAAATAACACAAGTAGAAATCGGGGTAAGGAAACGATTCGGGGATTGAGGGGCCACTTTGGAAATATGATATAGAGGATGAAGGGCAGATTTTTTCTGCTCTTTTTTCATTAGAGAATAAACATTAGCGCCCTTCGTACATAAGGTCCAGTTAACGTAATAATTAAAGGTGGTATATATGCAGGTCTTATCCTCATTACGGGTTCCTTATGGATGTCTATTGTATTTATCATTTTAGTGCTTTTTTGAATATATATTAGTGATTTGGCTGAACTAAAAAAGAATATAAGGTTATTCATCAAACGGGCGCTTTAATGGAGCAACAAAAAAAGCCTAATTTCTCAGCATTAAATTAAGAAATTAGACTTTTTCATATTGGAATTTCCTTAAAGTTGTAAATAAACGCAATTCCCTTACGTTATCCCGTATAAGAAAATTTGGTATATACGAAAAAATGGCGGGTTGCTTCCTTATTTCACCGAAAAATTTGGAAAAATCTGCCCATTTTATTCGCGAGTGGCCACTTTTCTTTATTTCGATTGCAGGAATTCGAGCACTGTGCTTAGGAATTCGGCTTGATACTCCACATTCGACAGGTGAACTGCGGGCAGAATGACGAGCTTCGCGTTCGGCACCGTCTCAGCGATCAATTCGCCGTGGCTGGGAAGCGTCACTGTATCATACTGGCCAGCAATGACTAGTGTCGGGCTATTGATAAGGGCGACAGTCCGGCGCATATCCATGTCACGGATCGCAGCCCAGCTTCCTGCAATTCCCTGAGCACGAGTAGCGAGTACCATCTTCCGAAATGACGTGACGAGCGCGTTCTCCGACTTCAGCATATGCGAAGGGAACCAGTTCTTCATGAACATATCGGCGAATTCGGTCAGGTTCTCTGGTTGCAGCACAGAGGTGATTAGGCCCTCCCATTGCTCAGCCGGCCCCAGGTAGGAGGAGGTATTGCTCAGAATCAGCCGATCGATCCGCTCTGGAGCGTAGATGCCAAGCCATTGTCCGATGACACCGCCTAGCGACAAGCCGAGGAAATGCACACGGTCGATGTGAAGCGCGTCAAGCAGTTCGATTACATCCCGTCCCATTCTGTCGAACGAATACGGACCGGCGGGCGTATCCGAGTCGCCATGCCCCCGATAGTCGTAGCGAAGAACGCGGAAATGCCGAGAAAATTCAGCTAGCTGGCCATCCCACATGTTCATCGAGGTTGCGATGGAGTTCGCAAGCATCAATACCGGCTTACTGGCTGATCCATCGATTCGATAAGCAATCCGAACTCCATCACCGGTCGTGAAAAAGTTTAACCCATCAGTCGCTCTAGTTTCGTTTAATGTCATTGTCATATTTCTCAATCTCCTTTAAGGTTTGTTATTGTCATTTTATTCGAGATAACGTACATTTTAAATAAGATTATTAAGGAGTACTGGACTTCAAAACTTAATTTTTTATTTGTTTCAGGCAAATAACTTTTAAAAATGAGGTGTCGTGTTTATGGATCAAATCGATTATAAAATCTTGGCCACGCTGCAGGATAACGCCCGGATTCCCATTTCCGAGATGAGCAGAATGATCGCGATGTCGCAGCCAGCTGTAACGGAAAGGCTTAGGAAGCTGGAGGAGCGAGGGGTCATAACGGGCTATCGAGCAGAGCTTTCTCCACATAAGCTTGGCAAGCATACAATCGCATTCGTTTTGTTTAAAACGAATAACTGCAAGGATTTTGAAACTTTCGGTGAAGCGTCCCCTGAGATTATCGATCTTTACAGAACCAGCGGAGAGTATAATTATCTAATGAAGGTGTTAACAGAAACGAGTGAATCATTGGCAAGATTTCTTGATGCTTGCAACGCATTTGGGTTTTCAACGACCCTTATTGTTCTCTCAACGAGATTTGAGGATAAAAGTCTTGTAGGATGCGATGTTTTGAAAAAAGTTTAACCGTTTATATGTGGATTTTTGATAATGTAGGATTTTTTCTTATTAAGTAAATGGGCGCAGTTCTGGAGCAAAGATCAGCGCCCTGTATTGCAGAATCGGGCCATATTGAGAATATTGTGTTGGTGACAAGAAAACAGAATGAGTAACGCAGGAAATTAATGTTATTTACACTTTGCTACGGGGGGTACTTATGAAAACTCACTATTATTTAGGTTGGTTTAGCAACTTTTTCCCAGAGAATCTGGGCAGGGTTTTACAGGAGGATATAACAGATAGAAAATCGCTTGCAATGATCAGCGCGAATCCATTTTTATATGAAGATAATGGTGCTACTGAACGCTCGTGGCTTGACCAGGCCGGCATTATGTTTGATGAATATCATTTAATTAATTATCGCGTACAGAAGGAAGATGCCCAAACGTTAATTCAAAATGCTTCAGTCATTTTCTTGTTGGGTGGAAATACTCTTAAACAAAATGGTTTTTTGATGGAATATGGATTGTCGGATTTGATTAAAAAAAGCAGAGCCGTTGTGATGGGAGCAAGCGCTGGTGCAATTAACATGTCCGCTAAATGGTTATGCTCGAAAAACTTTGGATATGAAGTTGAAATAAACTCTGTTTATGACGGAATTGGCCTTGACGATTTTTCCGTCCTGTCTCATTTTGATCTTGAAAATAACATTGCGCTGGTTCAAAGCGAACTGTCTCCCTTATCGGAAGAAATGAATATTTATGCGTCGAACAAAGATTGCGCTGTACGTATAAAGGGAGACAAAATCGACATTTTTGGCAATGTATATTTAATATCCCACTCAAAGATTCAGAAATTGGATGAGACGCTCTAGTTGTGGTGAATGGCTATGGCTAAAATTGAATTAATTTCTTTTTGCAAAGCTTCCATTTTAAATTTAGTGATGGAGAACTACGCAAAATAGGATTGTTTCCTTCGTTATCCAGAAAGCATAGGTGTGCAGAACGGTCTTCAGCAATCGGGCTCAATTCCAGAATAAGAATTTCGCCGATGATTTTCATTGGAATATAATCGAAAAAAACGAATCCAAGGGAAAGAAAGTTTTGTCGAAACATTAAAACAAATGCAGAATAATAAAGCCTATTATTAAAATAAAACATTGTGATAAGCGTCGTTCACATGATTGTAATACCGAACCCATACAAAGACCGTAACGGCGATCACGACTCCATTTGCTGCAAGGGTCCAGTAACTTTATTCAGAAATAAATGTTGTAAATAATGAAAATATAAAAAAATCGGCGGGAGAAACAATATCTAAATGATTAAAGGGAGGAAGAATTATGTCCAATAACGTAAGACCAAGAAGAATACTTTTAGATTTAGCAGTGACTTTAGATGGTTTTATTGAAGGGAAAAATGGGGAAGTTGATTGGTGCATCATGGACCCTGAGATAGGGTTTATTAATTTCTTAAATCAAATTGATACTATTTTATATGGAAGAAAAAGCTACGATTTATGGGGACAATTTACTCCAGAAATTGAAGATACTGATACGGAAAAAGAACTTTGGGAATTAGTTAATAGTAAGGAAAAATATGTGTTTTCCAGAAAGCAAAAAGGGATTGATAATAAAGCAATATTCATAAATGACAATATTCTTAAAGAAGTAAATAAATTAAAGAATAAGCCTGGTAAAGACATCTGGTTATATGGTGGAGCAAGTCTTATTACAACTTTTATCAATTTAGGACTTGTTGATGAATTTAGATTATCTGTTCACCCTGTTATTTTGGGAGAAGGAAAACCGTTGTTTATTGATATAAAACAGAGGTTGAATTTAAAAATGGTTAATACAAGAACGTTCTCCTCTGGTGTTGTGCAACTAATCTATCATTTTAATGGGAATTAATAATATTGCACATTCAAAAAGATAAAATACAATTTGAAACAAAAAAATAAAAATAACACAAGAAACGATCAACAACAGAAAGTTTAACTAACCAAAAATGTCCAAAGAACCAGTCACATCAACAGGGAATAGACTAGACCAACGACATTTCACAAGGTCAAAGGCACCCCCCCTGATATGAATAGTTCTTTTTTAGAGATTGTATGAACTAAGAAATAAAAAAACAAGAAATCACTTTATACTACTGGATATAAACATTGAGGCATCTTGATTCATAAAAATACGATTACCATGATAGAATGTCCGAATTTCAATTGATTTAAATCCAACTTCGGATAATCTTTTTTTCAGTTCTTCATGCGAAAAACCGTTATGAACTTTCGGATGATTTATTTTATCGTTTTTGTCAAAATCAATAATAATTAGCTTGCCGCCAGTATTTAAAATGTCGAACAATTCTTGTAAAATTTTTTTGGTATCCGGAATATGAAGAAGGACTAGTGACATTAAAGCTATGTCTGCCTTAAGTTCAGGGGTTTCTTGAGTAAAATCTGAATAAAGCACTTTTGAGTTGCTAATTCCTTTGTGAGAAATTTTAGCTTTCGCAACCTCCAACATTTGTTTTGATGAGTCTACCAACAAAATAGAATCTACTAAATCTGATAATTCTAAACTAATTAGACCAGTACCACTCCCATAGTCTATTAAAGATTTTGATTTACTATTTCGTAATTCTGGTCTTACTTCCTTAACTATAACTTTAGCTAATTCAATTCTTTCTTCTGTATCATATCTTTTTGCTATCTGTTCAAAAACGTTATTTTCCATATTCCACTCCCTATTTATTAAAAATTAAAGCTACATAATGGTCATTATAGCAAAAATCAAACCTTGAGGGGCGATTCTCCCCTCAAACCCTTTCGTATAGACCCCGGAAAGCTCGGAAAGTCTGATAAACAATCTCGTACAGGGGTTCCAACGCATAGCCATAAACTAAATAAAAATAAACTATCCCCAAAACGATAAAATTGAGCAACTTGTGCAAATTTGAGGTGACTTCAACTTCTTAACTTGATAGGAATGAGTCTAATTACCTATTACAAATTTTTACAATGGGGGAATATACTCATTGGATTAGTAATATCAATAATAATGCGCTGGAGTAATATTATAAACTTAATAATATACTCTTATTAAACTGCCATGAAAATAAACTTCTGTAACTAAGGGAAAAAGGCAATTCTTAAGAAGACGCGCTCATTCATTTTTTGAAAAAGGGAGAGCGCCTGTTTAGAAAGCTAAATCAGACTGGATCAAGATGCTCGATAAATGCTGACTCATTTTAATGATTGAATCTAATTGTTTACGTTGTGAATTTGTCGCATTATTAATGGTCTCTTTTATTGAATTTAAAATTCAATAAAATCAAAATGTGGTAGTCAGTATTTTTAGGAAAAGCATTCAACCCACTGATAAAGGGAAACCCAAAGGGCATACTAATATCATATTTAAAGTGGGAGGATATAGATTTGAGTACAAAAGAGAATGTATTATCTATCTTCGCCTTAGGCGGATTGTATGAGATCGGGAAAAATATGTACGCAATCGAATATTCAAACGATATCGTGATTATCGACTGTGGCAATAAGTTTCCAGATGAAAGTTTATTAGGAATTGATTTGATTATCCCTGATATAGCTTACTTAGTAGAAAATAAAGATAAAGTCAGGGCATTGATTGTCACACATGGACATGAAGATCATATCGGGGGAATCCCGTTCTTCTTGAAAAAATTGAATGTACCTGTATATGCCACACGCTTCACACTAGGATTAATTGAAATCAAATTAAAGGAACATAAAATTCTGAGAGAAAGCGAACTTGTTGAAATCAACTCAAACTCAAACTTGAAAATCGGAGAAATGAGTGTAAGCTTTTTCAAAGTGACCCATAGTATTCCTGATTGCTTGGGAATGGTCTTTCATACACCTGAGGGTAATATTGTACATACGGGGGACTTCAAGTTCGATTTAACCCCTGCGAATAATGAGCATTCGGATCTTCATAAAATGGCTGAAATCGGCAAAGAAGGGGTCTTACTTCTATTGTCTGAGAGTACCAATGCAGAACGTCGTGGTTTGACCCCATCGGAACAAATGGTAGGTGAACATGTGGAAGCAACTTTCATGAAAGCCGAACGCAAAGTGATTATTTCTACCTTTGCTTCAAATATAAGCCGCGTTCAGCAAGTCGTGAATGCAGCACAAAAAACAAATCGAAAACTTGCGTTGCTTGGACGAAGTATGGTTAATGTCGTAGCGGTTGCTGTGGAACGAGGTTATTTAACAGTTCCTGATGGAATGTTGATTGACCCACATGAAATCAATGAAATGGCTCCTGAAAAGGTGGCTATTTTATGCACGGGGAGTCAGGGAGAACCATTGGCTGCACTTGCCCGCTTGTCCACTGGAAACTTTCGCGGTGTCGACATTTTACCTGAAGATACGGTCATCTTTGCAGCAGGTCCAATACCCGGGAATGAACGAAATGTCACGAGTATCGTCGACAACTTATTTGCACTCGGAGCCAAAGTGATTTATGGAACAGGAAGTACATCCGGAATGCATGTTTCCGGCCATGGTTATCAAGAGGATTTAAAATTAATGCTTACATTAATGAAACCAAAATATTTTATTCCCATCCACGGTGAATTTAGAATGCTACACCATCACCGAATGTTAGCCGAATCCGTTGGAGTAGAGCAAGGAAACACGTTTATCATCAATAATGGCGATGTCGTCGATATTGAACATACCATTGCCCGTCAGACTCGTAAAATACCAGTTGGGAATACCTACGTAGACGGGGGGGATGTCGGCAATGTTGGGGAATTTGTGTTACGGGACCGCAAACAGCTTTCAGAGGATGGGATGCTCATGATTGTATTAACGATGAGTAAAGCGGAAGGAAAACTGATTTCTGAACCCGATACCATTTCTCGAGGATTTGTGGATAGAAATTTCTCGGAACTCCGAAGAGACGTTAATCAACTTACTATAAAAACGGTTAACGAGCTAGAAGAAACAAATAGAAACCAATGGAATGTAATGAAAAAAGAAATAAAAAAATCAATACGGCAATATTTATATACACATACTAGGAAAAAGCCAATGATCGTTCCTATCCTTATTGAAATTTAATAGGGGGAGTTTTGAAAAAAGCCCAATTACTTTGTATTAAATATATAGAAAGGGGGGCTGTCCAAAAACCAAGGTGTCAGAAACCACAATATAGTGGTGCCGGACCCCTTTTTGGACAGCCCCTTTGTTGAACAAGATATAGAAAGTTCAATAATAAATTCTCCGATTGCTTATCCTTTACAATTAGACTTGAGGCCCAGACTAATTGCCTCTAACCCTCATTTGCTCCTACCCCATCTTCTCTCGAGGCACCTCACCATTATTTTTCGTGTAAAGACGACCCCAAAGCTCCTTCATTTTATTTCTCCCGTTATCAATTTCCGGATTAAATTGAATGGCCGCTTGTCGACGAACAGTACGGACGTTTTGTACTGCTTGTTGAAGCTGATGATCGATTGTACCAGAACCTTTTCCTGCGTGCTTGGCGATGGATAGACCTGC
Source organism: Rossellomorea sp. BNER (assembly GCA_024213275.1). Taxonomy (GTDB): domain Bacteria; phylum Bacillota; class Bacilli; order Bacillales; family Bacillaceae_B; genus Rossellomorea. The sequence continues at coordinate 9,852 of JANAVG010000004.1, forward strand.
GGCTGTTCCTTGTGCCATCGCAATTTTTCCGCTTTCGATCCCGGTGATATTGCCAGCTACGAATAGTCCTTCGAGAGGGGTTTCCATTGTCTCGGAATGATGGGGCACATGGCCGCCAAGTTCAGGAACATATTGAAATGGGCATCCGGCAACAGCAGCAAGCTCTGCCAGCGGATATAAGCCGCCGGCAATACAAACAAAATCAGCGTCATAAATCGTTTCAGTGCCAGAAATAATATTTCCATTGGAATCGATATCGGCAACACGCACTCCTTCTACTTTATCGGAACCGACAATTTCTAAGGCTGCTTTGCGAAGTTGAAGAGGGGTCCCGTTTACTTTCATTCCGTGTTTTGGATAGAAGTTCAACCCGATTTTTCTCATCCAGTCCTTTTTCATAAAGCGACTCCCGATTCGTAAAAGAGGCGATGGGGCGAGATGAGCAGCGTTTAAAAGCGACTTCATTACCTCTTCTGGTTCACCAGCTTTTTGACTAAGGTCATTTTTTTCAGGCAGTACAACTCGGTCAACATGGATGCCTGCCAGCTGTAATTCATTCAAAATTGCAAACGCTAAAATATTGGCGCCGATAATGATTCCTTTCTTGCCCACTTGGACGCGATGAACATTTGTCATTACCTGAGCGGCGCCAATTGACATCACACCAGGAAGAGTCCAGCCGGGAAGAGGGATAGGGTACTCGGCTGCTCCGGTAGCAACCAGTACAAAGGGTGCTTCAAGGATACCTGAGTTCGTATGTACATTCCAGAGAGGACCAACCTTTTCTAAATTGTAAACAGACACACCACAACGGATATCAACCGATAATTTTTTCGCTTCCTGGTGAAGACGTTCTGATTCTTTTATTCCATTCCACCATTCACCAGAAGGTTCTTGATGAAGCTGTCCAAGCAATCTACCGCCTGGCTTCAAAAATTCATCTATGACCGTCACATGAAGACCAAAATCCGCACAGGCAATCGCTCCCGCTAATCCTGCTGGTCCGCCTCCGATTACGATGACATCGCTCATCGCTGTTCCACCATCCTTTTAACAATATTCGGATGCTGTTTTCCGCTTTCAACCACCATGTTTTTTTCTACAGCCGTTAGACAGGCTCTTACGTTCGCTTGATCATTGACCGTTACACGACACTCCATGCAATGGCCGATATTGCAATAAATGCCCCGGGGTGTGCCCGTTTCTTCGTGAACACGCAGATTCCTGATCCCGTTTGCTAATAGGGCAGCGGCAATTGTTTCGTTTTCATAAGCTTTATAGGTATTTCCATCAAACTGAAAGGATATGATATCTCTATCTTCTACTTTCCCTAAAATCGGATGATCGATAATTCTAGTCATGGCTTTTCACCTACTGTCCCAAATGTCACCGGCCGAATGGGCGGCTGGTATTTTAAGGGGATATCACCAGGTGACAGATCAGAAGTGACACTTTCAATGATTCTATCCAATGCCATCCTGCATGTACGTCCACCACAAAAGCCCATACCGGCTCTTGTTCTTAATTTCAATTCCCTTGCCGTGCATTTATGTTCTTCTACGGTTGATTGAAGTTGACCATATGTCACTTCTTCGCAACGACAAATCACGATTTTTTCACTAGTTGCCATTTGATTTCCCCCTCGATTTGCATTCTATTAAAATACTATGCAAAAAACGTACCAACTTAGAGGAGGATGGTTAATTTATGCCGAGACGCTTCAATCTATTGTATAAAGTGGCTCTTGTTACACCAAGTTGTTTCGCGCATTCCAATTTGTTCCCATTCACAATTTTCAAGGCTCTCTTAATGACTTTTCGCTCGTAATGATTCAGTTCTTCTTGGAGAGGTAAGATGACCTCATCACCCTCTTTTAAGGTATTCGAAGAAATCATCAGGTTGTGATTGTGATCGTGATCGTGGCTGATAGGGTTCTCGTTAAAGGGCAAATAATCTTTTCTGATGACACCGTCTGTTGCAAAGACAACGAGTCGTTCCGCTACATTGCGAAGTTCTCGAATATTACCAGGCCAATCATAACGAAGCATGTCCTGCATGACTTGGGGTGAAAACTCATGAATAGGACGTTGATACCGTAGGGCAAAATCATTTAGAAAATAATGCGTTAATTCAATAATATCTTCTTGCCGTTCCCTTAGAGGCGGGATATGAAGACTCACGACATTTAAGCGATAATATAAATCCTCACGAAACTCCCCTTTTTTCATTAATTCTTGCAAATCACGGTTTGTGGCTGCAATAATCCGGAAATCAATATCAATTTCCTTCTCACCGCCAACACGGTAATATTTCCTATCCTGAAGCACCCGGAGTAATTTAACCTGCATTTCAAGCGGCATTTCACCGATTTCATCGAGAAATAGAGTACCCCCTTTTGCTAGTTCGACCTTTCCCTTTTTCCCTTTTTGGTCGGCACCGGAGAAGGCACCACGTTCATATCCGAATAACTCACTTTCAAATAAAGATGCGGGAATCGCACCGCAATTAATAGAAATAAAAGGAGCTTGCGGTTTCTCACTAGCTTCATGAATCGCTTTGGCAAACACTTCTTTTCCGACTCCACTTTCACCTAAGATGAGGACCGTTGATTTCACAGAACACACTTTTCTAGCTAAATGAATCGTTCTTTGTAAGGCCGCGCTCTTTCCTTTAATGAGATTAAACGGATCGGAGGAGTCCTTATATTTAGCGACTTCTTGCTCCAAACGGTGCATTTCATTGGACATGTGAAATAGTTTTTTATTAAGGACGACTTGATTCGTGACATCGGTTTCTGATACGACCGCCCCAATAATATCGCCGTCAAAATAAACAGGATTGGAATTAATTAAGACAAACAAATCAGAACGAGGCTGGTGATGTTGACCCCCGATGCTTTTTCCTTCATGAAGGGATTGCAAGATTTCTAGTTTCGTATGGTCAAAAAACTCAGTAATAGGCCGTCCGATTATATCTTGATGGTTGACTGAGAAGATTTTTTTGGCACCCTCTGTCCAAGTGCGGACACGCTCATCGGCATCAATGACCGTGACAGAGGAATCAGTCGTTTGGATGACCGTTTCATAAAAGGCCTTTAATTGATGGTAAAAAGTATGAAGAAGGTGGATCATTTGTGTCGCTGATATGCAGCCGACAAGGTGTTTGTTGGGACCAAGAATAGCCACATGGGAATGATGATGGAACGCTTGAATTAAAGTATCGAATGAATCATTTTCATATATGACTTTGCATGGAAGCTTTGTATTCGCAGAGGAACAATAATAAAATTCTCCCTTATTCTCTTCAATGAAATTCCTATCTGCAGATATATTCAATAGATTCCGGTTAACCATGGTTTTAATCGAAGGTAAGGAAAACACACTCATATCCTCCTAGCGTGTAAAAATTTATAAACACTGTAAAAATTATTATACACGAGTGTATAAAATATTTGAAATATTTAAATAAATATATCGGAATCAGGATGAATTTTATTTGGCACAGTAATTGCATTAGTAAGGATGAAGCCTTTTTATAAGAGGGGAGGAGTATGATGTGAAACACTGTGACGTTTTAGTCATTGGTGGGGGGATTATTGGCTGTTCAATTGCCTATTATGCTTCTAAATATGGGAGGGACGTAACGATCATTGAAAAAGGGGAATTTGTCAGTGGTACGTCTTCACGATGTGATGGAAATATATTGGCCATTGATAAAGACCCGGGTTTTGATAGTCAGATGTCGTTATTTAGTCAAAATTTAGTGGATGAATTAAGCAAAGAGTTGGAACACTCTTTTGAATATCGGGCTCCAGGAAGCATTCTCGTTTGTGAGTCAGAGGAAGAAATGGAAGCGGCAAAGAAATGGGTAGACCGTCAAAAAGCGGCAGGATTGCCGTTCCGAATGCTTGATCGACAGGATATCCGGCAGGAGTCCCCATATTTTGCTGAGGACCTCTTAGGCGGTTTAGAATGTGCCACTGATTCCACTGTGAATCCTTATTTGCTTGCTTTCTCCCTTCTTGAGGAAGCTAAAAAGCAAGGAGCTAAAGCTTTGAAGCAAACGGAAGTCAAAGAAATGAAAAAGGATGAAAGTGGTTCATTTATAGTGGAAACATCAAACGGGGTTTTCAGCGCTGATCATGTCGTCAATGCAGCTGGGGTATGGGCACCCCGAATAGGAGAAATGCTTGAACTTTCGATTCCAATTGAACCGAGAAAAGGCCATATTATCGTTGCCTCAAGACAGCAGCATGTGGGATCCCGTAAAGTCATGGAGTTTGGTTACCTCATTTCTAAATTCGGTGGCGAGCGAAGTGTTGATCCGTTGACGGAAAAATATGGAGTCGCCCTTGTCTTTGAACCTACTGAAAGTCAAAATTTTTTGATCGGAAGCAGCAGGGAATTCGTTGGCTTTAATACGAAGGTAAACAATGAAATCATCCAATGTATTGCGAACCGGGCCATTCGGTTTTATCCAAAAATGGCGGATATGATGCTAATTCGTTCGTACGCAGGTTTGCGTCCTTGGACAGAAGACCACTTGCCAATCGTTTCGCGGGTGGATGAAATTCCAAATTATTATATTGCAGCTGGCCATGAAGGGGACGGCATTAGCCTTGCAGCTGTTACGGGAAAAATGATTGAAGAACTCATTAATGATAAAGAAACATCCATACCCGTAGAACCGCTTAGCTTTAACCGTTTTACAGGAAAGGTGATGAGCAGATGAGGGCACAAAGAGTGTTTACAACGATTGATACACATACAGGTGGCAATCCTACGAGGACGTTAATCAGTGGACTCCCGAAACTAAAAGGGAAAACGATGTCTGATAAAATGCTCGATATGAAAAAGGAGTATGACTGGATTCGTAAACTACTAATGAATGAACCGAGAGGCCATGATGTAATGTCTGGGGCTTTGCTAACCGATCCTTGTCATCCAGAAGCAGACATTGGCGTCATTTTTATCGAAACGGGCGGTTATTTGCCTATGTGCGGCCATGACACCATTGGTGTGTGTACGGCATTAGTTGAATCTGGGCTGATCCCTATTCAGGAGCCCGTTACTTCATTAAAACTGGATACACCTGCTGGACTGGTCAAAGTGGATATTTCCGTAGAAGGTGGAAAAGCAAAGGCAGTATCTTTTTGCAATATCCCGGCGTTTTTATTGAAAAGTGTTTCGGTGGATGTTGAGGGAATTGGACTTGTCCATGCAGATATTGCCTATGGTGGTAACTTCTACGCCATCATTGACGCTAAGTCGGTTGGATTGGATTTAATTCCAGAGAATGCCTCTTACATAATCGAAAAAGCGATAGACATTAGAAATCACATCAATCAAGTAGAAGAAATTGTTCATCCGCAATATCCATTCATCCGAGGATTAACCCATGTTGAATTTTTTACCGAACCGACCCAGGAAGAAGCAGATGTGAAAAATACCGTCGTTGTTCCCCCAGGTGGAATCGATCGTTCTCCTTGTGGGACGGGGACTTCAGCAAAGTTAGCTGTGCTATATGCCAAGCAAGGAATCTCGATTGGGGAAGAATTTGTTCATGAAAGCATTGTAGGTTCCCTATTTCGAGGGCATGTCCTGGAAACAACGGATGTAGGAGGCGTGCAGGCTGTAGTGACAAATATTACGGGATCTGCCTGGCTGATGGGGATGCACAGGTTTTTCTACCATGAGGAAGATCCGCTTAAAGAAGGGTTTCTTCTGATTCCCCCGATGGAGCATGAAACGGAGGAAGTGAAATGAAGATTCAAAGAGTCTACTCGACGACAGATGTACACGTAGCTGGTGAGGCGTTTCGAATAATTAAAGAGGCCCCATTCATCCGGTATCAGAGTTTAGAAGAGTTATATGAACAGTTTCCGCGTGTGTTTGCAGACGAGATCCCATTATTATTGAACGAACCCCGTGGATTTGCTGGCTTAAATGGCTGCCTTGTTGTTCCCCCCATTAGCCGAGAAGCAGATGTAGCGGTGTTATTTTTCAATCACGAAGGAACGGTTCGATTTCAATACGGTGGGATTGTGGCTGTCATAACCGCTTTACTAGAATGTGGTCAACTTCGCCATAGAACATCAAATCAATACAAAATTGAAACCGTCAGTGGGGAAATCACTGTTACAGCGACGATGGAAAAGGAAGAAGTTGTTTCCGTCGAGGTAGAAAGTGAACCATGTCAAGTAGTTGAAATGAATATCCCATTGGCACATCCGGTTCTGAATACATCCTATTCACTCGTACAAGCGGATGATTTATACGCTGTATTTCATAAACGGGATATTTCAACTGAGATTCGGGTAGAAGACCTAACGAATTTAAGAAAATGGGGAAAAACAGTGTGGGAAACACTTGGCCAGAATACGCTTGTTAAGGGAGCGATTCTATTAGATGACTCTCGTTTCGAAGAAGGCAGAATCAAAACGATCACTTTCCGTGGTGACCAATTTATTTTGCGTTCACCAGGCTTCGGACCAACAATGGCTTGTTATACAAGCTTACTTTCTAAAAGCGGATGGAGTAGCGGTTCAGCCTTAGCAAATGAAAGTATTTTTGGTAGCCAGTTAGAAGTTCAAGTAGCCAAACAGATAGAGAGTGGATATCAGTATAGGGTGAAAAGCCGAGGCTTCATTACAGGAATTCAGACTTTTGTGCTTGATCCTACCGATCCATTACCTGCTGGATTTTTATTAAAATAATTTCTAAAAAACGTTCTCACAATTTAGTAGATTGTGTGACTTTTGATAAATAAAGGCTCTTTTCTTAAACTTTGTAGCTTTTGACCCTAAAGAGCGATGCTTTAGTTAGTTATTCTTAAAAATTCAAGATGATTTTTAAGAAAAGAGCCCCGAAATCTTGATTAGATTAATTACGAAAAAAACAACAATCTTTGCGAAAACAGACTAAATAAAAACTAATAGGAGGAACTAAAAATGACAACAATTAGAGGAGCTTACCCAGTATTAATTACACCGATGACAGAGGAGCAGAAGGTCGATTGGGCTGGAGTAAAAAATAATGTGAACTATTTTCTAGACCAAGGGGTTGCCGGCATCACCATCAACGGGAGCACAGGAGAGTTTGTCAGTTTATCAAAAGAAGAAAAATTCCAAATGGTTGAAACGGTTTTAAAAGAAGTAAATGGCCGTCTTCCTGTTATTGTGGGAACCGCTGCAGAAACAACAAAAGAAACGATTGAATACACGAAGCAAGCGGAAGCGTATGGTGCTGATGCTGCCTTAATCATTAACTCGTATTACTGCAAACCAAAAGAAGAAGAAATTTACTTTCATTTTAAAGAAGTATCCAATGCCGTAAATCTACCGATTATGCTGTACAACAATCCTTTTACATCTGGAGTAGATATGAGCACAGAATTGATGCTGAAAATCGGAAAAGAGTGTGAGAGAGTGACACATATTAAGGAATCAAGCGGAGATATCCGTAAAGTAAGAGACCTTGCTAGACAAGGGAAAGGGGATTTTGAAGTTTTCTGCGGGGCAGAAGAATTAGTGATGGAGTCGTACTTAGTCGGAGCGACAGGCTGGATTTCCGTTGCAGGAAACATCGTACCGAAGCTCGTGACGGACATGTACCAACATTACCAAAAAGGTGAGCTAGAAGAAGCTTGGGCTATCAATGACCGCATTCTTCCACTTTGTACATTCCTTGAAGGGTCAGGGAAATACGTGCAAATTGTGAAGCGTGCGATGGAGCTGAATGGACAGGCAGGAGGTCCTTCCCGCTATCCTCGATTAGGACTCACACCTGAAGAAGATCAAAACTTGAAAGATATTTTATCTAATTTATCTGCTGTTTCACAAGCATAAAAGGATTTAAGGGAATGCTCTTTAGATTCCCTCCCAGTAAGGGATAAAAATGAAGGAGGAATGGATGATGTTAACTGCACAAGTTGAATTAAAACCAAAGGTGAAGGCATTTTTAGAAGGGAAAGTCGAGCTTTTTATTGATGGGAAATATGTCCCTTCTGTTAACGGAAAAACATTTGAAACGGTTAATCCGGCGACAGAAGAAGTGCTTGCTTATGTAAGTGAAGCGGAGGAAGAAGATATCGATTTAGCTGTCAAAGCTGCTCGCCGGGCATTTGAAAAGGGAGCTTGGCCTGAACTCAGTGCCGCTGAAAGAGCGCACCTTATCTACAAGCTTGCTGATTTAATCGATGAAAACAAAGAAGAACTAGCCCAACTGGAAGCACTGGATAATGGGAAGCCATATCAGGTTGCGCTAGAGGATGATATTCCAGCAACAGTGGAGCATTACCGCTATTATGCTGGCTGGGCAACGAAAATTCTTGGTCAGACAACCCCGATTTCCAAAGACTATTTAAACTATACTCGACACGAGCCGATTGGTGTTGTCGGACAGATTATTCCATGGAACTATCCGTTAGTTATGTCTGCTTGGAAAATGGGGGCTGCTCTTGCAACAGGCTGTACCATCGTCTTAAAGCCTGCCGAGCAAACGCCATTATCACTATTATATACAGCTCAGCTATTTAAAGAAGCAGGCTTCCCAGACGGTGTGGTAAACTTCGTCCCTGGATTCGGTCAATCAGCAGGAGCAGCAATTGTAAACCATAAGGATATCGAAAAAGTGGCGTTTACGGGTTCAACGGTAACAGGGAAATATATTATGCGCCAAGCAGCGGAAACGATTAAACATGTGACATTAGAGCTTGGTGGAAAATCACCTAACATTATTCTGGAGGATGCTGATCTATCAGAAGCAATTACAGGTGCATTCAACGGGATTATGTACAATCATGGCCAAAACTGTAGTGCCGGCTCCCGTGTGTTCGTACATCGATCCCATTATGATCATGTCGTTGAAGAATTGTCAACGCTAGCAAACAACGTAAAACTTGGTGCCGGGATGGCCAAGGAAACAGAAATGGGTCCACTTGTTTCAAAGAAGCAACAGGAGCGTGTGCTAGGGTATATCGAAAAAGGAAAAGCAGAAGGAGCAAGGGTGGCAGCTGGAGGAGAGAAAGCGTCCGAAAAAGGCTACTTCGTGCAGCCGACAATTTTCGCTGATGTGACAGATGACATGATTATTGCGAATGAGGAGATCTTTGGCCCCGTCGTCGCCGTCCTCCCATTCGATACGGTTGAAGAAGTCATTGAAAGAGCCAACAACACGCCATTTGGACTCGCAGCAGGTGTTTGGACTGAAAATATTAAAACAGCTCATAATGTAGCAAACCGTTTAAAAGCCGGTACCGTCTGGATTAATGATTACAACTTGGAAGACGCAGCGGCCCCATTCGGCGGGTACAAACAGTCTGGGATCGGACGCGAAATGGGCTCTTATGCACTCGACAACTACACAGAAGTGAAAAGTGTTTGGGTCAATTTGAAATAAAGGTAAATGCCGACCTTAGAATAGGAAACATTTAAGGGCTATCGGACAGCTCTTATCGATCATGGAGCTGTCCGTTTTTGATTAGATAGTCTAAGAGTTTAAAAGCCATTATTTTATTAGAATTGTTTAATGATAGTGTAAGGTTGTGGCAGAGTCTTCCTCTAAATAGGATCGACAAGTAAAGAGAAATGGTAACGCTTCCAATAAGGTTGTCAGGTAAGTCACAAAAGACGTTTAAAGAATTCGGAATTTTCCTAATTATACCGCAGATTCGTTTGAGGGGGATTGGATGGAGAAATTAGTAGAATGGTTAGTTGGTCAGGTATGGAGTATTGGATTGGTTATCTTTGCCCTCGGAGCAGGGTTGTTTTTCTCATTTGCCACTCGCTTTGTTCAAATAAGGTATTTTAAAGAAATGATCAAATTATTGTTCGAAGGCAAGAGTTCAGAAACAGGGATCTCATCTTTTCAGGCTTTTTGTATCGCTTTATCAGGGCGTGTAGGAATCGGGAATATTGCCGGGGTGGCAACGGCCATTGCTTTCGGAGGACCTGGGGCGGTTTTCTGGATGTGGGTGATGGCCCTATTAGGTGGAGCGAGCGCCTTTATCGAATCTACCCTTGCTCAGGTTTATAAGAGCAAAGTAAATAATGAATTCCGAGGTGGTACACCTTATTTCATTGAAAAGGGATTAAAGATCAAGTGGTTTGCTGTGTTGGTCGCGATCGTTGTGACACTCTCCTATGGAATCTTATTACCTGGGATCCAATCAAGCAGTATTGCCGTTGGATTTGAGAATACATCTGGCCTAAATACTAGCATCACTGGCATTCTCTTAGTGGTCTTGCTTGCAGCGATTATTTTCGGCGGTGTGAAACGGATCGCAACTGTCACCCAAATGGTTGTCCCGTTTATGGCGATTGGGTATGTGATCGTCACCTTCCTTGTGTTATTTGCGAATATTACGGAAGTTCCTGATATGTTCGCTCTTATTTTCTCGAGTGCATTCGGAACCAATCAGGTCTTCGGTGGAATTGTCGGTGCAGCGATTGCTTGGGGAGTCAAGAGAGCCGTTTTTTCCAATGTTGCCGGTGTTGGGGAAGGTACATACAGCTCTGCAGCAGCTGACGTTTCTCATCCTGCCAAGCAAGGATTAGTACAAGCCTTTTCGGTTTATATTGATACAATTGTTGTCTGTACGGCGACAGCCCTCATGATACTTGTAACGGGCATGTATAGCGTTACTCCAGAAGGAAAAGAACCCATCGTTGAAACAATGGGAGATATTGAAGCTGGGCCGATCTATACCCAGGAAGCCGTAGAGACCTTTTTCCCAGGGTTCGGTTCCTTGTTCGTTTCGCTAGCCATCTTCTTCTTTGCCTTTACCACCTTGTTAGCCTATTATTACATTGCCGAAACCACCCTTGTCTATCTCGATAAAAAACTTAAGATGCAATGGATGAAAATTGTTCTGAAATTTGCTTTTCTAGCAATGGTGTTCATCGGCAGTGTCGAATCAGCCTCCTTTTTATGGGCTCTAGGTGACTTGGGGATCGGAAGTATGGCTTGGCTCAACCTAACGGCTATTTTACTTCTGACAAAACCAACCTTAAAAGTATTAAAGGATTATGAAAGGCAGAAAAAAGCAGGTCTAGACCCTGTTTTTAATCCAATCAAACTGGGAATACGCGGGGCTGATTTCTGGGAAGAAAACATCAAAGAGATGGAGAAAGACTCTGCCAAGAAGAAGCCAGCTGGGTAAGGTGAAATATTCAACATGAACCTAAACAAGGATTAGAGGTCGACATGTTGGAAATCTATCGTTCATACATGTCATACGTTAAAAATCGGACAACTTTATTTCAAAAGTTGTCCGGTTATTATTGTGCTCTGTCTCTTTTTTACGGTGGTAATAGTAGAATACAATTTATAAAAGAGTGGAAAAACGTTTAGGGGTGTTTTTTATGAGTAATCAATATCAAAAAAGATTGAATGATTTCATTCAGCATTTGGAAAAACAGCAAGTGGATTTGGCGATCGTCAATTCGCCGAAAAATGTTTTTTACTATACGGGTTTTCAATCAGAACCTTATGAACGATTTATGGCATTAGTCATTGATCTACGCAATCAAAAGAATTATTTATTTGTCCCTGCTCTTGATCAAGAAGCGGCAGAGGAAAGTTCCTTTGTTAAAGAAATCATTCCCATCTCAGATGAATTAAATCCTTATAAAGTGTTAAAAGACACGATCGGTGAAGGCGTTCAATCGATTGGATTAGAAACAAAGAATACTAGTTTATTTCAACAGGAACAACTCCGATACTTCTTTCCTGATTTCAGCTATCAAAATATAGGTGACTTTATTACCTTCCAACGAATGAGGAAATCTCCCGAGGAGTGCAGGAAGGTTCAACACGCAGTCCAGGTAATTGAAAAAGTTTTAAAAGAAGGAATAACAAGGATAAAGGATGGCACGACAGAACTCGATTTAGTAGCGGAACTCGAGTATTTAATGAGGAAATTTGGTGCAGACGGTCCCTCGTTTTCAACGACTGTCTTATCAGGGGAAAAATCATCATTGCCACATGGGAGTCCTAACAGGAAGAAACTGAATCATGGTGATTTCTTATTAATCGATATGGGCGTTATTGTGGATGGGTACTGTTCCGATATCACACGCACCTTTGTAATGGGAGAAGAAACAGCAGAGCAAAGGCGGATTTATGACATTGTCAGGGAAGCAACAAAGGAAGGAATCCTTGCAGCCAAAGCTGGAGTTTCGGCAGGGAGTGTGGATATTGCTGCCCGCAATGTGATTCAAACGAACGGATATGGTCAGTACTTTAATAACCGCGTTGGCCATGGGTTAGGGATAGAAGTACATGAAGAGCCCTCCATCCATGAAAAGAATGAGTTGACCTTGGAGCCAGGATTTTTGTTTACCATTGAACCTGGTATTTATATCCCTGGATACGGTGGGGTACGGATAGAAGAAAACGTATATATTGGGGAAGATGGAAAAGCAGAAGTATTAACAACTTTTCCAACGGAGTTGATTAAGATTGGTTATTGATGAGTCTATAAATGTACTAAAAAAGAAATAGATATGGTGCTGGAATAACATTTAAATTTAATGAAAATTAATGGAGGGAAGAAGCATGCAGAAATTAACAAAATTGAGAGAACAGTTTGATTCGTTAGGGGTAGACGGGATATTAATCACAAATGCTCAGAACCGACGATACCTTACAGGGTTTACCGGGAGTGCTGGAATTGTCATCATCGCAAAAGCAGAAGCATACTTATTTGTAGATTTTCGTTATGTAGAACAAGCCGCATCGCAAGTAAAAGATGTTAAAGTCATCCAGTTAAGTGGCAAGGTAACCCTTTATGAAGAAGTAGCCCATATAGTGGAGCGATTAGGTGTTACCAATCTTGGTTTTGAAGAAGAAAATGTAAGCTATCATTTATATTCCAAGTATAAAGAGAGAGTAATTGCTGAAATGATTCCTCTCTCAGGAGTGATAGAAAAGCTTCGAATGATCAAGACAGAGGAAGAAATTCAAAAAATAAATACGGCTGCGGAAATGGCAGATTCTGCATTTACTCATATAGTAGATTACATACGTCCAGGGATAACAGAAATAGATGTCGCAAACGAATTAGAATTCTATATGAGAAAACAAGGGGCTTCCTCATCTGCATTTGACATAATCGTAGCTTCTGGTCAACGATCTGCCCTGCCTCATGGGGTGGCAAGTACGAAGTTAATTGAAAAAGGGGATATGGTAACCCTTGATTTTGGTGCTTACTATCAGGGGTATCGCTCCGATATAACAAGAACCGTTGCAGTAGGTGAGCCGGAAGAAGAGTTAAAAGAAATCTATACGATTGTATTTGAAGCCCTATCAACCGCACTTGCAGAAATAAAACCAGATATAACTGGTAAAAAGGCTGACGCATTCACTAGAGACTTTATCACAAAGAAAGGATACGGGGAACAATATGGACATGGATCAGGACATGGAATTGGGTTAGATATTCATGAGGAACCATTCATGTCTACGAAATGCGACATTATTCTAAAACCTGGGATGGTCATTACGGTCGAGCCAGGTATTTACATTCCAAACCTAGGCGGTGTAAGGATTGAAGACGATCTTTTAATAACCGACTATGGAAATAAGATCTTGACGAAATCGCCAAAGGAACTCATCATTTTGTAGTCGGGAATTTGATTTAGTCAGAAGGGGCTATCCAAAAACCAAGGTGTCAGAACCACAACGTCAATATGTAGAAGAAACCCTCCAGACATCTTCTATATATGGACAATCATAGTGGTTCCGGACCCTGTTTGGACAGCCTCTTTTGTTGTTTAATGATGTCAATAGGTTTATTGATTATTTAAATGTGTCCGGTAGTAAGCTTTGCGAAATTCGGTAGGGGTCACCTTTTCATATTTTTTAAATAGCTTCATAAAGTATTTCTCATCAGAAATTCCAATTAAATAGGCAATTTCTTTTATGCCCAGACTTGTAGTCGTTAACAATTCTTTCGCTTTAGATAGTTTAAGAATATGAATATATACTTGGATATTTATACCATGCTTCTGCTTGAAAACACGGGATAAATAATCTTGATTATAATTGAACCTTTCAGCAATAGAAGTGACCGATAAAGTATCCATGGCATGGATACGAATCCATTCAACTATTTTTACAAGGTTTTTATCAGCTTTTGTTTTTTCTTTAGTCGTTTGGAAATTGGTAAGGGCTTGTTCAGATATTTCAATTAGCAAGGAAGTAACGAAATAATCAACACTTCTATTATTATAGTAATTTGCGTTCGCAACATCGAGTAGTTGATTAAATAGGATATTAATTCTTTCGATACGTGAAGGAACAGAATAGATGGGTATAAAAATATGTGGATTAGATCTTTGATAATCAGGATTAGAACGAAATGATAATACCTCTTCCTCCATAGTTTTATCATCAATCATGGCAAAATAGTTTGAACAGTAAAAATGGCACCAATAAAATGAAACGCCTGGGTCACACACCTTATAACCTTGATGAGTGTGATTAGGTAATAACAATAGAATGTCCCCTGGTTTTACTTCATACCGAACATCCTCCTGCATGATGTAAAGGGTTTTCTTGACACCAATGATCACTTCGTAACTACTAATGTTACGTTTTGTATGGGTCCAAGGTTCGCTCGATACAAATAGTCCACTAGAAATATATTCAATTGGCGTGTTCACATTTGTTTTCAGAAATTGTTTCATTATCGTTTCATCCTTTAAAGTTGGGATAGGTTTTATCCCTCATCTTTTCTTTTTTAAAAATAGTCAGTTTAGTACACCTAATGTTTAAGATGGACCACTGACAAGATATGAACCCGAATGATATATTTAGACTAATCAAACTATTTAAAAAATTTAAGTAGATTTAGATCATTTAGTCTGTAATATAGAAAACTTTATTCTATTTTATCAGAATAGTATGATTACCGCATTAACCATCAGTAGGAGGTGGCGCACATAAAAATAAAAACAAAAAGCGTGTTTATGAAGTGGAAAACTTAAGTAAATAGGAAGGTTTGAGAGGAGAGGTTTTATGAAAAATACTGAAATTAAAAAGATTGAAAATGTGAAAGTGACAGATGATTTTTGGAGAAGTCGTATGGATGTCATACGTGATGAAGTCATTCCGTATCAATGGGAGGCAATAAATGACCGGATCCCAGATGCTCCTGCAAGCCATGCGATTAAGAACTTTAGAATTGCCGCAGGAGAAATTAGTGGTGAATTTTTTGGATTTGTGTTCCAGGACAGTGATGTAGCTAAATGGCTGGAAGCGGTAGCCTATAGTCTAGAAAGTGACCCAAATCCAGAGTTGGAGAAAACAGCCGATCAAGTGATTGACTTAATTGAAAGAGCGCAACAAAAAAATGGCTATTTGAATACTTATTTTACAGTAAAGGAACCAGAAGGAAAGTGGAGTAACCTTAGGGATCGTCATGAAATGTACTGTGCGGGACACATGATTGAAGCAGCTGTTGCCTACTATCAGGTGACAGGAAAAAGAAAACTACTAGATATTATGTGCCGTTTTGCCGATCATATCAATGCGGTTTTCGGTAAAGATGGGAATAAAATCCCAGGGTATGATGGGCATCAAGAAATAGAGTTGGCATTAGTAAAATTATATCAAGAAACAGGACTTAAACGATATTTGAAACTTAGTAAGTATTTTATTGATGAGCGTGGCCAGAAGCCTCATTTCTTCGACTATGAAAAGGAAGCTAGGAATGATGACAAAAAGTTCTGGTGGAATGATGAGTATGGTGATTATAGTTACCATCAAGCACATTTACCCGTTCGTGAACAAAAAGAAGCGATTGGACATGCGGTTAGGGCAATGTATATGTATACGGCTATGGCAGACTTAGCGAGAGAAACAGGTGACGAATCTTTAAAAGAAGCATGTGAAACGTTATGGGAAAATGTGACTCAACGTCAAATGTATATTACTGGAGGAGTAGGATCACAAGACTTCGGTGAAGCGTTTTCTTTTGATTATGATCTTCCTAATGATACATGCTATACCGAAACTTGTGCATCTATTGGGTTAGTTTTTTGGGCAAAACGCATGCTGGGCATAGAAAAAAATAGGGAATATGCAGATGTTATGGAGCGGGCCCTCTATAATGGCACAATTAGCGGGATGGATTTAGATGGGAAGAAGTTCTTTTATGTCAATCCGTTAGAAGTATGGCCAAAAGCAAGTGAAAAGCGCAAAGATAAAGAGCATGTAAAACCAATCAGGCAAAAATGGTACAGCTGTGCATGCTGCCCTCCAAATCTGGCTAGATTAATTTCTTCCATCGGACACTATATCTATTCTACTGATCGTAATGAAGTATTTGTTCATTTGTATATGGGAAATGAATCTGAACTGGATATCGGTGGTCAGAAGGTACAAATCGTACAGGAAACCAAATATCCTTGGGATGAACATGTGAAGCTAACGCTTTCACCAGAAACGTCTTCCGAATTTACAATGGCCGTCCGGATACCGGGTTGGTGCCAAGGTGCAATATTGAAAGTTAACGGAAAAAACGTAGAAATACCATCTTGCCTAAAGAATGGGTATGCGTATCTAACACGCATGTGGGAAAAAGGAGATGAAATTGAACTTTTCCTTCCGATGCCGATCGAAAGAATTAGAGCCAATCCCAAGGTGCGCGAGAATGCTGGCAAGGTCGCATTACAGAGAGGCCCTGTTGTGTACTGCTTAGAAGAAGTAGACAATGGCACGAATTTATCTAATATTAGATTACCTCAGGATGCAAAGCTTCATGGAACCTTCGAAGAAAACTTACTAGAAGGGATCTATATCATAACCGCACAGGCAGAGCAAGTTGACGAAACGGAATGGAATGAGGAGCTTTATAAACCTATTGAACGTAAAACAAAGCCAATACCGTTAAAGGCTATTCCGTATTATTCATGGTGTAATCGAAAGCCGGGTGAAATGATTGTCTGGATAGCTGAAAATTAAATAAATATAGTTTTTTATTAATTATTTGTGTTCTATTTCTACCTTTCTATCTATTTTTATATATAAGCTATGTTCTCGGTTTTAATGAGTAGAATAGTCAATTTAGTACACCTGTATTTTTGCCTGCTTTCAAACGATTTTAAATGGATTCTGGTATTCAGATTAGCAATAAATTAAAATCATACTCTCTAAATTTTTGCACCTTTTTACCCATCTTATTTTAGATCATCCAACATTTATAGGGGGCGATCCTAGACATTAGGCTGACCACGTTTTTAAACATCCCTGAGTAGGACATAAAACCGATAAGAAAGATAAAAAATTTTGAAAAGGGTGTTGAAAATGAGAAAAGGAAAACCTTTTATTGTCATTTCTTTGGTACTCATGTTGATAGTCGGTTTATTAAGCGGTTGTTTCGGGGGGACTAGTGCAACTGGAACTTCTGAGAGTGGGAATAAAGATGCTGTCCAATTAAAGTTCGCCTACTGGGGAGGACCCCTTGAAAAGGATTCAATTGAAGCATTGTTGAAAGCATTTAACGAATCCCATCCAAACATTCATGTCAAAGGACAACAAATTCAAGGGAGTTATATAGAAAAAATGACGACAATGGCCTCTTCTAACACACTTCCGGATTTAGGTTATTTCCCGGAAGGAAGCTTACCGCCATGGCTTAAGAATGGAGCAATTAAAGATTTAAAACCGCTGTTTGATTCAGGTGAGATCGGTGACAAACTAAAATACTCCATTTTTCAGTTTGAAGAGGACGGACCGATTGCCGGTTCGAGTGTAGCCAACGAAGTGACGAATATTTATTACAATAAAGATTTATTCGATGAAGCAGGTATTGCATACCCGCCAACAAAAGCTGAAGATGCATGGACTTGGGATGAATTTGTCGATATTGCCAAAAAGCTTACAGTCGATCGAAATGGAAAGCACCCAGATGACAAAGGATTTGATCCAAAAAACATCAAAACCTATGGTGTTAATAATTTTACGTACCACTATGAGACATTTCTTTTTAGTAACAATGGGGGCATTATATCCGAAGATGGAAAGGACATTATTCTGGATCAACCGGAAACAATTGAAGCGTTACAAAGGATGCAAGATTTAATGTATGTGCATCATGTAATGCCGACTCCTGCTAATTTATCAACGATCCCTAATACTGATACAGCTCTTCTAACGAAAAGAGTAGCCATGAATATTGATGGACATTGGGCATTGCAAGAGCTAGGGAAGGCGAAAAAAGAAAAAGATCTAAATTTAGGAATTGGTGTACTACCTAAAATGGAAAAGGCCGTAACAACAAGTTATGGAACGCCGATTGTTGTGTTTAACACGGACAATACGAAGGAAAATTGGGATGAAACGAAAGAATTCCTTAAATTCATTATGGATCCGATGAATAGTTTACCGTTAATTCAAGGTGGTCTATGGATGCCGAACGAAGAGAAATGGTATAAAGAGCCAGAACTAATAAAGAAGTGGACCGATACTGAAATTCACCCGGAGGAATTTGAAGAAGCTGTAATTGATTGGGCATTAAACAATGTACAGAGAAACCCTAACTATTATTGGGGAGATCGCTCCGAAGCAAGCCAGATTATCACTCCAGGGTTGGATCAAATTTGGAGTAATGAAAAGTCTGCAGAAGAAATAGTGAACGACATTATAATGCCTAAATTAGATAAAAAATTTGGGGATAAATATCAATAAGAAAGTGGATATTTGCTGAAAAGGTTTATTACGAAGGTGAGAATCTTCGTAATAAACCCTATGGAATAACGTTAATGAACCATGGAGGGATTAGATGAATATTGAAAAAATACCCCTGGAAAGTAAAAGTGTGAATGCAACGGTTAAATTGAAAGGGATCCATAAACTGCGTCGCAAAGAGATCTTTTGGGGGTATTTTTTTACCCTTCCGGCTATTTTAGGATTACTTATTTGGACAATTGGACCCATGCTTGCAAGTTTGTATTTTAGTTTTACCGATTATAGGGTTATTGGGGACATTCACTGGATAGGATTTGAAAACTATATTGAAATTTTTAAAAACGATCTAAATTTTAAGAAATCACTCTTTGTTACGTTTTATTTTGCTATCGGAAGTACTGTATTTACCCTAGCCGCTGCATTATTAGTAGCTATTCTTATGAACATGAATGTCAAAGGACAATCTATTTTTAGAACCATGTATTATTTGCCGGTCATTGTTCCTGCTGTTGCCTCTAATATATTATGGCTGTGGTTATTTAACCCTGATTTCGGCTTGCTAAATAGCATATTAGACTTTTTTAGCCTTCCAAAGCTGATGTGGATTTATGATGAGTCTACTGTAATTCCGTCATTAATCTTGTTAAGCATTTGGAGTTGCGGTGGAACCGCATTAATCTTCTTAGCAGGATTGCAAGATGTCCCTAAGCAGTTATTAGAGGCCGTAGAAATTGATGGGGGAAATTGGTGGCACAAGTTTAGATTTGTCACGGTTCCTTCGATATCACCGGTTATCTTCTTTAATCTGGTTATGGGCCTGATTGGAGCCTTTCAAGCCTTTACACAAGCCTATGTTATGACAGAGGGCGGACCGAATAATAGTACATTATTTTATGTCTATCTAATTTACCGTGAAGCATTTCAAGAGAATAACATGGGATATGCCAGTGCCTTATCATGGATTTTGTTTATTATTATCTTAATTTTCACACTATTCATCTTCAAATCATCGAAAAACTGGGTTCATTACGGGGGAGGGAAGTAATTTGACTATAGGAACTATCAAAAGAACCATATCGTTATTTATATTAATAGTGGGAGCGATCATTAGCTTAATTCCCTTTATTTGGCTTGTTCGTAGTTCTTTAATGACTTCGACGGAAATATTTGAGTTTCCTCCAAAAATTTTTCCTGAAGAGATCCAATGGTCCAACTATATTGAAATATTTTCGATCATTGACTTTTTTCAATACTTTAAAAACACACTCATTATTTTGGTTCCTGTCATTTTAGGGACTATTATTACTTGTTGCATGTGCGGATATGGTTTTGCTAGACTACGATTTCCTGGAAAGAATATATGGTTTGGGCTCATTATCGCAACGATGATGCTTCCAAGTGCTGTAACGCTTATTCCGACATTTCTAATGTGGTCAGAGCTTAATGCCATTAACACATTTTGGCCATTAATTATACCCGCCTTTTTCGGTGGCGGAGGCTTTTTTATCTTTTTAATGCGTCAGTTTTTTATGAACATCCCTCGAGAACTTGATGAATCTGCCTTAATTGATGGAGCAAGTCATTTTCAAATATTCACTAAAATCATGCTGCCATTAGTAAAACCTCCAATTTTAGTCGTTGCATTCTTTACCTTTATGGGGGTATGGAATGACTTTTTTGGACCATTGATCTTCCTAAATGATGAATCAAAGTATACGTTAGCACTTGGTCTGTTGCAGTTAAAAGGATCATACGCATCCGATTGGCATCTTATGATGGCAGCTTCTGCAATCATGGTCATCCCTGCCATTATTATCTTCTTTATCGGACAGCGTCATTTTATTGAAGGGATAAGTCTAACTGGGATTAAGGGGTAGTTCTATAAACATAACTCCCTTAGTTTTGTACTTAAATTTGCTTTTTAGATTTGAAAGGAGTCAAGACAAATGAATGTACTACAGCAAAAAAAGTTGAAACCGTTATCATTTACGAATGTTGTGATTGATGATGCCTTTTGGTCACCTCGAATTCAAGTGAATCGGGAACAAACGATTCCTCATCAATATGTACAATGTAAAGAAACCGGTCGAATGGATGCGTTTAATCTTGCTTGGAACCATGGAATGGATAATGAACCTCATATCTTTTGGGACTCTGATGTAGCAAAGTGGATTGAGGCTGCGAGCTACAGTCTTGCCACCCATCCTGATCCAGAACTAGAAAAATTGGTAGACGATGTGATTTCCTTAATAGCTTCCGCTCAACAGCCAGACGGTTATATTAACATTTACTTTACGGTCGTTAAGCCTGGAGAACGTTGGACAGACTTGAGGGATGCCCATGAATTATACTGTGCCGGACATTTAATTGAGGCAGGGGTTGCGCATTTCGAAGCAACGAAAAAACGCACCCTTCTCGATGTTGTTCGCCGGTATGCGGATCATATTGATTCAGTTTTTGGCATTGAAGAAGGAAAGAAGAGAGGATATTGTGGTCACCAGGAAATTGAGCTGGCACTTGTTAAACTGTATCGGGTTACCGGTGAAAAACGGTACCTAGAATTGAGCCAATACTTTATAGATGAACGCGGGCGTGAACCACACTATTTTATCCTTGAAAAAGAAGACAAAACAGGATTTTTTCATGATTTTATGAATCACCTGGACAATATAAAAGAGTATAACCAATCCCATAAACCAGTAAGAGAACAAAGCAAAGTGGTAGGACATTCTGTACGCGCCATGTATATGTATTCGGCAATGGCTGATCTTGCTGGGGAAATTGGGGATGAATCCCTATTAAAGGCATGTGAACGATTATGGGGTCATCTTCATACGAAGAATATGTTTATAACAGGTGGAATTGGGTCAACTGGTAAAAATGAAGGGTTTACCTACGATTATGACCTCCCGAATGAAACGTCATATGCAGAGACTTGTGCAGCCATTGGGTTAGTTTTTTGGAACCAAAGAATGCTTCAGCTGGAATGTGATGGAAAATATGCAGATGCCATGGAACGCGCTCTTTATAATGGTGTCATAAGCGGTGTTTCCTTGGACGGGAAAAAATTCTTCTACGCTAATCCTTTAGCTAGTTTGGGTGACCGTCACCGGAATGAGTGGTTTGGTTGTGCTTGCTGTCCGCCCAACATTGCTAGATTACTAGCTTCTTTAGGTGGTTATATTTATTCTCAAAGCATGGATGAGCTCATTGTTCATCTATATATCCAAGGAGAAGCGAAGTTTGATTTACATGGACAACAAATTAAATTGAAACAAAAAACGGAATATCCTTGGAATGGAAAAGTAACCATCCATATTGAATTAGAGCAACCAGATGTATTTGGTGTAAAACTAAGAATTCCCAAATGGTGCAAAGAAGCACAGCTTAAGGTAAATAATCAAGAGATAGAAATGACCGGCATTCTTGAAAAAGGATATGTTCGAATGGAACGCGAGTGGAAGAATGGAGATACAGTAGAACTAGATTTAGTTATGCCTGTTGAAAGGGTCTATTCTCACCCTAATGTAAGACAAAACGTAAATGATGCAGCCCTTCAAAGAGGACCATTAATTTATTGCTTAGAATCTGTAGATAATGTTGAATCCTTGCATAAAATCAAGCTTCTAAACGAAGGAGAGCTTACAACTATTTATGATCAAACGCTTCTTGGGGGTGTCATGAAAATTACGGGAGATGCAGAAGTTGTTGGTCACACAGACTGGGGGGATAAACTTTATTGGACGGAAAAAGGAAATAGCGAGCCCTTTCAGATTACCGCCATCCCCTATTATGCGTGGGATAATCGCGAGCCAGGCCAAATGAGAGTCTGGATACCTGAAGGGAATAAATATTAAAAGAAATGGGAGGAGATTAATATGGCCATGGACCTAAAAGTTGAAACGAATGCAAAGCCTTTTGATTTGAAGGATGTCTCCATTTTAGGTGGACCCTTTAAACATGCGATGGATTTAAACAAGGAATATTTGCTGCAAATTGAACCGGATCGATTGCTTGCTAGATTTAGAGAGTATGCTGGACTTGAACCAAAAGCTCCACAATATGAAGGGTGGGAAGCCATGAGTTTATCAGGACATACACTTGGCCATTACCTTTCTGCATGTTCTATGTTATCTGCATCACTAGATGACGCCCGTTTTAGGGAACGAGTAGATTATATAGTAGATGAATTGGAAATTTGCCAAGAGGAACATGGTGATGGGTATGTGTCTGGGATTCCACGTGGAAAAGAACTATTCCTTGAAGTCGCGGATGGTGATATTAGGTCTAAAGGTTTTGACCTGAACGGAGGGTGGGCACCTTTATATACGATACATAAGCTGCTTGCCGGTCTTCGTGATGCCATGCATCTTACAGGAAATAAGAAATCGATGACTATAGCTATTAAACTAGCAGATTGGCTGGATGGTATTTTTGCAAAACTTAGTAACGACCAAATGGAAGAAATGATGATATGCGAATTCGGCGGTATGAATGAAGTATTAGCTGATCTGTATGGAGATACAGGCGATATGAAATATCTAATGCTCGCTGAACGGTTTTGGCATAAGCTTGTTTTGGATCCGCTTGCAGTACATGAGGATAGTTTGCCTGGAAAACACGCAAATACGCAAATTCCTAAATTGATTGGATTGGCTCGGGAATATGAGCTTACCAATGATGAGAAACGGAAAACAACTTCTGAATTTTTCTGGGAACGTGTTGTTCATCGTCATTCCTATGTCACTGGCGGGAATAGTTTTGGAGAATATTTTGGAGAACCGGGTATGCTGACAGATCGGCTTGGTCCCCATACGACAGAGACTTGCAATACTTATAATATGCTAAAACTGACAAGGCATTTATTTCAGTGGAATGCATCGGCTAAAGAAGCCGATTATTACGAACGAGCCCTTTATAATCACATTTTGGCCTCACAGGATCCACTTGAAGGTGGGGTATGTTATTTTGTGTCGCTAGCAATGGGTGGACATAAAAATTATAATCATAAATTTGATCACTTTACTTGTTGTGTCGGTACGGGAATGGAGAATCACGCTAGTTATGGAAACAGTATTTATTTCCATAATGAGGAAAAACTTTATGTAAATCAATATATTCCATCATCGCTCCATTGGAAGGATAAAGGGATTACTCTAACACAAGAAACAGACTATCCAGAATCTGATCACATCACACTCCAAGTAAAGACTGAGACTCCTGTAACATTTGCCATGTGTATTCGTTATCCGATTTGGGCGGAAAATGGTATCCAAGTAAAAGTGAACGGAAGCGTTCAACAAATTGAGGCCATTCCGGGGAGTTTTGTAGAAATCACTCGAAGTTGGAAGGATGGCGATCAAGTGGAAGTAACCATTCCTTTCACACTTAGGCTTGAGAGGATGCAGGATAATCCAAATCGGGTGGCTATTGTGTACGGGCCATTAGTTCTTGCAGGAGAATTGGGACCACTTGAGGATCCAGAAGCAAAGAGTTATTTATACACACCTGTTATGATACCAAGGGATAAAACACTGACAGAATGGTTACAGCCTGTGGAAGGTAAACGAAATACATTCCGTACGGTGGATACTGGGTATCCTAGGGATGTTGAACTTTATCCGTTCTACCGAATGCATCATAAAATGTATTCAGTATATTGGGATATGTTTACGGAAGAGAAGTGGGCAGAGGCAGAAAATGACTATCATAAAGCCCGAGAAAAAATCCGAATTTTAGATGAGTGTACAACCGATTTTGTTCAGCTTGGAGAGATGCAGCCGGAGCGTGATCATCATTTTCAAGGGGAGATTACAAGTATTGGTGCCATGAATAATCGTGCTTTCAGACAGGCTGGAACAGATGGTTGGTTCTCCGTTGATTTAAATGTCGTTTCGCTCATGAAAGAAAGTCCTCAGTCCGATATGATGCTGGTCATTACGTATACAGCGGCAAAAGAAATAGCGGGATGCGAGTTTGATATTCTTTTAGATGGAAAGAAATTAGTAGATTCCATACAGGGCATTAATGAAACAGATAAATTTTATAACGTAAACTATATTCTTCCTACGGAAATGATTGATGGGAAAGAAAAAGTGACGGTTATGTTTAAAGCCCAACCAGGCCACAGGGTCCGAAGGGTTTTCGGGTTGAGGATGGTAAATAAGGAACAATATATTCAGTTAGGTGTTGGGTCATAAAGTTAGTGTACCTGATCACCCTTTACAAAAATAAAATAGAACGGCCTTTTTCTTTCTAAGGTCGTTTTTTTCTTGGCTTTTAGGCTACTAGCATGGGAAAAGATGAAAAGGAAAGGTGAATATAAAAATATGACTCTTATTACACGTAAAGATGTTCCGATAGAAGAAACATGGAATCTAGCAGATATTTTTTCTTCTGATAGGGAATGGGAAAAATCGTACTCAGCCACCGAACAGGAATTAGATGAATTATTGAATGAGAAGATGTCCTTATCAAGCTCGCTTAACATCCTTCACTTTTTGCGAACATACGATTCTTTAATGGAAAGACTTCACCAAATTTCAAGCTATGCCATGTTTAAATACTCGGAGGATGAATCCGATTCGGTAAACCAGAATCGGATGGGGAGATCTCAATTATTAGTGGCAAAAGGGAATAAGGTATCGACGAAACTTGTTAATGGACTAACCCAAATACCGAACGAAGTTATGACGCAATACATGGATGATGAAAAGGATCTCCATGATTATGATCGATTCTTACAAAGAATTGAAGAAGCACGTCAGCATTCATTATCTCCAGATATGGAAGAAACTTTGACAGCTTTAGGGCAATCTCTAGAATCACCTGAATCCATCTATCTAACGATAACTTCATCGGACCTAAAGTTTGAGCCAGTAAAAGATAGGAATGGAGCAGAAGTACCCGTCTCTCTGCACATGTATATGACCCAAATTGAAACTTCTCCAGATACCATCCTCCGTAGAAATGCATTTAAATCCTTAACGAAAGGACTAAGTAGGTATCAACATGGACTCGCAAAAACCTTAACCAATGAAATTAGTAAAAATGTGTCTTTAGCAAAATTACGAGGATTTCCATCAGCACTTGATATGCACCTTCAATTTTCACCAGCTTCAAATAACTTTTATACGACAGATGGGATAACAGCTGAGTTTTTCGAACAAATTCTAGATACATTCCAAGAAAAGCTTTCACCACATATGCAAAGATATGCGCGTTTAAGAAAAAGCCAGCTCGATTTAGATACACTTCTTTTTTCTGATGTGAAGGCTCCCTTAGATCCTGATTTTGATCCTCCGATAAGTTATAGAGAGGCTGGGGATATTATCACTGAAGCTGTAGGGGTACTAGGTTCTGAGTATCAGAATCAAATGCGGAAAGCATTTACAGACAGATGGGTGTATAGAGGAGATAACATAGGGCGAAGAATGATCGCATTTGGTGGAGGAGTTCATGGTGTTCATGGGTATTCTTTCTATCCGTGGGGTGGAAACTTATTTGACATGCTGCTGTTAAGTCATGAGCTCGGGCATACCATACACTATACACTTTCCGCTCAAAATCAACGATTCATTAACAATTCTCAATCGATGTTATTTGTCGAATCACCATCTACCTTAGTTGAGCATTTAGTTGTTCACTATTTACGTGAGCATAGAAAGGATCCACGCCTAAATCGTTGGTTAAATATGTATTTGATGATGAGCTACCATCACAATTGTATCACTCATGTTTTAGAGGCCGAGTTATTGAGGAGGCTTTACAGAAAGCTTGAAAATAACGAACCATTAACGACCTCGATCATTAGTGATACAAAAGGAGAGATTTTATCAGGATTCTGGGGAGATACCGTTGAGATTGATGAAGGGGCAAAATTAACATGGATGAGACAGCCCCATTATTATATGGGCCTGTATCCTTTTACTTATTCAGTTGGGATATCGGCAGCTACAGTCATCGCACAACGAATAAAAGCAGAAGGGGTAAGCATTGGCAAGCAATGGACAAACGTTTTAAAAAAGGGTGGCAGCATGAAAGGTCTCGACCTATTTAAAATGGCGGGGCTAGATATGACAACCACAGACATTTTTGATCGGACAGTCGCCTATGTAGGGACAGTCGTTGACGATTTGGAGAAAAGCTTTTAATTTTTATCATTCCAGGTTCAAGCTAATGATTTTAAAGCTATTTCATATGGGTGGATGGTATTAAAATAAACCATAAATAAGACATTTCCTATCTAATGTTATGAATACGGCATCATCCTCTTGTGTAGACAGTTAGGGAAAAACCTATATTGTTAACACAAGAGGGATCCTCTCGTTCCCCTTTTTAGGATACCTCTTTTTTAAAGCTAATGTTTTTTTGCCTTTCGACTTTTCTAAACGATTTGCTGCATAAATAATAAATGAAGTATGCAACAATACTCGATAATACTAGAAAGGAGAGGGGGATAACACTGGTAGCTAGGACCACAATAGTCAGCATTACTATTCCTAATATCGTTGTGATGGGGTGACTAATCGAAAATAAAAATGAATTCTTTATAATCCCAATCCAATTATTATTGTAATTCACCATGATTGGAAAGAGATAGATAGAAGTGAACAAGAACAATGCCCCAATGACCATTAAAGCGGGCAAAAGAACATTTTTAAGGGAACCCTCCATTTGCAAACCAACAAATAGGTTAAAGGAGATTAAAACACCTAAGAGGGTCCAAATCATACCCAAAATGATGCCCTGCTTAAAATGATCTTTAAAAAACTTAAAAAACAATCTTGTCAGGCTTGGCTCTTCTTTCCTTAACCAACTTCTTACCACTCCGAACATGGCCGCTGTAGCAGGAAATATAGTAAAAACAGGTAAACAAAAAATAATCCATAGCATATTGAGTAGAAGAAAATCCGTTATCTTTTCGAGAAATCTGTAAGTCCGACTATCAAAATT
Organism: Rossellomorea sp. BNER; assembly: GCA_024213275.1. Lineage (GTDB taxonomy): Bacteria > Bacillota > Bacilli > Bacillales > Bacillaceae_B > Rossellomorea. The sequence goes on from JANAVG010000004.1 coordinate 37,499, forward strand.
AAAAATGTTCATAATAGGTTCCCCTTATAGAATTAATTTTGAACATGTTGCTCCTTAAGGATATTTTTTATTGGAATCCGTACAACAAGGTTCTGGATGATAGAGAACGGAATTTTGTTCGTTACCTTCTACAAAGCTGTTTTCATTTTCAGAATAATCTGTTCACCAAGCTGTACCCTGTTTTTTATCAATTTTTCTTTTTTTAACATCCTAATTGTGGGTAGTTCCATCTTCTGCAAAAGAGCAAGTGATACTTATACGTACAACTATCTTAATTATACACTATTTCAGCGGTAATACATATGAAAAAAAGCATTATGAAATCATTTTGTTTATTGGTGAAAATATAGACAGGATACCAACTTTTCTTAATATCAATAAGCACTACTAGTCATGCTCTTGTCATTTATAATAAAAAGTACGTACAGTTAGGTCGTATTTTAATGATTCTCCTAACTTATCAGTATGAATTTTTACTAATTGAACGCCCGCAGCTCCTTTATAGTGCAAGGGTGGGCGTGTCAACAAAGGTTTTTACCGATCTTTATAAAAAAAAGCTTGGACCGTTGTTAGAAATGACAAGTAGGCTAGTTAACTTGGTTTAAATGAAGATCTTGGGAAAATAAAAAAGCTTGTAGAAAAATGGATCATTTCTCTACAAGCTGACCGTCTGTTATCTACGTTAAAACCTAAAAATCATAAAACTTTCTTTGCTGGATACATCTCTTTCTGGCGTTCCCCATCTGGTATCACATACAAATCCCTTCCGGCCAAAAGCCCAGTAAAAAACTGAAACAAGACAGCCGCAAAAAGGATCATCAACGGAACCGTCCACGAATGGGTAGAGTCGCGAAGGTATCCGAAAAGCATTGGTCCAATGGCCGCAAGTGAATAACCGAGAGATTGCGCCATGCCTGATAGTTCTCCGACATGTTCCGGATTGCTTGCCCGTAATCCAAGAAAGGTGAGGGCAAGACTGAAGCTGGCTCCTTGGGCGAGGCCGATAAACACTACCCATAGGGAAACCCATCCAATGGAACTATTGAATAATCCTACTAACCCAATGATATAAAGAATACTGATCATCCCAACGAATACTCGCTGGTCAGGGTAGCGATCAGCAAGAAGGGGAATGAGAAACGAAGCGGGAAGGGCTGCAAGCTGTGCCAGTGACAACATCCATCCTGCGGTTGCGACACTCAACCCTTGATCAATGAGAATTTCCGGAAGCCATGCCACTGTGATGTAAAAAGCCAACGATGTGAATCCCATAAATGACGTCACTTGCCAGGCTAGCGGTGAACGCCACATTCCGCCCACCTTTACTTTCGTTGCTTGTACTTTGGAATCCCCATTGCGAAGGATTTGCGGAATCCAAATGACAACAGCAATGACTCCCAAGATCGCCCAAACCGCAAGAGAACCGTTCCAATTTAAACTTTTCGTAAGGGGAACGCTAATGCCCGCCGCAATCGCTGCAAAAACCCCCATAGAAGTCGAGTAGACTCCAGTCATCAATCCCACTTTTCCAGGGAATTTATGCTTAATCAGCCCAGGCAGCAAGACATTGCAGACAGCAATCGCGAGGCCAAGAAGAGCTGTACCCATGTATAACATCACAATGGAAGGAATGAAACGCAGTAAGGTTCCAATCGTCAAAGCGATTAATCCAGCAAACAGCATTACTTCATTCCCAAACCGTCGACCCAGTCTTGGGGCAAGAATGGATAGCCCTGCAAATCCGATGAGCGGAATGGTGGTGATCAATCCTGCTTGCACATTAGATAAACTCATATCTGCTCGGATGTCTCCGATCAAAGGTCCAACAGATGTAAGAGCTGGGCGTAAATTCGCGGCTACCAAGACTATCCCGAGTAGAAGAAGGATGGTGGTACGTGATGAGGAGGACGTTAGGTGACCATTTGATTGTTTTACATTACCCATAATAATTCCTCCAATAATAAGAATGACTCCAATCCACTGCCATATGCTGATGTTTTCTGCCACGATCCAAGCGGACATGAAAACAGCAACTGGAAGCTCGGAAGCCGATAATATCGTTCCAAGTCCCGGACCAACATGTGGCATTCCGATTGAAAATAAAAGCGGTGGTAAAGCTACCCCAAATAATCCTAGAAACTGTAGATAACACTCCAAAACTCATCCGCCTAAGAAAACGATGAGTGCATAGTGCCATGTCTTCATTCGAATCCTCCATTCCTTCACATAAAAAAACACGGGCTGTCCCAAGAGCAAGGTGTCAGTAACCACAACTTTCATATATAGAAGAAACCCTCAAAGCATCTTTTATATATGTACAACCAATGTGGTTCCGGACCCCTTATGGGACAGTCCCGTGGCGAAAATAGAGGAGACCTCTATAAAAATCCACAGTTCCAAAAGGATTTTAAATGGAAATATTTATTATTGAAATAATAAAACTGAAATCGTGATCTGTCAATGGTTAAAAATAAATAGTTAAAAGAATAATGGGTTCTATTTTGAAGTACAAAATCCAAATTAGAAATAGAACCAGCAATTGAATTGATTGTTTTAATATCAAGGTATTCTTAGCTGGAGTATCGTTAATTAGAACAAAAAAGATCAGAGGCTTTGAGCTTCCGATCTTCATTTTTTATAAAGGTTTTCTTCTATTAAAAAAGATGTGTCTGATCACAATCGGTTGAATAGTTAAATTTTGTAAAAAATTTTGTTACTTCAAGTGCCTTCGGTAACCTTATCCACTAAAAATCTGGATGGCCACCCCTTCTTGAACTACTATAAATAACCATAATGTTATTCTTAAGACACTTCTCTCCTAGATTCATTCACTGAATGTAATACAAGTTCAACAAAGGCTTCAACGGCGGGGGACAACCATTTTTTCCTTTTGATCAGCATATGAGAATAAATGGGTTCTAATTGTTCACAGTGGCGAAGCGTTTTCAGCCTGGCACTCCACAGTAATGTAAGGCAAAACAGCAAATCCAAGACCACTCATTACCATTTGTTTAATGGCCTCAATGCTCCACAGCTCCATCGTTTGAAAGTTGTGAAGATCATTCTTTACAAGATACCTCTCGAACATTGTCCGATAACTACAGCCTTCTTCATTCGTTATGAAAAACTGATTTTATGTTTCTTATATTCATCAAAATGATCTAGACCATCATTGCCGCTTACAAGGACAATTTTCTCTTCCCCTAAAGAGTAATGAATGCATTTTTCTAAACTTATTTCAGGATAGACCATTAAAGCGATATCTACTCGACCGCTTAGTAAATCCGTTTGGTTTTGTCCGCATGTACCGTTGGTTAATATAAGCCTGACGTGTGGATACTTTAAGGGAAATTCCCTTATGATCGGGCCTAAATGGATAAATTTGAAGCAGGGTTTGCTGAAGGAAGCATTGAAGTACAAGACCATATGGTAAACGCTTATGGCACCGTTCATGGTGCAGTCCTATATGCATTAGCAGATCACGTATTCTCTGTAGCGTGTAATGCATATGGAAAAACTTCTGTAGGACTTTCTACGACCATACAGTTCATGGAGTCAGCTAAGCCTGGTGATAAGATTGTAGCCCGGGCAACAGAACTAAAAAGAAACTTTCGAACGGGGTTTTATTCTATAGAAATCCTGCATGAGAATCACCTTATTGCATCAATGGATGCTATATCTTACCGTAAAAATCAATATTTTGTAGAGGTAGAGGAATAATCAAAGACGATTAGTGATAGATCCACGATTTATAGTAAGTAAAAGGCTTTTTTCGTAAACTTTGTTGTTTTAGTCAATCAAAAAATCATAAATCATTCAGTACTAGCGAAACATTTATTGTTTTGACGAAAAGATGCCTCGAAACCTTATCATTACGGGTTTCTATTCTTGTTCGAAAAACAACAATCTATGCAAAAAAAGCCTAGTAAAAAAGCCTTCAAATATGGAGGCTTTTTCTCTTTTTGGAATATGGATTTGGACAAAGACGAAGATTGTACCCAAAAACAGAACCCGTCATTAAAAGAAACTATTTCTCAAAGGAGGGTTTCAAACCTACGGAAGGGGAAATATTGATAAAAAATTCGAAAATATAAAAATATTACATTGACAACTTTCTGATAATTGTGATAGCTTTTAAAGTAATCGATTACATTTTTGGGTTTTAGAAAGGGTAAGATGAATGATTAAGCTAAAAGAAGTGGCAGAACGAGCGAATGTATCAACAGCTACAGTATCTCGTGTTCTTTCCAACACAGGGAAGGTAACGGAAAAGACAAAAAAGAAAGTACTAGCTGCAATGGAGGAATTAAACTATCAACCGAACTTTTTGGCAAGGCAGCTTCGCAAATTGGAAACAAAGACGATTCTAGTTGTCGTTCCGGATATTGCGAATACGTTCTTCTCGAAAGTCATAAGGGGGATAGAGTCAGTAGCCATTCAAAACGGATATCAAGTACTGTTGGGAGATTCACAGAATAATGGTCAAAGTGAGTCCCAATATCTCAATCATCTACGCTATAAACAAATAGATGGTGTCATTTTATTAACGGCCAGAACCGATTCTCGTTTAATTGAGGACTTATCTGATGATTATCCCGTTGTGCTAGCCTGTGAATATTTGGAGGGATCGCGGATTCCTACGGTTTCCATCGATAACATAAGCAGCGCTCGAAAAATGACGGATCATTTGATTAAACAAGGGCATCAAAGGGTCGCTCATATTTCAGGTCCGATGAATATCATTTTAGGCCGAGATCGATTAAAGGGCTATGAGCAAGCGATGACCCAAAACAGCTATGAAATCGATCAAGTGTTAGTTCAAGAAGGAGACTTCTCCTACGAATCAGGCTATAAGCTGATGGAGAAATTTCTCGCTTTACAGAATCCTCCAACAGCGGTGTTTGCGGCCAATGATGAAATGGCGATAGGAGCGATCAAAGCGATAAAGAAACATCGTCTATCTGTACCTGAGGATATTGCTGTTGTAGGGTTTGATGACATTGATATGGCTTCTATCATGGAACCGGAACTCACAACGGTGGCTCAGCCTACATTTGATATTGGAAGTACGGCGATGGATTTACTTCTTTGTCTTATGAAAAAGGAGCCGCTTACGAAGAAACAATTTGTTCTTGAAGATCAATTGATGATTAGACAATCTTGTGGTGCTAATAAAATGTAATCGATTTCTTCCATCAATCAAGAGGTAACCTAGGAAAACAACGAGTTATGTTCGATCTTGTAAGGAGAAAAAAATTTATTTTAAATGTAATCGATTACATTTAAAGGGAGGTAATATTAATGAGCTTAGAACTTGGATTGCAATTATTCTCAGTAAGAGATGAACTGGAAAAGGATTTTGTAGGTACATTACAAAAGGTCGCGGAAATTGGTTATAAAAACGTTGAATTTTTCATTCATGATGCAAGTAAAGGAATGAAAATCGGTGGAATGGAAGCGAGTGAGCTAAAAGATGTACTGGACAATTTAGGTCTGAAAGCCGTTTCCATGCATGTTAACCCGCTAACAGATGAGGACATTTTGGAGAAGGCGATCCAGTACAATCTTGAAATTGGAAGCTCCGGTATCGGTTGTTCCATCGCTTTCTTCAACAATAAACAAGAAGTGATTGACTTCGCGAAAGAGCTTAATAAATGTGCTCAAATGTGTAAAGACAACGGATTGGACTTCTATTACCATAATCACTTTCAAGAATTTCAAAAGTTTGAAGGAGAATATGTGTTAGATATTTTACTAGAGAACACGGATGAGAATCTTGTGAAAGCTGAGTTTGATACATACTGGGCGTTAAGAGGCGGAATCGACCCAGTAGATTACTTGAAAAAACTAGGCAGCCGCTGCGACCTGGTTCACCAAAAAGATCTACCGGCAACAGCCAAACCTGTGAACGCGTTTGAAGTACTTGGGGAAGAGAAAGATATCGACTTTGATGCGTTTTTAGACTTCTCAAAACCTGAGTATTTCACAGAAGCGGGTGAAGGATCCATGGACATTAAGTCTATTATTGAAACGATCCGACAAATTGGAGCGGCGAAATACATTTTTGTCGAGCAGGATTTAACGACCAAAAATCAATTAGAGAGTGTTGAGATAAGCTATAAAAATATGATTCAACTATTAGAAGCTTAAATAAACGAGAGGTGGTTGACATGGAAAAGGTGAAAATCGCCATCATTGGATGCGGGGGGATTGCCTTTCAAAAGCATTTACCCGCCCTATCAAAATTAACCAATAAAGTAGAATTGGCAGCGTTTTGCGATACCGTTCAAGAACGAGCAGAGAAGGCGTTGAAAGAATTCGGTGACGTGAATGCTCAAGTCTATACGGATTACAAAGAGTTATTAACAGATGGTTCTATTGATGTCGTTCATGTGTGTACACCCAATATTTCGCATTCTATGATCACCGTTGATGCGCTTGAAGCAGGGAAGCATGTCATGTGTGAAAAGCCAATGGCCATTAACTCCGAAGAAGCGAAAAAAATGCTGGATACAGCCAAACGCACAGGCAAGAAACTATCCATCGGTTATCAAAATCGTTTCAGGAACGATTCCTTAACCTTACACCAAGCCTGTGATGCAGGAGATTTAGGAGATATCTACTTTGCAAAAGCTCATGCGATCCGCCGTCGAGGTGTCCCGACTTGGGGAGTGTTTATGGATAAAGAGAAACAAGGCGGCGGTCCCCTTATTGACATCGGGACACATGCTTTGGATCTTGCCTTATGGATGATGAATAACTACAAACCAGTATTGGTTGTAGGGTCCACTTTTCAAAAGCTGAAAGATAAGCCAGAGGGGAACATTTTTGGACCTTGGAATCCAGAGGAGTATCAGGTGGAGGATTCTGCATTTGGATATATAAAAATGGAGAATGGTGCCACCATCATGCTGGAGTCTTCATGGGCGTTAAATATGATCCGTGGAAAAGAGGCTCAGGTGACATTATGCGGTACAGAAGCAGGAGCGGAAATGTTTGGCGAAGCCTGGGATAACAAGGGGTACATCACATTTAACACCACAAAATACAATCAAATGATGGAATCAGAAACATCTGCAGGTTCCAGTGTGGCTTATTTTGAAGGACAAGAAGTCGATGCAGGCTTCTTAGAGGCAAAACAGTGGATTGATGCCATTTTGGAAAATAAAGAACCGTTAGTTAAGCCTGAAGAAGCTTATGTAGTAACACGTATTTTAGAAGCGATTTATCAATCTTCAGAAACAGGTAAAGCGATTGAACTTAGCTGAAGGAAACTGCTCCCTTTTCAGTGAAGGGAGCAAGACTTCCCATTTTTTTCTTAAAAAGATTCAGACTATTGACAAAATTAACCTGACTCCTGCAGCTTATTTGAGAAAAAACCTTTTAACCATGATGAAATGAATTATTGAAGGCTTGTCAGACAAGGAAATGAATAAAAAAGGGGTTGAACTAATTGGCTATATTGAAAGCGGATACAAGCGTTGAACTTCAATCAGATAAGTTAGGGACGAAGGAAAAGATTAGTTATGGTTTAGGAGATTTAGCTTCGAATTTTGTTTGGGGGATGACATCAGCCTATTTACTCTTTTTCTACACAGACATTTTTGGAATCTCTGCTGCAGCAGTCGGAACGCTTTTCTTGATCACGAGAATCTGGGATGCGATTAATGATCCGATGATGGGTGTTATTGTCGATAAAACAAAGAGTAAGCATGGGAAAACAAGGCCGTATTTACTTTACCTGTCGATCCCCTTTGGAATTTTAAGTGTGCTGACGTTCATTACACCGGATTTTTCGTATACGGGAAAATTAGTGTATGCCTATATTACCTATTTCTTGCTGGGAATGATCTATACCGCGATCAACCTTCCTTATGGAGCGTTAATGTCGACAATGACGAGGGATTCAAATGAAAAATCACAATTAGGCAGTTTTCGAATGATGGGACTAGCCGTTGGAACGATCATTGTCTCTGCCCTTACAATGCCATTAGTAGAGTTCTTTGGTAACGGCAATCTACAGGTAGGATTTCCTATTACGATGGCCGTATATTCGATTGTTGGAGTGATCTTATTCTATATTACTTTTAAAAATTGTAAGGAACGCTACTCGGATCATCTTGGATCAGGAAGAAGTGTGAAAGTCAGCAAATCTTTTTCCAATATGCTTAAGAACCAACCTTGGGTCGTGATTTCAGTCAATTCCATCGTTCAATTTCTAAGAATCGGTGTCCTATTCGGTGTTCTAATCTATTATGTCACTTATGTGCTTGAACAACCTGCATTGGTACCTCTTTATTTAACGTTAGCAAGTGTGGCGAATTTTGCCGGTGGTGCGATTGCACCTTGGGCTTTAAAACGTTTAGGTAATCGAAATGGCAGTATCATTTTACTTTCTGTATCTGTTCCATTATTTGTTCTATTAATCTTCTTAGAAGATGGGTCCACAACATTGTTTGCTACTGTGTTTTTTATCGCCTTAACCTTAATCGGAGTAAACGGTGCCGCAAACTTTGCGATGTTAGCCGACACCATCGATTATCAAGAGTGGAAATTTGGTCAGAGAACAGAGGGGCTGCTCTATTCAGGATACAGCTTTGCAACGAAATTTGGGATTGCGATTGGTTCTGCATTGGTTGCCTATGCTTTAGGGTGGGCAGGATATAATCCTGATGCGATTACAGAAAGCGCTTTAAGTATGATCCGGTTCTTACTATTTGCCGGTCTCATTGCCTTTACGATTCTCCAGGTGATTACGCTAGCGTTCTATAAACTGGATCAAAACCATGCTGACATTATTAAGGAATTAGATATGAGAAATAATTCTTGAAAGTAAAGAGGCTAGTGAAAAAAACTAGCCTTAAATTTTATAAAAAGATAGGAAGAGAGGGAGTACGATGAGAAAAGTAAAAGTAGGGATTATTGGTTGCGGAAATATTAGTTCGATTTATTTTGAGGCTGGGAAAAAATTTGAGGTATTAGATATTGTCGCCTGTGCGGATTTGGATTTGGAAAGGGCTAAGGCAAGTGCTGAAGAATTCAATGTTCCAAAAGCATGTACAGTAGAAGAATTACTCGCTGATCCGGACATTGAGATTGTCATCAATTTGACGATCCCGAGTGCCCATGCGGAAATTCATCTCAAAGCACTTGAGGCAGGAAAACACACTTACGGGGAGAAACCTCTAGCTATAGAATTAGAAGATGCGAAAAAAATTCTTTCTCTCGCAGAAGAAAAAGGGCTTTTAGTAGGATCCGCTCCAGATACCTTTTTAGGGGGAGGGATTCAAACCTGCCGAAAGCTGATTGATGACGGTTGGATTGGTGAGCCTATTGCGGCAACAGCCTTTATGATGTACCACGGCCCTGAAAGCTTCCATCCAAATCCAGATTTCTTATACCAAAAAGGTGCGGGACCGATGTTTGACATGGGACCATATTATCTCACGGCATTAGTCAATTTAATGGGATCGATTCGCCGTGTGACAGGATCCGCAAAAATGTCGTTCAAGGAAAGATCGATCACAAATGAATTGAATTACGGAAGAACATTCCCAGTCGAAACCCCGACACATATCGCAGGGATCATGGATTTCGAAAATGGAGCAGTCGGCACGATCATTACGAGCTTTGATGTCTGGGGTTCGCGAACTCCACATATTGAAATTCATGGAACAACGGGTTCAATGATTGTTCCGGACCCTAATACATTCGGCGGACCAGTTTATATAAAACAGCATCATCAGATAGATTTTACCGAAATCCCATTAACACATGGATTTACGGAGAACAGTCGCGGTCTTGGCGTTTTGGATATGGCCTACGCCATTCGAAACGGAAGAGCCCATCGAGCCAACGGACAAATGGCCTATCATGTGTTGGAGCTGATGCATGGCTTCCATATTGCATCAGAAGAAGGAAAGCATTATGAAGTGAAAAGCAGTTGTGATCAACCAGCTTCATTTCCCATGAATCTCCCGAAGAATGCATTATATGTATAAGAGGAAAAGCCTAAATGCTTAAGAGGAGGCTATCTAATGGAATACACCGGGATTCACCATGTTTCGTTAATCGTCACAGATCTTGAACGGGCAAAACACTTTTATGGTAAGATCATCGGCTTTAAAGAAATCGAGAGACCGAATTTCGATACACGTGGTGCATGGTATCAAATTGGAAATACCCAGCTGCATTTAATCGTTTATAACGAAGGAAAAACATTAAGAGGGACGATTGAATTGGACAGTTCTGATGGTCATTTTGCTTTTCGTGTGACAGATATCGAAGCATTTATCAAGCGTATGGAAGACCATAATGTTTCGATGTTAACGATCCCGAGTAACGCTGCAGGTTGGTATCAAGTGTATGTCAGTGATCCGGATGGGAATTTGATAGAGTTTAATTTTCATCCTGATGAATGAAAGGGTACCATGCATCACGGTTATATTTTAAAAATGAATTCACCGAAATAAAAGCCCTTTTTTCTTCCTTGTATGGGAGGGAAAAAGGGCTTTTTAGTTTTCTATTATCTACTGATTTCAATTCCGATCTTCCCAAATTGCTCGGATTCTTCTAATCTCTTCATAGCATCTGCTGTTTCACTAAGAGGAAAGACTTGATCAAGTACTGGTTTGATTTTATATTTGTTGACTAGCTCGAGCATTTCCCTGAATTCTTCATGACTGCCCATCGTGGTGCCGAGCAGATTGTATTGTCCATAGAAAAACTTACGAATATCAAGGGTCACTTCATCTCCTGCAGAAGCCCCAAAGGTTACGAGAGACCCACCTGGTCGCAGTTGATCTAATGTTTTATTAAAGGTAGCGGCTCCAACCGTTTCAACGGCAATATCTACTTTCTCTCCAGAAAGCTCCTTTTCCCAGTAGCTGTTACTATTGAGAGCGAGATCCGCACCTAGCTTTAGGGCTTGTTCCCGTTTGAATTCTGATCGGGAAGTAACTATAACTCGTGCTCCGATGGCTTTTGCAAACAATAATAAATAAGTAACAGCCCCACTGCCAACCCCAGGTAGAAGAACTGTATCTCCAGCTTTCACTTTAGCACGAGTGAAGAGAGCACGGTAAGCAGTTAGGGCAGCTAGCGGAAGGACTCCCGCTTCTTCCCAAGTGAGGTGTGGGGGCTTTGGCTCAACATTATCAGCGGGAACCGAAATGTATTCGGCAAACGTCCCATGACCTGGCAAACCGATGATTTCAAAGCCAGCAGGTGGGGCGTCACTTTTTTCCTGCCAACCAAGGGAGGCATCAATGATCACTTCATCCCCCAGTTTTACATTGGTAACTCCTTCACCAACCTCTTCAATCACACCAGCTCCATCCGACCCAATCACAAGCGCCGGATCATTTTCCTTATGACGCTCTAGTACAAATAAATCACGATGATTCAATCCAGCATACTTTAGCTTTACCTTCACTTCACCTGCTTGAGGCTGGATCTCTTTGATTTCCCTGTAGCCTGTACCTGCCAATCCTTTCTTTCCTTCATGGACGAACGCTTTCATATGATCAACTCCTTTGGGTAGTGACTCTATTTAATATTGTAAAGAGAGTTTCGACTATTAGCAAAAGATTGACAACGTAAAAATATTCTGACTGAACTGTAATAGTAGGTCCCTGTTCTTCCATTTAATATTTTCCCGTATATAAGGATAAAATTATAAAAAAATTAAATTCAGGGTACCCTTTCTCCAAACCTTTTCTCTATATGGATAGTGAAAGGGTGGTGCAAAATAATGAATTTAAAATCAGGCAGTATTGATGGCTTTCAACAGTATTCACAGTTTTCATCTCTAAAAGAATTTAATCATCATATAGAAATGTGGTTAGCGGTACATAAGCAAGAATTTTCAAAAGGAGAATTAGCGGGATTAAAATGTCTTTTCCGTTATTCGGCAAAGATTCCAGGTGTGTGTAATGCAAAGATTGGAACGATGCTAAAGGCTATTCATGAAAAATACAATGGCAATGGCATTTCACGTTCTACTTTTAAACGAATGATCGGAAAAGCAACAAAACTAGGTATCATCACGGTCTATGAAACCGAAAGAAAAAACGGATCCCAGTCTAGTAATCTCTATGTGTTTAATCCTTTTTCTAAAAGTGAACCACCCAAAAAGGAAAAAATGACCCCCCCTAATAAAACTAATAATCTTTCTAAAACTAAACCTAAAGATATAAATAAACGTAAGGAAGAATCGATCTTGGATCATACATTCACTAGTGAACATGTTCCAAAATCATTCGTGGAACTAGTAAAGTATTTCTTTTCTGAAGCTAAAACGATAGAAGAATACTGGAGGATGACGAGGATTGCTGCTTATCGGAATAATCGAGAAAAAGAACAAGAGCTCGTGTTAGACATCTTTATTCAGTCTTTTAAGCAGATGATTAGGAAGTTGAAGATGGAGAATGGGGTTAAAAATCCTGTTGCATATTATTATGGAGTTTTGAATAGGAAGTTTGAGGAGGTTTACTATTGAGAGCTTTTTGAAATGGGATTTAATTAAAAGAAGATATACTGCTAAAACATATTATTAGGATTAATTACGGTGAACCGTATCACAAATAGTGTGAAAAATATAATATTCAACATGAAGATAAAGATCCTAGTATTATCAAAATCTATATTGTTCCAGAGGATGATAAAATGAAAGTATCACAGGAATTTATAAAACATTTAGAAGAGTTGTACCAGAATACGAGTATGAAGTATTAGATAAAAAGAATTAAGTTTAACAGAATAGAATTAAGACATTATGAGTAGTCAAACAGAGGTCTACTCTTTTTTTAAAATACCCAAAGGATATAATAGAACCATAGATATATTTCATTCTATTAAGGGGTGCAGTTAATGAAATACGAAGAATTAAAAAAACATTTATTAAAAGATACATACATAGACATTTCATTTAGAAGATATTTATCATTTAAAGAGACGGACTTATACGATGAGTCTTATAAAATAGCAATCTTGTCCCGTCTAAATAGTTTTCTGAAAGGGCAAGACATTAACGAGCTTACAGTACTAGATATTGTCAAGAAGATTCAAAAAGAGAACCCAACTACCGGGAGTTTCGTGCATTGGAGTAATACGGATGACTTAGTTAAGTTTGCAGAGGCACGTCCTTCAGAAGTGGCAGATTTACTTAATCAGCTATTTCAGTCTTCTTCTTCAATTGAAGAACGAGTGGAGAGGTTTCGAGAAAAAGGGAAAGCTTACAACCCTAGTATCTCTTTAGGCGCGCCTTTGTTTGGGTATTTATTGGCAGCTGTTGATTATACAAAATACCCTATTTATAAACAAGAAGTGTTTGTAGATCTGAAAAGAAGTTATGGGATTGAGTTGAAACTTGGAACGGTAGGCAGAAATTATCAAACCTACTTAAGCTTGTGTGAGATTGCCCTTCAACACTTGAAGACTTCTTATCCTGATTTGACGATACTTGATATTCAGGATTTCTTTTTCTGCAGCACACAGTATGAAAAAATCATGGTAGAAAGTGCTGTGGAGTACTTGCATGGTATAGCGACTCAGTTGGGGGACTTTATCAAGAATCCTGCACTTATTTTAGAAGCAATCACAAAGCTGGATTCTGAATCTCTACATTCACTGAGAGAGAACTATCGCAATAGTGAAAAGGTCAATCTTATTAAATTTATGGTGCTAGACAAAATCATTGAATCTGGTTCTGTAAGTATCGCTGAAATGGAAGAGATTAAGAATAAAGTGAAAGTCAAATATGAGACAAATATCCTGCAATCATGGAATAATTTCACGATACTATTCCAGTTGTACTATGCAGATAAAAAGAAAAAAGTCCAAGAGGAGCAACGTAAGATTCATAAGGCTATTCGCCAGATGGAAGAGTTCAAAGGCATGAACTTTGTCGAAGAAAAAGTGTTGAATGGTTTTAACTGGAATCAAAACTTTGGATGCTCAGAATGCTGGTTAGCCGTCTATGAAAAAGGGCATGCCAATCACCGCACAGCTCCACAGTTTTTTGTAACCATTGATGAAAATGGAGTACGATACGGTTTGCTATATGGTGATCATCATCCGAATCAAGGACAAGAAGATTTAGTGATGAAATCAGATACTGAATCGTTTACCTATGAAGAATTTCATCAAAAAATGGTAGGTGTGTTGGAGGAATTTAAACAAGAAAGGGAAGAGCCTATTGAAAAAGAACAGGAAATTAGCATGGAAACCTGGATAGAGCTTCTTCAGAATGATGCGGTATTTGAAGAGAAAGATTTAGTGTATCTTCATAAAATGTACGAGCTTGGTGGAGAGGCAACGGCGACAGAGTTGGCAGCCGCTCTTGGAAAGCATTCAGCTTCATTTAACGCCCCGATTGTACAACTTGCAAAACGAGTACATGAAGCAACCGGGATAACTCCAATCAAAAGGGAAGATGGGACTACCTGTTATTGGTGTGTTCTTTTTGAAGGTGAATACGAAGAGAATCAACATTTTACTTGGCGTTTAAAACCTAATCTTAAAGAAGCGATTGCAACAACTCATGTGGATTCTGGCGTAGTTGAACTAGAAAGCTATTCAAAGGAAGATTTCTTAAAAGAAGTATTTATTGATGAAAAACAATACGATACAATAACGAATCTATTACATTACAAGAAAAACCTAATCTTTCAAGGACCTCCTGGTGTTGGGAAAACATTTGTGTCCAAACGCCTTGCTTATTCATTGATGGGTGTGAAGGATGAAAATCGAGTTGAAATGGTTCAGTTCCATCAAAACTACGCATATGAAGATTTTGTTATGGGATTCAGACCTGATGAACATGGGTTTTCCTTGCAGTTTGGTATTTTCTATGATTTTTGTCAACGTGCATTAGAAAACCCAGAAGAGGATTATTTCTTTATTATAGATGAGGTTAATCGCGGGAATTTGTCCAAGATTTTTGGGGAGTTGTTCATGCTGATTGAGCGTGATAAGCGGGATGAGTTTGTGACGATGGGCTATTCAAAAGACAAGTTTACTGTTCCAAGTAATGTATATTTGATCGGGACCATGAATACAGCAGACCGATCCTTAGCCCAGTTAGAAGTAGCCCTGCGTCGACGCTTTGCATTCGTGACGCTTGAACCTGCTTTTAATGACAAATGGAAGCTTAGGATTCAAGAATCAGGGGTTTCGGACCAAATGGTCGCTCGGATATTATTTGTAGTTGAGAGGATAAACAAAGAGATTGTAGGGGACTTTCAGTTAGGCAGCGGCTATGCCATTGGTCACTCTTTTTTCACCTCTAAGCCAGAGAACATGGATGAAAACATATGGTTTGAAGGAATCCTGACTTTTGAAATCAAGCCACTGTTAGAGGAATACTTCTTTGACCGTCCAGAAATGGTTCATTCGCTGATTGAGGGAATTTAAAATGGAGCCTTTGTTCAAAGTACCTATCCGAAACCTGTTTTGTTTACTCAGTTATGTGAATGATATGCCTGAGTTAGTTGAGAGTTTGAATGATGTGGATGAAGATTTGATTACGTATGATTTTATTGCTAAACGGTTTTTAGATGAAGTAAATGCCTTAAATCGTTGTGGGCTAGTAAAGAATTATATTGTCGAGAAGAAATCAACCAGTCGCATTGGTGGACGAATGATGATGAATGATTCCATCCCCTATATTGTCGCAAGAAAACCGATCATCGTGTGCGAGAAAGATGAGTACTCAGCGAACATTTTGCTGAATCAAGTGATGAAATCTACCTTAAAGGCCATCTGTGTGAATCGTTATGTAAAAGAAGAAACTAGAAAGCGCAGTTTTATGTATTTAGAGTTAATGCCGGAAGTGGATACGCCACCACTAACAAAGGAAGTCTTCTCAAGAATCTACTTTGGAAGACATGATGTGCATTATAAACGCATGGTCCATATCGCTAAATTATTGCATGAATTAACATTACTATCTCATAAACATGGCAACTGGAGTTTGTTCTCGGCTGAACTAGATGAAACATCATTAAATCAAATTTTCGAGAAATTCTTGTTTCATTTTTACCGGATTGAGCAGCAAGATTATCGTGTGCATGCTGAAGTCATGCAGTGGCAGCTAAAGGGCAATCCATCATTATTGCCATCCATGAGGACAGATGTATCTTTAACACATAAGAATGGATCAGAGAAAATCATCATAGACGCGAAGTTTTACAAAAATGTTTTCCAAGAGAACTATGGGAAGTCATCATTTCATAGCCACAATATGTATCAATTGTACACCTACTTAATGCATCAACCAGAAGAGATGAATGTCAGAGGGATATTGATTTATCCGTTTAATGGAGTTGAAGTAGATGAGACCTTTAGATGGGATGAGCGGATGACGATGGAGGTTATGACTTTGAATTTGGATGATTCTTGGAAGGGGATATATGGGAAGATGATGGGTGTGCTTGGCAAGAATATTTAATCGCTATTTGGAGAATGAAAAATGGGCTGTCCTAAGGGTTCTATAAAGAACTAAATGGGACAGTCTTTTTAATTAGGAAAAAATAAAAGGTTAAATATGAATTTATATGCTATTAACCCTACCAAAAATTTAAAAACGTTATAAGATAAAATAACAATAGAAAATAATATAAGTAGTAATTTAGAAGAAAAGGGGAGAAAAGAGATAATGATAGATAACCTATAAGTTAATGGAACAAGATTATTAAAAGGACAAAGTGTCAGATTAATACTGAACTTTAGATCAAGGAAAAAGCAGTCATTAACAGATCAAAACTTAGTGTGTAATTTGCGAAACCAATCAACCACTGAGTTTCTTAAAGGTACTTTCCAATAGAGAAAGATTAATAGATTACGACCAAAGTTTGGTAGGGAATTATATAGACCAATCTAAAAAAGAATGAATTTTAACATATACGAAAAAAAGACTAGAAGTCTCTTTGGGGAATAGTATAATAGTAATGGAATTACGATGGATAATTAATAATTCATACAGGAGGACTATTTATGAAAAGATTTACCTACATACTTCTTACTATATTGATGATTTTTCTTGCTTCTTGTTCTGCAAATGAACAAGAAAATAATGCAAGTGATAGTGAAAAGTCTGCGAAAAAACAAACAGAAGAACAAACAAAAGACCAATCAGTTGATGTTGACAAAGGTCTTATAAATGTAGAAATAACAATACCAGCTTCAATGTTTGAGGGCGAGGATATAGACACTGTTATTGCTAATGCCAAAAAAGAGGGTATAACCAAAGTTACAAAAAATGAAGATGGTTCCCTCACATATAAAATGTCTAAAGCTAAACATAAAGAAATGATGAAAGAATTAGAAACAAATTTACTTGCAACAATTGAGGAAACAAAAAATAGTGGAGATTATCAATCAATCAAAGATATTACCCATAATAATTCATTTTCAGAGTTTACCCTAGTAGTAGACAAAGGGGCATATGAAAATAGTATGGATGGTTTTGCATCGTTTGGATTAGGTATGTTAGGTATGATGTATCAACTTTATAATGGAGTTGATCCAGACGATTATAAAGTAACGATATTCATAAAAGATCAATCCACTCAAGAAGTATTTGATGAAATTGTTTATCCGGATGATTTAGATGAGCAGGAAACAGAATAAAATTCTATAATGGTTTAATTACTTGATAGATTTGATTTTTTTAAGGAGGATATAAAGTGAAAACTAACCTAAATAAGAAGTTTATTATATTTATTTTTTGCCTATTGACTATCACTTTACTTGGAGCATGCGGACAGGATACAAAAGATATTACAGTAAATGAAGATAAGCAGCAAAAAGAAACAGAGGAACAAAAAAATACAGAGAAAAAAGAAGAAACAAAATCCAAACTGGGTTCTAGAACTAATCCTGTACCATTCCAGAAAACTGCTACAGTGGATGATGAGCTATACAATGATAATGGTGATTCCTTCCCAATTAAATTTGATTTAACAGTATTAGAAGTGGTTCGTGGGGATGCAGCATACCAATCATTGAAATCCATGAATGAATTTAATGAACCTGCTCCAGATGGATATGAGTGGGTTTTAGCCAAAACCAAAGTAAATTTTGTTGATTCTGAGACAGAAGACTTGGCTTTTCATATAGATGGGATTATGAATTTTGAAATGGTAAGTGAAAGCGGAGATATTTATAGCGGGGAAATAGTAGGGACAACCGAGCCAGATTTCAGTTTTGAAATGTACGTAGGAAGTGAAAAAGAAGGCTATATTTCTGGATTAGTGAAAACAGGGGAAAAAGCCCAGCTTCGTTATGAAGAAATGTTAGGGGGGCAAGTTTTCTTTAATTTGCAATAATATAAACCGAAAAAAGTAAAGCAAAGTGATTTATACCTGACAAAGGGGCTGTCCAAAAAGTCAATCTTCACTGACTTTTTGAACAGCCCCATTTTTGCACTAAATCAGGGTGACTCTTATTCTTTATCCTGCTTGTCATCCAATATATACCGCAGCTCTTTAATATCATCGTCAGACAATTCCTCATCCTGAATAAATTGAACGAGCATTGATTTTAAGGTGCCGTCATAGAATCGTTTCACAAAAGATTCTGTTTTGGCGCGCTGGCATTCGTTCTGGGAAAATAGCGGATAGAATGTATAGACTCGCTGATCCTTGTGAACACCAATGACTTCTTTTTTAGTAAGCCGATCCAACAGGGTACGTACCGTTTTCGGCTTCCAGTTCGTTTGTGCCGGCAAGGATGAAATGATTTCATTTGCTGTTCGCGGCGCTTTTTGCCAAAGCACTTTCAACACTTCCCATTCCGACTCTGAAATAGTGGGTATTTTATTCGTCACGTGAATCCCTGCCTTTACTTTTCTAATAAATGCCTTTGTCTTCCAAAATGGATTTTGTAATGTCAGCCGCTATAATACCATTAGCGTGATCATTGTTTTCGATATTGGTTGCAAAGAAATACGTGTTGTTTTTCGTTTCGACATATCCCATGAACCAGCCATTCACATTTTTTCCGTTGACCGTTCCTGTGGCGGTTTTGCCATAAAGTGTTGCATGGTCTTTCGTCGCAAGCTTGATGGCATCTTTTATTAATTGAACGTTCTTCTCGTCAAATCCAAATTGGTTTGTATAAAAGTCTTTGAGTGTCTGCACCTGTTCAATCGGTGAAATTTTTAAAGAAGATTCGAGCCAATAGTCTTCGATTCCACCGGACACATTTTGATTTCCATAATTGATGTTTTCAAGATAGGCTTGGATATTTTCCAGCTGAATCTTTTTGTCCAGAATTTGAAAGTACCAGGTCACGGAATTTTCCATCGCGGTAAATAAATTTTGATTTTGGTTCCAGGTTTTATAAGGATATGTTTTTCCGTTCCACTTCATGGAGGTCTGCTGTCGTGTAATCACACCGGACTCCAATGCGAATAATGCGCTATATATTTTATACGTGGAATTCGGTGAAACCCGTAACGTGCTTTTATCTTTATTATAGATATGGTATTGCGATTTCTGCAAATCGTACAGTACAAAGCTGCCGTCATGTCCGTTGAAAAATGCGCTTAAATCCTCATACACGGTCCGCTTATGTTCAAAATTGATCCGATCATCACCATAAGGAATGGCAGAAACAATGGGTACCTGACTCATGACAATCCCCGCTAGAAGCATAAAAATCAGGATGCTTTTCAGTTTTAAACGTTTTGATTCTGTTGTGAAGGCGGCAATCCGTTCAATCCGTTTTTTTAATTGCTTTTTGGAACTAGCGAGCTGGTTAACCATTGCAAACTGCCCTGTAAGATAGGATTTATCAGCAAAATTAATGATGGTGTTTCCGTATGCTGCATACTGGTTTTGATCAAGCAGTTTTAAGACGGCACTGTCACAGGCGATTTCCCGGTCTAACCGCATTTCCCTGAAGGCAATCCAGATCAATGGATTATACCAGTACAAAATCTGAAACAGAACCATCAGGTAATTCGTAGCAATGTCTTTATATTTATAGTGATTTAATTCATGCAGCAAAATGTATTTCAACTCATCCATGGACAGCCATGCTTCAGCATCACGTGGCAGGATAATGTAGGTTTTGAAAATACCGAACGTCAGCGGCGACTTGATAAGCGGTGATTTCACCAACACAAGCTGCTGCGAAATATGGAGGCGTTGTTTGCACTCTTCGAATAATGTGAGAACCTCTTGATTTTTCACGATGCTTGTGGCCTTTTTTATTCGCCGCAGTTTCGTCCATGCGTGAATGGTCAAAGCAATCATCACGAGCATACCTGTAATCCATATAATGGTTATGATTTGGTTTAATAATGTCAGGTCCAACCGGTTAACGGATGTTGAAAAATCGTTCATCCAATTTCCATTTTCCGTTGCGAGATTTTCCGTTGTGGGATTAGATGATGACGGATTACGGTTTTGATCTCCATTCCACGTGAAATTACCGCCAAAATCCAATAAATGCGTTGGGAGTAAGGGAAGTGTTAACGCGGTCAGGAAAATAAACCATAAATTATATTGCCATTTGGATGATATTTGGTTCTTAAAAATCTTTCGGATTAGCAAGATAACGATGACTATGAAAGAAGATATAAACATGCTTACAGCCAGGTGGAGGGCAGACATCTTACTTCATCTCCTTAACCGCGAAGTTATTTTCCCAAAGTAACTCAATTTTATCATTGAGTCAATGATTACGTTAGATTATGAATTTTATATGATGCAGGAAATTCCAGCAGTACGAAAGGAGGAGAGGAATATGAGTGGAAAATATATGACTCATTTCGTCATGATTGTTGTTAATTAAACCGCAGCCTGAATACACTTCGCTTTCGGCGGGTGACCAGCGAGCCAAAGGAATCTATGTGTATTTAGGCTGCTCAGTACGGATCACACTTGCCAGCCCTGACTGATATGTGTGATCCCGGGTTTTCTTATTTTAAAGCGTTTAGTGTGATTTCGGCAGCCTTAGCAACTAGCGCATCGTCATATTCGGCATCCTTTGTATCGTGTCGTGACATAACGGCAATGACGATTGGTTCTCTGTTCGGCGGCCATACAACGGCAATGTCATTTCTTGTTCCGTAGCTTCCGGCCCCACTTTTGTCCCCAACTTTCCACCCTTGAGGTGCGCCTGCACGTATCAGTGCATCTCCTGTTGCATTTCCTTTCATCCAATCGATAAGCAATTCACGCTTATCATTCGGAAGAAAATCACCAAGTGCGGCTTTCTTGAGATTGGTGGCCATAGCTCTCGGTGTGCTGGTATCACGCTTATTCCCTGGCTTGAATTCATTCAATTCGGTTTCGTATCGTTCAGGCTGGGTAACGTCATCGCCTATGTCACGTAAGGCTTGCTCAAATTTATCAGGACCCCCGAGCGCCTCAAGTAATAGATTCCCCGCGGTGTTGTCACTTTTCCGGATAGCCGCTTCACTTATTTCCAACAGTGTCATTCCAGTATCCACGTGTTTCTCGGTAACCGGAGAATAGGTAACCAAATCTTCCTTATTATACGTAACGACCTTTTCAAGATCCTTGATGTCGTTTTGCTTCAGCAGGATTGCTGCGGCCAAAACTTTGAAGGTGGATGAATAAGCAAAACGCTCATCCGGCTTGAATTCAACGGTTTGATTTGTCCCTGTATCGATTGCATAGACACCGATTCGGGCGTCAAATTCATCCTCAAGCTGGGCAAACTTTTCATCTTTATTGATCGTTTGCTCTGTTTCGATTTCCTTTTCGGATGATGCATCGGTTTTATTGTCTGCATTTACACATGCGGTAAGTGTTATTAGGGCCAGCAATGCTAGGTACAGAGTTAACTTACGCACGCCGGACTTGTATGGATTTGTTTTTCTCATATTGATACCTTCTTTCTATTAAAGTGGATTTCTTATACTGTATTCTCCGTTTACCAATCGTTATTTCTAAGCATTTATTCCCCCTTTAAAATCATCAGATTACAACTGTAGTATAATATTACATTTGTAGTCCTGGGGAGTCAACCAGAAAGTTATTAATAAAATTCTAAAACGATCCTTGAGGTGGATTTCTGGAAATGTGGAGAATTAGAGGCTAAGTTTGTTGTAATGGAATAAGATAAGGTATCTATTATAAAGAATAGCTAAGGAAAATAATGGTGCACAAGATAAATGGACTAATGAGTTGTTGTAGTCCCCATCCTATTAGAACGGCGATAGAGATTAAAGCAAAATGAAATCCGAAGCTTTCCGCTTACCGACTCTGTTTCCATGTTTCTCCAAAGTAATGTGGTGTTTCTTGGTAAAATGTAATCTTTTTTATCAGGTTATGGGACTGGGCTTAAAAAGCATAGTAAAAAGCTATGAACTCATACATAAATTCATAGCTTTTTAAGTTTTTGTCATTTATAGGGTTATTGTGAAATTGGATTTCCGGTATTCTCCTTAAGGCAGCTCTCACCTTTGGCAATATAATCCTCCATAATCGCAGGTGGTACGAAGCTTCCGCCTGTAGCCCACACTAAGTGAGTGGCATTCTTTAATTGATCCTTTGTCATCTCGAGGGTCTTTAAATGTGAATGAACTTGTGTTAGAACGGGACCATACATACCTGCCAACGCTGAAGGTTCTAAAGAAATTGATTCTGACGAATGTAAAAGGGCTAACATTTTATAAAGATTTTGATCACTTACTGTATAAATCCCGTTGACCAAACGTTCAATCAATCGTCCTGCCAAAGCAGAAGGGCGCCCGACGGCCAGTCCATCAGCATCAGTTTTATTATCCAACCCAATATCCTGAACACTGATGTTCTCGTGCTTTCCAGTGGATAGCCCTAACAGCATGCAAGGTGAATGGGTAGGTTCGGCAAAATAACAATGAACATGGTCGCCAAACACATGCTTTAACCCGTAGGTTACGCCTCCAGGGCCGCCGCCTACACCACAGGGAAGATATACGATTAAAGGATGGTTTTCATTGACTTGAATTTTTTCTTCTTCAAATTGTTTTTTTAACCGGAGGGCTGCTACAGCATAACCCAAAAACAGATCTAGGGAGTTTTCGTCATCGATAAAGTAACAGTTAGCATCTGCCGTGCATTGTTTACGCCCCTCATCCACGGCAAAAGAGAAATCATTGGCATGTTCAACAACATTTACCCCTTTACTTCTTAAAAGGGATTTTTTCCATTCCTTCGCTTCATGTGACATATGAACCGTGACCTTGAATCCCAATTTTGCCGCCATCGTTCCAATGCTTAACGCTAAATTTCCAGTGGACCCCACCGAAATCGA
Organism: Rossellomorea sp. BNER; assembly: GCA_024213275.1. Lineage (GTDB taxonomy): Bacteria > Bacillota > Bacilli > Bacillales > Bacillaceae_B > Rossellomorea. The sequence goes on from JANAVG010000004.1 coordinate 60,773, forward strand.
ATACTGGGAGAAAAACTGACGAAAGGTCTCACTAGCCAGTTTGGAATAGTCATCCTGAATAGTTATCATGTTATTCTTCAAAGCAAGCGTCTCAGCGTACTTCAGAACCTCAAAGATTCCTCCTCTTGCTTTAATCGAGCCGGCAATAGGCAGTTCATTATCACATTTCAATACCAAATTTCCAGGGATACTTGAATGATAATGCTCTTGCAGTGCTTTTTTCATCGTTGGTATCCGTCGGATGGGGGATTCAATAATACCATTCATTTCTGCGGTTTCTGGGAAGACTTTTGCCAAATACGGAGCAAATCTAAGAAGAAGTTTTTCTGCTTGATAGAGCTCGTTACTGTTTAAAGATGGATTTTTTTCAATAGTATGGTAGGATTTCAGTAGCGAGTTGGGCCAAAATGTCTCGCGCTTATTTTTTAATCCAGAAAGTAGTTGTTGATCGATTTGTACATCATTATTTAAACTCATGTAAAGCCTCCTTAAGAGAATTATGTACAATGTAACACAAACACCTAAAGGTTAAAATATATTTAAAAAATTAAATGTGATTAAATTTTATTGGAGTGACAAATTTGGAATCGATCGGTAAAAGGATCAAGCTAGAAAGAAGCAAAAAAGGATGGACATTAAATACCCTTTCTTTAAAAGTAGGAATCACCTCTTCTTTACTTAGTCAAATCGAAAAAGGAAAAGCCTCTCCCTCCATAAAAAGTCTTAGACTTATCTCACAGGCTTTAGATGTTCCGATGTTTACTTTTTTTCTAGAAGAGAACTCGAATGATGCCCTTGTCGTGAGGAAGGATCAAAGAAAAATTATTTCCAACCCAAAGATGAACCAGGTTTCTTATGAATTATTATCACCTGATCTAAAAAGTGATATTGAATTTGCATTAATGTCAGTACCAGCAGGAACGGCGTCCTCTGAGGAACTCATGGAACACCTTGGAGAAGAAGCCGCATTCGTCATGAAAGGGACCATTCAATTAGAGTTAGAAGCTGAAAAGATAGAATTATTCCAGGGGGACAGCGTGAAAATTCCTAAGAGAGTGAAGCATAGATGGGTGAATCATTCGACGAAGGATTCTGAGATTGTATTTGCTATTACGCCGCCGTCTTTTTAATAGGGGAGTAACTCGTTTTTATCAATTAAGAAATTCATTATTCACCTGCTCATAATCTATGAAAAAGAGACACTTTGAATAAATTAGGTGTCTCTTTCCATTGAACGATTCTATTCAAACCTCTCTAATAATCTTCACTTCAGCTCCAAAACAACCTCCATAGGCTCAGCATCCTTACAATCAAACTCCAAAACAGTACGTCCATTCTCCGATGAAAGTATGCGTACACGTTCGTCTGCAGATGACAATTTCCATTCCCCTTTAATCGTCAGTTTCATTGGTCGCATAATACTTTCGGAGTGACGCCATGTTCGGGAGTAGATGCTCACTTCTTTTTGGACTCCATTCTCATCATACTGGTCTTCTTCCATTCCTTCATATAATCTTAAATCTGGATCGACCACACTTAGGATAAGATTAGATCCATTATTGCGGGTCATGACCATTGAAGGGGTATCCACAGCTTGTACGATCCCTTGATTAACAGCATCATTTGCTTCAAATAAAGCATAACCGGTGATGCCAGTAGCTCTGTCCTTTACGATATGAGCCATGCGATCTTGCTGTAGGACATCATAAGGAGCTTGGTCTTCATCAGCCATAGACTGTGAGAATTCCTTCATTTGTTCTGCATTGGTTTTCACTAAAACAGCGTATTGATAGGTTCCATCTTTAGGAGCTTTTCCGTGATCAATCCAGGCTGTGGCAAAATTTCCGGATGTATCTGAGCCGTTCTTCTGGTGCTTGGAATGCTGGAGTGATCGGGACATGGCAATCGTTTGTCCTTCAGGAACAAAGAATCCATTCCCTTTATTGTCGACCACCCATGCATCTTGAGTAAGCTCTTGTCGATCTGTATACGGAAATTCAGTAATCACCCCTTCATTAGACATCCAAACTGGATCTGTCTCCTTCGGCATATGGTTCTGGAATAATGTCGTCTCTGTCGAGTGTTCGCTATCTTCGTTTTCGATGTTAGAACCAAGCGCTACAATCCGGTTATCAAAGAAAAAGTAGGATTTTCGGGCACGATGGGTTTCATCATATTTTGGATGCTCATGAAGCTTCATGGCGAACATGCCGTTTTTCCCTTCGAAGCTTAGACTTCCTGAATACGTTTCATCAGAAATAAGCATTTCCTCAATCCCGCTAAAACGGTCAACATTACGGACGTCTGAACGCAGCTGATCAAACGGAAGATGAATCGTCGTAGTACCAGGCCAACGGTTCCAATCCCAGCCATCGTGGACATAGCCACTATCTTTGTGATTATCATATCCCATGATTTGCATTTGCCCGTATGACATATAGCGACCATATAGATTGGCGTTCTGATACGTTTCGTTCCCCCATAAATAACGGCTGTAACCTTTGATGCCGACAAGCCAATCGTCGCGTCTGTGCAACCCAAGATTGGCATAATTCATCGACCAAAACCCATTCGGGTCTGACTCGGCTTCGATTCCCATCGCTTGAAACTTACGGACAGTTGCATCCTCTGTTTCTGCCAGCCTCATGTAGGCCGCTGCCACTTCACGGTCAATTTCATCTTTACCATCTGGCGACCCTGCTAAAGCCATATAACGATATGGAGGAAGTACCAAAGCCCCTTTTCCATCGGGGTGACGACCAGAAATGCTGATTAGCCACTGGGTTTTATTTGAATAAAGCCGCATGGAAAGCAATGCCTTTTTCAAAGTCTCATGTGCATCTTTTTCAATCCTATAATGAGTTCCAGAAAGGGCGTACACGATTGGTGTCACCCCCTTAAAGGCATCTTTCGCATAGGCAGGATAATGGTTGGCGTGGTGATAAGCTGAACCATCTTTCTTAAAAGCGGGTTCCAGTCCTTTTGCCGGACGAAGCCCCTGTGAAAGCCAAGAAGAAAAGCTTTTCATGTCCCGTATCTTTTCCACCGTATTTTCTTGTACGAGAATACTGGCCAGCATTCCGTTCAACGTTGTATTTAGAATATCAATATTTCCAATAACCTCTTTCTTAGGGGTATACATTCTCCCTGCACCGCTCAGCCAGAACAATGTTTCTTGGGTTCGTTCCAAAATACCGGCCTCACGCAATACGTCACGCATCAAGAATGCTGAAGAGTAAAAACCTCGGATATTGTAACCGAGATGATGCATGGTACCTTGACCGCTTCCATAATCCCAGCCTTGATCTGCTAGATGATCTGATAGATTGATATACATAGACTTCAATTCATTCTGAAAAGCTTCATTATCAGTGGATAGATAGGTATCTGCCACCAATTGCATAAAGTCTGTATAGTCACGGAGATCCACGGTATTGCTCAGTTCTTTAAACGATTCTTTCAAAGACGCGGGTACTTGATTAAAATGCGGCATGAATAGAGAGCCGCCACGGATGACATCATCTTCACGCTCAATCCCGAATTCAGCATAACGAGATCGGATATCTGTAAGTAGGGAGTCTGTAACGGTTCGTTTCTTATAAACTAGTTCCGTAAATGTATCCTCTATTTTTTGGATTGCCGACAAATCAGCTTCTGTTACTTCACTTGGGGGTTCAGGTGGTATAAGTCTCGAAAAATGTAATAGGCCAAGCCAATGAGCGTTTGCTGATTCCATGATGTTGGGGTTCACAAATGGTACTTGCGAATCCGGTGTATGATGACGGGGATCAAGGGGGGTGGAAAGCATCATGGAGTCAAAATAGAGTGTACCTGATCCGGATTCAGGGGCTAAAATAGACATTCGATTCATCGCTGGATGAGGGGTTCCTTCCATATCCCGCTCAAATGATACCCATGCCGTTCTCCACCCACTGAAATTAAGATTCATTTCAAACGAGCTGTCGGCTTTATTCCCTCTGCCGAATTGAAACGTTACCGTATCATCTTTAGGTTCCTCATTATATACCCAGACGACAAACGTATCGATGGATTGGTCGCTGTCATTAGGAACAAAAGGTTTGAATTTAATTTTTTCTTTTACTTCTAATTCAGACCCCTTCTCATAATTCCATTTTAGAGATTGTCTCCCGTCCTTGTTATGTCGGCTATCCACTTCAATGTTCCCACCGTTTTTTGTCTTGAAAGACTCGGGTACGCCATTTTCAAACATAAAAAGGGGGATGCCTTGAGCTAATGCTTCTTGTTCAAGTGATTGGGCACGGTCTGCAACATTATCCTCATTGGTTTCAACGCTTTCTCCCAAATAGCTCCTATCAGAAGCTAATGCTTCAGGCATGGCGATTGACACGGGAACAGTCAAACTAGCGGTAAGAGATAATGCCATGAGCTTTTTTCCGTAGCTTTTCATGTGAATCGTGTTCGTCTTAGAACGAGTAATATGATCCTTATCTTTTTTAACTCTGAAATTATTCAATGGCTAAGCTCCTTTCTTAAATCAGATATTTTTTGTGAATATTCACAATTTTTATTCTATTAGTAGAGTTGAGCTAAAGGGAAGGGGTAAACAAACTACCCCTATTTCAATTTAACTGGCTAATCATTATTGATAAAAAAGGAAAAGCAGGCTCAAAAATCGTTGGTAATGGAGCACAAGAGCCAAGGGAAGGCTCATAAATGAATTGGAGAGGCGCATAAAAAGGGGGAATGCTCATAAAAGGAAAAGTAGGCTCAAAAATCGTTGGTAATGGAGCACAAGAGCCAAGGGAAGGCTCATAAATGAATTGGAGAGGCGTATAAAAAGGGGGAATACTCATAAAAGGAAAAGTAGGCTCGAAAATCGTTGGTAATGGAGCACAAGAGCCAAG
>JANAVG010000004.1:65758-303550 GCA_024213275.1 Rossellomorea sp. BNER
GGAAGGCTCATAAATAAATTGAAAAGGCGCATAAAAAGGGGGAATGCTCATAAAAGGAAAAGTAGGCTCAAAAATCGTTGATAATGGAGCACAAGGGCCAAGGGAAGGCTCATAAATAAATTGAAAAGGCGCATAAAAAGGGGGAATGCTCATAAAAGGAAAAGTAGGCTCAAAAATCGCTGATAATGGAGCACAAGAGCCAAGGGAAGGCTCATAAATGAATGGAAGAGCCGCATAAAAAGGGGAATGCTCAAGGAAAGGGGAAAAGAATCATTTTTTATGAAGAAACTGATTTTTAGCAGCTACGTAAAAATAAAACTGATTAAGTACTAATACAAATTTCTACATTAACATAATAAAAACTAATTCAGAAAAATCAGAAAAAGGGGTATAAATCTTTCATCTTATCTTCAAGATTGAAACCCCTTACAATTGGGATATAGGAAATTCCAATTGAAAAAGGGGGAAGTAATATTGAAGAAAACCTTTTCTATTATGATGTCTGTTGTGATTCTAGTGTTTGGGGTTTTAGCCGGTTGTTCTAGTTCGACATCAAACGAAGGGAGCGGCGATTCGGGTTCGGGGGAAGAAGTGAATTTAAAGGTCGCGGTGTTTCCAGCTGATTTGCCAACGTTTGAACGGGCATATGAACAGTTTAAGAAAGAGAATCCGAATATTAACATTGAGTTTGATAGTTTTCCACAGCAGCAATACTACGAGAAATTGCGGATCCAGCTGTCAGGTGGGACGGGCTATGACTTGTTTGCTGGTCAAATTGATTCTTTAGTAGATACAGGAATCTTGGAGCCTCTTAATAAACGGATTAAAGAAAGTGGCATAGATGTTGCCGGGTTTGGGACGATGTATGATTCGATGAAAATGAATGGGGATATTTTGGGCCTCCCTTACCGAAAGTCCAATTGGATGATGTATTACAATAAGGATTTATTTGATGAAAAAGGTGTCGAGTATCCGAGTGATGATATGACTTGGGGTGAGTTCCGCGGGCTTGCGAAGAAAATGACAAGTGGCAGCGGGGGTGACAAAGTGTATGGAGCTTATATTCAACAATGGCCGCAAACCTGGTATATGCAAGGTGTACAAGGAGGGGCCACGATCATTGATAAGGATTTATCTCCATTTAAGGATGGACTTCAGTTCCGTTTGGATTTAGAGAAAGATGGTTCGATTATGAAGTGGTCAGAGCAAGTAACGACTGGTGCCCATTATAATGCGGCTTTTCAAAAAGGAAATGTGGCGATGAATATCATTGGAGATTGGCATGTGGCACAGCTTCGTCAAGCGGAAACGGAAGGAGACATCTCCTTTGATTGGGATGTTGTTCCGATTCCACATCCAGAAGGGGTAGCGAAGAACACGACACTTGCCTTACCTGTCACGTTAATGATGAACAAAAACTCAGAGCATAAGGAAGCAGCGTTTAAAGTCCTTAGCTATATGACTGGAAAAGAAGGGGCTGAATTATTCGCATCCGAAGGGTACCTTACAGGCTATATGAATGAAGATGTGAAAAAGGCGTACCTGGGTGACAGCTCTCAAAAACCAGAAAACCTGCATTATTTCTTAGAAGTAAAAGAGTATCCAGAGTACCCAATGATCCCTGGTGTTAAGACTGTTGTTGTAGAACAAATCTATAAGCAAGAAGGCGAGTTGGCGCTCATTGGTGAGCAGAGTGTGGATAAAGCCATTAAGAATATTAAGAAGCGTGTAGAAGAAGAGTGGGCCAGTAAGTATGAAGGTGAATATGAGGTAGGAAATTGATTTTACCTTTGGCAATAAAATAGGCGCTGCATCATTTTAAATGCGGTGCCTTTTCTTTTGAGTGAGAAGGACCACTTAGAAATGATCGATGGGAGGAGAAAATATGGAGCAGGCGTTTTCGTTAGTAGGGAAAACAGCGATTGTCACAGGCATAAGCCGCGGACTTGGGAAAGGAATGGCGCTTGGATTGGCAAAGGCCGGGGCTGATATTGTCGGAATCAGCGTGAGTAATATGCAGGATACAAAAGAAGCAGTCCAACAGCTCGGCCGAAAATTTTATGATATACCAGCCGACATGTCTAGTATCGAAGAAGTAGAAAGAGCAGCACATGAAGCCATTGAGAGTGTGGGAAGAATCGATATTCTTGTGAATAATGCCGGGATTATTCGGCGTTCCCCTGCGAAGGATTTCAGTCAAGAAGATTGGAAAGAGGTACTAGATATTAACCTGAATGCTGTGTTTACCATGAGTTCGATTATTGGAAATCATATGCTGGAGCATCAAAAAGGAAAAATCATCAACATTGCTTCTATGCTTTCATTTCAAGGGGGGATAAGGGTTCCAGCCTACACGGTCAGCAAACATGGAATTGCCGGTTTGACCAAATCCCTCGCCAATGAATGGTCGTCTCAAGGAGTCAATGTCAATGCGATTGCTCCAGGATATATGGCGACAGATAATACGGAGGCATTACGGAATGATCCGGAACGAAGTGAATCGATTTTATCCCGTATACCGACGAAACGCTGGGGGAATCCAAGCGATTTAGAAGGACCTGTTGTCTTTTTAGCCTCAGAAGCTTCTGATTATGTGACGGGACATATTTTATGTGTAGACGGCGGTTGGATGAGCTCTTAATCATATTGAAAAAAATAGATGTACTGGAGGAGAAAAAACGATGGAAGTGAGACACGCTAGACATTTTAAAGAAGTAGAAAGAATGAATACGACAGAGTTACGAGAAAACTTTTTGATGGAGTCTTTATTCCAAAAAGGTGAAGTGAAGATGTCCTATACCCATGAGGATCGGATGATTGTCGGAGCGGCGGTGCCTTCGGATAATGGTCTTTATTTAGAGGATCCAGATACATTAAAAACGGACTATTTCCTTGAACGTCGAGAATTAGGAATCGTCAACATTGGAGGATCAGGGAAAGTAGTGGCTGATGGACAGGAATATGAATTGAACACAAAAGACTGTTTGTATGTTGGAAAAGGAACGAAAGAAGTTCTGTTTCGAAATGCAGATGATGCAAATCCTGCTAAGTTCTACTTTGTTTCTACACTCGCCCATGAGGTTCTTCCTACGAAGAAAATGGGGATTGAGGAAGCGACACCTGTTCACCTAGGATCAGTGAAAGAATCGAATAAACGAACCATTTATAAATATATCCATGCCGATGGAATTCAAAGCTGTCAGCTCATGCTCGGGATGACGCTGCTTGAGGATAACAGCATGTGGAATACGATGCCGGCGCATATCCATGACCGCCGTTCAGAAGTCTATTTATATTTTGATATGGAACCAAATACACGTATTTTTCATTTTATGGGAAAACCGGAAGAGACTCGCCATCTAGTGATAAAAAATGAACAGTCTGTTATCTCTCCAAGCTGGTCGATTCACTCAGGGATTGGAACAGGGAGCTATACCTTTATTTGGGCAATGGCAGGAGAGAATTACACCTTTGAGGATATGGAAGGGGTCTCCATGGAAGAGTTGAAATAAAGTCCTTCCGTCTTAGGGCTTCCCATAGGGGGCAGGAATCACTATATGAACATATTGAAATGGTGGTTCCAGAACCTAGGTTTGGGACAGTCCCAAGCGGAAGACGGATGGGATAAAAGGATGAGGAATTTATGTATGTTGGGGTGGAAGAAACTGATTTTTTGAAAGAGATGTCTTGGAAGCATTGCGAAGAAGAAACCAGTGAGCTTTTGAATCGAGCGAAGGAAGCCTGTCAAAACCGCTTTGTGTTTACACATCCGTGGGATATGGAACGCTGTGAGGAAACTGTATCGTTTTCCAATAAAATCGATTGGACGTATCGGTTGAATGGGGATGAAGAATGGACCTTCATGTTGAACCGTCACCGTTTCATGGCAGAGATTGGTCAATCTTACTTGCTAACCGGTGAAGAAGAGTTTGTCTATCATTGGAAACGTCTTTTTTATGATTGGGTTAGGGCCAATCAGGATCCGTCTATCCACTCCTTAACCTACCGAAAAATCGATGCAGGGATCCGTCTTGTTAACTGGTTAAAAAGCTATCCCTTTATTCGTTGCTCTGCAAATTGGAATAAGGAAGATGACCACTATTTTTATGAACAATTGAAGGAACATGGAGAGTTTTTATCCCACTCGTTTACGCCTTTTGATTTTCAAAGCAACTGGGGTTTTATCGAAACCAATGGATTATTGCAGTCTGCTTTTATGATGGGGGAGAGTAGTAAGAATGAGTGGTTTAATTTAGCGATAAGCCGCCTGGAAAAGATGATTGATTTGCAAATTCGTGATGACGGCTACCAAAATGAGCAGTCTCCTATGTATCATCATGAAGTATTGTTTTGCTTGATGGAAATCACGATTGTGCTCCAACGAACTGGGATTGCTGTGCCCCACTTTGTCACAAAAGCAGTCGACCGAATGTTGACGGCTTCCTATCGATTCATGAAGCCAAATGGTCATCAGCCGATGCTAGGGGATAGCGATGATACGGATATGAGAGGCGTATTAGCCATTGGAGCCGTCCTATTAAAGCGGTCAGACCTATTTGCCTTGTCTGATCAACAGATTGGTCTTGATTTCCTTTGGTATTTCGGTGAGGAAGGGCTAAAAACATTCTCGTCTCTTACAGAAGAACTGCCGGAAGATTGTTCTTTTTCTTTTCAACAGGCGGGAGTGACGGTCATGAGAAACGGCTGGAGCCACAAAGATGATTACCTTCTGTTCGATCATGGGATTTTGGGACAAGTGAACAAAGGACATGGCCATGACGATACTTTACATTTAGAACTGATGACAGGTGGACGTGAATTTCTAGTGGACGGGGGGCGCTACACGTATTGTGAGACGGAGGAGCGGGAGTATTTTAAAATCGCCAGCCGGCATAATACGGTTACGATAGATGGGCATTCTCCTTCGATTTATAAAGGAACATGGGAGTGGGAACAATGCCCGCGCCCCATAGACTCTTTCGTTCGTTTTCATGAGGATTACAACTATTCACAGTCTGCCCATACCGGATTTTGGCGCCTTCCTTCTCCGGTTCACGTTACCCGAAGAGTTTTTTACAGAAAGTCATCCTACTGGTTTGTGATTGATTCGTTTGAATCAAATGGCACACACAATTATGAACAACATTTTCATTTTCCTGAGCATACTCAAGTGGAATGGAATGACCGTAATGAACTTTTCACCACTTATAAAGAAGGAACGAATATTAAGATACTTCCCCTCGCTTTTTCAATGGATGATCAGGTGGAGCTGAAAGAGGGACTGATCTCAAGACATTATAATCAACTTGATTCTGCTCCACATATAACGTTTCAATACAAAAAACGAAAATGGTTCGTCGCTCCGTTTATCATGGTTCCTTATCAGGCTGGGGAGGAGGTATCTCTTCAAGTGAAGCCTCTGCCTGTCAGCTCAATAAAGGAACGAAAAGAAGCTGGCTCTAGTGTTCTTGCTTTTCAGATTCAAATTGGCGATGTGGAAGATCTCATCATTTGCTCGTTAAACGGATCCGATAGCTTTCTTGTGGGCGAATATCAAGTGTGTGGAGAGGTCATCTTGATTTCTAAAAGGGAGGATGGGTCATCGATTGAGGTCATTCGGTAATGAAGATTAATAGAGAGGAAGATTCATATGCTTGATGTCGTAACATTTGGAGAATCGATGGTGTTGTTTTCCCCTGAACGTCCCGGTCGTTTACGTCATGTCCATTCTTACTCTAAACAACTTGGAGGGGCAGAGTCTAATGTGGCTATCGGTCTTTCCCGCCTTGGCATGAAAGCTGGATGGTTTAGTAAGCTGGGGCGAGACGAGTTCGGCTATTATATCCAATCAGCTATTCAAGGAGAGGGCGTCGACACATCGAGAGTTTTATTTGATGAGCAATCCCCGACAGGGCTGTATCTAAAAGAATATGTACGAGAAGGCATGGTCAACGTGATGTATTACCGGCACATGTCAGCGGCAAGTCAAATGTCCCCAATTGATTTAGATGAGTCTTATATTGCTTCAGCCAAAATCCTCCATATCACTGGCATTACTCCTGCCCTTAGTTCTTCCTGTGCAGAAACAGTAGAAGCAGCCATTGATAAAGCTCGTCGTCATGGGGTGAAAGTCGTATTCGATCCCAATATACGCTTGAAACTATTTAGGTCAAAAGGTGAGGCGAGTGCTGTTTTAAGAAAAATAGCGGATAAAAGTGATATTGTGCTGGCAGGTAAGGGAGAAGGAGAAATATTGACAGGGTATACAGAAGTACAGGAGATAGCAGCAGAATTTCATCGTACAGGAGTAGAAACGGTTGTGATTAAAATGGAAGATAAGGGAGCGTACTTTTCGAGTGGAGCAGAAAAAGGGATGGTGGAGGCTTTTCCAGTAAAGCATGTTATTGATCCTGTCGGTGCAGGAGATGGGTTTGCGGCTGGATTTTTAACGAGCTTATTGAGGGAGGAAGGTTTAACGCAAGCCGTGAAGGTAGGAAATGCTGTTGGGGCTTTGATGGTTCAATCATACGGAGATATGGAAGGGCTTCCGACATGGGGTGAACTCCAAGAAGTTTTAAATGAAATCAATGACACAGAGCAGGTAAGGAGGTAAAGAAATGAGTGAACAGCTTTTTAGTCAGCCTGAGATTATTTCGATCGTGCGCGGTTACTGTTCTGAAACAGCGCTATCAGTCGTGGATGCTTTATATGAAGGCGGAATTCGTACATTCGAAATTACCATGGATTCCCCTGATGCTCTCCATATCATCAACCGCCTTTCTAGAACCGATAAGCCGGAATTGAGAGTAGGGGCAGGAACAGTGCTGTCTATAGAAGAAGCAGAAAAAGCGATCGATGCAGGAGCTGAGTTTATTTTTTCTCCTCATTTTGATGAAGGAATTGTAAAAAGGGTAAAAGAATTGGGCTGTATTTCGATTCCAGGAACCTTCACCGCTTCAGAAATGATGAAAGCGAAACAAGCTGGAGCCGACTTTATAAAAGTCTTTCCCGTGAATCATGTTGGACCATCGTACTTAAAAGCGATTCAAACACCTATCCCTCACTTAAGAATGATCCCAACAGGAGGAATTACAAGGGATAACATGGTGGAATATCTTAAAAATGGAGCGGTGGCTGTAGGAATGGGAGGCAGCCTTGTTCAAGATGTTGATGTTCGATTACAGAGGTATGATTTAGTTAAGCAAAATGCTGAAGGTGTGATGTCAGTCTTAAATGAATGGCTCAGAGAGAATCTCCATGTAGAAAAGCTTACGAATAAATGAAAAAGCAGGTGAGGAATGATGGGAGGAAGTTCTTTTTCTGAAAAAGTATATGAAGGTACGGGGTGGCTTGTAAAATTAGTTTATGTACAATTGCTTTTTCTTCTCTTTACTTCATTAGGGTTCGTTCTATTCGGCTTGTTTCCGGCATCTGCCGCTTTATTTGCGATTGTCAGACAATGGCTTCTTGGCAAACATGACGTCTCATTATTTCGGACTTTTTGGAACTATTTTAAAGAATATTTTGTCCAAGCCAATGTTTTAGGCTGGTTCCTTTCGATTGCATCGGTTGCGATTACGTTTTATTTTTTCATGTTTCGTGAATTTGAAAACGGGTGGGGGACGATTTTAGTCTATCTATGGTTCCCGATTACGATTCTTCTTCTTTTGTTATGGCTATTTTGGCTACCTGTCCTGGTTCATTATGAAATCAAAGGGCTTCGTGTATTAAAGCTTGCGGTATATACTGCCGTCATGCGCCCGCTTCATACAGTTGGGTTTGTTGTCTTAATGATTGCTCTTTATTATTGGAGCCTGATTCTGCCTGGATTCATTCCGATTTTAAATATTAGTTTACTAGTTTTCGGCTGGATGTGGATTGCCCGCCATTCCTTCCAGAAATTCGATGAAAAAGTTGCATAAGGAAAGCCTGATGGGAATGTATTTCTCATCAGGCTTTTTACTAAGTAATTTTGTTGATCATTTCAAAGATGCCAAGCTCGTTAATCGTTTTAATAACCTCTTTCGTGCTGCGTTTATCGAATTTCTTTAAGATACTGCTAATCTGTTTTTTGATCGTTTCGAGCTCGACGACACGTTCTTTGGCAATCTCTTTGCGTTTTTTTCCGGTACAGAGAGATCTTAAAATTTCAAGTTCAGTAGGAGTTAACGTCGTCATGATTTTGAATATGTGGGGGAATTGATATTCCGCTTTTTTAATTCTAGCAAACTCCTGGCGAATTTTTTCAGCTATCACCGGCCGGATGGGGGAACAGTTATTAGACGCTGCATTGATGGCCTCGATAATCTCCTCTTTTGAGCTGGATTTAATCACATAATCGACAATAGCTGTTTGAAAAGCAGCAAATACAATATTACTGTCTTGGTGGACGGTCAACATAATGATTTTCGTGTCAGGTGCCTTTTCATGAATGGCCGCAGCAGCATTGATCCCGGCAAGCTGCTCTTCCATTTCAATATCCATTAAAATCACATCTGGCTTATGAGTGGCAGCAAGCTGGACAGCTTCTTTTCCACTTTTAGCGGAAGAGACGAGGGTAAAGTTACCTTCGGCTTTTATAATACGCTCTAGACGGCGGCGGTGGGCTTCCATATCATCGACAATAAGTATACTTATAGGTTCCATGTGAATTTCCTCCCCTTCTAATTGATTAATCCTGTATGTACAAATGTCTACTATTCTACAAAAATGAGAGGGAAATATAAATGAAACTGTGTTCCTTTTCCTTTCTCGGTCGTTACTTCAATTTTCCCATCATGAGCTTTGACAATTTTATAGCAAAAGGAAAGTCCAACTCCCCAATTGGTTAACGACGATTTAGTCGAATAAAACGGAGTGAATAGCTCGTTAACATTGTCCGTTTCAATACCAGGTCCGTTATCGCTGATTGAGATGACGCCCCAATCATCATTGACGTGCTTAATGTCAATCGAAATTTCACCTGGTTGGTCGGAGATGGCCTCCAAAGCATTTTTGATCATGTTATAGATCACTTCAATTATATGTTCTTCATCCAGATACACCATAATCGTTTTTTTAGGATGATGATAATGTAGTTTAATCGTTGGTTTTAATGGGTGAAACCGTTTCATTGCTTGTTCTACCGGCTGGTGAAGTCCGGAAGGCTTCATATTAAGTGTGATTTGTTTAAGCATTTTGGCGGCATGATTAATACTTTCAAATGACTGCTCACACGAAGATTCAATAAGCTTTAAGCTATAGGCGGCTTCTTGATCCCCTTCGAATCTTTCCCGCAAAAACTCTGTCTCGGATTGAATGGCCAGCAAATGATTTTTAATCGCGTGCGTGAATGCGCGTATTCCTAACGAAGCTGTATCGATTTTGCGATTGATTAATGTGTTTACATCCCGATGGTAGCTTTCTATGGAATTGTACTTATACACATTAAAAACCATAAACCCCAGAGCAAATAAAGCTATAAATGGGAATACCCGCAATTCTGCAAAATACAGATTGAGGTCAGGTTGTTGATAATTGGGAAACTGTCGACTAAATGTAATTCGCACAAGGAGCTCAGGTGCCCATGAAAACATTAAATATTGGATCGTTCCAAGTGGCAGTAAGCTAAGCAGAGTAAAAAGGGTATAATTCCTCATAAAACGAATATGACGATGCTTTATATAATGATGAATCATTAATAAAATCCCTACTAATAGACTCATAGCATTCACAAAGCGAAACAGTTTATCTCCGATTTGAGTGTACGATTGATAGGTCGAAAGTAAATCTGACTTCAATGTGTAATCCTGTAAATAAAGATTGAAAATGGGATCATAAAATAAAAATTGCAGCAGGGCCAATACGCTTAACAGGATAACCGATACGGTTATTTTTTTTGATTTTTTTCGGCTGTTGGTAAAGGAAAGGGTGAAGCAAAAAAATGAAAAGTAGAATAAAATGACGCCCCCGTTTAACAGCCGGATGATCGTATTCGTGTCAAAGTTTTGCAGAACCAAGTAGTTCCATGTGCCAGGGCTGAAGTCAAAAAACTGGTTGACGATATTGTAGTAGTAATTGAACTGGGTTAAGTAAAGAATGAAAGCAACATAAGAGCAAATAAAACCCAGATTAATGCCGTACATAAATCGCGAGGAAAGACTATCAATCTTCTTATAAGTAAAGAGTATGGTCAGAAATAGAAATAAAACAGCAATAAAGATCAGGATCATCACCTCGATGTATCGTTCAGAAAAGTCAGAAAAATAGGGGTATAAAATATTCGTCTTATTTCGAAAATTGAAAACCCTTACACTTATTATACAGAAACTTTATTAAATTTGGAGGGGGAATGGCGGGGAAGTCTTTACTTTTTGAGACTATAAGTCTAGTAAAATCGAAGCTCATAGATATCAGCTCATCTAATAATTGTTCAGGCTAATGAAAAAAGAATTGCTAAAGATTACTCTCAGTCAAGGAAGGAGTAGGAGTCATGCCAAAAAAGACGCGAATAAAATCGGCACACGCAAAGAGAAATCGTATCGTTGCTTATGCTTTTTTACTCCCCAATATTTTGGGGTTCTCAGTATTTATATTTTTCCCTGTGATTGCTTCGTTCTTGATGAGCTTCACTTCGTGGAATGGATTTGGTCAGATTGAATTTGTAGGGTTGAAAAACTACATCAATTTAATGGGGGATCCAAGCTTCCGCATATCTTTCCTGAATAGTATTTTATTCACCTTAATATCCGTTCCTATCACTTTATTTCTTTCGATTCTGTTAGCCGTTGCCTTAAATAAAGGGATAAGGTTTGTGAAATTTTTCAGAACAGCCGTTTTCCTGCCTTATGTGACGGCGACGGTTGCGGTTGCGGCAGTGTGGCAATTAATTTTTAATCCATCGATGGGACCGATTAATAATGTCCTCCAAGCAATTGGGATTGACAATCCGCCACAATGGCTGTCATCTCCCGAGTGGGCACTTGTTTCCGTATCCATCGTGTATATCTGGCATTCTGTCGGCTACTATATGATTCTTTATTTAGCAGGATTACAAAGCATTCCTGACTATTTATATGAAGCGGCAGAACTAGACGGAGCAGGCCCTGTGGCCAAGTTTTTTAATGTAACATTGCCGATGCTTTCACCAGTCATTTTCTTTACAACGATTATTGGGATCATTAACTCGTTTAAAGTGTTTGACCTTATTTATGTGTTAACCGGTGGAGGACCGGGTCGTTCCACCCACGTACTTGTTTACGATATTTATAATGTGGCCTTTAAGCAGTTTGAATATGGTTATGCTTCTGCGATGGCTTATGTCCTGTTCTTACTCATCATTATCATTGCTTATATCCAATTTAAAGGTCAGAAGAAATGGGTGAATTATTAAGCAGTCTGTCTATCTCAGCTTCTCATGTGAGAAGGGGGATCAGCTGCAGTAGAAAGGAGAAACGCAAATGGAGATATCAACAGAAAAAACAACCCCGCATGTGTACGATCAGAAAAGAACGAAAACGAAGTCGCAAATAAAGAAAATCATCAAGTACCTTTTGATTATCTCGGTCTCATTAATGATGGTTTTACCGTTTATATGGATGCTGTCAGCGTCATTAAAAGCAGAAGCAGATATATTCGGGTTCCCGATCAAATGGATTCCGGAAACGTTCCATTGGAGTAATTACAAAGAAGTGTGGACAAGGCATCCCTTTCATCTCTATTACTTAAACACGCTGAAAATAGCGGTGATCACCACCATTTTGCTTGTCATTACGAGCTCGCTAGCAGGATACGCTTTTTCGAAAGTGAAATTCCCAGAGCGGGATAAGCTCTTTTTTCTTTATGTCACTACCATGATGATTCCTTACCAGGTAATGATGATTCCCCAGTTTATGATTTTAAAAGAATTGAATCTAGTCGATTCACATTGGTCGCTCATATTACTGGGAGCATTCAACCCGTTTGGAGTCTTTTTATTCCGTCAGTTCTTTTTATCGATTCCGGATGAACTCATTGAAGCAGCTCGTATAGATGGCCTGAATGAATTCGGGATTTATTGGAAAATCATTTTGCCGCTATCAAAGCCAGCGATTGCCACGCTTGTGATTTTCTCATTTATGCATGCATGGAATGACTTCTTAGGACCACTCATTTATTTAACCTCAGATCATTTATACACATTACAACTTGGCATGCAGCATTTCGTCACAACATTCAACACCGAATATTCCCTATTAATGGCCGCAGCAGTGTCTGCAATTGTACCGACTTTACTTGTTTACATCCTTGCACAGGATCACTTTATTAAAGGGGTAGCGAATACAGGAATTAAGGGGTAAGGAGCAGGTCCCCGTTTAGGGGATTATAAAATATATCAAAAAGGAGTGGCGTTTTGAAGAAATTGGATCTTTGGAAAAAGGTTTGGATGTTAATGCTCACGGTAATTCTTCTATTTTCTTCGGTTGGAAGTATAGGGAAAGGGGTAGCGGAAGAACCGTTTGGACTGATGAATCCTGGATTTGAAGAAATTCTTCCAGATGGAGGAGGAAATTGGACCAGTCCAGGAGCCGTTGGATGGAGTGTATGGACACCAGTAGGAAATCCTTCTGCAACAGTAAGTGATTCGATCTATCGTACAGGCGGGCATTCTTTGCAAATCTCTTCTCCTGAAAACGGAAGAGCCGCGGTTTCACAAGATATTGCGATTGAAGGAGGAAATCATTATAAACTTAGTGCCTGGTTGAAAACCACTGATGTCACAAGCACTCAAGGAGCAAGACTGAGAGTGGTTTATTATAGCGGGGACCAACAGATCAATTTAATTTACTCTGATAAATTAAGAGGTACAAATGATTGGACCCGAATTGAAAAAGCGCTGGATCCTCCAAAAGAAGTCGATCGCATACGAGTGCAGCTTTTCCTTGAGGAAGGAACAGGTACGGTCTGGTTTGATGATGTTTCACTAGTAAAATGGAATCCGATTGAAGAAATTGAAATAGAAGAAGAGCAGGTAACCGTTGAAGAGCAAAAAAGTGTACCACTTACATGGAGCTTTACTCCTAGGGATGCGGTGGAAACAGGGATTCAATGGGAGTCGTCAGATCCTTCAGTGGCCACGGTTCAAGATGGAATCGTAACAGGTGTTCGTGAGGGACAAGTGGCGATTACCGTTAAAACAAAAGAGGGGCTGTCTGATTATTGCATGGTAACGGTTACGAAAGATCCTGACCTGCCGCCGGTTGCCATTGAATCGATTACTTTATCACCAGAGACAGTCACTCTAGACGAAAATCGTTTCACGTTGCTAACGGCAAACGTCCAGCCACAAGAAGCCGACACTGGATCTCTTCAATGGACATCTTCAAATGAACAAGTGGCTATTGTTGGAAAAGGCGGACTGATAGAAGCCATTTCTCCAGGAACTTCGACGATTACCGTTCAATCAAAGGATGGAAGTGTTAAAGATCAAAGTACATTAACCGTTAGAGGTTATGAGAAGGATGAATATGATCAGCTCAGGCAAAGATGGGAAGAACAATTGCTTGGAACGTCAGCATTTGACGAAAGCAATCCTAAAATGGCCGAAATGATGAAGAAGAAAACGGAAAAAGCAGAAAGATTATGGGTGACGATGTATAAAAATGAAGATCGTACATTTTTATGGAGCGATTTAGCCAGTACAACAGATTCCGGAGTCATTACACAAAGTTACCGTAATCTTTATGCGATGGCGGAAGCATTTGTTTCAGAGCAGTCGTCTCTCTATCATCATCCAGGGCTACTTGAAGACATCATCTCTGGGATGGAGTGGATGTATGAACATCGTTATAACGAGAAAATCAGTCAATACAGCAACTGGTGGCATTGGGAAATCGGCGGTCCACAAGCACTGAATAATCTCGTTGTACTTTTATATAACTATTTAGATGATGAGAAAATTAATCGTTATATGGCGGTAGTCGATCATTTTCAGCCTGACCCGACTAAATCAGGTGCGACTACACCGGATAACTACAGAGAAGCCTTCGGTGCTAACCGAGTGGATGTGAGTAAAGTCGTTGCTGTTAGAGGAATGATTGTAAAAGACGCTAATAAACTTGCGGCTTCCCGTGATGCCCTAAGTCAGGTATTTGAATATGTCTCAGAAGGAAATGGATTCTATAAGGATGGGTCATTTGTTCAGCATGAAGACATTGCTTACACCGGATCATACGGAAATGTATTAATGGAAGGGGTAACCGAACTTCTTGAGGTTTTCAGTGGTTCTACATGGAAAGTGACCGACCCAAATGTGAACAATGTGTACGAATGGATCCACGATAGCTTCGAGCCTCTTATGTATAAAGGAAGTTTAATGGATATGGTGAGAGGTCGGGCAATTTCACGTGACTTCCTCCAGGATCATCATGCCGGACATTCAATCATCAAAACCGTTGTACGGATGGGGCAGTTTGCTCCTGAACCTTATGGAGACCGCTTCCTCCGCATGGCAAAGCAATGGATACAACAAGATACTTTCTTAGATTATATCGACAATGCGGAAAGCTTCCGGGATATCACATTGGCTAAGAAATTGTTAAATAACAGCGAAGTTAAACCTCGTGGTGAACTGTATTTGCATAAAACCTTCGCATCGATGGATAGGGTTGTGCACCGTAAGCCTGGCTATGCCTTTGGACTCAGCATGTATTCCAATCGAATTCAAAACTACGAAGACATGAATAACGAAAATCGCAAAGGCTGGTATACAGGAGAAGGAATGACGTATTTATACAATGGTGATCTTGGACAGTTCAGCGACGGGTATTGGCCGACGGTCGATCCTTATCGTTTGCCAGGAACTACTATTGATACAATGACTCGCGCAGATGGAAGCGGGGAGCATCGTTCCACACAATCGTGGACAGGTGGAACTACACTCGATGAACAATATGGATCAGTGGGAATGGAGTATGATGCCTGGAACAGTTCATTGAAGGCGAAGAAGTCATGGTTTATGTTCGATAATGAAATAGTTGCCCTTGGTGCTGACATCACGAGTTCAGACGATCGTCCCATTGAAACCATTGTTGAAAACAGAAAAATTCGACTGGACGGTTCAAATAAAGTCATTATCAACGGGGAATCCCAAATGAACGAATTAGGTTCCGAAAAGGAAATCCAAGACGTAGAGTGGGCTTATCTGGAAGGGAATGAAGAAGGAGCGGATATAGGATATTATTTCCCGGAAAAAGCCGATCTTCATGCTAAAAAAGAACTACGAGAAGGAAAATGGAGTGATATTAATTACGGGGGACCTGAAGAAGTGATTAAGCGCTCGTATGCAACCATGTGGTTTGATCATGGGGAAAATCCGAACGCTGCAACCTATGCCTACACATTATTACCGAATCGATCAGCAGATGGGATAGAACAATATGCCGAAAATCCCGATATTCAAATATTACGAAATGATAAAGCTGTTCAAGCCGTTCACGAAACGACTCAAAACATCCTCGGTGCGAATTTCTGGGAAAGTACAAAACAACAAGCTGGACCGTTAACTGTGTACGACAAAGCGTCCATCACCATGAAAGAAACGGAAGACGAGCTTGAAATTGCCGTCTCAGACCCGACCATGGAAAACGATGGAACCATTGAAGTCGAAATTGACCGGAAAGCCTTCGGGGTGATAGAAGCAGATGAACATGTGAAAGTGACAAAGTTAAAGCCGTTTATCAAATTAGAAATTGATGTCAAAGGAGCAAAAGGGAAGACGTTCACGACAAAGTTACAGCTTAATCCGAAACAGTCGGATCAAAGTAATCATTTTCTAACAAAAGCGGAAATGGGTCAGGAGCAGATGGAAGCAAATAGTACCATCGAGGCGGAAATGAACATCTCCAATCAAACCACTGATAGTGAAAAGGCAACGGTTACGATCGCTTTTTACAACTGGAAAGGAGAGCTAAAAGAAGCTGTCCATCATGAAGAAGACTTTGGTCCAGGCCGAACGAAAGATATCAAGCAGTCCCTTAAACTGCCAGAGAAAATTGACGGTGGAGAGGTGAGGATTTTTATGTGGAAAGGAAAAGACCTCAGAAGTGGAGATTATCAGCTGCTTTCCAATGTCATCACATTCCCTGTCACATACTGATGAGAGGAGAGGACAGTGTTGAGTCAAAAACGGCCGAACCTTATTTATCTATTTGCAGATCAATGGCGAAGGCAAGCGGTTGGGTATGCAAAGGAAGACCCCGTATACACACCGAATATCGATCAATTTGCCTTAGAAAGCATGACATTTACACAGGCTTTGACGTGCAATCCGTTATGCTCTCCGCATCGGGCATCGCTTTTAACGGGAAAATACCCGATGAGTACGGGAGTTTACACGAATTGTAAGGTCGGTGCTGATGTGATGTTACAGCCTGAGGAAAGATGTATAAGTGATGTATTAAAAGATGCGGGTTATGCAACAGGTTATATTGGAAAATGGCATTTGGATTTACCAGAGCTCCAATACCAATCCAACCCAGAATCAGGCGCTTCGGGCTGGGATGCCTATACACCTCCTGGTCCAAAACGTCATGGCTTTGATGAGTGGTACTCGTACGGTGCATGGGATGATCATCTGTCTCCACATTATTGGCAAAACAGTCCAGAGAAAATTAAACCGAATAAGTGGTCAGTGGAGCATGAGACAGATAAGGCAATTGAATTTATTAATAGTAGAAACTCGGAGGAGCCGTTTGCCTTATTTGTTTCATGGAATCCACCCCATAGCCCTTTTGATCAAGTACCGCAGCAATACAAAGATATTTATAAACATAAAGCCCTTCCGCTTCGAAAGAATGTCACTTCAGATTCCTTCATGGTTCATACAGGGGAGAAGGTAGAAGATGGATTAGGGAAGCTTCAAGAGAATCAAAGAGATTATTTTGCCGCCATAACAGGAATTGATGAAAACTTTGGTCGCATCCTCGATGTGTTAAAGGAGCTTCAAATAGAAGAGGATACGATTATCGTCTTAACATCGGATCACGGAGAAATGATGGGTTCTCACGGGCTAATGGCGAAGCATGTCTGGTATGAAGAATCGATAGGAGTTCCATTTTTAATCAGATGGCCAGGAAAGATTCCGTCACTAGTGACCCATTCTCTTCTCAATACAGTTGATATTATGCCGACATTGCTTACATTAATTGGACTGCCTGTTCCTTCTCAAGTAGAAGGAACAGACTTATCCCCTGTACTAAAAGGGGAGAGGAAAGAGCTCGTAAAACAAGCCTATCTCTGTGCCTATCCTGGACGAAAAGAAGCAATTGAACAATTTCGAGAGTCAGGGCTTGATAACCGCGCATACGGCTGGCGGGGTATTCGCACGAAAGAGTACATGTATGTAGTCCATAGAGGCTACTCGCCAGGGGAGAAAACGGTTCGTATGTTTTATGATTTGGAAAGAGATCCGTATCAACTCGAGCCGGAAGTAATGGAATCACCCCAAAGCCATTTTATCGCTCATAAGCTTGAAGAGGAGTTAGCTGTGTGGATTACCAGCACTAATGATCCATTTATCATCAATAATGAGGTGAAAAGTAAATGAAAACGACTGAAAGATCGATTAAATATGAAGAGATAAAAAAGCCGGAACGCTTCGCTCATACGCCGCCTGTCGACAAACGTTTTATTGATAAAGCCATCCATCATATTTTGAAAAAAATCGATCAAAGCTTAGATGAATTTACTGATTTCTTTCCCGATTCAAGCAGCATCAATCAAGTGTACCAGCCGATTGAAAATAATGAATGGACGACTAGTTTCTGGACAGGAATGCTGTGGCTTGCCTATGAATGGACAGGAGATAAGAAATATCGGAAGGTAGCAGAAAAGCATGTGGAAAGCTTTAAAGAGCGAATTGACAAACAAATTGAAGTCAATCACCATGACCTAGGCTTTTTATATTCATTATCATGCGTGAGTGCTTATAAACTTACCGGGAATGAAATCGCTAAAGAGGCGGCATTGAAGGCAGCGGATTTATTAATTACCCGCTATTATGACAAAGCGGGAATCATTCAAGCATGGGGAGATTTAGAAGATCCAGCACAACGCGGTCGGATGATCATTGATTGCAATATGAATCTACCATTATTATATTGGGCATATGAAGTGACAGGAAAAAGCGTGTACAGGGAGATTGCTTCAAGCCATGTTCAACAAGCAGCCAACTATATTGTCCGGGAAGATGCTTCAACCTACCATACATTCTTTATGGATCCGGTATCAGGTGCACCCTTAAAAGGGAATACACACCAAGGGTTTTCAGATGATTCATGCTGGGCGAGAGGGCAGGCATGGGGAATCTATGGATTTCCATTAAGCTATCGATATACGAAAGATACGGAATTAATCAGTCTTACGAAAAAACTGACCCATTATTACTTAAACAGACTTCCTGAAGATCACATCTGTTATTGGGACTTACTTTTCACAGAAGGAGAGGAAGAGCGTGACAGTTCCGCCGCAGCAATCGCTGTTTGTGGATTGCTGGAAATGCTCAAATACTTACCGTTCACAGATCCACAAAGAAGAACTTACGAGAATGCTGCAACGGCTATGATTCAATCACTCTATGAAAACTACAAAACAGAAGTTGACAGCGAAGCCAACGGAATTCTTCTTCATGCCGTTTATTACAAAGGTGGCGGTCGTGGAGTAGATGAAAGCTGTATCTGGGGTGATTACTACTATTTTGAAGCGCTTATCCGGATGGCGAAGGATTGGGAGTGTTATTGGTAGGTTTATTGGAATGTAAGCTTAGTAGATTTACAAATCAATTTAATGAAATTTAGATAAGCAATCCAGATTCAGAGTGTTAAATCGCAATGATTTTAACACTCTTTTTTTTATGTCCAATTTAGATTGTCATCCACTCCCATTCACTTTTTTTAATTACAAAAAGGTTTACTAAGTTTCATAACCTTTTTTAGTTGTCCGAAAATTCATATAATGTTCACAAATGATTCCGCTTTCATGGGATAAAGGATTAAATTTAGCAAAATAAAATGGACAGGAGAGTGATGAAAATGAAGTTTAATTATAAGAGCTTGACCTTTCAAGTGATTACGGGAATTATTCTCGGGATTATTTGCGGGGCCGTATTTCCGACATTCGGCGCTGATTTGAAAGTTTTAGCCGATATTTTTATCAAGCTAGTAAAAATGATTATTGCTCCTATCGTATTCCTTACGATTGTTGTGGGGATTGCAGGAATGGGAGATCTTAAGAAAGTAGGGCGTATCGGTGGGAAAGCACTACTTTATTTTGAAATCGTTTCCACCATTGCCTTAGGGATTGGGATTGCCGTAGCGAATTTTATCAGACCTGGAGATGGTTTTGACACAAGCAATGCTTCAGCTGATGCTGTTTCTAAGTATACAAAGGCAGCAGAAGAGACAAGCCATGGGTTTATGGACTTTGTCATGTCGATTGTCCCTGAAAGCTTTGTCGGGGCATTTGCCAATGGTGAGCTATTACCAGTCCTCTTTATTGCCATACTATTTGGGGTTTCCCTTGCAGCAATGGGGAAGAATGGCAAGCCAGTTGTTGAGTTCTTTGAAAAATTGACAGATGTGATGTTTGGAATCGTTAATATTATAATGAAGATTTCACCAATTGCGGCTTTCGGGGCAATGGCCTATACGATTGGAAATTTCGGAGTAGGTTCTTTATTATATCTCGGTAAGCTAATGGGGTCCGTTTATATCACGATGTTCTTATTTGTTGTCATAGTCCTTGGAGCGATTTGTAAGTTTTATGGATTCAATATTATTAAATTCATTAAATACATTAAAGAAGAAATTATTCTAGTCGTTGGTACATCTTCCTCTGAATCAGCCTTACCTCCTATGATGAGAAAGCTTGAGGACTATGGTTGTTCGAAATCGGTTGTAGGACTTGTCCTTCCAACAGGTTACTCCTTTAACCTTGATGGAACCTCCATCTACTTATCAATGGCTGCTCTGTTTATCGCACAGGCATTTGGCGTTGACCTTTCATTAGGCGATCAATTGCTTTTACTTGGGGTCCTGATGCTGACTTCGAAGGGAGCTGCAGGTGTAACAGGTTCAGGGTTTGTCACACTTGCCGCAACCTTGGCTGTTTTCCCAACGATTCCGGTTGCTGGTCTAGCTTTAATATTAGGGGTTGACCGCTTCATGTCTGAAGCCCGTGCCATCACGAACTTAATCGGGAATGGCGTAGCAACAGTAGTCGTTTCTAAGATGGAAGGAGAGTTTACACCAAAGGTTGTGAAAACCACTTCTAAGGAGGAAATGTCAGCATAACCTGAGTATGTAGAGGCTGTCCTGTTTCAGGGCAGCCTTCTTTCGTTTATAATAGATATATTTCATTACGGGCTGGAGTGAGTCTATGCTTAGACAAAAATTAAAGCTTCATTCTATTATGACTTTCCTTGTTTGCCTCGTTGTCCTAGTCTCATTGCTCGTTACGGATTTGTTAATTAGTACGACCATTAATGACCGGGTGGAAGAAAGTCTTGAAGAAAAAGCAAAAGTGATTTCAAAAACCGTCGCAAAATCACGAATCGTAAAAAGTGGATTACAGAATGAAGACTATGCTGAGGAGATTCAGGAGTATTCCACTGACATTCGCGAAGCTACTAATGTCCTTTTTATTGTCGTCTTCGATATGAACGGGATTCGGAAATCACATCCAAACCCCGAACGAATTGGAGAAAAATTTGTTGGGGGAGATGAAAAGTCCGTATTAGAAGGGAAAGAATATATCTCGATTTCTGAAGGCACATTGGGGAAATCATTACGGGCCTTTGCCCCTGTTTATGATGAAAACAATAAGCAAATCGGGGCCGTAGCTGTTGGGATCTCCCTGGAAAAGGTGGATGAAGCCATTGATCTAGGGCATGAAAATCTTATCATCGGCTCGTTCATTGGGATATTAGTTGGTATTATAGGTGCTTATGTTGTAGCAAGATACATTAAAAAGATTTTATTTGGACTTGAACCTTTAGCCATTGCCAAAATCCTTGAAGAACGCAATACGATGCTGCAATCCGTTCATGAAGGAGTGATTGCGGTTGATCAAGATTCCACCATTACCCTTGTGAATAAATCCGCGATCCGTATGTTTAAAAGGGCTGGGCTGACAGGAAACCCGATCGGAATGCGTGTGGATGAATTTATTCCAACCTTCGAAATCGAATCTGTTCTAAGAACGGGACAACCTGAACTTGATGAAGAACAAAGTATCAATGGAATCTCAATTCTTGTAAATAGAGTACCGCTTATAGTGAATAAACAAGTCGTTGGTGCAATCTCGACCTTTAGAGACAAAACCGAAATGAATCAGTTAGCCGAACAGTTAACAGGTGTCAGAACCTATGCTGAGGCACTGAGGGCACAATCCCATGAATTTATGAATAAGTTGCACGTCATTCTCGGAATGGTCCGTATGGGTTATAAGGATGAATTAACAGAATTTATCCATACACTTGTCGACCACCGAAATCATGAAGTCGGTCATGTGACAAAAAATATCAAGGACCCTGCACTCGCGGGATTTATAATGGGAAAGCTTAGCTATGGAAGAGAAGAAAATGTAAATTTATCGATTGTAACGAAATCAGTTATACCCGAACCAAAGCATTCAGATACAGCCCATGAAGTCATTACGATTTTAGGGAATCTAATCGATAATGCCATAGAAGCTGTAGCAGAGAGTACTAATAAAGATATCGAGGTAATCCTCAACTATTCACATCCACACTTATTGATCAATGTTACGGATTCAGGCCCAGGACTTTCAAAAGAAATGGTTGACCATGTATTTGAAAAAGGATTTTCTACAAAAGGACCAAACAGAGGCTACGGACTCTATCTTGTTAGAAAAAGTATCGAAAAGATTGGTGGGGATATTAGCATTCGTTTAAAACCTGCCAGTGGAATTAGTATATATGTGGAAGTGCCTTTTGAAACCCAGACAGGAGGTGAAGGTGATGATTAGAGTTCTCATTGTATAAGATGATCCGATGGTGGCAGAATTTAATAAACGCTATCTAGAAGAAATCGACCATTTTATACTTATGGGTGTCGCTCATTCTGTTAATGATGCCTTGGAATACATCGACAAAGAAGAGATTGACCTTGTATTATTAGATGTTTACATGCCAGGTAAAAATGGATTAGAACTGTTAACGTATATACGAGAGCAAGATAAAAATATCGATGTGATACTCATAACAGCTGCATCTGACGTAGAGAAAATCCGAACAGCATTGAGATATGGGGTAGTGGATTACTTAATTAAGCCTTTTGAATTCGAAAGGTTTAATCATGCCTTAGCCTCTTATCGGGAAAAATATAATTTTTTAAATAAGAAACGTCATATAGAACAAAAAGAGCTGGATCAACTGATATTGAGTACTGAACAAAAAACACCTACAATGTCAGAACAGCCACTGCCAAAAGGATTAACGAAAAGTACCTTGAAAATTGTTGTAAACGCTATTAAAGAGATGGGGAAGACTTCTTTTTCCACTGACAATATAGCGGAAAAAACCTCGATTTCAAGGGTCTCCATCGGAAAATATTTAAAGTTTCTAAAGGATATTGAGGTTTTAGAAGAAACGATTACATATGGGCTTGGGCGACCTGTTTCTTTATATGTTTATAAAGAAGCGAATCGTTCTATTCTTGAAAGGTATTTATTGTAAAACTTCTATTTAGAAAAAAGGCAAATCACAAAAGTTCTCGTAAAGAATTTTTGGATTTGCTTTTTTACTATTTCTCGGGTCTTCGTAGGATAAAGCCGGTATTTCTAAATATAAAAGGAAGCTTTCTATACATTTGTTTTACAACACATTAGTTAACGCTCAACCCCAATCCAAGAACACTCAATAATTCAAACCATTGCTGAACAGATTTGGGTGATGCTTACACTAAATGTGTACCCCATTATCTATTCTTACTTTCAGAAAAATTCTCCCGTCATTATTGGTTTTTCTTATTCCCATATTTTATTCCTTCCTTTGTTATGAAAATTGTTTCCGTGTTTATTTGGTATTTAATAATAAAAAGAAAAAGAGACAGGTACATGCTTGGATAAATTATTGCCTCCTAATATGAAGAGAGAATAATTTTATAACCTTTTACAACAGATACCTTTGTAGATTATTAGAAAGCTATTTAGATTTTAGATTTTTACCATTGTTGCCGCTTTTGTTTAGATTAAGAGAATTGTAAGAACTAAAAGTTATTATAATCTTATGCGTCTTGGTCTTCACAAAAATGAGGGATATGAGGAATTGCATTACTAATGAAAAATATAGATGAATATATGAATGAGTGGCTGAACAGGCTATATGGCTAAACAATAATAAATGGTTCTTCTATTGTTAGATTTTTTATGTCAGCGTTAGATGGTCCAAATGGAGCACTTTTAAAACTCAATGATCGCTTTGAGGACTTTTTTGCATTTGGGCACCCATCGTGAAGAATGAGGTTAAGAATCAGAAATTTACCGAGTCATTTTATTCAAGTAAATTAATAACCTATTAGTTTTCTTTCAACGGGATAAGGTGTAATTTGACAAATAATATTATAATCCCCGTATTCACTTGTTCTTTTCGTCACTTTTTATCAGATACTATCGAAAACAAATCAAGAAGGGACAAAATAACCCCCTGTAAACTAGCGGTTGACACATGGTAAAATGAGATAAATTTCATCTGATGGAAAATTTTTGTATAAGGAAAAGAGGGCTGTTGGAGCTTATCAATAACCAAATTCTTATTAAGTATATGAACTATATGTAATAAGTTAAAATCTTTCATTCACCCATTTTGATATAAAAAGCGGTAATTAATGAGGGGAATGGACATGGAAAAATTAATACTTCATTTGGACCTCTTTAGGAGGGCTCTATCTTGCAGCTGCCATCTATTTACATTGTGTGGCACATGAGTGATTGTTTGCCAAATCCTGAATTTTACAGCTCCACTAACTATTCCTACCTAACTTGATTCAAATATACATATAGGTATCTTTATTTGGGGTCAAATATTTTTAGGGGAAATAGTAACAAAATAAAGTCATGAACTTGTTTAAAACAGTTCTATTTAAGAACAATTAAAATTTTTGGGGGTTAAAAACGATCCGCAAGTCTCTAAATAGAAAGTACTTTAGGACTTTAAAGGTCTTAAATGTGAAATATTCATTTCTAAAATATCTGAACTCAAATAACAGGATCCATACATTACGGGTAGGTTGGCAAAATGAGAGGCGGATGTTTGTGGGTGTAAAAAAACTAAAATTTCCTGAGGGTACGCTAAGTCGTAAAAATACTCTTAGCGGTGAATTTATTATCTCGAACCATGGTTACTTAATGCTAAAAAGTGTTTGTGATTTTATTTTAGCCATTTTTATATTACTTCTTACTTCTCCTTTGATCCTTCTATGTTGCCTATTCATTAAATTAGAATCCAATGGATCTGCTTTTTATCTTCAGGAAAGACTGGGTATTGGCGGAAGAACCTTCCACATCATTAAACTGAGATCCATGTTTATTGATGCTGAAAAAAATGGAGCTCAATGGGCAGAGAAAAATGATACTCGGGTAACGAGAATTGGAGCTTTCATTAGAAAGAAAAGGATTGATGAATTGCCGCAATTGATTAATGTTTTAAAAGGGGATATGGCGTTGATAGGCCCTCGGCCGGAAAGACCTGTTTTTGTTGATGAATTTAGTAGAGAAATTCCAGATTTTAAAAAACGTCTTGTCGTTAAACCCGGTATTACTGGTTGGGCGCAAGTGAATGGCGGTTATGATCTTTCACCAAAAGAGAAATTAGAATTGGATTTCTATTACATACAAAATTTGAATATCGGAATCGATTTAAAGATTGTCGTACGAACCATAAAAGTGATCTTTTCAGGTGCAGGGGCTCGATAAAGAACGAACAGGGAAAACAATAGGGGATTGAAGGGGTGAATGATGAGTATCTTGGTAACGGGTGGCGCAGGGTATATAGGCAGTCATACTTGTGTTGAATTATTAAGGAATGGATTGGAATTAGTAATCGTGGATAACCTTTCAAATAGTAGTTTGGAATCTATAAATCGTGTTAGAAAAGTCACTGGAAAAGGGTTTCCATTTTATGAGATCGACATCCGTGATAAAGATGGACTGAAAAGTGTTTTTTCCGAAAATAAGATCGATGCTGTTGTCCATTTAGCGGGCTTTAAGTCAGTTGGGGAGTCTGTTCAAATCCCTCTCCATTATTATCACAATAATATTAGTGGCACACTTACACTTTGTGATGTAATGAAAACATTCGGAGTTAAGAAGTTGGTGTTCAGTTCCTCTGCAACCGTATATGGCAACACGGAATCGGTTCCTCTTGTAGAGGATACCCCTCTAGGAGCAACCAATCCTTACGGAAGAACAAAATGGATGCTTGAAGAAATTTTCAGAGATCTATTTATATCCGATAATGAATGGAGCATTGCGCTCCTGCGTTACTTTAACCCTATCGGGGCACATGAGAGCAGCTTGATTGGAGAGGATCCAAATGGTACGCCCAATAATTTAACCCCATACATTACTCAAGTTGCGATTGGGAAATTAAATAAGCTTCGTATTTTTGGCAATGATTATGAAACACCGGATGGTACAGGAATTCGCGACTATATCCATGTAGTGGATCTGGCTCAAGGTCACTTAAAAGCGCTTTCTAAAGTTGTATCCACAACAGGTATTGAGGCTTATAATCTAGGAACTGGTAAAGGATATAGTGTTTTGGAGGTGGTATCTGCTTTTGAAAAAGTCTCTGGAAAAACCATTCCTTATGAGATTGTCGAACGAAGAGCTGGGGATATTGCTAAATGTTACTCAGATCCTTCAAAAGCGAATCATGAATTAAAATGGCGAGCTGAAAAAGGGCTGCGGGAAATGCTTGAAGATGCATGGAGATGGCAGGAAAACAACCCAAATGGCTATGCAACCGTCAATAATAAACCCCTTCAAATCTTCACCCGTTCATAAACGCTTTCTATTCAGATAAGTTTCCATTCAATCAAAAAGCACTGGCTATAATCCCATATAAAATAAGGATGAGGATAGATGAATGAAAAATTAAAAATCATAGAATTCCTACAAATACTAAAGAAACGACTCTTTATTATTATTCTTACAACAATATGCTTCTCTGGGTTAGTTGTTCTTTCATCAATTTACCTTATAAAACCCTCCTATCAATTTTCCACCCAAATTCTTGCCGGGTCTTTAGGGGGAGATCCAAAAGAGCTGAATCGAGTGCAAGAAAACCGGCAACTCGCCATTTCGTTCATGGATATCATTCAAAGTCCTCATATCATGCTTGCCGTGAAAGAAGAATTAAACCTTAACCGTTCAAGTTATGAGTTGCTGGAAGAGGTGTCTGTAACCAATAAAGACAATTCGCAAATCATTACGATTACAGTAAAAGACTCTAATCCACAGTTGGCAAAAGATATTGCACAATCTCTTGCACGGCAATCCATCCTTAGTTTTAAAGACTATGCGAATATAGACAATCTTCGTATTTTTAAAGACTCTGAAGTGGAAAATGCAAAACTCCTTTTTCCAAAACTGAATTTTGTTGCCGTGATTTCAATTGTATTGGGACTCTTTGCGGGAATTGGTTTGGCCCTCTTTAGAGAACTTTTTGATGATAAAACTTACAGCAACAAAGAACTCGAACGACTTGGACTCCCATTGGCTGGAAGAGTGAATTTGAACATAAAAAAGAATAAGCAAAAACGAACCACCATTTATAAACAAAAATCATCTATTAAAGCGAGGTGACTCATTTGGCTACAAAATTCAAAAAGAAATATCGATTCAATCCACAAAGCTTAAAGATTAAAGAGCAATTTTTTACCATATGTAACAATATCGAAGCGAATCTTCCTGACCACCCTTTTCTATTAATCGTTACGTCACTTGCGCAATCACAAAATATCGCCAATGCATCAGGCTACTTAGCCCTAGCATATTCAGAACAACGAAAGCGAGTATTGATAGTGGATGCGAATCTTTATGAACCTTCTTTACATTATGTATTTAACGTTGAAAATACTCTTGGATTTTCTGATCTACTTTTAAGTGAGCCACATATGAATACCAATAATCCAGTAAGGATAACGGATTATCTTTATTGTCTGCCAACAAGCGAATCCATTTATGAACCAACCGCTTTATTGACGATGGGATCGCTACCGACTCTTATTGACGGTTGGAAAGAAGACTTTGATGTCATTCTTTTTCATACATCAGACTACTTGGATACACCGATCCCCCAGATAACTGCAAAACTATCTGATGGAATTGTCCTTGTCATTCAGGAAGGTCGTGACAAGTTAGAAAAGATTGTGGATGTAAAAAAGCAAATCGAACAGAGCAAACATGAAGTAACAGGTACTATTATCCTTTCCTCATAACCTATTCCTCCTTGTTTGGAAGTAGATGACAAGATTTCCTGCTGGTACTGATTTGATCTTATTTGTACTTATAGTTGAACTTGACATCTTATTTCCATCAAACATATTAAAAATCGGGGAGAGAACTATGTGATAAAAAAGAACTCCATTGCAAAAAATATATTTCATTTATTTTACAGTACCGTTCTTGCGAATATTTTAAATGCAACAACGCTAATCATTTTGGCTAATTACTTCAACGCAAAAAACTATGGGATGTTTAGTGTTGCTCTCTCCCTTTCCATGGTGATGAACTTTTGCACCGATTTAGGCGTTAGTAATACATTCCTTCGAGAGGGCTCCAAAAAAGAGAAACTGGATGCTCAATTTACTTCTTATCTAAAAATCCGATTGATCTGTTTGATATTCACGGTATTCCTTTTTACGGTTGGAATACATATGCTTTATCAGCAACAAGAAATTCTTCATATGATTTATAGTTTATTGTTTCCGATGCTCATTGGCCTAACCATGCAAAGCATAGGGATTACTTATTTTCAATTGATGGAGCGAATGCAATTTATTGCATTCATAAAAATCATTACATCCATTGTTTTGATTATATCCATCATCCTATGTATGGCGTTAAATGTAGATGTCCATCTCGCCGCAACATTGTATGGTACTTCTTATTTAATGGGGGGTCTGTGTAGCCTTTATTTAGTAAGAAGATTTACCAAAATCGTATGGAAATCGCCTTTTCAGAAACAGTTATTGAAAAAATTAAGTCCGTTTTTATTGAGTGGCTTATTGATGATGTTAATCCCTCAAATAGGTCCATTAGTATTAGAAAAAACATTGGCCATTACGCTTGTTGGACTCTTTGCGGTCTCCTACCGTATTCCTTCTGCCTTATACCAAATACCAGGGGTCATCGCTGGTGCGTTTTTCCCTATGTTATTTAAACAATACAATCAGGGAGATTTAAAAGAGCACGCGCGACTAAATATCCTTCAAATGAAAATCATGTCCCTAATGGGTATGGGTATGACTATTTCCATCTTCTATTTGGCTGCGTATTTGGTCACCGTTCTATTTGGAGATGAATGGGGGGATGCGGTAGAACTATTGAAAATCTTGTCCTTTATCATCGTCTTACAGGGCTTCAATATCGCCATTGCTGATGGTCTAACCACACGAGGGTTGCAGAGCCGTCGTACGATTGTTCAGTTCACAACGATCGTTTTCGGTATCATGTCTTTGTATTTCCTAAGCTTGACCTATGCAGTGGTTGGCGCCGCCTATGCAGTCGTCATCATGGAGAGTATATCATTTATTGGTTATGTCATCGCCAATCCAATTAGAAGAACAGTGATTAAAAGAGTGGTTCTTCCATACGGAACTTACTTTTCACTTTCGTTCCTTTTCGTTCACTTTTTTTTAAACGCGTATCCCTTCATCGCCATGTGCCTTACCATCATTCTTATTTTAACGATGGTTTACCTATTGGATCAGACATTTAAGAACTTAATAGCAGATTTTTTAAGTAAGAGAAAGCAGCACAAAACCAATTACGGAACAGATGGGAGACATAAACAGTATGGAAAGATTGCTAAATAACAAAAGTACAACATGGCCAATCTTTCTTCTATTACTTTTTGTTACGCTGAGTAAATATAATTTGTCCATTGGTTTTTCATTGAAGATATACATGATTTTTCTGGCTATTGTCTTCTGTCTGTATATCCAGGACTTTTACATTCGAAAGCTTTACGGTTATGAACTTTTATTGGTCTTCTTTTATTTCACCTATTGCCTAAGTGGTGCTTTTTCAAAATATCCCGAGTCCAGTATACGTATCATTTTAGGTGTCATTATCGTCCTTGGTTCATATTTCATCATGCGATTTATCCTAGAGCAAGTATCGATTCGGGATGTTGAACTTTCCATCGCAAATGTTGGGCTGATATTCAATGTTCTTAGTCTATTATTATACATCATTGGATTACAGGTTACAGGAGGGTCACCAACCGACAAAGAGATTACCTCATTTGGCTTATTATTGGACAGGAATTATCCAAGGCTGATCGGCCTCTTGGAAGACCCAAACATCTTTCTTTATTATAATACGTTGTTTTTTTGCTTTTACCTAACACGCCTAAAAGGTTTAAAAAATTCAATTGGTTTCCTCCTATGTATTATTACCAACCTCCTAACGTTTTCACGGGGGGGACTTGTTGCCCTGGTGCTCGTTGTCC
Organism: Rossellomorea sp. BNER; assembly: GCA_024213275.1. Classification (GTDB taxonomy): domain Bacteria; phylum Bacillota; class Bacilli; order Bacillales; family Bacillaceae_B; genus Rossellomorea. The sequence continues at coordinate 95,472 of JANAVG010000004.1, forward strand.
TTATTTACATTGTTTTAGAGGATTTGCCCAGGAAAATAAAAATGTTGATGGTTTCCTTGTTATGTCTGATTTTGTTCTATATTACCAGTACGTTCATCCAATTCGATTTCGATCAGATCATAACGAGCCGTTTTAACGACTTTTTGTCAGATGGCGGAAGTGGCCGTTTTGAATTATGGGGACTGGCCATTGACTACTTTATTTCCAATCCACTTATCGGAATCGGGGCTTTTAATTTTTCCGAGTACTATGCCTTTAAGCACAGTGAACACTTATATGTTCATAATACCTATTTAGAAATTTTGGCCGAATCTGGTATTACTGGTTTTCTTATGTACATTTCATTCCTACTAGCTCTTTTTATCAAACTAATAAGACATAAGTTGTACAAATTAAAAACCTTTGTTCCATTAACATTGATTGCTTTCGCTTTTCAAATGCTATCCCTTTCCTTGATCATCAATGAAGCGTTCTTTCTCTTCTTAGCGATTGCTTTCAAATATCTTCATGAATATGAGAGGAAGGAGTTATTGAAACATACCGAAAAGGATTTCAAAGGATAACCTACATATCCCTTCATTGAACAATATTTTATGTGGAATAGAACTGTACCCTAGGTGGAGGTAAGAACAAAAATGAACAATATTTTACTTTTAACCGATAAACTCAAAACAGGAGGAGCTGAGATGTATTTTTGTAAACTTGAAAACCATCTCAGGGATGAATGGTTGACTGTATATGCTGCAGCTGGTCCTGGCGAATTGTACGATCAGATCCAAAATAAACGCTATTTCATTCCGATATCTTCAAAGAATCATATAGCTAATTTATATGTATTGATGAAACAAATAGCCAGTTTAAATATTGATGTCATTCATGCCAATAGTTTAAGAATGCTACTCTATGCCATTGTCATTAAGAGGGTTTCAAGGAGAAACCTGAAACTTGTTTATACCAAACATAATATAACCATTCTTGAAAAAAAGGCACCCTTAATGTTTACTAAAATGTTAAACGATCATGTGAATCAAATCATTACGGTGAGTCATTTTGAAAAGGAAAACCTGGCACAGTTCGGAATTCGGGATGAACGCATTCGAACAATTTACAGCGGTGTAGACATAGCCCAATTTTCCTTTCAACCAAAGAAAAAGAAAGAGACTTTCCATGTTGGAATTTTAGCCCGCTTATCAGCGGAAAAAAACCATGCACTCTTCTTGCGAATTGCGAATGAATTCAGGGATATGGATCACGTAATGTTCCACATTGCTGGCGATGGGCCCGAGCGGACATCTATCAAAAAGATGATCGATGAATTACACCTACACCATAAAGTGAAAATCCATGGGAATCTATCCGATCCATACGAATTTATATGCACCATGGACGTGTTGCTCCTTACTTCCCTCAGAGAGGTATTTCCCATGGTCGTCCTTGAAGCAATGGCCTCCGGTACCCCGATCGTATCCGTTGATGTAGGCGGTATTAAAGAAGCAATAGTCAATCACGAAACGGGGTTCCTCATATCACAGCATTCAGAGAAAGAATTTGCCGGAAAAATAAAGCTGCTTCTCGATGATGAAAAGTTAAGACATGTGTTGGTGACCACAGCAAGGGAAAAAGTAGAACGATCCTTTTCCTTATCCAACATGATTCATTCCACATCTGAAATATATCAAGGATAACAGTATCTTGAAAGCTATCTTCCGAAAATGAAACGGTAAGGGGGGAAAACGATGAAATTATTATATTTGGCCGCAAGACCACCTTATCCCCCACATAAGGGGGATCAGCTTATCGCATGGGAACAAATCAAACAACTAAAGAAAAGGAATTATCGAATCTATTTCATCAGCTTCATTTCCTCTTCTGAAGAAGAAGAATTAATAATAAGAAAGCTTAGTCCGTATTGTGAAAAGATCCATCTATTAAAGTTGACAAAAAGGACCATGTTTACAAACTTGTTTAAAACGCTGATCAATTTTAAACCCTTACAAGTCAATATGTACATTAATCGCAAAATGAAACATTCTGTTTCCAATCTGTTTAGTGAAATTCAACCTGACATTGCCCATATACAAACTCTTCGAGTCGCAGAGTATTTTATGGAAAGGGAGATACCAAAGACTGTTGATATGATCGATGCGTTGTCACTCAATATGTTCCGTCGTTCCCGGAAAGAAAAGGTTTATAAAAAGATCATCCTATTATTGGAACATTCCTTATTAAAACGGTATGAACACCATGTACTAAATGCTTACAACCAGACTTTCATCATTTCAGAAAACGATAAAAGATATTTGAAGTCTGATACGATCGAAGTAAATCCGAACGGTACTTATATCACCCCCCAATATCTAGCAAAGTATCCGACATACAACAAAGAAAAAATTATCTTGTTCCATGGGAATATGCAGTATTATCCCAATATCGAAGCTGCCTATAACTTTGCTACTAAAGTGTGGCCGGAAATCCATGAGGAATACCCCGACTATCAATTTTATATTGTCGGAAAAGATCCGGTTAAAAAAATCAAGCAACTAAATGGTCGAGACAACGTGGTGGTAACGGGGTTTGTCGAAGACATTTGTGAAATTTTATGTAAATCTCTGATTGGAGTCTATCCTATGATGTCAGGAACAGGGATGCAGAATAAAGTCATTGAAGCCTTATCATGCGGCCTTCCTGTTATTGCCTCTACCCTTGCATTACAAGGGATATCTGATATCAATGATGATGAGGTCATTAAATATACAACAAATGAGGAATTAAAAATTCATTTAAAAAAGTTGATGACGAGTAAGGAATTAAGAGATAGGCTTTCAGCAAATGGGCAAAGGTTTTTGAATGCCAACTATTCGTGGGAAAGCAATTGTGAAAAACTGGTCACCACTTGGAAAAATATCGTTTAAACAAATAAATATACACTTTTATAAAAAGGGTGGTTGTGTATGCGTCTAGTTCTCTTATCAGGTGGTTCAGGAAAAAGACTTTGGCCTTTATCCAATGAGGCACGATCCAAACAGTTTTTGAGAGTATTAAAGGATAGGAATGGCCGGAAGGTCTCTATGGTCCAACGTATTTGGGATCAACTATCCAAAAATGACCTCGTCGATAAATCGATTATCGCCACAAGTCTTTCTCAAGTTGAAATGATTACGAGTCAATTGGGATCGGATATCCCGATCGTAATCGAGCCGCAAAAGCGGGATACCTTTCCAGCTATTGCGTTAGCTGCAATATATTTATATTCAGTACAGGGGTGTAGTCCTGAGGAAGTAGTGGGAATTCTGCCGGTGGATTCATTGGTAGAAGATCCGTTTTTTCAACGGATTAAAGATTTGGAATCAGCATTGGTCCGATCCAGTGCTGAATTAGCATTGATGGGTGTGACACCTACATTTCCATCATCGAAATACGGATATATTGTACCGAAAGAAGCCAGTGGAGAATGGTTGACTGTTGATCACTTTAAGGAAAAACCTGATGAAGAGGATGCCAAGAAATTGATTGATAATCAAGCCCTTTGGAACTGCGGAGTCTTTGCTTTTAAACTGGAATACATCCTCAACATATTAACTAATAAAGGTTTTCCAATTCAATATGATGAATTAATCAATCACTATCATGACCTTCCTAAAAACAGTTTTGATTATGAAATTCTAGAAAATGCGAAACAAATGGTCGTCCTTCCATATGAAGGGGCTTGGAAGGATCTTGGCACATGGAACACATTAACAGAAGAAATGGAAGACAACATGATTGGAAAAGGAATTATCAGTAACGATGTAGAGCATTCCCACATTATCAATGAATTGGATATTCCCATCACTCTTATAGGCATAAGTAATGTAATCGTAGCTGCAAGTCCGGATGGCATTCTCGTGTCAGATAAAGACGCAAGTCCTCGGGTGAAAAATTTTGTGAATGAGCCCCCTAGAAGGCCGATGTATGAAGAACGCCGTTGGGGATGGTATCGTGTGCTCGAGCATACAAAATACAAGGAAGGCAATGAAGTGTTAACGAAACGTATTGGGATCAAGTCAGGGAAAAACTTAAGTTATCAAATCCACTTTAAGAGAAGCGAGTTTTGGACCATTACAAAGGGAGAAGGGGTTTTTGTTCTAAATGATCAATTGAGTCATGTTCGTGCAGGAAATGTCATTCATATTCCTTTAGCTGCAAGACATGCCATCAAGGCGACCACTGATATGGAAATCATTGAAGTCCAATCGGGCAGTGAATTAATTGAAGAAGATATCCATCGTATTGAGCTGGATTGGGATGAAATTGAGCAACATTGTAAAAAACCATTGATGTTATAGATATGGTTCTGTAACGATTATCCGTTGTTGAATTTAAAGAGGATGTCTTGCACACCACTTCTATAAAAACAGCAACTTAAGTACGGGCCTGCCCGAACTCAGTTGCTGTTTTTGTCAACCATCGTTTACAAATTGATTTTATTTCGATGTCCCCTGTCTAAAATTCGATTATCAGGAACTGAAGGAATATATAGTGTTGTATCCATACTCTGATCTGTCAGTTCGATCACAGGGTTATCATGAGGTATGACATGTGTCTCCCAAACCATTCCATCAAATTCATTGAATTGACCACTTACCTTCAGTATCTTATTAGTTTGGGATGAAGGCTGTACCTGAATGTTTCTAAATTGATTACCACTGATCTCATTCGGTATAGTGGAATGACTATCCAATGTAATCATGTCGACGCAATCATCTAGTGATAGATTGATGAAACGATTTGCGTTGATCCATGCTAACCCAGAAGACGGGCGATTTACGACTAACTTTAATCCTGTCTTTAAACCAGCCACTTTAATATTTTCAAAATCAATAAACGTTATTTCATGTCCTGCCCCTCCAGAATATAAGGATAACCCTATACCTTTGTGGCTTCCGAACCAATTGACGATATTGATATCCTTTACCTGAGTTCTATGCCAGGTGTTATAATATTTATATTTACCGTCTAGGTAAATAACTTCCGAATCAAAGTTAGAATCATTGATTGCAATATAAGCCCCTTCAATAGAAGCATTCTTCTGAAGTTCAATTACTCTGAAGTTACCTTCAACGATAAACTGTGTTCCATAACCAAATAGCAACTTTACACCTTGTTTAATAACAATGGGTGAAGTGATGACGTAATCTCGATCATCTAACATTACGGTTTTCACATTATTATTCTTAGCAAAATCGATTGCGGATTGAATGGTAAGAGAATCATTCGCTTTATTAAAATCTCTAACATATACCTTTTCTGGCACAATCCTTCCCCTACTTTCATAATGTTTACCATTACTTATAAACACAAAACCACTTTACCTTTAGAGGCCTTTTTCGAGTAAATCGGATTAATGATGAATGCGTGGAAGGTAAACTGGAGACACCGTTCCGATCAAAAGCATAATGATCGTACCACGATGATCTTTCGTGTATAGAAAGTAATTCATATCAAAGCCTGAATTTAACACTTTCAATAGTAATGCTTGTACTCTATCTTATTCCATTAATTGCCTTTTGTGCCGGAAATGATTATATAGAAGGATTGTTTACTGCTCCTTCTTCTTTATAGTGTTAATTAAATTATCAAGGGAATAGCTGGAGCCCTGAAATGGAATCTGGGAACAGAAGGGTATGATCCCCTTGCAGCTTATAGAGTGACTGAAGAAGGATTGATTGAAATGAGGATTCCGTGGTTATTTCGAGGATCCTAGCCAAAATGGAATCTTTTTGTTCAAGGGATGGAGTTATCTCACAAAATGAAGAATTTATATCGAAGTCATTTACTTTAAAGGAATCGACAGCTCTGCCACTAGCAATGGCCATTTGAGAGAAATGAAGGGAGCTAATCCTATCATGTTGTGACGGGCCTTTTTGATAAATAGTAACCATTGAAGTTCCGAGGGGCATTAAGTCCCTCGGAATTTTTTAATCGACTAGTGATGTATACAACTCTCTTAATATAGGAGTTGGAGTTATATCTAGTTTTTCCTTTAATAGAGTTTCATAATGTTGAAAGGTTTTTTTGCTTCGGTCCGCATTCCTAGCTCCGCATAAAGCTCTATTAATTGTTTGACAGTATCATCTAAGTACACAAATTATAATTTCTTTACCTTATGGGATTATGGAGTGATTATTTCTTTTTCATTCCCCGCGAGTCCTAAAAAATTAAATGAAAATAAATATGTTTTCCCCAACTAGGGGAGTCCTTAAAATATCTGTGGACATAAAAGAATCTTAATGTAATTGGAAGGTACCGGAAAAGATAAACTGTAACAGCTGAAGAAACAGGAAAAGGGCTTGGTTTTTTGAATTACTAATAGATTCAGACCTATTAATGTGTTTAAGTGAAGATCGAAATTGCACAGGAGATGGCAAAGTCCCTTTGAGAAAGTATTGATGGTGAAAGAAAGAGTCCCTGTTTTATTGGGATTTTTTTATTGTCTAGGAAATGATAAATTTCTCGACTAGTGGATAACTATTCGTTAAAATATTCCAATAAATAGTAGAAATTTTGGTATGAGTCGACAAGGAAGCGGAATCTTCAAACTTATTTTTTTATAAGATCATGTTGATGGATTTTGGTAGTTGAATGAGACGAGATTTCCTGAACCCCACCAATCATCCTTTATCTAGACTCCTAAAATAGAAATTGGTCGATCAACATTTTCATTTGGCATCTCTTGGGGGCTGATGCTTTATTCGGAGTTGATAAATAATCAATAACAGCCCCGCTGCTACTAGAAACCAAAAACCTGAAATAGGCATAAGTATGGAGGATACTACACCATATAATAAAATTCCCCAAACTAGAAAGGCTGGAATGGCATATCCTTGTCGAATGCTCCATAAAAGATAGCCACCCAATAAAGCAGATGGAAAACACAAGCTTCCAATCGAAGTCCAAAAATTACGTTGAAATACAATGTCACGAGATTCCCAAGGTGGGGCAACTGAATTCCAAAAGCCGGACAGTATAAACTGTTTCCACATATCTTGTGTTGCAATGATCGAATAAATAGGATGAAAAAGTCCCATAAAGATCAGCAGCCCTCCAGCAAGTTTCGGAAGCCATAAAAGGGAAGAGTTGTTTTTATTCATCGCCATACCTCCTACTGAAAATTGGAAATTATTCTCTCTTTATGATAGTAATGCGATATCTGTATTAATGTCAATTGAAAAAGTTCGCCATATTATTTGGTTGAAAATCAGATACTACCAAAATTTTATAGGTTCTAAGAAGGATTATCATAAAAAGGAAAGAATTTAATAGGTTGGCATAATTCTTGAGAAAAGAAGGTTTAAAGTGACAATCCCAAGATAGTTTTTTGTCTATAAAGATCTGGAGGTATAAACAAAATGCTTTATCATTTCAGTGAAAATCCTACTATCAAAGAATTTATCCCATTAGAGAATCAAAATAAAGAGATGCCACCTGCAGTTTGGGCGATTGATGAAGAGCATGCTGTTCATTATTTTTTTCCGAGAGATTGTCCACGTGTGATCTATACGAGATCAGCTAATATGAGTGAAGAGGATGTAAAATTATTTTTCTCCCACACACTTGCCAATAAGGTTATTGCGGTCGAAACAGCATGGATGGAAAGGATCAAAAGCACCACTATTTACAAATATACTTTTCTTCATGAAGGGTTTCTGTTATTTGATCAAACAGCAGGGTATTATATCACTCACTCTCCTGTTCAACCAATTTCCATAGAACCGATGGGGGATTTGCTCGAAAAAATCACAGAAAAGGGTGTTGAACTTAGAATAACTCCTAATCTTTACCCTCTTCGTGACGCCATTATCTCCTCATCAGTTGATGATTTCTCGATTATTCGGTTTAGGAATGCTCAAAAACCTACTAACTATTAATCTGACAAAACTTACGAAAGCAATAAGTAAAAGGGAGAATGAAATCAATGAAATCTTTCATTAAGACAGGAATTATCCTAATTTTTTGTTTCAGCCTTGTGGCGTGTGGATTAGGGCAGGAAGAAAACAATAAACAAGGGGCCATTGAAAATGAAAGTGAAGGTAAAAGCGATAGTGAAAGGGAAGTGCCTACTTTTACACCACTAGAAACAGATGTGATCCAAAAGGGGAATGATGTTCAAAATCTAGAGTCCATGGACCAATTTGTGGAGGATTCCAAAGCAGGAAACGAAAGTGAAATTCGCTACGTAGTCTTTGAACCGAATAGTACTGATCCTACCGCTGTTTATACGTTAAAATCCCGTAAGGATAAGGAAGCAGGCGAAAGCTGGGTTGAGATTTCACGAGATTGGAATTATGACAAAGAGGGCCAGGACCTGATTGAACCGCAGCAGTGTAGCGGTGTTTCTAAAGATACGGAACGTGGAGCTTATTATCTTAATGAATGTTTTCATAAGTGGGAAGTTATGCTGATGCCGATTAATGAAAATGGATAAAAAGGACTCAAAAGTTTATTATTCCCCATATAAGTTAAGGAGAGGAACCGAAATGGTTCCTCTCCTTTAACCTTTTTTCCTACTTATTAACAAAAGTAAAATCATCATCCCTAAGCTTCGTCACCGTTTTCTTCGCGGTCTTCATTTTCTTTCTTTTCATCTTGATTCGAGATTGAGAGTCTTTTAACATCACTTCCTGTACAGCGGAGGCCATGAAATTAAAGGATAAGACGGCAAGCGACAAAGCAATTAAGGGGGCTAGGATCAGCCATGGTGCCGTCATGATTTCAAAGTAAGCCTTCCCGATATTCCCTGCCCATTCATTGGATAACGAGAACATTCTTATTTCACCTGGAGCAATAGATTCTGCAAATTTGCCACCCAAGAAAATATTAATAAATCCAAGGTGGGCAAATAACACAAGAACTTGTACATTGCGTTGGAAAAATAGTAACACCAATCTTGGATATAAATTCGTAAATACGTGTTTACGATATAAAAACCATCCCCTTCCCCCTAAGGTTCGAGAGCTAAGAACATACTCTTCTTGGAGTGCTTTTTGGATTTCTTTTAAAAGGACGACGAGTACGGGCGGGATTCCAATCAAGCTAATGAACAGGGCTTGGGTCAATAATAATTGTATGAACTGTTCCTCAGGTTTCAGGATGATTTGGTCTAGGGGCATGAGCAGCCAAAATGCGATTGCCGCAACAGGGACATAGATCATCGACTCAACTAACACTTCTAATAGCTTTTGAACTCTTTTTAAAAATTGCAGGAAGAAAACAGAAATCAGTAATCCAAATAGGACTTGGATACAACCAATCCCGACCGCCATAAGAATCGTAAATTTTGCTCCTTGAATGATGTAGGTCCATAATGGTGTTCCTAATCGATCAGATCCTAGGGGTGGAAGCTCTAAAGGGGTAAATGGTGGGCCAACCATCTCTCCTTTATATTTGAAAAAATCATAGCGTTCAATATGTTCAGCGATAAAGGGCTCATATAGAAAGCTTGCGATCACCATGGTGGCTAGAAATATAAACCCAATCAGAAACTTCGGTTTTTTAAATAAATCTTTACCCATTCATAAATTCCTCCTCCCTTACACCTATTTTCCTCATGATGAAAAACTCAGAGATCGAGAATAATGTGTAAAAAGGAATGAAAATCGAACAAATGACTACCACTAGTATTAGTTGATTTGAATAAAGGAGTAGATCCATAATTCCTTTAATATTAAACAATCTTTCAATAATAAATAAGTTCGATAACATAAATGAAAAAATAATCTTTGAGCGATAAAAGAGACTAAATAGGACATTTCGGAAGTTATGAACCAATAAAACTCTCAGCCTGCTCAATCCTTTAGCACGGGCCAAATCCATATACGGCTTTGGTTCTTCTTCTCTCATTAGAAGAAGGGCTGTTTTAATAAGAAATACGGCAGGTACCGTCGATAAGCAAATGATAGGCAATAAATAAATTTCCTCATTTAACATCGCCACCTCTGCAACTAAATTGCCAGTGGCTTTATAAATGAACACGACGATAAGTTGGAGGCCAACAATGATAAAAACATCTGGCAATGACTCTAAAATATCAATCGTAAAGTTCGAAACCTTTTTAAACCAGCCTGGTGAAAGGGAAACCATCATCGTTACAAGTAATGAGACCCCGATGGCAATCAAAAATGAAAATGAAAAAAGCTTTAAGGAATAAAAATACCGGTTAGGGTAAAATTCAAAAAAAGAATATTCTTTTCCAAAAGTGGCGATGACCCATTGATCAGGTTGAAATAAATTCTTTACCACTTCAACAATGGCTAATCCATACTCAAGCGGGTAAAATCCAATCGTCGAGATGTTATTGGCAACCAGCACCTCAACTATATATTGAAACCCCGAACCACCATAAAATAAAACAGGTAATGAACTAATCAAGATAATCCCAATCAAAATGATCAAGATATTTCGAATGAATCTCATTAAATCCCCCTCACTGCGCAAATAAATGTAAATATCTGTCTATAATATTAGTTCTCCACTTTTCAAAGAATTCCTTTATGAAGTTGAGCAATAAGTGAGAAGGAGAAAGAGGGAACTTCTCTAGATATATGGATGGAAGGAGGTTGTAGGTTACGTTAAAGAGAGGGAAATTTCCCAAGCAATCACTCCATCAGAAATAGGAAGAAGGATAATTTCCGATTTAATAGAATTGTATATGGAGCAAGAAATCAGGTGGCTAATTGGTTTAGAAAAGGATGTTTTCTTGTTGATGGAAAATTAATCATAAGAAGCTGCTTCAACGAGGCTATTATTCGTACATACTAAATGAAAGGATACTTTCAATTTCGGAAGTATTATCCAATATATAAAAGGCGTGAGATCATGAATCATTTTATCTTTGATATCCCCGCAGAAAAATACCAATCCCTAAGTGATTCAGAGCGATATTTATTAGAGTATATCGTAAAGAATATTGAGAGAATCCCTAATATGTCGATTGTAAAATTAAGTGAAGAAGCCAATGTTTCGACAGCTACGATTGTTCGGTTAATGAAAAAGATTGGCCATGATGGTTTTACATCTTTTAAATACAATATAAAAGACAATATGAAGTCCCAAGAAAATGTTGAGGCCATTGATGAGATTGATAGTAAGATCCAAAAAGCGATTAAGAAAAATGAATTGGAAGTACTAAATACGGTTCAGATGTTGAATAGAGGAAATATCGAGGATACGATTCAAAAAATCCATGATGCCGATAAAATTTATATTTTCGCTAGAGGGTTTTCTGAAATGATTGCCAGTGAAATGAACGTGAAGCTGCAGTTGCTCGGGAAAAATTCGGAAATGCATAATGATCCCAATATTATCCGTGTTAAGTCCAGAAAGCTTAAAGAGAAAGAGCTAGCCATCTTTATTTCGTTAAACGGTGAAACAATAGAGTTAGTTGAAGCGTGTAAGAATTTAAAAATACAAAATATCAGTACAATCACACTTACAGCAGGAGTTGATTCTTCCTTGGCCAAGTTATCTGAGATCACTCTTCTAGGGTTTAAAGGTTCCCATTCCTTCTTTCCTGATTACGAGGTACGATCCCGTTTGCCGCTGCAAGTGATTTCCCGGATTATTCTCGATGCTTATGTGATCCGGATGGTGTGAATCTAAAAGAGGGTGGTGTTTGTTTGTACAAGGCTATATTCGCATAGATTGTTGCTTTTCGAACAAGAATAGAAACCGTAATGATTATGGTTTCGGGGCATCTTTTCGTCAAAGCAATAATTGGTTCAATAGTATTGAATGATTTAAGATGTCTATCATTGACCAAAAGCAACAAAGTTTACGAAAAGAGCCTTATACAAAGAAAGGATATTTTAGCTTTTAAATAGAATGTAACTTTTATAATGAATTCTAGTCGTAAAGCTAATGCTTAAAGTAGAATAATTTATGGTGGGAGGGTTCTAGGATGAAAATCTGGAATAAAACAAATAGATTATTATACATAAGCATTATGAGTAAAAACAATAAGGAGGGAATTAATATGACAAAGAGAAATAACATCAGCAATAAAAAGGAGTTATCACTAGAACAGAGTGAAGAATTACTCAGAGTTTTGAAAGCCCGTTTTGAGAAAAACATGAACCGCCATGAAGGTCTTGAATGGGATAAAGTACAAGCAAGGCTGGATGCTAACACTGAAAAACTGTGGTCGCTCAATGAAATGGAAATAACTGGTGGTGAACCAGATGTTGTTGGTTATGATCAAAAGAAGGACGAATACATTTTTTGTGATTGTTCAGCGGAAAGTCCTAAAGGCCGCAGAAGTGTTTGTTACGACCGTGAAGCACTAGAGTCAAGAAAAAAACATAAACCTGAAAATAACGCTATTGATATGGCAGCTTCGATGGGCATAGAACTTTTGACTGAAGAACAATATCGAGCGTTGCAGAAACTTGAAAATTTCGATATAAAAACGTCAAGTTGGGTGCAAACCCCCACTGATATTAGAGAACTTGGCGGTGCACTTTTTTGCGATTGTCGCTTCGGTCACGTCTTCGTGTATCACAATGGAGCAGAATCCTACTATGCTGCAAGGGGTTTTCGTGGCTCGCTTATGGTCTAAATTTTGCACAGACAAACTAAATTTGAATTTGAGAACGGATCACCTAGGGAAAAGTTTTAATTTCATTTTCAACTATCGGGACGCGTTTATTGAAGAACGCGTCCTTTTCCTGTATAGGGCTATTAAATCGAATATGGATTATGAACAAATAACTATATAAAGGAAAGGCAGCGTTTCGTAAACTTTGAGATCTTTTTTTCATTGTCTATAAAGGGGTAACGTCAGAAAACCTTGAAGTGAGAACGATTGGAATATCAATGGTTCTCACTTCATTTACATGTATTTGATGTAAATATTGGTTTAACTGAAGTTTGACCATCTATGATGTCTTATTAAATTAACACAGTACTTAGCGACACATTGCTTTTATTCGAATAGCCCTCTAAAGATTAAATTCGCGTTCACTGGTTCCCGTCCAAGTTCTCTCGCCCATACAGATAACTGACCAACGTGATGTATTTCGTGAGCTATGACATGCCGCATTATTTCCCCGTGCCTGAAAGTTGCACTTTGCCCCTCGGAATTGGAAACTGTAATGGTTTGTGATTCCATTTCATTCGTCCAAGACATAATAAACGGTTCAATCTCTGTGTGATATTGGTTGGATAGGGCTTTCACTTTTTCCAAGCTGGCGAAATCTTCAAACGGTGGTTCTCCTGAATCTTGTTGTGTTTTCAAAAAGTGAATCCAACTTCGTTCGACCTCCACGATATGAAACAGGGTGTACAGGATACTACCGGCTCCGCCAACCCGTTTCTTCAGTAATTCCTCTTCTGATACATCTTCGCACCATGTAAACCAATCATCTCTAACCTGCCAGTTATATTGAAATAGTGTTTTCATTTCTGAGTTCCCACCCATACGTCAGCATTTTTTAGAGCACAATATCTGTAAGAATTCTACATTGACGTGCCCATTTCCTCTTCCTTATAGATTTAAAAGAAAGTAACATCCTAATCTCTCTCAAAAGAGCGCATTTCAGAGTAAGAATTGCTCTCTTTCTTTGAGAATTAGGCCTGATTGTGGAGGAACTCGTTTAAAGAAAATGGGATATTTAATGTTAAAATTGATGGATACTGTTAAGGAGAGTACTTTAACCATAGAGACAGTTTTATTGAATAATTATTAAGGGAATCGGGCGTTTTCGATGTAATGATTTGGTTATTCAAGAGAGCAATTTAAAAGAAATCAATGCTTTATTTATTTGTTATGATTGAAAAAAGTAGTTGATCAATGATGACAGTAGAATTAACTTACCCCTTATTTAAATATGGAAAAGAAACGCAAGGGAAGCTCTTAGGGAATATAGGTTTTAACAAGTCAAAATCATTTTGGAGGGATAGACATGAACCAAAACAACACAACAAATAAAATCGCAGCGCAAGTAGGTGAACGCGAGATTGTGATTACCCGCGTATTTGATGCTCCACGCGATCTTGTGTTTGATGCTTGGACGCAAAAGGAGCACCTGTCGAAGTGGTGGGGCCCCCGAGGTTTTACGACGACTTTTCAAAAGTTTGATATGAAACCGGGCGGTACATGGCAATTTATCATGCACGGTCCTGATGGCGTTGATTTTCCCAACACCAACGTCTTTGTCGAGATCGTTAAACCCGAGCGAATCGTCATCAAACATACTGTCTTTCCCCATTATCTGGCGACAACAATCTTTGAAAATCTGGATGGTAAGACCAAACTCACTTATAGAACAGTTTTTGAAGAAAATGCCGCTACATTCGAAAAGGTGAAAACATATGCCGCCCCAGGTGCCCAACAGATGATGGATCGTCTTGAGGAGCATCTGGCAAGTATGTCTTAAAGTAAGAAGACATTGATGCCCCCCGGTAACAGCTCGCTATTTATTTCGCGAGGATGAAATGTATTGTTTTGAGGCTTCCGTAAAACCGGACAAATCGTCAGGTTTTACAGCCAAAGAACGGCACAGCAAGGCTGCCAACACTGTTGGCAGCCTTGCTGTGCTAACTGGCAGGTTAGTAATAATTAATTTCTATAACGAATGAATTAAAAGCAAGAAAATGTTGTGTTGGCCAATGGAAGGTTATATAAATAGAAGGGAATTAGGATAGGGGGGAGAATATGGAATCTAAGCTAATTATCATACGAGGAAACTCAGGAAGTGGTAAAACAACGACTGCCAAAAGTCTTCAACATCATTTGGGGCATGGAACGCTATTGGTTTCTCAGGATGTCGTCCGCCGTGAAATGTTGAAGGTTCACGATAGAGAAGGGAACCTTTCAATTGATTTGATTCGCCAAATCGCAGAATATGGTAAAGATAAATGTGAATTTGTTATTGTGGAGGGGATCTTATATAAAAGTCGTTATGGTGAAATGCTGAATAACTTAATCCAGTTTTATAACCAAAAGACATATACTTATTATTTTGATTTATCTTTTGAGGAAACAGTCATACGTCACAACTCTAGTTCGAAAAAGATGGAATTCGGAGAAGATTCTTTACGTGCCTGGTGGAATCCAAAGGATTACCTTGGCGTGGATGGAGAAATGATAGTGACCAATGATATGTCACAAAACGATGTATTGAAACTGATTTTAAATCAATTGCAAGAGTAATTATTCGGAGTGATTTGAAATACTCATTTGCTTATTAAACTATCGATGAAAGATCCAATTCTAAGAATCCAGCTGCAAATTGAAGGGTTTTAATTAAAGATTTTATCAAGACCGATATTAAAAAAGATAGATAAATTAAAGGACGGGGCTCTCCAAAAAGGGGGCCGGAACCACTATGATTGTCCATATTCAGAAGATTTTTGGAGGGTTTCTTCTATATATTGAAGTTGTGGTTCCTGACACCTTGGTTTTTGGACAGCCCCGTCCTTTCGCGAAGTGAGGTAATATCTTAAAGTTTGATTAATTTGTTTTCTCATCGAATGTGCTTGTGTGAGCCGTCACAGTTGGGCATCTTTTGTGAGAGACCACAAATGCAATCATTTAATCCCTTACCTTTGAGAATTCGCTGCATATTTTTTTCAATCCTCGACACTCGAGTTTTGGATTGTTTGGGCCCAGAAAAATAAAGGATGTATGCCCTTTGCCGTCCAGGAGTCAATGCTTCAAAAGCAGTTTTCAAAGCAGGGGTCTCATTGAATTTATTTTGAAGTTCTTCAGGAATGGTGAATTCTTTATGCTTTTTAAGTTTCACTTCCAAACCAGCTTTTTCAACTTTAATGGCTTCATAAATATATTCTTTCAAGATAGCTTCGATTTCAACTATTTCTTGAACATTGGTAAACCGAATCTGGCGCGCGGCCTGTACATTTTCTGTTTGTTGGATTAGAATCCCATGGGGATCCTGTATCAAGGCACCTTTGTGAAACAGAAGCGCACAATATTCTTTAAAACCATGTATTAAAACTATGTTTTTTTTCTCAAACGTGTAACAAGGATGCATCCACTTAAAATCTTCGGTCAACTCACAGTCAAGAACGATATTTCTCAACTTCTCATATTCTGCCTTCCACTTTGTGGCTTTACTTAAGTATTCATCAACCTTAGGATTCATTCTATTATTTCCATTTGTCATTTTCGTTTCACCCTTATTGTTTATTCATAATGGTTTAAGTATATATAAATACGTGAAATCGAACAAATTTAGCAACGTAGTTTAATCTAACGGGTTAACAACAGCGGAAGTCTTGAACTTTATCGTCCACGGTTGCCGCAGCTTTTTTAAGGCCATTCATGTAGAAATCTAGTGGTAGGCGACAGCCGTTCATTTCACTACATCCTTAAAGCTTGCAGTTCTTCGGACGTAGCGCTCACGATACGATATTTAGTGCAGCATATGAAATCGGAAGGATAACATGAAACCCGTAATCACCATAATCGTTAGCGAACGCATGAGTTAAAGCCGCACCAGTCATTAAAAAGAAGATACCAGCGTGCTTTTTTGTAATTTCTGTAATCTCTCTAATTGTGATAGAATCTCTCATCAATGAGTTCCACTACAAACTAACCTCTTATTAGTTAGTCTATTTAAAATCTTTTTTTCAAATGGATTCTTTTTATCTATCGTAGGATCCTGGTTTTTGGGTTGTTTTTGATCAAACTTTATTTTCCAGAGCGAGAAGAGCATCTTTTATGATGGAATAAATGATTGAGTAAAGTGACAATTTTTGAAATAATTAGTATTAATCAATTAGCCAGTTAATGGAATACTAGAAAATCTATAAAAAATTTAAAAGTTAATAGAGAGTGGGAAAATTAGTGGTGAAAGAATTTCCGATAATTGAAACAGAAAGATTAATTTTAAGGGAAGTAACTGCAGGGGATACCGGTGATATGTTGTTATATTTATCTGATAAGGAGGTTGTGAAATATACTGGGTTAGAACCTTTTCAAACAGTGGATGACGTGTGGGATGAAATCAAATGGTATAACTCTATTTTCAAAGAAGGTACTGGCATCAGATGGGGAATTACACTAAAGAATGTGGGAAAGGTTATAGGAAGTTGCGGATTTCTTAATAGGGTTCCCAAACATTATCGAACGGAAGTTGGATTTGAATTAAGCAAAGATTACTGGGGGAAAGGATTAGCTAATGAAGCATTAGAGGCAGTTATTAAATATGGGTTTCATCACTATCAGTTGGAAAGAATAGAGGCATTGATAGAACCTGATAATCTCCCATCTCAAAAACTAGTAGAAAGACAAGGGTTTAAGAAAGAAGGTTTACTTAGACATTACGAATATACTTGTGGCAAATTTGATGATTTATATATGTATTCACTTTTAAAAGAAGACATTAATATTATTTAAGGAAAGTTAAGTGTGTGAACTAACTTAAATTGTAATCTGCCACCTCCTCATGCAACTAATTTTATGCACTACAAAAATCAAAAGTTAGATGTTTAATGTTCATAAAGTTGTTCAAGAAAGGGTCAAAGTCTTTAAAGTTATTCCCTCTCATAATAAATAAGCTGATGAGTTTGCATTTATAACTCATCAGCTTACCTTTTTAATATCTACAATTTAGATAAAAGACATCATGATTTATATAGATGTCTTTTTCATTTTGTTAGCCAGGTCAACTATACGTGTTTGATTCAATTCATCTAAAAGCTTTTCCTCGGCTGATTCGATCGCCTTCTGAATTAAACAATCAGGATTATGACTGAGACAATAATCAAAAATAGGCGTCAAACCTTCAATAGATTTTATAACATCAAGTAATGAAAGTTCTTCCCAACCAGGTTTTAATTTATAGCCACCATTTGCACCTGAGACAGATTCAACCATACCCGACTTTACTAACTTTGTTAGTATTTTAGATAAATAGGTCGTTGACACTTCTTGGCGTTCAGCTAATTTTGCCACACCAATATGCTGATCAGGGGGATTAGCAGCTAAAAATACCATGGTGTGGAGAGCATAGTTCGTTGCTTTTGTTAACTTCATATTATTACCCCTTTAGCAGACTTAATGTATCTATGATATCTACTTAGGATATTTATGTCAAATACTAGGATTTATTCAACAAACGAGCCAGATTGTGGAGTAAGATGAATGGGACGTTATATCCTGACTACCGAAAGATAATAACCTAAAAAGGTTAACCAAAGGAATATCTGGTTAACCTCATAATTTGAGAGCGCTTGGGAATTTATTCTTCATCTTACCAATCTCGGCTTATGTCCATACTAGTCTATTACTGCAATCCGGCCAAAATAACAGCTGTAAAAAATATGATTTGTAAAATCGTTCGAGGGAAAAGGGGAGTACTTGGTCTTCCGCCAATAGTGATCCCTTTTCGTGCAGCGCGAATGTTAGCTGGGAACATAACAACAAGTAAGAATGCCAAACCGACTGAAGCAAAACTTGAAGTGATAGGAATCAACAGACCTATGGCGCCAGCGATTTCGATTATTCCAGTAATGGTCACGATGACACCTGGCTTTGGTAGAGCTGGAGGTACCATTTTGATAAGATCTGGACGTCTCTTTCCCCAATGAGCCGATGCCGTAAATAAAAACATTAAAGCAACAGCGATTCGTAAAGAAGTTTCCCAAC
Source organism: Rossellomorea sp. BNER (assembly GCA_024213275.1). Taxonomy (GTDB): domain Bacteria; phylum Bacillota; class Bacilli; order Bacillales; family Bacillaceae_B; genus Rossellomorea. The sequence goes on from JANAVG010000004.1 coordinate 114,118, forward strand.
TATCAAAATAAGAAAGTCCGAAAAAACCGGTCAAGCGAAAAATCAAGAATGAACCAATTAATAGGATAAATGGAGCCATTCGTATTTCCTCCCTTATTGAAAACCTTTGGTAATCATTAAATACAAAATAACGACAGGTAATAAAGTATTCTCGGAAGTTGTTACTATGTCATATTTTATTTTTTAAATTCCTTAGATTCTCTATATCTCCATTTACTATCACATCAATATGAGCAGAAATAATACCAATATCTAAATCCCACCATTTAATTTCTAGCAATTCGTTAATCATTTTTTCTGAGAAACGATTTTTAAGTTTCTTTGCAGGATTTCCCCCAACGATCGTGTAAGGTTCCACATCCTGTGTAATAACCGATTTAGCTGCTACAATTGCACCGTTCCCTATTTTTACTCCAGGCATAATGACAGTATCCATTCCAATCCAAACATCATTTCCAATTATGGTATCACCTTTAAACGGCAACTGATCTAACGTTGGCGTATATTTCTCCCAACCGTGTCCGAAAATATTGAACGGGTAGGTTGAAAAACCATCCATTCTATGATTAGCTCCATTCATAATAAACGTTACACCGGGTGCTATAGCACAAAATTTCCCTATAATAAGTCTGTCTCCGAAGAACTCGTAGTGATATAACACATGATCTTCAAAGGATTCACCATTTCTTGCATCGTAATATGAGTATTCACCCACAATAATGTTTGGTCTAGTAATTGTATTTTTAATAAATTGCACAACATGATTTCCTTCAATCGGATATTTAGCTTTAGGATTTGGCCCATGTTGCTTATTTGATTCCATAGAGATCCACTTCCTTTCAGAGTTTTTATAATAAACTTAGCCGACCTATCTTATTGCATTCCTCAGCGAACCAAATGGCACCTCGGATCCTAAAACAATTCCATGTGGCTCCGCCTTTTGTGTGGGAATTGAATATTCTGTAATTTCAAGAATGCTCTTGAAAATTTTTTTATGAAACCATTTCTATTTTGGATTCTATAATAGAAAACATTCATTATATAGGTCACTTAACTAATTAGCTAAGTGGTCTATTTGATTATGACAAGTTCTCTTCTAATTGAATAATTTTTTTAATGATTTCTTCTCGTTTCATTTCTTCTAAAGGAAGAAACCTTGGCGGCGCTGGCAAGTTAAACTCAATATGTGAATGAGATAGCTCAAACAGTAAAGTTCCTATCTTATCTTTATGTTGATTTTCAATCACAATCCAAAACACGCGTTTTTCATGATGAGGTGTGCCCCATTTAGCCTTTTCCATTGAATTTCTAAAATGTAGACACTCTCCAATAACAAAGTCATCCTCTTTCGTTTTTTCTGTAGATCGAAACCCATTTTCTTTTATTAGTTTCCAAATTGGTGGAATAAGTTTATCTAAATACATGCCGTATGTTGCATCTGCATATTCCGGAAAAAGCTGTTCAAGCTCTTTGATATTCCTGTTCAGTACTCCTTTCCAGTGGTCTTTTATATAAGTAAAGAGTACTTCACCTAACTCATAGATTGTCATCTGCGGTTGAATATTTGCTGTTTTCATATGAATCCCTCCATATTTTTTATCTTACAAATCAAGCTTACAACATTAAAGCCAATTCTAAAGTTTTTAGAAAAAATGGCTGAATTTACAGTGTCTAATTTGATAAACTTTACATTCAAGTACAGTTGTTAAATATAGGAGTGTGCTCATTGAAAAAAATAAGACCTATAGATATTGCTAAAAAATTAAAGATTAGTACAAGCACTTTAAGAAGCTTTGAAGAAAGAGGAATTGTGCCGAAACCTGAACGGTCATCTACTGGTTATAGGATATATATAGAGGAACATGTAGCCTATTTTGAGTGTATTGTAGCTATGTCTCCTGGGTTTGGAATGGACATAACCTCAGCTGTTCTAAAAAAGTTGCAACGAAAAGAACTAGACGCTGCTCTTTGGATAATAAATAAAGCGCAAGTAGCTAATTATGAAGACAAAATTATTATTGAACAAGTGAATAAACACCTGGAAAACTTGACTCATGAACACTCTATGACTACCGGAGAAGTGTCACTTCAGACCAATATACCTACATCAACTCTTCGATATTGGGAGAAGGAAGGATATGTTAATTCAAAGAGAGGTGAAAATAATTATCGCTACTTTAATTCATATCAGTTTATTAAAATTTTATTAATGAAGCTTACACAAAACGCTGTGTATTCACACGGAATTATTCAATTAAAAAAATTTATTAGAAATTTGGAGGAATACGATATTGAAGGGGCAAAAAGCATTGTCGAGGAGTGCCAACAGCATTTGAATAAACGTAATCAAGAACAGTTACATGGGTTATATTTTTTGTATCGATTATGTGCAAAGTTAGGGTTAAAATAACAAAGAAAATATTAATATAGATAATCGTCATCAATAATTCACACCTTTATTTATTTTAATTTAATACAGTTATAAGTTTTTATTCAAGAAAAGAGTGCGTTAATTGAATAACCATCTTCAGCAATCGGGCAGGATTGATGAATAACACAAAAGGGGGAGTTTTCATCAAATATTATATTCATATTTTGATTGTTACCCTGTTTCTTGTCGGTTGTTCAGATAGTCGAGATTCCGTTATTTTTGAAAAGCTAGAGGTACCAGAAGAAGGGGACGCTCCAGTATCAACTCTTTTAAATAGAGAAGAAATGACAAATCAAAGTTTACGTTACACTAATACAAGAATTGATGATGCTGGCGAAGAAGTAGCGAGAAAATCTGTTGCAGATCGTTTTTCTATGTTGAATGACCACTTTTCTTCTGGGATAGTCGATATTATCGATTCAGAAGGTGATAAATACCGTGCCATTTATATAGGTAACGATAATACGGTGAATTATATTCTGAACAACAGCCAAAGAAATGAGTATGAAGAAGAAGTGTTAGAACTATATGAGGAAATGAATAAAACTAACAAAAAAACGCCATATATCAACTTTTCCGCAGTCGTATAGTAAGCGTGTTCCAAAAATGGGGGAAGAATGGATTATTGATGGTAACTATGGTGGGACGATGGAGATTAGACTTAATGCAGCCGATACAATCATCTTTTTGGATATTCATAGAGCAATATGCATTTATCGTGCATTTAAGAGAATGATACAATATCGAAATAAAACGAGACCAGATATGGGAGAAGGTTGCGAAGAAAGGTTTGATTTTCAGTTTTTTAAATGGATATGGGAATATCCAAAAACGAAAAGACCCGAAATTTTTAAAAGACTTGAACAATTGTCTAATGATAAACAAGTTATTATCTTAACATCACTAAAAGAAGTTCATCAATTTTTAAAAAAAGTACAATTTAAACCTTAATTTAAGATTTTTTAACAGATCTTTGATTTTCAAGAATAGGGAGCATACCAGAGTAAAGAAAGTGCCTTTTTCTTGTCTATTAAGGGTTCTCACGGTTCGATAATTGGGAATTGTCTGCGATTGTTGAATAACTTGCGTATAAAAAAGGCTCTCCTTGAACATAATAGTGTCTAGATTAATTGATTAATAACATAGGAGAGTGAAAGAATAATGTTATTATCAGAAGCTTGGGAAAAGTATCAACTAGATAAAAAAATTGAGGGATATTCCCCACTAACATTAAAAACATATTGTTTTCAATATAATCTCTTATTGCGATTTTTCGGTGATATTGATATGAATGAACTTACTTCTGAGAAATTAATAGAGTACCTAATTCATGCAGGAGAACACTTAAAGCCTTCTAGTTTAGGTCACAGGGTTCGTTGTATTAAATCACTATTCAAATGGACACATGATGAAGGATTTATTCTTAAAAACCCTTCTGAGAAATTAAAAGAGCCGAAATTAGGCAAAAGAATTCCAAAATTTCTATCAGAACTAGAGATTGAACATCTTAGGGAAGGATGTCATACTTCGATGGAGAATGCGTTATTTGAATTTATGTATTCTAATTAAATCGTGATGATATTAATTTCGCAACGAATTCAGTCATTGTACATGGGAAAGGTGATAAAGAAAGGGAAGTGTACTTTAATACCCGTTGCTTCATTTGGTTAAAAAGGTATCTAGATGAGCTGAATGATGAAGATTCCTGTTTGTTTATTACGGAAAGAAGGTCAAATAGGTATATGAGCATTGATAATCTGAGATATATTATCAAACGCATATCGAATCGTGCTGGGATAAAAAAGAGTATACATCCTCCTCAATTACGACACAGCTATGCTACACATATGATTAATAACGGTGCGCCACTTGAAGTGATCCAGAGCTTGCTTGGTCATGAGAAGAGCGAGACCACAAAAATATATGCTCAGCTAAGTGGAAAGTTGAGACACGATTTTTATAGTAAATATTTTTGAAAGCTATTTAAATTAAACTTTAACTGAAATCGAGTCACGTATATAAAAAGTCTTCTCCATTTAAAGTAGAGTTTCTTTATAAACCATGACCAAATACTTATAATTAAATCGAACTGTCCATACTAGTGAAATAAAGGGATAAGATTAATCGGGGTGTAATTGCATACTTACTTTATCTTGTATGAGGTTCAAACAAAGAAATGATTTTAGAAATCGTTCAGGAGGTCAAAGTAAAATGAAAAGAGTTTATTTAGCTAGTCCTTTTTTTAACGATAAAGAGATTGGTTATTTGGAACAGGTTGAGGAGATTTTAGCGGAAAAGGATTTGAAAGTATTCTCACCGATGAGAAAGCCAATAGCCGAAAATGTCGAGGTTGGTTCACGCCAATGGTCAATTGAAACATTTATGGATGATATAAAACACATTAAGTGGGCAGAAATCGTTGTAGGTATCTATCATGGCAACTATTCTGACAGTGGAACAGCATGGGAACTTGGTTATGCTTATGCTACTGACAAACCTGTTATTTTAGTTCATGTCGGTGAAAACAGTAATTTAATGGTGCATGAAGGTGCACATGCAAATATCACTTTAGAGGAACTTAAAGAATATGACTTTGACGAGTTAACTAGTTCTTTCTATACAGGTGAAATGCTCTAAAAGGCTAAATTGAAAAAGCCTATATGTGGTCCAGTCAGGATTCTTGGAATTTAACTTCCGAGAATCCTGACTTAAGGTAAATGTACAAAAAGAAATATGTTATTCTTGTTACGAAGGGCGCGTTTATTTAGGAACGCGTCTTTTTCTTTTATAGGACCATATTGTTGAACAACGCCTATATATCTAGGTTATAGTTTAGAAGAGATTGTGAAATTTTGTACTTAAAGTAACGAAGCAGGATAGTTTAACTGTAGTTTTACAAAAAAGATTGATCATTTAGAATAAAGTTTGATAAAAATAACCTCTTTGGATTCTTATCCGTAAGAGGTTATTTATAGTTATGCTTTTTATTGAGTTTTTGGTTTCAGCTGATAGTTTTTAAATTTCAATCGTGTATAAGAAATAATTCCGGACAATAAGAAGAAGCTGATAATCGTTCCTTCTCGAATATTGATTGGTAAATTGTATAGTAGTGATATTGTTATTGATAGAATAATGGAGAATAAATCGACACAATATCTGTATTGAGAGAAAGAGCGTTTTGTTAATTCAGCTATTCGTAAACATAAACTTTCAATAGGAAAAGGAATAATATCTAATGATAAAATAATGCCTGTTGTTCCACCGGCTAGTATCGTACCGAAAATAAATAGTCCGATCCTTACTAAATAATTCTCTACGTGAATCGTACCGAAAATAGTATAGAGGAAAAAATTAATAACCATTCCAAAGAACAAGATGGAAATGAACATCAAAGTAAATTTTCTAAAATCCTTTTTTTCGCATAGGCAGTAACCGATTAGAAAAATGAGATTTGCAATGAATGTAATTGTTCCAACTTTGATGGAAGTCCATTAAGAAATGGATAAATTCATCGCATTAAAACTGCTTACTCCAACATCAACTTTTAATGTAAGACTAATGCCAATAACACATACTATATAGAGTAGAATCGATTGAATTACTTTTTTCATGATTATTCCTCTAATAAGTCCATTATTTGCATTAAATTTGGTATCGTATATGTGCTCTTAGGTGAACATGATTTAGGCATGCTTCTCTTAGGGTTAAACCATACACAATCAATTCCGACATTGATAGCTCCTTGAATATCCGATGTTAAACGATCACCTATCATTAAAAATTCTTCTTTACGGCTTGTATGCAGGGCATCAAAAATATAGTAAAAGAAATGGGGATTCGGTTTTTCATAACCAATTTCTTCGGAGATAAAAAGTTGTTCAAAATATCCTTGTAGCTTGGCACCTTCTATTCTTTTTCTTTGAGTCTTTCCTACACCGTTTGTTCCAATATATAATTTATAATCTTGCTTACTTAAAGCATTTAATAATTCATGTGCATGGATAATTGTTTTATATCCTTGGTTTAAATGCTCACGGTACATAGCTTCAACTTTTGCTCCGTTTTCATCTATATGAAATTCCTTCAAAAAAAGTGAAAAACGCGTTGTCAGCACTTCTTCACGAGAAATCAAGCCTTCCTCTAATCGATACCATAATCCATCATTAATGCGCTTATAACATGCAATGGTTTGTTTGTTATAGGGCACCCCGTATCGCGTAATGATTTGTTTTAAAGCCTTTTCTTCTGAATCTTGAAAATCAAGTATCGTATCATCTAAGTCAAAAATAATATGTTTGTATTTGTTCATTCCTATCCACCTCTTGGTAGTAATATATCGAAAGTAAGAATATAATAATAGGAGATATCTCATATTGAGGTGATATAATGGAAAAAATCAATTTGAAGGATTACGCTGAAATTTTTGTAGATATATATAATGATATTCAAGAAACTTTTCCGAAAGCAGTTTTACATCAGGCTTTTATTTGTAAGTTTTCTTCTAATGAATATATAGTGCGCTTTGATGAAGATATTCAGTACTTATTTTTGTTATTGGATGGGCGGGCAAAAATATACATAGTACACGAAAATGGAAAACGTGCGCTGATTCAGTTTCTAAAGAAAGATGATTTTATTGGTGAATTATCCTTGATTGAGGTGGAAAAGAATTTAAAAGATGTTGTGGCTATAAATGACTGCACTTGCTTAGCGGTTCCATTGGCTTCATCGAAAGAGCATCTGTTAAATGACAATCTTTTTCTCCATAATTTATTAAAATATTTAGGTGATAAATTACTTAAAAGAACGGATCATTACACAGCTATGCAGGATTATGAATTCAAAAATCGACTGGCGAAATATATTCTTCAAATAGAAAACGATGGATGCTTTCAAGAGAAGCATACCGAAACGGCAGAATACGTCGGGGTAAGCTATCGACATTTATTATACACACTTAATCAATTCCTTGAAGAAGGATTATTAGAAAAAAAAGGAAGAAAATATTTTATCATTAATAAAGAAAAGTTAGAAAGATTGAGTTCAAAAAAGGATTAATTTAGTTTGATTTGATAACTTGAAATATATACAAGTTGTTTCATTTTTTCATATCACAGAAACGAATACTGCTTTGCTAAATATAGGTTTAAAAAAGCTAATAGAATATTTACTACCACCATTAAAATTTTAATAAGTAGAAATTATCACAATGTCATTTTTTTAACATAAGTAAGCAAATCTTTTGCGTTTTTTCAATCAATCAAAGTCTTTAAAATAGCCTAATAAAATAAAAATATTGTTAAAATGAATTTATACTCTGTTTGTGATGTTTCTCACTTTAACTACCATGAAAATAAACTTCTATAACTCTGAAAAACGACAATACCAAAGATGGCCCATCTCATTCGCTTAAAAAAAATTAAGAGAGCCGAAAAATCATTAATCTATGGATTGGGTTGACTGGATTAAGAACCAGTATGGACAGTTCAACATATTTTCATTCTCTGTGGTGCAGCGCCGATCTTGCGCTGCATGGATGGCTAACGGGTGCGTTAGTGAAAGAAGAATTAATTGATTTTAAGATTGAGATCATATTTTAGTTATTCCATTATAGGGCGCTTTAACGAAATAACGAAGCGCTCTAATTTTCATTATCGGGTCAGATTGTGGAACAAACATTTTATGATATTTAGATTAACTTAACTAATAATTAGTTGCTTATGAGAGACTAATTATTTTTTTATTTCATTGTAACGAAACTAATAAATTTGGTACTAATAATACGAACGGACAGGTTTGTTTAATAAGAGCTTGATTTCTCATATTAATACAAGGTATTTTTGGAAAATAAACAGATTAGATGGAAAAAAATGAATTTAGGCATATTCATTGTGGGTTAAAAGGGATATGAGCTACTTTCGAGGGGATGAACCGGGTTATCAGGTTACTGTATGGTAAGATCTAGCTATTTTTTGAAAATTGAACACTAACTCTTCCTAATTTAATTATAGCATATAAAAAATGGTAAATATAGACTATTTATTCTTATTTGCTACTGCTAAAATACAATAGAACTTTAATTAGATTTGTTGAGAGGGATAAATATATCAAAGAAACCAAAAGAAATCTAATGGTTAGGAGAGATATAGAATGAGTTCTTTGGTTCTCGGTTTTCAGGAAATGAAAAAAACACAGCTTTTGCTCGTTGGCGGAAAAGGGTTAAATTTAGGGGAGTTATCAAAAATTCAAGGAATACAAGTACCTGAAGGATTTTGTGTTACAACAGTGGGATTTCAAAAAGCCATCGAACAAAACGAAACGTTTCAAGCTTTGTTGGATCAAGTAACAAAGCTAAAAGTAGAGGATCGAGATCAAATTGGTGAAATCAGCAGGAAGATTCGACAACTCATTATAAAAGTAGAAATTCCTTTCGATGTTGTGAAAGCAGTTTCTCACTATCTCTCCCAGTTTGGCGATGAATATGCATATGCAGTGCGTTCTAGTGCGACAGCAGAAGATTTACCACAAGCCTCTTTTGCTGGTCAACAAGATACCTATTTAAATATCATCGGAAAAGAAGCAATCTTACAGCATATCAGCAAGTGCTGGGCATCGCTATTTACCGAGAGGGCAGTAACTTACCGCCTTCAAAACGGCTTCGACCACCGTAAAGTCTACCTGTCTGTGGTTGTTCAGAAGATGGTCTTCCCGCAGTCGGCAGGAATTTTGTTCACTGCGGCTCCCGTCACTTCTAATAGGAAAGTGTTATCCATTGATGCCAGCTTCGGACTCGGTGAGGCCATGGTCTCCGGCCTGGTGAATGCTGATAACTATAAAGTGTGCAACGGCAAAGTTATCGATAAGAAGATATCCACCAAGAAGCTGGCTATTTATGCCTTGAAAGATGGCGGTACGAAAGAACAGGAGATTGAGCCTGAGAGGCAGAATAGGCAAGCGCTGACGGATGAGCAGATTTTACAGCTTGAGCGCATGGGCAGAAAGATCGAAGAACATTTCGGCCGTCCCCAGGATATCGAATGGTGTTTGGTTGATGATACATTTTATATTGTCCAAAGTCGGCCAATCACTACTTTATACCCGATCCCTGAAGCGAATGATGAAGAAAATCACGTTTACGTATCTGTCGGTCATAACCAAATGATGACCGATCCCATGAAACCATTGGGATTGTCTTTTTTCCTGTTAACGACAAATGCACCTATGCGTAAAGCTGGTGGAAGGTTGTTTGTTGATATCACACATAATCTGGCATCGCCTGTCAGCAGAAAAACGATCATAGATAACTTGGGAAAATCCGATCCGCTCATAAAAGACGCACTTATGACCATAATAGAGCGAGGAGATTTTATAAAATCGTTACCAAATGACAAAAAAGAACAAAGTCCCGGTAAAAATAAAGGTATGTCCTCTTTCGGTTTTCAAACACAAATCGAAAACGATCCGACAATCGTTTCTGATTTGATTAAGCGTAGCCAATCATCGATAGAAGAGTTGAAACAAAACATCCAAACGAAATCAGGAACGGATTTATTTGATTTTATTTTGGAAGATATTCAGGAATTAAAGAAGATTTTATTTGATCCGCAAAGTTCAAGTGTGATTATGGCTGCTATGGATGCTTCATCATGGATCAATGAAAAAATGAACAAGTGGTTGGGTGAAAAAAACGCAGCAGATCCGCTTTCTCAATCTGTACCAAACAATATTACTTCGGAAATGGGTCTGGCGCTAATGGATGTTGCCGATGTGATTCGTCCTTATCCAGAAGTAATTGCTTATTTACAACATGTAAAAGATGATAACTTTTTGGATGAACTGATTAAGTTTGAAGGTGGACAGGAAACCCAAGACGCAATAATAGCTTATCTCAACAAATACGGAATGCGATGTGTCGGAGAAATCGATATTACTAAAACCCGTTGGAGCGAAAAACCAATTACACTTGTCCCCATGATTCTTAGTAATATCAAAAACTTTGAGCCTAATGCCAGCAATCTGAAATTTGAGCAAGGGCGATGTGTTGCTTTGAAAAAAGAACAAGAGTTATTAGATCGATTGAAGCAATTACCGGATGGTGAACAAAAAGCCGAAGAAACAAAACGAATAATCGACCTAATCCGGAATTTCAGCGGGTTTAGGGAATATCCAAAATACGGCATGATTAATCGCTACTTTATTTATAAGCAGGCTTTACTGAAAGAAGCCGAACAACTCTTAGAAGCCAACGTTATTCATGAAAAAGAAGATATATACTACCTCACTTTTGAAGAACTTCGCGAAGTCGTACGCGCAAATAAACTGGATTACCCGATCATCAACAAACGAAAAGACGAGTACAAATTATATGAAAAACTAACTCCCCCACGTGTTATTACGTCTGATGGTGAAATCATTGTAGGTGAATACAAACGAGAAAATCTCCCAGCTGAAGCTATTGTAGGTCTACCGGTTTCTTCCGGAGTTATAGAGGGCAGAGCACGCGTCATCTTAAAAATGGAAGATGCGAATCTAGAAGATGGAGATATCTTAGTCACAGCCTTTACTGACCCTAGCTGGACACCATTGTTTGTATTCATAAAAGGTCTCGTCACCGAAGTTGGCGGACTGATGACCCATGGAGCGGTTATTGCACGTGAATATGGCTTGCCAGCAGTTGTCGGAGTGGAAAATGCTACTAAACTGATAAAAGACGGGCAACGAATTCGCTTGCATGGAACAGAAGGGTATATCGAAATATTGTAATTGCTGAATGCCCTACAGTATGAAAGATTATATTGAAATTCTTATCTTTTGTTATCAAATAATCATTTTTATGTTAAAGCAGCGGAAGATCCGTTGCTTTTTCTCTTCCTTTTCAAATATATTTTTTATAAAATTCTCTTCTAAAACATCCACTTAATTGACCATAATTCCTAGTTGTCCCGCTCTTTTCGTACCCTAGTAAACTTTAAATAACATCAATGGAGCCCCGTTGTTCAATCACGAAACCATACAGTTGCTTATACTTGACAAGCAACCGTATAGTTGCTTATACTCGATATATGAATTGGGACAAAGACGCTATATTCAAAGCACTTGGCGACTCAACTCGACGGCTTATATTAGACGAACTATCCGAACGCAACGAGCTGACGTTGTATGAACTTACGGCACGTCTCATTATGAAGCATCACCTTTCCATTTCGCGACAAGGGATAGCTAAACATCTTTCTGTATTGGAGGATGCAGGGCTTGTAAAATCAAAACGGAAGGGAAAATATCGAGTACTTAAGTTCAACAACGAACCACTTAAAAACTTGCTGAAAGGATGGATAGAGTAATTTTGTAAAAAAACAAGAAACAAAATATCCCGCAGACGTAAGTAGGGGAACAAAAAGTGGATGAAGTCACTGAGTGTGTTTTGAATGGTTCAGTAAAAATGGCATTATAGGAACAGGATTTCGGATGAACGTGTGGTTTTTTGCTTACAGCTAGATTGTTAGCAAAAAACCATACATCGCAAATATCAAAGGAGGTAAAAACTATATGAAAATTATTGTTACCAGTATATTCGTAGAAGATCAAGACAAGGCACTAGAGTTTTATTCAGAAACGCTGGGCTTTGTAAAAAAGCACGACGTTCCCAGCGGAGAATTTAGATGGATTACGCTTGTTTCTCCCGAGGAGCAAGATGGTACTGAGCTTTTGCTTGAACCAAATAATCATCCAGCAGCCAAAGAGTATCAAAAGAAGCTATTTGAAGAAGGCATACCTGTAACAATGTTTGGTGTTAAGGATGTTCGCAAAGAGTACGATAGGTTATTGAAACACGGTGTGAAGTTTACTATAGAGCCGACAGAAATGGGCGAAGTCACAATAGCTGCCTTCGACGATACATGCGGAAACCTTATTCAGATAATACAGAAGTAACTTTATGTATAACCCTGTCCTAATTTTAGGACGGGGTTTAACGTGTTTAATGTATAAATATAAATAATATTGTTGGCATTCGATAGTAGATATATAATATTGTGAATTCGTTTACTTAAACTAATGGAGGCATTAGTTTAAGAAGAATTAAGTGGTTTTAGGATTGAGACCATTTTTAAGTTATTCCAGTAAAGGGCGCATTAATGGAATAAAAAAAGTGGCCGGAAGCCCCTTTTTTGGTAAAGAAATCGCTATAGAATAAGGCTGGCTCATTTTGTGAATCTATACGTTGCCCCTAAGATCTGTAGGTCTTCTTCTTGTTCGGAGCCGGAAAATGTAACTGAAAATGGCGTTTCCCCACGTCTGTCGAGAATATCGGAAACGATCCCTTTTCCGATAGGGCTGTAGAAGACGAGGTCACCGCCTTCGAGTTTTAGCTTTCTTCCTCGCGCATTTAGTTTTTTATCGTAAAAAGGCTCATCCGTTTTTAAGTCTAAATAGTTCGCCCACGTGTTGACGGTCTTCTCCACATCTTGCACAGCATAGCCCACAGCTGACAATGATAAATTGCCTCTTGGATGAGTAGCGATAATGGAGCGATGGATTAAATCCTGTCTACGATCCTTATCACATTCTTGCCATTCAATAAAAAAAGGCAGATCAAGCGTTTCATCCGTTTTCCCGACAAATAATAGTTTCCATGTAAGGAGACAACCATCTGGACGTCTCCTGCTTAGGGGTGATGGACCATAAACCTCCAGGCCAAGTTGCCGAAAACGCTCGGCTTCAACTTCCAGATTGCTAGAACGAAGGGCGATTCTCCGTAAACCGTTAGTATGATGGTTCCTTCTGATGGATTCTTTTAAGCTATATTTCTCTTTATCAGGGAGATCTATCAATTGTTGATCAAATACTCCGATTAATTCAATATAGCTGAGATCAAAATAACTGAGGGCATTGTATGTTCCCAGATTATCATGCCGCCCCCCTTCAACCACATGTAATCCCTTCTTTTGAAGTAGCTTCATAGCTTCTAATGGCTGATGCACGAAATGAACGATATGATCGAATTGAAAGCTCATTCGTTAGCTCCTTTCCCTTTGGAATATTATGATTAAGTAGGACAGGGATCCATCTTTTATATTATCGGAAATATCATTATATATGAAATATTAAGCAACTAAATTATGGATAATTGTTGCAATAAAAGACGTTCTAATATTGATGAATCTCATTTGGAACACTGATCGTGGCAATCATCAAATAAAGAAGTAACCACCACCCATCTGCTCATTTGGGGTATTGATGATTACTTCTTTCATTGTGCGACTCTAACTGAGCCACTGCAGTTTCTAATGTTGATTTATTATTTTATATTTTGCCGCCTGCATGAGAATGAATAAGTCTAACTTCAAATAAACTCCATCAACTGGAATTTCAAATCAATATCTATTCTCACTTTTACACATCTTAATTTTTTCAATAACCACTTTACGCATAGCTTCTTTTGCTGGAGCCATATACTTTCTTGGATCATTTGCCTCTGGATTTTCCACTAAATATTTTCTTACCTCATTAGAGAAAGGGATTTTCAACTCTGTTGCGATATTCACTTTACAGCATCCTAAATCAATACATTTTCTTACGTCTTCTGTGCTGATTCCAGAAGCACCGTGAAGAACAAGTGGTACGTCTACGACCTTTTGAATTTGGGCTAAACGGTCAAAGTCTAATTTGGGAGTCGATTTATAAAGGCCATGAGCGGTTCCGATCGCTACCGCAAGGGAATCGACTCCTGTCCGTTGAACGAATTCAGCTGCAGCCGCAGGGTTTGTATAATAAGAATCCGCTTCATCCACGACTAAATCGTCTTCTTGCCCACCTAAGCGTCCTAGCTCTGCTTCGACGGTCACTCCATATGCGTGTGCATAATCGACGACTTCTTTTACTAGTTTAATATTTTCTTCAAAAGGATGATGGGAGCCATCAATCATGGCAGATTTTGTTCCTAATTGAATCGATTCTTTAATATCTTCTAAGTTTTCATGGTGATCAAGGTGCAATGAGATGGGAATGTCATAGCGTCTAGCCGCTGTTTCTACAATCGCTTGAATATAGTCTCTTCCGCCATATTGAAATGTACCTGGTGTACCTGCTAGAATGACAGGCGAACGCATTTCCATTGCAGCTTCTACAATCACTTGAATGGTTTCTAGGTTATGAACGTTAAAGGCAGGAACGGCGTAGGCTTCCTTTTGTGCCTTGAGAAGCATTTCCTTTGTATTTACAGTGTTATTGACGATTTGAGTAGTCATAGCAATCACTCCGATTTCATGTAGGATTTCCATGTATTTATTAAGGGGTTATTTAAGAAATTTGTTTCTAATGGTTAACCAAAGCGTTATTTAATTCTTCAAGAATTTCTTCAGGCTTAGATGCCTTCAATAATTGGTCACGGACTTCTTGATGGATTAACATTCTTGAGATGCTTGATAAAAGTGATAGATGGGTTGTGCCCGCTTCACTTTCGGGAATTAATAAAGCAATCAAAAACGTAACTGGCTTTCCGTCCATCGAATCCCATTCAATCCCTTCGTTGAGTGTGATAATAATCGCACCGGGTTTTTGAACGGTCCCTGATTTTGTATGCGGGATGGCAAAACCATCAAGGAAACCGGTAGTCCCTTGGGTTTCCCGACTGAACAACCCATCGACAATTGCCTGCTTTGAATTGGAGATCTCTGATGCTACAGCTATTTCTGCAATTTTTTCAAATACTTCTTTTTGTGAAGATAATGTTTGATTGACTAGGATGTTATCAAGATTATAAATTTCTATCATGTTGTACACTCCTTATTAAGCGGATAATTTTTCACCTTGTTTGACTTGATTTTTTTTAGCACTGTATTTTCTTGAATATCCGTAAGCTACTCCACCTATAAGTGAACCGATTAAGATCGCCATAACCCACTTGAATGCACCTGTTACGACTGGCAGTACTAAGAATCCGCCATGTGGTGCTGGTACTTGGACATTAAAGGTATAGGTTAAAATAGCTGAGATTGAAGAGGCTACCATGAGAATCGGGATGACTACAATTGGGTTTTTGGCTGCAAACGGTATCGCTCCTTCGGTAATATGGGTAGATCCTAAGATAAAGTTAACGACCCCTGCATTTCGCTCGGATTGATTAAAGTGCTTTTTAAAAAGTACAACCGCAAACGCTGTTACAAGTGGTGGAGTGATACAAGCTGCTGATACTCCCGCCATAAAGTATAGATTTCCTTCAGCAAGTAAAGCTGTTCCCGTTACATAAGCTGCCTTATTGATCGGTCCACCCATATCAAAAGCACTCATCGTTCCTACGATTAAACCAAGAATGATTGGATTGGCATTTTGAAAATCAGCTAAAAAGGACATCATCCCTTCATTAATAACGGTCATCGGTTCAACAAATAGAGTCATTAACGCTCCTGTAATAAGGATTCCTAGTACAGGGAAAAGAAATATCGCTTTTAAGCCTTCTAAAGATTTAGACATTTTACTAAATAGTTTTGAAAGGAGAACAATCACATACCCTGCTAGGAAACCTGCGACAATTCCTCCGAGAAAACCTGCGCCTCCAGTAGAAGCAATCATGCCTCCAATAAATCCTGCTACTAAACCAGGCCGCTTGGCAATGGATTCAGCTATATAGGCAGCAAGGATCGGGACCATTAATTGAAAGCCAAGACCTCCAACATCGTTTAACAGCTTTGCCGTTGGGTTAAACGACTCATGGTCAGGATTGGCCGAATGGATACCAAAAAGGAAGGAGAGAGCGATTAAAACTCCTCCGCCAACAACAAATGGAAGCATATGGGATACACCATTCATTAAGTGCTTATAAATCGATCTTCCGATTGAAGCACCAGTAGGAGATGCTTCTTCGTCATCTGTGGCCACTTGTTGTTGATTGGAAGGTTTATAGACTTTTGCTTTTCCATCTATGATGGTTTTAATCAGGTTCTCAGCATCTCTAATCCCTTTTGCAACTGGTACATCCACGACAGGCTTTCCAGCAAATCGGTCTGCATTGACATCCTTATCAGCTGCAATAATGACGCCATCTGCTTCACGAATTTCCTCTTTTGTTAATGCATTTTCAATTCCCACTTGACCATGTGTTTCGACTTTTATCTCAACCCCTAATTTTTTGGCAGCGATTTTTAGCGCTTCGGCAGCCATAAATGTATGGGCAATCCCAGTAGGGCAGCCTGTAGCTGCAATGATTTTTACTTTACTCATTCACTAAACCCCCTTAAAATTTAATGTATTTATATAGTTAAGCTTGATGCTCTTCACCAACTGGTCTATATCTGTTAAATCACTTAAGCCCATTGAAAAAGCAGTGGAGGCTCCGGTGGCTGAGGCATAGGTTAAGGCTTCTTCTAAATCGGAACCTTGTTTAAGTTTTGCGATAAAGGATCCGAGCAACGCATCTCCTGAACAAGCGGTATTGACCACTTTTCCCTGAGGGGATGTTACGTGTATAGCAACCTCTTCTGTAATGTACATAGATCCTTCTTCTCCCAGAGATATGAGCACCTGCCTAGCCCCTTTTTTTAACAATTCATGCCCGTATTTCAATACCTCTTCTTGAGTTACATAGTCTCTGCCAAACCAACTTGCTAATTCTTCCCGGTTCGGCTTGATTAAGTAGGGCATGCTAGGAAGGCAATCTAATAGTTTTTTAGAACTGATGTCGAGTATTAATCTGAAATCATTCTGTTTTGAAATTTCTGATATTTCTAGGTAGATTTCATCCGATAATCCTTTTGGAAGACTTCCAGATACAAAAAGAATACTTCCTTCTGGAATCGACCTGATTTTCGTTAACATTTCTTCTTTCTTTGAATGGGGTACTTCTGGGCCTCTGTTAACGATTTTGTATTCTTTTTCTTTTGTTCGGACAAACGTATTAACACGTGTAATCCCATCAATTTCAATAAAGTCTGTCAAAATTCCTTGTTGCTGAAGTTCACTTTCAATGAATTTTCCCGTGAATCCTCCAATGAAGCCAAGAGCTGTATTGTTAATTCCCATTTTTTTAAGAATAAGAGAGATATTAATCGTTTTTCCATTGGCTTGGTAGTCTTCGGTGTTTGTGCGATTCACTACATAAGGATCTAAGGAATCAGAATCCACAAATAAGTCTATAGCTGGATTTAATGTACAAGTGTAAATCATTGTGAACCCCCTTTGTGCGAGAAATGTTTTGCTTACCTTGATTATGGCATAGGGGAGGGTGAAAATGTTTTCAGAATATGTAAAGGTTTTCAGTAATAGAAGATGTTATATTTTCCTTATAAAAAGAAGAAAGGGAGATAGAAATGAAATTAATCGCTATTGATCTAGATGGAACGCTCTTATCTAGCACGGGTTCGATCAGTCAAGGAAATATCGAAGCCATCCATCAGGTACAGGAACAGGGACATGTTGTCGTGATTTCTTCAGGCCGTTCACTTCATGATACCATGCACATTATTTTAGATGCCGGTATTGAATGCCCGATTATTACTGGGAACGGAGCGATTGTCTTTGAGTCTGGAAAGGTGATTCGAAATTTATTCATGGATGAGAAAGTGATAGCGGAATTGGTGGATATATTACAAAGTGAAGGTTATTATTTTGAGATTTACACTAATAAGGGAATTCTTATCCTTGAAAACGGTAGAGAGTTATTGAATCATGAAATTCAGTTTCTAAAGGATCAAGATGAAAGCTTCTCTCTTGAATGGGCATCGGGTGAAATCGACATACAATACAAGCAGAATGGCTTACATCCTGTTAGAGATTATGGCGGCCTTACTTTTACAAGTTTAGAGGTTTATAAACTTTTTGTTCTTTCTTTTAATAGAGACAGACTACTAAAACTGAAAGAAACTCTTAGTGAAAGAACCGACCTATCTCTAACTTCATCTGGAAAGACAAAACTTGAAATCGCCCATCCAGAAACAAGCAAAGGAAATGCCTTAAAGGTCATGGCCAACCATTTGAAGATCCCGATCAAAGAAACAGTTGCGATAGGGGATAACTTAAACGATCTATCCATGTTTGAGGTCGCCGGAATGAGTATTGCGATGGGGAATGCAGAGGATGAGGTGAAGGAGAGGAGTACATTTATAACGAGAGATCATAATGAAGATGGGGTGGGGTATGCGTTAAGAGAGTATGTTTTATAATGAAGAACTATTGGTTTAATAAGTAAGATGCCTTCAAGACTAGCTGGAGGCATCTTATTATTCACCGGTCTTCAAAAGAAAACCGGATTTTAATTTAATCAATGATGATGACCATGACTTTGCTCTGGATTTTGAGATTCTTTTATAAGAGAATTAAGATCCTTTTCGGAAACTTTTCCTACAACAAATTGTTTCTTTGGCATAACATGCAGACCACGTGCAGCAACATGGGTCTGAACATAGTAGATTCCATCTTCTCTAAAGGTCTTTTTGACATGATAGATTCCACCTTTCCCATGCTGAGCATGAATTAGTTCGCTGTCTTCCTTGCTATTGGCCTTCCATATTTCAAATTGGACGTCTTCCGCATTTTCTACCTTTTCTTTCCCTTGTGAGACTTGAACCTTTAGAACACTTTCTTGATTGAGAGAAATCTTTTCTGGTAATAAAATATCAACGTCTATTTGTTCAGGTGTAGATTCGGTATTGGCTGTACAGGCTGAAGCCAATAGCAAAGTAAACACCATCACGATACTTAAGAAAAGTTTATTCAATTCCTTTGCCCCCATTATTTCAGCTAAGCCAAACTTTGAGTGGTTTGATTTTCGAAAGTACAAAACGATCGAATAAGAATACACCGATAATGGAGATTCCAACTAACGGCATAATGACTCCCATGGCTACCATAATAAAAAATACGGTTCTTGTAATTTTTTTATCCTTTGATTTGGCAGGTGATCCTATCTTGCCATCCGGTTTTCGTTTTCTCCACATCATAAATGAGCTGATCACTAAACCAACAAGGCCTAAACAAACGATAAGACCGAGCATTTGATTAGCAAAACCAAACAAACGTCCCTCGTGGAAAGCGATTCCCAGTGTAATGGCTTTAGCCATCATTCCATAATCATCAAAACGGACATCGCTTAAAACTGAACCCGTATATTGGTCTACATGTAATGTTGCGTTATCTCCTGGTTTGGTATCGGAGGTAGCGATCGTGTAAACGCCTTTTTCACCTTCTGGCATCGATATCGTATAAGGTCTCTTGATTTCTTCCTTTTTGGCAATATAGGTAACGTCTTCGAGAGATATTGGTACATATCCATTAGGACTAGACACTGGAACCGACAAATTTTCCGTCGCCCAAGGTCCATTTTCTGCCACATCTTTTGTTTTAACGATGGACTCTGGCTTTTCTTCAAAGCTTTGGGCAAATGGTGGGTAGCCAGTATTGGTTGAAGTAGCGAGACGATTGATTTGTTCTCCCATCACTCCTGACCAAGGGAGTCCAGTTGTAATAAAGATTAAAATAAACACCGATAACCAAAACGCTGGTACAGCGTGCATATCTCGCCAAAAGGTTCTTCCTTCGCTATTAAACCTTGGTAGAATCGTTCCCAAAATGGAAGCTTTATTTCTTGGCCACCAGATATATAATCCTGTAATCAATAAAATGACAGCCCAACATGCCGCAAGCTCAACGATTCGATTGGCAACCGTTCCTCCAATCATTAATTCACTATGAAGCTTTTTCACTATTTCTGTGAATTTTTCATCATGATTCAATGAACCTGTAATCTCTCCATTATAAGGATTGACAAATACAGATAACATTTGACCATTTTCCATTAATTCGATTTCAGTCGTTCGAGCTGGATCGTCATAATAGAGGATTGATGTAATCGTGCCATCAGGATAGGTTTCCGTTACCTTAGATACTTGTGCAGAAGGAGACAAGGGTGAGGAACCTTCTGCCTGAACATAGTAAAGATCTTGATAGAGCATCGATTCAATTTGTGGTTTAAACAAGTAGATAGATCCACTAAAAGCGAGAATCATTAAAAATGGTGCGAAAATAAGACCAGCATAGAAGTGCCATCTCCATACCGTTTGATAAAGAGAGGTTCTAGTACGTTTTTTAGGGTTTTGTAATGTTTTTTCTATTTTTACAGCTTCCAATCTTTTCTCCTCCTACTTTCCCGAATGACAACCGCCATTCCCATGCATCTCCATCGTTATAGCTTGAATGGCTTCTTCAAAATGAAAGATATTACCACCGAACCCCATCTGAAATTGCTTGGCCTGTTTAATAGATTCAAAAGCCATCACTTGTGGTTGGCAACAATTCAAATGAATATCTGCATTCAAAAGAAAGACCGCCGTCTTAGCACTAATCGTGGTAGTATGTAAAAAATCATGGCAAATCATTTGTGAAACTTCATTTTCAATATCTTGAAATCGAAGAAGACCACAATGAGGACAACAAGCTTTCTCCACGTGTTGATTCTTTTTAATCAATTGAACAGACATTCTCGTATTTGAATCCTTATAGCAATAAGAACAATGATTAGAAGAAATATAGCTTTGAGTCTTAAGAGTAATGCCATTTGATGTTTTAAATACTTTCTGCTCATCTATTAGCGGTTTTAAATCTCGGTAGACTGTCATTTCGGACACTTCTAGTCTTTTACTGATATCCGAAACACGCAATGTCTCTTCATGTTCTAACCATGTTAAAATTTGTTGTTGTCGTTCGATCGGTAACATTGTATCCCGCCATTCTTTGTAAGATAATGTTCCATTCATTCATTAATCACTTATATTTGGACTATTTATTCTTAAAATACAGACAGTAATATTTGTGAAAAAGTATGTGAAAAAATGTTGAACGGTAACATTATTAACCATAATTATTTATATCATTCAAATGTGAGGGAAAAATGAAGTTTGATATAGTTTTTAAAATGAACAATTTTAGAGGGATTTAATTTAGAATCAAAGTTAGGGAATATAGTGGGGGAGTTATAGGATTTGGCCAATATTATCATTTCATTGGTAGCTATCCTACTTATCTACGAAACATATAGCCGACACTATCAAATTAATATAGACAAAAAAGCCCGTAAAGCAGCAAGGATCGCCGCCCCACGGATTAATTGAGCTTTTCCTTCCTAAGAAGAATCAGCTGTTATTTTGAGTTAGTAGTCGCATAGAATTAAATAGATTTTTTCCCAGGCGAAGAGGAGATTTTGTTGAATTACTCACTATGTAATGTTGTTTGATTCCTTTGCACCTGGCAACATTATTTCAAGAATAGATTAAACGTGATGGTAATCAAATACACAATAGCCAGAGCACCTGAGAGATACGCACCAAGACAAAGTATTAATTCCATCAGGCTCACTCCTTATCTCTTTTTGTTCCTCATTTTTCTTTCCATGGGCTGTCCCAAAAGGATCCAGAACCGCATCTATTTTAATATATGAAGAGGTATGGGAGGGTTTCTTCAATATGTCAAAATGATGGTTCCAGACACTCGATTGGGACACTTTAAGAAAAGTATTGTTTGTGAATCAACAGTTACGGCATCCATTTTGTCATTAGATCAAAAGTAGTTGAATTGAATTGATGTCTATGATTCCAGGTTGTAAATGATTTATTCCTCCGTATTCATATCGTTAGAAGGTTCTTCTGAATCCATTCCTTCTTTAGCTGGATCCTCGGTATTGGTATCATTTGAAGGTTCCTCTGAATCCATTCCTTCTTTAGCGGGGTCCTCTGTATTAGTATCATTTGAAGGCTCTTCTGAATCCATTCCTCCATTAGCAGGATCCTCCGTATTCATATCATTTGAAGGCTCTTCTGTATTCACGTCTCCATCAGCAGGTTCTTCCGTATTCATATCACCATTTACTGGTTCTTCTTGAGGATTCACGTCTTCTTCCATGTCTTGACCATTACTGCATGCGGTAGCGAGTACCAAGGCGAATACGGGAACAGAGAGTTTCAAAAGTTGTTTAAATACCATTACAATTCCTCCTCATTATGTTTACAAGTTTTATGAACCTTAGGAAATTAAATACAGGGGTTTTCAACTCCCTTCCTTCAAAGCTAACGCCATTATAAACAAGCTATTTTGAAAAACCTGTCGATTTATTCAACATTACTACGGTTTAAACGAACTGTTATCTTCCTTTAATTTATGAAAAAATCCCTTTACTTTCGGCCGTATTGTTAACAAATCTACAAAAAATTAAACTGATTTTAAAATTATGTTAAAAATCTTAAAATTGGTCGAAGGGGGAAGCTCCATTAATTTCAAAATAGCAAAATGCACAACTTTTTGAATTTACGCATGAGAATGACTTGTTAATGCACTAGAATCAAATTTCATGCACGAGAACATAGAGTAATTGCACGAAAAATCCAATTTATGCACATCTGAAAAATAAAATCGCCAATACGGCCTTTTGCTTGTCACATGGTGGAGTGGGGGGCATAAAAAATCAATCATCTGTGTTTTTCCGACTTTATGACAAAAGTGACTATTACGGATCTCTAGTAATCACCAAAACAAAAGAGCTTGGTTGGAGATTCCAACCAAGCTCTTTTAGCTAGATTTATTTAACTAAGATCAAGGGATGGCATAAACTTCGACTGTAAAGCTTTCGCCATTAGTGTTTTCTGGATTGGCGATATAAAATTCCTCACTTGTTTCAATTTCCGTTTCTGAGCCATCACGAAGGTCATTGAAAATGGTTTCATCAATGCCAAAGCTATCGTCATGCATGAGATCAAATTGTGCATCAGTTGGTCCGTCTATAATTTTCCACTGTAATTTGGTGGCATAGGACGGTATGTTTTGAATCGAGAAATTATCGCTTGAACGGTTGTCTTGCCCTTCCTGAGGTTCGCCTTCAGAACGGATCGTCGCGATTTTCTCGGGTGCTTCGACTTGAACGTGAAAAGGATCATAGTCTAAAATGCGGTCATATGCGTACCAGGCTGCAAGCCATCTTCCTGAAGCATTATTGGATTCTTCTGAAATGAGTCTGATTGAATAATTGTCCGATCCATTTGTAGAGGAACCTTGCCAGGTTGAAGCGAACGGGTACTCGTCACACTGCTTGCCAGTTCGGTCATCATCCTTAAATTCCCGATCGCAAGCCCTTCTTGTCTTTGCTCTGTTTTGGCTGTATTCATCTGGGTGTCGTTTTGTATACATTCGTTTTAGAGGGGTGTCACCTACTGCGCCGGGAATTTGTTTTCCTAGCATCTGAGGTTTCGTTTGTTCTGGATGATCCATTGCAAATTTCCAATGCTGCCCAGCTTCAGATAACATCGAAAATTCCGGTTTTGTAATCGGCATATTGAAGACCGGTGTTGCTTTGTTGAAAACAGCACCTTGCCAGAAATGTTGATCAGGGAAGGCGAACAAGTATCTCGCTGAATCAAAACGTACCGACTGTTTAATGCCATCAATCGTTTTCTTGAATTTTTTTGGTGCATGTTTGATGGTGAGTTCTGGCCAAAAATTCATGTACCCTATACGATCAGGGTTGCTTTCTGTCGCTTCCGGTGCCTCTGAGAGGAAAATTTCTGTTCCGAAGTTCGTGTTTTTCCATTGGGCTATCGTTCTTTCGGTAGGTGGTGTATCGGGATCAGGCTTGCAGTCACCCGGATTCAGCTTTGCTTCACATTTGATGTCTATTTCCAATTTCACTCCGTTCAGCGATGGATGGGTCACGAGGATATCATCGAGCGTGTAATAAACCCTCATTTTCCGGCTTTGATTGGAACCGTACCCGATTTCAGTGAATTGGAATTGGACAGCTTCGTTCACACATAGTCCGAGATAACATTTTACCGGTATTTCATAAGTTGCTACATGGGTCCAACAGAAAGAATAACGATTCTTGATATACCCTGTTTCTGAACTACTTCCTGGGGCTCTCTGGCATTCATCTGAGGTTAGGATATGATCATAATCGAATTCTGGTGGTACCCATCCCTCTGCCGTTTTTATCGGTGGAGGCATATTGACTCTGTATGTTTCCTTACTTTGTTGTTCTTGCTTTCTCAATTCTTCTAATGTCTGAAATCCTTCTTTTTCATGTAGCTGATCTTGCTTAATCCCTAACTCCCTTATCGATTTCCCTTGCTTCAAAAGCTCGGTTGCTTTTTCAACCTTTCCTTTGTCAGCTGGGAGCCAGTATCCACCGCCATTGGAAGCAGCTTGGGCTTGTAGGGGGGGCATGATACCTGTGGCCAAAAACAGCAGAAGGACAACTAAAATAAAATGTTTGTATACCTTGGACAATCAAATTCCTCCTCTTTTTTAGACTAGAGTGTATCTTATAACGAATGGACTAAATCTTTTATTACGTTTTCATGTAAATCGCAGTTAGATTACTACAAGATAAAATAGTTAACAATACATTCCGAGATAAATAATGCTATCAACCTACAGTTTTTTACAAAGTAATCGCTAAATAGGTAAATGGTGGTCGATTCAATGGACCAGATTATTTTTCACATGGATGTCCGAATAAAATCCTTGTTCCTATCTAGGTCAAGAAGTAAGCGGGGGATCCCCGCAAACTGTTGTCCTGGTGCCTTTCCATTCTCAACAGTCTCATCATGCAAGCAGGGAGAAGAAGTACGGGATGCCGGACGTGAATGCCTTAATGCGTATTTTGACTTATAAAAAGGGAGCGCGACAAGTTCTGTTATAAACGTTTTCTAGCGAGAAAAAACAGGAAGTTTACTAGATTAAAATCACTTTATAACGGAAGGATGGGAATGACAGAACTATTTTTTAAGATTTCGTTTTTTAAAGACTTTATTATGTGATAACACCATCGCCTAAATCAAGAAATGTATTGACAGTAGAAATAGGAAGTAATATATTATTAATTGATACTGATAATCATTTTCATTTTCGATACCAATTTTTCAAAAAAAGGCTAGATAACGGTTCGCCTATTTACTAAAGTCTTAAAGATTGGCTAAGGGGAACGTTTAATTGTGAAAGCAGGAGTTGGTGAAGAAGTAATTCTGCAATACATACTCGAAAAAGGAATTCATCATGATGCTGTCATCAGCCGGGATCCAAGTACCATACAATCTATTAAAAGGAGAAAGCAAAATGAAAAAACTACTAATTCCATTTATACTAATGTTGTTAATTATTAGTGCTTGCAGTAGTAAAACAACAACAGAAAAAGAGAACAAAAATGCTACAGACGAAAACAAATCAGGAACCATTACCTATCAATCTGAAACGGGGCCAATTGAAGTTCCTGCTGACCCCAAAAGGATCGTTGCACTCTCTAATGCCCCTAATGTGATTTCTTTAGGTGGAAATATTGTTGGGGTAGATGAATGGACTAATATGAATCCCCTTTTTAAAAAGAAATTAAAGGGAATTGAAGTGGTTTCAGATGATAGCTTGGAGAAAATTATTGAACTGAATCCAGACTTAATCATTGTGGGATCTGAGATGAAAAATATTGACAAATTAAATGAAATTGCACCGACAGTTGCATTTACATGGGGAAAATTAGATTATTTAACACAGCAACTAGAAATCGGGAAACTCTTAAATAAAGAAAAGGAAGCAAAGGAATGGGTTGCTGACTTTAAAAAACGTGCAGAAGATACAGGAGAAGCGATTCGAGCAAAAATTGGCGAAGATGCAACTGTTTCTGTGATTGAAAATGATGCTAAGCAGCTTTACGTATTCGGTGATGACTGGGCACGCGGAACCGAAATTTTGTATCAAGCAATGGATTTGAAAATGCCTGAAAAAGTAGAAGAAATGGCTCAAAAACCAGGCTACTACGCACTATCATTAGAAGTACTTCCTGAGTTTGCTGGAGATTACATTGTCTTCAGTAAAAACCCGGATGGCGATAGTTCATTCTTGGAAACTAGTGTATGGAAAAACCTACCGGCAGTAAAAAATAACCGTGTGATCGAAATCAATACAAAAGCATCCACTTACAGTGATCCAATCACACTTGAATATCTACTTAAAATTTTTAAAGAATCATTTCTAGGTAACTAATCATAAAAGGGGCTGTCTCATAAGTCGAATGATCGGCTTTGAGATGCCCCTTTTGCATTTCAAAAAAGTTGATACATTAATATTTTTGCTTTATACATTTTAACGAATTTGTCCTTTTGGGACAGCTTCGTTTCGTTTTTTAGTCCAAAACTTTCCCTTTTGTTTCTGGAACACAAAGCAACATAGTGATCAGTCCAATTGGATAGATGATGAAGATTAAGGAAAGAGCACCAAATAAATTGCCGCCAGTAGCTAGTAGTCCAATGATAACTGGGCCAAAGCCAGCTAATCCCCGGCCAGTTCCGAAAATAAAGTTCTCGGCAGTGGAGCGCGCTTCGGCAGGATAGTTCTCAGCTAAAATGGCACCGAACCCACCCATCATTCCGTTCGCGAAGAAGCCAAGTAAGGCACTGCCCCATAGTAATAATGTAGGGTCTTTGAATAGGAAGAAATAGATGATGCAATAGATCGTCCCACTAATGTAGTAGAGAGTAAATGTTTTTCGGCGGCCAATTTTATCGGCAAGAATTCCAAATGTGGCGATACCGATCAACATCCCAATAGTCGAAATCAACATCCAACCGCTTGCTTTTGCCAATGAATAATCATACTTATCTGCTAAGATGGTTGGCATCCATGTGAAAATTCCGTAATAGCCGAAGTTTTGAATAAAGGACATGATGATTAAACCAATCGTCGTAATCGTTACAGATTTATTGGCAAAAAGCTTTCGGAGAGGGAATTTTCTCATGCTCTCTAACTGAGTTTTTTCATCATCTGTCAAGGTCCCCATTTTATCTTTTTGGATTAAAGCTTTTTTGTAATTTTGTTTTTGTTCCCAAATCTTTGGTTCACTTAAGCTTTTACGAACAAACACTGCGAGTAAAGCTGGAATTAATCCAAATAAGAAGACGGCTCTCCACCCGAAATGTGGAACAATGAGAGCAGGAAGAATGGAAGCAATCAATACTCCAAATTGCCAGCCTAATGCAACCATTGAAGTGGCTTTTGCCCGCATATTCTTCGACCAGGTTTCTGTCACAATCGCCATCCCGATCCCGAATTCTCCTCCTACTCCCATTCCAACCAGGAAGCGGAGAATTAATAGTTGCCAGTAATCTGTTGCAAAATAGATAAGGGCAGTTGCTAAGGAGAACAAGAGAATGGTAAAGGCCATTGTACGAATCCTTCCGAAAAGATCGGCAATAAATCCGAATAGATACGACCCAATGAGCATTCCGATTGTAGTGGCTAATGTAAGATTTCCCCCCTCTACAGGCGATAGGTGAAATTCTTTTATAATATAAACTAATACAAAGGATAAAAGAAGCATATCTAATCCCTCAGCAGCATAGCCAAGGACTGATCCTAATAAAGTTTTATAGCGTTTAGATTTAGATTCTACTAAACTATCTGATGATTGATAGGGTGTACTCATGATTATTCCTCCTCGAAATATTCTCACAGTCACTTTGGAAGAATAATAAAAAGCCTTCTCGTCAAATAGGACGAGAAGGCTCATAAAACATAGCTATCCCTATATTGATGGACGCCATGCTTATATTCCGCTTCCTTCTCAACCTCACGGGACTGAGTTAAAGGACTGTATAAATGTATCTTCTAATTTTTATCACTGAATAATGTTATTGTCAAATGGTTTTTTGTTTTAACGATTTCAACGATTATTTTGATAAATCAGCTTAAAAGGTTGTTAAACTCTAGTTTTATTCATAAGTAAAATAGCGTACTTTAAAAATATACTCTATCAATACTCAAAAATTACCATTTAGTTAGGTTTTCCACGAAAAACATTCTTAAAGGAAGCTTCTATTCGGAAAGTCCATTTCACACTGTGGAGCGTTCCACTAATCTAAAGGACAATGTAATCTTTTTATCTGTTGAATTTGTTTGATCATTGAAATTTATCATAGTAGTGACAGCCAATCTTCCCATTTCTTTTATAGGGATTTCAATGGTTGAAATGTGCATGGCTTCTGAAATGGGTTGGTTATCAAAGCTTAAAATCGCGATATCTTCTGGGGTTTTTAACCTCAATTCGCTAGCTTCAATTAGTAATCCGGCGGCCACTTGATCATTGCTGACAAGAATGGCGGTGGGTTTTTCGTGTAAGTCCTTATACTTTCTGCCAATCTGTTGGCCATCTTTAATCGATAAGCATTGATTAAAGAACCATTCCTCTCTGAGTGGCTGATTGATTTCTCTCATTTTATGTTCGTAAGCTTTTCTTCGTTTGGTGCTGTTCGTTCCCTCTTTTCTACCTAAACTATAAGCGATTCGGGTATGCCCTTTCGAAATTAAATATTCCAGCCCAAACTGAAAGGCTTGTTCATGAGGGATACTGATAGATGGGAATTCTTCTTGATCAGCATCTTCACATAGAATAATGGGTCCATGCTCCTTGTACTCCTTAATGATATCGAGGGAAATCGCCCGCGAGCAAAACACTAAACCATCCATTAAATTTCCTCTTAATAGTTCAAGTGCCTCTAATTCTTTTGACGTTTCATAATTGGTTTGAAATAAAACAATTTGATAATGATGCTTCATCGCTTCTTCAGCGATGCCTTGAACAATATTCCCGAAATAGGGATGTTCAATGGTAGGGAGTACAACGCCGATCATGTTGGAGACGCCTTTAGATAATTGAATCGCTTTGATGTTTCGATTGTAATTCAGTTCTTCCATCGCCTTATAAACCGCAGATTTTTTCTCTTCACTCACATATGGATGGTCATTTAATACCCTCGAAACCGTTGTAATGGAGACACCAGCAAGCTTTGCAATTTCCCGAATGTTTGCCATTTATAGGACTTCCTTTCTTTAACCGAATAAATACTCTTGACCTGAAACGCGTTTCATAAATTATCTTTTTCTTAACAAAGAAGAAGGAGTGATGAGGAAATGTTAAATGGATTATTTGCATTACTGGGGTTATGTATTTTTGAAATAATCGTAGCAAAACTCGTCATTAAAGACAAAGATTGTTTTCTTATGGATTTTTATGAATTCTTTGATTTGGATGTAGATGCTTATAAGAAATCAAAAAAAACTGCTAGTAAACTTTAGGTATCTTTATAGGGCATGTTGATTGGGTGAAATTCAGTTATGGAAGTGTTTTGTGAAATAAAGGAACATTTGTTAGTCTTTTGAACAGTGTTTTATTAGAGTAAAAATATAACTTCTCTTTAAACAAATTGAATCACTTTTATCAATGATTAACCAAGCTTTAATCTCAGCAAACTGCATTGCAGCGGCTGAAATTAAGGCTTTTTTCTTTTGGAGTCCAAATATTTCTTGACTTCTAAAGCGGTGGATAGCAATGAGAAATGGTTAGCGATAAATTAATAATACCTTTACACAACAATTGATAAAATTCTGAAAAAATAATATAATCAAATATAGATACGTTGTTTCCATTATAGATACACAAGGAGGAGGTATTTCATGCGAGTAGCAACCGATATTGGTGGAACATTTACAGATTGCGTGTATATTGATCAGAATGGTGATGTTGGATTTACCAAATCTCATTCAACCCCACCCAATTTTGAACAAGGAGTAATGGATGTGCTTAGGAAAAGCGAGTTAAATATGAAGGAAATCTCCACTTTCATACATGGTTCGACAGTTGTCATTAATGCACTTACTGAAAGAAAGGGTGTAAAAACGGCATTAATTACGACTAAAGGAATGCGAGATGTCCTAGAGATTGCACGTGGAAATCGACCGGACCTGTATAACTTTCGGTATCAAAAGCCAAAACCATTTGTCCCAAGGCATCTTCGTCAAGAAGTGGATGAGAGGCTAAATTATAAAGGAGAAATCATTACGCCTTTAAATGAAGAGGATTTAGTCTCCGTGATTGAATATCTACGGAAAGAAAACGTAGAAGCGATTGCGGTTGCTTTCTTACACTCCTATCGAAACGATATTCATGAGCGTAAAGCGGTACAAACCATCCAAAAATTATGGCCAGAAGTAGCGGTTACTGCTTCTAGTGAAATTACGAGGGAATGGCGGGAATATGAAAGAACCAATACTACTGTTTTAAATTCCTATGTTAAACCGATTGCGACAAGTTATTTACAACGGTTAAAAGATAAATTACATTCCAATGGGATTGAAGGATCCACCTATATCATGAGATCAAATGGTGGGACAGCTAGTTTTGAACAGGCAAAAGAAACTCCGATTACATTAGTAGAGTCAGGCCCTGTTGCAGGGATTTTGGGAGCAGCTGTATTAGGAGAAATGATTGGTGAAAAAAATATCCTTGCCTTTGATATCGGTGGAACTACGGCAAAATGCTCCCTCATTCATCAAGGTGAAGTAAAAGTATCCACTGATTATTATATTGAAAGAAACGACCGTTTTGCAGGCTATCCAATTAAAACACCTGTTGTAGAGATTGTTGAGATTGGAAATGGGGGCGGCTCTATAGCAAGGATTGATGAATCTGGTTCATTAAAGGTTGGGCCACAATCTGCGGGATCTACACCGGGCCCAATTGCATATGGAAATGGAGGGGAGGAACCTACTACCACTGATGCCAATTTAGTGACAGGAAGACTCTCACCCAAGAACTTTGACAAGCCCATTAATATCGAGAATATTAAACAAATCATTGAGAATAAGATTGCACATCCTTTTAACTCCTCTACCGATGATGCTGCATTAGGAATCATTCAAATTGCTAATTCCAATATGCTGAATGCTCTGAAGTTGATTTCTGTCCGAAAGGGATATGACCCAAGGGAATTTTCGATGATTGCATTTGGTGGAGGGGGACCTATGCATGCTCCCGCTTTGGCGAAAGAATTAGGGATAAAAAAGGTGATTATCCCAATGGCATCTTCTGTGTTTTCTGCCTGGGGAATGCTGATGACAGACCTGCGCTCTGATTATTTAAAAACATCGATCCTTTCATTTCATAAGAATTCGCTGGAAGCTCTTAATCAGGCTCTTGCAGACATGGAAGATCAATCTACCAAGCATTTTATTGAACATCAAAAACATCCAAATATTATCGTCCAGCGGTATTTAGATATGAGATATAAAGGACAAGAACACACGGTAAAGGTCCCATTAAATTCAAATAAAGTGATTATAGAGGATTTAGTGGAAATAGAGAATCATTTTCACGAGTTACATGAACAGCATTATTCTTTTTGTTTACCTAAAGCTAGCACAGAAATTGTCAATATTCACCTGACCCTTTTCGGCATCGTATCAAAACCAATCATAAAAGAGCAGGAAGTCACTGGAAAACTTCTCAAAGAGGCCGTAAAAGAAAAAAGATCTGTTTATTACGAGAATGAAGGGTGGCTTACGATCAATATTTATGAGCGGGATCAATTAGAGCCGGGGATGAATATCCATGGGCCTGCAATCGTTGAGGAAGAATCCTCCTCAACCGTTATCTATCCCGGTCAATCTATTGATGTAGATCGTTTTGGCAATTTAGTCGTTGAAACGGAGGGCGTAGATTATGAGGTATAAAGAAGGTTCTATAAATCCTTATACAGTAGAAATCATCAAAGACTCACTATTGTCTATTGGAGATGAAATGTTTGTGGCATTAGCTCGGACCTCAATGAGTCCAATCATTTATGAAGTTTTAGATTACGCATGTGGACTGACAAATGCAAAAGGACATTTGATCTCACAAGGAAATGGTGTCACGAGCTTCATTGGGATGCTAAGTCCTATGGTTCAACACGTAATAGAGAAGTATGATAATGGTCAAGACCTTTCAGAAGGTGACATTATCATTATTAATAATCCTTATGTCGGTGGAGGATCTCACTTATCGGATGTTGGATTAGTGATGCCTATTTTTTACGATGGTGAACTAATCGGTTTTTCCGCTAACAAGGGGCACTGGACAGAAGTCGGAGGGAAGGATCCAGGTTCATTTACAACCGATTCCAATGAAATTTACCAAGAGGGTCTTCAGCTGCCAGGAATTAAGTTATACGAAAAAGGAGTCCTTAACCAAGCCATTGTCGACATCATCGAAAGTAATGTACGTTTCCCAGAGTTGTCTTTAGGGGATTTATGGGCACAAGTCGCTGCATTAAAAACAGGTGAAAAGCGAATGGCTGAATTATGTTCAAAATACGGAGAAGATGCGGTTTTACGTTCCATTGAAGTATTGATAGATCAGGGAAAAGAACTTGCAATAAATGAAGTTAGGAAAATACCAAATGGAATCTATGAAGCCAATAGTTTTATAGAAGCAGAAGATGGTGGACCTTACCCTATTCATGTGAAAGTAACGGTGACAGATGAAGAGTTTATTTGTGACTTTACGAATTGTCACCCCCAAGTGACCTCTCCTGTGAACTGTTCCTTTTATGGATTATTATCGAGTGTCCGAGTCATGTTTCTAGCTATTCTTAATCCATCCCAGAGTGTGAATGAAGGAATGTTTGCTCCCTTAAAAATCATTACAGAACCAGGGACAATTGTATCAGCAACGAGACCAGCTCCAGTGTCCATGAATTTTGAAGCTCGAATTGGCGGGGCGGATCTCATTTGGAAAGCACTTGCCCCAATCTTACCTGATCGTTTGACCGCCGGAAACTTATTGTCTGTAAGCTCAGTTGTATTAACAGGCAAACATCAGGATTTAAACTCTCCTTATTTGCTTGTTGAACCATCAGTAGGAGGGTGGGGAGCTGGTAAGGACATGGACGGGGAGCGCGGACAATTTTCAATGGGGAATGGTGAAACCTATAATGTTCCTATTGAAGTTGCTGAAACTCGCTATGGCCTATTAGTGGATGAATATAGCTTTCGTTCGGATGGGGCAGGAGCGGGTGAGTTTGTAGGTGGCTCAGGAGTTATTCGATCATACCGTGCCTTGACAGACGGACAAAAATTATCTGTCAATTTTGGAAGGCATCAATTTGCTCCATGGGGGATGAATGGAGGAGAAAAGGGATCCCCAAGCTATGTTCAAATCGAGAAGCAGAACGGTGAGAGCGTCGGCCCTTTTGGAATTGTGACCCGTCATGAGCTGAATGAAGGTGATGTCGTTCACTTAGTGACAGCAACAGGTGGAGGCTATGGTCATTCGTTTCATCGACCAATTGAGAAGGTGTATGAGGATTGGAAAAATAATTTCATTTCTACTGAGCAGGCAAAAATAACATTTGGCGTCATCATTGATGAAACGGCAGGTACTGTCATTGGAGAAACAGAATCGAGGAAAAAGTTTAATCAGTAGAAATGTATTCATTGTTTGAAGGATTAAGCCCTGTCATAATTTTATATTATGCGGGCTTAATTTTTTTCATCTTCATGAACGGTTGTAAATCAAACATCCACAAATTACAATTAGAAATATGGCGTACATTTTGAGGTGAACTATGTCTTTAAAGACTTTGGAAAATTCGTTACATGTATTAAAATATTTTACAAGACAAACACCCTCATGGGGGGTTAGAGAATTAGCAAAGAAAATGGAAGTCAATCACTCTATTATTTATCGGATTTTATCGACCTTTGAAGAGAGTGGTTATTTATATCAAAATCCTGAAACGAAAAAGTATGAACTTGGGTTACGTTTTTTAGAATATGGAGAGATGGTGAAAGAACGAATCCAATTATCTTCGGAAGTCTTTCAAGCCATGAGACGTGTTGTGGATCAAACGAATGAATCGGTTTTCCTAACCATTCTTGATGGGAATGAAGGGGTGACTGTTGAAATGGTGGAGACGTCTCAGAATATAAAATATGCTGTTTCAATCGGGACAAGGGCACCCTTATATTCAGGGGCTTCATGTAAAGTGATGATGGCGTATTTGCAAGAAGAACGTCAGATGAGAATCATGGAAAAGGGTCTGGAATCATTAACACCTAACACTATTACCAGTCCAGATGAACTGATAAAGGATTTAGAGCGGATTAAATCACAAGGATGGTGTCTGTCGACCGGAGAATATGCAAATGATGTGTTTGGTCTTGGTGTTCCGTTATTTGATTTTGGTGGAAATGTATTTGGATCACTCACCATTTCGGGACCGGTTTATCGACTTTCCTCTATTGAAAATGATCAAACCTTGGCCATATTAAAAAAAGAGGGCGAGCACATTCAAAGATATTTAAAACATATTAATTACAACCATTAACAATAAAAAGCTAGAAAGGACAATTAACTACTGTCTTTCTAGCTTTTTTGAGTTTCCTTTCAAATGAAGAAGTTATTTCCCTAGTTTCAAAACCGAATTGAAGAAATTGTAGAGAGCATCACCAGCGATGAAGCCTCCTGCCAAAATAGACATCGGAACTTCAGCAGAGTCTCCTTTTACCTTCGTAACAACTAAGCGAATGAGTATTCCCGCTAGAACAGCCCAACCTGCCATTGGGAACATGATTAGTAAACCAGTAGCAAGTAGAACCCCCATTTGCCTTTTCGTACCCCCGATAAACTGAATGATTGCTCCTGGGATGGCCCAGATTAAAAGTTGCTTTGCGACATCAGCCGAAACCCCAGCTTCAATTGTCGCTGCGTAGACACGATCAACAGGTGGAATCAAACCTTGTGAAAAATAGTAATTAAAAGTGAAAAATACGACTACTGCAGATATACCGAAGGCGAATAATCCTGCAAATAATTGTTGTTTTCTTCCTTGCTTCTCAAATTCAATATCAGATCCATTCCCTCTAAGCATATAACCTGTTTTTAAATCATAACCCATATCGGCAAACGCAACTCCTGTGGAAGCACTAAACCCAACTAATAGTGTTAACGCAGTGAGTGGGAATCCAATGATCATCCCAATGATTAACGTAATTAGAGCTACTGCAAAAGCAGGAAACCATCCAGCATGCATTGCTGCTATCCCAACAATCAATTCATGTATGAAAGCTGCAAATGCCGCGTATAGGAGAAATAAGATCAGCATCCCAGGTGACATGTCCGTTACAATTCCACCTAAAAGAGCGATGATTAAAGAGATCACTAAATAGGCGACAAAACCATATGTGAAACTCTTTTTAACCTCCCGGGTAGACCTAGTCAGAACCATCTCATCCTGTTCTTTATTATTCCTCTTTTTAAGAAGAAGGATAAATACTTGGACGAAGGCCACCAAACCTGCTCCAATCATAAAGCCATGTGGGATATATAAAGCATTTAGGTCAATTCCCAATACCTGCGGTGAGTATGCTCTTAATAGTAAACCTATTCCAAACATGGTAAGTGCCCAAATATTTCCGATAAAAGCTACCCCAAAAGCAGACATGGGAACTTTAAAAAATGCCCCAATAATCCCAATGATAATCCCGATTCCTAATAACTTTGCGCGACCTCCTCCCTCATCTCCTGCTTTAATGGATTCAGCCGTAGCCACACCTGGAGGCCAAGCTTCCTGAGCGGGGAAAATTTTGGAGTCGAAAAATCGATAAAGTAAAATGGCATCTAAAAACATAGCTAATATAACGCCAATGAACAAAGGCATAATAAGTTCAGGTTTTCCGAGGGCAAACGGAATCCCAATGGGTAGAAGTAAACTATTTGCAGCCCCAAATGTAGCTGCCGAACTAGCTGTTTGTACGAGGTTTTGTCGGTGAATAGAGCGATACTTAATAAAATAATGGATGGGAATCCGTGAGATCAATATTGCAAATAATGCCCCGATAATAGATGTATTTGCGGATATCCCAAGGGTTGTAATTAATTGCAACCCAATTAAAGAACCTAAAACACTTAATACTATCATTATGACTATTGTAGATGGTTCGAATGCGGATGGATGCTTCTTCATGTCCCCTTTATTCATACATATCCCCTTTGCATTTTTTTAATTTTGCTAATGTGTATCTATTATAGAAACACTGTATCTATAAATTATTATACTATATAATTATAAATTTTCAATCTATTCAGAATAAAAAAGAGGTATTAAAATTTGTAAGTTAGTTTTTTAGGGGGGAAGGTGTTAGAGATGATTACACAGAAATTCGGAGAGGATACTCCTTTATCAAACAATCTACTTTCTCTATGATTCGAGAAGGAGCTGATCATTACTTTTATCTAACTAATTAGACCATTTCGATTATTTATTTAAAAGGAGTTGATGTCTTTCGTATTCCCATATCGCATTTCTTTCATAATCTTATCTGGAGTTATTAGACTTTTTTAAAGAATGTAAAGACTGTAAAGACTGACCAAAAAATATTTGGTCAGTCTTTACATATCAATAAGCTGATAAAAACGTTATTGGTATTTATTTTCAATAATAAATGTGTCAAGCAAGGTCAAAATATAGGAGTAATTTCAATACCATAAAAGGGGAGATTCGAATGCCAAATAACCCACAAATCGATGTTAATCAATTAAATCAAGCTAAAGCAAATGTTACCCTAACCCAAACTTTGCTAAGTCAAGCGATTGAAAAGTCTTCATCGGATCCGACATTAGCACAAGAAGCCATAAAACAGGCGACTACTGAGATTGCAAATGCCCAAACAGCCGTTAGTCAAGTGCAAAGTGCATTAATATCCCAAAAATCCGAATAAGCATTTTACGGGGCTGTCCCAAAAGGGGGCGGAACCACAACTTCAATATATTGAAGTTGTGGTTTCTGACATTTGGTTTTGGGACAGCCCCAGTTTTATTAACAAAAGGGCGGATATCTTCTTATGTTTGTAAGAGAATTTTAAAAATAAGTTTTGAAAAAAAGACTAAAGAAATTGTTCAATGTGAGTTGTATATTATTGGTAATAATCGTTTTCTCTAATATTTAAAGCATACAGTCCAATCTTTGTAATTACATATGGCTCATATATTCATTAAATCTTCGCAGTACTATTATGACTGGAGGTCTGGCAGGCTTGCAATCTGCACTTGTGGCAACAGCTGTGCCTTTGGCGGTGTTAATGCTTGTTATGTGCTATTCGACATATAAAGGTCTTCAAGATGAACTGCGACTGACTTCTGGAAAAAAAAGCAAAGAGAAAATTAGAAAAGAGATCAAGACACCTGACAAACGGGCGTTATAAATTTATAACTATACACATCATAGGATTACTTTTCCTTGTCCCGAATGTGGTATAGCACAACTTTTTGATTTTATGCACGAAAATGACTATTAAATGCACGAGAATCTAATTTCATGCATGAAAATCGAGAGTAAACGCACGAGATTTCAAATTTATGCACATTTTAATATAATGGGAAATCAAACTTATCATTCTGATATTATTAATAAAAACAAAGGGCTGTCCTAAATCAAGGTGTCAGGAATCATAAATTCAATAGATAGACATCTTCTATCTATTGGCAAATATGGTGGTTCCTGATCTCTTTATGGACAGCCCTATTTATTTATCGAATTTTTTTATTCCATTATTAAGTAAGTTTTCTTTGGAAAATTGAAAACCATATAAAAGCAAGGCATCAATAAAGAAAATTAAAGACAATTGGATTTTCTTTAATCGAACAAGTGAAGCAATTCCTAATTTTTGTAACCAATCCACTAATACATAAGTGAACATCGAATCAACAATCAAGTTCACGATTATAAATCGAAGGAATTTACCGTAAGTAAATTTCAGAATCCACAGTGAACCAATTAGATAGGGTCCCCATATAAAAGAAAATCCCCCGGATAGTTTAGGGTGGAGCTGTTCATACCACCACCACCATTTTCGCTTTTTAGCAATAAAGTGTACAAACCTCACGACTAAGGACATGAATACTCCTGCTGGTAAAAATCTTTTGATGGCCTCTTTCCCTAATAACGGAAGTGAAAACCAAGGGAGGATCAATAGTAATAGTAACAATAACTTTGAGTATTTCATAAAACGCTCTCCTTCCATCCATCAAGAATAATATCCCCAATAATAGGAAAAGTATAAAAAGAACATTCCCATTGAAAAAAGGGGCTAATGGTAAAATAAGTTTCCTTTAATTAGCGGGAGCGTTGGGTATTTTCTAATATAGAAATAATAGGCCAGGGTGATGAGTATGAGAGCGAAAAAAACAGAAAACGAAACCCTTAGCAAAGCAATCGATAACATGCAAGAAGGGCTGGATAGTGTGATTGAGTTATATAATGAACTCGAAGATGATAAGCCTTTAATTAGCTTTGATAAAGAAGTTCTAGAGGATCTGGAAAAAGCAAAACATATTTATGGCGAAGAGTATGTCAGTCAAAAACTTAATACCATCGTTAAGGAAGTTTTAACTTGGTTAGATTTAGAATATGAAGAAGAGGATGACGAGGAGGAAGATTAATAAGGACTAATTAAACCGGTAAATGAATTGATTTTTATGTAAATAAGGAGTTTATTAC
The DNA here is from genome assembly GCA_024213275.1 of Rossellomorea sp. BNER. Taxonomy (GTDB): domain Bacteria; phylum Bacillota; class Bacilli; order Bacillales; family Bacillaceae_B; genus Rossellomorea. The sequence goes on from JANAVG010000004.1 coordinate 152,881, forward strand.
TCATTAAAAAAGTCAATTCCTGTTTTCTAAACCTGAGAAAATGACTTTTCTTTTTGTGTTTAGAGCGTATTTAACCTTGCTAAAAAAAGAAATAAAGTGGATTTATTGACACAAAAGAATACATGTATTATTATTATCTCGAATTAAAAATAATTTAATTCGAGACATTAGTTTAGATAAAAAAATAATCAGAAATGGCAATGAATATATAAATAAAGGAGTGAACAAAGATGAGCAAGAAAACAATGGGGATTCACCATATCACAGCAATTGTAGGTAATCCGCAGGAAAATGTGGATTTCTACTCAGGGGTTTTAGGTTTAAGATTAGTGAAAAAAACCGTTAATTTTGATGATCCCGGTACCTATCACCTTTATTTCGGAAATGAAGGAGGGAAACCAGGAACCATCATCACATTTTTCCCATGGGCAGGTGCTCGTCAAGGGATAATCGGAGACGGTCAAGTTGGTGTCACTTCTTATGTTGTTCCTAAAGGATCGATCGGATTTTGGGAAAACAGATTTGAAAAGTTCCATATTCCATATACAAAGATGGGACGCTTTGGTGAGCAATATTTAGCCTTTGATGATCCGCATGGACTTCATTTAGAGATCGTTGAAAGGGAAGAAGGGGAAGTTAATTCATGGAACTTTGGAGGGGTAACATCAGAAGTGGCTATTAAAGGGTTTGGTGGAGCCACTCTTTTATCTACTCAGCCTAAAAAAACTGCAGAGTTATTAGAAAAAGTGTTAGGGTTTGAACTGATTGGAGAAGAAGGCGATTTAGTACGTTTTCGTTCTTCAGCTGACATCGGAAATATCATTGACCTTAAAGTAACTCCAAGTGGACGTGGCCAAATGGGAGTAGGCACTGTACATCACATTGCATGGAGAGCGAGTGATGATCAGGATCAATTAGATTGGAAAAAGTATGTGGAAGAGAATGGATATGGTGTCACTCCAGTTCAGGACAGAAATTATTTTAATGCCATTTACTTCAGGGAGCATGGGGAAATGCTTTTTGAAATTGCGACTGACCCTCCAGGATTTGCTCATGACGAATCACAAGAAACGATGGGGGAAAAACTAATGTTACCTGAACAATATGAACCACATCGAGATAAGATTGAGCATGTATTACTTCCGATTGAAGTAAGAGGGATAGATTGATTTCACGAAAGGAATGATTTCTTTGCTTTCAATAGATCCATCGACAAATAGCGAAAGAGAAAATTATAAGATTTTAATAGGAAGTATCATTCCAAGACCTATTGCTTTCGTTACCACGATGTCGAAAGAAGGAACCTTAAATGGTGCCCCCTTTAGTTATTTTAATATTGTTTCATCCAATCCCCCGATGATTTCAATGTCTATCGGGCGTTCAGGAGGAAAACAAAAGGATACAGCAAGAAATATTACCGAGACAAAAGAATTTGTCGTCCATATTGTAGATGAACAAAATGTTGAAAAAGTGAACAAAACAGCTGCAAGCCTTCCCCCTGAACTAAGTGAAATTGAGTTTGCCAATTTGACTCCATTCAAGAGCACAAAAATTTCTGTACCAGGTGTAAAGGAAGCGAAAATTCGAATGGAGTGTATCCTGGAACATTCCTTAGAATTAGGAGGTTCGGCTTCTCCTGGCTGTGACCTTATTATAGGAAAAGTTGTTCAATTTCATATTGAAGATGAAATCTATGAAAATGGAAGAATAAATCAAGAGGGCTTGGGTGCGGTAAGCCGATTGGCTGGTCACGATTATGCAAAAATTGGTGAGGTCTTTTCCATTGAAAGGCCTAAATAGTTTCGCCGTAAAATCCTTTTGTAGAGTTATAAAGGATTTGAAAAAGGTTACAAAATCTACATGAATGAAGGATAAAAATTTAAAAAGAATGAAATAATAGGCAGGTGCATTAAAATGGGTATTATAACCAAGCTATTTGGAAATTCATCAAAAAAGGAGACAGAAACCATGACAAACGTAAAATTAGCCGTAATTTATTACAGTATGGGTGGTACAAACTATCAATTATCAAAATGGGCTGAGGAAGGGGCAAAAGAAGCTGGTGCAGAAGTAAAAGTATTAAAAGTACCTGAGTTAGCTCCACAATCAGCAATTGAAGGGAATCCAGCTTGGAAAGCTCATGTCGATGCAACCAAGGATGTCCCTGAGGTAACATTAAATGACTTAGAATGGGCAGACGCCATCATTTTTAGTGTACCAACTCGATTCGGAAATATGCCATCACAAATGAAGCAATTTTTAGATACAACAGGTGGTTTATGGTTCAATGGTAAGCTTGTTAACAAAGTAGTGAGTGCAATGACTTCTGCACAAAATCCTCACGGCGGTCAAGAGGCAACGATTTTAGCCCTATATACGACCATGTACCATTGGGGTGCCATTGTGGCAGCTCCTGGTTATACAGATCCCGTTACATTTGCAGCTGGTGGTAACCCATATGGAACAAGTGTGACTGTTGATCAAGATGGGAAAATGGTAGAAAATGTAGAAGCTGCAGTTAAACATCAGGCTAAACGTACTGTAAATGTTGCGGAGTTAGTAAAAAAAGGTAATCAATAATCATTAATAAAGCTGATCGATAACCAAGCGGTTTTACTTTAGAGGTGCAAACAATTAAATATCAATGCCATGCACAGGAGATCTGACATAATGCTCCTGTGCATTTTTTATGTTTGATCTTAATTCTAATGTTGTGAATATCGAATGATTTGTATGAAAATAGTGGAAAGGAGGGCATCTTGATCTTTTGAAGCCATCAAATTGGCATTTGCGAGTTTTGACGGTATGAAAGACCGCTATTGAAGCCGTCAAATTGGCATTTGGGAGTTTTGACGGTATGAAAGACCGCTATTGAAGCCGTCAAATTGGCATTTGGGAGTTTTGATGGCATAAAAGACCACTATTGAAGCCGTCAAATCGGCTACAGAGTGTTTTCGCGGCATCCAAGACCTCTATTGAATAGGTTATTTCGACTTCTATGCGTTTTCACGTCATCATTAATCCCTTTTGATAAAGTAGTCCCAACCTCACGCCTCCATCATCATACCCCCGATTAGTTACCCGTTAATTCATTAAAATTTGCTGTTTTGAAAGTAAAAGTCTATAACAGCAAAGGAATGTTAATTCCTTTTTTCATAGTTCCTTTGTTGGCAGAAACCAAACTATTCAGGATGTACAATAGGCTTCAAAATGATAAAATTAAGAATTATAAAACAATCAGAGGAAAAGTTCTATAATTTTATTAAACACAGGGAGGAATAAACATGATTTCACCAAAGGATTGTACTATCGGTTTTATTGGATTAGGTGTAATGGGAAAATCGATGGCTACTCATATCATGAATGCTGGATATCCCGTTGTGGTTTATACACGTTCGAAAGAGAAAGCCGAAAGTATTCTATCACTTGGAGCTGAATGGGCAGATTCTCCAATGAAAGTTGCTTCTAAAGCGAATATCATCATTTCAATGGTAGGCTACCCTGCTGACGTTCGTGAAATTTATCTTGGTGAAAAAGGGATCATCCGAAGCGGTAAACCACATACATATCTTATTGACATGACAACATCTACCCCAACACTAGCAAAAGAAATCTATGAAGAAGCTAACAAGAAGGATATGTATGCACTTGATGCACCCGTATCAGGCGGTGATAAAGGGGCAAGGGAAGCTAAACTCTCGATAATGGTAGGCGGAGACCAGGATGTTTTTAATAAGATGAAATTGATTTTTGATTTAATGGGTTCCAATGTTGTTTATCAAGGGAAGGCTGGTTCAGGGCAGCATACAAAAATGTGTAATCAGATTACGATTGCTTCTAATATGATTGGAGTATGTGAAGCCATTATCTATGCTGAAAAATCTGGTTTAGATCCTGAAACGGTTTTAAAAAGTATCTCAACAGGAGCAGCGGGAAGCTGGAGTCTTTCTAACCTAGCTCCAAGAATGATCAAAGGTGACTTTGAACCTGGTTTTTATATTAAACATTTCTTGAAGGATATGAGAATTGCATTAGATGAAGCGAGAAAAATGGAAATCGTTATGCCAGGTCTGTCACTTGCCGAGCAATTATATACGGATCTAGCAAATCTAGGGGAAGAAAATCGTGGTACTCAAGCACTTTACACATATATGAGTGAAAAGTGTTAAGCTTTTTTGGGGGAACAAAAGTTAAAATGAAAGTTGCTATATCTTACTAAAAAAACAGGATCATGTGAACTCTCTTTAGGTGAAATACAGCTTTTTTGCATGAAGGGGGTTCCGTCCATACTTACTTGTAGTTTTATCTGCTATTTGTTTAACATAAATAACGGTCAACGTTTTTTCATCAAGTTAATTTTTTGAAACTATCTAAATTGCTTATCCAGTAGGCTACAAGGAATATAGATAGAAAAATAAAGAAGTCATATATAGAGGACCAGCCTTTTGGATTGTAAAAGTGAATCATCTTAACAAAATTCATTCCACCAAAGGCTGCTAATGCAGCAAATATCGCCCCTTTTAATACTGGGTTAGCTTTTGGTTTGATTTGAAGAACCACCATAATGGCCACAGGGACTAATGAAAAATGATAAGGAAGAAGTAATTGTGGTGCTACTGGTGAAAACTTCATCGGATATGACCACAATCCTAAACTACTGGCAGTTAAGTCAATCATTAATGATAAAATAATCGTTACAAAACCTGCGATAAGTAACCGACCTGTACTTTCCTTCTTTCTAATGATCACCCATAGAACCCAGGGAAGAATAAAAAATCCAATCCCCAGCCACCATTGCCACGTAAATAGAAAGGCATTAACTACGGTTTCAGATAACAAATTACTTCCTTCAATAATCTCTTGTAAGCCCTTTTCAGATTGATTTATCCCCTCATTAAATGTCATTCTACCCACCACTTTTTCATATTCTTTAGGATAGCTTTCGCATTTCCATTTCCCTTTATGTATTTAAGTAAAAAACAGGCCATAATATGCATGATCAAAAGATCTTGCATATTATGGCTCACTTGCACGATTGAAGAATTACAAATCATTAACTACTTTCCGTTTCAACGATGGATTGATAAATGTCCTCTAAGGACCAAGTCTTCCCTCTTTCATCCTTATAAACTACATGTTCACGTGTGAAATGAACGGGGGAATCCAAGCCTGCTGCAGCAGCTACCCGAAATAAGCCTTTACGCATCGAAATTAAATAATTGGCTGTACGATATTTCTTTTCTTCAATAACAAGTCCTTTTTGTAATTCAGGGTCTGTTGTCGCTACACCAACTGGACAGCCATTGGATTGACATTGTAATGCTTGAATACAGCCCACTGTAATCATAAATCCTCGTGCTATATTCACAAGGTCAGCCCCCATTGCCAGTGCAATCGCAATTCTATCAGGTGAAAACAGTTTGCCTGAAGCGATGATTTTCACTTGGTCACGAACACCGTATTTCCTTAGGGCGTTATCCATTATAGGCAATGCAGATTTAATGGGCAACCCTACACTGTCAGCTAATTCCTGATAGGAAGCTCCTGTACCACCTTCACCGCCATCTACAGTGATAAAGTCAGGTGCTTTTCCGGTAATTTTTATTTGTTTAGCCAATTCATCGGCTTCTTCACTGCTCCCAACAACCACTTTCATTCCTACGGGTTTTCCAGAATGTTCTCGAACACGTTCGATAAAGTCAAACAAAGAAGGAAAGTCACTAAATTCCCGAAAACGGTTGGGACTATCGATGGACTTGAACGGTTCAACCATCCGGATTCTTGCAATTTCCTCTGTCACCTTTTCAGCATCGATATGTCCGCCACGTGTTTTTGCCCCCTGAGCAAGCTTGATTTCAAATGCTTTTACTTGAGGGATTTCACTTTTTTCCTTTAAAGCATCCCAGCTAAAATTCCCCTCGAGATCTCTAACACCAAATAAACCGGGGCCAATTTGCATGATGATATCAACACCGCCCTTTAAATGATAATCAGAAATCCCGCCTTCTCCTGTATTCATCCAAGTTCCTTTCGCAATTCCTAATCCTTCTGAGAGTGCGGTAATGGCACGTTCACCAAGGGAACCATAACTCATGGCAGACATACCAATCTGACCTTTTACTATGAAAGGGTTCCTGGCATTCTTCCCAATTACAATGGCATCTTCATCCTCCAGCAAATAGACAGGTGATTCATTCTTCTCTAAACGTTCCTTTTTCTGTGTAAATAAAGGTTCTTTAACCAAGAGATATCGATCTGTTGTCACTTTCGTTTCTCGATCCATTTTTAACTCTTCCGTTAACTTCGGAAACATGGAATTTCGAATATAATACCCTTCTTCTTCAAAATCCCTTTGCGACCCATAACCTAACACATCACGTTTATATTTGGCTTTCCTAACAATATGTTGATAATCATTTCGTGAAAAGGGTTTACCCTCTGTATCATTGTTAAAAAAATACTGACGGAGTTCAGGACCAATGGATTCAAAAAAGTATCTAGCTCGCCCTATAACTGGATAATTACGAAGGATTGGATGTTGCTTTTGTGTTCGGTCAATGTAGTAAAAATAAAGTACAGCCCCCAGTAATATTAGAAATATTAAGATACAAGCAATAAAGCCAATTATGGTAAATACATTAGCAATATTCAAGATTGATTCCTCCTACCAAACGAAAGCGTTTTTAATCTCACATTTATAGTTAGGTTTTCTAAAATGGAGGAAACTATCCATTGTTTTCTACAAGAAAACCCTGAAAACAAATTTTAAGTGAGATAAAAAAATGCAATTAGACAGGATTCCCCCACGGTGAAGGACGATAACTCAAAGGTATGAGGGGGAATGCGACCTTTTATTCTATAAAATTTCTTCGTCAATGATTGTCATTTCATTTAAAAAATATGGTTTTTACTAAAATACACCATAAATGCTGTAACAAGGGAATTAATTTACCTTAAAAATGATTAAGATTAATTGAAAGAGGCAGTACATAAGAAATAAAGAATGGCATAAAAAATGACCTCTAAAATGATTGTTCAAAAATGAGACTGAAAAGCATGGTATGCGTTGGACTCAACAGTGAGTAGGCACCATTTTGAATAGAATCCTCAAAGTATGCAAATATTTTATTCTTCAATAGATGGGCCAATCTTCTATCGGGAACTTCAATAGATGGGCCAATCTTCTATTGGGAAATCTTCAATTTCTCCCATACTTATCCGATTCTTAATAAGGAGTTGTATTAAATGATAAAAATGAGCATTATCACCTGTTTTATATTTTGAAAAGTTAGAAAATATTTTAGTAAAATAGATAATAAAACGTTTACATTTAGTAAAATAAAAATTATAATCTAATTGTAAACTAAGAGGAGGGATACAATGGAAATAAACAGAAAATTAAAAATGTTTTTGTTATTTACATTTGCTTCGGTTTTACTGCTATCTGGATGCAGCTCAACATCCGGCGCTGGCGAGGGAGGAAAAGATGGTGTTGAAACAATTCGTTTTGCCACTTGGGACTCTGAAGAAACTCTAGATTTACAGCAAAAATTAATAGACAACTTCAATGCTAAGCATGACAAGATTAAAGTAGTTCTTGAAGCGTATGGAGGAGACTTTGACACGAAAATAGCAGCAGGTATGGGTGGGAATGATGCACCAGATGTTATGTACATGTGGAATTATCCACTATACAAAGATGCTTTAGAGCCTCTTGATTCATTTATTGAAAAAGAGGGGAAGGGTTATAAAGATAATTTTTATGATGCTCTTTGGAACTATAATTCTCAAAATGGGGAAGTGCTAGGGTTGCCAGTTGGATATACAACTCATGTAGTTTACTATAATAAAACGCTATTTGATGAAAAAGGGATTGATTATCCTGAGCCTGGTTGGACTTGGGAGGATCTTCAAGAAAAGGCTAAGATGTTGACTGATAAAGAAAAGAAAATATCTGGATTTGCTTTTTCAGGTCAACCGGATCCATTTGATTTTGAAATGTACTTATGGAGTAATGGTACTTCATACGTAGATAAAGAAGGAAATTTACAAGGGAAACTTAATTCATCTAAGTCGATTGAAGTATTTGATATGTTCCAAAATATGTTGAAAGAAGGCTATGCAGTAACTACTGAAGGTTCAGGTTCAACGGAAATGAAGTCTGGAAAAGTTGCTATGTTTGTGAACGGGGCATGGTCACTTGGGACTTTAACAGAAGCTGGCATTGATTATGGTGTTGTTGAATTACCTAAGTTTAAAAATGGGAAAAGTGTGAGTATTATTAGTTCTTCTGGTATAGCTATGTCGAAAGATTCTAAGCATAAAGAAGCTGCTTTTGAATTTATGAAATATTGGACAGGAGAGGAAGCAAATAAACAAAGAATGGAATATGAGCTTCCTGTACTTAAAAGTTTAGTAGAAAAAGAAAAGCTAGAGCAAGATCCAGTAAAAAGTGTATTCTATTCGATGCTCGAAAAGAGTGAGGGGTATACGCCATCATCCTATAAAGTAGAGGACTGGAGTGTTGTTTCCGAAAACTTAAACCTTGTTTTTGAACAAATTTTTAATCCTAGTACGTTAATGGAACCTAAGAAAGCGCTAAATGAGGTATCAGAATAATTGAATTTATATCATTTTATATGTGAAAAAGCATCAAATGCTGTCTAAAGATGCTTTTTCCAATTTTGATATATTACGTAAAAATCTGATTTTCCTAAGGGGTTATTTTATGTTTTCAAAAAAGAAGAGACCAAAGAAATTCAAGTTAGTGAGTAATAAGATACCCTATCTTTTTATTCTACCGTGGATAATTGGATTTTTGGTTTTCACTATTGGACCACTAATATTTTCTTTGATTATGAGTTTATTTGATTGGCCTGTCACGAGTGATCCTAAGTTCATTGGACTTGGAAACTATAAAAAAATGTTTACAGAAGACCCTCAGTTTTACAAATCTTTAGTCATTACCTTTAAGTTTACTTTAATCTTTGTACCTCTTAATCTATTCATTGCCTTGATGCTTGCGCTTTTAATCACCCAATCTGTAAAGGGAATAAAAATATTTAGAACAATATTTTATCTTCCAACAGTAGTATCGGGTGTAGCGATATCAATTATATGGGGTTGGATCTTTAACTCTGAGTACGGTGTGTTGAATTATTTATTATCTATTCTTGGTATTGAAGGGCCAAAATGGCTTATTGATCCAAAGTGGGCCATCCTAACAATCGTTATAGCAAGTGCTTGGGGAGTTGGAACAATGATGCTGATATTCTACACAGACATTAAGGGAATCAACCCAGAGCTTTATGAGGCTTCGGCACTTGATGGGGCAGGTCCTTTACGGCAATTTTTTAGTATTACCATTCCGAGTATCACACCAACCATACTCTTTAATGTAATTACATCTATCATAGCGGCTTTGCAGCAATTAACATTAGTCTTGCTTTTGACGGGTGGGGGACCATTAAAATCAACTTATTTTTATGGCTTATTTGTTTATAACAATGCATTTAAACATCACGAACTTGGCTATGCAAGTGCAAATGCATGGTTTATGTTCATCATCATCCTAGTACTGACATTAATAATATTTAAATCATCATCGGCATGGGTGTTCTATGAAAATGAAGTTAAAAAGGAAGGTAAGAAATCATGAAGATTACTAAAACCCATAAAATAGTTGTTTATTGCCTTCTTGTTTTATTTTCGCTTTACTTTTTATTTCCTTTTGCATGGGTGATCTTAACAGCACTTAAGACAGAAACGGAAGTATTTAGTTATCCACCTAAGATCTTCCCTGAGATTCCTCAGTTTAAAAATTTCATCGATGCATGGACCAGCCAGTCTTTTGGAGTGTATTTAAAAAACTCCATCATCATCACAGTCATGACTACGATAGGGCAACTCATTTCGTGTTCATTGGTTGCTTATGGTTTTGCAAGATTTAACTTTAAATATAAGGGGATCCTCTTTATCTTGCTTTTATCAACCATGATGATTCCGTGGGATGTTACGATGATTCCATTGTATATGCAATTTAATTTATTTGGATGGATTAACACCCTAAAACCATTAATTGTTCCAGCATTTTTTGGATCGGCCTATTTTATCTTTTTACTTAGACAGTTTTTAATGAATATACCTCGGGATTTAGAAGATGCTGCTAGAATTGATGGAGCCAATGAATTCCAAATCTACTATAAAATATTTTTACCCATTATGAAAGCACCACTAATCTTGATAGCTGTATTAAACATTCTGTTAGTTTGGAATGATTATTTAGGACCATTAATTTATTTGCAGGATCAATCTAAGTACACATTGGCTCTAGGATTAGCGGCTTTTAAGGGAGTACACGACCTTCAAATATTACCAATCATGTCCATAACATTGATTATGATTATTCCGCCCGTTTTAGTGTTTATGTTTGCTCAGAAATACATTGTTGAAGGGATTAGTGGATCCATTAAGTAAAATAGGTTTACGGAGGATAAGAAATGCTACGAGAAATGAAAAGATGGGAAAACGTTCATCTAACAGGGATAAATAAACTCCCTGCTCATACTGATTTTTATAGATACAGAGATTTTAAAGATGCCGTTACATTCACAAAGGAAAGTAGTGATGGGTATTTATTGCTGGATGGACCTTGGAAATTTCTTTTTCTAGAAGCTCCAGAGTTTTCACCACAGCAATTTGCAACAAAAGAATTTGATATTAGCAACTTAGATACAATCGAAGTTCCATCGTGTTGGCAATTAAAAGGCTATGGGAAAATGCACTATACAGACGTGCTCTACCCTTTTGCCATTAATCCGCCTTTTGTTCCACAAGAAAATCCTACGGGAATTTATTTCAAAGATTTAACTCTAAAAGAACTAGAAGAAGATGAAAAAATGATCCTCAAATTCAACGGTGTGGATTCCGCTTTCGATTTGTATGTGAATGGACAGCATGTAGGCTTTAGTAAAGTTTCAAGAATGCCATCAGAATTTGATCTAACAAAGTATGTATTAAACGGTAATAATAGATTAACCGTTAGAGTTTATCAGTTTTCCGATGGAACGTATTTAGAGGACCAAGATATGTGGTGGTTCTCAGGCATATTTAGAAGTGTTGAGTTATTTAGAATCAATCATCATACTTTAGAGGATGTTTATATTGAAACATTGCCAGATGAAGAGTATAAAAACTTCACACTAAAATTAGCGGGCAGCTTTTTTACGGATAGAGTAAAAAAGATAAATGTCAAAGTTATTAATCAGGAAAATAAAGTGGATGAATTTTTTATCGACGTAAAAGATGGCAAATTTCAAGCATTCAGAAAGATGTATCATCCATTGTTGTGGAATGCGGAGACACCAAACCTATATAAAGTAACACTTGAATATTCATTCTCGAATGCTGAAAAAGAAATTATTCCATTACAATTTGGGGTAAGGTCGATTGACATTATTAATAATGAAATCAGACTTAATGGAAAAAGAGTATTCTTCAATGGAGTTAATCGACATGATTTTAATCCCAAAATGGGAAGGACCGTAACATACGAAGATATGCTTCAAGATGTGCTATTAATGAAAAAAAATAATATTAACGCAGTAAGGACATCTCACTATCCAACGAATGATATTTTTTATGATTTATGTGATCACTATGGGCTGTATGTAATAGATGAAGCGGATCTTGAATGTCACGGATTTGAAAATACAGGAAATTATAATTGGTTAAGTGACAATGAAATGTGGGAAAATCAATATGTGGAACGAGCTGTTCGCATGGTGAAAAGAGATCGAAATCACCCAAGTATCATCATGTGGTCCCTAGGAAATGAAGCAGGTGCAGGTAGAAACTTTTCTGCAATGTATAATGCAATAAAAGAAATTGATTCTACTAGAATAGTTCATTATGAGGGAGACCGGATTGCTGCCTATAGTGATGTTTATTCGACAATGTATACGAGATTAAAAGCGCTCGAAGAGATTGGAAAGGATGACGAGGGCAGAAAGCCGCATATTTTATGTGAGTATGGTCATGCAATGGGAAATGGCCCCGGTGGTCTGACGGAATATCAAGAGATGATGAGAAAATATCCAAGGTTACAAGGTGGGTTCATCTGGGAATGGTTTGACCATGGTATAGAGCAAGTGGATGAAAAAGGTAACGTGTATTATCTTTACGGCGGAGATTATGGAGACTTCCCTACAAATACAAACTTTTGTATAGATGGACTCGTATTTCCAAACCGAACACCATCACCTGGTCTAATTGAATACAAAAAAGTCATTGAACCGATCGTAACGGAGATGGTAGATCAGGCTCATCTAAAGGTAAATGTGATCAACCGTTATGATTTCCGTAATCTTGCAGGGATTATCTTAAATATTAAGGTCGTATCCTTTGATACACTCATTGAAGAAAAGGAATTAGTCTTAGAGAACATTAACCCTCAAGAAGAAATGGTGATCACTTTACCTATAAGTCTTCAAAAGGCATTAAAACATGACGAGGTTTATATTCAATTAAGCTATTTAGAGCCAGAGGATACTCTATATGCTAGCAAAGGTCATCTCATAACGAAAGAAGCTTTTCAGCTTAATGCTACAAAGGTTAAGAAAATCGTAAAACATGTACATGAAAACGCAACGACAGAATTGAATGTACTAGAAGATAATCTATTAATAACAGTAGAAAACGATCATTGCAAAATCGTTTTTTCAAAGGTTTATGGGAAGTTATTATCCTTTAATGTAAAAAATGAAGAATTCATAAGTAATGGACCTGAGCTTACCGTTTGGAGAGCCGTCATTGATAATGATATGTATAAGAAGGATGATTGGATCAATAAATATTTCTTAAAGCATGCAAAAGAGCAGTTGGATTCTATTCATTATCAGATTCATGAAGGTTTTGTAGATGTTGAAATTAAGAAGTATCTATCATCCATCAATCAAGCTTGGGGTTTTCATCTTATTTATCAATACAGAATAACAAAAGAAGGTGTCTTAAACCTTCAATTGAAAGGTAATAAAGTCATTAAAGGGAAAGAAGTCCCGCAAATGGTACCGAGAATTGGTATAACGATGAATGTAAACAAAGAATATAGTGATGTTACTTGGTTTGGGCGAGGTCCCTTAGAGAATTATCCAGATAGTAAGAGAAGTCAGAGTATTGGGCTTTATAGTAAAAAAGTAGATGAAATGCATACAGATTATATTTATCCTCAAGAAAATGGTTCAAGATGTGATACATCCTTCCTTTCATTATCTAAGGGAGATCAATCGTTTTTAATCAATTTTAAAGAGCTAAAGGATTTTACCATTCATGACTATGAAACGAGTGCCCTTGAAGAAGCGAAACATAGAGGGGAAATTAAAAAGTCTCCATTTAATGTATTAACCATTGACTATAGACAAAGTGGTCTTGGGAGCAATAGCTGTGGAGAAGAGCAGCTTCCACAATATCGAGTGGGAATGGATGACTTTGAAATTCAATTAGAAATTAGAAGAATTATGAGAGAAGATTTAGTGGAAGAGAGTAAGGTCTTTAGGGTTAGATGATGGGGCTGTCCAAAAAGGTATTCAGAAGCAATTCGGTTGTTCATTTTCTAATTTTGGGTGCTAGAGGTAACGGCGGTTCATGTGCATATCTTTGTGTTTTCGTTTATTTTCACTGAAAGATCGTCCTATTTTTCTATTATTTGGGCTTAACCGTATTCTTCTTGGACTATTTTTACGGATCTACGCCTCTTCGTATATTAGAATTCCCACTTTTTCTTATTAAGGAAGTGGATATGCACGACTTTTCGAATTTATGCACGAGATTTGCTAATTTGTGCACGAGAATCGAATTTTATGCACGAGAACCTAGAGTAAATGCACGAGAATAAAAATTATGCACAAGTTACGATTTAGAGGCCTTACTCAAAAGAAAACTACAAACGTATTGATCAACTTTATACAGAAAATACGCTACTAATGTGCAGGTTGTCCAAAAAAATGTAAATTCGCTATTGTATAAAAAAACAAGAATATTGATTTATCAACGTTTTTAAAATGAAAAAGGGGCATCTCAAAGCCAACATTGACTTATAAGACAGCCCTATTGATTTCTTTTAAAGGAGAGATCGGCATGAAATTAGACATAAGGGAAATACCCTTTTCAAGATTTGGTTCTTATTTTTGTATTTCCAAAGATAAAGAATCAGAGAATGTATACGTTAGGGATGTCCATGGTGGGGATGAAGCACCATCCATACTATTCAAAATAGACCTTTTAAAAGATGGATGTGAAAAACCGTTTGATATCCTAGCTTCTGAAACATCTTTAACATTTTTTCTACATGAAGATAAAGAAAATTACGTAGAAATCATCATTCCGGAAGAAGATGAGCTTCATATTGAAGTAAAAGGTGTAGAATTCAGATTAAGAGATAAAAAAGAAAAATATGATACTTTTATGGAGTTAGCAGATGGAGAATTTGAATACCACATTTATCCGAAGGAATTAAAGCTAAAGATTACAGAGATAAAAGGTGAACTATCAGTTAATGCACCGTGGAATATAATTGGAAATGATTTTGTGGATATTCGAATGAAAGACGGCCACTTCGTAATAGAGAGTTATAGAACGGTTAGTCAAAAAAGAGAATATGATTCTTTTAGTAGAGGAAAAGAAAAAATCGAACAGGTATACCAAGAATGGTTTGCTAATATGAATAAGGGAATCGATAAATATTGCTCATCCATAGAGCGAGCAGCCTATATAACCTGGTCTAGTGTCGTTCATCCTCATGGAATCTTAAAAGATCATGCCATGTATATGTCGAAGCTTTGGATGTATAATATTTGGTCTTGGGATAATTGTTTTAATGCATTAAATCTAGGGGAGCATTACCCCGAACTTGCGTATTCCCAGTTAAAAATATTTATAGATATGCAAGATGAGTCTGGGGCATATCCCGATTTTGTAAATGATAAATTCGTATCTTTTAACTGTATAAAACCCCCTATCTTTGCCTACACCTATGAAAAGTTAATGGGGAAAAATGACTATTTCAAAAATGAAAATAGAGTAAGAACGATTTATGAATCTACGAAAAAAGTCATGAAATACTTTGATTCATATCGAACATATAGTGGTAGATTACCACATTATAAGCATGGGAACGATTCTGGATGGGATAATGCTTCTTTATTTCATATGGGAATGCCTGTAGAAGCACCTGACCTTGCAAGCTTTTTAATTAGGTCTTATGACATCCTCTCTAATTTTGCGGAAATATTAGGAGAAAAAGAGGAAGCATCGGTTTTTAAAGAAAAAGCTGATTCACTCTTTATGCTTCTAATGGAAAGACTTTATGATGAGGAAGGCTTCTTTGGACGTGTTGGAAAAAAAGGCGAAAAAATAGAAATAAGTACAAGTCTAATCCTTAAATTACCGATTATCATTGGAAATAGGTTAGATAAAAACATTCTTGATAAACTAGTAACGAACCTAGTAGAGGAGTTTGAAACGGAATATGGATTAGCTACAGAGTGTGTAAATAGTAAGTATTATAAAGAAAACGGATACTGGCTTGGTCCAATTTGGGCGCCAGTTACGTACCTCTTTATAGATGCTTTAAGAAAAAATGGCTATCGGGAAATTGGGGATCGATTAAGTGAGAAGTTTTTGAATCTCACCTTAGTTGGTGGTATGGCTGAAAACTTTGATCCGATCATTGGAAAAGGGTTAGTAGATACCTCTTTTACATGGACGTCAAGTGTGTTTCTTTTACTTTTAGATAATAAAAACCTGGAGGACTAAATGCGAAAATACATCGGGGAAATTAGTCTTATGGTGACTGCAATCATATGGGGAAGTGGATTTGTTGCAAGTGCTATATCTCTTGAGTATTACACGCCCTACCAAATTATGGCGGTCCGGTTTGCGATTGGAGTCATCCTTTTAAGTATTGTTTTTTATAAAAAACTGAAATTTATAAAAAAACAAACAATTATAAAAGGTACAATAATTGGTGTGTTTTTATATTTGGCTTTTGCTTTACAAACAGTAGGGTTACAGTATACAACCCCATCGAAAAATGCATTCCTTACAGCTGTTAATGTTGTTATCGTTCCATTTATTGGTTACCTCATATATAAAAGGAAAATTGAGAAGTTTGAACTATTAGGTGCAGTATTGGCTATAATTGGGGTAGGTGTGTTATCACTAAAACTAACCTCAGAAATAAATATAGGGGATTTATTAACTTTAGGTTGTGCCTTTGCTTTTGCTTTTCATATATTCTATACAGCAAAATTTGTAAAAGATGAGGATCCTGTACATCTAACGATTATTCAGATGATCGCTGCATCATTGATTGGATTTATTGTGATACTATCAAGAGGGGAAATGACCTTTTCTGTTGAAAGAGAAGGGATTAATTCTCTCTTTTACTTAGGTATTGTATCAACGACTATAGCGTTTTTATTACAGACAATTGCCCAAAAACTCACCACAGATACAAAGGCAGCAATCATACTTTCAACAGAATCATTCTGGGGAATGGTATTCTCAGTCACCCTTTTAGGTGAAGTGATGACAATAAAAATGATAGTAGGTGCAATACTTATCCTTTGTGCGATAATAATATCTGAAACAAAACTTACTTTTTTGAAAAAGAAGTACCATAAAGAGTTCACGTAAATTAAAAGAAAAGCAACATAAACCATTTTAATATTCTAACCAAATTGTGTAAAATAAGGTAAATAAATAATTTTAAGTAGGTAGATTTATGGCAACTATTAAAGATATTGCAGATCTAGCCAAGGTTTCAATCACTACTGTATCACGTGTATTAAATTACGATGAAACCTTAAATGTATCACCCGAAACGAGAAAAAGGGTTTTTGAAGCAGCTGAGGAATTAGCCTATAAAATAATTCCTAAGAAAAAAACAAAGGCTAAAAAGAGGATTGGATTATATTATTCGTTTTCACTTGAAGAGGAACTGGTAGATACTTATTATCTTTCGATAAGAGTTTCCATAGAAAAGAAGCTTAAAAGAAATGGGATCGAGATATATAGAATTGGAAAAAATGATACAAAAAAGAATCTAAAAACAATTGATGGAATTATTTGTTTAGGGACATTTAATAAAGAAGATATAAATTTCATTAAGGATTTTGACAAAGTATGTGTCTTTGTCGATTCAAATCCAGATTCGTCTCTATTTGATTGTGTTATTATTGATTTCACTTCAGCGACAACTAGTGCTCTCAAATATTTAATAGGATTAGGTCATGAAAACATCGGTTTTATTGGTGGAATCGATACCGATATGTTTGGCAACAGATTCAAAGATCTGAGACAAGATGTATTTGAAAATTACTTAAGGGAAAGAAATTTATTTAAAGAAGAGTTTGTCAGAATCGGTGGCTATAACCCGAAGGACGGATACAACATTTCAAAAGATATGTTAAATAATGATCATAGGCCAACAGCTTTATTTGTAGCAAATGATACGATAGCGGTTGGTTGCTACAAGGCCGCTTACGAACTTGGAGTGAACATCCCTGATGAACTTAGTATAGTTGGTTTTAATGATGTAGCTTCTTCTCAATACATGGTCCCCCCTCTAACAACAATAAAACTATATACTGAAGTAATGGGGGAAACGGCAGTTGACCTACTTTTTGAAAGAATTTCCTCAAGGCGAGAAGTTTGTAAAAAGGTAATTATTCATACCAAGTTAATTGAAAGGGAAAGTGCCGCACCACCTAAGTAATAACCAATACAGTAGTGAAGTTTAAATTTATAATTAAGCAAAAAGAAACAGCCCCATTCCTTAATTTTGATAAAAAGGTTTGACTAGAGGAACGAAATAACATTTAGGATATTCATATAGTAAAAGCCCAATTTCTCTATTATTAACGAGAAATTGGGCTTTTTTCACTTCATAATCTGGACTCTTTTATTTTTTCTCAGTGTCAAAATAGAAACAAGCAAACCTCCCCTGATCCTTCAGAATTCTTTGCTTTTATAGAGATTATTTTTGTAACATCCTTTTGTTAATTTATTTTATCCTTTTGAAGCTGATGAACTACAAGTATTAAGTTTAGAAATATTTGCAAAAACAAATATTTCAGAAAATTATTGCTTTTATAAATATATCCCTATATAATCTACCTAACAAACGTTAGGTGGTGACGAATTGAAACGGAAAGAATTGATAGATGCAGCCCTTTTACATTATTCGCTTCATGGGTATCAAGGGGCTACGATGAAAAAGATTGCGACAGAAGTGGGAATAAAACCAGCATCGATTTATTTTTTTTATAAGAACAAAGAAGAACTGTATATCGCTGCGTTTCAACAATTACTTGACAACCATTTAGCCGAAATGAAACGGATCTTTGCGGAAACAAGTTCACAATCAGGGGATCAAATTTTTAGTGAATTGCTTCATGGGATCGTTAGGTATCACAAAGAGGATGAGCGAGGTACGATGGCGTATATTTCGTTGGTTACGTCACCGATTCCGGAAATTAGTCAATATTTACAAAAGCATATGCTTCATGTCAATGACTGGCTAGCTAGCTCACTGGAGGATCTTTTGAGACAAAGATATTCGAGCATTTCTGCTAAGGATGTAGACCGAGTCATTAAACAATTTGTTTTACTGGCGAATGGAGTTTTTTGGGGGATTAATTTGTATGATGGACAGGTTTTTGAAGAACAGGTTCAAATAGCTGACCAATTCATCAGCTCGATCTTTAAAGATGTAGAGAAGAAGTACGGTACGTCTGTGGTTCACAAAAGATAAAAATAAAGAGGGGGGAAACTCGTATGGAAAACCGATTTGAAAACAAAAATCACGTTATTAAAGACTATGAAAGGGAACCAGTTCCACAGGATCAACGAAAAGGATGGTTAAAGCTTTCAGTGGTTTGGATGGGAGCGATCATCGCACTATCTGCAACTGCACTTGGCGGTACGCTTGGTGGTGGGTTAAGCATGACAGAGGCAGTCATTGCTTCGTTTATCGGTTGTTTTATTTTATCTATTTTAAGTGCCCTTTGTGGAATTGTGGGAGCTAAAACCGGGTTGTCTACCTCTTTTGTTTCTATGTTTGCTTTAGGTAAATATGGTTCCTACGCTGTTTCCATTATTATTGCCATCGCCTTATTCGGTTGGTTCGGTGTGCAGCTGGATTTATTTGGGTCTAGTTTACACAATATCTTGTTAAACGTATTTCATTTAGATATTCATCCGAAATTATTGGTCGTAGTTGGCGGAATTCTTATGACAACCACCGCTTTCATTGGATACAAAGCGATAGAAAAACTCAGTTTGATTGCTGTTCCTCTGCTTGGCTTATTGCTGATTGCCTCATTGATTCGTGTCATGAATGGTAGGTCAATGGACGAAGTGATGAATGCACCATTAATTGGGGAACCGTTGACGATTGGGTTATCGATTTCGCTTATTATCGGCTCATTAGCCATTGGGGCTATTATAGGACCTGATATTTCACGCTATGCGAAATCAACAAAAGATGCAGTTATTTCATCATTTGTAGGATTTTTCGTTGGTTTTAGTATCGTTTTGATCATTGCTGCGATCTTGGCAAAAGCGACAGCACAAGTAGATATTGTTGAAATCATGTTAGGCCTGGGATGGGGAACTTCTGCGATGCTCATTTTGATCTTGGCACAGTGGACAACAAACGACAATAATCTATACTCTTCAGCACTGGGATTCTCGGTCATTTTTAAAAATACACCAAAGTATATATTGACCATTACGGCAGGAACAATAGGAACCGTCATGGCGGTTGCTGGAATATATGATAATTTTATTCCATTCCTCGTCTTTCTAAGCGCGTTAATTCCGCCAATCGGTGGAATCTATGTTGGGGATTATTTAATGAATACCAAGAAGTACCGTTTTTACGAGTTGTCATCTATTGAGAATGTGAACTATAGCAGTGTATCGATTTGGATCGTTGCCGCATTGGTCGCGTTTATCACAACTCCAGCACCTAATGGATTGGGGATCTTCACTCTAACAGGTGCTTCAGGTTTTGATGCATTTTTAGTTTCATTCGGATTACAACTGATTGTGAGTAAGGTTTCCAAAAATAAAATACAAGCTATTTCATCTGAAAAACAAGGAGGAACGATTCTATGAGAATCATTGGAAAACAAGAAATTGAAGATATTGCTGTAGGTGCTGCTTTACTTGGTACGGGTGGCGGCGGTGATCCTTATATTGGCAAGCTTATGGCCTTGCAAGCAATTGAAGAATATGGAGAAATCACTTTATTGGATGTCGATGAGGTGCCCGACGACGCACTCGTTGTACCATCTGCGATGATGGGCGCTCCGACGGTCATGATTGAAAAAGCTCCAAGTGGTGAAGAAGCGATTAGTGCCTTCAAAAACCTTGAATCCTATTTAGGTAAAGAAATTTTTGCAACGATGCCGATAGAAGCTGGCGGACTGAATTCTATGCTACCCCTTGCGCTTGCAGCTAGGATGGGAATACCTGTCGTTGATGTAGATGGGATGGGAAGAGCCTTTCCTGAATTGCAAATGGTCACTTTTTACCTAGATGGCGTTTCAGCAACTCCAATGGTGATCGCCGATGAGAAAGGGAATACTTCGCTATTGTCGACCATCAATAATGTGTGGACAGAACGTATTGCCCGATCTGCCACAATTGAAATGGGTGGAAGCACGATGACGGCCATTTACCCCATGACGGGAAAAAATTTAAAAGATAGCGGAATCCATAATATCCTTAAGCTTGAAGAGGAGTTAGGGAAGGCGATCAGGCTTGCCAAGCAAAACAATGCAGACCCTATTAAGGAAGCATTAAAATGTGCGGATGGATTCGAATTGTTCCGTGGAAAAGTGGTGGATGTCAATAGAAAAACGGAGAGCGGATTTGCAAAAGGAGTGGCAACATTCGAGGGCATCAATCAATATAAAGGGGAAACGCTAGAAGTTCGTTTCCAAAATGAGCACTTACTCGCTCAAACCAATCAGCGTCTTTTATGTGTGACACCGGATTTAATTGCAGTCCTTGATGCAGAAACAGGCCTCCCGATTACAACGGAAGCGATTCGTTATGGTGCAAGATGTGTGATTGTAGGAATTCCTTGTGATCCAAAATGGAGAACCGAAAAAGGCATTGAAACGGTTGGACCAAAATATTTCAACTATGATGTTGACTATGTTCCGGTGGAAGAGCTTGTGAAAAGGGGAGTGAAAGCATAATGAGCATTTATAGAATTGGAATCGACGTTGGCGGAACCCATACGGATGCTGTACTTTTAGATGAGAACAATCAGGTAATATCTGAAACGAAATCACCGACAACAGAAGATGTAGGAACAGGTATTTATACGGCAATGAAGAAAATCATTGAAGAGGCAAATGTGCCTAGAGAACAAATTAAGTTTGCCATGCTGGGAACGACTCATTGTACAAATGCAATCGTTGAAAGAAAAAGATTAAATAAGATTGCGGCTATCCGTATTGGAGCTCCTGCAACTCTAGCAGTAAAAACTCTCATCGGTGTACCGGATGATCTCCGTGAAGTGCTTGGAGAATATCTTTTCTTAGTAAGGGGCGGACATGAATTTGACGGTAGGGAGATTACTTCTTTAGATGAGGAACATTTATATCACATTGCAAGAGAAATCAAAGGGAAAGTAGACTCCGTTGCGATTACTTCTGTGTTTTCACCTGTTTCTCAGTCCCATGAAGCAAGAGCAAGTGAAATCATCAGGGAAGTTCTCGGAGAAGATGTGGCTATTTCTCTATCATCAGAAATCGGTTCAGTTGGGTTACTAGAAAGAGAAAATGCGACGATTATCAATGCTGCCGTCGTTAATGTTGCCAAAACAGCGGCAGACGGATTTGTTCATGCATTGAAAAACGAAGGAATTGAGGCAAAGGTATTCTTCGGTCAAAACGATGGGACTTTAATGTCGTTAGAATATGCTGTGAAATATCCGATTTTCACTATCGCCTGCGGCCCAACGAATTCCTTGCGCGGAGCATCCTATTTGACTAAAAGCTCAGATGCCATTGTTGTCGATGTAGGTGGAACTACATCCGATATTGGTGTCCTAATGCAGTCGTTCCCAAGGGAATCTTCCTTAGCTGTAGAAATTGGTGGAGCCCGTACTAATTTCCGTATGCCTGACATTGTTTCGATCGGACTAGGCGGAGGTACCATCATCCGACTCAAAGACAATGGAGAATTCACAATTGGACCAGACAGTGTAGGGTATCATCTTCCAGAAAAAAGCTTAATTTTTGGAGGAGATACACTTACCACAACAGATGTTGCGGTTGCACTTGGAAAAGTGAAGCTTGGAGATCCTTCAAAGGTAGCTCATCTAGATATAGGGGCATTAAATAAAGTTTATGCGAATATGGTAGAAATGATTGAAGAAGCCATTGATAAGATGAAAACTAGTGCAGAAGATGCACCAGTCATTCTCGTCGGTGGTGGCAGCATCCTGCTTCCAGAAGAATTAAAAGGAGCTTCTATGGTGATCCGGCCAAATCGTTCAGGTGTAGCCAATGCAATTGGTGCAGCTATTTCACAGGTGAGCGGCCAAGTAGAACGGATTTATAAATTGACTGAAATCAGCCGTGATCAAGCATTGGAAATGGCCAAGGATGAAGCGAAGCAAGAAGCAATGAAAGCTGGAGCCGATCCGGATAATCTAATCATCGTTGATATCGAAGATGTTCCATTGGCCTACTTACCTGGAAATGCGACTAGGATACGTGTGAAAGCTGCTGGGGATTTAGCGCAATTAGAATTGGTGTAAAGAAAGCCACAAGAAGAATGAATCCATACGGATACTATCCATCGCAAAAGGGTGAATATTGGAAAAAAATGACCTCAAAAGGAAGTACTATGCAGCAGATATTTGTATGCACAGTACTGAAGGGAGAGCAGCTATTGAACGAGAATAATGCTTTAGCAGTTGCATTCAAAAAAACAAAGCATCAAGTAGTTGGTCATGGCTTTAGAAACATTCAAGTACTTAAAGAGGCATTGATGAATAGTGATGGACAGCAGGAAAGTGATATTTATGGGAAGGGTAAAATAATAGAAGATTTTCAAAAGAAGATGGCGGAGTATTTAGGGAAAGAAGAGGCAGTATTTTTCCCAAGTGGAACCATGGCACAGCAAATTACATTAAGGATATGGTGTGATAAAAAAGGATTAACAAAGGTGGCCTATCATCCATTGTGTCATATTGAGATTCATGAAGAAGATGGGTTAAAAGAATTGCATCATATTGAATCTGTGTTACTAGCGGATAAAAGCAGGTTGATTCAATTTGAAGATGTTGTGAATATGGGGGAGGATATTGCCTGTTTATTGCTTGAATTACCTCAACGTGAGATTGGTGGACAGTTACCAGATTTCGAGACTCTAGAATCAATATCCGCTTATTGTCATGAAAAAGGAATCAAGCTCCATTTAGATGGCGCCAGACTTTTTGAAATACTTCCCTATTATAAAAAATCAGCTGCTGAAATTTGTAAACTCTTTGATAGCGTTTATGTTTCATTTTACAAAGGAATTGGGGGACTCGCCGGGGCCATTCTTGCAGGAGATAAAGACTTTACAGAGGAATCAAAAGTATGGAAACGGCGCTATGGTGGTGATTTAATAAGTCTTTATCCTTACATGATCAGTGCCGACTATTATTTCAACAAGAGAATAAACAAAATGAAACAGTATCATGAGGAAGCACTAGAACTGGCTGGTCTATTTAATCAATGCCATGCTATTTCAACAAAGCCTTTAGAACCAGTTTCTAACATGTTTCATGTACACTTTGACGGACCAAAAGAGAAGCTTGAATCTACCCTTATCGCTATTTATAAGGAAACAGGAATTGGTTTAACTGGTTATCTCCGAGAAATTAGTGAGGACGCCTGTTTCTACGAGGTAAGCATTGGAGATCAATATGGAAATATTCCAAAAGAAGGATTAAGAAAAGTATTTCAAATGCTTGATGAGAGTATGCGGGAATTAAAAGAATAATGTTAACCATTTGCCTCTACTTGAATGTGGTAATGCACAACTATTGGATTTTATGCACGAAAATGACTAGTAAATGCACGAGAATCTAATTTTATGCACGAAAATTTAAAGTGAATGCACGAGATTTCAAATTTATGCACATGTTAAAATGTAGGGGAACGAATCTAAAAGGAAACACTAATAGAAACAAAGGGCTGTCCTAAAACCAAGGAGACAAGGACCATAAATTCAATAGATAGAAGATACCCCCAGGAGCTCTTCTATCTATAGACGAAAATGGTGGTTCCTGATCCTTTTTTGGACAGCCCCTTTTCATCCTTATGAACCCTCAAATGTCTAGAGTTTATTCCTCAACCAATACAGCTGTTCCGTAAGCAATAATCTCAGAAGCATTTTGCATGACAGCCGATGACTCCAATCTCATGCAAATGATGGCGTTTGCCCCTTTTGCTTTTGCATCTTCTACCATTCTTCCAATGGCTTTTTTTCTAGCCTCTTCCATCATTTCTGTATATTCTTTAAGCTCTCCGCCTACAATCGTTTTCAATCCAGCCATGATATCTTTTCCAATATGTTTTGATTGAACAGTACTTCCCCTTACAAACCCTTTAAATTCCATTGTTTCTTTACCTGGTACGGATTCAGTAGTCACGATAATCATTTTGATCATCCTCCTTTTTCTCTACGATTCTTGATTTGATAAACACTACTAGCAATACAAGTAGTGAGATAAAATAAACAAAAAATAGTCCAACTGCAATCGTTATATTTATA
Source organism: Rossellomorea sp. BNER (assembly GCA_024213275.1). GTDB lineage: Bacteria > Bacillota > Bacilli > Bacillales > Bacillaceae_B > Rossellomorea. Next base: position 177,727 of record JANAVG010000004.1, read on the forward strand.
AACAAAAAGATAATACCGGTAATCTGAGTAAAGATTGCAGCCAACATACTAATGTATTTTACCTTTTCCATCTTCAACTTCCTTTCATATGCCTACTTTTACTATATCTTTTTTTAAGAAAAAGATGAAACTTTTTTAAATATGCCCAATATTTACTTCTAAATTGCACATGCAGATAAACTCTATTTCATTACATTAATTGTTTAATGATACGGAATCCTAGAAGTGTACATCACAACTTAGAAAGGCGTAGGTGAAACGATGAGACGAATACTTATCACTTCTTTATTTGTTATTACAACGATTATGGCGTTTCCCATGTATTCATATGCAGAAATCATTGAAAAACTACCTCAAAAAGATTCAACAACATTACAATATCAAGATATCCTCATGCTTTTTCTTTTGCCGCACATTGATGAAGAAGTAGAGGAATACTATTCAAGGTTGTTAACAGATAATCCGACCGTCTATCCTTATCAAATTGAAGTGGTGAAAGTAGAAAGAGTGAACGGATTTCGGGGCTTTCATTTTAAAATGATCCTTGAAGTGACTCCGGTTGTTGGTCCACACATCCCCGTAGGAAAGGATCGGTTTATTTTTGAAGTCGCACCAACTATACATAGCACCGTAAAACTCGTAAGGTTTGAACATTTAAAGACATATGAGCTTCCTCCCAATTGGTCACATATTATAAGAAAATCTTAATACTCACTAATGCCAACTAATTTGGGCTGCTTGTTTATATAAACGATGAAGTTAATAAAAACGTTGGAAAGTTCATTTGGCTTACCCGAAAATAAAAAGTTTGTTATATATACTTCATTCTTACATGCCGTACCATTAGCCCTTTATCATTATGAAATAGACGGATGATAAAGAAGGTATAAAGGATGTGAAATTTTAATATTGATGAATATCTATGAGTTTCTCAACTCTATTCATATAAATACTTTTGAAGCGGCTGTACCTAATATGGTAGAGCCGTTTTTTACTCTACAAATAATGAATTGAGAGAATGAATAATAAAAATGATTCTCATTTATACTTTCATATACCTCAATAGGCCCTTGTTTTTAACTAAGAGAATAGTCTTGTTTTCTATTATTAAAATAGTAAAGTGAAAAAATTCAGCACCCCGTTTTTGAGTAGAAAGGCAATGATCATAAGGCTAGAGCGAAAATATAACGGATAGATAGATAAATCCTACAAAGTCACTAGGTAAACATAAAAATAATTGAGAATAGTTATCAACTACTATTGACAACGATAATCATTATCAATTAATATGACGTTGGAAGCGAAATCCATTCAAACACGAAAGGAAGATTTGATTATGACGATTCAAAACTTAATTTCAAATAAAGAATTACTCAATCAACAAGAGAGACGAGAATCCAATGCAAGATCTTATCCTAGAAGAATTCCACTAGCTATAAGTGAAGCTGAAGGTATATATGTGACAGACATGGAAGGAAATAAGTATTTGGATTGCTTAGCTGGGGCAGGGACATTGGCTTTAGGACATAATCATCCAGTTGTTATTGACGCAATGGAGCAGGTTATCCGTGATAAACGCCCCCTACATACATTAGATTTAACGACACCTGTCAAAGAGGAATTTGTAAATGAATTATTTTCTACTCTGCCAGAAGGTTTTCATGATAGAGCAAAAATTCAATTTTGTGGACCTACTGGCGGAGATGCCATTGAGGCAGCGTTGAAATTGGTGAAAACGGCGACAGGGAGACAAAGTATTCTCACCTTTCAAGGGGGATATCATGGCGCCACTCATGGAACGATGTCGATTAGTGGAAACCTTAGCCCTAAAAAGAACGTGCAAGGACTGATGCCTGATACCCATTTCTTACCTTATCCGTACTCGTATCGTTGTCCATTCGGTCAAGGTGGAGAAGAATGTCATCGCATCAGCAGTCAATATATTGAAAATTTACTTGATGATCCAGAAAGTGGGATTTTACCACCAGCTGCCATGATCTTTGAGACGGTCCAAGGAGAAGGTGGGTCCATTCCGGCTCCAATCGAATGGATTCAAGAAATGAGAAGAATAACAAAAGAAAGAGGAATCCCATTAATCATTGATGAAGTTCAGACGGGGATTGGACGTACTGGAAAACTATTTTCCTTTGAACACGCTGGTATTGTGCCAGATGTATTTGTTCTTTCGAAGGCTATAGGAGGAAGTCTCCCGCTATCGGTTGTGATTTATGATCAAGACCTAGATGCTTGGGAGCCGGGAGCTCACATTGGCACATTCAGGGGAAATCAAATGGCCATGGCGGCTGGAACAGCAACGTTAAAATTCATTAAAGAGAATGATTTAGTTGCCCATGCGGACGAAATGGGACAAAGACTTCTTCGGTCATTGAAAGAGCTTCAACGAGAGTTTCCTGAAATAGGTGATGTGAGAGGTAGAGGTCTAATGGTAGGAGTAGAAATGGTTGATCCAACTCAAGCTCAATCCACTATAGGTAGCCTTCCTGCCAATCCTGAAGTAGCAAGTCAGGTTCAACGTGAATGCTTTAAACGAGGATTGATCCTAGAGGTAGGAGGAAGGCATGGGGCAGTTGTCCGCTTCCTTCCACCGCTGATCATTACAAAAGAGCAAGTGGATGAAGTAATCGCTATTTTCAAAGAAGCAGTATTCGCTTCTATTGTGAGGTAAAGGCATGACCATACTAGTAGAGAAAAAAGAAATGGGTACGAAAGCATATGATTCCTTCTTTCTTCATCAAGGGTTAGAAGGGCTCGGTGCTTTTAACGAACTAATAGAACAAGTGAGTAATAAATTACAAGAAGTGTATGCCGGTACTGAGCAGCCTTTTATCGGGAAGACTCCAAACATGATTGAAGAGGAAATTAGTCAGATCATGTCGTTTCCAACTGAAGAACAATCTTTCCGTGATGTTCTAGATGAAATAGATGCTCCTATATTGAAAAACAGCCTTCATATTTCCCATGAAAAGAGTATGGCTCACTTACATTGTCCGCCTCTTCTTCCTGGAATCGCAGCAGAATTGATCATCGCTGCGCTAAATCAATCGATGGATTCATGGGATCAGAGCACGGCTGCAACGTATGTAGAAGCTGAAATGGTGAAGTGGTTAACGGAAAGAGTTAGTCTCCCGGCTACATCAGGAGGAGTATTTACCAGTGGAGGTACTCAATCAAATTACATGGGACTTCTGTTAGCACGTGATGCTTTTTGTCAAACTTACTGGGACCATAATGTTCAGCAAAATGGTTTACCTCAAGGGTTTACTACATTAAGAGTTATTTGCTCAGAAGAAGCTCATTTCACTGTGAAAAAAGCAGCTTCACAATTGGGGCTGGGAGAACAAGCGGTGGTGACAGTGAAGACCGATGAGAATCACCGAATGTGTGTCAAAGCTGTGAAAGAAAAGTTAAACCAGCTAAAGAAAGAAAACTTATTACCGTTTGCTTTGGTAGGAACATGCGGAACCACTGACTTTGGAAGTATTGACCCTATGGAAGAACTGGCTGCAATCGCACAAGAACAAGGTCTTTGGTTTCATGTAGATGCAGCGTTCGGGGGAGGATTGATTCTTAGTCATTCTGATTCAGGCAAACTGAAAGGGTTGGAGAATGCTGACTCCATTACGGTCGACTTCCACAAATTATTTTATCAACCCATCAGTTGCGGAGCATTTTTAGTTAAGAATCAAGAACATTTTCGTTACATTTCTTATCATGCTGACTACCTGAATCCCGTTAAGGATGATCAAGAAGGCATCTTGAACCTAGTAAATAAATCAGTTCAAACGACGAGAAGGTTTGATGCTTTAAAATTGTATCTCTCTTTAAAAACCATTGGAACCGATCAGTTTGGAAGAATGATTGACGACACATTAAAGCTTGCTCAATACACAGCCAGCTATATGGAAAGATTGAAAAACATTTCGATTCAGAATCCAGAGCCAGAAATCAATACCGTTATTTTTCGCTATCAGCCAAAAACAATAGAAGGAAAAGACGTTAATGAATTAAACAGAACGATCCAACAGAGGTTACTTCATTCAGGGAAAGGAGTCATCGCGAAAACAACGATAAAGGGTGATACCTTCTTAAAATTGACGCTCTTAAATCCAAGAACAAAGCCTGAGGATATTCATTCACTTCTAATGGAGATTGAAAAAATTGGCGCTGAACTAGTAAATGGAGGTTTATACTTTTGAAAAATGCAAAGGAACTTGCTGAAAATGCAACGATACAAAGCTTTCTGAATTGCTATTTACGGGAGACAGGAAACTATTCTGATGGATCTCATTATGAGAATCATCCTTCTATATCCGGTCCATTCGAGAAAGTGATCATTTCAAATCTGGTATTACAACAAATTGAATTGATCATTCCCGTTACATACTGGTCTCTTACTGATCGACACCTTTTCAGATTTCCCATATATTATCGAACAGCAGAAAACGAAGGGATAAAACCAATCGACTATGTCACACTCACTTCACTAATTGTGAAAGAGTTCTTACTTGATAAAAACATTACTGGAGCAGAAGATGAACTGCTTTTAAGAGTGATATTAAGCTGTCAAAGTATTAAAAGCTATATTGAAAATAGGGGTCAGGACAGTGAGGCCCTGACGGATGAAGAATTTGATTATATAGATGCAGAACAGTCCCTTATATTCGGTCATTTGCTTCACCCTACTCCTAAGAGTAAGCAGGGTCTGACAGAACAAGAAGATCGATTGTATTCGCCAGAACTTAAGGGCGAGTTTCAACTTCATTATTTTAGTGCTGAGAAATCGTTGGTCTTACAGGATTCTAGTAGAGCCTCTTCAGCGTCTTCTATCATCTTTGACGAGTTGAAACAGGATTCTACTGTAGATCAGAATTGGTTACAAAAGTTAAGAGACGGTAATGAACGGATTCTACTACCCGTTCACCCTCTTCAAGTAAAAACATTAGTAGCAAAGCCGGAAGTTCAAACTTTAATGGCGGAAGGGAGAGTAGAATACCTTGGTCCCCTTGGAAAGCTGTTTACGGCTACATCATCATTTAGAACGGTATATAGTAAACAATCTCAATATATGTATAAATTCTCTGTTCCTGTCAAAATTACAAACTCTCTTCGTATCAACCAAGAGAAGGAGTTAGCAAGAGGAGTCGAAGTTTCTAGATTACTAGGAACGAAGGTCGGGCAGAATCTCAATCAAGCTTTCCCTCACTTCAAGGTGATTCAAGATCCAGCCTACTTGAACCTGAAATTGAAAGAAGAAGTGTCAGGGTTTGAGGTCGTCATTAGAGAAAATCCATTCTATGAAAATAGCGCTCAAACCAGCTTGGTTGCTGCTTTATGTCAGGATCATGTCTATGGGGGAAGGGCTAGAATTCATTCCATCATTGAAGGGATTGCTAAGAGAGAGAATCGAAGAGTAGATGAGGTGAGCTTGGACTGGTTTAAACGTTACTTATCGTTAACGTTAGACCCGATGATCTGGTTATTTCACACTTATGGTATCGCCCTTGAAGCACATCAACAAAACTCGGTGATCCAGCTTCGGGAAGGTTACCCTGAGACCTTTTATTACAGAGACAATCAAGGATACTACTATAGCGAATCCAAAGTGGAAAGGCTTAGGGAGCTTCTGCCTGATTTAAATCAACAGAGTGACACGATATGTGCAGATGAAGTAGCAGAAGAGCGCATGCGTTATTACTTCTTCTTTAATCATCTTTTTGGAATGATTAACGGATTTGGGGCAAGCGGCCTGATTGAGGAAGACAGACTAATGAATGTTGTAAAGGAACGATTAGAGTACTATGAACAACAATTGGGAGAGGATTCTACTCTTCTAAGCAGCCTATTGTATCAACCTGTCCTGCCTTGTAAAGCAAATCTATTAACTCGTTTTTATGACATGGATGAACTCGTTGGACCAATGGAGGCTCAGTCGGTTTATACGATGGTGAAAAATCCCCTTGCAAAAGAGGTGGAAATCCACCATGTCCTATGATTTTGAACTTTATGATGAAGACATTCAAAAAACGATTTCCTTTAGAAAAGTGGAGTACGAACGGGATGTGAAACGCATTCACAATTGGATGATGGAGGAGCATGTTCATCCATTTTGGAATTTAAATGTACCCTTTGAAAAATTTTGTGAGCATTTGAAAAAGGCCCTATTGGATCAGCATCAAACCCTGTACGTGGGCTATCTGAACGATGTTGCGATAAGTTACTGGGAAGCCTATTGGGTAAAGGGAGATGTTGTAGAAGAAACGTATCCATCTGCTCCCTTTGATCAAGGAATCCATTTGCTAATAGGAGAGAAGGAGTTTCTTGGAAAAGGATTCTCCCTCCCATTATTGCGAGCCATGATTTATTTTCAGTTTCAGGAACTGAAAATAGACAAAATCATTGCTGAACCGGATATTCGTAATGACAAAATGATTCACGTTTTTAAGAAATGTGGCTTTACACCGATTGAACCGATTACTTTACCGGATAAAACGGGACTGCTGATGTTTTGCGAGCGAAATAGATTTGAAAAGAGGTGGCCGAATGTTCAATTCCATAAAGAAATCAAATGAACTGTATGACGTCATCGGCATTGGAATCGGACCCTTTAATTTGGGATTAGCCGCCTTATTGGATTCGGTTCCCGAAGTAAACGCATTATTTTTAGAAAAGAAATCAGCATTCAATTGGCATCCAGGAATGTTGATTGAAGGGACTACTCTACAAGTGCCGTTTTTCGCTGATCTTGTCAGTATGGCAGATGTGAGAAGTGATTACAGTTTTCTACGGTATTTAGAGGCACATAACCGTTTATATCATTTTTACTTTTTGGAAAAATTTCATATACCACGAAAAGAATATAACCATTATTGCCAATGGGTAAGTGAACAGTTGGATCATTGCCGGTTTGGCATGGATGTTCAATCAGTCGTTCCCTTTAAGCTGGAAAATGGGGAGAGTGTGTATGAAGTGACGGTGTGGAGTGACACTACACAATCAACAGAAAGGTTTCTAACGAGGCATATCGTTCTGGGAATCGGTTCTGTTCCTTCCGTCCCTAAAGCCTTTCAAAAAGAGCTTGGGAAAACCGTCTTTCACACTGCAGATTATTTATCCAACAAGGAGATATGCAAACAAGTTGATTCCGTTGCTGTTATTGGCTCAGGTCAAAGTGCAGCAGAAGTGTTTCTAGATCTAGCAAAAGAACAGGAGCATTGTGGGTTTTCCCTCCAATGGTATACGCGTTCGAAGGGGTTCTTCCCAATGGAATATTCAAAGCTAGGTCTTGAGTATTTTTCACCTGACTATACAGAGTTCTTTTATCAACTGCCACAGATAAAAAAGGATCAACTATTACAGGAACAAGACCTTCTTTATAAGGGAATTAGTTCCGAAACAATAGCTACTATTTATGATTATTTATATGAACGATCAGTCGGAAATGAGTATCCAGATATCTCATTACAAGCAATGACAGAAATTGTTGAGCTTGAGCATAAAGGATCTTCATTGGAACTTCATGGCTATCACCGTATCAAGGAAGAGCATTTTGTGAGTAAGGCAGATATCGTCATTCTCGGAACAGGATACAAACCAGCTTTTCCGGCGTTTTTATCAGAGATGAAGGACTGGATTACCTGGGATGAAAAGGGCAGATATAAAGTGACTGAAAACTATCGATTAGAAACGAAGATGGAGAGCAAAAGCGAAATATTTGTACAAAATGGAGAGCTGCATACCCATGGTGTGGGCGCTCCTGATCTTGGACTCGGGGCAAACCGTAACGCCATTATCATCAATACCATTACGGGAAGAGAGGTCTATCCTGTTCATTCCAAGAATGTATTCCAGACCTTTGGAACGAAAACGTCAACTAAATCGTCCATTCCGGTCCCTCTCTCCTAATAAAGTGAGATTCATGAGACTAGTTCATAAAAGATTGTTGTTTTATAAATTTTTGTAAAAAGGTTGGTTGGAGCGGAAAGCGAGCATCCTGGAGCTGCAACCAACCAACCCTTTTCAAAAACCAACAATGTTTACGAAAACCAGCCTAAGACAAAAAGAAAGAAGGGATTATATGTTATTTAGCAGCGAAATTCAACGTGTTTTTAAGAGTGATCATTGGAATAAAGTGAACAAAAAGTTGATAGGGAAAATGTTATCCGAGTATATGTATGAGGATATGATTACTCCCGAAATCCTCTCAGAAGAAGGGGAGAATATTGAATATAGGTTACAGGTTTCCGACTCGAAACACTATCACTATACCGCTCAAAAACGCTTCTTTGATAGTTTTGATGTAAAATGGACGACCGTTTATATTGTAGAAAACGGAGAGCGGAAAGAAACAAATAGTGCGATAGAATTATTGGTGGATCTTCAAGAGGTTATAGGGATGTCATCAGAGACAGCCGGACATTTAATCAAAGAAATGAATAGTACGTTAATTGCCGATGCTCATCTTTTAGCAAAAGAATCGAAAACATCAGATGAACTGATACATGAAGACTATGCCCTTCTGGAAGGGTATATGACAGGGCATCCGTGGATTACTTACAATAAAGGAAGAATCGGGTTCGGATATGATGATTATCTTGCCTTTGCCCCGGAGCAACAAAAAGATGTGAGGTTATCTTGGATTGCTGTACATAAAGAGATTGCATCCTTTCAATCAGTTGAAGGCTTGAGCTACCAAAATTTAATCTCCAATGAATTAAGTGAAACGGATAGAAACCGATTTGAAGAGGAAGTTAAACAGATTGGGCAAGATCCTTCTCATTATTATTTCCTGCCTGTACATGAATGGCAATGGAAGAACACCCTGATTCAGAACTTCCCGGAAGATATCGCTAAGGGTCAGATCATTCCTTTAGGCGAAGGAGAAGATCGTTATCTTCCTCAGCAATCAATTCGTACATTCGTCAACCAGACAAATAAGAAGAAGCATCATGTGAAGCTCCCAATGAGTATCTTGAACACCCTTGTATATAGAGGCCTGCCTTCAGAACGGACATTGATTGCACCAATGGTGACAGAATTCATCAAAGGTATAGGGGAGCGGGACACTTTCTTAAAAAATGAATGTCGAGTGATCCTTCCTGGAGAAAACGCGAGTATCAATGTCGATCATCGTTACTATACGAAATTAAAGCAAGCACCCTATCAATACCTAGAGATGCTTGGGACGATTTGGAGAGAAAGTATTTATACGTATCTAGAAGATGGTGAACAAGCCATTACTTTAGCGGCCTTATTATATGAAGATCATGATAATAAACCCTATATTGCAAGTTTAATAGAGGAATCTGGGCTTGAGGCAGAAGAGTGGTTGCAACAGTTTTTCAAAGTGATAATGGATCCCCTTCTGCATTATCTCTATCAATATGGGACGGTGTTCTCTCCTCATGGCCAAAATACGATTGTCGTGTTGAAAGATGCAAAACCTCATCGTCTAGCTATTAAAGATTTTGTGGATGATGTCAATATTACAGATCAAGACTTTCCGGAATTAAAAGGGTTATCAAGAGATTTTAAAGCGGTGCTTAGAACAGAGCCACCAGAAGGACTGACTCAATTTATATTTACAGGTCTCTTTATTTGTCATTTACGCTATCTTAGTAACCTATTGGTGAACAACCAAATGCTGTCGGAAGAAACGTTCTGGGGCTTGCTTGCTGACTCCATATTCAACTATCAGGAACGATTCCCACATCTACAAGAACGTTATCAGCTCTTTGACTTCTTCAAACCTGAACTCACGAAATTGTGTTTAAACCGGAATCGAATGGTGGACTATGGTTACTCAGATGACGATGATCGCCCACATGCTTCTGAATTCGGAAAGGTGACAAACGCCTTGTCCTTATTTCGAGAAAGGCTCTTTTCGTAAACTTTGTTGCTTTTGATCAATTATAGATATCTTAAGTCATTCAATATCAGTGAAACATTTATTGCTTTGACGAAAAGATGCCCCGAAAGCTTATAGTTCGGGTTTCTCCAAATATCTATGCGAAAACAGCCTCAAGAAAAAAAGACGGTTGGTTCGATTTAATCAAACCTTTAACCAAGTCCTCAATCTACCAAAAGAAAGAAGGATAATCATTGAGTACAATTGTTCAAAAATTCGGTGGAACCTCTGTAGGTTCTACCGAACGAATTAAGCTAATGGCGAGAAGAGTTATACAGGAAAGAAAGAAAGGTCATGAGATTGTCGTCGTTGTTTCTGCAATGGGGAAGACAACGGACACATTGGTACAGCTAGCAAGGGAAATTTCAACCGAGCCTAGCAAAAGGGAAATGGATATGCTTTTATCTACGGGAGAGCAGGTAACAATCTCCCTCCTTACCATGGCCCTTCAACAGGAAGGAATAGAAGCCATCTCATTCACAGGTAGACAGGCTGGAATTCAGACAGATTCAGTACTTGGGAATGCCCATATAGTAGCGATTGATACAAGTGTAATTAGGAACGAATTAGATAAAGGGAAAGTGGTGGTGGTAGCCGGTTTCCAAGGAGTAACGAGTGATGGTGACATCTCTACATTGGGCAGAGGAGGTTCCGATATCACTGCTACTGCCCTTGCTGCTGGGTTGAAAGCAGATCGCTGTGATATTTATACAGATGTTAATGGAGTATACACCTCTGATCCGAGGTTTGTTCCCCGAGCATCAAAAATCACAACCCTTTCCTATGAAGATATGTTAAATTTAGCTGCGATGGGAGCGGGTGTACTGCATCCGAGAGCGATAAAACACGCTAAAGAACATCAAGTTCCTATTTTCATAAAGTCTAGTTTTGAAGAAGGTAAAGGAACACTGATCAATGGACTAACAAAGGAAAATGGGTCAACATCTGTAACCGGTATAACGTTTGAAGAGAATATTCATAGAGTAGAGATTTCTGGATATGTGGATGGTGAATCCTTACAAGCAGCACTATTGCTAGAACTTGCTTCCCATCACATTCAAGCAGATATTTATAAGCAACACTGTGATGATGTCTTAACGTTATTAATAAAAGAACAGGACCTTCATGATGTATTATCGATCTTGAATGAGAAGAAAGTGAATGGGGCATTTTCACACATAGAACAAAAAAGCGGCCTATCAAAGGTGTCTGTGATCGGACGGAATATTAAATCACATCCGGGTATTAAAGTGGAATTGTGTAAAATCTTATTGAAGAACAAAATCAGGGTGACAATGGTAGGTGAATCCTCTATAAGTGTAACGGCTGTCGTACAGAAGAGCCAAGTACATAATGCTGCAAAGCAATTGCATACTGGGTTTGGTTTGGATTATGTTGTTATGCAGCAAGTCGTTTTATAATTTTGTATTTTACGGCTTATTCTTTATACCAAAAACTAAACTCAAAAATCACAACATTCATTTACTATGTAAAAAATTTCACGAAATGAAGTCGTACATCAGTTTCGAAAAGGGGCTGTCCAAAAACCCAGGTGTCAGGAACCACAATTTCAATATGTAGAAGAAAGCCTCAGGGGCATCTTCTATACATGGACAATTATAGTGGTTCCGGACCCCTTTTTGGACAGCCCCAACCCGTCACTTCCTCTTTGAACCTCATCCTACCTAAACGAATAGAATATGGGCAGAGAAGAAGAAAGTGAAGGGTGATGACAATGCAATATTTTTACACGGTTCGCCCTGGTGATACGTTATATAACATTGCCGGTAGGTGGGAACTTCCAGTTGATTCCCTTATTGCTGCAAATAATTTGGTGCCTCCTTACACGATTAAGGTGGGGCAGCAACTATCGATTCCGCCGGGGGTTAATGTGGTGCGTGTAAAGCAAGGTGATTCAATTTACCGGATCGCTCAATTATTTCAAATACCATTATCGGTGATTATTGAAGCAAACCAACTTCAGCCTCCATATGTTATTCAGGTCGGCCAGCTGCTGAAAGTTCCACCGGGTGTTCATTATTATGTTGTTCAGACTGGAGATACCCTATATCAGATTGCTAGACGCTTTAATGTGGTAACAAAAGGAAATCCTAATTACGAGTTCATTCGACAAGTAAATCAACTTGCCTCCTCGAACCTTTTTCCTAGAATGAGGTTAATAATACCTTTCGCCCCACCTGGTGACAAAGGATTGATTGCTTATACATCTGATCGTGGTGGGCATTATGATATTTGGTTATATAACCCTCGAAATGGAGCGAATATGCAGCTGACAAATGGATTGGGTGACGTGAATTCAAGCCCAGTTTGGTCGCTGGATAGCAATAGAATTGCCTTTGTGGGCATGAACAATATTCTTTATGTAATTCATGTAAAGACCAGTTCCATTGCCCGTATAGACGAGGTGGAGGAAGGGACGGCATTCCAGATGGATTGGTCACCTGACGGCCAAAGATTGGCTTATATAAAGCAGAATCAAATCATTTTGTATAACGTTCTGTCCCACCAAGTGCAAAGCATTACCCAACTTGGCTCATCTGATATTCAATGGTTTCCAAACGGAGTAGAATTGCTGTTTCAGGCACCGGATCCATCAGGGGTCAGCCAGCTTTATCGGATTCAAACAGACGGAACAGGTAAACAACAAATTACAAACAACACGGGCGGACCTCTTCATAATGCCCAGTTATCTCCCGATGGATTGTTTGTGCTTTATACAACTCCAGGTGTCAGTATCTCAATCATTCATACGGTGGAGCTTTCGACAGGGAATGTGTTTGAAATCAAAGGAGGTCCACTTGCAAAAAACTATTTCCCGAAATGGTCTCCTGATTCTTTGCGAATCGCCTATAGTGCTACGGCTTTTGACGACAGAGGATATTTCTCACAAATCAGAACCGTGGGACGACGAGGAGAGAATGACAAAGTGTGGGCTATTTCTAATTGTTTTGCGAGCCCTGTCACTTGGTCACCCGACGGAAGGAGAATGGCCTATCTTAGCGGTTGTACGGAACAAGAATTTGCCCATGAAATGTGGGTTATCAATCTTGATCACCCTGTTCCTATTCAGGTAATTGAAGGAGTTAAGATTATGTCTCTACAATGGTCACCGTCAATTTAATTTACTGAAAGGGTTTTTAGTCTCTTGATGCAGTTTGAGATAATTTTTGCGAATGTATGTTCCTCGTGCTATAATGATAATAGGATATACACATATGGAGGGTGTCTATGAATTCGTTAGTTGATGTAGAGTTAAGCCGTTATAAATCTGAATATTTTGATTCATTAAAGAAATTTAGTTTACCTGAAGAACAAGAACAATTCACAGCCTTGCCATTGGAAAAATTAGAAATGACAAATGAGACACACCCTATTGTGATCTTGTGTAATAAAGGACCAGTGGGTTTTTTTGTATTACATTCAAGTGCGAGAGTAAAAGAGTATTCAGACAACCCTAATGCTATGCTACTAACGGCTTTCTCTATAAATTACCCTGAACAAGGAAAAGGGATGGCCAAAAAAGGAATGGATCAGTTGGAGGGATTTGTCAATCAATCCTTTCCAAATTGTAATGAGATTGTTTTAGCCGTAAATAAAAGAAATATCGCAGCACAGAAATTGTATGGAAAGGTTGGCTTTCAAGATACAGGCCAAAGAAAGATAGGGAAGAAAGGCGAACAATTTATTTTCAGGTACTTATTGTAAATAAACTTAATGAGAACCTAAACTAATGGGGCTGTCCCAAAATAAGGTGTCTAGATCCACAACGCCAATATTATAGAAGAAACCCTACATCTTCTGTATATGGATAATCAATGTGGTTCCAGATCCTTACGGGACAGCCCCATTATTTTTTTCTATTACCTGTAGGAATCAAAAGCAATATTTCGAAGGGTAAATATCTGAATAATCAAAATAACTGTTGAATATGAAGTATAATATACACTATAATAATTAAAAGAAGTTTTTCCTGCAACAGCAATCGAAAAGGAGCCATTATGAAACCAAAAACATTATCTCAAATCATTAAAGAAAGTTTTCCTTCCCTATCACCTGGTCAGAAGAAGGTCGCTGAATTCATCAACGATCACAAGGATGAAGGGGCTTTGCTTACGGCTTTTCAATTAGGAAGAAAAGTAGGAGTAAGCGAAACAACAGTCATTCGGTTGGCTTATGCGTTAGGGTTTAGCGGTTATTCTGAAATGCAGGAGGTGGTTCGGAAGGATTGGCTTGGTCAGAAACAACTAGCTGATGAAGGATATCCTTCAGCTACAGTGGAAAGTGATGAAGAAAACTTATTTAACCAAGTAATCGATAAGGAAAGATCTGTTTTACAGCAATTATTGCAACAAAATAATACGGAGGATATTTGGAAGGCAGTTGATCAATTCATTCAGGCAGACCGAGTCTATATCGGAGGATTTGGAAGTTCCTATGCAGCAGGGTTTTGGTTATATTACGCCCTAAAGCAGCTAAGAGAAAATGTGTTTATCTCTAGTCCAACGGGATTTTTACCAGAGGATATATGTGAGTTGAACAAAGATTCTGTAGTGATGATTTTCTCTTTTCCCCGTTATCGAAGAGAAACTCTTAAGCTTGCAAACTTCGCGAAAAAACAAGAAGCTCACATTGTCGCGATGACCAATAGACAGCTGTCACCAATCGGGCAACTATCCGATATCACTTTAACGACAGAGGAGGATCTGAATTCTGGTCATCATTCCATTGCTTCTGTTGTGAGTCTTTTGGAAGTGATCATTGAGGGAATTCATAGTCGAGACCGAGAGAGAATAAGTCTTCGTCAGCAAAAATTAGAACTATTTTATGCTGATCAAGAATTATTCTTAGAGTAAGGATAAAGGGATTAGGGTGTTTTTTAAATATGGAAAACTAGGGGTGTAATCGATATGAATGGTGTACCGAAGACAAATGAAGAAGCGAAGGTTAAGGCGTTTGCTGCTAGTGATTTATTGAAGTTTCTGATTCCCTCGTTAGTGGGTATTTTGTTATTTATTGTACCGATTACAACTGAGGATGGAATCACCATACCTGTTGCCTTTTTTGCTGGTGAAATGAATACCTTATTGGGGGAGGCTATTCCAGCAATCACGGTATTTATTATTAGTCTTTCAGTGATTGGTTCGATTATTGCTGTTACGTTCAAGCCTCGTTTTATTACAGAAAGTCCATATTTAAATACGTTACTGAATGTTAGTAAGTTTTGGGTAATAGCACGTTTTCTTGGAATGGTTTTTGCTATTCTCACTTTTTATCAACTAGGTCCTGAAATGATTTTTTCCGAGAATACAGGTGGACTATTAATCTATGATTTAATCCCCATCCTCTTTACTACGTTTCTTTTAGCAGGGTTACTTTTGCCGCTGCTCTTGAACTTTGGGTTGCTTGAGTTCTTTGGGGCACTATTAATCAAAGTGATGAGACCTGTTTTTACTTTGCCTGGCCGTTCTTCATTAGACTGTTTAGCTTCATGGGTGGGGGATGGGACGATCGGCGTTCTATTAACAACAAAACAATATGAAGAAGGGTATTACAATAAGCGGGAAGCCGCCGTTATTGCGACGACTTTCTCAGTGGTTTCGATTACGTTCACGATTGTAGTAATAACCTATCTCAATTTAGAACAATATTTTCTTCATTACTATGCAACCATCATTTTCGCTGGACTTGTAGCTGCCTTAATCATGCCGCGTATCCCACCATTGTCTAGAAAATCAAACTCAGGTTACGAGAAAACGGAATTAAAGGAAGAACAATCAATTCCTTCTGGGATACGGGCGGCTAAGTGGGGATTCAATCAAGCTGTATCAAAAGCTAGGACAAATACTCGTGTTTCACAGGTAGTAAAGGAAGGGGTTCAAAATGTATTAGACATGTGGATGGGAGTCCTGCCTATTGTTATGGCTATCGGTACGGTAGCACTAGTAATTGCAGAATTCACCCCATTCTTCACGTATCTTGGGAAACCATTTGAACCAATCCTAACGCTTTTTCAAGTTCCAGAAGCAACAGAAGCTGCACAAACCATGGTGGTTGGTTTTGCCGATATGTTCCTGCCGGCAGTTATTGGAAGTGGAATTGAAAGTGAGTTAACAAGATTTGTTATTGCCTGTGTGTCTGTTACTCAGCTGATTTATATGTCAGAGATGGGTGGACTACTACTCGGTTCAAAATTACCCATTAGTATTTTAGATTTAATCCTTATTTTTATCATTCGTACACTCATTACATTGCCAATCGTCGTTGTCATTGCACACATGATTTTTTAATAGGAGGCTAGGAATCTATGGATCCAACACAATATATAGATGAACAAAAACAACTGATTGTCAAAACCTATCAGGATTTGCATAAGCTCGCTGAACCTAGCTGGAAGGAAGAAAAAACGGCTAATTATATAAAAGAAAAGCTTTTAAGTGCTGGATTTAACATTCAAACCTATGAGGGGCATTTTGGTTTTATTGCAGAAATGAAGGGTGAAAAAAAGGATGTAATCTCCATTCGTGCAGATATGGATGCTTTAGTACAGGAAGTAGACGGAGTCGTGAAACCGAATCATTCCTGTGGACATGATGCTCATAGTACGATGGTATTATTTACAGCGCTTGCCTTATCAAAAAGGAAATTTACACATACTGTTCGCTTTATTTTTCAACCTGCAGAAGAAAAAGCAGCAGGTGCATTGAAGATGATGGAAGAAGGAGCCCTCCAAGATGTTAAGTTTCTTGGGGGCATCCACTTGCGTCCTTCGATTGAACTCCCGTTTGGAAAAGCTGCTCCCGCCATTCTTCACGGCTCGACAGCTAGTATTAAAGGGGGGATAAAAGGTGTACCTGCCCATGCAGCAAGACCTGAAGAAGGAAATAATCCGCTTGAAGCAGCAGCGCTTTTAATACAAGCGATTCGTCAAATTCGTTTGAGTGCTTCGGATCATTTTTCTATAAAAATGACTGAACTTCATGGCGGTGAAGCATCTAATTCGATTCCCGGAACTGCTAGATTTACCTTAGACCTTAGAGCCAAATCGAATGAAACGATGGACAAACTGCTTAAGAAAGCAGATCATACCATTCGGAAAGTAGCTGAATTAACGGAGACAAAGATTGAATCCATTACAGATGAATATTCTCCTGCCGCCATTAGGAACCAACGAGCGATAGGACACGCACAACATGCGATTGCTTCCGTTTTAGGAAAAGAAAACGTTGAACCTGCTTGTGTTTCGCCAGGGGCGGAAGATTTTCATTTTTACACATTAAAAAACCCAGGATTGGCTGCGACGATGATTGGATTAGGCTGTGATCTTTCACCAGGATTGCATCATCCGAACATGATTTTTAATCAGGAAGCATTGATCTACGGAACAAAAATAGTAACGAAGATGTTAGTAGATGCCGACCGTCAACAATGGTAAACACGAAGGAGGGGAATATTTTGAAACAAGAGATTTTATCAGCCATGGTCATTCGAAACCTTCAAACAGTAGAGGAACTAGAGACAGTTCGCCAATTAGAGGTCATGATCTGGGGGCTGGAGGATTCGGTACCGGTAAATCAATCCGTTGCCGCTGTTAAAAATGGCGGTTTTATTTTGGGAGCTTTTCTAAAAGGAGAACTAATTGGATTTCAATACAATTTTCCGGGGTTTGACGGAAAGAAAACCTATCTTTGTTCCCATAGCCTCGGGATTCACCCTGAATATCGTAAATATGGAATCGGCGAGAAGTTGAAAATCGCCCAAAGAGAAACAGCTATTGGAATGGGCTATGATCTGATCACTTGGACATATGATCCGTTAGAAACGGTAAATGGGAACCTTAATTTACATAAGCTAAAAGCCGTCTGTACGACATATATGGAAAATGCTTATGGGGAAATGCCTGATAATATGAATGCAGGCATTCCGACAGACCGTTTTTTAGTCGAATGGTGGATTAAAGAGCCTATTGAAAAACCGGAATATACTATAGGACATCCCTTAGTTATCAAAACCAGCATCAATGGAAACTTTTTAACCCCAAATGAGATTGATTTGACCCGGGTAAACGATTCCTTATTTGTCCCTGTCCCGGATAATTTTCAAGAGATAAAAAAACATAACTTCCCCCTTGCCTTATCATGGCGGGAAAAGACGAGGAAAGTTTTCACCTATTACTTAAGTCAAGGATGGACAGTGACGGATCTAGTAAAGCACGACGAAAAATCAAATCAGTACCTATATCTATTAGAAAAAGGAGCTAGAAGAAATGGAAATTAAGAGTATCATTTTAAGACATATCAAAATGGACCTGTTAACGCCTTTTACAACAAGTGTCGGTACAGAAGTTGACAAAGACATCATCCTTGTTGAAGCAAAATCAAAAAGTGGGTTATCAGGATGGGCAGAATCCGTTGCGATTACGCAACCCATCTATAATGAAGAAACTGTCGAAACGAACTGGCATATGATGAGCGATCATTTGATTCCACTCTTATTCCAAGAACCAGTTCAACATCCCGATGAAGTTTCAGAACGGTTTGAAAGTATTCGCGGAAACTTTAATGCAAAAGCGGCGATTGAAAGTGCTGTATGGGATCTATTTGCCAGAGAAAATAATCTTTCTTTATCGAAAGCTCTTGGTGGGGTGAAAGATAAAATTGAGGTCGGGGTCAGTGTTGGAATTCAGCAATCCCAAGCAGCGATTCTAAAGCAAATAGAAGGATACCTGGAAGGAGGGTATAAGCGGATTAAAGTAAAGATTAAACCAGGCTGGGATGTGGAAATCTTAAGAGCGGTTCGAAATGAATTCCCGGATATTCAACTGATGGCAGATGCGAATTGTGCCTACACTCTTAAAGATATCGAACACCTAAAGCAATTAGATGATTTTGGTTTAACCATGATTGAGCAGCCTTTAGATCATGATGATATCATCGATCATGCGAAGCTGCAGGCGCAGCTTAAAACCCCGATTTGTCTGGACGAAAGCATTCATACTTTTGAAGATGCTAGGAAGGCTATTGAACTAGGAAGCTGCCGAATCATCAATCTCAAAATAGGTCGTGTCGGAGGATTAACAGAATCTAAAAAAATCCATGATTTATGTGTAGAGCACGGTATTCCAATGTGGTGTGGCGGCATGCTTGAGGCTGGAATCGGGAGAGCCCATAACATCGCAATCACTACGCTCAGCAATTTCACTTTACCAGGTGATACCGCACCTTCTTCCCATTATTGGGCACAGGATATTATTGAACCAGAAGTGATAATGGAGAACGGGTATATTCATGTGCCGGAAGGTCCGGGGATAGGGTATGAGCCAGATAGAGAAAGAATTGAGGATTTTACATTGTTTAGTAAAGTGTTTCATAAATAAATTTACATTGAAAAGGAGCCTGGAAAAAAGGGCTTCTTTTTTGATAATCATAAAAATGATTTATAAAAAAATAGTATTTTATTTCAACTCTTTTATGTAAAATGATTCTAATAATGATGAAAACACTATTTTACATAAAACTCCAAAATTTAAAGTGGAACTTGAAATAGTTAACTTTACTTCTAACATAAAGGATATTGGCTTGGGTCAGACGTGGTCTGTCCCTTTAGGAAAGAATAACTACGGAGGTGTATTCCCTTGTTTCCTATTATGGTTGAATTGCAAGATCAAAAAGTAGTGGTCGTAGGTGGTGGGCGAGTGGCCTATCACAAAATACAAAATATCCTTCGCTTTAACGTACATGTCGATGTCGTTAGTCCGGAGTTTCACGATGGAATTCTACAATTGGCTGAACAAAAGAAAGTGACTCTTCATCAAAAAGAAGTGGAGTATGAAGACTACCAAGATGCTTTTTTAGTGATTGCCGTGACGAATTCAAAATCAGTAAATGAGCAAGTGGCAAAAACAGCAAACCATCTAGTGGTGAATGCTGAAAATCCTGAGCTTGGAAATAGTATCATACCAGCATCACTTATTAGAGGGAAGCTAATGATTAGTATATCGACTGGCGGGGCAAGCCCGACATTATCCAAACAGTTACGGAATCAACTAGCTCATCAATTTGATGACTCCTATGAATCTTATCTGGATTTTTTATATGAGGTTAGAAGGATCGTGAAGAGTAAAAGTATACATGCTGACTCACGAAAAAGATTATTACAGGAAGTTGTTCAACCAATCTATCTAGAATCAGTTGAAGAGAGAGAAATGTTTTTACGAAAACTAGAAGAATAGGAGTAAGTTTATAATAGACAATGGGCTGTCCACCTTGATTTAGGGACAGCCCATTTGTTTTATTTTCTATATATAATTTTATAAATCTCTCCATTTTTCTCCATTTTTTATCGTTCCTAAGTAAACGTTCCCTCAAAATGTACTGTATAAAGAATACATTACACTAAATAATTCCTGATGATCTTCAAAAAAATATGTTAGGTTTCCTGACATGGATGTTGTGTTCTACTTTCATCCTCCTATAATTAATAACTATATTCAATCCCTATATTAATTACGAATGGAGGTCATTTCGTGTTAAAGCAAAAAATAGTGCTCATCGGGAATGGTATGGCAGGTATTCGGTGTGTGGAAGAGATACTGAAAATAGACCCAAATAGCTTTGAAATCACCATTTTCGGAAGTGAGCCCTATCCAAACTATGATCGGATTCAGCTATCTAAAGTTTTGCAAGGAGATACAAAAATCGATGATATCACATTAAATGATTGGGGTTGGTACAAGAAAAATAATATTCTCCTTTATTCTGACGAAACTGCGATCAAAGTTGATACAGGGAAGAAAAAAGTTTATTCAGACAAAAATCGCGTGGCCGAATACGATCAATTAATTTTGGCGACAGGATCGATCCCCTTCATTCTTCCGATACCAGGGGCAGATAAGGAGGGAGTTACAGCATTCCGTGATATTAAAGACTGTCATAAAATGACGGAATACTCTTTAAAATACAAAAAGGCAGTAGTCATCGGTGGCGGGTTATTAGGGCTTGAGGCTGCAAGAGGGCTGTTGCATTTAGGAATGGAGGTGGATGTGGTCCATCTTTCTGATTATTTAATGGATAGGCAATTGGATAAAACAGCTGGTAAATTGCTTCAAAAGGAACTCGAAAGCGAAGGAATGAATTTCTTGTTGGAAAAACAAACAGAGGAAATATTGGGTGGAAAGCATGTTAAAGGAATTCGATTTCATGATGGTGAAGAGATCAACGCTGATTTAGTAGTGATGGCTGTTGGGATTAAACCGAATATCCAAATTGCTCTTGAAAGTAAAATTCCAGTAAATCGCGGAATAATGGTTAATGACTATTTGGAAACAGAAATACCTAACGTTTATGCAGTCGGCGAATGTGCTGAGCACCGTGGAATGGTCTATGGATTAGTTGCCCCGCTTTATGAGCAGGGGAAAGTTTTAGCCCAAAGAATTTGCGGAAAGGGTGGAGATTTTTACGAGGGGTCTGTCCTTTCTACACAACTAAAGGTTTCTGGGGTAGATGTATTTTCTGCAGGTGAAATCATTGAGATGGATGAGTCGAAATCAATTAAAGAGTTTAACGATTGGACGGGAACTTATAAGAAGATCCTCATTCAGGATGGAAAAATAACAGGGGCCGTATTGTTTGGCGATATAAGTGAAAGCAGTAAATTGTTAAGAATGATCAATCGTGCAGCAGATGTTTCTGAATATCTCGAATCGCCGACGAGGGAAACATCAAGTACTAGTTTCGTAGCAACGATGCCTGATGAAGAATTGATATGTGGTTGTAATGGTGTAACAAAAGGGGTCGTTGTCCAGGCGATTGGATCTCAAGGCTTGACTAGCCTAGAAGAAGTAAAAGGCTGCACAAATGCTTCGAGGTCATGTGGTGGATGTAAGCCGTTAGTTGCCGAGCTTCTAGAGATGACGCTAGGGGAAGAAATAAGCGCGAATCAAAGGGAGTCCATCTGCAGCTGTACTACATTATCCAGAGATGAGGTTGTCCAGGAAATTAGAGAGAAGCATCTAACTCATACCCTTGAAGTGATGAATGTTCTTGGGTGGAGCACAAGTGAGGGGTGCTCCAAATGTAAACCTGCATTGAATTACTATTTAGGAATGATCCATCCAACTGAATATAAGGATGAAAGAGAATCGCGTTACGTCAATGAACGGCTCCACGCAAATATTCAAAAAGACGGTACCTATTCCGTTGTGCCAAGAATGTACGGGGGTGTCACGAATGCTAATGATTTACGGAAAATAGCTGATGTTGCTGACAAATACAATGTTAAGTTAATCAAACTTACAGGGGGGCAGCGGATTGATTTATTTGGAGTGGAAAAGGCAGACCTTCCAAGCATTTGGTCGGATCTTGATATGCCATCCGGGTTTGCTTACGGAAAAACACTTCGAACGGTAAAAACATGTGTAGGGGAAAACTTTTGCCGCTTTGGCACGCAAGATTCCATTGGACTCGGAATTAAATTAGAGAAGAAATTTGAACGGATCGGTACTCCTCACAAGTTTAAAATGGGTGTTTCAGCTTGTCCCCGGAACTGTGCTGAGGCAGGAATTAAAGATGTTGGCATTGTAGGTGTTGATGGTGCATGGGAAATTTATGTCGGAGGAAACGGTGGAACTCACTTAAGAGCTGCGGATTTATTGTGCAAGGTGAAGACAGATGAGGAAGTCGTTGAAATGACAGGTGCATTCTTTCAATATTACCGGGAGACGGCAAACTATTTAGAGAGAACCGCACCATGGGTAGAACGACTTGGGCTAGCTTCGATTCAAGCGGTTATTGAAGATGAGCAAAGTCGAAGGGAGCTAAATCAGCGGTTAAATGAGGCATTATCTATTGTAAAAGATCCATGGAAAGAAGTACTGAACAACGAAGAGATCCAAAAGGAATTATATCAAAATGTTAAGGTCCCGGTGGAAACAAAATAAAATGAATGGGGGAAAGCCGTTATGAATAAAACGCTTCAACGGAAGAAAGTAACCACCATGAGTGAACTGCCCCAACATCTTGGAAAAACAGTCCGTATTGGCTCCCTTGAGATTGCTCTTTTTCATTTAGCGAATGGTGAAGTTCGTGCTATTGAAAATCGTTGTCCCCATAAAGGGGGAGTTCTCGCGGAAGGGATGATAAGCGGTGAGCATGTCTTTTGTCCCATGCACGATTGGAAAATCAATATTTTCGATGGGAATGTTCAAAGTCCAGATAGAGGCTGCGTAAAAACATTTGAGATTGAAATAGACAATGACGATGTATATATCATTCTGAATAATGAATAAGTGTTGTGGAAAGGAGATTACTAGTGACATATGTTAAGTCCGAACAAGTTGTAGACAATATGATTCATTCAGGAGTGGCAAAATCAACATTACCAATTCAAGACCTCCTTATTAGAGGGGCATTAGCTGGCGCACTCCTGGGTTTTGGCACTACCTTGGCATTTACTGCAGAAACTCAAACTCAAATGGGGATTATAGGCGCCTTACTTTTCCCCGCTTGTTTTGTCATCGTTATTCTTCTTGGATTAGAGCTGGTTACAGGAAGCTTTGCCTTAATCCCTGTAGCTGTCTTAGCAGGAAAAGTAACTTGGAGACAAATGATCTATAACTGGTTTTGGGTCATTATAGGTCATTTAGTCGGCGGCTTTTTTTATGCTTTATTATATGTGGTTTCAGCTACTCATTTTGGTCATATAGAGGATCATGCTGTAGTCCAAAAGATTATAAATGTGGCTGAGGCGAAAACATTAGGATATGCAATGTTAGGCACTGAAGGATTAATCGTTGTTTTTGTAAAAGCCATCCTTTGTAACTGGATGGTGACGTTAGGAGCAGTGATGGCGATGACCTCGCAATCAACGTTTGGGAAAATAGCGGCAATGTGGCTTCCGATATTAATCTTTTTTGCCCAAGGGTTTGAACATGCGGTGGTCAATATGTTTGTGATCCCAGCTGGAATGATGCTAGGTGCTGATATTACGGTATCGGATTGGTGGTTGTGGAATCAGGTTCCAGTCATCATTGGAAATCTTGTTGGTGGAGCGCTGTTTACTGGTCTTGCCTTATATACGACATATCGAAAAGCAGAATCAAAAAAAGTTATAGAAAAGGAAAAAGCGAAAACACCTGTAACAAGCATGCAAAGAGGTTAAGGGGGTCTTTAGTAGGTGGGAAAAGTATACTTAGTCGGAGCGGGTCCTGGAGATCCTGACTTAATAACGGTGAAAGCACTAAAGTGTATTCAAGTAGCAGATGTTATTTTATATGATAGGTTGGTCAATAAAAGTTTATTAGATGCAGCAAATCCAGATGCGACACTTGTCTATTGTGGTAAGCTCCCCAGTCATCATTTGATGAAACAGGAGACCATTCATCATCTTTTGGTTAAATATGCGAAGCAAGGCAAAGTAGTTACTCGTTTAAAGGGAGGGGATCCTTTTGTATTTGGCAGGGGAGCAGAGGAAGCAGAAGTTCTAGTGAAAAGTGGAATTTCATTTGAAGTGATTCCTGGGATTACAGCTGGGATTGCTGCCCCGGCATATGCTGGAATTCCTGTTACACACCGTAATATGGGGAGTTCGTTTGCGGTTATAACTGGACATGGGCGTGAAGGAAAGCCAAATGGGATCAATTGGGGGCAGATTGCAGGTAGTGTAGATACATTACTTATTTATATGGGGATCGGTAATCTAGCTGCTATCTGTGATGAACTACGTAATCATGGAAAAAACCCCAATACTCCAGTTGCATTAATCCATTGGGGGACAACCACCGAACAACGGACTGTAACAGGAACACTTCGTACAATTGTAGATATAGTAAATAAAGAAAAGATTGAAAACCCAAGCATGATCGTTATAGGTGAAGTCGTTAGATTAAGAGATAAAATCGCCTGGTTCAAAGAAAGGGACTTAACGGAAACCCATTTAGTATTGGCAGGGGATGGTTTATGAATGCCGTCCTTTATGTTTGTCATGGTAGCCGAGTAATGGAAGGGTGTAAGCAAGCGATTGAATTTGTTCAGAAAATCCAGAAACGTGTTTCCGTCCCCATTCAAGAAATTAGTTTCTTAGAATTGGCAATGCCTACAATTGAAGAAGGTTTTGCCCAGTGCATTAAAAAAGGTGCAACCGAAATAGTTGTTATCCCAGTCTTTTTATTAGCGGCTAGTCATGTTAAAAATGATATTCCCAAAAAACTGAAATTGATGAAAACCTGTTATCCGAATGTTCAGATTTCTTTTGGAAACCCATTTGGTGTTCATGAAAGAATGATAGATATTTTACTTGATAGGATAGAAGAGAAAGGCACGAATGTGGAAGCAAAGATAGCTATCTTACTAGTAGGACGAGGAAGTACGGATCCAGATACGATCGATAATTTTGAAGAAATCATCAACCTCTTTCACTCTAAAACAAACTACTCTTATGTGAAAAAATGCTTTCTAGCTGCCGCTGATCCTCTTTTTGAAGAAATATTAGAAGATACTTTAAGTAGAAATGTAGATTTCATTATTGTGATTCCCTATTTATTATTTACTGGCAGATTAGTCAAAGGAATGAAAAAGACGATCCTTTCAATGTCAGCAGATAAGGAGATTATTTTGTGTGATTATTTAGGTTTCCATCCATACTTAGAAGAAATATTGGTAGAGAGAGTGAATGAAACAGTAGAGCAGAGAGGAATTCCAAGATGTCATCCGGCAACTTGAACGATGGAACGGGCGCCATTCCAATCCATATGGGAGTTCAGAAGACTTTCCAGATCAATTACTTTATATCAGATGCAGGTTATGACTACTCACCAATCTATAAACAGCTCTATTGGATGAAAAGCTACTCGATCCTTACTTACAAAGAAAGTATTAGCATAAGAAAAAAGAGGATGTTGAAATTGGCTCAAATCAAGGAATGCGATGATTATTTTAAGTAAAAATAGTGGATGGTATTAACTTTTGGCAAAATGAAAAGGTTCAAGGTTTCAGAATAAAGTTTAAAATTTAGAAAGTTTTTATTGACAAAGATGAAAATTTGATTTAAATTTTGTGCATAGGAAACTTTTTTATAAAGAGGCATAAATTATGACTATTACTAAATCAGTCATTTTCTTTTTTACCTAAAAGTTGCACAAGGGAAACTTTTGTTTATTAAGTTAATGTTTTTTGTCCAATGCATAAGAGAGGAGTGTCATTATGACAAATACAGTACTGTCCGTAAATGAATTACACGTATCATACCTTGGAAATCAAGCATTAAAGAAAATTTCATTTGATCTTGATCAAGGAAGTTTGGCAGGGATTATCGGCCCAAATGGGGCGGGGAAATCGACCCTAATTAAAGCGATGATTGGGCTTATTCCATCTGATCAAGGAAACGTGAGGATCTTAGGAGAAGCGGTAAAAAAAATTCGAAAGCGGGTCGCATATGTCCCACAACGCAATGATATTGATTGGAATTTTCCCATTCACGTACTAGATGCTGTCCTAATTGGAACTTACCCTAACCTTCGTTTATTCCAAAAACCGAAGAAAAAAGAGCGTGATTGGGCTTATGAATGTCTAAAGCGTGTAGGTATGGAAGATTTCAGTAAACGTCAAATTGGAGAATTATCTGGAGGTCAGCAACAACGCGTGTTCCTTGCCCGTGCTCTTGCACAAAGAGCAGACTTGTTCTTTTTAGATGAGCCATTCGTAGGTGTCGATATTCAAAGTGAAGAAACGATCATTCAAATTTTAAAAGAACTACAGTTAGAAGGAAAAACTACACTCGTCGTTCATCATGATTTAAGCAAGGCGAACGTTTATTTCGATGAATTGGTCTTATTAAACAAAGAACTGATTGCAAAAGGGAGAGTGTCTGAGGTATTAAGCTCTAACCTAATTCAAAAAGCGTATGGAAACCCACTTGCGTTTATGAATGAACGAGAGGTGAGTTCACGATGAACTTTATCGAAGCCATTATTCAATATGATTTTCTTCAAAAAGCGTTGATCACGTCTGTTATGGTTGGAATTATCTGTGGTGTCATCGGGTGCTTTATTATTTTAAGGGGAATGGCGTTAATGGGGGATGCGATCTCACACGCAGTCCTTCCAGGTGTTGCGATTTCCTACATGTTTGGGATTAACTTCTTTGTTGGTGCTGTCGCTTCAGGGGTCCTTACGGCGATTGCCATAGGATTCGTCAGCCAAAATAGCAGATTGAAAAATGACACCTCCATCGGGATCATGTTCACCTCTGCGTTTGCAGCAGGAATTATCCTGATTACGTTTATGAAAAGCAGTACCGACCTATACCATATCTTATTCGGTAATGTTCTCGCAGTAAGACCTTCTGATATGTGGGTAACACTTGGAATCGGTTTGCTTGTTATCTCATCCGTTTATTTGTTTTATAAGGAATTATTGGTGACATCATTCGATCCGACAATGGCCGATGCATATGGATTATCCACTAAGGTGATTCATTATTTGTTGATGACGATGCTTACGATGGTGACGGTTGCCTCACTGCAAACAGTTGGAATCGTTCTCGTTGTCGCGATGCTAATAACGCCAGCTGCAACAGCTTACTTACTAACAGACCGGCTTTCTGTGATGATTTACCTTGCTGCGAGCTTCGGTGCTATTGCTGCGATCATCGGCTTGTACTTCAGCTTTACGTATAATTTGTCTTCCGGTGCAACAATTGTACTCGTTTCAACATTGATGTTCATCGCTGTGTTTTTATTTTCACCAAAGCACGGTTTTGTCAGAAAACTTATCAAATCAAAGAGAAATGCGACAACTATAGGGTAGAAAAGGGGGAGTGAAAATGTTAAAAACATTTTATTCGATATTTATTGGGGTGTCGATGACTTTATTGCTTGTTGCCTGTAATGGTGAGAAGGCTTCAAGCGACGAGAGCTCGGATAAGGTTCAAGTCGTTACAACCTACTCGATTCTTTATGACATAGTAAAGAACATTGGGGGAGATCAGGTCGAAGTGCACAGTATGGTCCCATTTGGGGCAAACCCTCATGAATACGATCCATTACCAGAGGATGTAAAAAAGACCGCTGATGCAGACGTTGTTTTTTACAATGGCTTGAACTTGGAAGCAGGAAACAGCTGGTTTGAAAAACTTCTAGGTACAACCGGGAAATCCGGTAAAGACGCACCTGTCTTTCGGTTAAGTGAAGGAGTAGAACCGAAATATTTAACGACAAAGGGTAAGGAAGGGCAAGAAGATCCGCATGCATGGCTGAATATTGAAAATGGGATTCAATATGCAAAAAATGCCCGTGACGCTTTGATTAAGATTGATCCTAACAACAAAGAAGTTTACGAAAAAAATGCAAAGGATTATATTAATGAATTGAGTGCATTGCATGAAGAGGCGAAAAAAGGGTTTGCTAATATTCCTGAGAATGAGCGCTATTTAGTTACAAGTGAAGGAGCCTTCAAGTATTTTAGCGATGCATATAATATTAAAGCAGGATACATCTGGGAGATTAATGCAGAAAACCAAGGATCACCTGATCAAATTAGGCAGGTTATCGATTTAATTAATGAAAAGGATATCAACGTACTCTTTCTGGAAACAAGTATCGACCCTCGTAGTATGGAAACGGTATCCCGCGAAACGGGTGTACCGATTGGTGGTAAGGTTTTCACCGATTCACTGGGTAAACCAGGTGAAGATGGTGATACTTATATCGGTATGATGAAGTGGAATATCAAAACAATCGCGGATCAAATTAAAAAGCATAGTAAATGATTCTCCTATTTCTGCAGGAGTGTTAGATGTAGCTTTTTAGTAAATTGAAGTGATAGATTCGAACGTTAAATTAGATGTATAAATAAAACTGCTTCCGAGGTCTTGGAGGCAGTTTTCAATTCAACGAAATGATATCCCTTTAACCCACTAAACTTAAATCTCTAGTACTCCCTTAATAGTTGATAAAACCTCTTTCATTTCCGCATCTTTTCCCGACTGATCCAAATTAAACCATGATATCGCTGGAATAATTAATACTAGGCATATTACCACCGGAATAATCGCCCATTTTGAATAAGAAGTGAAGTCCTTTATCATTACTCCAAGAATAAACGAAATCACAGCGGTGAAGACGCTTATGATTAAGGGGGATGGGAAATGATTACGATTCATTTCTTCCTGATAGATAATAAGAGAATTCACCTTTACTTTTAATAGTCTTTTCTCTGCTGAATTCAATTTACTTATCCCCTTATCTAGTAATTGTAAATCTCTATAGAAGGTAGGGATGTATTTCTTATTTTGAGGTCTCTGGTTTTCATTGTTCTTTGCAAGGTAATTTTGAAACTCAAACAGAAACTGTTCGATTTCGGGTTCTTGTAAGATCTGACTAAATTCATCACCAACGATCCTATTACTTGAATCCAAAGTATGCACCTCCAGAATGGTTCCCTTTGAATTTACCATTCTATGAAAGAAAGCAAATTCCTTTTAAATGTCTCAAAATCACTTAGGAGACTTACCTTACGATAAACCAATAAACACACAATATCCCTAAGTCACCTAACATATGACTGATGATCGTTCCGTAGATGGAGCCTGTTTTTTCTCGGAGGTATCCCCATAATATCCCGGCTGCAAATACTGGAAGTACAGCCATGACATTTAACGGCCACTGAAACATTGGTATGACAGAAAGGAAATGATAGAGAGTATAGAAGAAGGAGGTGATCCAAATCGCATGGATCGTTTTCATTTCTGTTTTTAATTTTTGATGCATAAACCCTCTCCAATAGACTTCTTCAAGTATTGGATTAATGACGAGCAGAACAAAGGTTAATCCAATAATCCCTTTACCCGAGAATCCCCATTGCTCTAGTAAAGCTTGAAGATGCTCAAGGTCGATAAAATACTGATGTAACCAAATTAAGCCCCCAAAAATAAACAAGAAAAAAAGGAATCCACTAGATAACCCGAACCCAATCGACTTTTGTGAATTTTTTCGCGTTAATCCGATTGAATCTACTTCTTTTTTGAGCAATGGAACAGCTAGCAACCATCCATAAAATAATAGAAATGTAATAATGACGTTCCCCAAGACCTGTAAACCTAGTAAGATCATGAAGGTTGGACCCATTAAATAGAGGAAATATTTCATAGCTGCCTCCGTTCGATCTTTTTTTAAAGTTCTGTTCATAATGATGGAAAAGATATCATAGTTTATATCGCTTTTTCTTTCTGGCTAGAGTAGTTAAATCAATCCCTAAGATATCTGCACAACGCTTCATAGGTCTGTATTTTTCTAAATTATGGGCTAGAACCCTTTTTTCATAATCGTTAATAAGATCTTTTAAAGTCTTTTCAGTAGTGATGGGAGTAAAATCGTCTTCTTGAATATCTAGTCCTTCCGTTTCCGTATTGCGCATTTTTGTTGGTACCAAGGTGTGGTCAATGATATCTTCATCAGAAATAATCATTAGCCGTTCTACTAAGTTTTTTAATTCGCGGATATTTCCCGGCCAATGATAGGAAAGTAATGGGTCTATGGCAGAAGGAGAGAAGGACCTTTTCATATTATGTTTTTCATTGAACAGGTCAAGAAAATGGACTAACAGTACGAATACATCTTCTGGCCTTTCTCGAAGTGGGGGAATGTTGATTGATAATACATTTAACCTGAAATAGAGATCTTCTCGAAATTGTTTTTCTTTGATCATTTTTTCTAAATTTGCATTTGTCGCTGCTATGATTCGGACATCTATTGGTATCTGTTTAGTGCCGCCGACTCTCTGAATCTTCATATCTTGTAATACTCCTAGTAGTTTCACCTGAAGGGAAAGAGGCATTTCTCCCACTTCATCTAAAAAAATCGTTCCATTATGGGCGACCTCAAATAATCCCACTTTTCCTTGGCGTCCCGCTCCAGTAAATGAGCCGGCTTCATACCCAAATAACTCCGACTCTAGTAAATGCTCAGGAATCGCGCCACAATTGATTTTGACAACCGGGCCTTTATCCTTTCGATCGCTAATGAAATGAATATAGTTAGCCAAAACATCTTTCCCAACCCCTGATTCCCCTGTAATTAAAATCGGAGTATCTACTACAGAGAACTTGTGGGCAAGAGAAACGATTTTCTCCATTGAGGAACTACGATAGATGATTTGATTACCATCAACACTTTTTAGCTGCACCTCTTGTAAAGTCTTTCTGTAGCCCTTGGTAAGGGCAAATGTCTCATCCAACTGTTGTTTTAGTTTATTAAGTTCTGTCAGATCTCTGACATTTCCAATCGTATAAATCAGCTGGCCATCATTATCAAAAACGGGGGTTGCGGAAATTAAAGCTTCTATCCCTGTTGGGTACGTAACGGCCATCGTAACAGTCTCTCTCCTTGCGATCGATTCTGCTGACGCGGAATTTTCTAGCCCGCCATTTTCGATAAGCTCATGGACCGTATAATGATCTAATTGTGCAGGAAGTAACCCCGACATTCTTAAAAACGATTCATTGTACCAAATGGTTCTGCCGTCCGGATCTGTAATGGTGATTCCGTCATAGGAACTGCCTATGAGCTTACGTATTAATAATTCTGAATCGTTGGTTCCCTGAAACAGTTTGATTTGATCAGATCTTTCCATTATTTATCGTCTCCTATCTAATAGGGCAAAAATGCTATTTATATGGCGATTTTACCATAGCGATTGTGCAAATATAAGTGCTTGATTCTGAATTTTTTAATTATTCTTTCTATAAAACAGGATACATAGCAGCTTTTAATCATTGGCATGAAACTTGCAATCTATATAGTAATGCTTGTGTAAAAAGGAGTGGTCTATTTGAAAAATAGAGTGGCGATTGTAACTGGGGCAGGATCGGAAAGAGGAATTGGAAAGGCAATAGCCTGTAAATTGGCGAAAAAAGGTGCAGCAGTAATAATAGCTGATCTTAATGAAAAAGGAGCAAATATAGTAGCCGAAGAATTAAAAGAAAAAGGTTATAAAGCGGTTGGAAAAGAAGTCGATGTGACATCTCGAAAAAGCATAGATCATCTGGTGGAAGCAGTGAGACATGACTTTGGGAAGATAGATATTCTCATTAATAATGCAGGAATTGCAAGGCCGACAAAAATATTAGAGATATCTGAAGAGGAATGGGATTTACTATTTGCTATTAATATGAGAGGGGTTTTTCACTGTACACAAGCTGTTCTCCCATCCATGATTGAGCAGGGATTTGGAAGA
Organism: Rossellomorea sp. BNER; assembly: GCA_024213275.1. Lineage (GTDB taxonomy): Bacteria > Bacillota > Bacilli > Bacillales > Bacillaceae_B > Rossellomorea. Next base: position 209,895 of record JANAVG010000004.1, read on the forward strand.
ATCGTAAACATTTCTTCGATTGCAGGAAAACAAGGTGGTGGAGTATTTGGAACCTCCCACTATGCGGCGACTAAAGCAGGAGTATTAGGCTTTTCAAAAGCGGCAGCAAGAGAAGTGGCTGAGTATGGGATAACGGTTAATTCTGTAGCACCTGGACTTATTGATACAGATATTACTGTTGGAATGGCTCCAGAGCTGCGCGAAGAAAAAACTAAGCTTATCCCATTAAAAAGATCTGGATTTCCACAAGAAGTAGCGGCAACTGTTGCTTTTCTAGCATCGAATGAAGCGGGTTATATAACTGGTGAGGAAATTGATGTTAACGGTGGGTTGCTTATGGATTAACCTAGAAGCCATTTTATTCACAATAGCATTTTTACCATAGCAACTTTACAGTATTCTTGCATTTATGCCGTACATTTAATCAAAAAAGCAATCCAACCCTTTATTAAATAATTGCTAGTGAATTATCAAACCGTTTCTCCGGATAGTTTTTCAATTCTAAGTATATATCATTTGTATCACTTTATGATTGGCACAGAAATTGCATTGTAAATGATAAGGTATAAAAAACTAAAAATTTCGTTAATTTTAAAAGGATAGGTGAATTTTTATGGTAGGATTGAATGAAAATTATAATTTGACAGGCCAGGTTGCGGTTGTAACTGGGGCAGCACGTGGGATTGGAGCAACATGTGCATATGCACTTGCACGAAATGGAGCAAATGTGGTGATTGTTGATTTATTACCAGCTGATGAAATAATAAATCAAATTAAAGAAGATTTTCCACATTGTGAAACAGAATCTTATCAAATCGATATTCGAAAGCGAGAAGAGGTTCAGCAGGTTATGAATGGAAGCGTTAAAAGGTGGGGGAGAATTGATATTGTTGTCAATAATGCCGGTACATGTGGGCGTATAGGGTTAGAGAGTATGACAGATGAAGCTTGGTCCCGAGATTTAGATACTAATTTAGGCGGGACATTTTTGTTCACTCAGCTTGCCATCCATCCTCATATGATTAATCAAGGCTATGGAAAAGTGGTAAACGTTAGTTCCATTTCAGGGATTATGGGTGGTCCTACTTCCAATCATGATGGACTTGACTCAGGTCGTTCTGGCCCAGCCTATGCCGCTTCAAAAGGTGCTGTAATCGCTTTTAGCAAATGGGTCGCGAAAGAAGTAGGAAAACACGGAATTACCTGTAATAGCGTGGCTCCTGGAGCAGTAGAGTCTGAGATGACGAAGAGTTTGAATTATCCATTAGACAATCAACCTATTAAACGAATGGGAACAGCTGAGGATATTGCAGAAGCGGTCGTTTATCTTGCTTCTCCTGCCTCAAATTATGTGACGGGTCAAGTCATTAAGGTTTGTGGAGGATTGGCAATTGGATAAACAAGGAGGCCTAACAGTGATGGTAGAAAAAACTAATAACCACTCTGTTTATGATGAAGAGAATGGAATGATCTTCGGGTCACTAACGAAAGGATCTGACATAATGGAGGGCATCATCCAGGAGTATGAGAAATACGACGTTCAATCTGGTGTTGTAACATGCATAGGGTCTTTATCTCAAGCTGCCTATGTGTACCTTCAAAATGACGAAGTTGGAAAGCTCTCATATAGTGATTTATTCATTGAAGAGGGGCCGATTGAGCTAGTAAAAGGATCTGGATTTTTATGTAGAAATGAGGACGGACAGACTGATTTCCATTTACACGCAATATTTGGCGATCAGCATGGGAAAATTTTTGGCGGACATATTTTTCCTGGCCATAACCCTACTCTCATTACAGTAGAATTCTCTATTCAAGTGGGAAAAGGCATTGAAGCCGTTCGTACATTTAAACCGCAGCTAGGTTTTCAAACCATTACTTTTCAAAAAGGAGAGTCAGAGCTTGGAGACATTAGGAAACGTTTATCTGAAAACATTTAATAAGAAATCGAATAAACAAGCATTATGGGATGGAACAACTGCCTATACATTTTCTCAGTTAAAAGAACGATCATTACGGTTGGCAAATGCATTGATTTCACGTGGTTTAAACAAAGGGGATCGTGTCGCCATTCTGATGTCGAACCGCTTGGAGCATATTGAGTTGGATGTAGCGATAGCACTGACAGGACTTATAAAAGTCCCGTTGAATTATCGACTTCATCCTAGAGAACATAAGTATGCTTTGAAAGATTCAGGAGCAAGTCTCTTAATTGGAGAAAGACATTTAATAGAACCGATTGATTGTCAGATTCCAGTTGTAGTTGTTGAAAGTGAATATGAATCGTGGATATCAAACTTTCCGAATATTCGACCAAATGCAGACGTTCATGAAGATGATGTATATGCCATTATGTATACTTCAGGAACTACAGGAAGACCTAAAGGAGCGATGTTGACGCATCGAAATTTCATGTCAAGCTCACTTGCTTTAATCACATCCTGTGATCTGACACAAGAGGATGTGATTGGACACACAGCACCGCTTACACATGGCTCTAATTTTCTTGCTCATTGCGCGTTGTTTTTAGGCATTAAACAAGTCATTTTCAATAAATTCGATCCTGAGAATTTTCTTAAATCGATTGAAAAAGAACGAATTTCAACGCTGTTCCTCGTTCCTACCATGGTAAATCTAATGATTCACGAAGAAAGTTTAGCCACCCGTGACCTAAGCTCCTTAAAAACGATTAATATGGCAGGAGCACCAATGGCCGCCGAAAAAATAAAAATGGCACTAGATATTCTTGGATCTAAAATTGTTGAGACCTATGGACAAATAGAGGCGCCGATGACGATTACCGCAATGCCGAGACACGAGCTAGGAAAAAGACTAACCTCGGCAGGAGCACCAGGACCCTTTGTGGAGATGAGAATTGTAGATGAAACGGGAGCCGAAGTATTAGTTGGAGAAATCGGTGAAATTATCTGCCGGGGATCTTTAGTTATGACAGGCTATTGGAATAATGAAGAGGCTACAGCTGAGGCTTTAAAGAATGGGTGGTTACATACTGGTGATCTAGGCTGGGTGGATGAAGACGGCTACCTTCATATCGTGGATCGGAAGAAAGATGTCATTATTAGTGGTGGAGCCAATACGTATCCACGTGAGGTAGAAGAGGTATTAAACCTTCATCCGGCAGTGAAAGAAACATGTGTATTTGGTATACCTGATGAAAAATGGGGAGAAGCCATCTGTGCCCATGTTGTTCTTCTGGAGGATCAACAAGTAACCGAGTTGGAATTGATTGAATTGTGTAAAGCACATTTAGCCAGTTTTAAAAAGCCAAAGAACATTTATATAGTAGATAGTCTGCCTAAGAGCACTTATGGAAAAATCTTGCGAAAAGAAATTCGTGATTCATATAGGGGGAGTACAGTATGAGGAAGGCCTCTGTCACAGGAATTGGAATGACCAAATTTGGTAAACATGAAGCTTCGCTGAAATATCTTGCGCTTTCAGCATGTCGAGAAGCGTTAAATGATGCAAGCAATCCAAAGGTAGACGCGATTTATGTAGGAAACTTTTTAGGCGGACAGCTGGCGGGTCAAGAAATTATTGGTTCAATCTTGGCAAAAGAATTGGGTCTCGGCCCTATTCCAGCAACCAAAACAGAAGGGGCATGCGCTTCCGGAGGTATCGCTTTTCGTCAGGCGTATCATATGGTTGCTGCCGGAATTTACGACACGGTATTAGTCGTCGGTGTTGAAAAAATGACCCATGCCCCTACAAATCTTGTCACTCAAGCGATCAACTCAGCCATGGATAATGATTCAAACGAAGGAATTTCAGGGCTTACTTTCCCAGGCTTTTTCGGTGTTGTTGCTAACCGATATATGCATGAACACGGTGCAAGAGAAGAGCATCTGGCAATGGTCGCACTTAAAAATAGGGAATATGCGATGAAAAATCCGAAAGCACAGTTTAGAAAAGAAACCAGTATGGAAGAAATTTTGAATGCTCGCCCTATCACTGCACCTCTAGGATTATTCCACTGCTCTCCGATATCAGATGGAGCAGCGGCAGTCATTATTACAACTGGAGAGAAAGGGGTTAAAGTTCTTGCCTCTGGTCAAGCATCAGGGCCGCCGCTTATGCAGGATATTCCTGATTTATTAAAGATAGAAGCTATACAGGAATCAGCCCGCCAAGCGTATGAGCAATCAGGTCTTGGACCGGATGATATAGATGTAGTAGAACTTCATGATTGCTTCGCCATGACGGAGATTTTAGCAATTGAAGACTTAGGTCTGTTTGAAAAAGGAATGGGATGGAGGGCATTAGAACAAGGTCTTACCAAGCATGGTGGAAAAGTTCCGGTTAATACTAGCGGTGGATTGCTGTCACGGGGGCATCCGATTGGGGCAACTGGCGTATCGCAAATTGTTCAGATCATCAGTCAGCTACGTGGACATGCTGTCAATCAAGTCGATAAGGCAAAAATTGGACTTGCGCAAAATTTAGGAGGGACAGGAGCCTTTTCGACTGTTCATATTTTTGAAGGGAGTGGAGTATAACCGTGGATATAACATTATTATCCTGCGAGAAGTGTCAGACCGCTTTTGTGCCACCAAAGTATGGGTGCCCTCATTGTCATAATGAAGAACTTGTTCAAAAGACCATGAGCGGAAAAGGAACGATTTACTCTTATACGACGATCTATAGTGCACCTGAAAAATTTGCTTCACAGGTACCCTATCATATTCTTTTAGTTGATCTTGAACATGGCCCTAGAATTACAGCTCGAATGGTCGATGGAGAACCTTCTATTGAACAAATGGTTGAATTGGAAAGGATAGAGGATTCTGTCTATTGGTTTTTTAAAAGATAAGGATGAAATTACCCATGTCATAATAATGGATTCATTTAGTCTTGGTTCCATCAGGAGTCCTGTATTCAAATATTCTGTAAAAGACGCACTGCTACCTTAGTAAGGAGGGAAATGGTATGAGGAAATTATTCATTTATTTTGTAAGCGTTATCCTAATCATTGTACTAGCTGGCTGCGGAAATGTGAGTAGCGGGGCATCAAATGAAAAAAAGGATTATAACTTGAAAATGTCGATTACTGTGAGTGAGTCATCAACATGGTATAAAGCAGCAGCGCATTTTGCTAAAGAGGTGAAAGAAAAAACCGATGGACGGATAAAAGTGAAAGTATATGCAAATGAGCAGTTGTCTGCAGGTGCCCCTGCTAAAGGGGTTGAGATGTTATTAAAAGGATCCATTGATTTAAGTTATCATTCTCCGATTATATACTCTGTTTTTGATAAGCGCCTTGGTGTCGTCACTGCACCATTTTTGTTTAAAAACCTAAAAGAGGCTGATGAGAAGATGAATGGTGAAGGGGGCGAAGCACTAAAAGAAATACTCTTAGAAAATGGAATTGAACCATTAGGTTTTGGTGAAAGTGGTTTCAGGCAGGTAACAAATAATGTTAGGCCGATAAAGAGTCCTGAAGATATTGAAAATATGAAAATCCGGATTCCAGGAATCGAAATGTATGTTGATTTATGGAGGGAATTGGGTGCTGATCCAACAACAATGGATTTCTCAGAAGTGTTCACAGCCTTACAACAAGGAACGATTGATGGACAGGAAAACCCAGTTGATGTCATAAGATCTGCAAAATTAGAGGAGGTTCAAAAATATATCAGTATGTGGAATTACTCCTATGATCCTCTGATTTTTGGAATGAACAAGGAAAAATTCGACAGCATGCATCCAGATGATCAAAAAATCATTAAAACGGCAGCAGAAAACGCAAACAAATATCAAATTAAATTAGCTAGAGAGAAAGAAAAGAAGCAAATTGAAGAATTGGAAGCAGCTGGTATGGAAATTTACTATCCGACTGATGCTGAAATCGAAGCTTTCAGGAAAGCATCGGAAAAAATCTATGAGAAATATGAATCGGTATGGGGTTCGGAACTACTAGAAGCCTTTCAAAAATAAAATCGATAATAGTGGAGATGATTAGTTATGTCGAAAGTGATTAGCTATATCGAAAATTTTGTCCTTGCCATTACGATGTTAACAATGGCCGTCATTGCCTTTACAAATGTAATATCGAGATACTTTTTTCACTACTCTCTATCATTTACGGAAGAAATCACTATTAATCTATTTGTCTTACTGACTTTTCTGGGTGCTGCAGTAGGTGTGAGATTAAATGCTCATCTTGGGTTTTCGTTACTGTTTGAAAAAGCGAATGTGATTTCAAAAAGAATCCTGATTGTATTTTCCACATTACTCATTTCCACCGTGTTTTTCTTACTGACTTACTATGGGTATGAGATGATGCAATTCCAAATGGATCGAAACCTGATAACACCTTCCCTTGGCTGGCAGCAATGGGTATTTTCAATGTTTGTACCAATAGGAAGTCTCTTCTGCTTATACCGAACCATTGAAGCCGGTGTAATAGAGTGGAAAGAATTAAATAAGGGAGAGGGGATAGAAGTATGACCGGTCTACTATTATTCGGCCTTTTTGCTCTATTCGTTTTATTGAGAATTCCAATAGCGATTGCATTAGCTGCTTCATCCATTACTGTCCTCTTTGTTAATTGGGGACATTCGAGCTTTACTTTATTACCTGATATCTTATATGCAAGTATTTCGAAATTTACTTTATTAGCGATTCCATTCTTTATTCTTGCAGGAGTGATTATGGAATACGCAGGAATATCAAAGAGGCTAATCAACTTTGCTCATGTATGTGTAGGTCATTTTAAAAGCGGTATTATCCTGGTTACCGTTATAACTGCGATATTTTTCGCTGCCATTTCAGGATCTGGTCCGGCTACCGTTGCGGCTATCGGTGGTATTTTAATCCCGGCGCTTGTTAAAAATGGCATGAGAAAAGAGTCAGCTAGCGCATTGTTAGCCAGTTCAGGAGCAATTGGCATCGTTATTCCACCAAGTATTGCGATGATTGTCTTCGCCATTGTCGCTGGCGATCAATTAAATGTGTCAATCGGGAGGTTATTTCTCGCTGGTGTCGTACCGGGGCTTCTTATTGGTATTGGTTTTATCATTGCCGCCATTTATGCTAAGAAAAAAGATTTATTGAAACACTCTTCCTCCAGTGCTTATGGAGAAATTGCAGCAACTGCATTAGCTGCTGAAAAAAAGGCAACACCTAAAGAAGTTTTTCAAGCTTTTCGAGAGGCCATTTGGGGTCTTTTAATGCCTGTCATTATTTTAGGAGGAATCTATGGTGGGATTTTTACTCCGACAGAAGCGGCTGTAGTGGCTGTATTTTATGGGTTTTTTGTAGGGATCTTTATCTATAGGGACTTAAAGGTATCGAATATCTATAAAATTCTTTATGAATCTGGAACTCAAACAGCGGTGATCATGTTCATTGTGAGCTCTGCCTCTTTGTTCGCTTATATTATTACAACGGAGCAAATTGCCGAATCGATGGCAAACTCATTATTATCGATAAGCTCCAACCCGATTATCATTTTACTACTCTTAAATGTCATTCTCTTAATCGCAGGTGCTTTTATTGATGCGATTTCAGCTTTTTATATATTTGTTCCAATCTTAATTCCTGTTATCATTCATTTCAATATTGATCCCACCGTATTCGGAATCTTTATGACGGTGAATTTAGCCATTGGATTGTTTACACCTCCAGTAGGTATCAACCTTTATGTAGCTTGTGGGATCGGGGATGTAAAACTTCATAGCCTATCGAAAGCGATTATGCCCTTTCTCATTTCAGCTATTATTGTTTTACTACTCATTACGTATATACCTGCGATATCCACGTTTCTACCTAATTTGTTAGGTGTGAAGTAATTCTATAGAGAACGGGGCTGTCCTAAAAGGGGTCAGGAACCACCATTGTGGTTCCTGACACCCTTGTTTCGGGACAGCCCCATTCTAGTTTTTGGGGGATTAATACTAGATTTGAATTTCTCTATATCGAGTTTATTCTCAACTGTTTATCGATTTGTCGACACTATTTGACAAGGGATCCAATTTGTTTTTTCTACTACAGCTGCAACTAAGCTTATAAAGCTAAATAGATGTACCAGAATATTGTTCGGCTTCGATCAGCAGGTCTGCGATATGAACCGCACGAACTTTGCCTGTTAACCCTTCTCGTTCGATACCGAGCTTCATTTGAAGCAAACAACCAGGGTTTGCAGTAACGATAGTCGCCGCTTTCGTTGCCTTCGTTTCTTTCATTTTCGAGTCTAGTATTTGCATTGACATTTCCGATTCAACAATATTATAGATTCCTGCTGAACCGCAGCACTGATCCGCGTTCTTCATTTCACGATAATCAATATGATCAATTGATTTTAAAAGAGTGCGTGGTTCAGATGAAGTTTTCATCACGTTCCTTAAATGACAGGAATCTTGGTAGGTGATGATCTGTGCCGGCAAACTTAATTTCTTCTTGTGAAATTGGAGATCAACTAGAATACTAGTAATATCTTTTAGCTTCGTTGAAAACTGCTTGGCACGCTCAACCCACTCAGGCTCATCCTTTAGAAGGTGATCATAATCAATTAAAAATGCACCGCAGCCGCCAGCATTGGTAATGATGTAGTCAACCTCAAGCTTTTCAAATGCTGAAATATTACGTTTGGCCAGCTCTTTTGCCTTGCTTTTTTCCCCGCTGTGACCGTGTAAGGCACCACAGCATGCTTGGTTAGGCGGAATCACGATTTCACAACCTGCCAGCTGTAATAGTTTCATTGTAGAATCATTGGTTTTCATAAACATTGTATCCATTAAACAACCTGCGAAAAAAGCAACCCGTTTTTTGACCGTATCTTGAGCTGGAAGATAGGAAGGACGATTTTTCATCTCTTTCAGCGTCGGTATTTCAGGAAGGACTTTCTCCATCGAAGATAGGCTGTCTGGGAACAACTTCATCATTCCAGTAGATCGTACGACACTTTGTAATCCCGAACGTTGGTAGAAACCCATTAACCCTGTTAATGTACGCATACGGTTTTGATAGGGGAATAGTCCTTCAAATACAGTTTTACGGATCGCTTTTACAGGTAAAGAGTGTTTTTTATTTTGATTTATAATATCACGTGCTTCCTCAAGTAAATGACCGTAGTTTACTCCAGATGGACAAACAGGTTCACAAGCTCTGCACCCTAAGCACATGTTCAGGGAGCGTTCGACGTCTTCATCAGGCTCGATGACCCCATCGACTACTGCTTTCATAACGGCAATCCGTCCCCGTGGTGAATGCGATTCTTGATAACCTGATTCAATATAAGTAGGGCAGGAAGGTAAGCAAAAGCCACAGCGCATACAATTTAATAGTTCATCTTCGTTCATTCGTTCTTTAAATTGCTGTTGAATCTGTTCACGTTCTTTAACGGTTGTCATTTTGCCACCACCACCCGTTTTTTGGAATCCTTTGCAAATACTTTCCCAGGGTTCATGATGTTAATAGGGTCAAAGGAATCCTTGATGGCTTTCATTGCTGCGATTCCAGCCTCACCAAGCTTCCATTCCAGGTAGGGGGCTTTCATTACACCGACACCGTGCTCCCCTGTAATCGTTCCACCTAGCTGAATGGCCTTTTGAAAGATTTCCTCAAATGCTTTCTCAACACGCTCAATTTCATCATGATTACGTGAATCCGTTAGACATGTTGGATGGAGGTTCCCATCTCCTGCATGACCAAACGTACAAATTTTCACCTCATATTTTTCAGCAATTTGATTAATGGCGTTGACCATGTTTGCAATTTCTGAACGTGGAACTGTTGCATCTTCTAAAATGGTGGTCGGTTTAAGTCGTGCAAGGGCTGACAATGCTGATCGCCTTGCCGTCATAAGAGCCATTGCATGTTCTTCCGATTGTGCTACTTGTACAGAAATAGCTTCTTCATTTGTACAAACCTCTGCAATTTTCTTAATGTCCCTATCGACGACTTCTTCTGGTCCATCTTGCTCGATTAAAAGTACGGCCTGTACATTTGTCGGGAGACCTATTTGAGCAAAATCTTCTACTACTTGAAGTGTTGGTTGATCTAAAAATTCTAAAGTGGTCGGAATGATTTTGTTGGCAATAATTTTGGAAACAGATCGTGCCGCCGCTTCAATATCTTGATAGAGGGCTAAAATTGTCTTCTTAGTCTCTGGCATAGGAATCAATTTCAGTGTCGCCTCCGTTATAATCCCTAAAGTTCCTTCAGAACCAACAAGCAAACGAGTTAAATCATAGCCTGCCACATCTTTTGCAAGCTTTCCTCCCGTACGAATAATATCACCATTTGGAAGAACTGCCTCAAGTGCGATCACATAGTCACGTGTTACCCCATATTTTAACCCTCGAAGGCCGCCCGAGTTCTCATTGATGTTGCCTCCAATGGTGGATATTTTCATAGAGCTTGGATCAGGAGGATAAAATAATCCTTTTGCTTCTACGGTTTGAATCATATCGAGGGTGATCACACCTGGCTGAACCGTAACAGTCAGGTTCTCCTCATCCACTTCCAAAATTTGATTCATATGTTTAAAAAGCAATACAATACCACCCTCCGTAGGGCATGTACCTGCACAGAGGTTAGTACCTGAACCTCTGGGAACGATTGGTATTTTATTTTCATTACAGAGTTTAACCATTTCTACTACTTCATGTTTGTTTCGAGGAGAGACCACGGCATCTGGCATCGATTGAAATTGAGGAGTTGCATCATAGGAGTAGACAAGCCGTCCAGTATTGGAATCATCATAATTTTCAGTACCGACAATTTGAATGAACTTATGCTTTACGTTTTCTGGAATCATCTTCTATCACCCTTATAAAAAAATTAGACTCATGAAGGAAAGCTATTGTTTTATTGTTAATTTTATGATAAAGGATAAATAAGGGTAATAATATAGATGAATATACAAATATGATTCGATAAATCCAAATACTTTTTAGGTTTATATACAAAATACTAAAGGATGAGAGACATGTTATTGTTTCCTAAGCTTGCTGGAAAAATTGTTAATGAGGTTCAAATGGTTATAAATGAAGATATCATTGTTGTTGATACGAAAGGGATAATCATTGCCTCTACCCAACAAAATCGGGTAGGAACCCTACATAAGGGTGCTCAATTGGTATTACATACAAAGAAAAAACTATATATTGATGAAGCGTTGGAAAAACAACTTGAAGGTGTAAGGATGGGGATCAATCTACCAATCTTTATTGAGGGACGAATTATAGGGGTTATAGGGATTACAGGAAATCCGATTGAAGTGGAGCGTTATGCCGACTTAATCCGCAGGCTGACAGAATTGATTATTCAGGAAACCATTCATGCCGAGCAGGTTGAATCGAAAACACGAGGATTAGAGTCCTATTTTTATGAGTGGGTAAATATAAAATCACTAGATCAGCATTTTATCGATCGTGGACTAATGCTAGGAATACAAATGCAAGAACCTCATATATGCTGCTTTATCCAATTAAAGGGTATAAATCATAAAAAAGAAGATGGACAGTTTATCGAGAGGGAAATTTTCGAGTGGTTTCAAAGTTATTTTCAAAAGGATGACGTAGTTCGTTTTGGACCAGGACGTATTTTACTTCTAAAAGTTGTCGATCGTCACTATTCCGAGGAGTATTTTCGTTCGCAGTTAGCGGAAGTAAAAAAGTATGTTGAAATGAAGTATCATACTTTTTTGTCGATTAGTGTAGGAAAGACTGTCGGAACGTATTTGATTGCCCAATCTTATAAGGAAGCACAAAAGGCTATGAAAGTGGCAGAGAAAAGTCAATCAATTGTATTTTACGAGGATTTACTCCTCGATATTATGATAGAAGAAGTACCGACAGAATTAAGAAAAGAATACTTGGAGAAAACGATTGGGAAAATGAATGGTAATGAAGAATTAATGGATACATTGAAGATATACTTGGCAAATAATCAGTCAGTGAAAGAAACGGCCGCAGAAATGCATATACACATCAATACTCTTCATTACCGATTGAAGCAGGTGAAGGACCTAACAGAGATTGATCCAAAGAAAACGGAAGGACTTGCTCTCTTTTACTTGGCGCTGAAATTAATGGATCGTTTATAGAAAAGATATAGGAGTAAAGTTGAATCATTTATTACTAAAGTGTGTTTTTATTAAAAATTAATATAAAAAAATTCAACTATTTTCCTATTTTTCTATAATTTGCAGGTTTTTATACTGGATAAATTGAATTAATAACCAAACAGAAAGGATGTGGATTCCAGTGAAGCATTTAAAATTGTTTGGTTTTTTTACGTTGATCTTAATGATGATGTCATCTTCTGTCTATGCGGCTCCGGTAAATAACCAGTCGGAACAAGCATTTGACAACAAAATCGTTAAGCGGATAAAAGTAGATAATATTTATAATCACGTCTACCATTTATCAGAAGTAATTGGTCCGCGCGGAGCAGGTACGGAAGGGGAACAAAAAACGGTGGACTACCTTGTCGATCAGTTTGAGAGCTTTGGCTACGAGGAAGTGAATATTCAAGAATTCACTTTCACAAGAAGTGGAGAGGAAATCACGGCCTATAATGTTGAGGCAGTTAAGGCCCCGATGACAAACCATGATACAGGTCAACAAATTATTGTCGGCTCACATCATGATTCTGTGCCTTGGGGGAAAGGTGCAAATGACGATGCATCAGGTACTGGTGCACTTCTTGAATTAGCCAGAGTCTTTGCGAACACTCCTACTGATACTACGATTAAATTCGTTGCATTCGGTGCAGAAGAATACGGACTTTGGGGATCTCGAAAGTATGCAGAAGCCATGAGTCAGGAAGAAGCAGACAGCACTGTAGCAATGTTCCAAATGGATATGGTGGGAAGTGCGGATGCAGGTGATCTTGTCATGTTTACGGCAAACGGAGAGAAGAACACTGTAACAGATCTTGGAGCGGCTGCTGGTTCTAGAGTTAGTGAGCTTGTTCCATACAGTGAACTTGGCCGTAGTGACCACGTGCCATTTCATAACTTAGGCATTCCGGCGGCATTGTTCATTCATACTCCACTTGAGCCTTGGTACCATACGGAAGAAGATACGATTGAACATATAAGTAAAGAAAAACTGAAGGATGTTGCAGATATTGTCGGTGCAGGAGTTTTCCAGGTGGCAAGAAAAGATACTCCAGCCCTTGAAAGATCAGCAGTTGCACCTGTTCCTGTTGATTACTATTATGAAGAGCCTGAGCTTTAATAAATTCTGTGAAAACGGGACTGACTTGTGGGTCGGTCCTGTTTTTAGGTTCATGAACATGAGGTCATTGATGCCGTGAAAAAGCGAAGAAGAAAAAATGACGGTAAGAAAAGAGAACATCGATGCCGTGAAAGTGTGCTGAAAGTGAACCATTAGCCCTGATCGACTTGTTTTGTTTTTTATCTAAATTAGGTACCGCCCCCATGTGAATGAATCCTCCGAAAAAAAGAATCAAAAACCTACGAATTCTCCATTTTGTGCCTCGCTAGTAACCCGCTAAAATTTCAAAAGAGAGTCTTTTTATTTTTTACTGGAAATTTACTATATAGTTATAATTGAAAAAAGATTGAGTAAATCCCTATAATTTGAAATAATTGTAATTAAGTCTTTTTAAAGGTGGTTAAAGCATGTATTGGGTTATAGCTCTGTTCGATGAGAACACTGAAAAAATCATAAAAGGGCTATGGGAAGAGTTGTGTGAAAATTCAATTTCCTTCTATGCAGAGGAAGTGAAAGACGGAAGACCACATATTACATTAGGGAGTTACGCCGATTTAGACAAAATTGACTACATAAAACGAATGGATTCTTTTTATAATCATAAATCCAGTATTGAAATCACATTTAATACAATTGGGTCGTTTTTAAATTATGGTACTTTATTCTATTCACCAACTGTAACAACAGAATTGATTGAATTTCATACACAGCACCATGAGCATTTTAATGAGTTTAATGGTAAGGCGAATCAATTATATCTACCTGGAAAATGGATTCCACATTGCACTTTAGCTAATAAATTATCTCCTGAAAAGCTATCAGAGGCATTCCATTTTTGTTTAACAAAAAGCGACACAATATACGGAAAAATAATAGAGGTTGCTTTGGTAGAATTAGTTGAAGAAAATAACAAATGTATTGAAGCTCCAATCATATTTTCTAAGCGATTAAAAAAGAATAGTATTCTCTAAGAGACTTATGGTTAGAAGATAGTTCTAAGGTTTATAAGGGCTTTCAGAATGAGGTGAAATAGTGGGCTTATTTTTTGAGTTAGAATTATTATTGCCAATTTATTCACTTTTATCAAAGGAGGGCGAAGTCTCTCATGCACTTTACTCCTTTAAAGTGGTTGGGGACAGTCCTTCGGAAGTATAAAATATCCTAAGCCTTTTGATACATAATTGTAATTTTTGGTATCTTTAAACAAGGAATGTGTTTGGTGAAAAATAAGCAGAAAATTAATAAAGCATAAGAACTATTTGTGCATAGTAATACCGTTACCGCACTTGTAGTGTAAGACCAGAATACTTCATTTAAAGAAGCAATTGGTAAGGAATTTATGTTTATATCATTTTGTATTAATGGTATATTAGTAACTAGTTGTTACAAAATTGTTAATTATTTTAACAACTTGAACATTTAAACAAGGGGGATAATTCATGAAGAAATTACATTTTATTACTTTATTATTGACTCTTACTTTAGTTCTATCTGCATGTGGAACATCTGACGAGGGTAAAGATGGTAACGCGGGTGGCGAAGGTGAGAAGGTGTATAAGGTTGGGGTAGATACTACATACCCGCCATTCGAATTTAAAAAGGATGGGGAATACAAAGGTATTGATATTGAATTAATCAATGCTATTGCTGAGAATCAAGGTTTTGAAATTGAACTATCTTCAATGGATTTTGGAGGGATTATTCCTGCGATGCAAGCTGGTGAGCTTGATATTGCGATTGCTGGAATGAGTATTACAGATAAAAGAAAAAAAGTTGTGGATTTTTCTGATCCGTATTTTGAAGCAGGTCTTTCATTAGTTGTAAAGGGTGGAAATACAGATATAAAGACTATTAACGATTTAAAAGGGAAAACAGTCGCTGTGAAAAAGGGAACAACAGGTGCTACTTTTGCACAAGAAAATGCTAAAGAAAAGGGCTTTGAGGTTGTTCAATTTAATGATAGTCCTGCTATGTTCCAAGAGGTTGCAAATGGAAATGCGGATGCTCTTATAGAAGATTATCCTGTTATTGCCTATGCAATTGCGCAAAAAGAATTAGGACTAGAAATTGTTGGAGACCGATTAAACGGTGACCAATATGGAATTGCTGTACTAAAAGGTGAAAATCAGGATCTATTAGAAAAGATAAACAAAGGCCTTAAAGAGCTTAAAGAAAATGGGAAATACGATGAAATTCTTAAAACATACCTTGGTGAATAAAGGGTAGCATTTTTGGCTAAATATTTTAAGTCGTTTTTATAGCGCGCAGATTGCGCGCTTTCTTTTTGAAAGGAGATGAATGGTTTGGATACGATTATGAATGCTCTTCCTTATTTAATGGAAGGACTACAAGTAACTCTTTATATTTTTGCAGTAGCTATTATAGTAGGTTTTCTTATTGGTTTAGTTGTAGCATTGTTCCGATTAGCTCCAATAAAAATTTTAAATTGGATAGCTAAAGTTTTTATTGACGCTATTCGCGGGACGCCATTTATTGTTCAATTGTTTTTTATTTATTTCGGACTTAATTCATTAGAGTGGATATCGTTTGATAATACAACAGCAGGGATTATTACTGTAGCGATTAATGCAGGTGCCTATTTTGCTGAAATCATTAGAGCGGGGATCCAATCGATAGACAAAGGACAAACCGAAGCGGCAAGATCTCTTGGTTTTACTAGCACTCAAAATATGCGTTATATCGTTCTTCCTCAAGCAATTAGAAGAATGCTTCCGACGATCACAAACCAGTCTATAATTAGTCTAAAAGATACTTCACTATTATCGATTATTGGGATAGCAGACTTAACCCAACAAGGGGAAGTTCAATCCGCGGCAACATATGAGGCATTTACTATTTGGCTTACGGTCGGTATTATTTATTTTATTATCATCTACCTATTAACTATACTGGCCAATTTCCTTGAAAGGAGATTTGAGGTGCGATGAGTATTATTCAAGTGAAAAATTTGAAGAAATCTTTTGGGAAATTAGAGGTTTTGAAAGATATCAATGCAGATATTAAGGAAAAGGAAGTTGTTTGTGTTATTGGACCTTCTGGATCTGGAAAGAGTACATTCCTTCGTTGCTTGAATCGATTAGAGGATATTACAGGTGGTCATGTCGTTGTGAATGGACAAGACATTACCGATTCTAAGATAAATATAAACAAAGTAAGACAAGATGTTGGAATGGTGTTTCAGCAATTTAACCTCTTTCCACATAAAACCGTTTTAGAAAACGTTGCACTAGCACCTATTAAAGTGCGTTCCACATCAAAAGAAACCGCAAAAGAAAGAGCACTTGAGCTTTTAAATAAAGTAGGATTAAAGGAAAAAGCAGAAAGCTACCCTGGTGAATTGTCTGGAGGACAAAAGCAGCGTGTCGCGATTGCAAGGGCGTTGGCTATGAACCCTAAAATTATGCTCTTTGATGAACCTACATCGGCTCTAGATCCCGAGATGGTTGGCGATGTACTAGAGGTTATGAAGCAGTTAGCCAAAGAAGGGATGACAATGGTTGTTGTCACACATGAAATGGGATTCGCTCGAGAAGTAGGCGATCGTGTCATCTTTATGGATGGCGGCTTTATTGTAGAAGAAAATGAACCAAATGAACTGTTTGGAAATCCACAGCATGAACGTACAAAAGCATTTTTAAGCAAAATACTATAAAAGTTGAAAACCACCTGTATTGTCGGAAGGCAATTCTGGTGGTTTTTTAGTATTTCTCAGGGATACTTATGAAAAACAAGAGTTAAGTATTGAGCCTTTATAAGGACTTTTTTTAAAGGAAATTGGATGAAAATCACAAAATTTTTTTAGCATTAGCAGTGACATACAATTACCAAAATACAGTTACCAAAAAGGGAACAGAAGGCAGTAGCCAATAATGTATAATTGGAATATATATTTAAGATTCATAATAATAAACCTAAGTAAATTCAGTTGCCATTACTCGTATACTTTGCACAATGAAATTTCTCGCTGATATTAGTAGAAGATTGTGATAAATGGCAAGGTGGTAGTTTTGGATTGAAGGATAGATATTATCATTAGTTTAAAACATGACAGTATAGATTAAAGTTTTATAGACTGAAAGAGAGGAAATATGTATATGGATTTCGTATGGATTTCGTATGGATTTCAATTCTAACTTTATGTTCTAGTTTGGGATACTTATGCGCTCTCAAGATGAGTTCCACACATTCGATATATATCCTTAAGCCATTAACCATGGCACTGATCATTTGGATTGCTCTTTCAGCTGAAGCCTATACATCAAGTTATGGTGTATGGATTGTAATCGGCTTATGCTTCTCTGTTTGCGGTGACCTATTCCTAATGTTACCGAGTGACCGCTTTTTACAAGGACTGATTTCTTTTTTTATAGCCCACATATGCTATATTCTGGCCCTTCTTACAGAAACAAACAGCCCTTCTATTGTCTGGATGGCAATATTACTTATTCTAGCTTTCTTGTATTATTTTATTTTAAAACCAGGCATTATAAAACAAAGTGGAAAAAACATGTTACTACCTGTAGCTCTTTACATTGGCACTATCTCATTGATGTTGTGGGAAGCGATGGGCATCGGTCAGGGGATAGTCTTCTCAGCTGCATTGTTATTTTACATCTCAGATGCTGTCCTCGCTTGGGATCGTTTTGTTCAACCTTTTCGCTTGGGGCATACCTTCGTAATGGTGACTTATTTTAGTGCACAGTACTTATTTGCTTGCAGTATACTCTTAATGTAAGTAGGAATCATTTTTATTATTGGTTAAAGAACTTATGTGAAGTATTGAAAGCACAATTCTCTTTCATACCACTGAGTAAGGGCTTTATTCTTTTTTACCCATTCATTCGCATTTCCTGTCCTTACCCCTTTATCCCCTATGAAACGTAACCAAGAAGGATCATTCAAAAGCTTGAGAATAAACGGTGCATCATTAATTGATAACCTTCGAAGTATCAACCTATCCGTTTCAATTATTTTCATTAGACATTCACCTCATTCAAGAATCTATACCCTTTATGATTGGTTAACTAAATACATGATAAATATCTTATTACTAAAATGTTCAATATTAATGAGATCTTATCTAAAAGAAAAATGAGTGTATATGCTTTCAGCAAGGGGTGGAACAACTATGGCAAATCTTATTTTAATAGAAAAATAACTTATCGACTAATATTATACTAAATCGAAATATTTAACCATCACATTAAAAAGGTGACAAGGCTGAAAAACGGATAATTATGTTGAAAATGAAAATGGAAAATTGCAGCAAGAGCATAACCACGTTTCATGACTTTTTCGAAAGGAAGATAAAAAGCTTCCAAACGACGAATAAAAATAGCATATAGCCCAATAAGGAATAAGCATGATTCCATTCCGTATGGTGTTTAAACCAGCCTAAGTGTTCGGTAAATTGTTCTATAAAAAAAATTACAGTACTAATGAAAAGGATCATGATAAAACGCGGAAATGGCTGAATCTTTTTCACAACCAACAAAAAGAGAATTGTAAAGAGAGGAAGGATAACTAATGTAAACACAATATTAATTGTAAATATTTCTGGGAAAAGTCTCGCAGGAAAGTGATACATTCCTTTTCCTACAAAAATTAAATCTAAATAAGTCCCAACTAATGACGCGAAAAGAGCTACGATTCCATATGCAAAAAGGTTTTTACTCCCGTCTGAGAAAGATTGCTTTTTTGGCGATGATCGCAAGCTCGATTTTTTCGATCGTTTTACAGTAATCATCATAAATTTTCCCACCTACATCTTTTTCTTCTTCCATTAAATAATCGACAATTCTCCAATCATCAAACCAATCACCCTTTTCAGCTTCTTGATGATCAACATTTTTCCAAGCGAATGGCAATGGGGGGCTGTATATACGCTTTGCTCCTTTTTTAAGCTGACACTTTTTTGTTCTTTTACGGTAAATGCTGCCTGGTAATGACTCGTTAATAGAATGAAACAAATGATTCCAATAATCTTTTCTAGATCCTGTATGTGAATGATTACTAGCCCAAAGTAATACACCTTGGAAAATAGATTCTTTCTGAAAAAGTAATGAATATAATCTCTTTCCTAACATGATTCGCTCATGAAGCGACTCAAAGTGCTGCAAAGTTTCTCCCATTAAATACGGTTTTTCTGTTTTTCCTTTCCTGTAAATTGGAAAAATAATTTGATTAAAACGTAGAAAATCATATAATTTAAATCCAATTGTATTTAATACTGTTTTTTTGAAATGATGATTTTGAATCACCCTTTTTTCTAAGTAACTTTGTTCATTGATAATGGTCGCGATGGTTAATAAGGAGCAGTCGCTATGCTCCCAAAAATAATTCCATATCGTCTCCATAAATTGTGAAACATTTAAGTAAGGAAGAAGATAAAAAAGGTTTTTATTGAGTTTTAAACTTTGTTTATAAAGTAAAAATTGTGGGAAAACGTCTTGAAAGATCAACCAATTCCCTCGTTCTAAAAATAAAAAGAAATTTTTCTGTTCTTTTTCAGACATCAATTTTGTAAGGAGGTCCCCCTTTAAATCTGTCATATGCCAGCCGCCGTTCCGTGAGACCATATGACCCAATAAAGCCCAGTGTATTTCAGGATGCTGTCGATAAAAATCAAAATAAGCCTGTGTCCTAGTAACATTATTCACGTTCAACTTACCCGTCATTTCTTTAATATCATGAACTAGTTTCCTTTCATCCTTTGTCAGTTCTAATTTTGCAAATGAACCTGATTTATTTTGGCTTATTTTCTTTAACTCTTCTTTTATTTCAAGAAGAGAAGTCTTCTTCATGCTCCTTTTTTTGTAACCCCTAATAGCCATCATATTCCCTCCCGTTTTACGGATGCTCTTACAATAGAAAAAACCTGTTTTAACAAAGAGAGGGTTATCAATTATCTAAAAAACCGGCTGTTAAATATCGTGCAGAAGCACAGAACCTGACAGACGGATATTTCAACGGATTGTATATGATTATCTTATTACGTACATTAGAAATAAATGATGAAGATTTAATCTATGAGTCGGTACAATCGGATTCTTAGCGTGGAAATCATTTTATGAAGTAGGAGGGAGGAAAGGATAGATGAAAGGATAGATGAAAGGATATTAACTTAAAAGAAGAAACATTAATTGAAATTTGTAGGACTTTTTTATAAACAAAAAAGCCTGGGAATAGAACCAGGCTTTTCTCGAAATGGTTAACATACTATCATTCAGTCTTATTCCCCCGGCAATGACAACTCTGATTGTACCTTAGACATGCATCACTTTACTAGAACCTATCCCTTACATTTTAATAGCTGTAAATCAATATACATCTGGCACCGGGAAGTAAAATCCTCAAAATCGATCGATGCCAAGTCCGTGATTTGTTTTAAGCGGTATTTTAGTGTGTTTGGGTGGATGAAGAGCTGTTCGGCTGTCGGTTTATTACGGCAGTTATTTAATAGATAGACTTCAAGTGTTTTCAAAAGGTTTGTATTACTTTGATTATCTTTCACTTGCAGTTTCAGAAGGTCTTCATTCATGTAATTTGTCTGTTTATTATGTAAGGAAATCGGTTCAAGGTAACGGAATATTGAAAGCTTATCGTACTCGAATGGAAGCTCATTTGGTGTGCCAGTGAACTTAGCTGCTTTAATAACCTCCAATGCTTCTGAGTAGCTTTTCCGAAGCTTGAGGAGGGATAAATATTCGTTTCCGATTCCTGCGTAGACTACCGACCTCTTAAATTGGCTTAAAACTGTGCTTGTCAGTTCATGTGCATTTTCTAGAAGGCTACCGGGGGCGGGTGAGCTGCTTCCGATAAGAACAATGATATCCAATTGATTAGTAAAGATATGAGTCGGTTGGCTAAGGGCATTGGCAAACAGACGGACGGTATCGATGAGCTCCGCAAAGATTTCTTCATCCGCTTGCTCTAAGGTGAAAACATTGACAATAAAGGCTTCTGTAAGAATGATTTTAAGATTAGCGGCTTCCATCTTAATTTGATTTTCCGTTTGATAGACTTCCTCAATAATTTTCCTATAAAATTGATTTTTTCCTTCATCTTTTCTCGCATTTAAAAGATTCTGCTGATAGAGTAGGTTGCCGATATGGAAGGAGACATCATGTAAAAACTTAAATTCTTTTTCAGTTAGGAGCGAATCTGTTTCTTGAACCCAAATATAGCCGTATATTTGTTCTTTATTTTTTGCGCTTACAACAACACGTTGATTTAAACCAATCTCTTTTATTTCACCGATTCGGAATGGCTCGGGAATGCTTTTCAATTGATCAACGATTCCTTCTTCCATAAATTTTTCTAAAATGGGGATAGGCCAGCGTTTTGAGAAAATCGTTTGCTGGTTGACCAGATCAAAGTGCTCAATATAATATGAGCTGTATGCTAGCAACGAAAATTGTTCATCCTCAATGATAACTGGCTTTTTTAAATAACTACTGACCATTTCAGTAATTTCGTTTATATCAATCAGCATAAAAACCTTTTCCAATGACTGGCTCAAAGGGGCTCCCTCCTATAGTTAATCGATTATTATAGTATATGGAATAGTATTAACCATTATCATACTGCCATTACAGGCATCTGTACATGGAAAATATGAAAAAAGGGCTGGCCCAAAACCAAGGTGTCAGAAACCACGCCTCCCCATATATAGATGAAACTAGAAGAATCATCTATATATGGAGGAAAATGGTGGTTCCGGACTCCTTTTAGGGCAGTCCCTTTTGTCTATTATTTCAATGCCTGTTTGAAATCTTCAAACTGTTCATCTACCTGTTTAGAAGGCTTTTCTGTAATTAGGCTGACAATCACGATGGAAATCAAGCTGGCAGCAAAGCCAGGTATCATTTCATAAAGGGTATCGGATAATCCGACACTTGACCAAACTATAACAGTAGTCGCTCCGACGACCATTCCAGCAAGAGCCCCCCATCTAGTCATTCGTTTCCAGTAAAGGCTGAGTAGAATGAGCGGCCCGAAGGAAGAACCAAATCCTGCCCATGCGTACCCAACGAGATCGAGAATGGTTGAATTTTTTTCCCAGGAAAGAATCAGAGCAATAATCGAAATGGCGAGTACAGATAATCTACCTATAAAAACCAGCTCTTTGTCAGAAGCGGAACGACGGAAGAATGTCTTGTATATATCTTCCGTTAATGAACTAGAAGTTACGAGCAGCTGGGAAGAAATTGTACTCATGACGGCCGCTAATATCGCCGAAATTAAAAAGCCTGTAATAATCGGATGGAATAATACCTCACCTAATACAATAAAAACGGTTTCAGGATCATCGAGGACTTGGCCATTGCTAGAGAAATAGGCAATCCCTACGAAGCCTGTTAGCATCGCGCCTATAATCGAGAATATCATCCAGCCCATCCCAATTTGAGTGGCTTTTTTGATTTCCTTTACAGAGCTTATGGCCATAAATCGAACGATAATATGTGGCTGGCCGAAATACCCCAGACCCCAGGCAAACAGAGAGATAATCCCTAGAAGGCTTGTACCCTTAAAAATATCAAGCATGGCAGGGTCAATCGAACGTACCGTTTCAATAGACGAGCCTAAGCCGCCAACATGAAACAATGTAATAGTAGGAACGAGAATAAGTGCTATAAACATGATCAGACCTTGAACGAAATCGGTCCAGCTTACGGCAAGGAATCCGCCAAACAGTGTATAGGCAACGACCACGCCTGTAACAATCCATAATCCTGTGTGATAGTCAATGCCGAATGTGCTTTGGAATAAAACACCTCCAGAAACCATGCCTGAAGATACATAGAAAGTAAAAAATATTAAAATAACAAGACCTGAAATGAGACGGAGGATCTTCGACTTGTCACCAAAGCGGTTTTCGAGGTAACCAGGAATCGTAATAGAATCATTGGCAATCTCAGTGTAGGTTCGTAATCTTGGTGCAACATAAAGCCAGTTTGCCCAGGCACCAAGTGTTAAACCAATGGCAATCCATGAAGCGTTAAGACCTGTGGCGAACATGGCACCAGGAAGTCCCATTAGCAGCCAGCCGCTCATATCGGATGCACCGGCGCTCAAGGCAGTTACTGCAGGGCCAAGGGTACGACCTCCAAGCATGTAGTCTGTTAGATTAGATGTTCTTTTATAAGCGTAATAGCCGATCCAGAGCATCCCAAGCATGTAGATAGTAATAGATATGATTAAAGAGTATTCCATTAAAAAACTCCTTTTGTGAAAATGTAAATTGCGAAATAACCATTTTTAATATTCAGAAAAATAAGGGTAGAAGAAAACATTTTTTAATGTTTTCTTCGTATATAAATGGCAGTTAAACTTAGCCTTTAAAAATCCCTTTAAAGGCAAAACTGATATTCTGTGGTCTTTCAGCCATTCGTCGCATGAAATAACCATACCAATCTAAACCATAGGGGACGTAAACCCGCACTTTATAGCCATCTTTAACCAATCTGGATTGTGTTTTGCTTCTCATACCATACAGCATTTGGAATTCAAATTGTGTAGTTGGAATGTTATGTTTTTCAACCAGCTTTTTGGTATATTCAATGATCTGGTCATCATGAGAAGCAATTGCTGTATAGTTGCCGTTTAGCAAGCTTTGCTCGATTAGCTTTTTATAATTCTCATCGACATCCTTCTTTTCAGGGAAAGCTACTTCGGGAGATTCTTTATAAGCTCCCTTTACTAGACGTAAGAACGGGTGGTATCGCCCAAGATCTTTTAAGTCTTGTTCAGTCCTGTATAAATAAGCTTGTAAAACGGTGCTGATACAGCTGTATTTTTCCTTGAACTCTCTGAAAATATCAATTGTCGCTTGGCAACGAGGCACATCTTCCATATCAATCGTAACCATGACATTGTTCCTCTCAGCCGTATCTAAAATTCTAGTCATGTTTCTAACAACCAGATTATGGTCAATATCCAAACCGAGTGATGTCATCTTAAGGGATACTTGGGAATCAAGATTCTCCCTTGCGATCATCTCAATCGTTTGGATGCATTCTTCTGTCCTTTCATTCGCAACCTCTTCTGAATCAACGAATTCTCCTAGATGATCAACAGTAACAGATAATCCGCTCTTGTTTAAATCCCTAATAAATCTCATAGAGCTTTGAAAATCTATGCCACCAATAATTTTACCGGCAGCAAATTTCCCGCCTCTTTTTTGAGCTATTTTATTTAGAAAGCTGTTCTTTGATAGAAATAGGAAAAAGTCTCTTGCAATCGCTTCCATTTGTGTGAGCACCTCCATAAAAGGGTTTGAGATTTATAATAATCTTACAATTTCATGGCAGGTTTCAACAATGTTCCGGTAAAACAATAATTAGCCCTTAATTTTGTCGGTGAGAGACAATTGCACGAGTTCTGATATTTGAAAAGTTATTTTCTTATGTGAACTTGATCCTATTTTTAAACCAATAGCGATAAATAAAAAAAATAACCGTTAAAAAAAGTCCATATAAACAAACACCAGTTATAAAGGTTCGTGGATTGGAAACAATCTGATTTCCACCAAAAGCCAGCATAAACATTAGTGGAATTTGTCCAATTGAAGTGGCCAAAAGGTATTTTAGAAATGGAATAGTATTCATGGCTGAATAGATATTAATAGCTGTCGGGGGAATAATAGAGAGCAATCGGCCTATTAACACCGCTAAGAATGCATGATTTTTCATTAATACATTAAACCTATTGATCCTTTTAAATCGTAAAGTATACTTCTTGAAATGATCTGCAAATAGATATCGAGCCAGTAGATAATAAATAATGGCGGCTGAAACTCCACCAAACCAATTTATGATAAATCCAAGGAGAATACCATACTTAGTTCCCATTATTCCTGCAAACAAAGTAAAGGGTATGATTGGAATTGTAGCAAAAAAGATCGAGAGTACAAGCATTAATGGAAGATAGGAAGTACTACTGTCATTGATCCAATGAATCAATAAATCTTTGTTATGAAAACCAACGATAGTTAGTAATAGATAAAAAAAGATGAGAAACCATTTCTTCAATTTATTCCTCCTTAACAAAAAAATTTCTCCCATTATTCTTTTCATATTAAATGTTTTTATGCCTAAAAAGATTGAACTTAACAATGAAATCAGTACTTTCCGTAAAGGTCTATATTTTTCCACAAATATAAATGATATCGGGGTTCAAAATAAAATAAAAGAAATGCAAAAGATAAGGAGAGGCATGAAGCATGAAAGGCTATCTTATATCGCTTTGGAATTTACTCGACCCATTATACTATGTATGCTCACGCCTAATCCATCCTCCCTGTGAGGGAGCAGAAAGAAATATTTTTAGGGTTAGACTCACTCAATATAAAGGCAAGAATATTGTTCTTTCAGATGGAACACCTATTAATAAAAATGATACCTTGGTAAAAATTCATCTTCACAATGCTAGGATTTTGAAAGAACTAAAAGGTATAAAAAGTGAGATTAAAAAAGCGAAAATCATTTACCGATATGTTCAACATTCATTACCAGGGGTGGAAGTTTATATTCGAAGTTGTTCTGACGAGGTAAAAGGAATTATAGGTATTACCTTATTAAACAAAGGCTGCGAAAGGCTGGGGTTTGAAATTGTAGACATTTCTAATCCGATATACAAGTGGTTTAAATGGACGGCTTTTTTGCCAATTGGAATTCTTTCCAATAAAAATGGCTCTATCGGGTATTTTCTTAAGCATCAGCAGCCCAATTATTTATTCATGTCTACAAAAAAGTTATCCAATATGTACAAACATTAATCCCAGATAAAAAAAATAGAAAAAAGAGCTGTCTTAAGGAACCGCAATTTCCATAACATAGCGGATTCGATCCTTATGGGACAGCCCCTTTTGTTTATACGGCTGTAACTGATTCTGCTTCAGTCCATGTTAATGAAAACTCATGGAGGGTAATTTCAGGCCTGCTTCCAATACGGATATTAACCCCAGTTTGGCCAAGCCCTTCACTGATATAGAAAGGTTTATCATCCTGTAAATGGAGCCCTTTCACGATATTCATTCTTGCAAGCTTCCCCATTTTTACAAGGTGATACGCTCTTGGGTAGCAAATTTGTCCACCATGGAAGTGTCCGGCAAGTAAATAATTAAAAGGGTATTGATCCATGTGTAAAACAATGTTTGGGTCATGGGTTAATACAAGATTTATTCCTTTTTGAATTCCTTTGTATGAGGCTTCAAGGTTGCTGCGTTTAGTACTAAAGTCATCAATGCCAATAATATTAACCGGTTTACCCTGAACATAAATCATCTCATTTTTGTTTTGGAGCACTTTACAATTATATTGTTCAAGCGTATCAATTAATGTTTGTAAGTGATGATTCCTTAAAACATAATCATGGTTGCCAAGAACGGCAAAGATACCATACTTTGCATTTAGTCGATTCAATGTTTGTAAATAAGGGACAAGCTTAGGAATGGTTCGTTTGCGATCGAGAAAATCTCCAGTGAGTGCGATAAGATCAATAGGTTCATCTTTTAGCTTTTCATAAAGTTCTAGAGGGGAAATAGATATATTTTCGAGATGTAAGTCGGAAAGGTGAAGAATGTTTATTTTAGGATTATGTCCTTCATATAATTCATTATTGATTTTAATTTTATTAATAACGATATTCTTCGTGTTTTTGTAAGCTTTTTTTATTAAATAAAAGAGAAGTATGGCTAATACTATAATAAATAATATTTTCAAAATAGAATCACTCCTTCCTTAACAAATTATACAGGAAAAAGGTAGTCAATTTTACAAGCAATAGATGGCATTAGTCCCAAGGCGAATTATCCCATAAAATAACTACCATCAAATTTTTTGCAGATCATACTAACATCCTCATTTATATAAAAAAGGTAAGGTCATTAACTATCTAGGAACTGATGAATCTTTCCAAATACTTCATCTCGAATTTGTTTTTTCTCATTAAATAATGCATGTCTGCCGTTTTTGACTGGAACCACTTCTAAACGAGGAAATTTTTCTTTGATAAAGGCAAGATTATGTTCCCATGCTACCGTTTTATCTTTTTCTCCTTGAATCAGGCAAGTATTGGTGTCAGTTGGACTGAAATTTTGAATTTTCTTGTTCCAAGTAATCAGCGCTTCTACCCAATTTAGGGGAATGGCTTTTGGTTGTAAAGGATCATTTTTTGTGAATGCTAGATATGTACTATTAGAAGAGTTCTGCCGAAAGTTTCTGCTAATGTCATCGAAAAACGGGAAAGGCTTTGCAAGGTAAAACCCTATTTTGGTCAAATTCCAATAGCTTGATCTTATAAGTGGGGCGACCAATACCATTTTGTTAAAATGATGATCACGTTTTTTTAAGACATAATTGATTGCAATCGCACCTCCTGTACTATGACCGATAATATAAAATGGGCTCGACATTTCTTCTCTTGCCCTTTGCATCAATTTCTCCAGCACGAACACATAATCAGAAAACTTATTGACTGAAGCAGATTTTCCACCAGAAAGTCCATGCCCCTGTAAGTCATAACTGATTACACAATAATGTTGTTGAACTAAGAATTGAATCATGTTTTGTAAGCTTCCTACATGGTCTAAATAACCATGCAATAAAAAAACAGTCCCTTTTCGTTTTTTTGGGGAAAAAATTTGGACTATTATTTTAGTATGATCGATGTCCACCTTTCCAAAATGATAGTCTACTTCTTCTAGATTAAAACCGTAATAATCCAGGTATGCTTTAAGATCCGGTGTTATTTCAACTGGTATATGAAAATTTAATGGTTTTTCCCAGCGTGATAAACGCTCCAAAACTTTCTCCATTCTTTACTTTCTCCTTATATGTATATTTATTACTATTCCCTTATGCTTTTGCCAATATTAGTAAGGAAGCTTTGTGCAAGTCCAAGACAATTTATAACATAAAAAAATTTTACATAGGAAAAATACCTACTACAAACTTCAGTATCGGTTAAAAGGTTTGGATTAATAATTAGAAAAGGATGATTTATGTGGAAAATTCACAAGAAAAAAAGGTTCAAAAATCAAAACCCGTCATCATGCTTGTGATTGATACTTTAATGGACCCGCCTTTAAAAGAGGCGATCAAAAATAATCGTGCACCGGCATTCAAGTTTTTTATGGAGAAAGGTATGTACTTTCCTGATGTCGTAAGTCCTTTTCCGACAATGTCAGTTAATGTTGACACGACTATCCTAACAGGTACCTATTGCAATGAACATCATTTACCTGGACTAGTTTGGTTCAATAAAGAAGAAAATCGTCTCATTAATTATGGAAGTCATATTCGTGAATTATGGAAGCTTGGACTTAGTCGCTCTCTTGAAGATATTCTTTTCCACATGAACGGTCATCATATTAGTAGTAAAGTAAAAACTATCCATGAAGAATTAGAGGATAAAGGGAAGGATTCAGCTTCGATTAACGCCCTTGTGTATCGAGGGAATACATCACACATTTATAAATTGCCGAAATTATTAAGATGGTTTACTTCTATTCAAACGGATCGTTCAACGTTAGGCGCTAAACTTTTTACTTATGGTTCGATTAAAAAAATTAGTCCTTCTAAACGATATCAACGACTTTGGCAGAAGTTTGGGTTCAACAATTCTTTTTCAGTAGAAGAATTAACGTATTTAATCCATAAAGACCAACTTCCTCCTTTTACGATTGTATACTTTCCAGAGCTTGATCAAAGTGTACATAAACACGGGCGTATGGATGTAAAGGGAATTGAAAAAGTCGATCAACATTTACAAGATATTCTCAATATTTATGATTCATGGGAAGATGCTTTACAGCACAATGTATGGCTTGTAGTAGGTGATAATGGACAAGCATGGATCGATTCTAACCGTCAAGTGGCATTAATTGATCTTAGGAAAATATTAGGATCATACCGCATTATGAAGCTTAGAAAAGGAGTTCAGCCAAAAGATCAGATAGTACTTGCAGTCAATGAGCGCATGTCCTATATTTACACATTAGATACAGATGCGTTACCCATTCATAAGCTTATACATGCGTTAGAAAATGATAAGCGAATTGACGTCATTGCATGGCAAGAAGGGTCATTTATTAAGGTCAAATCTGGTGAGGAAAAAGGAGAACTCCATTTTCGGGATGGTGGAGAACTTTATGATAAATATAACCAAACATGGTTTATGGAAGGGAATTATCGATTATTAGATATTACAGTAGATGGCAATCAAATTCATTATGGTGACTATCCAGATGCATTATCACGTATATCCAGCAGCTTAAAATCTCATGATGGAAATTTTATCATAGTTAGTGCTAAACCAGGCTATGAATTTATTGGTGAAGGTTCACCTACCCATGTAGGAGGTGCGAGCCATGGTGGATTACACCGACAAGATTCTTTAGTCCCTTTAATCGTAACAGGCACAGATTCAAAACCTGCACATTTAAGAATGATCGATTTAAAGGAATGGATCTTATCTTTGATTAGTTAATGC
This sequence comes from Rossellomorea sp. BNER, assembly GCA_024213275.1. Taxonomy (GTDB): domain Bacteria; phylum Bacillota; class Bacilli; order Bacillales; family Bacillaceae_B; genus Rossellomorea. Next base: position 239,618 of record JANAVG010000004.1, read on the forward strand.
TATGGATCTTATAGGAAACGGGCTGTCTGAAACGTCAGGAGCCACAGCTTCAATTAGAAAAATGATCTACTTCCTTAATATGATTAAGAAAATATACTGAATATTCCTTCCAATGCGAACCTACATTCGGTTATAATGGAAGAAATAAACAGAAGGGGTGCTACTTAATGAGTTCTATCGATCTATTAATCTTAAATTTTAACGAAGTTAGAAGAAGAAGTAAAAAAGTTTGGACTTCAATACCTGAACAATATCTAAAATGGAAACCGGATCATGAAGCAATGAGTTGCTTAGAGATGGTTCGTCATGTTTTAGAAAGTGAGCATTACTACCATTTGGCGCTCAAGAATAAAGGAAGCATAAATCATTTCGAATCTCCATTTGAAAAGCAGCCACTTGTATCTGTTACAGAAGAGTTGAATTTTGCAGCACCTTACAGAGAAGCATTCTTGGAGCAGGTCTCCCAGTATAAGGAAGAAGACCTTACAACCATTAACATTGATCGCTCTGATGTTGGTTATATTCGAAGTTTAGGAGACATGCTTTTGCGGATCGCCTATCATGAGTCCATACATACAGGTCAAATACTTGATTACTTGAGGACGGCGGGGGTTTCTAGAGCAGATATTTGGGATTAAGAAAAATCTTTAGACTTAATGATGTCAGAAAATTTGCTTTATTGATCTTCAAAAACTATCTTCAAACGAACAAAGGGGGAAACACTTATGAACCAAACTATCAGCATTATCCACACAAACGATCTTCACGGAAACTATGACCAATTGTTAAGACAGGCTGCCTATATCAAGAGGCGTGTATGCGAGCTAAAGGATAAAGGGGAGAATTATATCCTTCTAGATGGCGGCGATCATTTAGATATGAGCATAAATGAATGTCTTGCTACTAATGGTGAGATGCATTTAGAAATGCTTGAGGATGTTGGCTACCATGCAATGTCAGTAGGAAACAATGAACTATTACGTTCTACACCAGAGTTAATTCGTAAGCTAAGTCTAAAGTCGAAGGTTCCATGGTTATTATTGAATCTAGTTGAAAGTGACGGCTCTAGCATTGGCGGGATTAGGGAAACTCATATAGTGGAGGTAGGAGATCATTTAAAAGTGGGTCTCTTTGGAGCAACGGATCAATTTGGAGACCTTTATGAAAATAAGCATGGTTTTTGTAATCGAGATACATTAGTTTCGATTAAAAAAGCAGTAACCAAGTTAAAAGAACAAGGCGCTAATTTAATCGTTTTCCTTTCCCATCTAGGTTATGATGCTGATCTTAAACTAGCAAATAACTTAAGTGGAATGGTGGATGTGATTGTCGGAGCGCATACTCATCATGCTCTTGAGCATCCGGTTGTAGAGTCAGACGTGGTCATAGTTCAAGCAGGCTGCTACGGAAAATATGTAGGTGAGTTAAGACTTGAATTGGACTTCGATGAAGGAAAAATAGAAAAGTATGAAGGGAATTTAACAGAAATAAAACTAGATTCAGAGTGTGATCCTAGTATGACTGCGATCTTAGAACGGGGACGCGAGCAAACGAATGAGTATTTATCAGAAGTTCTATCTTATACCGATCAAGAGCTTTCCCATAACGTTCTGATTAAACGGATGGCTGATGGTTTGCGCGATTTTTGGGGTGCAGACATTGGCATCATGTATGGTGGAGCGGCTATTGGTGGAATGGAAAAAGGTAACATAACGAAAGGAAAGGTTTTGAATCTATGTAGGAGTATGCATTCCCCAGTATTGATTGAAATGAAGGGCGAGCAGATTATGGGACTGATCCAGGATAGTTTCAATGAAGAGATCACATCCAAAAAGGTTTACGGAAATGGTTTTCGTCCGCATGGAATCGCGATTGGTGTTTTAGAGTTCTCTGGTATTACATGGAGCGATCAGTCTGGCGTCATAACTGATATTAAGGTGAACGGAGAACCCTTAAAAGAGAACCACGTGTACACCGTGGGGAGTGGAACTCCATTATTGTACGCAGAGGTTTGTGGGTATAAGTCTGTTGCTGGTTGTAAAATGATCGATATTGGTAATACTGTAATGGTCAAAGATGTGTTTATGGATTATTTGAAGAAAAGCTCTAAAGTTATAAAAAGAGTTAATGCTTAAAAATCGAGCATACTTGTTGTATCTAAATGCTTCTATTATATCAGCAATCGGAACGGGGATGCATTTTATTGCGATTACGTGGTTAATCCTCGAAATGACCGAGTCGACCTCAAAGGTTGGGATCACTCTTGCCATCAGTTTTCTGCCTTTAATGTTTCTCGCTTCATTTGGTGGAATGATAGCGGATCGTTATGATCGAAGAATTGTCATGGTCGTATTTAATATCATTCGTTTCCTTTCAATAAGCCTTGTCCCTGTCGTCTATTGGTTTGGTGACTTATCAATTTTCATCATTTACCTAATGCAGTTCTTGAATTCGATTGGGACATCCTTCTATATGCCAGCAAATGCCGCTTTTATTCGTGAAATCATTGATGATGACCAAATGTATCGGGCTAACGCGATAACTCAAGTATGGATCCAGGTTGGAAAACTCTCTGGTGCTGGACTAGGAGGAGTTTTTATTGCATGGTTTGGTTCGATAAATGTCGTTTTCATGAATGCGATCACATTTCTGGTCTCAGCGATATTGATTTTCTATGCCAGGAAAGGGTATTTCTCCCCACAAAGTGGAATAGGAGCTAACCGTAAGTTTTGGGTGAACCTTCGGGAAGGGATATCATTACTAGTCAAACAGAAAGGTCTCTTATTCTATGTTTTTTTAACTCTATTGCCTTCGTTCTTTGTACATATCTATAACTTAGGGGTCGGCGTGTTTGTAAAGGTTGAATTGAACGAAGGAGCTGATGCCCTTGGAATTATTGATGGAGCTTATGCGGTAGGGGCTCTAGTATTAGGGATGTTCATTTCAAAGCAGGCTAATTGGTTGAAAAATAAAAGAATCATCCCGATTGTGGTCATGGTCATGGGGATTCCATTTTTAATGTTTAGTCTTAGTTCGTCAGTAGTGGCTGCTACGATCAGTGTTTTTCTTCTCGGAGCTGCTTTTCAGATTGCATTTACGATGTTTAATACCCTAATTCAGGTAACACCACCAAAAGAATTTGTGGGAAGAATAAGTGGTTTCGCAAAGTCATTGCAGAGCCTTTTAGCATTTACTGGATTGCTTTATTTTGGTGCTTGGTTAGAGGGGCATTCTGTTCGAACTTTATTGGTGGGAATTTTCTTGTTGCTAATATTTGCGGGTGTTTTGGTTTTGATGAAGGATTTGTTTTTAGTTAGGAAATTTCGTGAAGCGGGGAAAAAGAGTGCTTGAAATCCGAAGTCCCCTAGTATATTAAAGTTACACTGCTAGGGGACTTCATTTGTTAATAAGAGGTACTTTTGATTGACATTTTAGCTATTTTAAAAAGGTTTTGCAGCATAATTAATATTTCAAATAAACAGATAGAAGACTAAAAAAATTTGTCATTTCTAAAATTTATCTTGTAAAAATACCTTAGTCTTGTTTATAATTATCTTAAATTTCAAAAAAATCAACAATTAACTTAAGATATTAGGTGAATCACCTAATATATTTTTTCTTTAATTAATTTCACCACTGGAGAAATTAATTCAGATACTTAGCTTAAACAAGATACATAAAGATGAAAATCAACTTAATTATTACCACCATGTTATCAATTTTGTGAAAAAGGCATTCCTTTTATCTTGAATCTGTTCATCCAGAGGAGATATAAAATGCAAATAAATTTTTGATTAACGAAGGGGGATTATGATGAAAAGGAAAAAAGGTATCAAATTGTTATTTTTGGCGTTGCTTTCCATTGCTATTATTACAGGTTGTTCAAGCAATGAAACGGGAGGGGAAAATAGCGAGAATGCTAGTCAAAAGGAAGAGATGGTCATTGCGGTTAATGAGAACTTTATTTCAATGGATCCACATAATACAGGGGACACGAACTCAAACTCTGTGCAATCCTCGATGTTAGAAGGGCTATTGGGGATTGACCCAGAAGGAAAAATCATTCCTTTATTAGCGGAGGAGTATAGCGTTAGTGAGGATGCATTAGAATACACCTTTAAGCTGAGAAAGGAAGTTAAATTCCACGATGGAACTCCATTCAACGCTGAAGCAGTGAAGGTTAACTTTGAAAGAATCATGAATCCAGATAATAATCTTCGTCTCAATAGCCGTGGATTCAATTTGATTGAGGGCATTGAAATTGTAAGTGAGCACGAGTTAAAAGTGAAGCTATCAGCCCCATATAGCGGAATGTTAACGCGGTTTGCTTCAGCGAAATTAATTAGTCCTGAGTTAATAAAGGATGGTAATCAAGATATTTCTAAAAATCCCATCGGAACGGGTCCATATAAATTTGTAGAGTGGGTCCAAGGCGATCACTTAACAGTTGAGAAGTTTGAAGACTATTGGGGAGGGAATGACCGAGTTAAAAAAATAACTTATAAACCTGTTCCAGAAAACGGATCGCGTGTGGCAATGCTTAAGACAGGTGAAGCAGATGTGATTTATCCATTGCCGGTACAAAACGTAAAAGAATTAGAGAGTGATAAAAACGTTGAAGTGAAAAAAATTCCTTCCGTTATTGCTAGATACGTGTCGATCAATACAACAAAAGAACCTTTTAATGATGTGAAGGTTCGCCAAGCCTTAAACTATGCAGTCAATAAAGATGCTTTTATAAAAGTTGTGAATTCAGGTTTCGGAAAGCCGTTGGATTCCATCATACCAAGTAAAACAATCTATTATGCACAGCAGCAATCCTATGATTATAACATTGAAAAAGCGAAAGACCTTTTAAAAGAAGCTGGATATCCTGATGGGTTCAAAGCTGAAATTTGGGGGAATACGAACTCTGACACGATGAAAGGTATGCAATTTATTCAACAGCAACTTAAGGAAATCGGTGTTGAATTGGAAATTAAGTCAATGGAAGAAGGAACATTATCAGAAGAAATTTATGGTCCTCAAACTCCAGAGGAAGCGAAAGTGCAAATGTGGTATGTAAGCTGGTCAGCCTATCCTTCTGACATCACAAATGCGACCAAGCCATTATTCAGTAGTGAATCCTTCCCTCCTAATGGAGCAAATACGGCTTATTACAAAAACGAAAAAGTAGATCAATTGTTTACTGAGGCAAATGCTACGTCAGATGAAAATAAGCAAAAAGAAATTTATGGTGACATACAGTCGACCATTTATCAGGATGCTCCATGGATCTTTTTAGGTGTTGATGAAATTGTAGCTGGTTTTAGATCAAATGTTGAAGGTGTAGAGATAGCACCAAGCGGGGATATCATGGTCCGTGATGCAAACTTTAACTAATGGCTCTTTTCGTAAATTTAGTTGCTGTTGATTAATTATAAACATTTAAATCATTCAATATATCAGTGAAAACACTTATTGCTTTGACGAAAAGATGCCCCGAAACCATAATCATTACGGGTTTCTATTCTTGTTCGAAAAGTAATAATCTATGCGAAAACAGCCTAATTAATAAAGAAAAATGAATAAGAAAAGAAGTGGAGGTTATCCGAAGCTTCTTTTCTTATAAGGAAAGGAGTGTTCTAATGCTTCAATACATAATGAAGAGAATCCTTGAAATGATTCCGATTCTGATTATTGTATCGATATTAGTTTTCCTCTTTACTCATCTTATTCCAGGCGACCCTGCAAGATTGGTAGCGGGAAAGGATGCAACACTCGAGGAAGTAAGTAAAATCCGGGCAGAACTTGGGCTCGATCAGCCTATTTGGGAGCAGTACTTTACCTATATGGGTAATTTGTTAACAGGAGACTTAGGAACCTCTTTAAAAACGGGCTTGCCTGTTTCCGACATGTTTGTTGACCGCTTTTTACCATCTATCTATTTAACGCTATTAAGCATGGGGTGGGCAGTTATTATCGGGCTATTGATTGGAACGATCTCCGCTGTTTTCAAAAATAAGTGGCCTGATTACATTGGAATGGTAACGGCTGTCTCAGGAATCTCCCTGCCTGGATTTTGGTTAGGACTTATTTTAATTCAAATCTTTTCCGTGCAACTTGGTTGGTTCCCCACTGGTGGTTCAGACGGATGGCAAAGCTATATCCTACCGTCTATTACATTAGGTGCAGGAATCATGTCAATGCTGACGAGGTTTACGAGATCTTCCTTACTCGAAACGCTAAGAGCGGATTTTGTTCGAACAGGGCGTGCCAAAGGGTTAAAAGAAAGAGTAGTGATTACAAAACATGCCCTTAGAAATTCATTAATACCTGTTGTTACAATCGCAGGATTGCAATTCGGCTTTTTATTAGGAGGCTCTGTAGTAGTAGAAACGGTGTTTAGTTTTCCTGGGATGGGGAGGCTGCTCATTGATTCCATTGCATTCCGGGATTACCCAGTGATTCAAGCAGAGTTGCTGCTCTTTTCCTTTGAGTTCATCATCGTTAATTTACTTGTGGATGTATTATACAGCATTCTTAATCCAAAAATTCGCTATGTGACATAGAGAAGGGGGAAACTAATGGAAGTGACAAAGGAAGTCAATTCGTATCCTGCTGTAATGAAAGAAAAGAAGTATTCACCTGTAAAAGAATTCATGAAAAATTGGAAAAAGCAAAAGACTGCTTTTTGGGCAGGCTTCTTTATTATCCTTCTTCTCATAATAGCGATCATCGGTCCAGCTATTGCACCGTATGATCCCTATAAACCAGATTATAATTCCACACTATTAAAGCCTAGTCAAGAACACTGGGCCGGGACGGATGCATATGGCAGGGACATCTTCAGTCGATTACTTGTAGGTACAAGGATTTCGCTAAGTGTTAGTTTTTTATCTGTTCTGTTAGGAGCTGTTATTGGGACCTTTTTAGGGTTAATAAGTGGTTACTTTGGCGGTTGGCTGGATCGAATCATTATGAGATCAAGCGATGTGATGTTTGCTTTTCCAGACTTATTACTAGCGATTGCCATTGTAGCTATTTTAGGACCTGGGCTAAATAACGTCATTATCGCCGTTTCTGTTTTCAGTATTCCGTCTTTCGCAAGACTCGTTAGAAGCTCCAGCTTAGAAGCAAAAGAGGTAGTGTTTGTGGAAGCAGCTAAATCAATGGGAGCACCCCATCATAAAATTATCATCAAGCATATACTGCCATCCACTCTCAGTAGTTTAATTGTTTTCTTTACGATGAGAATTGGTACAGCGATTTTGGCGGCCTCCAGCTTAAGTTTTCTTGGGTTAGGAGCAAGCCCTGAAACACCCGATTGGGGAGCCATGTTAAGTATGGGGCGAGATTATTTAGGCACCTATTCTCACGTAGTCATCATGCCCGGGATTGCTATTTTTTTGACGGTTCTTGCCTTCAATCTTGTAGGAGATGGTTTACGGGATGTGTTAGATCCTAAAACGAAGAATGAATAAGGAGTTTGAGGGATATGGAAAATTTATTGCAAGTCAATCAACTTCAAACAGAATTTAAGAAGGATGATCAAGCAATCAAAATTTTACACGGAATCGACTTTCATATAAATGAAGGTGAAGTACTAGGTCTGGTTGGTGAATCCGGATGTGGAAAAAGCATCACCTCTCTTTCTATTATGAGGTTGTTTAGGGGGACTAGTGGAAAAATTAGCGGCGGATCGATTCACTTTAATGGTGAAGATTTAACGGCCCTTTCTGAAGAAAAGATGAGGGGAATTCGCGGTAAGCTAATGGCGATGATCTTTCAAGAACCTATGACATCATTAAATCCCGTCATGAAAATTGGAGAACAATTGATGGAGCCGATACGTCTTCATTTAAGATTAAAGAAAAAAGAGGCAAAATCACACGCAATTTCAATTTTAGAAAAAGTGGGTATTCCTCGTGCGAAAGAAATCCTGAATGAATTTCCACATCAGCTTTCAGGAGGGATGAGACAAAGGGTCATGATTGCCATGGCAATGTCTTGCAATCCTAAACTATTAATAGCGGATGAACCAACTACGGCCCTTGATGTAACCATTCAAGCTCAGATTTTAACATTGATGAAGAAGCTTCAACAGGAAGAGAAAATGTCTGTCTTGTTAATCACTCACGACTTAGGTGTTGTGGCAGAAATGTGTGACAGGGTTGTGGTGATGTATGCAGGAAGAGTGGTAGAAGAAGCTGCCGTTAACGATTTATTTGAGGATCCAAAACATCCCTATACAAAAGGATTAATAGGGTCTGTTCCGAAGATAGGTGAAAAACGGGAGAAGCTTGACTCCATTAGTGGAAATGTTCCTGATCCCTCCAATATGCCAATGGGATGTAAATTTGCCCCTAGATGTAAAGAGGCGATGCCGATTTGTTTTGAGAAAGATCCGGCTTCCATTTCATTTGAAAATAATAGATCATGCAGTTGCTGGCTTTTCCATGAAGAGAGGGGGGAAATTAGTGTCTAGCCATAACCTTTTACAAGTGGACGGATTGAAAAAATCATTTGATTTATCAGGTGGGATTTTTGAAAGAAAAAGAACGTTAAAGGCTGTTCATAATGTCTCGTTTGCGATTAGGAAAGGCAAAACATTTAGTCTTGTTGGAGAAAGCGGATGTGGAAAATCGACAACGGGGCGACTCATTTCAAGATTACTAAGACCAAACGATGGACAAATCTGGATTGATGGGACAGAAATCTCGCAAAAGAAAGAAAATCAATTAAAGGCGATGAGAAAGAAAGTGCAAATGATCTTTCAAGATCCCTATGCATCACTGAACCCGAGAATGAAGGTGCGCGATATCATTTCGGAGCCGCTTGAGATTCATACGAAACTATCAAAAGTTGAGCGTTATAAGCTTGTTTCTGAAATGTTAGAAATCGTCGGTTTAAACGAATATCAAGCAGATCGTTATGCGCATGAATTTAGTGGGGGACAGCGCCAGCGAATTGGTATTGCTCGAGCACTCATTATGAAGCCAGAGTTAATTATTGCAGACGAGCCGGTTTCCGCATTAGATGTGTCCATACAGTCTCAAATATTAAACCTGTTAAAAGATCTTCAAAGGGAATTTAATTTAACTTATCTCTTTATTTCCCATGATTTAAGTGTTGTGGAACATATTAGTGATGATATTGGTGTGATGTATTTAGGGACGATTGTAGAATCGGGACCTAAGGAGGCAGTCTTTTCCAACCCGCAGCATCCTTATACACAAGCATTGCTGTCATCCGTTCCAATACCTGATCCAAAGCTTAGAAGAGATCGTATTATTTTACAGGGAGATCTTCCAAGTCCCGTGAACCCTCCAACAGGATGCCGTTTTCATACGAGATGCCCTGTCAGAATGGAAATATGTAAAACAATGGAACCGTCCGTTAGAAAAGGAAGTATTGAGGGACACGTTGCTGCTTGCCATTTACTAGAGTCATAGAATGATAAAAAATAATACGAGGTGTTTAAAATGAAAGTAGGACTAAGTACATACAGTTTATTGCACGAATTGAAAGCGGGAACGATGACGATTTTGGATGTGATCCAATGGATTTCCGATAATGGCGGAGAACATATGGAGATGGTGCCTTACGGTTATTCGGTTGTTGATAATATTAAACTTGCTGACGATATAAGAAAAAAAGCGGAAGAAACAGAAATAGAATTATCCGCTTATTCACTCCCGGCAAATTTTGTTCAAGATACGCAAGAATTGTTTGACGAAGAAGTAGACCGACTTAAACGTCACGTTGATATTGTAAATCGTTTAGGGATTAAGATTATGCGTCATGATGTAACAGCGTTTATGTTAAAACCAGAAGAGATGTCCATTCATTATTTTGATAAGCATTTTTCAAAAATAGTAGAAGGTAGTCAACAGATTGCTGACTATGCAGCGAAGTTCGGGATTACTACAACGATTGAAAATCACGGATTTAATGTCCAATCAAGCGATCGTGTTCAGAGGGTGATACATGCTGTAAACCGAGAGAATTTTAAAACGACCCTTGATATTGGCAACTTTCTTTGTGCAGATGAAGATCCGCTTGTTGGAGTGAAGAAAAACATCGAGTATGCTGCAACCGTTCATTTTAAAGACTTCTATATTCGTCCGTATTATGAAAATCCAGGAGACGGAGTTTGGTTTCGTACTGTCAACGAGAACTACCTGCGCGGCGCCATTGTGGGTCATGGGGATATCAACATTCGTGAGGTCATTAAATTAGTCAAAAATGCTGGATATGATGGTTTTCTTACTATTGAATTTGAAGGCATGGAGGATTGTAAAACGGGTTCTAAAATTGGTATGGACAATGTAAGACGATTATGGAATGAAATTTAACTGGGATAAAATTTGGATTTGAAAGGAATGAATACATGAAAAAGTTAAATGTCTGCATAATTGGTACTGGATCCATTTCGGATATGCATTTTAAATCCTATCAGAATAACCCAAATTCAGAGGTATTTGGTGTGTATGATTATTCGAAACAAAGGGCATTAGAAAAAGCAAATGAATACGGGGTCAACAAAGTCTATCATACCTTAGAGGAAGTATTAAATGATGACAAAGTGGATGCTGTAAGCATTTGTACGTGGAATAATACCCATGCTGATATCACGATTAAAGCCCTCAATAGTGGAAAGCATGTATTAGTTGAAAAGCCGCTATCAAAAAATGTCGAGGAAGCTTTAAGGATTGAAGAAGCAGTAGGCAAATCAAATAAAAAGTTACAAGTTGGATTCGTCAGAAGGTTTGGTACTAACACAAAAGTGTTAAAATCGTTTATTGATAAGGGGAAATTAGGAGAAATCTATTATGCTAAAGCCTCATGCTTGCGACGTCTAGGGAATCCTGGAGGATGGTTTGCTGATAAAGAAAGGTCGGGTGGAGGCCCTTTAATCGACCTGGGAGTACATGTCATTGATGTATGCTGGTATTTAATGGGGCGTCCAAAAGTAAAATCCATTTCTGCTAACACCTATCATCATCTTGGAAACAGAGCAAATATAGAAAACTTAAGTTTTTATAAAGCAGCTGACTATGACAAAGAGAAAAATAATGTGGAAGATTTAGCAAATGCTTTAATTACTTTTGAAAATGGTGCTTCCTTATTCGTGGATGTTTCCTTTACTCTTCACACAAAAAAAGATGAATTACAGATAAAACTACATGGAACAAAGGGCGGAGCAGAACTAGAGCCGGAGTTGACAATTATTTCAGAAGAGAACGATACGATTGTAAATATCCACCCTCAAATTGATCATGTTTCATTTGATTTTGCTAATGCTTTTCAAAATGAAATTGACTCATTTGTTTCAAGCTGCTTATTCGAGAAACCACTCATTGCCCCAGTAGGAGACGGTGTGGAGATGATGAAAATTCTAACAGGTATATATAATTCCGCAGAGGAGAAACGTGAGGTGACATTCTTGTCATGAGCGCAACCATTCAATTACCAAATAAAATCGGTGTCATTGTTGATAGTCTGCGATTACCCCTTCGTGAAGGGTTGAAAAAGGCTAAAGAAATGGGTGCTGATGGTGTTCAAATCTATGCTGTTGATGGAGAAATGGCTCCTGAAAATTTAACATCTAATGCTCGTAAAGAACTGAAAAGCTATATTGACTCGTTGGGATTAGAGATCTCAGCCCTATGCGGGGATTTAGGTGGATATGGATTTCAAGATGCGGCAGATAATCCTGAGAAAATTGAAAAGTCCAAACGGATATTGGACCTTGCCTTAGAGTTAGGGACAAATATTGTCACAACCCATATCGGAATGATTCCTGGGGAAAAGGAAAGTAAAATATATGCTACCATGCAAGAAGCTTGTGAGGAACTTGGTGTTTATGCTAAAAGTATCAATGCTTTTTTCGCCATTGAAACAGGGCCAGAAACATCTAAAAGATTAAAATCATTTTTGGATAGCCTAAGTACGAATGGTGTTTCTGTGAACTTTGATCCAGCTAATATGGTTATGGTTACAGGTGATGATCCTATAGAAGGAGTAAAGCTCCTAAAGGATTACATTGTTCACACACATGTTAAAGATGGAATGCAGCTTAAGCCTGTCGATCCACGCGAGGTTTATGGTTTCTTAGGATATGGCGGGGGAACAGATCACGAAGAACTTTCCAAACTAGTTGCTTCGGGGGAATTTTTTAGGGAATTGCCATTAGGTAAAGGTGAAGTCAATTTTTCTAGCTATTTTGCTGCCCTTCAAGAAATTGAATATAAAGGATATTTAACAATTGAAAGGGAAGTACAGAATAATCCAGTAAAAGATATTGCAGATGCGATCAAGTTTATTCACTATTATAAGTAAAGAGTTTCAACAGTATTGATGGCTTTATTCTTTGAGAACCCCCAAACCATCACAGATGAGCATAATTAAATAGAAAAGAAGGTTTATCGATGGAAAAACAAGATCAACTCCTAATGAAAAAACAAAATAAAAACCTAGTCCTCGACATGATTAAAGGCCGGGGACCTATTTCAAGAACAGAAATTGCAAAGAATACAGGGATGAGCCCTACATCTATAAGCAGAATCGTCAATGAATTACATGTACAAGGTTTTGTAAGAGAAACAGAGCTAGTGACTTCCGGCGTAGGAAGGAAAGCCGTTTTAGTAGATGTAGAAAAAGATGTTCTATTTACTATTGGAATTGAAATTGATAAATCAAACATAAAAATCGCTATAGTAAACTATATTGGGGATATTGTGGTCCTAAAAGAAATTCATAGAGATCATTCAGAGAACTATGAAGAAACTTTAAGTAAGATAGCGGTTAATGTCCAGAATATGATTGAACAAAATGGTATTTTAAATGAAAAAATTATAGGAATGGCTGTAGGGTTACCAGGTTACATTGATTATAAAAATGGTGTTGTCAAGCTATCCGATCAGCTCTTTTGGAAAGAAAAGACTTTAGCTGAAGATTTAAAACGGATCACTACATTTGATGTCATTGTTGATAATGAGCTTAAAATGAAAATCATCTCTGAATATTTCTTAGGAAGAGCCAAAGATGTAAAGAACGCTGTATTAGTTGGCGTTGGTACCGGAATTGGCTCTGCTATTATCTTAAATGGTGAAATATACAGAGGTGAGTCGAACAATGCAGGGGAGATTGGGCATACAGTCATTGATCCGACAGGGAATGTTTGTAATTGCGGGAAAATTGGCTGTTTAGCCACATACATTTCTGAAGGGGCCATTCTTGCCGACAGTAGAAAGGTAAAAGATCTCGATTCTATAGATGATGTATATGAGGCTTTTCGTCTAAAGGAACAATGGGCCATTAACCTTTTAGACAGAACAACAACCTATATTTCTCTCGCTATCAGTAACATACTTTGCCTTTACAACCCAGAAGTCATAATTTTAAGTGGAAATTTATTTGAGAAATTACCAGAAATCAAAGAAGTCATTGAAAAGAAATTTGAAATTTACACTTGGGAACCGGTGAGGGAAACGGTGAAGTTGGTCTATTCACAATTAAATACTCAAGGGGTAGTGCTTGGAGGGGCTATACAAGCACAAAATACCTTACTTGATTTAGATTAATATTGGTTTACGCTTTTCACAATTGAATAAAAGGGGGAAATGTAAGAGTGACATATAAAACGTTAATAGAAGAAACCAGGGCTGGGTTACCAGAAAATATTCATACTGGCATCGTCTGTGGGGTAAATGACCAAGCTCAAATGGTCTATCACATAGGGGACAGTCAGCATCAAACCTATTATCGTTCTGCAGCAAAACCTTTTCAAGCATTGCCCGTTTTTCTTACAGATATCATTGAAAAATATCAACTGACTGAACAAGAGGCAGCTTTATTTACGGCTTCCCACCGAGGGGAATCCTATCATATTGCTGCTCTTGAATCCATGCTTAAGAAGCTGCCAGTAGTGGAGGAAGAATTATATTGCCCGCCCTCTTATCCATTAAATTCAGAACCAAGGGAAGAAATGATCAGACAAGGTTTAAGGAAGAGAAGACTATACCATAATTGTTCCGGTAAACATATGGGGTTTATAACGGTTTGCCGTGAATTAGGCTATCCAGTAGAGGGATATTGGAAAGTGGGCCATCCCCTTCAACAGGATATTTTAAAACTACTTTCCACTTTAGCAGATGTTCCGTTAACAAGTATACAAAACGGAGTAGATGGATGTGGGGTTCCGGTTTCTGCCATTCCAATTGAACGGATGGCCACTACATATTTAAAATTAGCATGTCCAGATTTAATTCAAGACTCAAATCTTCGAGAAGCCGTAAAGAAAATGACAAGGATAATGAATCATCAGTACAAGATGATTGCATCAGAACATTTTATCTGTTCGGCCCTATTGCAAGACCCCAATATTGTTGCAAAAGGTGGAGCACAAGGGGTATATTGTTTCGGTCTAAAAAAAGAAAGACTCGGCTTTGCCTTAAAAGTGTTAAGTGGTACTGAAAATGTTTGGCCCAATATTGTAGCCTCTATTCTAGAACAAATAGGTTACTCCAATAAAAAAACCATCCAATCACTCCGTTCCTTACGTCCTTCAGTCATTCAAAATGATAGCGGCGTGAAAGTGGGAGAAATAAAAGAGTGTTTCACTCTTCAAAAGGTAACAGTGGATGATCCAAATGTTAATCAAGCGAATGGCTAATTGTATGAACTAAAAAAACATCATCATAGTAGTGAAATAAGGCCTTATAATAGGGCCTTTAAATTTGGTTTCATTTTATTTCCAAAAAATGAGGAAAATGATATAATTTCACTGTAAGAAATTATTGGAATATTTTATTGATTATGATCATTTTTTATTATTAGCCTATTTTATTATCAGGCTTCTTTTTTTAGTGAAAATAGTCTGAATGTTGTGTGAAAACAAATGAAACAGGTTTTACTTTAAATAGAGAATCAGGGGGATATGGGGATGAAACAAGCAGTCGAAAAGATAAGAATCGTGGAATTCGATCCCAGCTATGCCGCAGCGGTTGCAGAAATGTGGAATAATAGCCAAGACGGCTGGGGTGGAGGGAATACTGTTCAAACAGCAGAACAAGTTTTAAAACAAGAGGCAAATTCAACAAATTTACATTTATTCTTAGCATTGGATGGGGAGAAAGTGGTGGGCTATTGCAGTCTTGGTGAATATCGTGAGGATGAAGGGGCCCTTTATATTCCTTTATTAAATGTACGTGGCGATTATCACGGGAAGAAGATTGGCAAAATGCTTGTATTAAAAGCATTAGATCGTGCGGTTGAAATGAAATGGCCTCGTCTTGATTTATATACATGGCCAGGAAATACAAAAGCAGTCCCTCTTTACAAGAAATGTGGATTCTTTTGGGAAGAGCGGGATGATGCGACCCATTTAATGAACTTTATGCCAACTGTCTTACATACCGAGGCCGTTAAGGACTTTTTTGAAGATATAAATTGGTATGAAGCGAGCACAAGAATCATTGAAGTAAAACCAGATGGGACAAAAGAAAATGAATTCCGTGATTACGAGTATTCATGGTCCGATAACGGGAGAAACCTCAAAATGGAATTCGAACGTTCTGGAAGAGGCCTTTGCTTAATTGAGACAGATGATTATCGTATATCTGCAACACTTGAAGGCTTTAAACTCGTATTTGGGTCCGAATATAAAATTCGTTATCAAGTCAAAAATAAAACTGGAAAGCCCCTAACGATCTCCTTTAAAGGTGAAGACAATAAAAATGTTCAATTTTCCTTCCATCAAGAAATGATCAGGGTAAAGGATGAAATGACGTTAGAAGCTCCATTTTATGTTGATCGAATTGAAGAAGAACAGAGTATTTGGAGAACACATCCGACTGTCAACACCTTGGTGACAATCAATGGGAAAGAAGCTTTATTCAAAGTTGGGCTTTTGCCAAAATTCCCGGCTAACCTGACATGCCATACACCTGGAACTTTAGCATATATCGGAAGACGCTCTTCTTTATATGTAGATATCGAAAATAACTTTAAAGAGACGATTACGTTTTCATTCACTTTACCAGAAAGTCATTTATTTCAGTTAGAGAGAAACGAGATAGAAGTGACATTAGAACCGAAATCAAGGCGATCCATTCCAGTCGCATACACATTAAAGAGGCAGGGCTTTTATTCACCTGAAGTGGAAATTATAGCTATGAAACCAGACCAGTCCACTATAAAGTTTACGAAGAAAATCGGTGTGGCCTTTAAAGGGATTGGGGTTAAATTTTCAGGCGAGTGTGAGGAAAGGTACCACGTCTATAATGGTCAATATCATATGTGGTTGGAGAAATTCGATAATTGGTTAGTCCCTGGGAAAGAAAAAACCGACGAGCAGGATTCTGCTTTTATGTATCCAAAATTAGGGAAGCCCTTTTCCGAAGAGTTATCGAAAGTACGAGCGGAGAAGGTAGAGTTTATCGAGGATGCTCGTTCAATTGGTTACCGGGCAACCTATC
This sequence comes from Rossellomorea sp. BNER, assembly GCA_024213275.1. Classification (GTDB taxonomy): domain Bacteria; phylum Bacillota; class Bacilli; order Bacillales; family Bacillaceae_B; genus Rossellomorea. Next base: position 256,081 of record JANAVG010000004.1, read on the forward strand.
AATCAAAAGCATTCCCAGATGTTAAGCTTCATGCGGTTGCAAAATTATATGGTGAAGGATTAATCGAGCATCACTATGAGGTGGAAAATACACAAGTAAATGCTCTTTCAGAAGAAATATGGTTAAATATACCGATTTACCATACCCTTGAAAGAGCTGTTATTCCTTATGAAAATAAGTTCATCGAAATGAAGGATTCCATTGGCTCATTCCTTCAATATTGGCAGGGTGATTCCGTAACAGAGAATTGGATTTTCTCTAGGGATCATCAATCCCCAAGAGGCATCTGTTGGCCAAAGGAAGAAAAGATTAACTTCGGCAGTTGGTTTGTTTATTTTGAACACCATATTGGTAGATTACAAGGGAAAGAGATCATTAAAACAAAGCCATTTTTTATGACCATTGGTGCCTTCCAGGATTGGCCATCATTTAGAGAATTTTCTATACAGGAACAAGTCGATCAGGAAGCGCTGACAGAGCATATGGAGTTTGTTGTTAATGATCACAATCCATTTATTTCTGAGTCATCCATTCATGCAAGTGTAATAGATTACAAGGCATCCTATTTCAATGGTACCATCGATATTTTATCAGGGGATCAAGTACTATGCAGTAAGACTTTTAAAACACAGGATGCGGTGAAAACGGGAGGGTTCGACGTAAATGTTGAGAACTCTGATCATATTGGCCTATTAACTTCTAGAATTAAGTTGGATTCAATTGAAACAGAACAGGAATCTCTTTATGTGCGAAAAGGAACCGAACCGATTCATTTTGAAACTCGTATAAACGATGGGGTAGAAACGTTAACATGCGATAATAGTCTGTTAGAAATATCTGTTGCCCCTGACTTTTATCCAAGTCTATTCTCACTGAAAGCAAACGGCCGGGAATGGTTAGATTCCTCCTTTCCAAAAGTAACAGCGAAATCGTGGTGGAATCCTTGGCCGGGGGGAATCAATAGCGGTATTCGAGAGGTTAGTCCAAATTCAATAGTAAAGGAAAAACGACAAGCCGAATTCGTTTCATTAAATGATTCGAAAGGGAATAAATGGGAAGGATTGAAGGTGGTCGTTAAACTAGAGGAACATGAAAAGTATAAAGGGTTTGAATACCATCAGTATTTCTTGCTTTTACCTGAATCACCTGTCCTATGCCAGACAACAGAGATTATTCAACATTCAGACCGATTTCTCAATATGAAAAAATGGGATACCCATTGCTTCTTTAAGCCGAGTCAAGATCTTGCTGATAGTTGGGGGAACTTTCAAAGCTTTACGGGAGAGTGGCAAAAAATTTATGGCGGGAAAGGTGAACAGGAGATGATTGTTGGGCGAAATGTTGCATTTGGGTCAGATCAGCATAAGGATCAGATTCAGGTTATTACTGATCAAAATGATACCGAGCTTAAATCCTACATTAATAAGGAAATCATAAATTTTAGTATTCATTCGACATTAAATATCGAGAATGGAAAACGATTTTTTACAACACCTGTCTTCTTTATATTGAATAACAAGACGATACCTGATCCTGCATTGTCCAGTATAAAATCGATTCGTTTTTAAGAAAGAAGGAAAAGAATGAAAATAATAGACGCACATATGCATTTTTCAAATATTGATAGCTTTAAAGAAACGGCAAAAAAACAATCCAAGCTAGACTATTCCTATAATGGCATTATCAAAGAGTATGATGAAGCAAATGTTGTTCTCGGAATTGGAATGGGCCTTGTGGAAAAAGAAAAAGAAGGGTTTCCGGACCCTTCTGCCCCTACACCGATGGGACTAGATCTTGATGAACGTATTCCAACGTCTGTTGTCTATTGTGCTGGGATTAACCCATATAATCTTGATTCACATGCATTACAGGAGCTTGAAAAGACGTTACATAATCCAAGAGTAGTGGGAATTAAAATTTATTTAGGGTATTATCCATTCTATGCCTATGATGAAGTGTACCAGCCAGTATACAAGCTTGCTTCCAAATATGAACTACCCGTTGTCTTTCATACAGGAGATACCTATTCAGAGCGAGGGTTACTGAAATATTCGCATCCATTAACACTTGATGAGGTGGCTGTAGAGCACCGAAATATTAACTTTATGATGGCTCACTTTGGGGACCCCTGGACATTAGATGGGGCAGAGGTCGTTTACAAAAATCGTAATATGTATGCTGATTTATCGGGATTAGTAGTTGGAACAGCTGATGATATTAAACGCTATAAAGATTCACCTCGTTTCTTTAATCATCTGAAGCATGCATTAACCTTCACCGACAATTATCAAAAATTCCTATTCGGGACAGATTGGCCGCTTGTTCCAATCAAGCCGTATATTGAATTTATAAAAGAAATCATACCTGTAGAACACCATGAGGATGTATTTTATAAGACGGCTTTGAAGGTGTTTCCGAGGATAAAAGCATATCTGTGATTTGAACTTGAACGAAATCATACCGGGCCAAGAATGAAGGAAATCGTTCTCTTCATTCTTAGCTGTTCGTGTTAATCACAATAAAGGTGGAAAAGTTTGTCGGTAATTGTCGAACGGTCAATAAATAGTAGATTATGGACAAATAAATCCCGGTAACGGACAAATTATACTGAACCTTGGACAAATAAATGAACATTATGGATAAATTAATTTTCAGAAGGACCGCTATCTGTTGGCAATGCAGCCTATATGGCAACACATCTTTAGAATCTTAAAGCTGGGAAGGAGAATTCAATCTATTGTCAGCTGGTGATGATTTCAGTGGTTGGCCATTCGAGGTAGCTGCTCATGGTGAAGAGCCTACAATTGAGTTGTTGAAACGAAATTGGACTAAACTAAATTTATTTAATGGTACATTCAAGCCTCATCCTGGTACCTGTTTGTCATGTATCACTATTATGATTGTAAGCGAAATAAATGAAGAGCTTTACAAAAATAGGCGTATTCCTTTTTAATAGGTTGCGCCTGTTTCTTATAAAAAGTAAGAACTTTTGACTTAAACAATTTGATTGGGAGAGTTATTAGAACTAACAATCTTTCCCCTACATTTTACAACTATTCGCTCCTATCATATAATGATGAGGTTAAAGGGTTGCACAGGGAGTGAGAATCATCAGTAATATAAAAAAATTTATATACATATTTTTGGGATTTCTATTCATGGGGATAGGGATTATCGGAATTGTTTTGCCATTAGTACCGACAACGCCATTATTACTATTGGCATCCTTCTTTTTTGTAAAAGGATCTAAAAAATTTGAAATCTGGTTTAAAAGTACGAAGATTTATAAGAAATATTTAGAGGAATTTGTTAATGAGAGGGCAATGACATTAAAGCAGAAAATATCAACGGTCTTATTATCTGATTGTATGATCGCTTTTCCATTCCTCTTAACAGACAGAATCAGCGTAAGGATTGTCTTGATTTTAATGGAAATATATAAATATTATTATTTCTTTTGTAAAATCAAAACGATTAAAGGTACACCTAAGTTTAGTTTAGAAAAAGAAAATAAATGAAAAGGGGTTTTCTAAATTTTTTCTACTATCAGACGGCTCATTTTGATCTTAGAATAACCTTTCTTTTATTTTTAAATTTCCCCGGTTTTTCCCAGCTTCACTTTCCTTTTCTTGATGACTTTTTGAATTTATGCACGAAAATGAATAGTAAAGCACGAGATTTCAAATTTATGAACATGTTTATATGTAGTGGAACAAAAACTAATAAAACAAAGGAGTCGGGAACCGTAACGTCCATAAGTAGAAGAAAACCTCAGGAGTATCTTCTATCTATGGACGAACATGTGGTTCCTGTTTCCCTTTTTGGACAGTCTCTATTGTTCGGAAATCTATTACGAAAAATATGTTTATAATTCTAAGCCCATAAAGTCGGTTTACCAACCATAAACCATAGCATAATCATTAATAGGATGATGTAAAACCAAATCGATCGTTTAAGTTTAGCTGCCAACTCTTCTTTATTCTGGTCTGGATCCTCAAACCGACGGAGTTTAGGAGAAAAGGCGCGGGCTAGAAAGAACAGTGAACACCCCATGACGATTAGCGTCATGATAAGCCACGGTGTACTCCAAGTCCATGGTCCTGAAACTACGAGCAGGATCCCAGATACAACCAGTACATGACCAGAGTGTTTTGCTAGCCGGACAACAAATCGAAATGTATCCAGGTAGGCCCTCAATTCTGTTTCTTTTGCATGTAGTAGTTTTTTTACAAGTGGCAATAAAATAAAGAATGGCCCAATTGAAACGATTACGCTAATAACATGTATGTATATTAGTATGCGGTACAATAAAAATTCCATTTTTCTAGCCTGTTACTCGTTAACTTGACTGAACTCATGTACCCAGACTCTCATTTTTGGAACCCAAGGCATTCCCGGATGCATTGATAGTATTGATTCTTTATATTCCTCAACTGTGTTAAAGCCTTCTTGACGAGCATGTTCATCCGTCAATTCACCTAAGGATTGGGAATAAACTTGTTCTACTTTGAACTTTTTATCCTCTAATACCATAATCTCGCCAACATCAGCATATCTTCCATTCCTGCGTGTGGCTGTTTTTTTACCTTCAAGTACTTTTTGAACATCCTCTGGCAAAGTAACAAGCTTATCAATTGTACAGGATTTTGGTGGTAGTTCATTTTGTGTTCCATGATTAGTCATTGAAAAGACTCCCTTCATTTTTTAAATCTTATTTAATGTATCATAATTTGAACAAGACTAGTAGCGTTTTAAGACTGTCTCTTTTAGACACTACTTCTAAGAGACAATATTATTATCCTTCAAAAAATCAATACATAACGAAACTCCATCATCATAACTGATCTCATTTGCATCATATTTTCCAATCAGTAAACCATATCCCTCATGATCACTGTAATCTTTCAGCAAGTTGATTTTATAAAAAACGTTTTCAAAAAACATAAACCATTGGTGTTCATCCAACACTTTATAAAAAGTAGCTTTATAATCACAATTATTTTCATAATAACCAACATGCAAATGAAATCTTTCATCAAAATCAATCATAAAAAACACCTACCTTTGTAATAAAAAATTGATAGAGGTGAATCCAAATAGCCAATCTACTCTATTTTAATCAAAATGGGACAAGCACCGTTACCTCTCCAAACTAGTTTCATAGAATATTACATCCTAGTTTAAGGAGGTTTACAAGGTGTTTGAATATTCTATGATTCAAATGGTTCGTACCCATGCTCATAAGTTAGACAAGCCATTGCGAGATAAGGTGCTAAATCTTTACAAACCGTTTAAGTGGACTCCTTGTGTGTTCCACAAGCTATCTGAGAAATATCTTAAAAAGACGAAGAAATTATCTATCATTATAGAATTTGAGAAAGATTGTCATCTTGAAGGATGTCAAGAAGTCGATCTGGTATTCACGAAAAAAAGAGGCTGTAAAATTAGAAACGAATTTTCTAGTGTTTCTTGCTGTAGTGCAGATATCACACCAACTGTATTAGCAGATGTTCTTTCAAGCTGCAATCATATTAAAAAGATTTATTTAAACAGTGAAGTCAAAGCATTATTAGATACGGCTGTTCCTTCTGCTAATGCCAAAAATATCGTTAGAAATGGAACGAAGCTAACAGGGAAAGGTGTGACTGTTGCCATAATCGATACAGGCATCTACCCTCATAAGGATCTTTCAGGAAGAATTACTAATTTCGTAGACTTTATTAATCAAAAAACCGATCCATATGATGATAATGGCCACGGAACACATTGTGCTGGTGATGCTGTAGGAAATGGTGCTGCTTCTTCAGGTTTGTACATGGGACCTGCCCCGGAAGCCAATGTGGTAGGGGTAAAAGTATTAGATAAGCAAGGTTCAGGCTCATTAGAAACTGTTATGCAAGGTGTCGAATGGTGTATTAATTATAATGAAGCGAATCCTGACGAGAAAATAGATATTATAAGTATGTCACTAGGCTCTACAGCTCAACAATATGAGAATGAAGATGCAGATCCAATGGTGCAGATTGTCGAGCAAGCCTGGCAAAAAGGGATTGTCGTCTGTGTTGCTGCCGGAAATGAAGGGCCAGATGCTAGAACGATTTCTAGTCCTGGAATTAGTAATCATGTGATAACAGTCGGGGCATTAGATGATAATAATACATCTGATACAAAATCTGACGATGACGTTGCAAGCTTTTCTAGTAGGGGACCAACCATTTATGGATTAATAAAACCAGATCTTTTAGCTCCAGGTGTTAATATTGTTTCACTCAGATCACCAAACTCTTATATAGATAAAATACAGAAAGAAAGCCGGGTAGGTACAGATTATGTAACATTATCAGGAACATCGATGGCAACCCCAATCTGTGCCGGGGTAGCAGCATTGATCTTACAGCATAACCCTAATGCAACACCACAAACGGTAAAAGAATTATTAATCATTCATGCAGATTCATGGAAAGATAGGGACCCTAATATTTATGGAGCAGGGTATATAAATGGTGAGAAGTCGATACCGAAGTAGGTGTTAAGGGCTGCCCTAAAACCAAGGTGTCCGGAACCACAACTTCATTATAGAAGAAACCTTCAAAAATTCTTTTATTAATGGACATACGTGGTTTCAGACCCTGTTGGGAAAGCCCCTTTTATCATTCAAACATCTTCCCAACTTTAATCCCGGCTGCCTGCATAGGTCCCATTGTTACAATTTTAGATAGCTGCAGAGACATTTCCCGAGGGGAGGGGTTCATGTCTTCCTTTAACCACCACTGGATGACACCGACAAAAGCGGAGCAAATAAAATGGACAATTAAGTCTTTTGGAATCTCGAAGTCAGAGGGATGAACACCTAAGTCCGTCATATTTTTACTGAACTTATTCCGAACCATTTCTTCTAGATCATTGCGGAAATTATAGACACCATGCTCACCAAACATCACCTTAAAGAAAGAATGGTTTTTTGACACGCATTCGTAAACATTTTCAATGGTGGATTGTAATTTTTTTATTTTAACTTCTTTATCTTCGATGTGGTAAGCGGGGTTAATGGAGTTCATTAATTCTTCGATAATCGTGTTACTCATTTTTTCAAGTAGATCAAACTTATCCTCATAATGAAGATAGAAGGTTGCTCTGTTGATGAGCGCTTCATTTGCAATATCCTGAATGGTTACGGAGTCAAAGCCTTTTTGTTGAATTAATTTTAGAAAGGCTTCATTAATATTTTTACGCGTTCTTATTACACGTAAGTCCGTTTTTTTGGGCATAATCCAGTCTCCCTTCATTTTTTTAGTCTGTTTTCGGAAACTTTGTTGCTATTTTTCAAAAAAGAGTAGTGGTTGATTGCAGCGAAAGGTTGCTCGCTTTCCGCGAGGTGGGCGGTGAGCCTCATCGGCGCTTGTGCCTGTGGGATCTCATCTGTTCAGCTTCTCCCGCAGGAGTCTCGCGCCATCAACTCCAATCAACTTCTTTATCGATGATTTGCTTTCACAAAATCTATTTATAAAACAACCATCTTTTAGAATAGAGCCTTTTTTTATGAATTAAACAACATATTCTACATAGCTGTCGTATATCGAACATAACTAAGATTATTGGATATTGAATGGTAGGAAAATTCTTTTATAATAACATCATATACAACAAGTTGTTAATTAATCAACAGACTGTCCAAATATGAGGAGTGTTGTTATGATGAAAAATTTCTTTCAACAGAAATTATTTTGGGGAGGATTTGTCGGTATTCTGATATCGGTTTTCATATTTACCTTTGCTTTTATGGGATCGACGGTGAATCCGACACCAAAAGAAATGCCGCTTGCAGTTGTTGTTCAAGATGATGGTATGACGTTGCCAAATGGTCAACAACTGAACTTCGGTAAGATATTTCAGGAGCAAGTTAAGAAGAATGATAACGAATCAATTGACTTGGCGTTTTTAGATAGTCGGGAAAAAGCAATGGAGGGGATGAATGAGAAAGAATATTATGCAACCATTGTCATTCCAAACAGGATGTCTCAAAATATTTTTTCATTGTTAACCGATCAACCAGAAAAACCTGAAGTTGAAATCTGGATTAACGAAGGAATGAATGCTACTGGGGCGAAAATGGCTGGGCAAATGGCGAGTGGAATCTTATCGAATTTAAATATACAGGTACAGAATAATTTATATGAACAGGTTGAGAATCAGCAGATTCCGTTTTCAGTTGAAAAGTCCAAATTATTAACCCAACCGATTCAAGTCAAAACCAAAACATTACATTCGGTGGGGGACCATAACGCTAATGGGAATACCCCTGCATTATTTACACAAATTCTTTGGTTAACGACATTTATTAGTTCAATGATTCTCTTTACAGTCATAAAAAAACATGAGCTCTGGAAATGGACTATGTTGTCCGTCACTAGCCAAATACTTGGCGGGCTGCTTTTCGTTCTTTCGATATGCGGACTTGTTTTCTGGTTAGCTGAAGGGGTACTAAATGTTTCGATTCCAAATGGGGGAGAAATGTTTGTCCTCATGCTGTTCATAGGGATGATGTTCTTTTTTATCCAAGGTGGATTATTAAACTGGATTGGCTATGCTGCCGCTCCAATATTCGTGTTACTTTTCTTCTTCTCGATGCCAGTTCTAACATTGCCACCAGAAATGCTGCCAGATATAACAAAAGATTGGCTTTATTCCTGGGTGCCGTTCCGATTTAGTGTAGAGGCTTTTAAAGATACATTATTCTTTAGGGTAAACCCTTTAGCTAGCGGAATAGGAGTCCTTGGTTATATTGGTTTAGCTGGATTCATTATGATGCTCTTAGCCCCATTGAAACCAGGTCGTGGTGAGAATAAAACGGAGAAAGTTATTGTGGGGAAATGATGGTGAAGGTCCTGCTTCCGGTGAATACCGTACCGGGAGCAGGACCTTTATTGCTATTATACTTGCACTTCACTCATTAATGCATGAGTGTTACCCTCTGTGTCTTTAAAAAAGGTCATCCATGTCTCAGTTTGTCCCATTTTTGCGACGAGGTGAGGCTCATCAATGAATGTAACGCCTTTTTCCACCAATTCCTCATACTTTTCCTTAATGTTTTCAATTTGAAAATAAAGAACAGAGCTTGAATGAGAAAACTCTTCCTTTTCAGGTAGACTTAAGAGCAGGCGAAGCCCATTGCACTCAAAGAACGCCATGTTATCAGTATTAAAAAGAAGCGGTAATCCTAATACCTCTTTATAAAATGGTATCGCTTTGTTTAAATCTTTTACTGGAACCCCGATCTGACCAACTTTTTCAATTATGTTACTCCCCAACATCACCACTCCTTTTGTTCATTTCATTTTAATATTAAAACAAAATCATGATTTACTCTTATCCAAAATCACCTTTTTTCTAAACTCCAGTGGAGATAATCCTACATGCTGTTTAAACATTTTGCTAAATGAAACGGGGTTATTATAGCCTATTTTAAATGAAATCTCTGTAATGCTGTCATCTAAATTGCTTAATAGTTGAATGGCTTTTGAAACTCGAAATTCAGTTATTTGCTGATGAGGGGTTTTTCCAAAGATGCTAGAATAGTTTCTTAAAAGATGGTTCGGTGATAAACAGGCAATCTGAGCAATATCATCTAATTGTATTTGCTGAGTGTAGAAGGAGCGAATATAATCATGTGCCGTGTGAATTCGTCTATACATCTCTTCTCGAGTTGAAAAACGGAGAGCTTTTAATGATTGAACCTCTTTTAACGTGTCTTTATGTACATGGTGGATCGTTTGCATAATCTTATGGAATTGTTCTTCTATCCATAGTGAATCATCTTGATGTAACGAATAGCTAGCCTTTAGGTACTGCAACTGGGAAGAAAGAAGTGAATTTTCTTGGTATGTTTTTTCAAAGAAGCCTATAGAGTGGATTTTCTTATTCGGATCTGTCAGGAGTGCATCTTGGGAATCCTCTAGACTCCTTGACACTTCTTCAGCAAACCCGCTTCTGAAAAAAAGGCAAAAAGACTCGACCTCATTATTATCCTCAATTGAAATCGTATACGGTCCCTCATTTAATAGAAGATATCTAGACTCATCCACAGCAAAAAAGCCTTTATTCGTTTTATAATGAGCATCGCCGTTTGAAAACGATTTAAGGGAAAGCTGTCCGTCGCCTTCCCAGTAGAAATGGCGGCTTTTGGCGTGTAATACATAGTTTGTTGAAGTGTTTCTTTTCATGGTATCATCCCCGAAACAAGTTAATGACTTTTTGTCTATTATACAAGAAAAAACCCCCTCGGTCTCATTCTGCACGTGAGGGAGGGAGCATGATTAAGAGATGGAGAAAAGCAAAATAGATACAATGTGGTATTCGTTAAGAAATTAAACGTTACTACTCACAAAACGCAAAGTCCGAGCAATAAAAATAATATGGTCGATATCTGACCACAAGATAAAATAATCATACGTTTCACCAGAGATCGTAATGGGGCGGGGGTATCTAACGATTAAGGCTGCTTGTCGCATCATATCTGCAGGCTGGTCGAACGATGGGAAAATAAACCTTGCCTCTTGTCCAGCAATTCGTGAACGGAGAATGAATGGTCTAGAACCATAAGGGTTTAATTGGTGGAAGGCTTCCTGTGAAGCCAGTTGCTCAATACTTGCACCACCACTTGATATAGCAGATATTTGAAAAAAACCATCATTGGAACCGTATCTCTCATCATATCCAAGAATCTTCGTCCAATGATAAGGATATCTTAGGATAATGTTATACACCGAATTGTGATAAAGCTTCATAGGGAAAAAAATATGTCTAGATGGATTATAAGGATAAATCATCATAAGTACCTCCAATTTATCTTCTGTTTAGAATATGAGGAGGTCTATTTTAGTGTGTTTGTATTATGAAGTCCTCTGTTATAACTCGAAAAATATTTCGACAATTGTCGTATGGTCAATATATTCACTATTTTGGACAGATTAATAAAGGTTACGGACAAATAATCGCTATTAAGGACAAATTAATCATGTTCACGGACAGAATGTGAAGTGAAAAAGAAATCGTTCAGAAAATAGATATTAGATTCTAGATAATAAATCTTCGTTTACTTCGATTATCACCCTTTTGGTCACATTTTCATGAAAAGCTGCTGAAAAAAGTGCTGTATTGGTCAAATTATCGTGCAAATCGACTTTGAAGTATTTACTCTGCAAGTCAGTATTTGGTTAATGAAAATAGGAATCAAAAAACCCCATTTCGACAGCATAATCTCTATCGAAATGGGGGTTTTAAAAATTAAATTATAAATTTTGGCTTATCATTTACCTCAATCTCTTTTTTGACGCTTTCCCTTTTGATATCTCAATACGTACTTTCTTTTTCTTTGAAAACAGTCGGTAAACAGCTAGGAAGCTCCAAAACCTGATAGTCAGGAAACCTCATCTTCAATATAAAGAAGTAACCTCCGAAACATTTACTATATTTGGATGAACACGGTCAATATAGTAGCTGCTAGAGTAAATAATCACTTTTTCTTACACCCGGTCATCGAAGGCGTTAATGCTCATAAGGGATGAGATTTACTAATTATTTCTAGTAATCTCTCATTTAGGCAGCCCTTTTTAATAGAAGGTGTGCATTTGTATGAAGCATGTCCACCGAATATACATAGAATGTTTTGTAAAGTACTTTACTACTAAATTTAAAAAATGAGGTGTAAAGATATGCCAAAAAATTCTCCTGGAAATAAAGGTAACGGGGGTGGAGACGGAGGTGGAGACAACTTCTTTGACTTGTTATTAATCTTGTTGTTAGTTGCTTTCTTCATCTTCTTAGGAATTAACCCTATCGTCTCAATTATTATTGCTCTTGTATTACTAGTGTTACTAGTAATAGCTGAAATTTTGGATTAATAGACACTAAAGTTAATCAAAAAAGTCAGGACTAGTTAATTCTAGGGAATGTTTGAATCCTGGGGAATTATAGTATATTGCATAATTTCCCGGGTTTTTCCCCCTAGCATTAAATAAAGAAATTTTAATAATCTACTAAAAAAGGTAAGGAGGTCAAAGAGATGGCACCCAAAGAACATGATAACTCTGAAGAGAATTCGGAACGTGGTAATAACGTAGATCCTGGTGAATTAATTAAGGAATTTGCCATGAAATTCTTAAAACATAATAACATTTCAGCGGACCCGACTTCGATCTTGAATCAATTTAAATCAATCGGTATGAATTCTTTGTTAGGCCAATTTAACGGAATGAATACTAATTCAATTATGGATCTAGTCAAATCACTGAATTTAAATTCAGTTTTAGGGCAATTCAATTCAAAGGGATTGTCTTCTGTCGCAGGAAATGCAGATTCTAAGGTAGTGAATTCCATCTTAGATCAATTAAATACAGATGAAATGAATTCAATCATAAGTAAATTAGATACAAAAGATATAGGGTCGATTCTAAATAAATTAGATTCAAATGATATCAATTCTATTTTAAAACAAGTGAAGTCGATTGATGTTGATTCGATTCTAGGTCAGGTCACATCAAATGGTATGCGTCCGGTCCTAGGTCAATCTAAATCAATAAATGTAAATCCTATTCTGGATCAATTCAAATCATTGGATTTAAGTTCGATTCTTGGTCAATCCAATTCAATGAATTTGAGTCCACTCATAGATAAATTTAAATCAATGTTAGATGAGGACATGCTAGATGATTTATTAAATATTAAATCAACTATATCGAAGGATGGTCTTTCAGCAATCACAAAAAATGTCTCCATTATGCCAATGGTAGAAAAAGTAATGGATAGTAAATTCAATAAAAATAGTTCTTTAGATGAATTAATCGAACAAAATGAAAAACTGAAGAATGAAATTAATGAGATTAAAAAGGTATTAATTAGAGGGTTTTATGATTCATAAAAAGGGATTGATCCCCAAAAAAGTGTCAGGAACTACGACTTCTAAATACTGATGAACAATATAAAGAATTTAAAATGTATATTGACAAGTCATTGGTTCCAGGCATTTTTGGATCAATCTGGGGAGGACTAGCATGGGAGAGTGCGGTCCTTTTTTTGTTAGGGAAGAGATGAGAGAGTGTATAGGAAAAATAGTGTCTTTAGCGAAAAATGCTGTATTTTGTCGAACAGTCAATATATTGCCTTCAAAGGACAAAAAACCGGTAATAACGGATGAATAAAACACTCTTACGGACAAATCATCATCCAACATGGACAAATAATTAAGTCGATTCCTGACTCGTTAAAAAGATGACCTAAAGTGCTGGAACTTCAACTGTTCCTGGCACTATACTTAGGTCATCTATCTTCTTTATTTCCTACGGGTGCTTTGACGCTGATTGGCTGCATTGGCTCGTGCTTGCGCTTCTAGGTCTTCTTGATCTGCAAGCTCTCTAGAATACTCCTCGTCAATCCCATCCGATTTTAATTGTTTAGGGACTTGAGGAAGTTTATTTTTATTTTTGTCACGTGTTTTTTGTCCATGTGCTCTACCCAATACGACCTACCCCTTTCAAAAATAAAGGTACGAAAAGCAATGATTGCTCCTCGTACCTTTATTATCTGTAGATAGACCATTTTTATGAAAAATTTTTAATGCTTCTTACTAGTATAACCGCCAGCTCTATCAGCTGATTTAAACTCTCGGGAATACGTCACTTCCTGAGCACTAGATAAAACAGACTTTACCTTATCTCTTTTCTTTTTCTCCATTGAAGAACACTTCCTTTCATCAGTGGGATATATTTCTATTTTCCCCTACAGTGAAAAGTTCATACTTCAATATTGATTCTTATAAATATTTGTTAAAGCATGTTCGAGTGTTGAATAAGTGAATAGAAATCCATGATCTATCAGTACAGTCGGAATGACCTTTTGGCCTTCTAAAACAAGCGTGCTCATTTCACCTAATGCGGCTTTGATAGCAAAAGCAGGAGCGGGAATCCAATGAGGTCGATTGAGGACTTTAGCCAAGGTTTGGCCGAATTCTTTCATGGTAACTGGTGAAGGGGCAGTAAGATTAATCGGTCCCTGAATATCATTTTTTTCAAGTACAAACCGAATCGCCCTTACCGTATCGTTTAGATGGATCCAGCTCATCCACTGTTCACCTGTACCTACTGTTCCACCAGCATATAATTTATAAGGGAGAGCAATACGTGGAAGTGCACCTTCGTCTTTTCCTAAAATAATTCCAAATCGAGTGTAGATGGTTCGAATTCCTAGGTGATTTGCTTCACTAGCTTTTTCTTCCCATTGTTTTACGGTTTGGGCAAGGAAGTCATTAGCTATGTCCTGAGACTTTTCAGTGTGGGTGATTAATTTAGATGCTTGATAATATCCGATTGCACTTGCATTGATAAAGGTATGTGGTTGAACGCTTTTTGCCATTCGCATCATTTCCTGAGTGGCTTCCATTCTACTATCTAAAATTTGTTGTTTTCGTTTATCCGTCCATCTTCCACCGTTAATCGATTCCCCAGCGAGATTAATGAAAGCATCAATATTTACAAGTATATTCTCAGGTTGATTGCCCTCTCTTAACCACTGTACATGGTGAATGTTTTCTTTATCTTTATGTTTTTCTGGATTACGAGTGAGAATGTAAACCTCATGACCATTGGAGATTAACTCCTTTGTTAATGATTTCCCAATAAAACCCGTTCCACCTGAAATGACAATTCTCATTTTTCATCCCTCCAGTTGATATCTATATTTTACATGTCCAATCATAAAAAATCTTTTGAAAGAAAACAAAAAGTAGAATAATGTTTACGGTTAAAAAGGTTTCGGTGTTTTTTCATGTGTTAAAGTAAAATAGAGGTGATGGCATATGAAAACGGTGACGAAAATTACGAAACAGGTTAAGAATGATGAGAGATACAATATTTTTATCGACAACCAATATGCTTTTAGTGTTGATGAAGAAGTTTTAGCACGCTACGGGCTATTAAAGGGAAAAGAGATTGACGACTTGTTGCTAGCTGAAATTCAATACGAGGACGATATTAGGAAGGGATTTCAATCGGCAATCCACTATCTTTCATTTCGTATGAGAACGGAAAAAGAAGTCCGAGAGTATTTAATCAAAAAAGAAGTCGAAGAAACACTCGTTCAGGAAGTTATTCATAAGCTTCACCAATACGGATATCTTAATGATGAAGATTTTGCTCAATCCTTTTTAAATACATACATACGAACTTCTGATAAGGGACCGGACTGGATCAAGACTGAATTGATGAACAAAGGGGTACACCAAGATATCATTGAAAAGGTTTTGAAGAGTTATCCTGAAGATCTTCAGCTTGAAAGAGCAATTGATTTAACGGAAAAACTAGTGAAGAAGTACAAGAAAGAATCCTCAATACAAGCTAAACAAAAAGTGGAGATAAGTTTGATTAGAAAAGGGTATCGCACCTCGATTATTCGAATCGCTTGGGATGAGGCCTCTACAGAAAAAGATTCAAATGAAGAGTGGGAAGCTCTTTATAAACAAGCACTGAAAGCACACCAACGTATTAGCAAAAAAGCGACTGGCTTTGAATATAAGCAAAAAATGAAGCAAACCTTGTATCGAAAAGGCTTTCCATTAGAAAGCATTGACAAAGTGTTAGATGAGATTAATGAGGAATGACTTAAAAGTAGTCATTCCCCATTTATTTGTGTATGCAAAATTTTTAGCTCAATTTCAATATTTCGGTTAAACGGCATATTTCGACACGAAACGATGCCCCCAGAGTCAACATACGCTTGTTTTTTTCTTCGACTCAATCACAATCTCATCCTTCACAGGAAGCTCTTCTAAAATCATTTTAGCTACTTCTTTTGGTGTGCGCATTCGACTTTTGTCACTGATATGATCTGATTTATCCCAGAATGGCGTGTCCATTCCCCCCATAAAGGCATTTACAATTCTTATGGCATCACCATCATATTCTTTTTGTAAGCTCTCCGAAAAACCTCTTAAAGCAAATTTGCTCGATACGTATAGGGCTTCATTTTTCTTTCCGCGTAGTCCTGCTGTTGAGATAATATTTAAAATTGTGCCAGCTGAATTTTTTTGAAATAAAGGTAAAAAGCTTTTTGTTAAATAAATGGAACCAAATACATTTGTCTGGAACATTTCTAGGAGTTCTTCATTAGTGGCTTCCAAAAATGGACCAAAATGACCAACACCAGCATTGTTAATAAGCAGTTCTACATCATACCTCTTCACAATTTCACTTACTGTTTTTTCGACTTCAATATGTGAAGTAATATCTAAGACGTAATAATTCGCTTCTCCACCATTTTTTTTAATCATTTCCACAGCATCAATAAGCTTTTTTTCTGTTCTTCCAAGAAGTATCGCATGTGTACCTTTGTTCGTAAGTAGGGCTCCGAGCTCTTTGCCAAGACCTGACCCTCCACCAGAGATAACGACAGATTTCATTTTTCTCATCCTTTCACAATTAAAAGCTTTTTTTATTTTATCATTTTCTCTATACTTGGTTTCGGAGGGATCAATGTGGAACAAGAAAAAAGATATAGTGAATTATCTGAGTATCAATTAAAACAAGAAATTGCCGAGCTTAAAGAGAAAGCGCGTAAAGCTGAGCAACTTGGCATGGTGAATGAGTTTGCCGTATTAGAACGTAAAGCTCTTATGGCCGAAGCATATTTATTAGATCCAAAAGATTATTCAGCCGGAGAAATTTATGGCATTGAGGGTGATCCGGGAACTTATTTCAAAATAGACTATTTAAACGGAGTGTTTGCTTGGGGATATCGCCTTGGTGGAGATGGAAAAGAAGAGGCGCTTCCAATTTCACTTTTAACTAGGAAAAAATCATAAGGAAAAGGGCTGTCCCAAAACCAAGATGTCAGGAACCACAATATATAGAAGAAAGCCTATATATGTTCCGGACCCCTTATAGGACAGCCCCTTCACATTTGAATTGGTTTTTCTATCTAGTTCCAGCGATTTACTGTAGTGGAAAGCACAATTCAGTTAGCCGCTTCCGTTTTAATTATGATCTTTTTCGTGTTTCTGCTTCAAGAATAATTAAATCTTGAGATTGGGTTGTTTGCCCATTTGCTTGAGAGTGAGCATGTTTTGGGTTATACCAGCCTTTGTTAAATGGACTGCTATATTTATTATTGTAAAAATTATTTTTCATGTTACCCATTACGATTACCCCCTAATGTTTTAATTCATTAAATCATTAGGCTTCCCGATAGTATATAGGGAAGACTAGGTCTCAATGTGTTCTTAGAGAAACTAAATGGAATCGTGTTCTCTTTGGTTTGATGCCTGCATCCGTTCTTGTGGATGCGTATTTGTTGTCCCGTTTGCACGTTTAGAGGCATATTCGGCTTTTGCTCTAGGTTCTCCCTCGAATTTGTTATTGTTTTGATTTGGAAAACCTTTAACTTTATTTCGCATAATTGGCCTCCTATAAATAAAAGTGGAGATGCCTTGACTTAAAGGGCATCGGAACTAGATACGAAATTTTTACAGAACGTGAAGAAGTCAAGGTATTACTTCATCACGTACTTTTAGTATGATATATTTAATGTTTATTATCACAAGTGTTGCTCATTAAATAATGGGAATGGAGGGGATAAAATGGAGAAGGTTTTCGAAACATTGACAGAATTATTGCTTCAGCATAATCGGAATTTAAAGGAACATCGTGCACGAACATGGGTAGAATTGCTTTGGGAAGATTTTGAAACAACTTATGCAAAAGCAGGCTATCAATATAAAGGAAAAGAAGTGACAGAAAAAGTGGTAAGACAGTGGATTACTCAATATGGGAGCAGACTCCATGAATTCGCTGCGTTAAATCCAAAATATGCACATCTTCTAGCTGACGACGAAGATTTAATGAATTAAAAACGAGGCTGTCCCAAAACCAAGGTGTCAGGAACCACAACTTTCATATACAGAATAAGCCTCAGGAACATCTTCTGTATATGGACAACCCTAGTGGTTCCGGACCTTTTTTGGGACGTCCCCGTTCATTAGTCTGGAATGATTTCCAATTTCTTTCTTAACTTTTCTTCACTAAAGATCCAACCTGTATACGAACAGACAATGTTAAATTCTTTATCTAATTGAACAACCGCAACAAATGGATAATGTCCATTACTTCTGTACCTCAGGTCGATAAATTTCACTTCATAAAAATCTTCATATTCATCAATTTCCCACCTGTAAACAGGTGAAAAGGATAGAAAAGCAGCCAAGTTTTTGTCGTGTTTTGCAGCGTGGATGACCGCATGATCTGGAATCTCTACTCTGTTGTATTCATCAAAGATGGTAATGGATCTTCCGTAGGCTCTGGCAACATAAAAATGTTCCTTTGTTATAATTGCTAGTCTCCATTGGTAAAATTTGATTGTTGGAGATACAATAATTTTCTGTGCATTTGGGATTCTCTTTTTAACTGCTGTTTTCACTGCATGTTGAACCTGAAAACGTATTAAATAGTAAATGAATATCACAAAGTATATGGCAATAAAGGTATAACCAGGGTGAAAATCAAATCCCCAAAGAATTAAGCCAACGATATGAATCCCGAATATAAAGGGGTCAAAGGTATTGATTACTCCTAATGCCACCCATTTAGACGAGAATGGTCGTAAAGCTTGTGTTCCATAAGCGTTAAATATGTCGACAAATACATGTAGGATGACTGCACCAAAAGTCCATAGCCATAAATGAAGTAAATTTGCTTCAGGAAAGAATGGGTAAATGACGGCTAATATTACTAATGGCCAGAGAATTACTGCGGGTATGCTATGGGTAATTCCACGATGGTGGCGTATATAAACAGCATTATTTCTTAGTTTCAAAACGGTATCAATGTCAGGAATTTGTGAGCCGATTAAGCTTGCAATTAAAATACTTTGAGATGTAGCCGTACTCTCTGCTACTACAGGATCTAAAGTCGCAAGCCCTCCAATAGCAAAGCCCATTACGACATGTGTACCAGTATCCAAATAGGAATCCTCCTTTAGTTAAGGTCTATTTTTATTGTCGAATATCTTTACTTTTCTACCTTTTCCCAATACAATTCTGCTTTTGTAATGTTTTTGAACATGATATGGTAAAAAAGAGATTATTTCAATGAAAAATTCGTTACAATGTCTATGTTTAAGGCTCTTTTCTAAAAACTTTTCTGCTTTAAAGAGTTATTTTGAAAAATAAAGCACCGAAACCTTGATTAATGAGTAGTTAGATTATTTACGAAAAACACCAATTTAGCGAAAACAATCATAATTAAAAACTAAAGTATTATATTATATTCCCTAATTTCGAAGAGGTTTAACATCTTGGAGGTACAAAAGTGAAAGAAAATACATTAATGCATATTGATCATACGGATATTAATCAGTTTCAATCTGATCTTATTGGATGGTTTACAGAAGAACAAAGAGACCTTCCATGGAGAAAAGACCAAGACCCATATAAAATATGGGTATCGGAAATCATGCTCCAGCAGACAAGGGTAGATACTGTGATCCCGTATTTTTTGAATTTTATTGATAAGTTTCCAACAGTTGCTACTCTAGCTTCTGCCCAAGAAGATGAAGTTTTAAAAGCGTGGGAGGGGCTAGGGTATTATTCAAGAGTGCGTAATTTACAAAGTGCTGTAAAAGAAGTTCATGAACAGTATAGTGGTCAGGTACCTAATACTCCTCAAGAAATATCAAAACTTAAAGGAGTAGGACCATATACAGCAGGTGCGATTTTAAGTATTGCTTACGGGATACCAGAGCCTGCTGTGGATGGAAATGTCATGCGAGTATTGTCTCGAATCTTGTCCATATGGGAAGATATTGCAAAACCTTCTTCTCGAAAACTATTTGAAGAGGCCATTCGAAAATTGATTTCTCATGAAAATCCATCCTATTTTAATCAGGCTTTAATGGAATTAGGGGCATTAATCTGTACTCCGACTTCTCCAAAGTGTCTGCTCTGCCCTGTACGTGAACATTGTCATGCATTCTATGAAGGAGTTCAGAATGAGCTTCCAATTAAAACGAAAAAGAAAAGCACGCGATCTGTATCCTTAGCAGCTGCAGTTCTTGTAAATGAAAAAGGGGAATTCCTCATTCATAAGCGTCCTAATCAAGGACTTTTAGCTAATCTGTGGGAATTTCCGAACTGTGAAATAGGCGATTTTTCAACTGCAAGAAAGCAACTAAAACAGTTTCTGAATAATGAGTATGGGCTCCAAGTAAATTTAGAAAATGGTGTGAAAACAAAAATTGACCATATATTTTCTCATCTTAAATGGAATATCAGTGTATATTTCGGTAAAATAAATCAGAGTGACCAACCAAACCATTCTTCCATGAAAATTGTAACAGAAGAAGAGCTTGCAAAATATGCTTTCCCAGTGTCACATCAAAAGATTTGGAAGTGTTATGTAGAAGAGAGAGGCATACTGAATTAAGTTTGGAACCACCACAGCTTCATTATATAGATGTGAGTGAATGAACATTCTACATAATGATCAGTTATTTGGTTCCAAACCATTATAGAAATCTATTTTTGAATTAGTCGTATGAAATTTTTGTACCGTGTGTATAATCGGCTTCGCCATGATTTAATCCACCACGGTTTTCAATTTCTTCAACAATTTCTCTATGGATGGTTTGTCCCTCACTGTTTAAGTAAGGAACAATTTGTTGGAGTGCATGATGGAAAAAGGCCAATTCACTTTTCTTCCACTCTTGTTTAGACATCATCGATAACTCAGTCATGTCTCTTCCAACGTACATACGAATCACTCCTTGTAGTTTTTTATAGTGTTTGTAATAACAGCTTGTTTATGCTCGAATAAACAAACGAATAATGAGAATGAAAGGATGTAGGAAATGTCTCAAAAAGTAGCATTAGTAACAGGAAGTAGCAGAGGAGTAGGAAAGGCTATAGCGCTCCGGCTAGCAGAACAAGGTTATGATATTGTTGTGAATTACGCGCGCAGTAAGAAAGCAGCTTTGGAAACAGTAGAAGCAATTGAAAAGCTCGGGAGAAAAGCGATGCTAGTCAGAGCAAATGTGGGGGATGTAGAGAAAATTAAAGGGATGTTTGCCGAAATAACTGAAGAGTTCGGTCGATTAGATGTATTCATTTCGAATGCCGCTTCAGGTGTTCTCCGTCCTGCAATGGAATTAGAAGAATCTCATTGGGACTGGACAATGAATATTAATAGTAAGGCATTACTTTTTTGTGCTCAAGAAGCGGCTAAATTGATGGACAAGGGTGGTAAAATTGTCAGCATCAGTTCATTAGGGTCGATTCGTTACTTGGATAACTACACAACTGTAGGGGTATCAAAAGCAGCTGTAGAGGCACTTACGCGTTATTTAGCAGTTGAACTTTCGCCAAGAAACATCGTCGTTAATGCAGTATCAGGAGGAGCTATTGATACGGAAGCGTTAAAACATTTCCCGAATCGAGAAGAACTTCTTGAGGATGCTAGAAAGAACACACCAGCAGGGAGAATGGTAGAGATTGAAGATCTTGTGAATTCCGTTCTATTCTTAGTGTCTGATCAAGCATCGATGATTAGAGGACAAACGATTATTGTAGATGGTGGGCGCTCACTTTTAGTATAAGAAAAAATTTCCTGAACTTTTTTGGATAATAACCTTTTACGCTGGTTACATTAACTAGCGTGGAGGTGATTACAATGGCAAAACAACCAAACAAAACTCAAGCTGGTACTAACGTTCAACAAGTTAAGCAACAAAACGCTCAAGCTGGTCAAGCTCAGCAACAATTCGGTACTGAGTTTGCTTCAGAAACAAATGCTCAAGAAGTAAAACAACAAAACCAACAATCAGCAGCTAAGAAAGCTCAAGCTTCTGGTGGTCAAAACCAAGGACAACAACGCTAACAAACAACAAAGGCACCCCTAGCAACTAGGGGTGCCTTTATCACTTTAATGAACTGAGGGACGGTTCTCGAATGCTTCACAGCTGTGAAGCATTCGAGAACCGTCCCTCATCGCTTTAACGCATTCGAGAACCGTCCCTCATCGCTTTAATGCGTCACGACAAAAGTGGTGGGATTACGACAGAAGTAGTCAAAGGGTTTGGGGGATCTTCATCGAATTTTTAGTGTAGAAGAGACCCTAGTTAGGACGGTGAAGGTATTGGCAAAGTTTGAGCAATTGGTAACGAGTCAGATGAGAACAATGGATAAACTGTTATTTCTACAGTCGGAAATAGAGAGATGTAAGAAAGTGGAACAGGAACTAATTATTCTTCAAGAGAAAGGAAAGCTCCGTTCCATTTCAATTGAAATTCTTGAAATGAAAAAAGAGCTGAAACAGGTTCAGGAAAAATTTCAAGAACAAACGAATGAAGTAATTCGCACCTATCAAGAAAAAAAGGTGCTAATGTAGAGACCCAGAATCCCAAGTGTCTGATCACATTTCAGATCCCTTCTTGAATGTAACCATAGAGATTTGTTCAATATTTGAAGTTGTGGATGCTGACACTCTAGTTTGATTCAGCCTCTTTTGTTTTAAATTCCTCTTGAAAACGTTATAATGGTAAAATAGATAATTTTGCAAGGAAAGTAGGGGATATCCATGGCGGTTCCCAATGAAGGCCAAAAGCTTCAAATACATAGTTATAAACATGATGGGAATATCCATAGAATCTGGGATGAGATGACTGTTCTAAAAGGAACTAGGAACCTTGTGATTGGCGGGAATGATAAAACAATGGTGACGGAATCTGACGGAAGGACTTGGATTACGCGTGAGCCAGCAATCTGCTATTTTCATGCAGAGCTATGGTTTAATATTATTTGTATGATTAGAGAAGACGGTATTTATTATTATTGTAACTTAAGTTCACCATTTGTTTATGACCACGAAGCGCTTAAATATATTGATTATGACTTAGATATTAAAGTTTTCCCAGATATGACCTATACTCTTTTAGACGAAGATGAGTATGAGGCACATGGAAAATTGATGGGTTACCCTGATGTCATTGATCAAATTCTTCAAAGAAATGTAGATAAGCTCGTTAGGTGGATCAGGCAAAGAAAAGGTCCATTCGCTCCAGATTTTATTGATATTTGGTATGAACGGTTTTTATATTACAGAGCGTAGAAAAACCTGTTGGAAATGTTTCAACGGGTTTTTTTCATTTTTAAAAAGATATGATAAGAGGGGAGGAGTGAAAAAAAGATGAGCATTATTAAAAGGTATATGAAATTTGTTAAACCATATCGACTTCAAATTATCGGTACACTAATGATTGGAATCATAAAATTTATCATACCTCTATTAATCCCGATCCTCATTCAATATGTTATTGATGATATATTGGGTAGTTCTACTATGACTACGGAAGATAAAACATCAAAGCTCCTAACGATTATGGGGGTCATGATTGTGTTATTCGTTTTGGTAAGGCCGCCTGTTGAGTATTATCGCCAATATTTTGCCCAATGGACGGCGAGTAAGATTTTATACGATCTTAGAGACAAGCTCTTTGGCCATATTCAAAAGCTAAGCTTTAAATATTACTCAAATACTAGAGCTGGAGAGATTATTTCCAGGGTCATAAATGATGTCGAACAAACAAAGAACTTCGTAATCGTAGGATTAATGAACCTCTGGTTAGATGCTGCGACGATTATTATTGCTGTTTCTATCATGTTTACATACGACATCAGTCTAACCCTCGTTTCCTTGATTGCATTTCCGTTCTATGCGATTTCAGTAAAGTATTTTTTTGGTCATCTCAGACGACTAACTAGAGACCGTTCTCAAGCATTGGCTGAGGTACAAAGTTACCTACATGAAAGAGTTCAAGGTATGGCAGTGATTAAAAGCTTTGCCGTAGAAGAGCATGAACAAGGACAATTTCAGGGACATAACTCTAATTTCCTTGAAAAAGCGTTAATCCAAACAAGCTGGAATGCCAAAGCTTTTGCCGTTGTTAACACGATCACAGATATTGCTCCGCTAATCATCATTGGTTATGCAGGATATCAAGTGATTCAAGGTGAGCTAACCATTGGTGTCATGGCAGCTTTTATTGCCTACATTGATAGACTATATAATCCGCTTAGAAGACTCGTAAATTCATCATCGACATTAACGCAATCGATTGCTTCAATGGATCGTGTCTTTGAATTAATTGATGAAAAATATGATGTAGACGATGAACCGAATGCAAAGGAATGCAAACAGGTTATGGGAAAAATCGACTTCCAACATGTCAATTTTCAATACAATGAAGAGGAAGAAAAGGTTCTTCGGGATATAAACCTTGAAATTCACCCTGGAGAGACAGTTGCTTTGGTTGGTATGAGCGGGGGAGGGAAATCTTCTCTTGTGAGTTTGATACCTCGTTTTTATGATGTAACACAAGGCGAAATACTTTTAGACAACACGAACATCAAGGAGTTTAAAGTAAGAAGTCTCCGTGACAAAATTGGTATGGTGTTACAGGATAATATCCTTTTTAGTGAATCGGTGAAAAGCAATATCCTTTTTGGAAACCCTGATGCAACAGAAGAAGAGGTTGTTGCTGCAGCTAAAGCAGCTAATGCACACGAATTCATTCTAAATCTTCCAGAAGGATACGATACAAAAGTGGGGGAAAGAGGCGTCAAGCTTTCTGGCGGACAAAAACAAAGGGTTGCCATTGCACGGGTATTTCTGAAAAATCCTCCACTCCTTATTTTAGACGAAGCCACATCTGCTTTAGATCTTGAAAGTGAACACCTTATTCAAGAGGCCATGCAAAAACTAGCAAGAGACCGAACCACTTTTATTGTGGCTCATCGATTATCTACCATTACTCATGCAGATCGAATCATTTTGATGGAGTATGGAGAAATCGTTGAGATGGGAACTCACGAAGAGCTGATGAACAAGCAAGGGCATTATCATAAATTATTTCAGGTTCAACAGTTGGATGGATGATGATTTGAGCGACCCATTTTTGGGTCGTTTTTTTTTGCCACTGATAGGGCGGGTGCTAGGCTTGTAAGTTCGTGGTGTTAGTCGCTACCATCGAATCGTAGATTTTCGCTAACATTTTTTGTTTTTATGCAAATGGGTGCCTATTCTTTTAAGACCGTGGTGTCAGTCCCTCCCATCGGAAGCATGTATTTTTAAATAGGGTTGTAACTCATATAAATTTAATACTAGGTTTTTCAGGCAGTGACGGAACCCTATGTTTCCGACGCGAGAGTGCTGAACCCCGTTATCGAAGAGAGGATTTTTGAAGAGAGTTGTTTCATGCCGTTTATATGGAATCTATCTGCGTTTTGAATGAAGTTTCATTTTTGCATATTGATAATTGTTAAACAAGATGTAATAATAGAATACGGACAATATTCAGAAATTAGAGAGTCTTTAGAAAAAATAAAAATGTTGTTTGGGGGTTAGCAACTATGAGTACAAAGCCACCTCTGTTGAAAGTTGAGGGTTTGAAGACCTCTTTTTTTACAGATGACGGGGAAGTCCCTGCTGTAGATAATGTCAACTTCCATGTAAACGAAGGGGAAATACTTGGAATTGTTGGGGAGTCAGGTTGTGGGAAGAGTGTTACGTCTCTATCGATTATGGGGTTAGTGCCAAGTCCTCCCGGAAAAGTTGTCGGGGGAAAGATCCTTTTTGGAGAAGAAGACATAACCAAAGCTTCAGAGAAAAGAATGAGAGAGATCAGAGGAAATGATATTGCAATGATTTTCCAGGAACCAATGACCTCTTTAAATCCTGTATTTACGATAGGAAATCAGCTAACCGAAGCTATTCGCATACATAGAAAATGCAATAAAGCTGAAGCGAATGAAAGAGCAATAGAAATTATGAAGCTTGTGGGTCTTCCAAGAGCAGAAGAATTATTAAAGGACTATCCACATCAGTTGTCAGGTGGTATGAGACAACGTGTCATGATTGCAATGGCAATGGCGTGCGACCCTAAAGTGCTCATAGCAGATGAGCCGACGACAGCTCTTGATGTAACGATTCAAGCACAAATCTTAAAGCTTATGAAAAAATTAAATAAAGAGATGAACACGGCTGTTCTTCTCATCACGCATGATCTTGGGGTTGTAGCTGAAACTTGTGAACGATTAGTTGTCATGTATTCTGGCAAGGTCGTAGAAGAAGGTAAAGTCGTGGATATTTTCAAAAATCCTCAACATCCCTATACAAAAGGCCTTATCTCATCTGTACCAGATATGAGATTTAAACAGCAACGATTGTATTCTATTCCGGGAAATGTGCCAAAGCCGGGATCTATTAGAGAGGGTTGTCGTTTTGCGGCAAGATGTGAGCATGCCTATGATCGCTGCTTGGTAGAAACACCTGAACTCTATCAAACTGCAGAGGGTCATTGCACTCGTTGCTTTTTGTATGACAGCAAGGAGGAAGTAGCTTATGACAGAAACATTGCTAAAGGTTGAAGGCTTAAAGAAGCATTTCCCGATTCCTGGGGGGATCCTTGGGAAAACAGTCGGTCATGTTAAAGCGGTTGACGGTGTTTCTTTTGAAGTAAGAAAAGGTGAAACACTTGGAATTGTAGGGGAAAGTGGTTGTGGTAAATCGACTACTGGCCGAATGCTCCTGAGACTTATCGAACCTTCTGAAGGAAAGGTTAGTTTCGAAGATAAAGAGGTTACAAAACTATCAAACTCTGAATTGCGTAAATTGAGAAGAGATATGCAGATGGTTTTCCAAGATCCATTTGCTTCCCTTAATCCGAGACATACAGTGGGGAAAATTCTAGAAGAACCCCTAATCGTTCACGGCATTGGCTCTTCTCAGGAACGAAAGAAACGTGTTCATGAATTATTGGAGATCGTAGGATTAAGTAGTTACCACGCCAAACGTTATCCGCATCAGTTTAGTGGTGGTCAGCGTCAAAGGATTGGTATTGCTAGAGCACTTATGACGAAGCCAAAGCTGATTATTGCAGATGAACCAGTGTCAGCTTTAGACGTTTCTATCCAATCTCAGGTATTAAATCTTATGCAAGATTTACAGAAGGAATTTGGCTTAACGTATCTCTTCATCGCACATGACTTAGGGGTTGTTCGTCATATTAGTGACAGAGTAGGAGTAATGTACTTAGGAAGGATGGTAGAGCTTAGTGAAAGTGAAAATCTTTATGATAAGCCTCTTCATCCTTATACACAAGCACTACTTTCAGCTGTGCCGATACCAGATCCCAAGTTCGAAAGGGATTCAATCTTATTGCAGGGAGATATCCCTAGTCCATCGAATCCACCAAGTGGTTGTGCCTTTCACACAAGATGTCCACAGGCGACTGAGATTTGCAGGAAAAAAACACCAGAATTTAAAGAACAATCTGAGGGGCATTATGTAGCCTGTCACCTTTATTAAGGGGCAGAGACATATATTTTTTAAAAAGATACTAGGAGGGGTTCATTTGAGAAAGAAGAGTTGGGCAATCGTATTTGCACTACTAATGGTTGTCTCTACTGCACTTTATGGTTGTGGATCTGAATCTTCAGGTGGAAACAACGATAGTGGGGGAGAAAGTAAAGGCGGTCAGAAAACACTTATTTTTGGACGTGGGGGAGACTCAGTTGGTCTAGATCCAATTACTGTTACTGACGGTGAATCATTTAAAGTAACGAAGAACATTTTTGAAACACTCGTTGATTTCGGGCAGCAAGATACCGAAATTCACCCAGCGCTCGCTGAAGACTGGGAAATATCTGAAGATGGGCTAACTTATACTTTCAAGCTTCGTAAAGGTGTCAAGTTCCAAGATGGGACAGATTTCAACGCTGATGCCGTTGTTACAAACTTTGAAAGATGGATGAATGGAACAAAAGACGAATTCTATTACTATGCTTCGATGTTTGGAGGCTTTAAAGGTGATGAAGGGCACGTAATTAAAGAGGTAAAAGCTGTTGATGAGCATACAGTTGAATTCACTCTTAACCGTCCACAAGCACCATTCTTGAAAAATCTTGCGATGAGTCCATTCGGGATTGTAAGTCCAAAAGCATTAGAAGAATTAGGAGATAAGCTAACTGAAAACCCGAAAGATGCAGGTACAGGTCCATTCAAATTTGTTGAATGGAAGCGTAATGACAAAATCGTTCTTGAGAAAAATGAAAACTACTGGAAAGAAGGATATCCAAAGCTCGAGAAAGTTATTTTTAAATCGATTCCTGAAAACTCCGCACGTCTAAATGCTCTGATTTCAGGGGAAATTGATTTAGCTGATGGTATTAATCCAAGCGACGCGACACAAGTAGAGCAAGCAGAAGGATTGAAGCTATTCGAACGTCCTTCTATGAATGTTGGGTACCTAGGATTTACGACTACAAGAGAACCATTTAATAATCCAAAAGTACGTCAAGCATTAAATCATGCAGTGAACAAAAAAGCGATTATTGATGCTTTCTTTGAAGGCAAAGCTGAAGCAGCAAAAAATCCAATGCCACCAGTAATTCCAGGTTATAACGATGATATTGAAGGGTATGAGTATGATCCGGAAAAAGCGAAGAAGCTTTTGGCTGAAGCAGGGTACCCTGATGGATTTGAAATGGAGCTATGGGCAATGCCAGTTCCACGTCCATATATGCCAGATGGTCAAAAAGTAGCAGAAGCGATTCAAGCTGACTTTGCTAAAGTTGGAGTTAAAGCAGAAATCGTTTCGTATGAGTGGGCAACGTATCTTGAGAAAGCTCGTTTAGGAGAAGCGGATGCATTCTTACTTGGGTGGACAGGTGACAATGGAGATGCCGATAACTTCCTGTACGTTTTATTAGATAAAGATAATATTGGAAGCAACAACTACACTTACTACAGCAATGATGAGCTGCACAAGATTTTAATCGAAGCTCAATCTGAAGTGGATGAAGAAAAGCGTAAAGAGTTATACAAAAAAGCTCAGGAAATCATTCATGCTGATGCACCATGGGTTCCGCTTGCGCATTCTACTCCATTATTAGCTGGTAAAGAAAATATTAAGAATTTCTATCCACATCCAACAGGTTCAGACAAACTAGGTGAAGTAGAATTTGAATAAAAAGAAATAAGGGGAGATTTCATTGATTTCTCCCCTTTCTATATCATTCATTTTTTACAACCTCTTAGAAAAAACCTTACCAATGAGGTGAATAAACATGTTTCAGTACACCGTAAGACGGTTGTTTCAGTTAATTCCTGTATTGCTAGGAATGACACTAATTGTTTTCTCTATCATTCGTGCCATTCCCGGTGACCCAGCACAAGTCATACTTGGGCAGCAAGCTTCAAAAGAAGCCATCGCGGCCTTACGTTCAAAATTAGGGTTGGACAACCCTTGGTATATCCAATATTTTGATTATCTGAAAGGGTTATTCCAAGGAGATCTTGGTGAATCCATTCGAACTAAAACAGAGGTGGCTCAAGAGATTTGGCCATATTTAGCAGCAACATTCGAACTTTCAATAGTAGCGATCATAATCGCAGTCGTTATTGGCGTGAATGCTGGAATTATTAGTGCATGGTTCCAAAACTCTTGGTTTGACTATACAGCCATGATTCTCGCGTTGATTGGTGTATCCATGCCAATCTTCTGGTTAGGTTTAATGGAGCAGTGGGTGTTTGGAATAAAGCTCGATATGCTTCCGACCACGGGTAGAGAAGACATTCGGAATCCAGTTAATGCGATTACACATCTTTACATAATCGATACGATCATACAAGGTCGATTTGATCAGCTTGGAGCCGTGCTTAAGCATCTTATTTTACCAGGAATTGCATTAGCAACGATTCCGATGGCTATCATTGCGCGTATGACTCGTTCAAGCATGTTGGAAGTCATGCGTTCAGATTATATCCGTACAGCACGTGCGAAGGGATTAAGGATGTTTTTAGTCGTTTACAAACATTCATTAAAAAATGCCGTTATTCCAGTGTTAACGGTTATCGGCTTACAGATGGGGTTACTTCTAGGAGGAGCGATTTTAACAGAAACGATTTTTGGCTGGCCAGGAATCGGAAGGTATATTTATGATGCCATTAGCTATCGTGACTATCCTGTCATCCAGTCTGGAATCCTCGTAGTAGCAACCATTTTTGTAACCATCAATTTAATTGTGGATTTACTATACGCAGCAGTAGATCCAAGAATTAAGTATAACTAAGGAAGTAAGAGGTGACTAACATGGCAGAACTAGCACCAAATACAGGCGATGTTAAGCAGAATGTACAAGAAGAGACAATATCACCTTGGAGAGAAGCCTGGAGAAGCTTCCGTAAAAATAAAATAGCGTTAGTTGGTTTAGGGATTGTTCTTTTCTTTGTCATAATTGCGGTCTGTGCTCCCGTCATTGCCCCTCAAGGTATCAATGAACAAGATCTCTCAAAACGATTACAAGCTCCATCTGGAGAGCATTGGCTAGGAACCGATGACTTTGGAAGGGATATTCTTTCTAGAATTATTCATGGAGCAAGAATCTCACTTTGGGTTGGATTTTTTGCAGTAGTTGGATCGGCTGCTGTAGGTAGTCTATTAGGTATTGTAGCGGGGTACTATGGAAGATGGGTAGATACTATTATTTCTCGTATTTTTGATATTATGCTAGCATTTCCAAGTATTCTATTAGCTATTGCGGTAGTGGCAGCATTAGGGCCGTCTTTAAGAAATGCTTTAATCGCGATTGCCATTATCAATGTTCCTAACTTCGGACGTCTCATCAGATCAAGGGTCCTTAGTGTTAAACAGGAAGAATACGTCATGGCGGCTAAAGCTATAGGAATGAAGGACAAGCGGATTTTATTTAGTCACATTCTTCCTAATAGTATGGCGCCTATTATCGTACAAGGAACATTAGCAATTGCAACCGCCATCATTGAAGCGGCAGCACTTGGGTTTCTAGGTTTAGGCGCACAAGCTCCAACTCCTGAATGGGGGAAAATGCTTTCCGATGCACGTTCATTTTTATTACAAGCTCCGTGGACAATGATCTTCCCGGGACTTGCGATCATGCTAACCGTTTTAGGTTTTAATTTAATGGGGGATGGATTACGTGATGCCCTTGATCCTAAAATGAAGAACTAATAGCAAAAAGCTCCCAGCATGGGAGCTTTTTGCTATTCTTCATCTTCAATCTTTACCTCATTATCCTCAATATGATACGACTGGAAGCTCGTGATAAGCTTTTCTAAGTGTTCTAGCTGTTCATCGTACTCAAAAATAGCCGAGAAAATGTATAGCAAACGAAAAGTATTTTGGTCTTCTTCCTGATAAGAATGTTTAAACTCCTTCATAAATAACTTCATCATTTCTCTTCTGTTTAAGCTAACATGATAAGGAACTTCTGATTCTGATTGTGAATGCATTTTACCGATAAACTTTAAGAGGAGCTGCTCATGATAGGTGAGTAGCCAATCTAATTGCTCTTGGATTAATGAGCGTAAATCTTCAGGCAAATGAGCGATTTCATTTTCATAATGATTTAGCCTTCTTAAAATATCAAAACTGCGACGTGCTGATGAAATCATTTGTCTGTAAATAACTAGCTTCCGGTTTTTCGCCAAGTTATTTG
The DNA here is from genome assembly GCA_024213275.1 of Rossellomorea sp. BNER. Lineage (GTDB taxonomy): Bacteria > Bacillota > Bacilli > Bacillales > Bacillaceae_B > Rossellomorea. The sequence goes on from JANAVG010000004.1 coordinate 287,648, forward strand.
ATTTGAAATAATTTCTCTCTTCTTTATAAAGCAAGTAAACAGATTCAGCTTTAGTTAGTTTTTCTCTCAGTTTTTCTAAGTCTTTTCTGATTAAATGAAAATCAGACGCATGCCTGGAACTTAAACGGATCCATTTTAAAATTTCTTCCGTCACATCTGAAATATTATAATAAAGCTTTGTCTCATATTTTGGTGGAAGAAAAATTAAGTTGATAATAAAGGAAGAAAATACTCCAATCATTATCGTTGAAAATCTTATGGCCGCAAATTGAATAAAATCATCCTGTGGCGATTCCATAATTGAGATCAGTGTCACTAGGGCTAACCCAATGGTATTTTCAAGTTTTAACTTCAAAATGATCGTGATGGCAATGATAACAGCTAAACCAATAACCAAAACATTATTTCCGAACAAAAGGACAAATAATACTGCTGTGATGGCGCCGATTAGATTTGCTTGAATATGTTCAATAATTGATAGATAAGAGCGATAAATAGTAGGTTGAACGGCAAAAACAGCAGCAATTCCCGCAAATACCGGAGTCGGTAGGTTGAGAATTTGTGAAACCAGTAAAGCTAAAACAATGGCAATCCCCGTTTTAAGGATCCGGGCTCCAAGCTTCATTTCGTTGAAATCCTTTCTCTGTGTAATTTCTTCTGTACATCTTAACATATATGTTTTTATGTTAAACAATAATGTACTATACAATTTTAAAATTACAAGTGAAATAGTGTAAATGGCACATTTTTTCATCAAAAAAATCATAAGTGTACGCTGAGTACATAATAAGTACTATCATCAAAAACTCATGCGTAACCATCTTATGAATTTCAACATTAAACTCCACGGCAAGAGTCCTATGTAACAGGAACAACATTGCTTGCTGATGGCAAAATTTTAGTTTCAAGATGGAAAAGGGAAAACAAAACAAAAAAGCGCCAAAACTGTGGCGCTTTTTCTCTTGAACCGAATTATTCAGTCGATACAGATGGATCCGCCTGCTCTTTAGCAGGAATGACTTGCAAGAAATGCTCTTCAACATTTTCAAGCAGCACTTTAAGCTGATTTGCTTCACTCGCTTGCTCCCCCTCAAGGAATCCGATGTAACGGCCTAATAATTCTTTCACATCTTTCACACCTTGAGAATTTAGTTTTTCAAGAGTAACCTTTGCACCCTTAGCTATTCTTCTAGTTAATGCATCTTTCGTTAATCCGATTTCAGGCTGGTGTCTTAGGTAAACTACTCCACCTGTCATACCGGCACAGATCCATGGTCCAGGATCTCCTAGAACGAGACCGCGGCCGTTTGTCATATATTCAAAGGCAAAACCTTTTATGTTGGCCCTTGAACCGATATTGCCATGTTCATTGATTGGAATAGGATTCTTCACAAGCCCGCCAATAATCATGTCAGCCCCCGATAGACGAATCCCCGCACGTGCATCAGCATTCCCTTGAACAGCTAATAATCCTTTTTGAGCACCATATCCGAATCCCTTTCCAACAGCACCATTGAAAAATTGATTCGTCTTGCTTTTTCCTTTTGTAACGATAATGCTGCCACCAAAAGATGTTTTTCCAATACCATCTTGAGCTCCACCACTTACGGTGATAGTAATACCCTCCGTATTATAAGCACCAAGACCATTGCCTGGTATCGAAGAATCTTTGTAAGAAAGTGTTACTGGTTGAAGATCGCGATAGGTACCATCTAATCTTCCTCTAACACGGTGACAAGAGACTCTACTTCCGAGTACCCGTTGATTTGAGACGACATTCGAAAACTCTCTAGATGTGTGAAGATCATCAATACATTGATCCAAATACTCTGCACCAGCTGCAATCGATAATGCTGGTTCTTCAATTGACGCTGCAGCTTCTTTCATAAACTGCCCGACCTCAATAGTAGTTAGCAATGAAGATAGATCTATTTGTTCTTTCCCCTTCACTTGATCTAGCAGGTCTGAACGCCCGACAATATCCTGGAGACGTTCGACACCAAGTGAGGCAGTAAGCTCTTTCAGCTCATCTCCGAAGGCAGTAAATAAATTCATCAATCCTTGGACAGCGAAATCAAATTGACGTGGGACAAAACGACGCAAGCCATGGTCCTTCGCTTGTGCTTCAGACTCGATTTGAGTGGCAATCCCAACATGGCAAGTATCTAGATGACAGCCTCTGCAGGTTGTACAGCCAATAGCAATCATCGACAATGTCCCGAAGCCAATTCTGTTTGCTCCGAGAAGCATGACCTTAATAATATCTTGAACACTTTTAATTCCGCCGTCCGCCCAGATTTCGACAGTGTCCCTTAAGCCCGATTCTATCAGTGCGTTATGAGCAGCCTTTACACCAATCTCAACAGGAAGACCAACATGTTGTAGTGCATGAATTCTTGCTGCTCCAGTTCCGCCATCAAACCCACTAAGAGTAATAATATCAGCACCTGCTTTTGCAATACCGACCGCAATCGTACCGATGTTAGGTACAACAGGTACTTTAACAGCTACCTTTGCTTCATCATTTGCTGTTTTCAATTCATGAATCATTTGAGCTAGATCTTCAATTGAGTAAATATCATGATTATTGGATGGTGAAATCAAATCAGAACCGATGGTTGCATTCCTTGATTCTGCGATTTTGGCTGTGACTTTAGACCCTGGTAAGTGACCACCTTCTCCTGGCTTTGCGCCTTGCCCAATTTTAATCTCTAATAAATTCGAGGAATTCAACAGTTCAGCGTTAACTCCGAATCGACCGGAAGCAATTTGCTGCCCGCGAGTGTTCGGATATTTTCCAAGCATGTCTTTGATTTCTCCACCTTCACCATTCATACTAATCATATTTAATCGTTCTGCTGCTTCAGCATAGGCTCTAAATGCTGTTTCATTTTGAGAGCCAAACGACATGGAAGCAATGACGAAAGGAAGGTTGTGGTCACCAACACTAATATCTACGCTTTTGCTGTCTGCTGGTTTATCAGCCGTTTTCAATGCAGTGAGATGTCTAAGTGTAACAGGCTTGGCTTCTTCTTGTTCCGTAATTTTTTCACGATATTCATCATACTTACCAGATGAAGCCACATCCCCAATGGACTTCCATATTCTTGGGAAAAGGTTAAAGCTTTTGGCGATTCGCTGCTTTTCATCGTGATAATCTTTTGCCCTTTGAACAGCATCTTCTTTCATTTTTGAAAAATTGAATTGCAAATGCTCTGCTCCAAAGAAGTTCACAATATTTAAAACATCCGAAACTTCTTCATTTAAACCAATACTTGAGAATAGTCTTCCGTACCCGCGAAGCTCATGGATACCAATTGTAGAAATGACTTTTTCCAGACCTTTTTGTAATGCACTATATAGGTTAAGAACAGGTTCGTTCGTTTCATCTTCTAAAATTGTAAGGAACATATAGTATGGGCTAATGGCATTTGCCCCTAATCCAAAGGCTAAGATTAAATCATGTAAGGAACGAATCGCAGCAGACCTTAAAATAAGGGAACATTCCCGTCTTAATGATTTTCGATTTAATTCCTGATCAATGGCAGAAAGGGCGAGGTGGGGATCAAGCCATAATTTATTCTCTTGATGTGAATCACCGTCATCTAAAACGACTATTGTCTTGCCTGATTGTACGGCTGCAGCTGCCTCTTCTGATAAGCGGGTTAACGCTTCCTTAATACTTTCATCTTCAGAAAATGTAAGGGAGAGATAATGAGTCAGTTCTTGTTTATTGAAATGTCCCATCAACTGATCGTAGCTAGGTTGTTCAAGAGTTTCAGAGCATTCGTAGCCTGCCCTTCCTTCTATTAAAATAGGAGTCTGTAATTCAAGAGTTGGACTGCTTTCAGATGGTTTCAAATAAGAAGGACGCTTACCAATGATCGTTCTTGTTGAAAAATGCTCTGTTTCACGATCACGATCAATAGCTGGATTTGTTACAACCGCAACACTTTCTTTTATAAAATCAGCCACATTTTTTCGATTAGGATTAAAGGCTGCTAATGGAGAATCATGCCCTAGTGAACGAATAGGCTCTGCTCCTCGTTCTGCCATCTGTTCAACAAGCTGGACTTGATCACGTTCCCAACCGAAAGCATTATACTGACCATTTTCAACTTTTGAAGGATAGCTCATCATAATATTTTTCTCAAGTTTCGGGATAGCTAAATGCTTCCTATATCCCTTAAACTTTATTTTATTGGAAAAACGCCTAAAGACTTCTTTTTGAAATTGATCGTATTCGAAAAGAACAACGGAATTTCCATCCCATTTAAATCCTACTTTTTCCCCGGGAGCCAGTGGTTTGGGATCATTAACGAATGCTGTCGATGGGATGACGCCTGGTTCAGATGCAAAAACATAGGAGCTTTCGATCTCCATCATCCAAAGTGGACGGAGGCCGAGAGAATCTACGCTAAAGACGGCTTCATCTGCAAAACGGGAGATAATACCTGCCGGACCTTGTGCAAAATGTCCCCATGCTTCTCTAAGATAAGTATAGAGATCCTGTAATTCAGAAGGGTATTGTTTCATTTCATTTACAATAGGAGGGAAGACAAGCTCCATTGCTTCAAATAATGAGTAGCCATCACGGGCGATCAGTGTTTCCATGATCCGGTTTAAATCCTGTGAATCACTACCTTTTTTGACAAGAGGTACGCCAATCATTTCCGCTTCATCTCGCAATTTAGAAATCGTATTAATTTCACCGTTATGACCGAGTACACTAAAAGGTTGTACACGGAAAAAGTTTGATAAAGTGTTGGTTGAATAACGGTTATGTCCGAGAGTCATGGTAGAGGAAATTAATGGGTGTGCGAGGTCCAGATAATACTTTGGTAAAATATCTCCTGCACCCATGACTTTATATACAGCATAATCGGGACTCAGTGAAGCTACGTGAATATTTTCATTCTCTTCGATTTGAATGGTAGCTTTAAAGGTTTTCATATAAATTTCTTGTTGTTTATTAGTAGGTGCTAGTAAAGCTACCTGATAGAAATACGGGTTTTCTTGATTGGCAATTGGTCCTAAGCTTTCAGGGTTCGTTGAATCCTTTACAACATGCAGGACTTCAAAACCTTCTTCTTGAAGCTTTGTTAGAATTTCTTTTTCACCATTGTCCACATTAAACGTTCTCTGAATAAAAAAATGCCCAACTACAAAGCGGGAAGAATGAACAACAGCAAAGTCTTTTCTTGCATTCTTTAATTTCTCTTCCCATAATACTTTTGGTACATCGACATGGATCCCAACTCCATCACCTTCACCATTAATGAAGCCAGCACGATGGTCCATCGTTATTAAAGCTTGAATACAACGATCGATATTTTCTTTTGTAGGGTGCTTTGCTTTTTCAATTGAGGCGACAATTCCACACGCATCATGTGCGCCTTTATGGAATTCTTTAAACAAATGTGGTCCCCAGTTCTTGTTTACTTTTTTCAAATAGAACACCTCCGAGAATTAACAAATGAATGAAATGGGAGAATAATAGAAGAGAAATGAGATGGATTCAGTCGTAAAGCTCAAAAAACAGAATGAATTTTATCTTGGTTATGGACGAAACTTGCACCTAGCTCTTAGAGTTTATAGGCAATCCACAAGGGTCTATGTCCTTACTCTTATTTAGACTTACTTTCTATACCAAAGTCGCTCGCTATGCCTTTTTTTATAAAAAATAAAAAAACTGAACAATAATATAATAATATCATAAGAATTTTCTGAATTCAATTATTTATTCATTAGTATGAATATTCATTAATATAAGTGATGAGTCAAATTGAAAGCGTTTTCAATTTTAGTATAAATAAAGGCGCAAAGGGCTTTAAGCCTCTTGCGCCGAATGAATTATTATACATTTTTTAATTCTTGAAAGGATTCTCTAACCGCTTCAATGGTTTCTTTAATATCTTTTTCTGTATGAGCGATGGTAATAAACCATGCTTCGTATTTCGATGGAGCTAAATTAATACCTTTATTCAGCATAAGCTTGAAAAACTTCGCAAACATTTCGCCATCTGTGGCCTCTGCTTGTTCATAATTCACTACGGTTTCATCCGTGAAATACAGTGTAAGGGCGCCTTTTAGCCGGTTAATGGAAATTGGAATCGCATAGTCTTTAGCAGCTTGGAGAATACCTTCTTCCAGCTGAGCTCCTAATTGGTCTAAGTAATCGTAGACGCCTTCTTCCTTTAAAACTTCCAGGCAGGCAATTCCTGATAAAATTGATGCAGGATTTCCTGCCATTGTTCCAGCTTGATAGGCGGGTCCAAGTGGGGCGACATGCTCCATAATGTCGACTCTTCCGCCGTAAGCCCCAATTGGTAACCCCCCGCCGATTATTTTTCCTAAGGCAGTTAGATCAGGCTTAACTCCCAGCATATCTTGAGCACCGCCATACATAAACCGGAATGCGGTAATGACCTCATCGTAAATAACAAGGGCCCCAGCATCATGTGTTACCTTATTCACATCTTCTAAAAATCCTGGCTTGGGCTCGACAATGCCGAAGTTTCCTACAATCGGTTCAACTAAAACCGCGGCAATTTCATCTCCCCATTTATCCATTGCTTGCTTAAAAGGTTCAATGTCATTAAAAGGCACCGTAATGACTTCTTGTGCAATGCTTTTAGGAACCCCAGCAGAATCAGGTGTGCCGAGTGTAGACGGTCCAGATCCAGCTGCCACGAGTACTAAGTCAGAATGGCCATGATAGCACCCAGCAAATTTAATGATTTTATCTCTTCCTGTGTAGGCACGTGCCACACGAATGGTTGTCATAACCGCTTCAGTGCCAGAATTTACAAAACGTACTTTCTCAAGGCTAGGCATCGCTTCTTTTATCATCTGTGCAAACTGTACCTCATGGGGAGTAGGAGTTCCATATAAAACCCCATTTTCCGCTGCCTTTTGTATTGCTTTCGTTATGTGAGGGTGTGCATGACCTGTGATAATTGGACCATATGCAGCAAGATAATCAATGTATTGATTACCATCTACATCCCAAAAATAGGCACCATTTGCTCTTTCCATTGCTACGGGTGCACCGCCGCCAACAGCCTTAAAAGAACGTGATGGGCTATTGACGCCCCCGACTATATGTTCTTGAGCCATATTATGTAAAATCTCGGATTGACGAAAATCCATATTATTTCCTCCTCTATGTGAACTATCATTGTTCATTGTAGTACTCGAACCCCCATTGCGCAAATAGTCAACTCTTCCTGTTTTTGGCTTGTAAGTCCAGGAAACTCGATTTCTCTATTACCTGTGGTACACTATTGAATGGCATCTAAAGGAAGGAGTGAATCAGATGACCAATGCAATAGAAGTTAAGGACTTAAAGAAGGAATTTAAATCCTATTCAAGTCGATCAGGTTTAAAAGGAGCATTCCGGGATTTATTTACCCGTAATTATAAAGTGATCTCAGCAGTGGACAGTATCGGTTTTACGGTCAAACAAGGAGAAATGGTTGGTTATATCGGAGAAAATGGAGCGGGAAAATCAACAACAATTAAAATGCTAACAGGTATTCTTACTCCTACATCAGGAAATGTCGTAGTGAATGGAATGGTCCCATATAAGGAAAGAGAAAAGTTTGTAAAGTCTATTGGGGTTGTATTTGGACAACGATCTCAGCTTTGGTGGGATATCGCCGTTCAAGAATCTTTTCAGCTGTTAAAGAAAGTCTATAATGTTCCTGACAAACAATACAAATCCCATATGGATCATGTCATATCCACCTTAGATATAGGTCCGCTATTGGACAAACCTGTTCGTAAGCTTTCATTAGGACAAAGAATGAGATGTGAGCTAGCAGCTGCACTTGTTCATAATCCGCAATTATTGTTCCTGGATGAGCCTACAATAGGGTTGGATGTACTTGTTAAATTGAAGATTCGTCAATTTTTAAAAGAAATAAACAAAAAATATAACACTACTATTCTACTAACCACACATGATTTATCTGACATTGAAGCACTTTGTGAACGAGTTGTAATGCTTGATGAAGGGAAAATCATATATGATGGACCATTAAAAAAACTGAAAGAAAACTGGGGTGACCAAAAGGAAATTCACTTTCAGTTTCTCCATGACACTTCACTTGCTACATTAATAGAACTAACAAATGAAATGGAAGTGGAATGGGGATACAATACGAAGGATCAGCGCTATGAAGTGATTGTAGCTGCAGATGAGGAGCGGATCTCCGCATTGATCACTAAAGTTGTTTCAACTCATAAAGTAAAAGATATGAAGATACTAGAAACAACGACTGAAGAAATTATTCGGAATATCTATGAGGTTGGGGCAGTGTAGAGTTGGAGGAAATTATGATGAATCTTAATGTGTTATGTAGGTTCGGCAAAATATAGCTTTGTCTGGACAAATAATGAGAAGAAGTGATGATTCCTTTCACAGACACCTCCAATCAATACTTTAAATCAATGTATACAAGTAAGGAGGGATTTTATTGGCAAAATACATTGAGATGATCCGAATGCGCTTTTTAATGATGCTGGCGTATCGAACTAATTATTATAGTGGAATCTTAATATACAGTATTAATATCGGCGCCTATTATTTTCTATGGCAAGCCATTTATAGTGGAAAAGAAGATATTGAAGGACTATCAGTTATCCAAATGACTACATATGTTGCTGTGGCTTGGATGGCTAGAGCCTTTTATTTTAACAATATTGATAGAGAAATAGCAGCTGAGATTAAAGATGGGAAGGTAGCAGTCGAACTTATTAGACCTTATAACTATTTAGGGATGAAGACAATGCAGGGGCTGGGCGAAGGGATTTTCCGATTGCTTTTCTTTTCCGTACCTGGAATGGTCATCGTTTCTCTCGTTTTCCCATTAGAGCTATCATCAAACCTGGTAACATGGGGAACTTTCTTTTTATCTTTAGTATTTAGTTTTATCATTAACACGCAAATTAACTTGATTACAGGTATGACTACTTTCTTCTTATTTAATAATGATGGGCTTATTCGAGCGAAACGAGTGGTAATCGACTTGTTTTCTGGTTTATTACTGCCAATCAGCTTCTTCCCAATTTGGGCGCAAGACATTATGAGGTTTTTACCGTTTCAAAGTATTAGTTATGTTCCGAGCATGATATTTACGGAAGGGTATAAAGGGAGTCAGATGTGGGAAGCTATCCTTCTTCAAGGTGCATGGGCACTTCTGTTATTAATACCCATTCAAATCCTGTGGGTATTGGCGAAAAAACAATTGGTTATTCAAGGAGGGTGAACATGTTTTACGTGACGATTTTTTTTCAATATGTCGCCCAGTATATGAAAACTAGACTGCAATATCGTATGGATTTATTTGTAGAAATGATCTCGGATCTTTTGTTTCAAGCAGTTAATTTAGTCTTTATTTTAGTCGTTTTCGGGCATACCCAATTACTAAGTGGGTGGAATCAGCATGAAATTATCTTTATTTATGGATTTTTCCTTGTGCCATATGCATTCTTTTCGTCGTTTTTTAACATTTGGGATTTTAATGAGCGATATATTGTAAAAGGAGAAATGGATAGGATTTTAACGAGACCTATTCACAGCTTGTTTCAGGTCATCCTTGAAAGAATGGAGCTTGAATCACTATTTGGCGTCTTCACTGGTTTAGTGATTATGTTCTACTCAGGAAGTCAGCTTGGGTTATCAATCAGTTGGCTGGACCCGATCATGTTTGTTCTATTTGTGATTGGCGGAACACTTGTTTATGCAGGGATATTTGTTGCATTAGCGAGTATCGGATTTTGGTCTGATGCGAAAACATCCATTATGCCGATGATGTACAATATTGGAAACTATGGTCGTTACCCAGTAGATATATATAATAAAGCCATTCGATTTGTATTAACATGGATTTTACCTTTTGCATTTGTTGGGGTATATCCATCTGCTTATTTCTTAGGCAAAGAAGAATGGTATTATTTTTCTTTTCTCACCCCAGTCATTGGATTAGCTTTCTTTTTACTGTCCATCTTTCTTTGGAATGAGGGAGTTAAGCGGTATCGAGGGGCAGGGAATTAGTGAAAAGGGGTCCGGAACCACTATGATGGTCAATATAAAGAAGGTGTCCCTGAGGCTTTCTTCTATATATTGAAGCTGTGGTTCCTGACACCTGGTTTTGGACAGTTCTTTTTTCCCCCTTTTTAAAAACATTTTTTCGTTGATAACAGCGTAGAATGTTAAGACGAGCTATAAGGGGTGATAGGGTGATTTATCTTATTGTTCTAGCCATTATTGGATGTATGATAATGAGTATTATTACGTTATTTTTACCTACATGGAAAGAGCAAAACTTGTCTTTCCAAAATTTCTTATTCTTAGGGATATCATATATTGTGATCATGATAGGGTTTGGTCTGCTTTATGTCCTATTAGAGCTTGAAGGGGTTCCGATATTAATAGAGAATGGCGAAGTTTTTACTGGTGATTTCTTTGATTATCTGTTTACAGGCATATATTTTAGTGGCATCACTCTATTTTCTGTAGGATATGGGGATTTGTCACCAGTTGGATTTGGCCGCGGAATAGCCTTGGTAGAATCTTGGTTGGGCTATACAATCCCGGCAGCATTTGTCGTGAAAACATTTCTCATGGATAAAAACAGCTAACATTTGAGTTTCTTTCCTATATTGGGTAGTCTAACAATACAAACCTAATAGGGAGGAATTCAAATGTCAATAGAAGTTGGAAAGAAAGCACCGGAATTTGAATTACAAGCAAACAATGGCGAAACGGTTAAGCTATCTGATTTTAAAGGAAAAAATGTAGTGCTTTATTTTTATCCAAAAGATATGACACCAGGCTGTACAACAGAGGCTTGCGACTTTCGGGACAAGCATGACGAATTTAAAGGTGTGAATGCGGTGATTCTGGGGGTAAGTCCAGACCCAGTTGACAAACATCAGAAGTTCATCGATAAACATGGTCTTCCTTTCTTGCTATTAGTAGATGAAGATCACAAAGTAGCCGAGGATTATGATGTATGGAAGCTAAAGAAGAATTTTGGAAAAGAATATATGGGGATAGAACGTTCTACCTTCCTCATTGACAAAAAGGGAAATCTCGCAAAAGAGTGGAGAAAAGTCCGTGTAAAAGGTCATGTAGATGACGCATTAGAATATATCCGAGAAAATATGTAAAAATTTTCGCCTATTTTGCATTACAGGAGGCTATTGTCCATGCATTTTTCTCATACGCTCATACGTTATAGTAGGGCATACCTCCTCATATAAGTCTAGATGTAAGGTCGACAATGGTCGGCCTCTTTTTTTTGGCTGTTTTCGCAAACTTTGCTGCTGCGAGCAAAATAGCAAAATCTGTATCCTTTCCAGTATTTGATGACAGAAGGGAGAAGTTGGAATCGAAGGGGCTGTCTAAAAAGGGAATAGGAACCACTCACGGATAGAAGATCTATGTATTGAAGTTATGGTTCCTGATTCCGTGGCTTTAGGGGAGTGAATTTTGATATGTTCCCCAACCAATTAACCTGTGCATAAATTTGGGGTTTCGTGCATTTCCAAGTCATTTTCGTGCATAGATTTAGATTCTTGTGCATTTTCAAACCGATCTTGTGCATAAAATCATAAAGTTGTGCATGACTACATTCAAGTTAAGGAAAGTAATGATTCTCCTTATGCAAGGAGTGAGCTAGAGTGATATTCGTCTGAATTCTCTAAGCATGAGCCGTCTGATCGCATTAAAATTAACCTATCAGACAGCAAAAAACAACGATTTTTAAGAAAATAGCCATTTTTATCGTTCCGTGATAATTGTCTGAATGTTTTCAGAAATGATAAAATAAGTAAAACATCTCTTAAGGAGTCCACTTAATGAAGATTCTATTTACGTTTGAGCCCAAAGAAGAATTAAGAAACCAAATATCAAATCAGTTTCCACTGTGTGAATATTATTTTGTTGAAAAAATTGAAGATGCAGGCCTGATGCTCTCTCAAGCAGAAGTCATTGTAACAATGGGAGAGGATTTAGAGGACCGTCATATTAATGAAGCAATCACTTTAAAATGGATTATGGTCACCTCAGCAGGAATGGAAAAGATGCCTTTTGAGAAAATTAAAGAAAAAGGGATCCTCGTAACCAATGCAAGGGGGATCCATAAGATCCCGATGGCTGAGTTTACAATTGGACTTATGTTGCAACATGCTAAACAATTTATCCCACTAAACGAGCAGGAACATGAGGAAAAGTGGAGCAGAAGGTTACCAACAAGTGAGCTTTGTGAAAAAACGATTCTAGTCCTGGGAACGGGAGCGATTGGGCAAGAAATAGCACGATTAGCAAAAGCATTTAGAATGGTTACAATTGGAGTTAATACTAACGGTTCCCCGGTAAATTATTTTGATCGAATCGAGACTTTAGCGAATTTGGAAAGGGTACTACCTGAAGTTGATTTTCTTGTAGCTGTATTACCAAGTACAAAAGAAACAAGGTTTATTTTAAAAAAGAAACACTTTGAAATAATGAAAACAGCAGCGTATTTATCAACATTGGGAGGGGAGATGTCATTGACGAGAGTGTGCTCATCGAAGTCATGGAAGACCAAGACATTACACATGCTTTTTTAGACGTCTTTATTGACGAGCCACTTACTGAAGGTCATCCTTTTTGGAAAATGAAGAATATTACCGTAACACCTCATATTTCAAGTACTACAAAAATGTACTTGCCAAGAGCATTTGATATTTTAAAACATAATCTCTTTACATATATTCATGATAAGGGAGATTATATAAACATTGTTGATGTGGAGAGGGGTTATTAAATGAAGATTTATACGAAAACAGGAGATAAAGGAACCACTTCATTAGTTTATGGCAGTAGAGTATCCAAATCAGATTCGCGTGTAGAAGCATATGGAACATGCGATGAGGCAAACTCTATGATAGGGCTAGGAATTAGCTATTTAAAAAATGAGTATTTCGAACAAAAACTGCCATTTCTTGAAGAATTCCACAAGATTCAGACTGCATTATTCCATGTAGGAGCGGAGCTTGCAACCCCTTCTGGGAAAGAGGTAAAGTGGAAAGTAGAAGAGAAGGATGTTAAAAACCTTGAAGAGGTAATCGATAGGTGGGATAGTGAGCTTTCTGCACTTAAGAATTTCATCCTGCCAGGTGGACATCCTGCTGGTGCAGCTCTCCACAATGCGAGAACCATTGTCCGAAGAGCAGAAAGAGAGTCTGTTTCTATTGAAGAAGAGGTAAACCCACTCGTGTTGGCCTATTTAAATCGACTATCTGATTTCCTTTTTGTAGCAGCAAGATATATAAATCATCATTTAGGTGAAGTCGAGAAAAACCTTCATGAACCAAGTGAAAAATAAGGAATGATTGACAAAGGGCAAGGTTCATTAGTACACTATTTATAAAGATTATAAAGTAATAATTTATATGGAAAAGAGGTGCATGACGATGTCAGAGATTCAATTAAAAGAAGCTGTTGACACGCTAAAACAGACGGGAGTCAGAATTACTCCTCAACGTCATGCGATTTTGGAGTATTTAATTCAATCCATGTCACACCCGACAGCTGATGATATTTATAAAGCTCTTGAAGGGAAATTCCCGAATATGAGTGTAGCTACAGTTTATAATAATCTACGTGTATTTAAAGAAGTCGGCTTAGTTAAGGAGCTAACATATGGGGACTCATCTAGCCGATTTGACTTTGTTACCACTGAACACTATCATGTGATCTGTGAAGATTGTGGCAAAATTGTAGATTTCCATTATCCAGGCCTTGATGAAGTAGAACATCTTGCTTCACATGTAACAGGCTTCAAAGTAAATAACCACCGCATGGAGATTTACGGAACCTGCAGTGATTGCAGTACAAAGAAAGAGCATTAATAGTAACAGGAATTGTCCTTTACGGGACAGTTCTTTTTTTATTAGTTAACCTTTTAAATAATTTTATATGTAACGAAAAAAGTCTGTTTTACAGATAGTTCTAAGCAACCAAGAAAAAACTGGCCAAAACATATCCTCTATAAAGGAGCTGCTGGGCCAGTTGATGTTTAATTATTTTTCTTTTTATTGTAGTCTTCGTTAAAGTCTTGTCCTTCGAGATTAGGATCTAATGTTAAAGGTTCATTGCAGTACATACACATATCCACTCTTCCGAGAACCTTTGTCGGTTTTTCGCAATTAGGACAAACGACTTGCACTGCTTTAGTGGAAAGCATCCCGATCCAAAAATATACTACCGTACTACCAATGATCGCTAAAAGTCCTAGAAGCATAAAGATGGTCATAACGATAGGGTGTTCTCTAAAAAAGATTCCGCCATACATAATGATAAACCCAATAAATATTAAACTTAACGCGAATGTGCGGATTTTATTAATTTTGCTTGAATATTTTTTTGCCATTATCGTCCCTCCTAGTCCAATACTATACCATATTTCTACGTTCATATTGGAATAAAAAGTGGGCAAATGTCGAACTTTGACTATAATGTAAGAAGGATATTTTCACTGTCTGTCGAAATAATAACCGAAAGATTGAAAGTGAGTGGAGGAATATTTTATGGAGGATATCTTACGTCCTATCTATCAAGAAAGGGCAAGCCACCCCAATACTCTTGGAGTTTTAATGATTGATTATAGAGAAAAGGGAAGCCCGGTTACAGATACATTTGATATTGTATTACTAATCATTGTTAAAGAGGCAGAACAGCCACTATTCATTAAACATTACACTTATTTAAATCAAAAAGCAGCCATGCATATTGTAAGTGAAGATCAACTTAAAGAATGGATGCTTCTTGGTTCAAATCGAAGAATCATTGATTGGATCTTTAACGGAAAAATACTCTTTGATCGCAATGAGTATATTACTAACCTTAAATTAGAACTCAGGGAATTTCCCTTCTATGGAAGAAAAATTAAAATTGGCTTGGAATTTGCAAAGCTAATAAGAAGATATATGGATGGAAAAGTCTTTTTCGAAAACAAACACTATCTAGATGCCTATAACCATATTGTTCATTCTCTTCATCATTTAGCCAGATTAGCCGTGATCGAAAATGGTTTTCATCCGGAAGTGACAGTATGGAATCAAGTAAAACAAATCGAACCAGAAATCTTTAAACTCTATGAAGAGCTGGTAAGCAGTGAAGAAGATTTACAAAAAAGATTGGAGCTTTTATTTATTGCAAGTGAATTCTTAATCCATTCGCGTACGAATACAAGCGTGGAACATCTATTAGTTGTCATGAGAGAAAAAGAGCAATGGAGTTTTCAAGAGCTGCAAAATCATGAAGAGATCAAACAGTATTCAGTTGATTTAGGAATGTTAATAGAGTTCCTAACAGAAAAAAATGTGATTGAAGTAGTGAATGTAGAAACAAAAGGACAAGGAGTTTATCATCGATATTATCGAGTTGAGAAAAAATTATAGTAAAATATCAATATTGTATTGACTTTAAATGATAGAGTTGATATATTAATAAACGTCGCTGCTGAACGACGTCCTTAAACCGGTCAGTGGCGACTAAAAAAACTTCAAAAAAGTTATTGACACAAATAACCTTTAGATGGTAAGATAATAAAGTCGCTTCAAACGGAGCGTACGCATTGAACCTTGAAAACTGAACAAGACAAAACGTCAACGTTAATTCTAAAAGATTTACAACGTAAGAATATAATTCTTACACAAATGAGCAAGTCAAACTTCTATCGGAGAGTTTGATCCTGGCTCAGGACGAACGCTGGCGGCGTGCCTAATACATGCAAGTCGAGCGGACTGATGGGGAGCTTGCTCCCCTGACGTCAGCGGCGGACGGGTGAGTAACACGTGGGTAACCTGCCTGTAAGACTGGGATAACTCCGGGAAACCGGGGCTAAT
>JANAVG010000043.1 GCA_024213275.1 Rossellomorea sp. BNER
GATGGGGGTTTAGGGGATTTTGCCCCGAGGGGCAAAATCCCCTAAACCCCTCGCGGCGCCCTCTTACTGATTACTTTCATCCCTCTGTTTCATAGATTGTCTAAACCGGTAGGATTCTCCGTTGAGTAGGAGAATATGAGCCTTATGTGTAAGTCGGTCAAGCAGAGCTGCCGTCATTTTTTCGTCTCCGAAGATGGACGTCCATTCTGTGAATTCTAGGTTAGTTGTGATCATTACGCTCGCCCGTTCATATCGTCCGGCAAAAAATTGAAACAATAACTCAGCTCCTATCTTGGTAAATGGTACATATCCAAGTTCATCTACGATGATTAAATCAAATTTGAGCCATCGTTTCTCCAACGATCCAAGTTTATGTTCTTCATTGGCTAAAAGGAGTTCTTCTACTAGCTCAGCTGCTGAAATAAACTTTACCTTATAGCCATTTTTGATCATCTCAATGCCAATCCCCGTTGCGAGATGGGACTTTCCCGTTCCACTGTTTCCTAAAAAAATGATGTTTTCCCTTTTCTCCACAAAATCCCCTTTGGATAAGGTAAGGAACCGATTTTTATTCAAGCTGGGCATCAAACTAAAATCATAACTATCTAACGTTTTGTGGACAGGGAAAGTTGCTTGCTTGAGTCTTCTTTGTCTTTGATTCTCTTCTCTTGATTCAGATTCACTTTCCAATAAAGCCAACAGGTACTCTTCGTAGGTGAGATTATGCTCTTCGGCTTCTCTAGCGAGTGAACGATACTGGGCAGCGATCATTGGAATCCGGAGTTTTTTAGTAAGATGATCTAATAATAGTTCAGTCGTCATTTGTTATTTACTCCTGTCAGTTGTCCATATTGTTCGATATTAGATTTACTAACTTTATAATCTAGAAGGCTGATAGGCGTTTGATCCGTCGGAAGAGGTTGGATTGTTATATCTTGATTGGTGAGCTTTTGAATCATTTCATGTACAACCTCATATCGAAAAACTTGCGTTTTTTCTGCTTCCAATAAGGCATTTGTTAACTTCTCCATTCCAATATCACGGTGGAGAAGGAGTAGTCGGATAAACTTTCGATCCCCTGCGGCTCCCTCTTGCTCACGCATTTTCAAGTGGAAACGCTTGAATACATCAGGTACTTCAGTAGTCTGAAATGCATGAGCATCTCTAATAGCTCTTGGTTTCTTAAGTAATATCTCTAGATAATGATCAAGAATCGTAATTATCTGGTTTCGTTCATAGGAGCGCTCGTGTTCTGCGATCACTTGGTTTTGAGCCACTACGATTACTCGATCGACAAAAATTTTTGCCCATACTTCTTGGCCAGCGAATCGACAAGGAACAGAGTAACGGTTGGTTTCAACAGTAATGAGAGATGTTTTATTTACTTTACACGATAAGAGTTTACAAGCTTCGAAACGGATTGGGGGTAGAGGCGATAGATAGCTCTTTTCTTTCTCCCACATTTCCAGTACAGTCTCTGATTTATTCGGGACGTGAGTCCTGCTCGCTTCCTTGACGCACCAGTCCATAAGATATTTGTTTAATTCCTCCAGGGTTTGAACCTCTGGATAAGGAACCAGGGCATTCCTTCTTATGTATCCAACAGTTCCTTCGATCCGTCCCTTTTCATTTCCACTTGCGGGATTACAGAACTCAGCTTTAAACACATAATGAGCCTGAAGGCCGACAAATGTTTCCTGTTCTAATCGATCTCTTCCTTGAAGAACTCTTACGACTGCTGTTTTAAGATTATCAAGTAGTCCCTCCGTTGGAATCCCTCCAAAGAACTCAAAGGCATGGACAAACCCATCCAAGAAGGCTTCCTGTTTTTCATGAATATACGCTCTCACAAACCGCATTCGACTAGCGGAAAGCTGAACGCAGAAGAGGAAAATACGTTGTGTTCGACCCTGAAGAATAATATCCGCCTCTCCCCAGTCGAATTGGAATTGGTGGCCGAGTTGAAAATCAAGTGGAATGAAGACTTCCTGGATCTTTTTCTTACGTTTGGCTACTATTTTACGTATGTTAGAAGCCGATCCTTTAAAGTCGTATTCGTCAACTAATCGTTTATAAATCTTGATCGCAGTATGTTTTTGCTTCTTCCAATGTTTTTGATCTTCTTCCAACCACTGATCGATAATAGGGATAACCCGTTTTGTTTCTGGTGAGTATTCTTTTGTTCCATATACTCTTTTTCTTAATACAGTAGTTGGAGCTGCATTTTGGATTAAGTACTTACTTACGGTATTGCGAGAAATCCCAAGTTTTGTCGCAATTTGCCTTTGTGATAAACCTTCAACCTCTTTTAAGAATTTGATATTATAGAATTGAGCCATTTCGATCATCCTTTTTCTTCCCCTCGACTATGTAGTAAGTTTGGTCACTTTCTATCATAAGAGAGGTTACTAGAATTGGAAATCATGTGGCTCATTTTTTATGTGATCATGTTGTATAAAAGTGGCTCAAATCTAAATTATCAAAAACA
>JANAVG010000044.1 GCA_024213275.1 Rossellomorea sp. BNER
GACGTGTTCCGTTTTTGGTCGTTGGTGCTAGAATTTCTTTTCCGATTGTCTTAGGGGAAAAGTCCGCTAAGACAACAGGAGTTTTCAATGGGTAGGCTCCACCTGTAACGGCTCCCTCTAAATCACGAGTCATCCCGATAGGCTTCTTATTTCCATCACCATTAACAATGACATTCTCCAACTCATCTGCAATAACCTCGGCCATAAATAAACGAACATAACGATCTAACCATTCTGGACCAAGTTCAAACATTGCCTTCGAAACGACTAAGAACCCACTTAGTTTGAACATACTTTGCTCAACAGTTCGGAATCCTTCATCTAGCATTTCTTGAATGGCTGCTGTTACATCTCCCCAAAAAGCTACAGGCGCCCCAGGCTTACGTAATACCCAAGCTGTTGTTGCTCCAGTCCGTTGGAAATTCACAAGAGAAAGGAGTGGGTGTTCTTTTTCTAAGTCTTCAAATACCCTTTCAAAAACCGTGGGAGGCATAAGTTTAATAACTTCATCGAAAGAGTTTGCTTCAATAGCAGCATTATAAAACTTCTTTTCCTCTGATGTGAGAATTCGCACACCACGTGAAGCTAGGACTTGCTCGTCCCATTGTTCAGCACTAGCCTGCTTCGCTTCTTTTGTTACAGTATTCATCATGTCTTGAATGTGGATCATGTTATTTTCAAAGTTGGACATGATCTTTGCAGCTACTTCTGCAGCATCTCCACTTTCGAAAGCCTCCTGCATAGCCTTGATTTGTTCATCTTTATTTTTGATGACAGGATCATCAAGGTTCTTGATTCCGTCGGCAAAGAATTGAATATCTAATGGTAACAATTCAAGTTTTTTGTTTTCGATCTTATTTACTGTCATGTTAGTTCCTCCGCTTTTTTAGTCATAATAAAAAACGCCTAAGATGATTGGCGTTTAAATCGGTTTAATATTGGTTGTGTTGGGTTATCCCCTGCTGGTGAACTCCCTGTTTTTTTGTTTCGAATACGTTCTAAAATAGAGTTTTTAATTTCTTCTGGATCCTCGTCAGGTGCAGCGACTTCGTTTACCCTATCAGCCAATCCAACGTCAACCGCTTCACTTGATGTAAACCATGTTTCGTTTGTAATTAAGGTGTCGATTTCAGTTCGTTCCCCATCAAAACGAGTCATATATATGTCAGCGATTGATTTATCGATTCCCTCTAAAGCATTCAATGTTTTCCGGATGTCTGTCTTAGTTCCCCAGGCAAATGTAGAACCTTCATGAATCATCATCATGGAACCAACATTCATTACCAATTCATCCGCTGCCATTGCGATAACTGAGGCAGCACTTGCAGCTACACCGTCTACAAAAACAGTTACCTTTGCACTGTGGTTTTTCAATTGATTATAAATAGCTATGCCGTCAAATACATCTCCACCATAACTATTGATATGAACATCGATATTACTGGAGTTAATATTTTTTAACATGTTCTCTACATCGGTTGCTGTAATATAATCTCCCCACCAGGACTCCCCAATGTCACCATAGATTGTAAGCTTGTGAGTATCGTCTGAAGCCGCTTCTGCCTTAAAGACTTTATCAATCTTAGGAAGAGAGTTATACTTTTCGTTTTTAAATCGCTTGTTTTGCATTCGTCTTGTCAATTTGTTTCACCTCCTTCCATAGACTCTGCCTCTCTATAGTTTTTGGTCACATATCGTTTCTGTGACCACTCTTCATTTAGAGGTTCTTCCCCAAGTCGCTCTAGAATTCCATCGATATTCAAACCACCAACAGCAAACAGCTTGTCTACTGCATTAGCAAGTTGAACAATATCAACGACCTTAATTTGTGAAGTATCTACTTTTAAATAGGTTCTCTCCAAATAGTCCTTTTTCTTATAAATTTTTCGGTTATACTCAGTAGCAATTAATTTTGCAATGGGAAGAATACAGAACATCAAGAAACTATCTACCTGTTTCTCTACATCTGCAACATCCCCTTTTAGGATTCCTTTAGGAACATGTAGGCCCATAGCTACAAAATCAATAACATCGTTAACCAGCTCTCGAATATCACGACTAGTTCCCTGATTCCCGGTTGATTTTTGAGCATCACTCATGTCTTCAAGTTGGAGTCCATCTTGTAGTTGAAACGCTGCGCTTTCCTTATCAGGATCAAACCAATCTTTTAGTTGGGTTTCAAAGAGATCATCGATAGCCTGTTGTGTTTCGTCGTCTTGCGCTCTTAAAAAATCACCCTTGATTAAATAGCGCTTATTATTCTTACGCTTGTAGTAATTCATTCCAGATGCAATTAATTTCCCGTAGTCATCGTATAGACTATTGATAACTCTCATTATGTTCTTATCATTTAGCCTAAAATAGAGGACCTCAGATTCAACAAAGGCTTTATCTAATTTATAATCATTTACTATTATGTTTTTGTATATGTTCTCTTTAAATGCGAAAG
>JANAVG010000045.1:0-1741 GCA_024213275.1 Rossellomorea sp. BNER
CTTGAAGAATATTCTTTGTGCACCCTGTAACGAGATTATCAACAACTACAACTTCATAATTTTGCTCTACTAAATAGTCTACAGTATGAGATCCAATAAAACCTGCTCCTCCAGTTACTAATACCTTCATCAATGGTTTCCTCCATTTTAATCTAATTAATCAGATTATAATTTTGTTTTCAAAAAATAGATTAACATATAGTTTGAATATTATAATAATTTTTTATAATTATTTTCATTTTTGATAAGCGATAGTCGAGTAAGATTATCCTTAACATTTCCTAGAATGCTCCTCCATTAAAGAAGGGATATATAATTGGCCCGAAATGTTCTGGTTCAAATGAAATGTGGCCACACAATTTCGATAAAGGTCAGGCAGTTTTATCAAAATTATTTACAGTGGTTTTCTAGAGAGAGTAATTAGTGGAGTGATGGAAGTAGAGGTAATTAATAAGAACCTGGATAAGGCTATGGGGTATAGAGGTTTATTAACTAATCTAATAAGTGTTCGGCAAGAACAGTGGTAGATCAAGGTTTATGTTGCTGTTCTTCCTTCCGTTCTCTGTTATTGTTAGCTGATATGGGCAATCAATTGGTAGCAGTTATTGTGTAATCTATTCAATCTTTTATCTATATATCTTTATTTAGCATTTGGTTATTTGACTGTTCTTCCCTCGTTGAAATAATGCAGAACGTTGAATATTAATCAAGAACCTCCCTGTTCTTATACCATGAAGCGAAGCTGTTATGTCCCATATCACCCTGTTTCTAATTTACTCATCAAAAAAATCTATTTTGTTTTAACCAAAACTTTGAAACTACCAATTTCGTTTTCTTTTGCTAAACGATTAACTATTTTTTCTATGCTTTTTCTAGTTGTCTCCCCTTTATACTCTTTCTTTGAAATAAAAATAGTAACTCTAGATAATTGTTTACTTTGTTGAAGAACCATCCCATCTACTGTCTCATATCCTTTTTCTTTTAAAGATGTTTCAAGTATCTCAGTAAAATCTATTTTTTTAGTTTTATCGGCAATAGAATGCAAGTCGAATGGGTGACCAGTTGAATCAGCACCTACAAATTCAGTAAAATAATTAATTGAATAGCCCCCTATTACTATTAAACAACTTAATAATGCAATTATAATCCCCTTTTTTAAAAAAATTGGGATTCACCCCTTTTTTGTTATACCCTATGTATATCAATCCCAAATTAGAAGTAGTTTAACTACTCGTCTTCTATACAACTTGAAGCACAAAGTTTGTACTGCAAGATTGTATTTTTTATTAGCGATCATTATAAAATCAATTCAAAAACAACATTGGTCAAGATTATGACCGACACCGAGTAAAAAGGTATGTGAAAAGTTGTATAAGATCTAAACTAAATTGCAATTGCTATTTTAATTGTGAAAACGAGGAAAGAAAAAAGGATCCACCGATTGATGAATCCTAATCTCCTTTAAACCAGCTGATAATCCCTCGGCGCGGTTTCTTTTTTTGTTCTTCTTTTACTTCTAACATTAATCTTTTTGCTTCTTGAGATTCCCTTAAAGAGTCCATTAACATCTGATCACGCTTCTCTTGCCGTTCTTCTTGCTTGTTTAACCGTTCCTCTATGTATTTTTGTTGTTTATCAATCGTATCTAATAAGGTTTTATTGAACTGTTCAAGCTGTTCTATCTTGTTCAATATTTTTTGTGTGTCGCTTTCTAAGGAACGTTCATCGTTTTCGTCGTTCT
>JANAVG010000045.1:1751-2001 GCA_024213275.1 Rossellomorea sp. BNER
GGACGCCTGTTCTTTTTCCTGTTTATACTTTGAAGTAACAACTTTTGATGCGTTCTCTAGTGAAAGGAATTGCACCTGTACTAACTCTCTAAGATGCTTCAAAACGATAATATCCTTGTCGAAGAACATTCTGCGGTTATTATCCGTTCTGCTAAAGAAGTATTCGTGTTCTTCTAATGAGATACACCATTTACGAAGAGTACTATCACCAATGTTTAGCATATTGGAGATCTCTTTAGGTGTATAATAA
>JANAVG010000046.1 GCA_024213275.1 Rossellomorea sp. BNER
GTGGAATGTATCTGAAAGAAAAACCCTTCATGGAGTGATGTTTTCAGTATTAAGATTTATAGAAAAAGGAGGGCGTTTCACCCATGAGAAAGTTCAGCCGTTTAGACCTTCTAAATAATGCTGTTTTGGACCATGCAGGAGGGTTAATACACCGATTATTTGATAGTAATCATGCACGGTTATATATAAAGACATCACTTTATGATTTAAAACGGGCTCAAGTGTTTGTAGGAACAATAAATGAAATCGTTGCGGATGAAACAGATAAGATCTTTACTTTAGAGAAGCTTTTGAGCATCTTTTACTTAGATTTTCTCCGACAGGTTGATAGAGGAATGAATTTTGACACGTTGGCCAGATGGATCAGAAGTGTACAGGAAGAAGAGAATGAAGTTGAATTATCCATTAACCACTATCTTGAAGAGAAAAAAGAAGTGAATATCGAGGAATTAAAACAACATTTCAAAAGGACAAGGAAAGAGGAATTTACGTTTATCAATGTGAAATTAGATAAACATCATGTTTTGAGAGGAGAAGTACTTCTTCACGATTTACATGAAATCCATCCCGATCTTCAACTGGATGTAGAAGAGTTTTTATCCCTTCGATTTAGGGATATTATGAAGCAAGTAAAAGCTGGGGAATTTCAAATCTTAAAAAATATTGTAGAAATTCTAACTACATAATTTTTTTAGGAAAAAGACCTCAAATCATTAGATCAATCAATTTCAAAACTTGGGCGGCTGCACTACGGTCTGAACAGAAAGGAAAAACACCTTTCTTACATTCCGATACATGTCGCTTCGGTATTAAAGAAAAAGCTAACCAGGGGGAATAATTCCCTTCGGTCAAACTCCCCCTAGGTTCCGGTTTCCTTTGCCTATCGGCCCATACCGAACGAGCCGAAAACCTAGAAACCTAAAACCTGAAAGAACAAAAGATTAAAAGAATAAAAGATTAAAAGAATAAAAGATAAAAGGAGAGCAGCCATCACGGCTGCTTTTTTCATTGATTTTTCCCTTTTGCCTTCCGAATCGTACAATCACGCAATCCGACTAACCTTCCAGCAGTCGGAGCCTCCTAGGCTTCGCCCTCCAACTGCTGAAAGCTAAGGTGGATAGAGAGGCAGTCAAGGGGCAAAAAAGTTTTTTATTAAGGACGCTAGCGCAACATAAAAAACTTTTGTTGCTCAAACCACCCTTGACCCCCTCTCTATGCTCATTGTTCGTTCTACTTGCAAAAGGGGAAAAATCATCCCCCTTTGGGGAACTGATTCGCTTCAGAAGGCAAAAGAAAAAAATGAAATTGAAAAATCAAAGGAGGAAAACCAAAAATGAAAAACATGATTGAAATCATTGAAAGCTATGGATTCAAAGGAGTAAGTGCAAACATGCAAGACTTTCATGCAAGATATTTTGACGCAACGTGTCAAGGGGATGAATGCGAAATCAAAATTGTTCACGCAACCGGAGAAATCGCCTTTAAATTTGAGTGCTGTGAGGATTGGATGACACAGGGATGGATGGAAGATCACGCTTAAAATCATCCCCCTCTGGGGGATTCCTTTAGATCAATAAAAAGAAGACAAAGGGAGGAAAATCTAATGATAAAAAACAAAGCACTAGAAGAAATTAAAGAACAATTAGATCAAGGGATTCAAGGGCTTATGAACGGCGAGAAATTCCAGGAGTGGCTAAAATTCCTCTCTAGCCCTTTATTCCATTATGATAGATGTATTGACAGGGAAGCCCTCTTTAAAAGAATATTTATAAGCACTAAAAA
>JANAVG010000047.1 GCA_024213275.1 Rossellomorea sp. BNER
GACGAGTTATCATGAACGAAACTAGCTCCTTACTCGTAACATCGTAGGTTAATTTGGTTAGAATGTTTACTGGTAGAAAACATACCCAAATCAGAGCTACATTACGGAAGGAGCTAGTTATTATGAAGGATACCATAAAATATGTTGGTTTAGACGTATCAAAAGAAAAAATTGCAGTCGCAATCGCTAATGAGGGACGAGAAGAGCCTAGATACTGGGGTATGATTACTCATACACCAGAAGCAGTTAAGAAATTAATAAAAAAACTTGGAGACACCGAGAATCTTCGTGTCTGTTATGAAGCCGGCCCTACTGGATACCCACTATATAGACTATTACTTACCTTAGGTGTTCATTGTGATGTGATAGCTCCGTCTTTAATACCCAAGCGACCAGGTGAGCGTATCAAGACAGATCGTAGAGACTCTATTCGACTCGCTCATTTATATCGAGCAGGGGAATTAACTAATATTTATGTTCCTACAGAAGAAGATGAATCTCTCCGTGATCTTGTAAGATGTCGGGAAGATGCAAAAGAAGACGAGCTAAGAGCTAAACACCGTTTAAGTAAATTTTTACTTCGTAATAATATTCAGCCACCATCAGGCGTGAACAAATGGACGATCAAATATCGTAGATGGCTGGATACATTAAAGTTTGAAAGCTCCAAATTACAAGTGGTCTTCCAAGAATATTATCACCAAATAAAAGAGTTGGAACAACGAATCCTAAGACTAGAGGAAGAAATTAAAGTTCAGGCCAAAGAGGGTGTGCATGCCCCAACTATTCAAGCCTTACAAGCATTAAGAGGTGTAGCGCTTATTACAGCAACTAGTCTTGTAGCAGAGATAGGTTCTTTCAAACGTTTCTCAACGCCCAAACAGTTAATGGCTTATGTAGGTCTAATCCCAAGTGAATACTCGAGTGGTGAGAGTAGAAGACAAGGAAACATCACAAAAACAGGGAATCGTCATGTGCGACGATTATTAGTTGAAGCTGCCTGGAGTTATCGTTATCAACCGTCAGTTAAAGGAGAATTAATGAGACGTCAAACTGGACAGTCGCCCACAATTCAGGCGATATCCTGGAAAGCGCAAAACCGGCTTCATAAAAAATATTACCGATTATTATCACGAGGAAAAGAAAGTGGAAAAGCGATTACCGCAGTAGCAAGAGAATTATCAGGTTTTATTTGGGCTATTACACAAGAGATAGAGGAAGTACCAAACGCTTAATGTTTTGATTTTTACATTTCCCACAAACAATTAGGAAGAAAATAGATGAATGAGAATAGGGCTCGAAGGCAAAGAAAAAAAACCGGAAAGGAAAACCCACGTGCCTCCTCTGTGCTATATCTAAAAGATTAACGCACGTCCCGAGTTAGTGGATAAGTCCTTTATACGGAAAGATAAAATGTGAAAACCCACGGATATCAGAGCGCTAACCGCAGTAGAGATTTTTGCCTTCGTGCCGTGTTCTTACCACCTATTCTAAGTCATATAAAGGAGAAGGGAACACATTCCTTCTTTAGCTTAAAGGAGTGTCTCACCTATTTGAATGGCAGTCAAGGAAAGCACTTGACAGCCATTCAAATAGGTGAGAAGTGGTCAGTAAGCTAAAGAAGGAGCTACTCTAGCCGGAATGGCTAAATATCTAACAAAACAAGCAAAGAAGCGAAAACAGCTACTCTTCTTAGAGTTGGTCAATAGCAGATCAAAACATTGTGTAGAGTGGGGGCATTGACAGTTTCGTTCATATCAGGAGGC